>JBBATJ010000024.1:0-1157 GCA_040398785.1 Cypionkella sp. | reverse complement strand
GCACCGCGCGTATGCTCGGCGGATGAAGGAAGCCGATGTCCGCAGATGGATCAAGAATGTGTGGCCGCGCGAGCCGACATGGACGGAGGCCGCTCCAGGCGGAACGGTAGGCTGCGCAGATTGCTGGTTGCCACTCGGCCATCTATGGGTGCCGGTTGAGCTCAAGTTCTGGCACCTAGACCGTCATGGCGATCTGATCGTCAAGAAGCGCCCGGCTCAGAATGTCTGGCATATGCGAGCCAGCAAGGCCAAGTCATTCACTTGCGCTGTAGCGGGGTGGGACGATAATGGCCAATTGGCACTCAGTTTCCTCACCGGCGAGGAGTTTTGGCGCCTTGGGGATCGCCTTTCACCGGGAACCGTCCGTCGTATACGCACCCTGGGCGACCTAACCGCCTGCATTTTTGCGGAGCGTGCGCTCTACACCCCTCTAGCCCCCTGGGCTGGGGGGTAGGCGCCGAGAGGGGCCTGACAGGCCTCTACGGCCTCCCTATGGGCGTTTACGGATCCGAGTTCTCGATCTGAGACGCGCCCCAATCCGCGATATCGCGACGAAATCCGCAATGGACGCCGCCCGAAGCTCAGCCATCACCGATTCACTGAGCGCCCCTTTGCGCGCCATCAATACAAAAGCAACAGCCGATGCATCTGACAACGGCTCACCAGTCGTCATGCGCAGTATTCGCCCGATGAAAGGAACTATTCCTTGGCCTCTTACAACTCTGGTAAAGCCGATGCGAATGGCCCATTCCCCATCAGCAGTTATGCGAAATGGCTCTCCGGTGATCAATCTACCTTGACCACCATCAAATTCTGAGCAAAATGCGCGAATGGAAGTCTTCGTGCGGTTGCTTATCATCACTTATTTTAGCTTATTTTAGCTTTTATTTTGCCAAAAATCGAGCGATAATGCGCGCATGAGCGATGCCCCAGTCCAGAAAATCGCTGCCCGCATCCGAATGGCGGAGAAAGCGCGCAAACTCATCGGCACAGACGACTGGGACCCGATCGACCTTCTGATGGAAGTCGCTCTTGGCGCGCCGCTGACCCAGGCTCCGGATTTGGCTGACGGTTCGCTCGCTCCAATCTTGCTTCCGGCAGCGCTGATGGATCGTGTCGATTGCGCGAAGACTCTCGCATCTCTTGTCCATCCCAAA
>JBBATJ010000023.1:0-1275 GCA_040398785.1 Cypionkella sp. | reverse complement strand
CACCCATCGCCGCCATCGCAATCTGCCCACCCTTGATCACAGTAGAAGGTTTGACCCCAAAAAAAGCCGGCCGCCACAAGACTAAATCGGCGAACTTACCAACCTCAATGGAACCAACCTCTTTGTCCATCCCGTGCGTAATCGCTGGGTTAATGGTGTACTTCGCGATGTAACGTTTGATGCGTGCGTTGTCGCTGGTTGACGGATCTGAAAACCCTGCCTCGCTCATCGAGCCACGTTGCTCGCGCATCTTGTGTGCGGTCTGCCAGGTACGCATAATCACCTCGCCCACACGACCCATCGCTTGGCTATCTGACGAAATCATCGAAAACGCGCCGATATCATGCAAGATATCTTCAGCGGCAATAGTCTCGCGACGGATACGGCTTTCGGCAAACGCGATATCTTCAGCGATTGAGGCATCAAGGTGATGACACACCATCAACATATCAAGATGCTCGTCTAGCGTGTTGATCGTGAAGGGCCGTGTCGGATTGGTTGACGAGGGCAACACATTGGATTCACCACAAATGCGAATGATATCCGGCGCATGACCACCCCCTGCACCCTCGGTGTGATACGTGTGAATCACACGCCCTTTGATCGCATCAATCGTCGCTTCAACAAAACCTGACTCGTTTAAGGTGTCGGTGTGAATCGCGACTTGCGTGTCGGTTTCGTCAGCCACGCTTAAACAGTTATCGATGGCGGCTGGCGTACTGCCCCAGTCTTCGTGCAATTTCAAACCGACCGCGCCCGCTTCGATCTGTTCGTGCAAGGGACCCGGTACCGATACATTGCCCTTGCCCAACAAACCAATATTGATTGGATAAGATTCCATCGCCTGCAGCATACGCGCCAAATGCCAAGGGCCCGGTGTGACGGTGGTAGCAAAGGTGCCGGTCGCGGGGCCCGTACCGCCGCCAATCATGGTGGTCACGCCTGAGCTCAAGGCCTCTTCGATTTGTTGCGGGCAGATCAAATGGATATGGCTATCAATGCCACCGGCCGTGACAATCATGCCTTCGGCTGCGATCACTTCAGTCGCGGGACCCACAACAATCGTGATACCCGGTTGGACATCTGGGTTACCTGCTTTACCGATACCAGAGATACGACCATTTTTAATCCCGATGTCAGCTTTGACGATGCCCCAGTAGTCAATGATCAGCGCATTGGTCAGCACGGTATCCACGCAATCTTTACTCATGCGTTGCGACTGACCCATGCCATCACGAATCACCTTACCGCCACCAAACTTCACCTCTTCGCCAT
>JBBATJ010000022.1:0-1283 GCA_040398785.1 Cypionkella sp. | reverse complement strand
GCATGTTGATGCGCGGGCAAGAGTTACGCGGCGTGCAGGTACGTGGCATTGACCCGGTAACTGAGAAAGATGTGTCACAGGTCGGCAGTCAAATGGTACGCGGCCGCTTAACGGATCTGAAGGCTGGCGAATTTGGCATTGTGCTTGGGCAGGATCTGGCTGACGTTTTAAATGTGCGTATCGGTCAAACGATCATGATGCTCGCACCGTCTGCCAACATTAGCCCCGCAGGTTTTTCACCGCGGATGCGGCAGTTCACCCTAGTAGGTACGTTTCGCTCGGGCCATTACGAATATGACTCGTCTTTAGCATTTGTTGATGTGACCGATGCGGCCAAGCTGTTTCGCGACAGCGCTATGGCGGGTGTGCGGCTACGCGTCAATGATATGTATCGCGCCCCTCAAATTGCACAAGAGTTAGTGCCTTTGTTGCCAACTACAGTGGCTGTGGCAGACTGGTCACGTAACAATCGCACCTGGTTTGCCGCGGTGCAAACTGAAAAGCGCATGATGTTTTTGATTTTGGCCTTGATTGTGGCGGTGGCTGCGTTCAACCTGTTGTCCTCACTTGTGATGGCGGTTAAAGATAAACAATCTGATATCGCCATTTTGCGCAGCTTCGGTTCAACGCCTGGCGAGATTGCACGGATATTTTTGGTACAAGGTGCTTTGATCGGTGTGATCGGCACGCTGTTGGGGGTAGTGGGCGGCTCGGCTATTGCACTCAATATTGATGTCATCGTGCCTGCCATCGAGCGCATGATCGGCGCTCAGTTTTTGCCGCGCGAAATCTATTTCATCAGTACTTTGCCATCTGATCCACGGCTATCTGACATCACCAGTATCGGCATCACTTCATTGATTATGTCGTTGTTGGCGACGTTATATCCAAGCTGGCGCGCGTCACGTCTGCAACCCGCCGAGGTCTTGCGCCATGACTGATTTTGCTTTGCAAGCCTCGCATTTATCTAAACATTATGATGACGGACTAAACCGCATCGATGTCTTGGTCGATGTCAGCATCGCCATTGAACGTGGCGAGATGGTAGCAGTGGTAGGGGCTTCGGGCTCTGGCAAAAGTACGCTCTTACACGCCTTGGGCTTGTTGGATTTGCCCAGTTCAGGGTCGATCATGGTTGCTGGGCAAACCACGGACGGCTTGTCTGAAGCTCAGCGCAGCCGCTTGCGTAATCATGCTTTAGGCTTTGTTTATCAGTTTCATCATTTGTTGCCTGAGTTTTCGGCCTTGGATAATGTGGCAATGCCTTTAATCGTGCGACGCGA
>JBBATJ010000021.1:0-1316 GCA_040398785.1 Cypionkella sp. | reverse complement strand
CGGCAGCTGATCAGTGTCGCGTTGAAGCCGAGAAGTCGTCGTCTTCGTCTTGCGAGAGGATCGCTGCATTGGAAGCTGAGCTTCGGGGTGCTTTATCATCGCTATTGACGAGCCAGAGCGACCTGCATGCGTCAGACGAGCTAAACAATGCCAAGTCAAGTGAGATAGCAAAACTGATGGGCGTTGTCTCAGAGCTTGAATTGTCCCTTCGCGATGCTCAAGTCGCCTTCGACACAGCTCGCGACGACTTTGTTCGACGAGATAACGATGCTGCCATAGCGGAGCTTTATAGCCAACTGGAGCAGGTGCGTCACAAGCACGCTGCCGATGTATCAGGCGCAGAACTGTTGCACGAAGAGATAGCAGCGGGTCGTTTGGTGTTGCTGCGGTTGGAGGAGGATCTTGCGGCGAGCCGTTTGAAAGCCGATTCGATGGCTTCTGAGTTGAGGCTGACGATAGGCGAACTGGGGGATCAACGTGCGTTGTCCGAGAGTATACAGGCGCTCCTTGCTGCTCGCGAGGCGGCTGTCGATGACGCCGAGCGGAAGATTGCGCTGCTGACTTTGAGTAACGAAAAGCTGCTGGCTGACTTGAAGTTGTCAGAGGAAAAGCGTTCAACCGATCAGGATAGTGGCTCACGGTCTCGCGAGGAGTTCTTGTTACTGGAGTCTGAGATACGAGATCTGAAGAGCACGCTTTCTGTTGCGAATGTAGATGTGGCCCGATCGTCGCTCGATACGGACAGCTTTCGGAGCCGCTTCGAAGCTCAGGCTGATACTTTGCGATGCTCAGAAGAGCAGAATGCCAAGCTCCGTGAGCAGATCGTTGACAGTCGGCATAAGTACGAGATGCTTGCGAGGGAGTCGCAGCAGCTGCAGAACGAGAAAGACAGATGTGCGGAGCTGCTTTCCACTGTAGAGGATAGCTTCGGAGTGTTTCGAGAGAAGGCTGCTGGCACAGAGGCTAAGCTCATCGAGTGCCAGAAGCAGCTGGCTGTGGCGAATGTGTTGCTGGCTCAACTAGAAGACAGGATCAAATCGACGGAACAATCTCGAAATGAGCTGCAGAAGTCTTTGACGGCTTCTCATGCAGAGATATCTTCTCTGGAGACCAAGCTGCAGCTGGCGCTTGAATCGAAGGATGCCGAGGTTGAGAAGACACGCCAAACCTCGGAAGAAGACGGACGACTCAAGCTGCAGCTGGCTGCTGATACAGCGTGTAAGTCCCAAGAACAAATTGAATCATTGAACAAAAGCCTCTGCGACAGCAATCACAGCAACGAGATGCTGTCGAAGGAAATCTCTCGCTTGTGGGAG
>JBBATJ010000020.1:0-1410 GCA_040398785.1 Cypionkella sp. | reverse complement strand
TGTGAGAGTGCCCCAGAAATGTGGGGTGTACTTCAGGGGAAGTACGAGCGCCTGTCAGAGAAACAGGAGCTCAAAGAGAGCGGCCAGCAGGAGGAAACGGAGAAAGGAAGCCAAAGGGAGGAGCAAATGGGAGGGACAGAAAGTCCCAGCTCCAAAGGTGAGACCTTTCTGCCCAAAACAGAATCAGGGGCTGGTTTGCAGATCGGGGAGAGCACCGGGAGTGCTCAAGAGGGAACGAGGGGGCAAGAGAGCCCCAAGTCTGGCGGCAGAAGGGCAGGGAGTCCCACTGCAAGGGAAAGCGCCAGCCAGCCTGACGAGCAGGCTGAGGAGAAAAGGGAAGAGGGGGCAGAATGCTCCAAGGCTGGTAAGTCCGGGGAGGGAAACTCCGGAGAAGGGAAGAGGGCAAGTGGCCCCACCAGCAGAAGCCCACGTCAAGGGACCTCAGGGGAGGCTCACCAAACAGGGGAGCGAGAAGAGGGGCAGAACCGCCCAAGCTCAACAGGTGAGAAATTTCTGCCACAGGGGGCAGAAACAGGGATGGCGTTGAGGCAGGGAAAGGGAGAGGGGACAGAGCCCCTCAAGTCTGCAGCAACCGAGGAGGGAAACCTCGGACGAGAGGGAAGCTGCAGCAGGGTTCAGCCAGATGGGCTAAGGGCGCAGGCAGAGGTGCGCAGGGTTCAGGCAGGGAGCCTGAAAAGGGAAAAACCCCAAGAGGGGGTTACAGGGAAAAATCCCCAGCAGAAGGGGATTTCAGAGCAGAAACCCCAAGGGTGGGGTTCAGGGTCAAAACCCCAGGAGGGGGTTCCAAGGGAAAACCCCAAGGGTTGGGGTTCAGGGGAACCAGAGGGTTCAAGGGAAAAACCCAAGGGTTTGGGTTTAGTCTGCCAGGAGAGACCAGGCAGATCTAACTCAGGGGAGTTAGAGGCAGGTAGGGACCTGCCACAGGGGACAGGTACAAGGTGTACCGTCAGGGACAGTCCAGGAAGGACAGGTGGCAGTTCAGGGAGGACTGCAGGCAGACCAGGGAGATCTGCCAGAGGGGGAAAAGTCTTCAGGAGAGGCAGGGAGGGGACCAGGTGCCCAGAGGGGTACAAACCTGGTGCCACCTGGAGCAACAGGGAATTCTGCAAGTGTGGCAGAATGCCACCAAGAAATGACTCAGGTGAGTCATTCTGCCCTATAGGAACAGGGGTTCCAAGTGGCAGAGGGGGACAGATGGTCTCCACGGTGGCAGAGGGGGTCAGCAGGAAATCAGAGGATTCCTGTCAGACCAACCAGGGGACTCCACCTGGCTGCAAAACAGAGGTAAGCCAATCAGGGGGTGGAGCAGGGAGGCAGCATGCAGAGTGCATGTTTGCACAAGTGGCAGAATTGCCACATGGGAAACAGGGAGTGGCTGGCAGCAGTCAG
>JBBATJ010000019.1:0-1705 GCA_040398785.1 Cypionkella sp. | reverse complement strand
GTGATGCAAATCCACGCCGACCCGAACGACGCGGGCCACAACCAATGCGACGAGGACCAGTGCCAATGGTGCGAATGGGCGTCTGAATTATTTCCGCAGAACGGTAAGCCGAAAGGCGGCGACCAATGACCTCTCTGCTCGATCATCGCGTCGCCGCCGTCCTTTCCAGCGTCTGGTTAGATTTTTGCCGAATTAGAGCGGCGCTTTCGACCCGGAATTTCTGCGGGGCGGGCGGAGTTTCTTCGCGCCCCGCAACGCGGCCAAAATCCCCACCTGCGCGCGTGGGTGGGGTGTCCGAAGCTCCTGCTCCCAATGCCTCACGGCCTGCACGGAGTAGCCGCACGCGGCGGCAGCCTGCTTTTGCGTCAGGCTGCCGCGCGATTCGCGGAAAGTGGCGGCCCAGATCACAGGTAGGTTGCGAGGATTTCATCGAAATCCTCGTCTGCGGTCTCGGAAGCGACCCGAACCTGCTCCAATTTTTCCGCGTCGATGGTGCGGCCATAAGCGGTGTCGAGCAGCACATCCACGCGACGGACGTTTCCCGAGTCGAGGCCGATGAGCAGGTGTGCATTTTCTTCGTCCGCGTCCTCGTCGATCGCGGTGCGGGGAACCTCAAGAAGCTTGTAGGTGTAGTTGTCGTCTTTCCATTCGGTGAGGAGTTCGGCTGCGTTCCAGATTTCGTTATTCGATGCGCTCATTTGGTGTTTTTGGCTTTTGGTTTCGCGTCTCGGGATTCATTCCCTCGACACGTAAGAGACTACCACGCTGTAGTATTCGCGTCAACGGGAAATGCGAATTATTTTCGAGAATCTTTCGGTCTTGGATTTCCCCTGGGCGGCGGGGGTGGCTTTGAAAGCGTTCGCCCGGAGCCGCGCCAAAAATCTAACGCCGGGAGTGATGCGCGGCGAGATGGAAGCCCGAACCAACAAGGCGGCTAGTCGCCGTCGCATCCACTCTCTTGTTATGCTCTTTGAATCACCAACCAACACCGAAAATGCCACACTACGAAATCGAAATCACTGCTAAGAAAATGATCTGCGTCGAAGCGGATGACGAAGAAACAGCATTGGAAATCGCGGAAGAAAACGTCGATCTCGGATGGGACTCCTCAAATGTCCGCACCGAAGACGAATACGACGAAGCCAATCCACAGCACGCGAAATGGATCGCGGAATACAAGCGAAGCGGGGAATATCACTCACAATACCTATGAAACACGACTGGATCACAATAGCTCTCGAAAATGGGGGCGTTCTGACGGCATCTAAAACGCCGCATGGAATCTATGCCTCCATGAACTGGCGGAAACTCCCAGAGTCAGTCAGCGGAGAGCATCACTCCACGCTGCCAGATGCGCTTACGTCGCTGAACTCAGAACTGGAAAATGACGCAGCGGATGAATGCTGCCCGCCACCAAAAAAAGAGCGCATGGATGACCGATACACCATCGAAGCGTTCAAGGCGGCGACGAATACGATCATGTCGGCACTGGTCCGCAAATGGGAAGCGGAGGGAACGCGCTGCGGCGAGGAAGGCCGCAACAGTGACGATGCGTGGGACGCGGACGGCGACGAATGGAGGGAACGCCGCGCCGTGTATTTCGAGTGCGCGGAAGAACTCAAGGCCGCGCTGCGGAAATTTTCTCAGCATAACGCCCAACGTGAGGGACCGCCGACGGAAACCTCAACCGAAGAAAAGCAATGAA
>JBBATJ010000018.1:0-1738 GCA_040398785.1 Cypionkella sp. | reverse complement strand
GACAAGGAATGACCTTGGCCCGTGCATGTTACCCATCAGAACGGCTCCACGGTGACGATGGTTTCGGGATTTTCCGCCCATGACTTCATGGCGACGATGCACCAAACCTGACTGTCATCGACAAAGGCGATCCGGTTTAAGCCGTCCAAGATCGCCTTGCCGATATTGTCGCAGTCAGGCTTTTGGATATGCGGGCCGCCAACAAATGCGGCCCGTTTCTTCTTCGACCACGATGCGGGCGGATCAAAGAAAGCGTTGATCGTCACCTTCACCGGCCCCGTGATCGGCACAGGGAACTGCTCCACAGCGATCTGCCGCACGACAGTTTCAAACGCCACGGTTTCGGCGGGCGTGTACATGCGGCCCTGACGCGTGGCGCGGGGTCTTTGTTTGGCAAAAGGACGGCCAGGAATTACAATGGTGGTCATGCAACATGCCTCCAAGTCCGGCGCTGAATGATGTCGCTTATGGTCGCCCACGCCACGTCAAAGGTGCGGGCGAGATCGTGAAAATCGGAACCAGATGCCGCCTTTGCCCGGATCGTTTCCACTTGGTCAAGAGACAGCTTTGCCATTGCATTTTTCTGCCCGCGACCATCGGTGCCATGGGCAATCCTGTTCGCCTGGTTTTGTTCGTGTGAGCCATATTTCAGGTTGTCCGTATGACAATTCCGCCGATTGCCGTCCAAGTGTCGCGTCTCAAATCCATCTGGTCGCTTGCCGATAAATGCCTCAGCGATGATAGAATGAACCGTCCGTTTCTTTACGGTGCCACCTTTCGAGAGCGTAACAGTCGGATAGCCGTGCGAACCGATGCCTTGCCGCAGAACAACAGATGGAGCATTCTGCTTATGGCCGTTTTTGTGTTGAATGACTCTCGGCAGACTCTTGATGCGCCCACAACTGGACGCATCATAGAGACCCTCATAACCGGGGACTGGTCGCCATTCTTCTTCTGTGAAGGTGGTCACTGTGGTCAGGCCTCGCCGTCGGCTTCATCCGCGTCGGAATCGGCATCTATCGGCAGATCAGGCTGATCCTTGTCGACCTTCACCGGCGCGCGCTCGGCCATAAAAGTCTCGCTGTCCACCATCAGGAGCATGACCTGACTGCCGATGTGGTCACCCAAGGTCTCGCGGTTGTGGCTGATGTTGGCGCAGGCAATCTTGGCCTCGATGCCCTTGGTGCCACCTATCTTCATCTCGGACAGCTCCACCACGGTGTGCGGCCATTCGTGCTGGTTCAGTAGCCGCACAGTCTTGCGGATAATGTCCCGTGCGGCCAACTCGACGCCATTGGCGCAGTCGGTCTGTTCCCGCTCGGCCATCTGCGCCCACGGCTTTTGCAGTGTGCGGATCCGCATCAGAATTGCATCCCGCATGTCGCCCATCAGGGTCTCGATTTGCGGGTCAAAGTCGGGCGCGTCATCACCAAGGTCAACTTCACCCGCTGGCAGGACCTCGCCAGTGGTCGGATCGATCTGATCATCATCGGTTGGGGTCGGGCTATCTTTCGGCATCATGGTTACTTCCTTGGCGGAAAGCGCCGCCGTCGCTTGCATCATCCGATGCTCAAAAGTTGCGCTGTCACGAACCGCAGCCGCTTATCCAAAGAGGTCACGCTGCGGTGTTTCCTGACCGCCTCGGCCCGTTCCGTCACGAGCCGGGCATGTTCCGCTTGCAGTTGGTGCCGCTGCATCATCAGCAGCGCGATGTTGCCCGCCGCCTGCTCCTGTTCCG
>JBBATJ010000017.1:0-2049 GCA_040398785.1 Cypionkella sp. | reverse complement strand
TCGGCTTGGCTGTGCGATGGGGGTAAAGACCGACGCGAACTTGACCGACGCGAACTTGACCGACGCGAACGGTATCAATGATTGGGTAAAGTGCATCCAGATTGATACCTATGCCGTCACATACACGTCCGACGTGATCCAGATCGGATGCCAGCGCCACAGCCATGCAGATTGGGCTACTTTTACCGAAGCGCAGATACGCGCGATGGACGGCGCTAAGGCGCTGTAATGGTGTACTAAATACAAGGCGTGGCTGTTTGCGACGATTGAACTTTGCCCCGCCAAGCCAACGAAAGAGGTGATGTGATGACAGACAAACATAACGGTGGGCCAGCGTTCCCGATTGAGTTTACGGCCACGCCATACGCGCCGGGCATGAGCCTGCGTGATTGGTTTGCTGGGCAGGCTTTGTCAGGGCTGCTGCCCATTTGCGTACATGACACTATTGGTCCGGGTGGTTTTGCCAAACACATCGCAAAACATGCGCATGACATTGCCGACGCCATGCTTGCCGCACGGGTGCAAGAATGAACGACGCAAAACAACTGGCCGATCCGCTGCCTTGCCCGTTTTGCGGCGGCGCTGCTAAAATCTTTCGTATCGGGGATCGGCACAGATCGACGCAATACAACAGCACCATGTGCGGATGCTTTCTTGAGACGGGTGAAGAATGGAACCACGGGGCCGCATGGAACCGACGCGTCCCTGACCCCGAGGTGCTGCGCCTGACCGCCGAACGGGACGCCGCTGTTGACAAATACGAGGCTGCGGACGGGATGGACGGCGCTGTAACCTGTGCCATCCGTGAAATGCTCAACACGCAAGACGTGCCAAAAGCGGCGTTCATCGACGATCATGTGGGCAATGCGCTGATCCAGCGGTTGCAATATCGCGCCGAAGTGATCAGCCTGACCGCCGCCCATGCCACGCTGACGGTGCGGGTGAAGGAGGCGCGGAAAGCCTTGGAAGGGCTGCGCGATGCCGTAACCGCAGAAGATAAATTCGGGGATCGGGCGCTAACAATCACCGGATCAACGGCCAATCTGAAATGGCTTTTGGATGCCGATTGTGATGCCCGCGCATGGCTGGCCGGAAAGGATGGTGCGCTGTGAGCGATATGCCAGATAGGATTTGGGCCGCGAATTGCATTGATCAGGCCGGGTGGTCGCCGTTCAACCACTTGATTGGCGGGGTCGAATACGTCCGCGCTGATGTGATGACCGCCGCCCTCGACCGTGCCGAGGCTGAGAAGGCGGCGCTTGGCACGTTACTCGCCCGCAATCTGGTATTCGACCACGGCAGCGCGGAAGAAGCCGTGGAAGCCTTGGGCGGTTGGCATGACATGACGGCGCTGGTTGATCAGCACCGCGCGCAAGGGGGTGAGGGATGACCCGCTCTGAGCTGCAAAAGATCATGGACACGCCCGGCTTTGGCACGGGCCGCGCTTTCCGCGACCAGAAGGCGCAAGAGAATGAGGCGCTGGCCCTGCTGCCGGATCGGGCATGGATGGCACCTGTCATGGCTTCGACCGCTGACAACAACTGGCTGATCTGCTCATTCGGCCACAGCAACAATGATGGGCAGGACTGGAACCTCGTCACCGATCACGTCAACGCCAGCGCATTGGGCGATGCGATGTTCCCGATTGACGCCAAGACAGACGCCCACGCCATAGCCGCGCTGTGCAACGCTTGGCGCATGGGGCTGCTGGTGGTGAGGCCTGATCTGGCAAAGGAGGTGGCGAAATGATCGCGCCGCGCGCCACCGACACGCCCGACCTGCGGGGGCTGAAATGAGCCGCCGTGTCAGCCTTGCCGCGCTGCGCAACGCCGCACAGGTGGTGCGCGAGGCGGGCGTTTGGGTGACAATCGAGGCACCAGACGGCACGCTTTACAGAATCGCCCCCGACGCGCATATATCCCCGCTTGGCGCGACAGAGAGGGATACAGACGAATGCAACAAGGCGTTCGGGGTTGGATCAAGATGAAGGGGCTATGGGTCCAGCCGCGCGACGGGCGGGCGTATTACCGCACGCGCAAGGGTGGCGTG
>JBBATJ010000016.1:0-2254 GCA_040398785.1 Cypionkella sp. | reverse complement strand
ATAATCGCGGACGCCATCGCAGGTGACACCCCATGACCCCGATTTACGTCCGCGTGTCGCAATCCGCCGAGGTATTCGGCATCAGCCCCGCGACCGCCTATCGCTGGGTCCAAAAGGGATACATCAAAATCCGCAAGCACGGGCGCACGTCGTTTCTCAAGGTGGACGAGGTGACGGCTTTCATTGAAAAGGGGCAAGGGTGATGGATTCACCATATATTCTTCCCTTTGGTCCTGTCCAAATTGCGTTTAGCGGCGGTCGCACAAGTGCCTACATGCTGCGGCAAATCCTAGATGTGAACGGCGGGTTGCCCGATCTGGCTGTGGTCACATTCCAGAACACCGGGCGGGAAATGCCCGAGACGCTGGACTTTGTGGCCGAGGTTGGGGCACGGTGGGGCGTCAATATCGTTTGGCTGGAATATCGGCCAACTGCCCCGTTTTATGAGATTGTCAGCCATAACAGCGCAAGCCGGAACGGGGAACCGTTTGAAATGCTGTTGGCGCGGAAAATGGCGCTGCCGACAATGTTTAGAAAGTGGTGCAGTGCCGAACTGAAAACCAAGACAAGCAAACGTTATCTTGTTTCTCTTGGATGGAAGCAATGGAGAAGCGCCATTGGGTTTCGGGCTGATGAGGCGCACAGAACGCCATTCGTTGATAACAGGGCAACAGGCTGGACGCCGCTGCGGGATGCTGGCGTTTCTCGCCATGATGTTGCGGCGTTCTGGCGGTCGCAGCCGTTTGACCTGCACTTGCCGATCATTAACGGAAAAACCATTGGCGGGAATTGTGACGGCTGTTTCCTAAAGTCAGAGGCGTTCTTGTCGGCTTTATCCCGCGACATGCCGGATCGACATGCATGGTGGGAAACCCAAGAGACCAAATACAGCTATCAGTTTTCCAGCCGCTACAGCCGCGCCGAACTGCGCTCGTTTATGGAACGTCAGGGCGATTGGGCGCTATCCACTGAGGGCGCTCTTTGTCAGGCCGATGACGGCGAGTGCGTAGCATGATTACTGCGCCAAGCCTTACTTTCCGCATCTGGATTGCCGGGAATTATGGCGATGCGCTTCGCGCCTGCCGGGAGTTTTGCAGCAATGAGGGGGCATGTTTTGCCGTCTCTCGGGCGGCATATCCATACACGGGCGGGATGGAGGATGGGGTTTGCGTGACCCTCATTAACTACCCGCGCTTTCCTAAATCAGAGGCGGAACTCGCTGACAAGGCAATGCGGATGGGCGAACATCTCAAGGATCGGCTTTTCCAAGACAGCTTCACCGTTGAAGGCCCCCAAGAGACATTTTGGGCCTCAACGCGAGCAGATAACCGCACCGCCCAAAGTGGGGGTAAATTGGGGGATACGGGGAGCGCCGAAACGTGAAACGCCTTGTAAATAAGGCTATCGCGGGGAAAAGTGGTGCGGATGAAATGCACCCCGCACACGTCGCATGGCGTATCACAACGACGCACGGCCCGCGTGGCAGTCATGCAATCAACGGCCCTGACTTTCGCACAGCTAACAGAAAGACCCATGATACCGCGCCCCGATGTGGGGATGCTTTGGGGGGGTAGAGGATGAACATGACTGACAAAGCACTGGCCGATGCGCTGCGGGGCTTGCTTGATCGCGACATGCGCAAGACATGCCAGCACGACAACACGCACCGGGGCGGTTTTCTATGGGAGATTTGCGACGAATGCGGGGCGCAATGGGCCGACGACGAAGGCGGCAAGCAGGAATGGGCAGATCCGCATGAATGGGTAACCGCCCGCGCCGCCCTTGCCGCCTATGACGCCGATCCAGGGCCTGATCTATCCGACCCGAACACGGTCTACTTGAATATGCTGCGCGGGACCATTGCCAAGCCGACCTTGGAGCAGATCATCCACATCTACGGCATTGACGCGCTGTGCAAGGCACTTGCGCCGCAGATTTTTGCGCTGCGACTGTTCGCCGCCAAACTGTTGAGCATGGCGGACGATGCGGAGAAACAAATGTTTGCCGTTATCGGAGGCGATGCCACCACCAGCTTTGACGACAATGACGATGCCCCATGAGCATCACGAAGGCCCGCCATCGCGGATCGTGACGGCGTTCCCATGCGCGACCGCAGACGGACATGGATGGGTCACGCCAGATCAGCCAGTGAAGGAATGCGGATAGGGTCATTCAGCTTTCGGCTTGTTCGGCACAATATACACCAGCAAGGGCGTCAACAGCGCGACAACGGTATTGACCGTCTCGGGGCTGA
>JBBATJ010000015.1:0-2573 GCA_040398785.1 Cypionkella sp. | reverse complement strand
CCCGCTTCGCAAGGTCGGGAAAGCGGTTTGCAAGGTCGGGAAAGTGCCTGACTTGTTCTCCACTCATCTGCATCACCTTCCGATGGCCGAAATCCTATGTGTGCCTTCACCTGAATCCAGAAATCGAAACAGAGAAGCTCGCCTCAAAGCGCAACAAATCAAAACGGCGGGGATAAGCCATGACACAATCCAGGCACAAAACCTTCATGAAAGAACTCTAAGGCACCGCCCGCAGCGCCCTCCGTGGAAAACCTAGACTGCTCGCCAAGCTGGAGTTATAGAAAACACCAAACTTTAACGTCACAAAAATTGAACTCATTTCAACCCGGATCATGCATTGGAGAAAATAGAAATCTCTGCAGGCTTGGATTGAAGGGCGACGGCTGGGATTTTAGTCTTCACCCATCAGGTGATGAACTTACCCATCGAATACAGCGACAAGCCGGTGACGCCATTTGGAGGGATGGCGTTAATGAAGCGTTTCATCGATCAAGTTGGAATTCGCGAGTATCTTCGCGAACTGGATTTGCCTCACCCCGGGTCGAATCGCGGATACACGAGTGCCGAAATTTTGGAGAGCTTTTGGCTCAATATTTGGACGGGCGCGAGCCGTTATGTGCATTGCAATTGGCTCAGGCAGGATGAGGTGATCAAAGAGATTTTCGGCTTCCGTGAAATGCCTTCGCAGAGTACTTACAGTCGGTTTTTCGGCAAGTTCAGCCAGGCTCGCAACACGGCGGTTTTCCCAAAATTGCAGCAATGGTTTTTCGGGCAAATGAACCTCGGCGCGATCACGGTGGATTTTGATAGCACCGTCATCACCCGCGAGGGCAAGCAGGAGGGCGCGGCCATCGGCTACAATCCTAACCGCCGGGGGCGTAACTCGCATCATCCGCTCATCGCTTTTGTGAGTGAAACACGAATGGTTGCCAACGCGTGGTTGCGTCCGGGAAATACTGCGGCTTCTAGCAACTGCGAGGAATTCATGCGCGAAACATTTGATCACGCGTTGGCGGGGCAAAAGATCGGCTTGGTGCGTGCGGACAGTGGGTTTTATACCGAGAGTTTGCTCAACACGCTTGAGGATAGGGATTTGAATTACATCATCGCGGCGAGGGTTTACCCGAATATCAAAGCGAAAATTCGTGGCTTGAGTGATTGGGTAAAGATCTGTGATGGCATCGAGGTGCGTGAGTTCCTGCACCGCAGCGAGAGTGTTCCGGGCAATAAGGAAAGGCGTCACTTGGTGGTGCGTAAGGAAATTTCAAGACGCCCTGAAGCGGGAGGCAAGCTGCTCTTCGAGGAAGATTTTCCCGACTATCGCTACAGCATTTACGTCACCAATCTGGACCTGCCGGTGAGCGAAATTTGGAACATCTACAACAGCCGTGCGGATTGTGAAAACCGCATCAAGGAACTCAAACAAGACTTCGGGCTGGAGAGTTTTTGTTTGGAAGATTTTTGGGCAACGGAAGCGTCGTTTCGCTGGATCATGGTCGCCTACAATCTGTTGAGCCTGTTTCGCCATCAGGCACTCAACGAGGGGAAAACCGCGACGCTCAAAACCCTCAAAAACCAATGCTTTGCAATAGGCGCTTGGAGCGTGAAACACGCACGAAACCACCTCCTCAAACTCTCACTACCTCACAAAAAAAGACCATGGATGGACTCACTGCTCCAAAAAATCGACGGCCTATCCCCGCCATTTCAATACGCTAATGCATAATTCGGGATGAAATGGCTTTGCTGTCCGTGGCGTTTTTTTGATTTCTGCTTTACCTCCTGCGGAAGTTTTTGGTTCTTCTTATTTTACCCGTTCCGCATTGGACGCTTTTTTGGCTTCGTACCTAAACCCAATCAACGAAGCAGTCTCCGACTATGAAACCAAAAAACCAGCAATCTCCATATCCATCACCACAAAACCCAATCAAAACCCGTCCAATGACACTCAAAATATTCCCGCTGCTTGCACTCGCTAGCGCGGCGCTTCTCGGATCCGCCGCTTTGTCACACGCGAATGTCCTCGTCTCAGAAAACTTCAGCTATGCCGACGGCGGCCTGAACGGGCAAAACGGCGGCACGGGCTTCGGCTCTAATACCTGGTTTAACGCCAATTCCAGTGTCACTGGTGGTGTCGCAGGAGGAGGCGGCGACTCTTCTGCAAAACGAAACCTCGCTGCCAGTTTAGGCACTACCGGAACCGTCTGGGTGCGCTTCGACTGGGGGAACTCTGAAGCACCTGCAGAAAACAATTCCTATGGAGGTCTCACATTTTACAGTGGGACGTCGGATGGCGGCACGGAAATTTTCCTCTTCGGCAACCCTTGGACATCGAATCCGGCTGCGGCTCGCTGGAACATCAGCAGCGGGAGCGGGAACCCCAATTCGACGATCTCGAGTTATCCAGGCATGAAATCCGGCGTTGCCAAATTGGATTTGGGCGCAGGCACCGCCAGTCTGTGGGTGGGAGCTACCGGCACCACCATCGTTGTGAGCGGCGCTCCGGACGCCTCGGTGTCAGGCATCAACCTTGCGAACATTCAAGGAATTCGCATCAATGGTTGGAGTGGCAA
>JBBATJ010000014.1:0-3267 GCA_040398785.1 Cypionkella sp. | reverse complement strand
AGCCGTTACTCCGCCTCTGCCCAGATCATAAATCCGGTGTCATAAACATCAATGTCAACTTCCTCAATTTTTTTAAGGCCGTGTTCGGATACATCCAGAAATATGTCATGGTCACCGTGCTGCTTTACCAGATGCTGTAGTCTTTCTATCAACTCTGATGCTTTCATATTTCCTCCTTTTTTTAATCCGTCCACGCATGTCCACGCAAACCCACGATGTTTTTAACTTCGTGGACGGTGTATGTTTTTGATTTTTTTATAAAAAAAGGCAATCCGTCCACGTGTCCACGCAATACAGCAACACACCTCATGTGCGAGACTCGTTTTTGTTTGTTATTCTGGTTGTATTGTTTGTATCTCGCGTGTAGATGTTTCCGGAGATTTGCGTGGACGCGTGGACGGATGTGGATATTTTTGCGCTATTACGCATGGTTGCACCGTCCGCGATGATTGATTTGCGTGGACATTGCGTGGACATGCGTGGACGGATTCGGGCTGAATCAGTCATTTGAGAGGTCAAGATCGATGTTTTCATACATATATTTCCGTGTTCCGCTGCTGGATCTGACCAGGTTGATATGCGGCATGACGCCGCGGAGTTCTTTACCGAAGTGCTGTTCGCTCTTTGGTTTGTAGCCCCGTCGGGAGCAGTATTTGACATATTTGTCGTAGACGGCGAGGGTTTCGACCCGGCACTCGGGCCGATCCTCTAGATGCATGTGAGTGAAGCCTATTACCGGATTGTTGCTTTCGGCAAAACGGGCTTTGCATTTCATGAGGAATTCGTTTTCTTCATCGCGGAAACCTTCCTGCTGCAGCATTTTGAGGTGAGCTACAAGCATGAGGAAGATGCCGTCAATCTCGGCCAGCAGTTTGTCGGTGAGGTTTAAGTCTGGTACGGCAAAACTGCGGGTTGTTTCGACAAATATCATGCGACGCAGCAGGCCACGGCTGGTGTCTTGGATGGGTGGGAATTTGTTGGCGGCAAAGATGTGCTTGGCGACCGGTTTGAAGCTGAATCCATCACGATGTTTGTAACTGGCGCTGATCCGGTCGCCTGATACTACGGCTTTGAACATGCCGGACTGCAGCAGGCCGCCTTCTATCTCAGTGCTGACGTTCAGCAGTTTATCTTTGAGCATGACGCGCTGGAATTGATCTTCCAGGGCACCGAGGCTGATGTTGCTGACGTTAATTTCGCCCAGTATGAATTCCATTATGCGGATGAAGGTTGATTTGCCATCGCCACCGGGGCCGATTAGAAACAGGGCTTTTTCGTATTTTGTTTCCCGCGTCAAACAGTAGGCCATGTATTTGATGATTTCGCGGCGGGCGGCTGCGTCCGGTATGAAGTCGATCATAAACTGGTTGAAGGTGGGGCATTTGGGAAGATCGGCCGGATCGGTGCGCAGGTTGATTTCCAGACAGTAGGTGTTGAGGTTGTCTGGATCATGCGCGGTGATTTTTTCGTGAACAAGGTCAAGCATTCCTGTCTGCAGCGGCAGCATTCCGGCTTTGTCGTTGTAGGCACGGCCGTTGCGGATAATACTCAGATCACAGACGATGTTGACGACATCGGATACCAGACTTGTTTTTGCTTCCTGGCCAAGCAGGCTTAAGACATGATAGCGGATTGTGGCCTGGTGGATTTCTTCCCAGTATTTTCCGTTCCATTGGTAGACCTGCCCGGTGCGCGGATCATGGCCGACTTTCCGGTCTTGCAAGATGACGTCGGCGCAGAGCCGGGGTTTGAATTGTTTGCCGATGAAAAACTGGCGCTGTTCTTCAGGGATTTCTTCGGCACGTTCCCGGCGACTGCGGCCGGTGTTTTGCTTTCCGGCGACCTGTTTGGCGTCAAGCAGTAGTTCACGGAACTCTTCGGCGGTTTTGCCGTGGGTGGTGAACCAGTCACAGACGTCTTGTTTATCCTGCATGATGGGCGGCCAGGTTATTATCCAGACGCTGGCGGCGACTTCTGCGAGTATTTTGGCGACTTTGTTGGCACCATCACGCCCCGGCTGGTCGTTATCATAGGCAATATATACTTTGCGGCCTGCAAAAAAGCGGGTGAAGCGTTCCGACCAGGAAGTGACGCCGGTGGTTTGGGTGATGGCGTTGAAGCCATAGGACAAGGCGGTGATGGTGTCTTTTTCGCCTTCGCACAATATGACCGGTTCGGTGTCAGGCAGCGGCGGTGCCGGGAACAGTTTGCCTTTGCCGTATCCTGCGCCCCAGCTGATTATTTTATTGTCGGCGGCGCCTGGAAGATAGAGCCGGACATTGACAAGTCTGCCCTGATCGTCGCGGATGGGGATGGCGAGGCGCTGGTCACTACCGACTTGTTTGATACGGATGCCAAGTTTATCAATTATGGCGTCAGACCAGCCGAATTTATCCCGGCACCGCTTGCGCCACGACATGGGCAAGTCTGGCAGCAGTTCCCATTCAGATTCCGGGATGATTTTGGTAATTTCTTTTTCGTCCGCCCCGCGCCCCCCTTTTTCCCTGGCGTTAGACCCCCTGCCAGAGGATGGCGCAGGAGCCGTGCCATCACCGAAGCGATCACGGAAGGCTTTGAATGCGTCGGCGTTGTCGGCGAAACCCTGCTGCTGGCCCCAGGCGGCGATTAGATCACCCTTGAATCCGCAGGAAAGGCAGTTACATGCGTCCTTCGCTACGTTGTAGCTGAATGATGGCTTAGTTTCCTGATGGGCAGGACACAGGCCGTGCAGTTCATCGCCCCGCTGTTCTTTGACTTCAAAGATTTCGCGGGCGATCTGTTCGCGCTGGCCGGCGGAAAGGTTATCTATTGACCAGGACATGAAACCTCGGTTGTGAATTGTGATATGTGGGCACCAGGGAAGGTGCGTTTTGCGGCGATGATATGATCCAGAAAACGGGGATCGGCGGCGACGGCTGACTTCATCAGCGGGATTTCAGCGAGAGTAAAGAGGGCGACACCTTCTTTTCTTGCTTCATTGATGGCAGTCCGGGGCGCTGGATCGGTGCTGCAGATCATGATCCGCTGGCCGTTACTGGCCATTTTGATTGTGACGGTGAAGGGGATATCAACATCTGGAACCGAAACCGGTACCGGCTCGGCGGGTGTATCGTACTGATCGAGGATGCCATCAAATAAACTCATTTATCACCCTAAAGCGTCAATTAAATGACGATATGCGCAACATACTGAAAAGTAACATCTTTGGAAAACAGGAACCAAAATGCAAAAATATAAATGGACTTAAACAGCGCGGTCGCGCGTGAC
>JBBATJ010000013.1:0-17716 GCA_040398785.1 Cypionkella sp. | reverse complement strand
TCGTGCCGATGTTAACGTGCGGTTTATTCCGTTCAAACTTTGCCTTTGCCATGATGGCCTCCTAATTTCAGATCGGATGCGGCGGGAAACCCGCCCTAGAGAGGTAGGGCGGGACAAACCCGCCGCACCAGTTATGCGTATTTCTTTTGAATCTCGTCCGAGATGTTCTGTGGCACGGCGTCGTAATGGTCGAATTCCATTGCAAACGTGGCGCGCCCCGAGGTCATCGAACGCAAGGTATTGATATAGCCGAACATATTCGCCAGCGGCACCATCGAAGCGATGACATTCGCGTTGCCGCGGCTGTCCTGACCCGTGACCATACCCCGACGCGATGTTAGATCGCCGATGACACCACCCGTATATTCTTCGGGGGTCACAACTTCGACCTTCATGATCGGCTCCAGCAGCTTTGCGCCAGCCTTTTTCAAACCATCGCGCATCGCAGCGCGCGCGGCAATTTCAAAGGCCAGAACCGAAGAGTCGACGTCATGGTATGCGCCGTCGATCAAAGCCACTTTGAAATCGATCACGGGAAAGCCTGCTAAGGGGCCCGAGTCCATAACAGACTTAATGCCCTTTTCGACGCCTGGGATATATTCCTTTGGCACCGAACCACCAACCACTTTCGCCTCAAAGGAGTAACCTTCTCCGGGCGGCGTTGGCGAGATGATCAGCTTAACACGCGCAAACTGACCCGTACCACCGGTCTGTTTTTTGTGGGTGTAGTCGATTTCATATTCGTTTGAAATCGTCTCGCGGTAGGCCACTTGTGGCGCGCCGATATTCGCCTCAACTTTGAATTCGCGGCGCATACGGTCCACGAGGATGTCGAGGTGAAGTTCGCCCATGCCCTTCATGATGGTCTGGCCCGATTCGATATCGGTTTCCACACGGAAGGACGGATCTTCGGCAGCCAGACGGGCCAAAGCAATGCCCATCTTTTCTTGGTCGGCCTTGGTCTTGGGTTCCACAGCGATTTCGATAACCGGAACCGGGAAGGTCATGGTTTCCAAAACAACTGGGGCCGCAGGATCACACAATGTATCGCCTGTGGTGGTTTCTTTCAGGCCACCCAGTGCGATGATGTCGCCTGCAAATGCCTCTGTGATTTCCTCACGATCGATCGCGTGCATCATCATCATACGGCCAACACGTTCTTTACGACCTTTGGTCGCGTTCATCATCGCGTCGCCCTTGCCCAATTTGCCCGAATAGATACGGGTAAAGGTCAATGATCCCACAAAGGGGTCGTTCATGATCTTGAACGCCAGCGCCGAGAAGGGCTGATCGTCATCCGCCGAACGGGCAATGTTACGGGTTTCCGTATCGTCGCCAGGTTCAAAGCCCATATAGGGTGGAACGTCCAAAGGATTGGGCAAATAGTCGACCACAGCGTTCAACAACGGCTGCACGCCTTTGTTTTTGAACGCAGAGCCTGCCATAACTGGGATGAACGCGATTGCAAGCGTGCCCTTACGGATCAGCGCGCGCAACTCGTCTTCGGTCGGCTCTTTGCCGTCCAAATACGCTTCCATCGCGGCATCATCCATGCCGACCGCGGTTTCAAGCAAGTTGTAACGCCATTCATTGGCGCTGTCTTGCAATTCTTCGCGGATCGGTTGGCGGCGCCAAGACGCGCCCAGATCTTCGCCCTCATAGACCCATTCTTCCATGGTCACGAGGTCGATGATGCCTTCCAGCTTGTCTTCTGCGCCAATCGGCAAAGCGATTGGAACAGCGTTCGCACCTGTGCGATCCTTAATCATTTTGACGCAGTTAAAGAAATCCGCGCCCGTCTT
The DNA here is from genome assembly GCA_040398785.1 of Cypionkella sp. Lineage (GTDB taxonomy): Bacteria > Pseudomonadota > Alphaproteobacteria > Rhodobacterales > Rhodobacteraceae > Cypionkella. The sequence goes on along the minus strand of JBBATJ010000013.1, from coordinate 15,914 downwards.
GTCCATTTTGTTGACGAAAACGATCCGTGGAACCTTGTAGCGGTCAGCCTGACGCCAAACCGTTTCGGTCTGCGGTTCTACGCCTGCGTTGCCGTCCAACAGAACCACAGCCCCATCCAAAACCGCCAAAGAACGTTCAACTTCGATGGTAAAGTCAACGTGTCCGGGGGTGTCGATGATGTTAAAGCGGAACTTGTCCGAACGGTTATGCTCTAGACCTGGATCAATGGTGCGCTCCCAGAACGTGGTCGTCGCAGCCGAGGTGATCGTGATGCCACGCTCTTGCTCTTGCTCCATCCAGTCCATCGTCGCTGCACCATCATGCACTTCGCCGATCTTGTGGGATTTACCTGTGTAATACAGGATACGCTCTGTTGTCGTGGTTTTGCCAGCATCGATATGGGCGATGATGCCAAAGTTACGATAGCGCGTAAGTGGAAATTCGCGTGCCATTTTGAACCTTTACCAGCGATAGTGGCTGAATGCTTTGTTTGCATCGGCCATTTTGTGAGTGTCTTCACGTTTCTTAACGGCCGTGCCACGGTTGTTGACGGCGTCCGACAATTCGGCAGCCAGACGTTCTTCCATGGTGTTTTCGTTGCGCTTGCGGGCAGCGATGATCAGCCAACGGATGGCCAAGGCTTCGCGGCGTTCCGTGCGCACTTCGACGGGAACTTGGTAGGTTGCACCACCGACGCGGCGCGAACGCACTTCGACGGAAGGTTTCACATTTTCCAACGCCTCGTGAAACGCCGAGATCGGCTCACGCTTGAGGCGGGTTTCAACGCGCGACAGCGCGCCGTAAACAATCGATTCTGCGACGGACTTTTTGCCATCCAGCATCAGGTTGTTCATGAATTTGGTCAGAACCTTATCGCCATATTTGGCATCAGGCAGAATTTCGCGCTTTTCAGCGGCGTGACGACGTGACATATTTTATTTCCCTTACTTCGGACGCTTTGCGCCATATTTCGAACGACGCTGACGACGTTCTTTGACGCCTTGGGTATCCAAAACGCCGCGAAGGATGTGATAACGCACACCAGGCAAATCCTTGATACGGCCGCCACGGATCAGAACCACAGAGTGCTCCTGAAGGTTGTGCTTTTCACCGGGAATATAGCAGATCACCTCAAAGCTGTTGGTCAGGCGCACTTTTGCGACCTTACGCATAGCAGAGTTCGGCTTTTTCGGGGTGGTGGTGTAGACGCGGGTGCAAACGCCGCGTTTTTGCGGGCAAGATTCCAAATGCTGCGACTTGGACTTGCGAACATTTGGCTCCCGCGGTTTGCGGATAAGCTGTTGAATAGTTGGCATTCAAGTTCCTCGTGTTGCCCCCATCTAGGGGCTGTCAATACTCGCATCCAAGGGATGCACTGCTTCTCGACGTCCATTTGTGCGTATCACAAAAAGATAAAACCGCAGTCGTCCCCCAATGGGGGCGGTGCGGTGTAAAACCAGAGGACCGAGGCGCTGGGCCTGGATCATGACCTCATCAAGTATAACTCCCAAAACCACCCAAGCGGAATCGTTATGGTTGGGGCGGCTGATAGACAGAGTCGCGCCATATGTCAACAGTGGCTACGCGGTCCCAGCGGGCGCAGGCCAAGGAACAGCTGCCTATGGCCACACGCGATGCAAAATGACGGTGATAAGGGCGGTAAACAGCGCCGCAAGCAGCGCATCCGACGCAAAATGCCCGCCAGAGGCAACGCGCTGCCAAAAGACAAAGGCAAAGATCGCCAAAATGCCGCAACGGGCCATGACCTCGACCTCATGTGAAAAACGCTGACGATGGGCGGACAGAATCATCCACATCCCAAGACAGGCGGCCGTGATGCCCGACACTTCACCCGAGACAAAGGAACAATCGCGCAAACATTGATTGGCGATTTGACCAATTGGGGTAAAGAAATGATCGCCGCCAAACTGCAACACATCTCGCGGGCGGGCGCGTCCGAAATAGGTTTTCAAAATGCCATTCACCAACAATCCTGGCCCCAACAAAAAACCCCAAAGAATGATGTTCCAGTCCCGCCGCCTCACCCCAAAGATGTCGCGCCGCAGAATATAGGCCGCCAAAACGGCGCCCAACGACAGCCACGCCAGCCCAAGCGATAGATTCCAAAACTGCGCGCGCAACATTTGCACCAAGCCTGCTTCGGCACCGACGAAGTGGCCGTTTTCATAAAAGGCCGCACTTAGGCGCAAATCTAACGTCGGATCCCGCATCCAAATGACAAAGACGATCAAGATCAAGGCCAACAAAGTCGGCAGGGTGCGCGGATGTGTCAGCACGTCACGCCCTTGCACGGATTGCATCGCGCCAAAGGGTATACAGACCACTTGCCACGACAATCGCTGCACCGATTAGGGTCACGCCGTCGGGCAGCGTGCCAAACAGCAGCCACCCAAACAAAATCGCCCAGATCAGCGCTGTATAGCGAAAAGGGGCCACGACCGCGATATCGCCCACCCGCATCACCATCACCGCAGACATATAGCCCACCACCAGCGCCGCACTGGCCGCAAGTGTCAGCGCCACGCCGTGCCATTGCACAGGCTGCCAACCCTGCCAAGCGACCACCCCTGCCCCCATAAGTGCCACAAATCCCGACGCCCAGATCGCCACAGTAACCGATGCAATCTCGCGCCCCATTTGCCGTGTTGATAGATCGCGCAGCACAACGCAGGCAACCGACACCAAACCCATCACCGACCAAAAATCAAATCCGTCCGTGCCAGGTTTCACGATCAACAAAACGCCGACAAAGCCAACCATAATCGCGGTCAACCGCCGCCATCCAATCGGGGCCCCCAGAAACACCGCTGCCGACAGCGCAATCGCAAGCGGCAGCGCTTGCATGATCGCCGACAAATTGGCCAAAGGCATATGCGTCAGGGCCATCAAAAAGGCGATGGTTGCGCCAATTTCGGCAACGGTGCGCACAACCAGCATCCTGCGATTTGCGGGCCACAAAACCACAGGCCCCATTCCGCGCGCAAGGAATAACAAGGCACAGGTCGCCGCCAATCCGCGCAGAAAAATCGCTTGGAACAGGGGCATCTCGGCACTTGCCGCCTTCATAAAGCTGTCGTTGATCGTAAAGGCCAGCATGGCCAGACACATCAACAAAACCCCGCGCAGATTGTCCGACATAACGCCCCCTCTTTCGGGATGGGTAACAGGTTATCGCAAAAATAAAAGGCCCCGTGGTTTCCCACAGGGCCTTTTGTTCATGTCAACAGATCAGGACTCTTCGCCCGAAAAGTCCATCACGGGGGCGGCAAGTGCCGCTGCGGTTTCCGCGTCCGAACGCCGCGCATCAATCACGATTGTATCGCGGTCGGTGGCGATTTTCTTGACGTTGCGGGTTGCCCCACCCGTGCCTGCGGGGATCAGACGACCCACGATGACGTTTTCTTTCAGACCCACCAGTTTGTCGCGTTTGCCCTGAACCGAGGCCTCGGTCAAAACGCGGGTGGTCTCTTGGAACGACGCCGCCGAGATAAAGCTGCGGGTTTGCAAGCTGGCCTTGGTGATGCCCAACAGAATGGGTTCCGCCACGGCCAGACGCATTCCATGCAACGATGCCTTGTGGTTGGCTTCGTCCAGCTCGTGCTTGTCGACGTTTTCGCCTTTCAGCAAAGTCGTCTCGCCGCTGTCCAAAATCTCAAACTTTTGCAGCATCTGACGCACAATCACTTCGATATGCTTGTCGTTGATCTTCACGCCTTGCAGACGATACACATCCTGCACTTCGTCGATCATATAGTTCGCCAAGGCCTCAACACCCAAGATCCGCAAGATGTCATGCGGCGCTGGGTTGCCGTCCATGATATAATCGCCCTTTTGGACAAAATCGCCCTCTTGCACGGGAATATGCTTGCCCTTGGGGATCATATATTCAACGGCTTGCAGCGTATCATCAACGGGTTCCACTGTGATGCGGCGCTTGTTCTTATAGTCTTTGCCAAAGCGCACATAACCATCCATTTCGGCGATGATCGCGTGATCCTTGGGGCGACGCGCCTCGAACAATTCGGCCACGCGGGGCAGACCCCCCGTGATGTCCTTGGTCTTGGCACCTTCGCGCGGAATACGGGCAACAACGTCGCCTGGGCGCAGTTCTTGCTTTTCTTCAATCGACAAAATCGCGTCGACCGACATCGGATAGGTGATCGGATTGCCCGCGTCATTGCGCACAGGTTCGCCCGTTACCGCGTCCATCAGGATCACTTCGGGTTTCAGATCGCCGCCTTTTGGCGCGGAACGCCAATCGGACACGATTTTCTGCGTCATACCTGTCGCTTCATCGGTATCTTCGCGCACCGAAATGCCCGAGATCAGATCCTTGAATTGCGCGATACCCGCCTTTTCGGCGATGATCGGCAAGGTAAAGGGGTCCCATTCGAACAGTTTAAAGCCGCGTTTGACCATTTCACCATCTTTGGAATGCAGTTTCGCACCATAAGACAGTTTGTGAACCGCGCGGTCTTGCCCCGCCTCATCGATGATCGCAAGCGACATATTCCGCCCGATCACGATCTGCTCGCCCAACGCATTGGTCAACAGGTTGGCATTGCGGAATTCAATCTTACCCTCTTGGCTGGCCTCAAGGAAGGATTGCTGACCGCCCTGCGCCACGCCGCCGATGTGGAACGTCCGCATCGTCAACTGTGTGCCAGGCTCGCCAATGGACTGCGCGGCGATGATGCCGACAGCTTCGCCGATATTGACCAATGTGCCGCGGGCTAGGTCGCGACCATAGCACATGGCGCAAACGCCTTCTTCTGCGTCACAAGTTAGCGGCGAGCGGATACGAGCCGAGGCCACGGCGGCCTGATGCACCAGATCCGCGCGACGTTCGTCAATCAATTCGCCGCGTGCGACGATGACTTGGGTGGTTCCAGGAACGCAGATATCATCTGCGGCGACACGGCCCAGAACACGTTCAGACAAAGGCTGCGATTCAACACCATCTTTTACGGCGACATCAGCGGTAATCCCGCGTTCCGTGCCGCAATCGGTCATGCGAATGATGCAGTCTTGGGCCACGTCCACCAAACGGCGGGTCAGATAGCCCGAGTTTGCTGTCTTCAACGCCGTATCCGCAAGGCCCTTACGCGCCCCGTGGGTGGAGTTAAAGTATTCCAAAACTGTCAGACCCTCTTTAAAGTTAGAGATGATCGGCGTCTCGATGATTTCCCCCGAAGGTTTCGCCATCAGGCCGCGCATCCCGCCCAACTGTTTCATCTGCGTGACAGACCCACGGGCACCAGAGTGCGACATCATATAGACCGAGTTTGGTTCCATTTCCGCGCCATTCGCATCGGTTTTCACCGCCGAAATGGTGGACATCATCGCCTCGGTCACCTTGTCGTTGCACTTGGACCAGCTGTCGATCACCTTGTTATACTTTTCGCCTTGGGTGATCAGACCGTCCATATACTGCTGTTCATAGGCCTTAACCTGATCGCGCGCACCATCGACGATTTCCCATTTGGTATCTGGGATCAGCATATCATCCTTACCGAATGAGATACCTGCACGGAACGCCTCGCGGAAACCAAAGGTCATGATCTGATCACAGAAAATGACCGATTCCTTTTGGCCGCAATAGCGGTAAACCGTATCGATAACCGTTTGGACATCCTTTTTGCGTAGCAAACGGTTGACCAAATCGAACGGCGCCTTGGCGTTCAGGGGCAGCAAATTGCCCAAACGCAGACGGCCGGGCGTGGTATCGAAACGCTTCCACACGATATTGCCATGCTCGTCCACTTGACGCAGACGGGCCTGAATGCGGGCGTGCAGATGCACCGAACCTGCGGCTAAGGCGTGTTCCACCTCGTCCATATCGGCGAATTTCATCCCCTCGCCCGTCATGCCAGCGCGGTCCATAGTCGCGTAATACAGACCCAACACCATATCCTGCGACGGCACGATAATCGGCGCGCCGTTGGCAGGGGATAGGACGTTGTTGGTCGACATCATCAAAACGCGGGCTTCAAGTTGCGCCTCAAGCGACAGCGGCACGTGAACCGCCATTTGGTCGCCGTCAAAGTCCGCGTTAAACGCCGAACACACCAGCGGGTGCAACTGAATGGCCTTGCCTTCAATCAGGATCGGTTCAAACGCCTGAATCCCCAAACGGTGCAAAGTCGGCGCACGGTTCAGCAAAACGGGGTGTTCGCGGATCACTTCGTCCAAGATATCCCAAACTTCGGGACGCTCTTTTTCAACCAGCTTTTTCGCCTGTTTGACAGTCGATGACAGACCCTTGGCCTCTAGGCGGCTGTAAATGAACGGCTTGAACAATTCCAAAGCCATCTTTTTGGGCAGACCGCATTGGTGCAGTTTCAATTCTGGACCCGTCACGATAACCGAACGACCCGAGAAGTCGACGCGCTTGCCCAAAAGGTTCTGACGGAAACGGCCCTGTTTGCCCTTGAGCATATCCGACAAAGATTTCAGCGGACGCTTGTTCGTGCCCGTAATGACGCGGCCACGACGGCCATTGTCAAACAGCGCATCGACCGCCTCTTGCAACATACGCTTTTCGTTGCGCACGATGATATCGGGCGCACGCAATTCGATCAGGCGTTTCAGACGGTTGTTGCGGTTGATGACGCGGCGATACAGATCGTTCAAATCCGAGGTCGCAAAACGGCCCCCATCCAGCGGCACCAAGGGGCGCAGTTCTGGTGGAATGACTGGCAGAACGGTCAGAACCATCCATTCAGGACGGTTGCCCGATTCAACAAACGATTCAACAATCTTCAAACGCTTGATGATCTTTTTGGGCTTCAACTCGCCCGTCGCCTCTTTCAGATCAGCGCGCAGTTGTTCGGCCAAAGCATCCAGATCAATCGCGGCCAACATTTCGCGGATCGCTTCGGCGCCGATATTGGCGGTAAAAGCGTCTGCGCCATATTGATCCTGCGCGTCCAGATATTCTTCTTCGGTCAACTGCTGCTGATAGGTCAGATCGGTCAGACCAGGCTCAATCACAACATAGTTTTCAAAATACAAAACCCGTTCCAGATCGCGCAGGGTCATGTCCAGCATCAAACCGATACGGCTGGGCAGGGATTTCAAAAACCAAATGTGCGCGACGGGCGAGGCCAATTCGATATGGCCCATCCGCTCGCGGCGGACCTTTTGCAAGGTCACCTCAACGCCGCATTTTTCGCAGACAACGCCGCGATATTTCATGCGTTTGTATTTGCCGCAGAGGCATTCGTAATCTTTGATTGGGCCAAAGATACGCGCACAGAACAGACCATCGCGTTCGGGTTTGAACGTGCGATAGTTGATCGTTTCTGGCTTTTTGATCTCGCCAAAAGACCACGACAAGATACGTTCTGGCGAGGCAAGGCTAACCTTGATCTCGTCAAAGGTCTTGACGGGGGCGACGGGGTTAAACGGGTTGTTCGAGATTTCCTGGTTCATGTCCAAATCCTACAAAAGGGGGCGCGGGGAAGGAAGGTGCGTGGAAACCACGCACCCTACGGAAACTTGGGGGGATGCGTTACGCACCCTGCCGTTTCCTATTCCTCCTCCGCATCCAGGAGTTCCATATTCAGGCCAAGGCCGCGCACTTCTTTGACAAGCACGTTGAACGATTCAGGCACGCCCGCCTCAAAGTTGTCTTCGCCTTTGACGATCGACTCGTAGACCTTGGTGCGGCCTGCGACGTCATCCGATTTCACCGTCAGCATTTCTTGCAAGGTGTAAGCGGCGCCATATGCCTCTAGGGCCCAGACCTCCATCTCACCCAGACGCTGGCCGCCGAATTGGGCCTTACCGCCCAAGGGTTGCTGCGTGACAAGGCTGTATGGACCTGTGGAGCGTGCGTGCAACTTATCATCCACAAGGTGATGCAGTTTCAGCATATATTTGACGCCAACTGTGACCTTGCGCGCAAATTGCTCGCCCGTGCGGCCATCGAACACCACGGATTGACCCGAAGTATCAAAGCCCGCGCGACGCAACGCATCGTTCACATCCGATTCCTTGGCCCCGTCAAAAACGGGGGTCGCAATCGGAACACCTTTGGTGACGTTGCCCGCCAGTTCAAGGAAATCTTCCTCGGTGCGGTGGGCAAAGGATTCCTCGTAGGTTTCATCACCATAAGCGAAACGCACAGCCTCACGCACGGGGGTCATATCGCCAGAGGCGCGGTATTCTTTCAGCGCCTCATCGATTTTGATCCCCAAACCGCGTGCGGCCCAGCCCATATGCGTTTCCAAGATCTGACCGACGTTCATCCGCGATGGCACGCCCAAGGGGTTCAGCACCAGATCGACCGCCGTGCCATCTGCCAAGAAGGGCATATCCTCGACGGGGACAACTTTGGACACAACACCCTTGTTGCCGTGACGACCTGCCATTTTGTCGCCGGGTTGCAGTTTACGCTTAACGGCCACAAACACCTTGACCATCTTCATCACGCCGGGGGGCAGATCATCGCCACGACGCACCTTTTCGACCTTATCGTCGAAACGGTTGTCGAGCGCGCGTTTCTGCGCCTCGTATTGGTCATGCAGGGCCTCGACATCTTTGGCGTCGTTTTCGTTTTCCAAGGCAAGCTGCCAGTACTGGCCGCGCGACAAGGTCGACAACAATTCGTCGTCGATCTTAGCGCCAGCTTTCACGCCTTTCGGGCCTTTGACAGCCACTTTGCCCATAATCAGGGTTTTCAGACGCGCATAGATGTTGCGTTCCAAAATCGCCAATTCGTCGTCGCGGTCACGCGCCAAACGATCGACTTCTTCGCGCTCAATCTGCAAAGCACGTTCGTCTTTGTCGACGCCGTGACGGTTGAACACGCGCACTTCGACGATTGTCCCGAACGCACCAGGTGGCAGGCGCATGGATGTATCGCGCACATCCGATGCCTTTTCGCCAAAGATCGCCCGCAGCAGTTTTTCTTCGGGCGTCATTGGGCTTTCGCCTTTTGGCGTGATTTTACCAACCAGAATATCGCCCGGCACAACTTCGGCCCCGATATAGACGATACCCGCCTCATCAAGGTTGCGCAGCGCTTCTTCACCGACGTTTGGAATGTCGCGGGTGATTTCCTCTGGCCCCAGTTTCGTGTCGCGTGCCGCCACCTCATATTCGTCGATATGGATCGAGGTGTAGACGTCATCCTTGAGGATACGCTCAGAAATCAGGATCGAGTCTTCGTAGTTATAGCCATTCCAAGGCATAAACGCGACGATCACGTTCCGACCAAGGGCCAATTCGCCCATGTCCGTGCTGGGACCATCCGCGATGACTTCTTCGCGCAGAACCACATCGCCAACCTTCACCAGCGGACGCTGGTTGATGCAGGACGATTGGTTGGACCGTTTGAACTTGCGCAGGCGATAGATGTCGACGCCAGGTTCACCGGGTTCCAGCATTTCAGTCGCGCGCACAACGATACGCGCGGCGTCCACTTGGTCAATCACACCTGCACGGCGCGCCATGATCGCCGCACCCGAATCGCGGGCCACAACGGCCTCAATCCCCGTGCCAACAAACGGCGCATCGGCTTGCAGCAAAGGCACAGCCTGACGCTGCATGTTCGACCCCATCAGCGCGCGGTTGGCGTCGTCATTTTCCAAGAACGGAATAAGCGACGCTGCAACAGACACCAACTGCTTGGGCGAGACGTCGATCAAATCGATCGCATCTGGTGGGTTCAACATGAATTCGCCCGCTTTACGCGAGGAAATCAGATCATCGGTAAAGCGGCCTTCGCCGTCCTGCGCCGCGTTGGCCTGCGCCACTGTGTGACGCATTTCCTCGGTTGCGGACATATAGACAACCTCATCGGTCACCTTATTGTCGACCACTTTGCGATACGGTGTTTCGATAAAGCCGTATTTGTTCACCCGCGCAAAGGTCGCCAAGCTGTTGATCAGACCGATGTTTTGACCTTCGGGCGTTTCAATCGGGCACATACGGCCATAATGGGTTGGGTGCACGTCGCGCACCTCAAAGCCTGCGCGTTCACGAGTCAAACCACCTGGCCCAAGGGCCGACAGACGACGCTTGTGCGTCACTTCGGATAGGGGGTTGGTTTGGTCCATAAATTGCGACAACTGGCTGGAACCAAAGAATTCCCGAACCGCCGCGGCGGCAGGTTTTGCGTTGATCAGGTCTTGCGGCATGATCGTGTCGATTTCCACCGACGACATACGCTCTTTGATCGCACGCTCCATCCGCAACAAGCCGACGCGATATTGATTTTCCATCAATTCGCCCACCGACCGCACACGGCGGTTGCCAAGGTGGTCGATGTCGTCAATCTCGCCCTTGCCATCGCGCAGTTCGGTCAATGCCTTTATGCAGGCCACGATATCGGCGCGGTCCAGCGTGCGTTGGGTGTCTGGGCGGCCCAGATCCAAACGCATATTCATTTTGACGCGGCCAACGGCCGACAGATCATAGCGTTCGGAATCGAAGAACAGCGTATCGAACAACTGGCTTGCCGCCTCGACAGTGGGTGGCTCGCCTGGGCGCATCACGCGATAGATATCCATCAGCGCGGTGTCGCGGCCCATGTTCTTATCAATCGCCATCGTGTTGCGCAGATAGGGGCCGACGTTGATATTGTCGATGTCCAGAACTGGAATGTCGGTGATGCCCTGATCCAGCAGCATTTTCAGACTGCCGCCTTTGACGGCACCATCACGGTCGTATTCCATGGTCAGCTCGTCGCCAGCCTCGACCCAAATCTCGCCCGTATCTTCGTTGATGATATCCTTGGCCACATAGCGGCCCACGATATGATCATAAGGCACCAAAAGTTCGGTGACTTTGCCCGATTTGATCAGCTCATTCGCCATGCGGGGCGTCATTTTGTCGCCCGCTTTGCAGATCACTTCGCCCGTGGCGGCGTCCACGATATCATAGGTCGGACGGGTGCCACGCACACGCTCGGGGAAGAACTTGGTGACCCAGCCCTTGTTCTTGACGTGCTTGAACATCACGGTCTGGTAATAGGCATCCATGATGCCCTCTTGATCCATCCCCAGCGCATACAGCAACGTCGTCACCGGCAGTTTGCGGCGGCGGTCAATGCGGGCGTAAACATTGTCCTTGGCGTCGAATTCAAAATCCAACCACGACCCGCGATAGGGGATAATACGGCAGGCAAACAACAGCTTGCCCGAGGAATGCGATTTGCCCTTGTCGTGGTCAAAGAACACGCCTGGGCTACGGTGCATTTGGCTGACGATCACGCGCTCCGTGCCGTTGACCACAAAGGTGCCGTTTTGTGTCATCAAAGGCATATCGCCCATGAACACTTCTTGTTCTTTGATGTCCTTGACGGACCGCGCGCCCGTGGTTTCATCCACATCAAACACGATCAAACGCAGCGTCACCTTCAGGGGTGCGGCATAGGTCATGTCGCGGCTTTGGCATTCGTCCACGTCATATTTTGGCTTTTCAAGATCGTATTTCACGAACTCAAGCACGGCGGTTTCATTAAAATCCTTGATCGGGAAAACCGACTGGAAAGTGCCTTGCAGCCCCTCTCCGTCCAGCGGCTTGTCGCTGTCGCCCGACCGCAAAAATAAATCATAGGAAGATTTCTGAACCTCAATCAGGTTCGGCATTTCCAAAACTTCACGAATCTTGCCGAAATAACGGCGAATCCGCTTTTGACCAACGTATGCTTGCGCCATGCTCGTCGTAACCTTTCATCTTTTTCGCCGACGCTTTCTTCGGTGGGGTCCGAAAAACGCGCCGCTTGGCGAGAGGGGGATTAGGTTCTATTCATGCCCCCTGTCCCATAAGGGGGCTCCCGAACCTGTCCGCACCTTGACAGAGGTTTTCGCAAAAACCGCTGTCAAGAAGCGTGTCTTTAGACGCGCTAGGCTGGACCCGATGTCTCGGACCCAGCCAGCGTATTTTGACCCAAAGGGCGAACCCCTTGGGATCAAATCACTTCAGTTCAACCTTAGCGCCTGCGTCGACCAAGGTCTTTTTCAGGGCTTCACCGTCAGCTTTGGTGACGCCTTCTTTGACTTTGCCGCCAGCTTCAACCAGGTCTTTTGCTTCTTTCAGACCCAGACCGGTGATGGTGCGAACTTCTTTAATGACGTTGATTTTGTTTGGACCAGCTTCCAACAAAACAACGTCAAATTCGGTTTGCTCTTCCACAGGCGCCGCAGCAGCAGCAGGACCAGCAGCCATCATGACAGCGCCACCAGCAGCTGGCTCGATGCCATAGGTGTCTTTCAGGATGGTTTTCAGTTCTTGTGCCTGCAGCAGGGTCAGACCTACGATTTCTTCGGCAAGTTTGTTCAGATCAGCCATTTTATGTTCCGTTCAGTTAAGATTGTTTCCAACGAAGCGGGATAACCCCGCGCGAGGTCAGGATCAGGCAGCTGCCTTTTCCTCGATGGTCGAAAGGATGCTTGCGATGTTTGAAGCAGGCGCGCCAATGGCCCCAGCGATGTTCGACGCAGGTGCACCAATGGCCGATACGATCTGAGCAATCAGCTCTTCACGCGACGGCATGGATGCAACGGCTTTCACACCAGCTTGGTCCAGAATCGTGGTGCCCATAGCCCCGCCGAGGATGACGAAATTTTCGTTCCCCTTGGCATAGGCCTCGGTGACCTTCGCCGCAGCGACAGGGTCTTCCGAATAGGCAAGCACGGTCATGCCCGTCAGCAGGTCACCCATCTTAACGGATGGCTTACCTTCAAGGGCGATCTTGGCGAGCTTGTTCTTGGCAACGCGAACGGACCCACCTACTTCACGCATTTTTGCGCGCAGGTCCTGCATCTGTTTAACCGTCATACCCGCGTAGTGGGCGACCACTACAACGCCAGAGCTTTCGAAGATTTGGCCGAGTTCATCGACCGCTTTCTCTTTTTGGGCTCTATCCACAGTTTCACTCCAAGTTTGGGGATCTCTCCCCGGCTCAATTAAATCTGCCTTGCGGCAGACAGTCGGGTCCGTGATGAAGGTCCCGAGCCAAGATCACCCGAAGGTGTCTAAAATCTCGTTCCCCATCTCAGGCAGGCTATTAAGGCGTTTGCGCGCCACCGGCCGTCTTGGACAGGATGGGGCGTTGCCGCCCCAGCCATCCCTTCCCCAATGGGTCGGGAATATCATCGGGCGTTCCAGCCGCCCATCGTGCCAAGTAGGGTGCGTGATTCACGCACCTTCCTTTAATCACCAGTTAGTTCGCAGTGGCCGAAGACACATCCAGCGCCACGCCCGGGCCCATGGTCGAGGACAAGGACACTTTTTTCACATATGTGCCCTTAGCACCCGCTGGGCGTGCTTTGGACACCGCATCAACGAACGCACGGACATTCTGCGCCAACATCTCGTCGGAAAAGCTGATCTTGCCGATACCCGCATGGATAACGCCTGCTTTTTCGACTTTGAACTGCACTTCGCCGCCTTTGGCCGCTTCAACAGCGGTTTTTACGTCCATCGTCACCGTGCCAACCTTTGGGTTAGGCATCAGGTTACGTGGGCCAAGGATTTTTCCCAAACGGCCCACCAGCGGCATCATGTCTGGCGTTGCGATGCAACGATCAAACTCGATCTTGCCCTGCATGATCGATTCCATCAGGTCTTCGGCGCCAACGATATCAGCACCTGCGGCCTTGGCCTCATCTGCCTTGCCCGCGCGGGCAAACACAGCGACACGCACGGTTTTGCCAGTGCCATTCGGCAGGGCAACAACGCCGCGCACCATCTGATCGGCGTGACGTGGGTCAACGCCCAAATTCATCGCGATTTCCAGTGTCTCATCAAACTTGGCAGACGCAGCACCCTTGATCAGCGCAACTGCGGCTTCAACTGTGATCAGGTTCTTGCCGTCAAACGCGGCACGTGCAGCAGTCGTCCGTTTTCCAAACTTTGCCATGACTTACCCTTTCACTTCGATGCCGCAGGATTTCGCCGAACCCATGATAACCTTGATCGCACCTTCAACGGTGGTTGCGTTCAGATCTTTCATTTTGGCTTCAGCAATCGCACGAACTTGGGCCAAGGACACTGAACCCGCGACCGTATGGCCCGGCTTTACAGAACCCTTCGCGCGGTTGCGCTTGCCCACTTGGGGCAGACCAGCGGCCTTTTTCAACATGAACGACGCAGGCGCCGTTTTGAATTCAAGGCTGAACGACTTGTCTTGGTAATAGGTGATAATCACAGGCGTTGGCGTGCCAGCCTCGACATCCGCGGTCTTGGCGTTGAACTCTTTGACAAATGCCATAATGTTCAAGCCGCGCTGACCCAATGCTGGGCCAACTGGTGGGGATGGGTTGGCTTGTTGCGCCTTAACTTGCAGCTTTAGGCTGCCGATAATCTTCTTGGCCATTTGGCCTCTCCTCTACTCACTGCGCTCACCCTGAATTGGGCGAAGGGCGCGGTTTAGTGGTTCGGTCTGCGACACCTGAAATCAGGGCGCGCGCCTCCCACAGATCACGCTAGATTTCTTTTGAAACCTGCGTGAATTCCAATTCAACGGGCGTTGCCCGTCCAAAGATCGACACAGACACTTTCAAACGGCTGTTTGCGTCATCCACATCCTCGACCATCCCATCAAAGCCCTCGAACGGCCCGTCAGTGACCTTGACCCGTTCACCCGTTTCAAAGCGGATCAGATTGCGCGGCGCAATTTCACCCTCTTCGACACGGTTCAAGATTTGGTTCACTTCGGCATCTCGCATTGGCATCGGCTTGCCCTGCGGCCCCAGAAACCCCGTAACGCGGTTGATCGACGAAATCAGATGATAGCCTTTGCTCGACATTTCCATGCGGACCAAAACGTAGCCGGGCATAAAGCGACGCTCGGACGTCACCTTTTTGCCGCGACGCACTTCCATGACCTCTTCGGTCGGAACCAGCACTTCTTCGATTTCGTCACCAAGGTTCGCCTCGGCAACGGCTGTTCTGATCTGCTCGGCAACTTTCTTCTCGAAATTCGAGAGAACACTTACCGAATACCACCGCTTGGCCATGCCCATCCACCTTGTCTGCCCAGACGAAATTCGCCTGAAAATTCTATAATCTGAAGGGCTTACGCCACAACATTCAGAACAAAAAACAGCGCGCATGACGAATCACTGCGCGCCCTTGTCCCCTTTATTTTGGGCGGCATACAGGCTGATCCCCTGAATATCAAGGGAAATCCGTCTGCCCCCTAGGGATAACTTAGGTGCCTGCCACGATCATCGTCAAACCGTAACGAATCGCCACATCCACCAAACTGAAAAAGGTCGCGGTCAGCGCCGACAGGATGAACACCATCACCGTGGTCAACAACACCTCACGCCGCGTCGGCCAAACAACTTTGGAAACCTCCGAGCGCACCTGTTGGATGAATTGCATTGGGTTGATGGTTGCCATGTGACACCGCCTTGATGAATTTGCTGATCTGCAGATAAACAGCCTGTCAGAAAAGTTCAAGCCGCTGATCATCAATTGATGAAGGTCGGCTTGGCAGGAGTTGGGGGACTCGAACCCACGACCCTCGGTTTTGGAGACCGATGCTCTACCAACTGAGCTAAACTCCTAAGGCCTGATCGGGGGTTAAGCCAGTGCGGCAGGGAAATCAAGAGGTCAGATGACCCAAAACCAAAGAAAAGGCGCAGCCGAGGAACGGCCGCGCCTGATGTATTTTTAGCGCCGATAGATAACAGGATGATGCGTCTCGTTCCGAAAAAGGTTCTACGAACCTTTTTCTTACCCTGCGCCCTGCAAAACCTCTTTGCGCAATCGCGTCGGAAAGAAAAAGGTTCGTCGAACCTTTTTCGGCCCAACCATTAAGCGATGATTTTGGAAACCACACCAGCGCCGACAGTGCGGCCGCCTTCACGGATGGCGAAGCGCAGTTTTTCTTCCATGGCAATCGGCGCAATCAGTTCAACGTTGAACTTCA
>JBBATJ010000012.1:0-20815 GCA_040398785.1 Cypionkella sp. | reverse complement strand
CACATTCAACGGATACGGCACATCCGCAAGACGAACACTCAAGGCGCATGAGGCGGCCGTGATCACCGAGATTGACGCCTTCGGCTTTGTAAGTTTGGCGTCATGATTGTCTTGATGCAGGGTCAGGCCGCGATACCTGCATCAAGATATATCCGCAGCCAAGGGGTATAGACCGATGGATCGCGGCGAATATCGGCAATCAAATCGCCCCGCGCGCACCATTTGGTTTGCATGACCTCTTGCGGGTTTAAATCCATCGCTAGATCAGCCGAAGTTTCCGCAGTAAACACGTCGACAACCTCATGTTCGGTCAAACCGTTGCCGACATCGGCGCGGTATTCGATGCCACCTGCAGATTGCAAGGATAAACCCGTTATGCCCAATTCTTCGCGCAAGCGCCGTGTGGCGCAAAGGGCGGGATCCTCGTTCCAACGCGGATGGGTGCAGCAGGTGTTGGTCCACAGACCAGGCGTGTGATATTTCGTCATGGCGCGGCGCTGAAGCAAAATTTGATCGCCCGACAGCACAAACACCGACACCGCCATATGGCGCAACCCGCGCAGGTGCGCGTCCAACTTTTCAACAGGGGTCAAAGTGCCGTCAACCCACGCGGGAACCATTTCTATCATACGTAATTTGGCCCCACAAAGCCCATCAAATGGGCAACATTTTTAACACCGATTTTCAAATGTGCCAAGGGCCGCGCGTTCACCAACTTTTTGTTCATATAGGCTTCGAAGGTTAATTTCTGCACATCAACATCATGGCACAGGCTGACAAAACGTTCGCGGCGGTCGTCGGATTTGTAATAGGCATCTTGCATGGATCGCAGCACTTTGAACACCGTGCCATGTTCCTTCATAAACATCTTGCGGGCGATGCGCAGTTTTGCGGCATTGCCTGTCGCAAGGGTGGCCTGCGCCGCAGTGGCCGCCACGCGCCCACCCACCATCGCGTAGTAAATCCCTTCGCCCGATGAGGGGGCCACGACACCCGCAGCATCCCCCGCCAAAACCACATCATATCCATTGTCCCAGCGGTCCATCGGCCGCAAAGGAATAGGTGCGCCTTCGCGACGAATGGTTTCGCAGTCACTTAGGCCCGCTGCCATCCGCAAATCCGCGGTGGCTTGTTTTAAATCCACGCCGTCCAGTCCCGTGCCCATACCGACACTGGCCTGATCGCCATGCGGGAAAATCCAGCCATAGAAATCGGGGCTGATTTTGCCGTCATATATCACATCGCAGCGTGCGGGATCGTATTGTGCGCTTTTCGCGGGGGCCTTAATAATTTCGTGATAGGCAATGACATAGGGGATCTTGTCACCGCCTGGCACTTCGGTTTTTGCCACAACGGATCGCGCACCATCGGCACCAATGACCAATTTCGTTTGCAGGCGCATCTCGTCTCCGCTGGTTTTATCACGATAAATGACGTAGGTTCCCGCATGGTCGCGGTCCAGCCGCAAATAGGTGCCTGTCAGCCGCGTTGCGCCATTTTCAACGGCGCGCAGGCGCAGAAATTCGTCGAAATGCTCGCGGTCCACCATGCCAACAAAGCCGTTTTCAATCGGAATATCCACCGATCTATTGCTGGGCGAAATCATCCGTGCCACTTGGATTTGCGCGACAATCTGGCTGGCGGGAATGGTAAAATCCTCAATCAAGCGCGGTGGAATTGCGCCGCCGCAGGGTTTGATCCGCCCCGCGCGGTCCAAAAAGGCGACGTGACATCCCGCCCGCGCCAGATCATTCGCCGCCGTTGCCCCCGAAGGGCCGCCCCCAATTACGATCACATCATACGTCATGTTATTCTCCTGGAACCAAATGCGCAGAACGCGTGGCATGGGTTTGGTCAATCACAAAGCCGGCCATCAACGTGGCCGCGCCAAAAATCATCGCTTCAAACGTAAAGACCACCCCAAAGGCCGTCGCCGTATCCGTGATATGGCGCACCGCGTCCACCGCCGCCGCGCCAAACAGACCACCTGCCCCTGCCGCAATCGCTTGGGATGCGCCCCACAGACCCATGCGCGTGCCTTCACGTTGGCCCCGCCCCTCGCCGGCCAAGGCCATCATCGACCCAATCGCGGCCACCGCAAACATCCCGTTAAACAGCCCCAGCGCGATTGTGGCGGGGGTCAACAGCGCAGCACCGCCCACGATCTGCCCCGCCGCCGTGATCGCCAGCAACGCCATTGCAGACCCCGCGCATCCGACCATCACCCAGGCGCGCAAACTGCCAATCCGCAGCCCCGTCGCCGCAATCCCCACGGTTAACATTCCGATGAAAACACCACCATTTTGTGCGCCTGACAGCGACGTGGACTGCCCGGGCGTAAACCCAAAGGCAAGGCCCGCATAGGGTTCCAAGATCAACTCTTGCATGAAATAGGCCACCATCGACAAAAAGATAAAGACAGTGAAATTGCGCGCACGGCGTTCGGCCCAAATCTCGGCCATACCTTGACGAAATGATTGGGTTTCAGCCTGTGGCGCGGCGGTTTTGATATGGGCCTTTTCAACGCCCCATATTGCCAGCGTGGTCAAAACCACCACCCCAACCCCGACCCCAGCCACGATCTGCAATAGACGCGCGGGCGAATAGGGATCCAGCAGATTGCCCACAACGCCGGCTGTCACGGCAATGCCAAAGATCATCATCAACCATGTGATCGTCGCCGCCGCCGCCCGCCGCCGTGGATGGGTCGATGTCGCCAACAGCGCAAGAAGGGATGTCCCAGACGCCCCAACGCCCAGCCCGATCATCACATAGGCCAGCAGCGAAATCGCCAAACCCGCCCAATAGGCACCCGCCATCACCACAAATCCCAGCGCCGCCAAAAATCCACCCAAGCCCAGCACGACCATCCCAAGGATGATAAATCGCGTGCGATTGCCGCCACTGTCAGACAAAAACCCCCAATTGGGCCGCGACATTTGCACCGCGTAATGCAAGCCCACCAACAGCCCGGGCAGAACCGCAGGCAGGGCCAATTCCACCACCATCAGCCTGTTTAGCGTTGATGTGGTCAGCACCACAACCGCCCCCAAACACAGCTGCACCAGACCCAACCGAAAGATCGACGCCCAAGATAAATATGTCATCACATCCCCCCCAAACTGCGGATTGCAAAGGCCGTTATCATCATGCCACTGACATACATCGCAATCCCCGTTGCATTATACCAAGGGGCCAAACCCTTGGGATCCGTTAGTAATTTCGCCATGCAGCGGATTTGCCAGAACAGCAACATCGCCACAAAAATAGCGTGATAGGGCCGCGCCCAGATCAGCAACAGCGCGATGACCAACACTTGGGCTAAGGTCATGACGGTGCAGGCCACCTTGGCCGCAACCTCTGGTCCCAATGTCACGGGCAGCGATTTAACCCCGTGTTGGCGGTCACCCTCGAGCGCCTTAAAATCATTCAACGTCATGATCCCGTGCGCGCCAAAAGCATAAAGCAGCGCCATCGTAACGACGGGAAAAGACGGCACAGTTTGGGACAATACGGCCGCACCTGTGAACCACGGCAGGCCCTCATAGCACAGGCCCACCAGACCCGGCCCCCACCATCCCGACCGTTTCAGGCGCACAGGTTCTGCGGAATAGGCCCAAGCGGCCAAAACCCCCACAACGGTCGCGCCAAATCCCCAAGGCCCCAAAAGCCAGCCCAAGGCCAAAGACAAGACCGACATCGCAAGCGCGATCCACAGACCCCAACGGCCAGGAATACGGCCTGACGGAATCGGACGGTTCGGCTCGTTGATGGCATCAACATGGCGGTCGCACCAATCATTCGCGGCCTGACTCATGCCGCAGACGATGGGGCCTGCCAAAATCACGCCCAAAATAACCAAGGGCCACGATCCAGAGGGCGCCACGCCCGCCGAGACAATGCCACATAAATAGGCCCACATCGGGGGGAACCATGTGATGGGTTTTATCAGCTCCAAAGCGGCCTTGGGCTGGGGATATGCGGGGGTATGTAAGGTTTTGTATACACTCATGTGTAAACTAAACATTACATTCTTGAGTCGTTCAAGCAGAAAATCCAAAACTTGCCAAACCCGTCGACAGAGGATCAAACACGCCAAACCCCAAGGTTTATTCGTCGTCTTTGCTAAGCAGCCCGAATTTACGCAGTTTGACATATAAGGATTGCCGCGAAAGGCCCAACATTTCCGCCGCCGCAACGCGGTTATTGCGCGTCAAATCCACTGCGGTTTGGATACACATCTTTTCCACCACATCGGCAGTTTCCGCGACAATTTCTTTGAGCGGCGAAGATCCCACCAATTCCATCACACTGCGCATTCCATCATCACTTGCGGAAAATCCAGGGCGGCGCAGCATATCGGATCGGCTGGCATCGCGGATCACCAGACCAAAACCAGGTTCGGGACGATCACTCAGATATGTTGCCGAAATTTCAACCGCGACTTCGCCGTTGAATTCACTAAGAACCCGCGTGGCATAGACCCGCAATTGTCGTGCGCGTCTGGCATTGTCCAAAAGCACACGCATATCGACCCCGCCCCGCGCCAGAAAATCGGCCAAGGGACGGCCGCGCACCGAAGCCAAATGCGTGCTGTCCGTCAACTTTAGGAACGAATCGTTGGCGGCATTTATCACGCCGTCCGCATCCAAAAATACGATGGCATCCACGCCCTCGTTGAACAGGCGTTCCAAATTTTCATTGGTCTTGGTCGCGGATGTATTGGCCTGTTCAGGGGCTTCAATCCGGCACAACATCAGACGTTCGCCTGCCGCACGAAACAGTTTCGGGATGACGCGCACCTTGCGCTGAGAACGACGCGCCACCAGTTCAATCGGATTGACCGTTTCGCTTGAGGCGATGTTGGACAGGCTTTCCAAAAACTCACCGCGACGACGGCCTTCAAATTCCTGGGCCACGGCGGCACCCACCAAATCCTGACGCGAGCCGCCCAGAATAACGGCGGCAGCGGCATTCAAATCCGCAATCCGCCCCGAGTTCATGGCCACAAGAACCACTGCGTCGCGCGTCGCCTCCATCAGCACGCGGTATCGGGTGTCCATTTCGCGCTGCGCTTCATAATCCCGCTCTAGGGCGAATTGCGCCATCACCAACTGCTGCTGCATTTCCGCAATGGGGCGCATATCGCGGCCCAGCATCAGAATGGATTTATCCTTGCCGATATTGTGCATGGCATAGCGCACGGGAAATTCCCACAACGTCTGATCGACGTGGTTGATCTCTACGGCCAAATACCGCGCGCCAGGCTTTGCGATTGCCTCTAGTCGCCGGTTTAGCTTGTCATAACTTTCTTCATCGACCACTTCGGAAATATGCCGCCCGACCCAGCTTGATAACCCGCCAAAGGCAAGATGCGTCGGGTTGATCATCACCGCAGTAATGCGGCGATCTGCGGAAATAAGCAGCGAAATATCAGCAGCGGTCGCGACGATCTCGGACAACAACTCCGGATCGATCAGGGGCATACTCATGCCTGTCAGAAAATGTTTCGTATCTGTGTTCACAACTGCACTGCCATTTTTGTCATCGACCCGCCCGTTCGGATCGATAAAGTGTTACGCACGCTTTAGCACACAAGAAGCGTCAAACTTTAGGCCCATCACCTCTAGCGCTGCACCGACATCGTTTGACGAGAAATCAGCGCCCGTCATGGACATAATATCCTCTGACTTTGCTTGCACTGCCCCGCCCACAATGATCGGCATCGGGTGCGTGACCATTGTGCGCAAAATCTGAACTGTCTTTGCAACAGATTCCAGCTTGTCGCGTGTCGACACCGAAACCATCACCCCATCAAACCGACGCGCCGCCATAAGACTGCGCAATTCATTAACGCTGGGCGCAATTCTTAGGCATACGGAAACACCATATCTGCGCAACTGCCCCGTGGCCACCATCGGCCCCAGCGTATGCTGCTCTCGATCTGGCACGATAAACATGACAATTCCATGACCCGTATCGCCCGCCTGATCGGCAACCCAAGCTGTGCCGATTTCGCGCAGCAGGCTTTGCAGTCGGGCCACCCCAATCGAAACATCCATCCAAGACATCTGATCGTTGTGCCATGCCTCGCCCATGCGGCGCGCTGCCAACGGAATATAGACATCTGCCAAAGCCGCCAAAGTGATGCGCGCGCGCTTAACTTCGGACAGCAATTCAGAAAAAGCGGCTTTGGTGCCCGATTGTGACGCCGCAATCAACCGCGTCACCAAGGCCTCGCGCGGTTCGGACATTGTTTTGGCATTGCGATCTGCCAACAGCGAGACCACCTGCGACGCAAAATAGCTGACGCCCGCAGTGTCCCCCACCGAAGCGCGCGATTGATCTAGGGACTGATACTCCGGCATGGGACCGTCTCCAAAAACGGGTTGCCCGCAAAACCGCAGCCTGAATGTGTCAGCACGATCGGGGTCATTCTTGCACGCAACTCTCCAATAGCTTGGGCCAGTTGTCAAAGAAAATAGACAGCCATGCGTATACACGTTCGACATATAATATACAATAGATTGAAATTCATGAATAAAAGCTGTGGCAGTCTGCTGCAAAAATACGCGATTCTGGCCGTCGCCCGCAGAGGGTGTAAACCGAATTAGTGTAAGTTTTGGTTGACACATTCAGAATCAGAGGTCTAGAATTGACAGCAACCGAAGCTGCCCGAAAGCCCCCTTATGCCAACGAATCGCAAAACAGGCTCTGCCCGCAAACCGCTTTATACGCCAGCTGAACGCGCGCGGCGCGACGCGACGGTTTGGACATTGGTGCAGGGCATTCTTGCGCCACTGCAGTTTATGGCCTTTGCGGTCTCGGTGGTTTTGGTTTTGCACTTTGTGCTGACGGGAGATGGATATGGGGCTGCAACCCTGTCCATTTTGGTCAAGACAGGCTTTTTGTATCTGATCATGGTCACGGGGGCGATCTGGGAAAAGGTGGTCTTTGGGCAGTATCTACTCGCGCCTGCTTTCTTTTGGGAAGATGTGTTCAGTTTCGCCGTCATCGCCCTGCATACGGCTTATCTTATTGCGCTTTTCACCGGGGCACTGAGCCCATTACAACAGATGGGGTTGGCACTTGCGGCTTATGTTACCTATGCCGTCAACGCCGTGCAGTTCATCTATAAGTTGCGCTTGGCGCGACTGGATCAGGCCCGCATGGCAGGGGTTTTGGCGTGAACGATTTGACCCCCGCCATCGGTTGCACCAACACCCCCGTTCTGAAAGAGCGTGGTCAGCGCGAGGTGTTTTGCGGTCTGACGGGGATCATCTGGCTGCACCGAAAAATGCAAGATGCGTTCTTTTTGGTGGTGGGCAGCCGCACCTGCGCGCATTTGTTGCAATCGGCGGCCGGGGTGATGATCTTTGCCGAACCCCGCTTTGGCACCGCCATCCTAGAGGAAAAGGATCTGGCAGGTCTGGTCGATGCCCAGACCGAGTTGGACCGCGAAGTTGCGCGCCTGCTGTCACGCCGGCCTGACATTCGGCAGTTGTTTTTGGTGGGCTCTTGCCCGTCCGAAGTTATTAAATTGGACCTGCAACGCGCCGCTGAACGGATGTCTGCCCAACACGCGCCGCACGTCCGGGTGCTGAATTATTCGGGATCGGGGATTGAAACAACCTTTACCCAAGGCGAAGATGCGTGTTTGGCCGCGATGGTCCCCAGCCTTGCCGAAACCGAGGCCCGCCACTTGGTGCTGGTGGGTGCTTTGCCGGATGTCGTCGAAGATCAGGCACTGGCCCTGCTGGCCGCAATGGGGATCAACGATGTGCAATGCCTGCCCGCACGGCGCAGCGCGGATGCGCCGCAGGTTGGGCCGAATACTGTTTTTGCACTGGTGCAGCCGTTCCTTGGTGACACCCATGCCGCCCTAATGGGTCGCGGCGCCCGTGCGATTGCCGCGCCCTTCCCCTTTGGAGATGAGGGCACAACGATGTGGCTGCAGGCAATCGCCACAGAATTTGGCGTGCCGCAAGATGTGTTTGACGCCGTCACCGCCGCCCCTCGCGCCCGTGCGCAAAAGGCGATTGCGGCGGCCCGCGCCACTTTGGATGGCAAATCGGTGTTCTTCTTTCCCGACAGCCAGTTGGAAATCCCGCTTGCGCGATTTTTGACCCGCGAATGCGGCATGACCGCACTTGAGGTGGGCACGCCGTTCCTGCACCGCGATTTGTTGATGCCTGAACTGGCGTTGCTCGCAGATGGTCCCGTCATATCCGAGGGCCAAGATGTCGACAAACAATTGGCCCGCGTCCGCGCCGCGCGCCCCGATTTGACCGTCTGCGGCCTTGGCCTTGCCAATCCTTTGGAATCCGAGGGTTTGGCCACCAAATGGGCGATTGAACTGGTCTTTACGCCCGTGCATTTCTACGAACAGGCTGGTGATCTGGCCGCGCTGTTCGCTCGCCCCCTGCGCCGCCGCGCCCTGCTGTCGCATGGATTGGAGGCGGCAGAATGAAACTGACGCTTTGGACATACGAAGGCCCCCCCCATGTTGGCGCCATGCGCGTGGCCACGGGGATGAAGGGTCTGCATTACGTGCTGCACGCGCCGCAAGGCGATACCTATGCAGACCTTTTGTTCACCATGATTGAACGGCGCGATCATCGCCCGCCTGTCACCTATACCACCTTTCAGGCCCGCGATTTGGGCGGCGACACGGCGACACTGTTCAAGACCGCCTGCCAAGACGCGGTGGACCGATTTCAGCCCGAGGCGTTGATTGTCGGCGCGTCCTGCACCGCCGAATTGATCCAAGATGATCCTGCGGGGCTTGCAGGGTCGATGGATTTGGGCATCCCCGTGATCCCCTTGGATTTGCCCAGTTATCAGCGCAAAGAAGGGTTCGGCACGGACGAGACATTCTTGCAAATCGTACGGCATTTGGCCAAACCCGTGGCCCGCACTGAACAAATCACCGCCAATCTGATCGGCCCGACGGCCTTGGGATTTCGGCACCGCGATGACATCTCCGAGGTGACCCGCCTGCTGAACGATATGGGCATTGCGGTCAATGTCTGCGGCCCGATGGGCGCACGGCCATCCGATATCGCGCGCCTAGGGGCGGCACATTTCAACGTGCTGATGTATCCCGAACACGCCGAATCCGCCGCCCGTTGGTTGGAACGCGAGTTCAAGCAACCCTATACCAAAATCGTCCCGATTGGTGTGGGCGCGACGCGTGATTTTCTAACTGAGGTCGCCCAGATTACAGGCCTGCCCGTGCAGGCCGACACCTCGCGCCTGCGCCTGCCATGGTGGAGCCGTTCGGTTGACAGCACCTATCTGACCGGCAAGCGCGTGTTCATTTTCGGCGATGGCACCCATGTTGCCGCCGCCGCCCGCATTGCCCGCGATGAGATGGGGTTTGAGGTGGCGGGTTTAGGCTGTTTTAACCGCGAAATGGCGCGGCCCATTCGGGCGCTTGCGCAGGCTTACGGCGTCGAGGCGCTGATTTCGGATGACTACCTAGAGGTCGAGGCCGCGATTGCCGCCCTGCAACCCGAAATGATCCTTGGCACGCAGATGGAACGCCATATCGGCAAACGCCTTGGCATTCCTTGCGCCGTGATTTCCGCCCCCGTCCATGTCCAAGATTTCCCCGCCCGCTATTCGCCGCAGATGGGTTGGGAAGGCGCGAATGTGATCTTTGACACTTGGGTGCATCCCCTTGTCATGGGGCTTGAGGAACATCTTTTGCATATGTTCCGCGATGATTTTGAATTCCATGATGACGCGGGTGCATCGCACCACGGCGGGGCCTTTACCGCCCGTGTGGACACCCCCGCCGAGGTTGCACCCGATCTGCCCTTGGTAACGCCCACAGGTCAAATTATTTGGCTGTCAGACGCCGAAGCCGAGTTGAAAAAAATCCCCTTCTTTGTGCGCGGCAAGGCGCGGCGCAACACCGAAAAATATGCCGAAGACAAAGGTGTGACAGCGATTTCGATCGAAACCCTGTATGAGGCAAAGGCCCATTATGCACGTTGAACCCAAATTTACGGGCACCAAAGTGGGCTACAACATCGTTGTGGTCACCTTGGATCAACACGCCGCAGGGCCTGCCGCGCGGATTGCCCCGCGTCTGACAAAGGATTTTCCAGGCCTGACGATTTCGATCCATGCCGCCGCCGAATGGGCGGAAAATCCTGCGTCGCTGGTGGCGTGCAAGGCCGCGCTGCAAACCGCTGACATGGTCATCGCCAATCTGATTTTTATCGAAGAACATATCAACGCGATCCTGCCCGATCTGATTGCGGCGCGCCCACGCGTCGATGCGTTTTTGGGGCTGATTGCGGATTCGTCTATCGTCAAGCTGACGCGGATGGGGGATTTGGATATGTCCAAACCTGCATCCGCCACGATGGCCATGCTGAAAAAGCTGAAACCATCCGCCAAGACCAGCGCCAATTCGGGCGAAAAGCAGATGTCGATGCTGCGCCGTCTGCCGAAAATTCTGCGTTGGATTCCAGGCAAGGCGCAGGATTTGCGGGCTTGGTTTTTGTCCATGCAATATTGGCTGGGCGGGTCGGACGATAATATCGAACAGATGGTGCGCTTTTTGATTGGACGCTATGCGGCGCGCAAAGATTGGCGCGGGGGTGTCGCCTTGGCCCCCGTCGATTATCCCGAAGTGGGCCTGTATCATCCAAAATTGGCGGCACGGATCACGACAAAGCTGTCCGATCTGCCCCGCCCCGATGGGGCCGTGGCGACAGTTGGATTGCTGATGCTGCGCTCTTATGTTCTTGCATCCGATACCGCGCATTATGACGCCGTCATCGCCGCCTATGAGGCGCGGGGCATTGCCTGTATTCCCGCCTTTGCGGGCGGTTTGGATGGCCGCCCCGCGATCAACGCCTATTTCCAAAAGGATGGCCTATCATCGGTTGACACGATGGTGTCGCTGACAGGGTTCAGCCTTGTCGGTGGTCCTGCCTATAACGACAGCCCCGCCGCTGTGGCCGCGTTGTCGGCGCTGGATGTCCCCTATATCGCGACGCATCCGCTGGAATTTCAAACGCTGGGCCAATGGGCCAATGCGCCACAAGGGCTGGGGCCGATTGAAACCACCATGCTGATTGCCCTGCCCGAAATTGATGGCGCCACCAATCCCACCGTCTTTGCGGGCCGCCACGGGTTGGACGGTTGCACGGGTTGCGCGCATATGTGCAAAGGATCGCCCGACAGCCGTGCGATGTCGCCCTGCCATGAGCGTATCGAGTCTTTGGCCGAAAAGACCCTGCGGATGGCGCATCTGCGCAAGACTTTGAACGCGGATAAAAAGGTGGGGATCGTTCTGTTCGGCTTTCCACCAAATGCGGGGGCTGCAGGCACTGCGGCCTATTTGTCGGTCTTTGAAAGCCTGCACAATACACTGTCCGCGATGCAGGCGGATGGCTATTCTTTGGACGTACCTGCCAGTGTCGATGATCTGCGGGCGGCAGTGCTGGGCGGCAATGCGGCGACCTATGGTCAGCCTGCCAATGTCGCGGCCTTTGTTGATGCCGATACGATTGTTGGCAGCACCCGCCACCTTGCTGATATCGAAAAGGTATGGGGTCCAGCGCCTGGCAAGGTGCAATCCGACGGGCGGCGCGTCTTTGTTCTGGGCCGTCAATTTGGCAATGTCTTCGTCGGCCTTCAGCCCACTTTTGGCTATGAGGGCGACCCGATGCGCCTTTTGTTTGAACGCGGCTTTGCCCCCACGCACGCCTTTGTGCAGTTCTATCAATGGATGCGCAACACATGGGGCGCGGATGTTTTGTTGCATTTTGGGATGCATGGCGCGCTGGAGTTTATGCCCGGCAAGCAGGCAGGTCTGGGCGGGCGCGATTGGCCAGATCGGCTGATCGGCGAGGTGCCGAATATCTATCTATATGCCGCCAATAACCCCTCCGAGGCGTCTTTGGCCAAGCGGCGTTCCAATGCGATCACCATCACCCATTTGACGCCGCCCTTGGCGCAAGCGGGCCTGTATAAGGGGCTGGTTGATCTAAAAGACAGCCTGACACGTTGGCGCAGTATGGCGGATGACGCGTTTGAACGTGCCGATTTGGCCGCGTTGATTGCGGAACAGGCAAGTGCGCTGGACATGGACGGGCGCGATCCATCGGTGCTGTGGTTAAAACTGCTTGAGGCCGAGGACGCGCTGATCCCAGATGGCTTGCACATTGTGGGTCGTGCGATGTCGGATGCGGCACGGGCCGAATATCTGGACCTGTTGCCGCCGATGGATGCGGCGGAACGGGCGCGGATTGATGTGGCGCTGCGCCAAGATACCGAAATCCCAGCGATTTTGCGGGCCATGTCGGCGCGGTTTATCGCACCTGTGCCTGGTGGCGATCTGATCCGCTCTCCACAAATTCTGCCCACGGGGCGCAATATCCATGCGTTTGACCCGTTCCGTATGCCCACCGAATTCGCCTTGCGGGACGGGGCGGCACAGGCAGATCGTCTGCTGGCCGCACATCCAACCCTGCCGCGTTCCATAGCCTTGGTGCTGTGGGGGTCGGACAATATCAAATCCGACGGCGGCCCGATTGGGCAGGCCTTGGCGCTGATGGGGGCGCGGCCCCGCTTTGACGCCTATGGGCGGCTGTGCGGCGCGGATTTGATCCCCCTGTCGCAACTGGGCCGTCCGCGCATTGATGTGTTGATGACCCTGTCGGGGATTTTCCGCGATCTTTTGCCCTTGCAAACAAAAATGCTGGCCGAGGCGGCGTATAAATGCGCCACGGCAGATGAACCTTTGTCGCAAAACTTTGTCCGCGCCAATGCGCTGGCCTATGCGGATCAAATGGGCGTCGATATGGACACGGCATCCTTGCGGGTGTTTTCCAATGCCGAAGGGGCCTATGGGTCGAACGTCAATCAATTGGTCGACAGCTCTGCCTTTGGCGAAGAAGATGAACTTGCGGACGCATACGAGGCGCGCAAATCCTTTGCCTATGGCCGCGATGGCAAGGCGATCAAGAATGCCGCCCTGCTGCAAAAGACCCTAAAAAACGTCGATCTGGCCTATCAAAACCTTGAGTCGGTCGAACTGGGCGTCACATCGGTCGACCATTACTTTGACACTTTGGGCGGCATTGCCCGCGCGGTCAAACGTCAACGCGGAACCGATACCCCCGTCTATATCAGCGACCAAACGCGCGGGACGGGCAAAATCCGCACCCTGCGCGACCAGATCGCGCTGGAAAGCCGCTCGCGCGTGTTGAACCCCAAATTCTATGAGGGGCTGTTGAAACACGGGGCCGAGGGCGTGCGCCAAATCGAAAGCCATGTGACAAATACGATGGGCTGGTCGGCCACGGCCGAGGCCGTGGAACCTTGGGTCTATCAGCGCCTGTCGGAAACCTTTGTGTTGGACGACGCGATGCGAAAGCGCATGGCCGAACTGAATCCTGTGGCATCCGCCCGTATGGCCAATCGGTTGATTGAGGCATCCGAGCGGTCCTATTGGACGCCCGATGCCGCGACTTTGGCCGCCCTGCAAGGGGCCGCCGAAGAACTGGAAGACAGACTAGAAGGGATCGCCGCAGAATGACGACCCTAACCCAAACAGGAGGCCAATCATGAGCCCACTTGACGCAATTCCAAACCTGCGCGGACTTGACGGCGACGGCTCGGTTCAGGTGCATCTGGACCCAGACACCAAGATCGAAGGCGCCAAGGTGTTCTCCGTCTATGGCAAGGGCGGAATTGGCAAATCGACCACCAGTTCCAACCTGTCGGCCGCCTTTTCGATGATGGGCAAGCGGGTTTTGCAAATTGGTTGTGATCCAAAACATGACAGCACCTTTACCCTGACGGGCCGCCTGCAACCTACCGTCATTGATATTCTGAAAGAGGTCGATTTTCACGCCGAGGAATTGCGCCCCGAGGATTATGTCGCCACAGGCTTTAACGGCGTGAAATGCGTCGAGGCGGGCGGCCCCCCTGCGGGCACGGGCTGCGGTGGCTATGTTGTGGGCCAAACAGTGAAATTGCTGAAACAGCATCATCTGCTGGAAGATACCGATGTGGTGATCTTTGACGTGCTGGGCGATGTGGTCTGCGGTGGTTTTGCAGCACCCCTGCAACACGCCGACCGCGCTGTGATCGTCACCGCCAATGATTTCGACAGCATCTATGCGATGAACCGTATCATCGCGGCCGTGCAGGCAAAATCGGGCAATTACAAGGTGCAACTTGCGGGCTGTGTTGCCAACCGCTCGCACCAAACCGATGAGGTAGATCGGTATTGCGCGCGCGTGGGGTTCAATCGCTTGGCGCATATGCCCGACATTGACGCGATCCGCCGTTCGCGTCTGAAAAAGAAAACCCTGTTCGAGATGGACGACGCCGAAGATGTGGTGATGGCCCGCGCCGAGTATATGAAACTGGCCGACAATCTGTGGCGGTCGGTGCAACAACCAGGATCCACACCCGCGCCCTTGCCTGATCGGGAAATATTTGAGCTGTTGGGGTTTGATTGATGGCTGACTATTCCGCCACGCGCGACCGCGTTGAGCAGTATTTCGACCGCTCTGCCACCCAAGTCTGGGAGCGTCTGACATCAGACGCGCCCGTTTCGCGTATTCGCCAAACTGTCCGCTTAGGTCGTGATCGGATGCGGGCCTTGATGCTGTCGCGCCTGCCCCATGATCTGCGCGGCGTTCGGGTGTTGGATGCAGGTTGCGGCGCGGGCCAGATGACGGCCGAACTGGCCGCACGTGGCGCGGATGTCACGGCGGTGGATATCTCGCCCGCTTTGGTGAAAATCGCGGCGGATCGTTTGCCTGCCGAATTGACCAATCGCGTCCGTTTTGCCAGTGGTGACATGACGGCGGATCATGGGCAGTTCGACTATGTCTTGGCGATGGACAGCCTGATTTATTACGGCACTGCAGATATTACGGCCGCCCTGCACCGCCTCGGGTCGCGCACGCATCAGGCCGTGGTGTTCACCGTGGCTCCGCGCACCCCGTTTCTGATGACCTTTTGGACAATGGGCAAGATGTTCCCGCGCAAGGATCGCAGTCCGATCATGGTGCCCCATGCGCATCATACCCTGAACACGGCCTCGGGCGGCAAGATCACCAAAATTGACCGCGTTCAGGGTGGTTTTTATTTCTCGGACTGTCTGGAGTATCGGCCATGATCTTGGTCAAATCAAAACATATCCAAGCGCTGGGCGCGAAATATATGCCCTTTGCGGATGCCGCATCGGCGGGGCTGACCATGGCGCAACTGTTGCGCCTTGGATTGTTCCAAGTGTCGGTTGGCATGGCGACTGTGCTGCTGTTGGGCACGCTCAACCGCGTGATGATCGTTGAGCTGGCGGTGCCGGCGTCTATCGTGGCGCTGATGATCGCGCTGCCCGTGGTATCGGCGCCGTTTCGCGCCCTGCTGGGCCACAAATCCGACACACACAAAAGCTGGATCGGATGGAAGCGTATTCCCTATCTGTGGTTCGGCTCGTTGTGGCAGATGGGCGGTCTTGCGATTATGCCTTTTGCGCTGATCGTTTTGTCGGGCGATCAGGTGCATGGGCCAGAATGGGCGGGCACGGCGCTTGCAGGCATTGCGTTTTTGATGACGGGCGTGGGAATGCATATGACGCAAACGGCGGGTCTGGCGCTGGCGTCGGATCGCGCCACGGATGAAACGCGTCCGCGCGTTGTGGCGCTGCTGTATGTGATGAACCTTTTGGGTATGGCGGTATCCGCCGTGATCTTGGGCCTGTTGCTGCGCGACTTTAATGAAATCAAACTGGTTCAAGTGGTTCAAGGTTGCGGCGTAGTCACCGTGGTTTTGAACCTGATTGCCCTGTGGAAGCAAGAAAACGTCAAACCGATGACAGCCGCCGAAATGGCCGAAGTTAAGCCGATTTTCCATGAAAGCTGGCGCGATTTGATGGCGGGTGGCCAAGCGGGCCGCTTGCTGCTGGTCGTCATGCTGGGGACAATGGCGTTTCAGATGCAAGATGTGCTGCTGGAACCTTATGGTGCCGAAATATTGGGCCTGTCGGTCGGATCCACCACATGGCTGACCGCCTGCAATGCGATGGGCGCGCTGATTGGCTTCATGCTGGCGGGCAAATGGATGTCGGGCGGTCAAGATATGTTCCGAATGTCCGCGCGCGGGCTGTTGGTCGGTGTTGTCGCGTTTTTGATGGTGATCTTTGCCGCGCCGCTGCAATCGGGCGTGATGTTTTATCTGGGCGCTTGGTGCATCGGCTTGGGGGCGGGATTGTTCGCGGTGTCCACCCTGACCGCGGCGATGTCCTTGCCTGAACAAGGTGTCGCGGGACGCGGCCTTGTTCTGGGCGCATGGGGTGCTGCCCAAGCCACGGCCGCGGGCCTGTCCATCGCAATCGGGGGTGGTTTGCGCGATACGATCGGATCCTATGCCATGCATGGCGATTTTGGGCCGATTTTTGTCAGCCCTGCCTTTGGCTATGCCTTTGTTTACCTTATCGAAATCGTGGCGCTCTTTGCCACATTGATCGCATTGGCCCCGCTGGTGCGCGTTACCCTGTTCAACCCACAAACAAAATCCAACACGGCCCCAATGGGGCTGATTGATTTTCCCAACTGACCCGGAGGAAACACTATGCTGGGAACGACATTCTTTGGAAACTTCGACCTTGCTTCACTTGCCATTTGGCTATTCTGGGGCTTTTTCGCCTGTCTGGTCTATTATCTACAGACCGAAAATATGCGGGAAGGCTATCCTATGGAAACCGAGGATGGCGCAACGGCGCCCAACCAAGGGCCTTTTCCCTTACCCCGTCCCAAGACTTTTATCCTGCCGCATGGGCGCGGCGTGGTCACCGTTCCCAATGGCGCGCGGGAAGCGCGCGAATTGGCATTGGGGCGCACTGCCGCCTCTGAGGGCTTTCCCCACGCACCGCTGGGCGACCCTATGAAGGATGGCGTGGGCCCTGCCGCGTGGGCACCACGCCGCGACATTCCTGAACTGGATGGTCATGGCCACAACAAAATCGTGCCAATGGCCAAAGCCACCGCTTTTGCAGTATCGGCAGGGCGCGATCCTCGCGGCTTACCCGTGCAGGCAGGTGACAACGAAGTGGTGGGCCGCATTTCCGATATGTGGGTCGATGCGCCCGAACAATTGGTGCGCTATCTGGAAATCACGCTGAATTCGGGCGGCACACGTTTGGTGCCCATGCCGATGGTGAAAATCTGGAAAGACCGCGTGCGGATCAATTCGCTGTCGTCTGATCTGTTCGCAGGGGTGCCAATCACCAAATCCAACACCGAAGTGACCCTGCTAGAGGAAGATAAAATCAGCGGTTATTATGCGGGCGGCACGATGTATGCAGCTGCCAAGCGTCAAGGCGGCCCCTTGGGGTGGAAACCATGAGCGCGGCCCAAGTCAAAGGGGGCCACGACGATTTCGCAACCGAGCCTGTGCTTGGCCTGCCAGAGCGTCCCCCTGTCGGAGAAGACCTTCTCTGGCAGGGCCGTCCTGCCAGCTTCGCGTTGGCGCGTGAGGCGTTCAAAATCAACTGGATCGCGGGCTATTTTGTCGTCTTGGCGGCTTGGCGTGCGATGGTGATTGCCGACGGCAGTATCGCATCCATTGTTGCGGTGATGCTGCCCTATATCGGCATCGGTCTGGTGGCCTGTTCTATCCTGTATCTGATCGCTTTGGTTCAGGCGCGTTCCACAGTTTACACGATCACCACCGCACGGGTCGCCATGCGGATTGGCGCGGCGTTGACAGTTACGCTGAACCTGCCGTTCAAGCAGGTCGGTTCGGCCAATCTGTCGCGCAAAAGCAATGGCACGGGCAATATCGCACTGGATACATTGGGCGACACGCGGATTTCCTATCTGGTCTGCTGGCCCCATGTGCGCCCTTGGCATTTCGCCAAGACGCAACCCACACTTCGCGCCATTCCAGATGTGGCCCAAGTGGCGAAAATCCTAGCGCAAGCCGCAGAAATGCGGTTGAATGAACCCGTCGTCAGCATGGTCACACCCGTTCTGTCGATGGCCGCGGAATAGGGGAAAATGATGCAAGCAACGGCCCGCCCCTCTGACGACAAGGACATGATCCCAAAGCCGTTGCTTTGGGCCATGTTGGCGCTGGTCTTGGCCAGTTTGATGGTTGTGACCTTTGCGGTCGTGACAGATCGCACCCATGTTGGCGTGCCAAAAGCCGCCGATATTGTCACCGAACGCAGTATCATCTTGAAAGGCGGCGGCGCACAGGCCGTCACGGTTTTGGATGTTGACGGATCGGTGCTGATGGACCTGCCGCACGGCGGCTTCATCACCGTTATTCAAAACGCTATGGAACGTGCCAGACTGACCGCAGGCGTCGATAAAATGTTGCCTTTGCGTATTGTGGAATACGCGAATGGACGTCTGTCGGCTGTGGATGACTACTCTGGATGGAGTGCCGAACTGGGCGCATTCGGATCCGACAATAGGGCTGCGTTCGAACGGCTCATGTCACAAAAGTGAAAAATAATAAGGGAACCAAATCATGGGAATATTTCGTAAGAATACCGAAGATGTGCCCTGCACCGTCGAGGTCAGCCACCGCTTTGAAAGCCTGCACGCACACGTGCGTTTTGACAATGGTGCCGTTGTTTATCCCGGGGATGAGGTTTTGGTGCATGGCACGCCGATCATGGCCGCTTATGGCGAAGTGATCATCGAAGCACGCCAAGCCACCATCACCCGCGCCAGCCTCTTGGAAAGGGTTTGGACCCGCGCCACGGGCGATTTCGGGTTTATGGAATTGTGTGAATTTTCGTTTTCCGATGAGGTGACGCTATGAACGCGACCCCCAAGGCACTGGATGCCGAATATGCCGAACTGGCCGCATCTCAGCCGATGGACACCCAGGCGATGGCCACGGAGACCACGCTGCTCAACCCGCGGTTCTATACCACCGATTTCGACGCGATGGATCGTATCGACGTCACCCCCGTGCGTGCCGAATGGGACAAACTGCTTGCGCAGATGAAATCCGACCCGAACAAAGGGCATTTCAAGAAAAACGCCGAATGGGATGCGGATTGGGACGGGATGGACCCCGCGCTGAAACGCGAATTCATCGACTTTTTGGTATCATCCTGCACCGCCGAATTTTCGGGCTGTGTTCTCTACAAAGAAATGAAACGTCGCGGATCGAATCCCGATATCTGCGAATTGTTCAGTTACATGAGCCGCGATGAGGCCCGCCATGCAGGTTTCATCAATGATGCCCTGCGCGAGGCGGGCGTTGCGGTTAACCTTGGATTTTTGACCAAAGCCAAGAAATACACCTATTTCCGCCCCAAATTCATCTATTATGCGACCTATCTTTCGGAAAAGATTGGGTACGCCCGCTATATCACGATTTTCCGCCACCTTGAGGCGCATCCAGACAAGCGGTTCCACCCGATTTTCAAATGGTTCAAAGAATGGTGCAATGACGAATTCAGCCATGGTGAGGCCTTTGCCCTTTTGATGCGCACCGATCCCAAGCTGACGCAAAGCTGGTCCAACAAGTTGTGGATCAGGTTCTTTCTGACCGCCGTTTATTCAACCATGTATGTGCGCGACCATGCGCGGCCCGAATTCCACAAGGCGCTTGGCGTGGATATCGAATGGTATGACCAAGAGGTGTATCGCAAAACATCCGCCATTGCGCGCCAAGTGTTCCCCGTGGAATTGGACATCGACCATCCACGTTGGATGCCCAATCTGCGGCGTATGCGCGATGCCTTTGGGGCGATGGACGCGGCCAAACGTCAGGGCGGCTTGGGCGGTTGGGTGACGCATAAGTTGGCAGGTGTCAAAGCCGTCAGCGCCTTTTTGGCACTGTATACAATCCCCGTGATCCACAGCATCCCGCCTGCGAATGTCCGCATGGAACCTGTATATTGATTGCGATTGGGCGCGGGTTTGCGCCCAATCCTCAAACCCTGCATCGGAGCGGGAACAATGACTGAGAATCCTTGGTTTGCCGCCTTAGCAACCCTGTTTATGTGGTGGTTCTCTACGGGGATCATCCTATGGCGGGTGCGCGTCGCTGACAATGGCACGGCCCAAGACCACATGAATTCTGTGGTCTTGGCCCTGCCGTTGTTGGCGATTGGCGCGGCGGCGGCGGTGGCTTCGGTGCAGGATCTGTCGGTCAACGGCATTTATTTGGCCTTTTTGGCTGCTCTTGCCTTGTGGGGTTGGATTGAACTTGCGTTCCTGTCCGGGGTGATCACGGGTCCGAACCGCCTGCCCTGCCCCCCATTTGCCCGAAACGCAGACCGATTTTGGCGCGCCTTGGGCACGATTGCCTGGCATGAAAGTGCGCTGTTGGTTGTGCTGATGGGTCTTGGGGCGGTGTCGATCCATGCCGCCAATCCCTTTGCCTTTGGCACCTTTGCGCTGCTGTTCGTGGCGCGGGTTTTTGCCAAACTGAACCTATTCTTTGGCGTACCGCGCATCAATGTGCAATTTCTGCCCAAGCCTTTGGCGCATCTGGCCAGCCATTTTCGCATTGCCAGAATTACCGCCTTTTTCCCAATTTCCGTGTCGGCCCTGACTGTCGCCTCTGCCCTGCTGCTAGAGCGCGCGATCAATGTCGAACACCCCAGCATGTCCGTGGGCTATGCCCTGCTGACCTGCCTTTGCCTTTTGGCGCTGCTAGAGCACTGGTTCATGGTGCTGCCGCTGCCAGATGAAAAACTGTGGCGCTGGATGATTCCCGCCGTAAAACCCCAAAAAGACCATATCGAGGATGCCAATGGACTTTGATCAGATTTTCCGCAGCCAACTGGACCAACTCAAATCCGAAG
>JBBATJ010000011.1:0-59353 GCA_040398785.1 Cypionkella sp. | reverse complement strand
CGCTTGCCGATCCTGATCCGCTTGCCGATGCGGTCGCGGCAATGATCGTGCCGCTTTGGCCGCTAGCGATGCCCGCCCCCGCCGATCCGCTTGCCGATGCAAATATGACAGCGGCAATGCCAGCCGCAACAGCCGATCCAGATGATGATGCCAGAATGGCATGGATCGCTGATGATAATCCATTTGCGGTGGCAATGCCTATGGCGCTGCCCGTCGCCTCATTGCCGCCTTGGCGTTCAAATTCTAGCAGCAATGACATTTCAAACAGCCCCCTTGGCTAGAGGGTTATTCGGGATAGGCGATGATCTGGATCGTATTGACGATGGTGCCGCTTGTGCCCACTGTGCCGATGATCTTTTCGGCAATCGCTACAAACTCGCCGGGATTGATATAGATCGGCTCGGGCAACATAAATACCGATCCGCCTGGCTGGGCGATCATCGTGTTGACGGCCTGCGCAGCGGTGATCGCTTGCGTTAATTCCGGCATCAGGATCACGCGCCGCGCCTTGACCGTATTATTGGCAAATGATGCGGATTCGGCGGTAACCAGCGAAAGTGCGGTATGTCCAAAATTGAGCGTAAATATTCGATTGCATGGGCCGCCAGCCAATACGGTTTGAACAAAGCTGGATAGCTTTACGCCAAGGATTTTAAGTCGGCGGCCCGGCACAGTCGGCGATCCAGCGGGATTTTGGTAAGATGCCAGAATGCCATCGGTATTGACCGCGAGGCTGAATGTTTCCCAAGCTTGATTGAGCAAGCCTACCGCGCCGACCGCCAGCGTGGTATTGGTTGGCACCGCCGCTGCCGGATTGGTGTTATTGGTATAAGTGCCAAGGCTACCAAGGGCCGCTGTGGTTTGCCCGCGAAATGCGCCATCGACGCGGCTCATCGACGATGACATGCTATCATTATATTGGGGACCGCGACGGAAAAGCCGGAAATCCTTGACCAGTGCTTGCAAAGCGCCGCCAGCCGCGCCGCCCACAATCGCATGCCGGATCGACCAAGGGAGGGCCTTTGCCAAGCATGGGAAATTGTTGCCAACCGGCGTAGCGATTTCGCCTACCTTGAAATTGTTGATCCAGAATGTCGTTCGGACATTGGTGATCTGGACCGAGAAGCGATTGACCGCATTATTATCGTAAACCCAGACGCCAACGCCTTGCGCTAAAGGAAATACGCTTGTCGTTACTTCGGTCCCGTTATTGTTGATCACGCCTTGCAAGCCAGCCGATGAAAGTCGGAAATATATACCATCCAGCGGTGCGAAAGCTGGCGTTACGCCGCGCAAGAATGGCCCGAAATCGATTATCTGATTGGCATTCGGCGGTGCCGTAAAAGCGATGGACGTTTCGCATACCAGCGTTTCTGTCCCGCCGATCAAATTCATCGCATGGGTGCCGAAAGTCATGCCGGTGCCGGCTGTCAGGATCGCGCCGCTATTGATCAACAGGCCAGCGGCGGATTGCGTTGCCGTCAAAGTCGCAAAGGAATGGGTAAATTTTTCGGTATATTGGGCGGTATCGCTGGTGAAAGCATGCTGATCGACCATATTGTCATGGGCTACGCGCAAGCGATAATCATCATCAACCTCTGGCGATTTGACATCGCGCTCCCCGATTAACTCGCCGGTATCGATTTCCGATTGCATGGTATGGCCAGCTGTGGGGCCGCCGCCAGACTCAACCCCAAGCGCATTGAAGCCGGGAGTTTTGACAAAAGCATTCTTATCGGCATCGACCTCGACTTTATTGCCCGATGCCCCGCCCGCAAGCACAGTATCCATACCCATGATCTATTCCCTTATCCTGACCAAACCCAACGAACGGCAAATGTGCCTTGCATTTTTTCCAATGACCGCCCGTAAATTATCCCGCCGACTCCCGCATCAGGCTGGGCAGTCAAGCTGATCAGCAATGGCGCATATCGATGATCGGCGACGGTATGATCGACTGTGCTATCGCCACTCATAAAAAATGCTTCGATCTTTGCGCCCGCCCCTATTGTCGGCGCGGCAAAGGTGATCGATGCCTCATTGCTGCCGGGAAAAGCACCAAAATCTATGATGGCGGTCCCCGTTGCCATCTATCAATCTTCGGTAATCGTGCTCGTAGTTTTGATGCGCGGAATGACGCTGATAGCCATTACGATATTAGGCGTCATCGTTCCCGAATATAAAATCTTGCCAGCGCCATTCGCTGTATTGACGATGCTGAAATGGGTGATCGGCGCGCCTGGCGCTGCGGTGCATTCATCGAAATCGATATTGGCCGGAGGCGATACGCTGTTGTCCGTCACAGTAAATCCAGCGCCTGATCTGGCGGCGGCCTTGCGGGCATATCCGGTATATGCGGTTTCCGATGTGATCGCGCTTCCGGCCTCGCCGGGATCATTGGTATGCAGCGCCCAATAAAGGCTGCCAGCGGCTACTGATCCGCGCAAGCCACCGGCATCGCCAATATTCGCAATATTGGTATTATTGAAAATCAGCAGCAAAATTTCGTTTTCGAACGTGTTGCTCTTGGACATCATATTTCCCCGCTATCCGCAAATTTCGCCAATCTGGTAGCACGGAAAAATCAATCGCAACAGCCGCATTCTTTCGGGGGAGCAATTAACGTTTAAGCATATCACTTAAAGGCTTCTTAATCTTTTGGGCGCATATCAGATGGATCGAAAGGATAAATTTATGATTTCAGGAATAGCCCATCTGGCGCAACCGGCGCTTTCAAATCAGCAAATCGCCGATTTTATGCTTTCGGCTGATCGGGATCGTCGCAAGGCAATCCGCGATGGCGATTTCGACAGGGCAATCGAATTGCACCGCGAAATCGGCAAGCTTGAATCGCAAATCCGTTGAAAGGAACCGCCATGCCGACTTGGCAAGAAGAATTTCCCGATTATTCCGTCGCCGATATGCCCGCGATCCCACCAGAATGGAATGATGTTAGCTGGCACAATGACGCATGCCCATGTTTTGAAATGGGCCTTTATCTGATCTGGATCGATTATGCGGATCAGGTTAATAGCGAAACCCAAGGAATGCCGCGCTTCGGGGTCGCCAGCGATGCGGGGTAAATCGAATTCGCGGATGATGAAAAGGGTTCGCATCGATAGCGGCTTGGATATCGAACATGAAGGCATGCGCTGGAATGTCGATGCAGCCGAATGGCAAGCGCCTGACGGCCATGGCGAATTGCGGATCAGCAAAGTGCGGGGCGATGTGACATCGCCCTTGCTGATGACCGCATTGCAAGCCGAGGCCGATGCCAGAGGACTCCGCGAAGCGCGCTTTGTCATCTGATCGCATAAAATGTTGCATTGATGGCTGCCATCGGTCCATGGGATCGGCGGTAGCCATCAAGCGTTTTGGGCATCTGCCCTATGAATGGATTTGCGCGCATCATTGGGCCCGCGCGACCAAGAATGAACGCCGAGTCCATAATCGCCTCAAGCGCCGCGCGAGGCGCATCGGCTTTGATCTATGCCCCGATGCTGCGGATCGGATATGGCGATCAATCAAGCGCCGAATCAGCGATATCGTCTAAGCCGATTTGGCTGTGGCCGATCAATCCCGATTGGCGATCCCATTGGCGGCCTTGATAGCGTCATTCTGCATTATCCGTGCATAGACCGCCTCGCTGGCATAAGCGATCAGATCGCCGCCCCCGCCCGCCAGATGATCACAGATGCGGGCGGTTTCATCCGCGCCGAATATGATTTCCAAGCTGGATCGGAAGGCGACATAAGCGGGGCTCTTGGGGCCATCATTCTTGAAGCATGGCAAAAGCCGATATCGATTGCGGACGATCAGCGTGCCAGATTTGTTCAAGGTGAATGGGCTGGCCACGCATCCCCATGGCTTTTCGCCAGATGCATGCAATCCGCAAAGGCCATCCGATTTGAATGGGCATCCCTTGGTGCCTGGCTTGGGTTGCAATAGGCCATTTTCGACAACGCCGCCCAGCTGCTCAATTCTTTCCTGTTCATCTGGATTGATCGTGATCATGCATCCAGCAGGCCGGCTAGGCGCATCGCAGCAATTGCCTTTGCATCCAGCTGCGATGCAATCCGGCCCGCATTGTATGAATTCAAGCCGCGCCATCTTGGCCGAAATCTTGATCGGCTTTGTGCCAGCGGGCGCTGCGGGCATATCGGGATCGGCATCGGGCAAATCCAGATCGGCGACATCGACCATGATGCGCTCAAGCGCGGCATCGACATTGACCGGCCCGCATGCGGCGGTCGCTTTGACCGGATCGCCTTTGACGAATACCAAGATATTCTGATGGGTCTTGCCCATTTTGCGCGAATGCCGGAATTGCTTGGCGGTGCGGATCGGCAATGATCCGATAACCGTCACAAGGATCGCCTCGTTATAAAGCGGCATGCCCGCGCGCTCGAATGCTTGGATCGTTTTGCTTACGAAATTGCGATATAGGCCAGTCTTAGGGTTGCGATAATCGCCCACCACAAAGCAAGCGAAACGATCAGATGCCAAATGATCGGCGGCACGGCGGATAATAGCCTCATAAGCGGCCTCGAAAGCATCGGCATCAAGCGTGGAAATATCAGCAGGATCATCCGAATATACCTCCAAATCGCCATATGGCGGGCACGAAAATATCATATCGAAGCTATCGGGAATAGGCGGCTCATCATCGGCATGGGAAAGCATTTCGCGACTGTCGCCCACTATCCAATCGATCTTGCCATCGCCATCTTGCGTGATCGATGCCCATTGATCGCGATTGGCTTCTATCTGCTCTGGCCGCAAATCGATGCCGGTATAATTCCGGCCCAAGCGCGCTGCGACTATCCCGCGCACCGATCCGCCAGCAAAAGGATCAAGGATCGCGCCGCCCACTGGCGA
Organism: Cypionkella sp.; assembly: GCA_040398785.1. GTDB lineage: Bacteria > Pseudomonadota > Alphaproteobacteria > Rhodobacterales > Rhodobacteraceae > Cypionkella. The sequence goes on along the minus strand of JBBATJ010000011.1, from coordinate 54,475 downwards.
AAACCAACGATAGGCCAATTCGCATAGCACCGGATCGAAAACCGATGTGCCATTGCCGCCAGCTACATCTTGGGCATTGCCCGAAAGGCCATTGGCTTTGACCCAATCCGTGGTGTTATAGAACTTGGCCTTGCCGCGCGCGGCTTGCAAGGCGGCGCGCTTTGCCGGATCAGGCTTAAGCATGGTATCGCTCATCTTGAGCAAATTCTCGCCGCGCCCAACTTCGGATTCGATCCCCAAGGCCAGCCAGGCGCGCTTGCGATCTTGCCACCATCCCTCGCGGGCGTTCATCACAGAAAAAGGCGGGATCATGAATTCATCGGCCAGCGATCCCTTGCTGGATGATCCAGCGCCGCCATCGGCTCCATCATTGCCCAGATCGGCAAACCAGCCATCCAATTCATGATCATCGAATGCGGTAAATGCCATATCGAAATCATCATCGCGCAAGCCCTGCAATTCGCTGATCAGGATTTCCATATCCCAATCGGCATCCATGGCGCTGCGATTATCGGCCAGCATATAGGCGCGCTTTTGCGCCTCGGTCCAGCCGGTGCAATTCATCCATGGGACCATGCCATCAGGGATCGGATTGCCATCGGGCCAGCGGATCGATCCGCCGCGCGAATAGATCAATCGCGCCGCGGCTTGCCGCCCATGGCCAGCCCTGATGTTGGTGTCGGCAAGGATCGGCATCGTCCAGCCGAATTCGACCATCAGCCCCGCCAGCTTTTCGATCTGTTCATCGCTATGGGTGCGCGCATTGCGCGGATCAGGGATTAGATCATCGACAAGGCTATATTCGATTTTCATTTGCGGCGCTCCAAGCGATATCGGCCGGCGATCTTTACCGTCCTTTTCTGTCCATTTTCATCCAATGCGGGCTGGCCCATATCATCCATGCAATAGGCGACGACATAGCCGCGCTTGGTATCGACCTCGATAGCATCGCCCAAGAAGGGCTTGCCGGTCGCCAGATCGATGACATCAAGCTTATCCCAATCAGCGGGCGGGCCGCCGATCTTGGCAAAGGTCAATTCGCTATCTTCATGCGGCGGATCATCGCTTGGCAAGCGGCCAGCCTCCAAATGGACAACCGGATGGGCATTGGGGGTAGATATCCCAAGGATGATCGGCGCGCCCGCATTGATCGCGGCCAATTCGGCATTGGTAGGATACCAAGCCGAGCGCATGAATTGCAATCCATCGATCAATTCCAATCGGATGAACAGGGTGCCGCATTTGGCATCAGGCATCGCCTCGTGCGGGCCGAATTTTGCGGTGTGGTTTTCGATCTTTCCCGGCAACATATTTTTACCTTTTCGAAAAATGAGGGCGATCCAATTCCGATGTTTCGCCAGCCCTTGGAAAATTCAATGCGGCAAATTCGCCAAATGCTAATCGGGCCGCATCATCATAAGCCCGTGCCGCCGCCTCTGCTGTTTTGAAATTTCCCAAATATTGGATTTGTCCGCTGATCCTGATCTGCCCACGCCAGCTATTTTGGCTGCGATGCGCGATTCCTTTATATGGATGTTTACTCGCTTTGCGCCTGTTCATTGCGTTATTGGATGATGACGCATACCGCAAATTGCCTCGCCGATTATCTCGGGGATTACCATTGCGGTGATCATTGATTATACCAAGCAGCGGTGGATTTATGACATCGGCCAAGCGTTCATTTTTGCCTTTGCATGCGCGCTGGACGACGACACCCTTATGATTATCCAAGGCAAACCATAACCAATCGCCAGCAAGATGAATATCATCGGCATCGATCAGCGCATATGATCCATCTTGCAATTCGATTTTGGCCAGATCGCCATCAATTAGGATTGGCCTTATGTGATTTTTCCAAGTCTTTTTTGGCATCTTTCTGGCGGCCTTTTATGAAGCTAGTTTGATATCCATCATCGGGCCACCGCTGGTCAAGAGCAAGGCATTCAGGGCAGGTGCAACGATCATATTCTTTGGTCATCTGGTCTGCGTATAGCATATTGGATTTGGCGGCGCGCGATCGATGCGGCGATCACGAAATCGGCGCAAGGCCCATGGGGCAAGATGATGCCCGGCGATAGGCGGCGGCAAAATCGGCAATCGGGGCAATCATCGCGCATGGGCTTTGGATAGAGGCGATGCTCGAGTCGCACAATGCGCACAAAAAAAGGCCCGCCGTCGCCAGCGGGCCTTTCCTCCTTGGTCGCGACCCAAAGGATCGATTAGCAGCCGCGTGGTGCGGCGCGTTTCATATATTGGGATTCGAAGCGATCCGCTTGGAATGCCGTGCGGGCGGGCGCGATCAGATCGGCCACGCTGGCCAGCGTCGGCAAGCGCGGCGTGGGCAATCGTTCGGCAAAATAGAGAAAGGGCGCGAGAATGAATCGGCTGATCGCAAGTCCGATGCTGATCGATGCCGCGAGGCACATTAGGCCGAATTTATGAAATGATCGCATAGATGATCCCCTTGAAATGGTTAGCGGGTTGGGAGCCGATTTGTGCGCTCGGCCTCCAATTCCTTATCCGAAAATTCGGGGGCCGATGCGGCGGTATCGCCCAAACCATATTCTTTTGCGCCATTATCCATCGTCAAATTCCTCTATCATCAGCGGCCCAGAATGAAATTTCGATCAGCAACGGGCCGATTGCCGCTGTCGAATACCATACCATGCCTGATGCATGGGATCGCAAGTGCATCGACCAATGCGCGGACCTGATCTGGATGCCAAAGCCTATTGCGCGCGCATTTCGCCAGCGCCATTTCTGTTCAACTAGCATCTTGCCCCCTTTGTGCCGCCGCTTGCGCGCGGTCGCCGATTTGTTCGGGCGGGATACTGATCATGCCGCCGACAGGCGCAAAGCCGATATCCAACAACCATCGGCAAACGCCCGGCCATTGCTCGGGCCATTTATGGGGGAGCCATCGGCCATCATCGATCCAAGCCGCCATATATTGGGCGATTTCTCCGCTTTCTTCCCATTCGATTGATGTCAGGATATAGACCCGCATCAGCCGCATGGCCGCGCCCATGGTGATCATTTGCTGGCCTTGGGCATGGATGAATTCACGAAGCTTGACGATTTCGGCATGGGTGATCGGGCTATCGCCATTTTCGGGCTTAAGCAAATCGGCGATGGCAAGCGCCTGATCTTTCGAAAGCACCACGCTTGGCGGTTCATTGCCCGCATTATCCGGCCCCGCCTTTGCGCGGAGCATGCCAGCGGCGGTTGCGCCGTTCATTCCGCATCGCCCTTGATTGGCGATGGACGGGCCTCAAGCCCCAAGCGATGCGCCTTGCCAATGACAGCGTTGCGGGTGACGCCGCCCAGCTGCTCTGCGATTGTGGTGGCGCTGGCTCCCATTTGCCAAAGCCCTTTCAAGGTATCGACGCGATCTTGAGTCCATGGCGCGCCATTGGGGATGGGCGGCGCGGCGGCAGCGGCGATGACGGCCTTGCACGATGCGGTCAATTCATCGGATGATGCCCCGCCATTTTCGAAGCGATCCAGTTTGACTGCCATGCTTTCGATGGCTTGTTCCAAATTCTTTCTCATGATTTTCCCTCAATAATGGCTAGGCGATGCCGCAATTCGGCAAGGATGGATGCGGATCGGGCGGCATAGACCAAAGCCGTTTCGTAGCTTGATCGATTATGCGGATTATCGGCCAGAGGCAAATGCGAGGCCGCGCTTTCCAGATGCAAATCAAATCGATTTTCGTGATCGATTATGGCGGCGATGATCTTTTCTCTGTTCAATTGATATTTCCTTTCTTGTCCGGTGCCTTGCTTGGATCGAAATTCTTGCGCGGTGCGCGTTCGCCTGGCTTGGCCTTGGCTGCATCGAATTCGGGAGCCGCAATGGCCTGATTGAATTGTGTCAGGCGATCCCCCGACTCGCCAAGCTGGACGACGCCAAAGCCTTTTTGATGGGCAAACTGGATCAATTCGGCATTACTGATCCCATACTTGATCCAGTTTTCATATTCGGCCTCGGGGCAAATGTTCCATCGAATGCCGCCGCCATCGCTGATTTCGCAATACCAGCCCGATGACCATAGCCAGCCCGCGCATTCGTTGGCCAGATCGGCCATATCGGCATCGTGCCAAGGCTGGACGCCCTTCGCATCGGATGGCGCTGATGATCGGCAGTTGAAATGCACGGGCGGCCCATCCCAAAAGCCTTTGGCCTTATGCGACCATTGCCCGAAATCGCTGGCGGTGCGCCCGCCGCGGCTGATGGTCGACTCCGCGACATATGGACCATATTTCTTTTCCAGCTTGGCCAGCATGGCGCGCGCGGCTTCTGCCTCGCCTTTTTCTGGATTTTCCATCAAGGCGATGCATCCGGCCATCCGGCGTCTGATTGTGGGGCTGGCGATCATAGGGGTTCGATCTTTCCATCGCTGATGATGAACGGCTGGCCCGAATGCAATTGGGCACGGACATCGTAACTAAATGCCGGATTGGCTTGGATCGCTCGGCCCGTCGAATTGATGACGAAAATCTGATCATCGATCTGGCTTACCGCGCAATGCATGATCAGATCATTGAAGGATCGGCGACGATATCGGGGCGCGATACCGGATGGCCTGTGAATTCAAATTCCATCATCGCTTGGACTCCTTGGCGGCCATTGATGCGGCCATGGCCTCTTGGAAAAGGCGCATGGCTTCTCTGGTATTATTGGCGGCAAAGCCTTGGCGGATAATGGCCGCGCGAAAGCGGCGCAGCGCATCGCGCCTTTGCTGTTTGGCCCGCGCCTCGCGGATCAGATCGGCCACGGTCTTGATCGGGATCGAATGATCAAATGGATCATCAATGATGACATAATCGGCGCGCGTCCCGCGAAGGCCCGCCATGGATGGCTTGGGCTTATCGGGCCAAGCGAAAAGCGCCTGATCGATATCCAGCCTGGCGCATAGCGCCCTCGCGCGCCCGAGCGCCACAACAGCCTGATTGGCATCATGGGGATCGCCGGACTCGCGCCATGATCGCGCGGCATTGATCATCTTGCGGATGCGGTCAAAAGCCTTGGCGTCGATGCGCATGCTACCGGCCATCAGGCTTTGCGCCTTGATGGATAATCTTTGCCGACTTCCGAATATCTAGAGCCGGGAGTTTGCATCGCAATTCCATAACAAGCTTTCGAGCAATAACTGCCTCACCGATAATTAGGGGAATTATATACATGACTCCCTATCATCTTAATCCTCTTCTTTCTTGCGCTGGCGTTTTACGCGGCGTTCGATCTTCTTTGCCTGCTGCCCCTTGTCCTTTGGGCGGTAGGACAGGACGCGGGTTGTTACCGCGTCGAGGATTGCTTTGATGGCTTCGCTCATGACATCCTATCCGCATATTCAACGTCCTCTGGCAAGTCGAAGCAATGAATGCAGCGGTGGCCCTCATAAGGTTCATACTTGTATTCGTGTGCGTCGAATTGACCGCAGCAATCTGGGCAGATGCCTAGCCCTTCCATTGGTTCAATCAGGGTTTCGGAGCCGCATTTGCGGCAAGCGTAAGTTGGCTCTTTCATGCGATCAAATCCTTATAGGTGAGGCGGCGACCAATGGCCGCGCTAAACAGGCTGGCAAGGCGTTTTATTGCCTTCCTTGGCCATGGCCAGCGTTTTTCCAAGATGCGGATCGCATCATCATTGGGCGTGGGATCGCAATCGATCTTGGTCAAATCAGCCGTCATCATCGCGCCAATAATCGAAATCGCCAGCGCCATCATCCGATTCTACATGCGCGCGGATATCACCTTCGATCCTTTCGGACTCCGATACCGATAATTTTATCGGATCGCCGCTGGCCTCATCTATGACGCTGATCAATGAGATTTCAGCGGCCTCGCCTGGATCATCCCATCCATTGGATGAGCAACCATGGCTTTCGATTGAATATTCGATATCCAGATCGCGGCCATCATCGGATTGGGCGGACCAATTAGGCATCAGCGCCCGAAAAGCTTGGCTGTGGTCTTGATGACAGGGACCGCCGCCATATTGATCGATTTCAAACGATCCATGGCGCGGGTGCAATTCGATTCCGTCGAATATGCCTCGCCTGACTCCGCGATCAGCCTTTCATTGGGCGCGATCAATTGCCAGCGCCATCCATCTTCGGCTTGGTAATAGCGAATTTCATCCATGGGCTTGCTCCAATTGATCGGGATCGATTTCGCGAATCGGAATATCAAAAGTTTTGGCAAAGCGAAAGGCCCGCGATCCGCCCAAGATATCATGGACGCCACGGCAATGGATGATCTGGCCTTCCGCACCCTTATGGCAAACGAAATGATTATCATGGCGGCGGCAATGCGTGATCGATCCATCGCATCGGCATGCGCGCATTCGGCACATTCAGCATATTGGCTGGCGATCAGATGATTGAATTCGCAAAAATGCATCAGGCTAATTTCGGCTTGATTTTGCCATCGGGATAATCCTTTGGCGCTTTGCCAGCCATCAGCCGCCGTGCGCCCTCGGGATCGCGCTTCAAGGCCGCCAGCCTATCGGCCATCATCCGCGCTTTGGGGCCGTGGAAATTATAGCCCTGGCCAGTCGCTTTGCCCTTATGCGCCATGGTCTGGGCAATCGGGGCCATTGATTTCGCCGCATATTTCGCATTGCCCAAAATCAATATCCAATTCGACAGCGGCCCCAAGCTGGCCATCCTCGCCGACGACAGCGGGCTTGGCTTTGCCGATGATCGCTTTGGTGACAAAGCCGGGATGGCCTTCATGGATCGAAAGGATTTTGGTGGAAATCGGCTTGCCGCCGCGCCCTTCGATATCGATCTGATCGCCTATTTCCAGAGGCGGGCCATCATTGTGATAGGTATAGGTGCGGCGATCTTTCTCGCGGAATTTGATGCAAACATATTGGCGGCTCATGTCCATTCCTCCATTGGGGTAAAGTGTTCGGCGGTCTGATTGATGGGTCATTTGATGGCGGCTCCTTTGGCGATTGTTAATCATATTCTCCGATTCGGCGCAATGATGTTAAGCATGCGCTCGATTTTCCTTTCGCTTTTCAAGGCATGTGGGACAATCGCGATAATGCAAATCGGCGATCATCCGATGGCCTTTTGGGCATCGCTTGGGCATCAGCGCATTAAGCCGCGTTTGTTCGGCGGCGCGCGCGGCCAGATGGCGATCGATGTCCTCGCATTTCAAGCAATAGGGCAGCAAGGCCAGCGGATGCCCGCGCGCGCAATGGCCCATTATTCCACCGCATTTGGGCATGCGCCAAAGCCGCAAAACTCGGCTGGCGCTGGATAGACGCCGCATATTTCGCATGCCTTGGCGGTCCCTGCAGGGGCTGGCGCTTGGGCTGGCGGTTCATCATCCCATGCCGATGCGCTGGCGGGTGCGGCCATGGGCGGATCAAGCATATCGGCCAGGCGGATAAGATCGGTATCGAACATGCGGATATGCTGGATTGATGGATCATCGGCCCATTGGCGTAGCAGCTGGGCGGCCTCGGCTGGATCGCGGGGGATTTCGACCATCAGAAATTGCTCACGCAAAAGTCGGCGGGCCGATCTGCCCAATTATCCATCAGACGCGCCAGCGCATGCAATTTCGTCGTCATGATCAGGGAATGGCCATTCTGGCTTTCCTTTGCCATCGATCGCAGATCGGCGGCGCATTCGGCTGGCGATGCCCATGGATGGCCCGCATTGGGATCATGCTTGATCGGGCCAAGGGTAGATGTGTCGATGGGATCAGGGTTGCGCCCTTGGGCGGCAAGGCGCGTCATGCGCTCGAATAGCGTCCCCATCATTCGACTCCTTCGCCATCGACAGTCAGCCCCGCAAAAGCCGCATCATCATCGGCCTCAAGCGCCCAGAATAGGCTATCGCGGACATCGCGGATGACATTCTGGATATCATCATGCCTGGCCAGCAATGCCTCGACCGCCTGTTCGGCTGGCATCATCGCCCCATCGATTTCGAATTCCATCGGCGCATTGGCATTCATCCCGGCCGCAAAGGCCAAAAGCAATTCATTATCGGAAAAGCGCATCGTCTTGGGGTCTTGGCGGCCCACATAGCTGGCAAGCCAATCGCGGGCTGGATCGACATCAAGCGTGATCGCTTCGCCAGCCATGATCACGCCCTCGGGTTCGGCGATGAATGTCATCCGCCCATCGCCCGCATAATCAAGCCCCCGCACTGTCGTCCAGCAAAAGCCAAGCTTGGCCCCCAAGGCCAGCCAGAAATCATTGAGCGCATCCTGATCGATGAGATCGCCATTATCCATGCACAGCGGGAGCAAATTGCGGAAATCGGCATCGGGCATATGGAAAAGCATTTCATCATCGCCCATCGCCGCCTTGGGCAAGGGCGATCCTTTTATCTTTTCTCCTGACCATCCTAATTCATCGATCGAACGAACACTATCAGGATCAGCGCAATCATCCCGCGAGCGCGCCTCAATTTGCAGATCGCCCCATATCAGCCGATTGATGGCGCTAGGCTCAAAGCAATAAGACAGCCGAAGCATCTTCTCGCAATCCAATAGCGGCGCGATTTCCAGCGTTGACCAAAAGTGCATTACCGCCTTTTCGATCTGATCTTTGTGCACCGGCAAGATCGAAAAGCAATGCATCTGATCATCATCCCCTTTTTTATGATTTGGCTTCACTGGGCTTTGGTCTGCATTCGACATAACATATTTCCTTTCTTGGGTTAAAAAATATCAACTAGGTCAAGTTCTTGGGCAAACTTGCGCCATTGGTTGTGCGAAACCTCGTCTTTCAAGCGCGATGCCATGGGGCCGTCGATTGCGATGATAGCGCCGACGCCTGATCCATGTTCTCCGGTGCGCAAGGTTATCGGCTTTGGGATCGCGGTATTTGGCATGCACAGATAGAAATATCTGGCTGGCCCCAAGGCATGGGCAAGGCGCTTTCGCAGCTTTTGCGCGATGGGCGGTTCATCATCGAAATCGAATATCGGGGGGGGAGTGGCATTGGCGTTTGCGGGCTTGGCTCTGGCCTTTGCGGCTTTGGCGGTGATGATGCGATCAAAGCGGGCCAGCGATGATGTCATAGGATCATCGGTCTTGGACATAAATTCGATGATTGCGGGAATGGCGACGCTATCGAAATCGATATCCAGATCGGTCCATCGCGCAATGAAGCCCTTGGCTGCGGCGATTGCCTCATCGGTGCGCGGATGATGCCCGCTGGCATGGGATACCGCAATAAAGCGCGCATGGATCAAAGAGGCTTGACTCTTATCGGGCTTGGTGGAATCGCGCGCGTGCTCGGGTGCGCGCGCGGCGGTTTGATTGGTTGTTATTCTGGTCTCTGGACTCTGGAACGCGCGCGCACGCGAAGGGAAAAATGCATCCGCATCATCATTTTTGGCGGTATTCTGCGAATTAGGCTGTTTTTTGGGCGATTTTAAAACGTTTTTAAAACGCTGTAAATCGGCGGAACTTTCGCTTAACTTTTGCTCTACTCCCAAATCGGCATCGGAATTTTCCAAATCCAGCTGCGGATCTGATTCGTTATGCCAGCGCGCAAATGCCGCCGATTGGGCTTGCTCGGATTTCTTATCGCGCCGCGCGACCTCCTCCAAAGCGCGGCGCTGGCCGATCATGCCATTGCGGACCTCAAGCTTTCCCAAATCGATAAGGCGACGCATGATGATATTGATTTTCTTGGTGCTTGCCCCCGCGCGGCGCGCCAGCCATGCGCGATCATCCTCAAGCGGCGTCCCCTTATCCCAGATCAACGCGCAAATGATGGTATAGACGCCGATTTCCTCGGCGGATAAATCGCCCACACCATTCAGGAAATCGGACGTATAGAATTTGATCCATGGCGAGGCCGTCATGCCAGCCATTCCCCAAGCGTCTTTGCGCCTTTCGATAAATTGCAGGGAATGCATGCGGCGGCCAGATTGGCCAGATCATCGGTGCCACCCAAGGCCACCGCCAGAATATGATCGACATGGAGCGGGCCCGATGCGCCGCAATAGCGGCAAGCATGCCCATCGCGATCCAGCACAGCGCGGCGCAAGGCTTTGGGCAGGCCGGATCGGCGATGATCGATATTCAGTAAACGATTAGCGATCAGCGATATGCGATCATCGGCCAATTCGATCATGCCATTGCCAGCAAGCCCCAAGCATATCAGGCGCGCGCGCCGCAGCGTCATTCCCAATGATCGGGCCAAGATCGGCAATGGCAATTTGATCGCGCCTGATCGGCCCATCGCAATATCGACAAGGCATGAATATAGCGCGCGCTGATCGACTGGCAGGGCCATTATGGCCAACCAGAAATATTCGCCATTGCGCTTATACCAAGGCCGCCCATGCGCCATCTAACGAATCGCCCCCAAGCCTGTTGCCGTGATCCCTATGTGATCAGCAAGGGGGTGCGGCGCGCAATGGCCAGACAGCATCAGCCGCAAGAAAGTGCTGGACGAATTTGGGGATAAGACGCCCTTGGCCGATATGATGCGGCCATACTGGTCAAGCCGCGCGCATCCCTTATGGGCGGCCAGCCAGCGCAAGGCGGCGATCTGGGCCTTGGTCAATAGCATGCGGGCCGCTCCATGATGATCAGATCGCGGTGTTTCGTGCGGCCTATGCGCCGCCAGCCAGCCATCAAAAAGCAATAGCCAGCGTTGGGCAATGCGATGCGGCGGGGGTCCACATAGGTGAAATGCCTTTGGGCGGGCCAGCGCGCATCGGCAAGGGCATCAGCTGCACGGATCAGATCGGAGGAAGGCCCTGCGCCTTCATTGCGAAATACCGCGCAATTTATTCCGGTCTGGCCATCATCGGATAGATATTTGCGCCAGACGAAAAGCGCCCGCCTGCAAAGAGTCGACAGCACGAATTTCTGGCCTGGCCCGACAAATAGCGGATGGGTCTTGCCATCCTTGCGCACGCGCCGCGAATAGTGCCGATCATAAAGCGCGCGGGCCTCGGCATCGCCATCAAGGATGGGAATCCAGATCGCCATATCAAGCATCGGCGCGGCGATCATATTGCGCGTTCGCCGATGCTTTGGCGCATGCGTTGCAACATGACATTGCCAGCGATGGGCTTAAGCCCCATTTCGCGCGCGGCATCAGAGGGGGTCATCGCCCATTCCTCATCAGGGCCGCCGCTGATCAATTCGGCAAAGATATCCAATGGGGCCAACCCATCAGGGAATGAACGCGCGATCCAGCCAGTGATCAGGCAATATCGGCGATATGCCTCGGCGATTGTCATCGTGCGGGCCTTTGGCATCATTTGCCTCCAAGCATTTTGGCGACTTGCGCGGCCAATGATTTATCAGCGACAAAGGGCTTATTTAGCGCCTTAGACGCAATGGATTCACGCCCTGTGCGGCCATGGCGGGCATTGGCCCTATCCATCCGCGCCTTCTTTTCCATGCGACGCTGGCCAGGCGTTATTTCGTCATCCGCTTGGGGTAGCAATTCGATGATGATATCGGTGCGCTGCGCATCGCCATATCGCTTTTCGCATTTGCCCAATCTTGCCACCTGATTGTCATCGACATAGATCATGCCTTTGATCGCATCCATGATCTGCTTGATGATCTGATCGATATCGGGATCGGCGATATGGAGGACTCGGCCCTCAATCGCGGCGCGGATCACTTTGCGTGGCCAGCTGACAGGGATTTCGAATATCGCATCGATATGCATGCGCACCGGCCCAAGATATGGATCGCGCCCGCCCCAAATCTTCTTGAATTCCCATGCGATGGCATCCTTGCCAGCCTGGGCCTTTTTGTTGGTAAAGCGCATCGATCCCGATTGCTCGGGGCGCTGCCAGCGCGATGCCTTGCCCGCGATGGTGCATCTGATGATTTCATGATCAGGCATGGGCATCGGCAATCGCGCGGGCAAGCTGATCGGATGCGCGGCGGATATGGGCCTCGGCGCGCAATTCCGCGATCGATGGCGCAAGCGGCTCCATTGCGGCGGCAGCAAAGCCATGCACAAATTGCTTGGGCGCGCGGCCATGGGATAATTCGGTGCGCCGGATGCGCGCGACATCGGCGGCGGTTATATTTTCATGCGGCGCGCCTACCCATGCGGCAACCTTGGCATCATCCATATAGACCATGGCTTGCAAGATGCCCGCGCGCGCGTCGGGGTTGATATATTTTTTCGGCATAAATCCCCCAAAGGTTGGGCGGGCTTATCAGGCCCGCCCCCATTCTTAATTGATGGTTTCAGCAACTTCTCCTTGATCGTCATCATGATCATTATCGCCATTTTCGGCATCGGCATCGGCATCGGCATCATCGGGATCGCCGATATCGCCAGCAAATGGCAATTCGGGATTTTCGGTTTCGACATGCTCGCGGTCGGTTTCCTCATATTGGCCCGAATCCGCTGTGATGATCAGGATCATCTTGCGGTTGGCATGATATAATTCGGAAAGGATTTCGGCCATCTGATCCTCGGGCATCGACGCCAGCTTAAATTTGCCGGTGACTTTATCGCTGACTGTGATCCCATCCAGCACCGCGCGGATCGCCGGCCGATTGTTGGCGGCCACCAGCGATACCACGCGATTGACCAATTCCTTGGCGGCAAATCCGGCCACCTTGGCGACATCGCGCTGCTCTTGCGGGCTGGATGCCGACCAAGGCTTGGGGCGGCGCTTGAATAATTCCAAGATCGTCCCCGTCACATCGGCCACCAGCGATTTGGTGTCCAGATCGGCTTCATTGATGGTATTTTCCAGCCGCTCCAGCGCCGACTCTTGCAAAGCGATTTGCTCCGCATTGTCCTCGCCATCGGGCTTTCCGCTATCTGCTAGTGCTTGGGCCGCCGCGATTGTCTCGGCATCGGCCCCTTTTCCTTTTGGCGGCATGTGCGCGCTCCCACAAATATGGCCATGGGCTGGCCCGCCTTTCCCGATTGGGAATTCTTAATCTGGCTTGATCCAGATAGTCTCGGTGCGCCAGCGATGCGGCGGGCGATAGATCAGCGTGATATAATCGGACATGCCGCCTTTGCCGCTGATCTTGCCATCCACAAATTTTGAGCCGGGCGGCATGGTAGGGCGCTGCGAAAAAACGGCGGTATAAGCTGGCTTGAATTCCTCCATGAAGAATTTCCAGCGTTCTTGGCCCGCAAGGAATGCAATGGGGAGCGTGAACGCGGCCTGATTGATCGGGAATTCCAGCGCATGCCGGATGAATTGCTCCGCGATATCGCTAATGTAGGAATATGGCGGGTTGTTGATTATCGAAAGCCCGCCATGCCTTGGGATGGGCGGCTTGCGCCATATGAGAAAATCAGTCTGGAAAAACTGGATCGATGGATCGCGATGTTGCCAGCGATCCACAATATCGGAGCCGATGACATCATGGCCGAATTCGCGCGCGACATTCAGGATATTGCCGCGCCCGCATGATGGATCATAAATCAAATCGTCGCCAAAATCGATCTGGCGCATCAATTGCCTGATTTCGCGCTCCTGATCGCAATACCAATCGAAAGGCTCGCGTTCATGCTTTTCCGATCGCGCGCCGCCCGCTGGCCGATTAACCATTCCGCTGATCCAGAAAATCATGATCGCCGACAGGGACCGGCATCGCATTCGATCTGGCCTTGATATGATTCCAGCGCGGTTGCGGGATCAATCCTTTGACCAGCCAATCATGGACGGTCGATGTCGGATATCCGGTTGCCTCGCAAAAGCGGGAAAGGCCGCCAAAGCGATCGATGACGATGGCGGCGGGTGCGCGCGGGTCGATCTTATTGCTCCATCTGGCGATCTTGGGATTGGCTTGCATAGAATCATCGTTCCGAATTGGACAGGATTCGGCTTTATAAGCGCGTTTTTCATTTTCCGGCAATATCGGAAATTCGCTTGCGGGCTGGCGTCCAATTCGCCAATCATGCGGACCAATTCTATTCGATTCGCGCAAAGCGAGGGAGCCGCCAATGCCTGATATTTCCAAGAAGCCGATTATTGTCCATCCTGGCGATATCGTCCAGATCACAGATCCTGCGCACAAATGGTTTCCCGCGCTGGTGGTTATCAGCGAACCCAGATCATGGGGCGCGCAAGGCTTCGTCTTTGTGGTCAAGAATGATGCCAAGGCGGGCGAAGCGTATATCCGATTGATGAACGGATGCTTTGAGCGATGCGGCACATGCGTAATGGTTTCGCCTGATATGGATCGGGATCGCCGTAATTCCATGGAGTCCGCCGCCGCGCTGGCCGCCGAGGCGGGCCGATGATCTATCTCCAATTGATGGGATTGCCTGATGGTCGGCCCACAAAATTCGATAAGCAATATCTCCATTCGATGGATTTCGAAGCTTATGAAGGGCGCGGCCAATGCGATTTCACGCCGGATAAGGCCAGCGCGATGGGCTTTGATGATCTGGCCGCCGCTCTGGCATTCCTTAAGCGCCAGCCCGAATGCGCGCCGCTGCGCGCCGATGGCGAACCTAATAGACCATTGACGGCCACCACATGGCATATCGATCAAAGCGATCAGGCATTCCGCCCGATAATTGAAAAGGAGAAAACCAGTGCCGCTCTATTTGATGAATGAAAAGGGATCGGATACCAAAAGGCTTATCCGCGCGATCAGCAAATCCGCCGCCGAGGATTTCTATTTGGGCAAGCATGATATCGAATGCCGCACCATCAGCGATGCCACCGAGGGAGCCGAATTGGCCGCAGAATATCCGCTGGAAAAGGCCGATGAGCCGCAGCGCGATCCGCCCGCTGGCAAGCCCGCCGAGGATGACAAGACCGAAACCGAATAAAGAAATCGCGCGCGCTTGGCGCACGATCCGCTGGCTGGTGATGCCGAGAACAAAGCCCGCCAGCCAGCGGCCCCCAATCAGGAAAGATACCGCCAATTGATTAAGCCCTTGCCTAGCCGCGATAGAATTTTGGACTTGCTGGATTATAATCCAGCGACGGGGATTTTTCGCTGGAAAATCTGGCGATCACCAAGGGCGGTCAAAGGCCAAATCGCGGGCAGAATCAGCGACGATGGCCATCGCTACATAGTCATTGATGGGCAAGGATATTATGCTCATCGGCTGGCTTGGAAATTGGTTAACGGCGTCGATCCTGATGGACGACTTGATCATCGCGATAACAATCCAGATCATAATATGATCAAAAATTTGCGGCCAGCTACGCATTTCCAAAACATGCAAAATCGCAAACGGCATAAGCAAACAAAAAGCGGATTTAAGGGCGTCTATCAGGTCGGATCGCGTTTCATGGCAATCATTACCGTCAATCATGAAAGGCATTATTTGGGCTGTTTCCCGACAGCCAAAAAAGCACATCGAAAATACTGCACCGCCGCCAAGCAATATCATGGGCAATTCGCCCGAACCCAATAGGAGAATGATGATGAAAATCGTTAGATTTGTTGCCGAGAACTTCAAAAAATTGCAAGCCGTTGAGATCAGTCCAGATGGCAATGTCGTCATGATAGGGGGCAATAACGGCCAAGGAAAAAGCTCTATCCTTGATGCGATATGGGTGGCCCTTGCTGGCAAAGCCGCCGCCCCGCCGCAGCCGATCAGGGCTGGCGAGGAAGAAGCCACCATCGAATTGGATTTGGGCCGGATCAAGATCATCCGCAAATTCCGCGATAAGGATGGCAAGCAAACCGACTCGGTCAAAGTAGAGTCCGCCGAAGGGCTTTTGTATAAATCGCCGCAAGCAATGCTGGATGCGCTGGTTGGCGAAATCGGTTTCGATCCATTGGATTTCGCGCGCATGAAGCCAGCCGATCAGGCCGATACCTTGCGCGGGATGGTGCCGCTTTCGATTGATCTGGATGAACATGCCGAATGGGATGCCAGCGATTATGCCAAGCGCCGCGATGTCAATCGCGATGCCGAAGGCTTGCGCGCCCAGATCGCGGGCATTCCGATCATCGCCGATTTGCCTGATGATCTGATCGATACCGAAGCATTGCTTGATGCTATCGCTAATGCTGGTCGCGCAAATGCCAATATTGATCAAGCGATCATGCTCCGCAAAAATATGGATGATCGACTTGCGGGCTTTGATCCTGAATTGGACTCGATCAGGAAACAGATTGCAAAAATGCAAGATGATCTGGCCGAAGGCGAGGCCGCTAAAGCCGCCCTTGTTGATGAAATCAAAGTACTAAAACCATTGCCGGATCGCATCGATATCGATCAAGCGCGGGCCGATCTGGAAAAAGGGGAAAACCAAAATCGCCAGATCGCGCGCATGGCGCAGCGCACGGAATTGACCGATCAGTTGGCGGGACTTGAGTCCGAAAGCCTTGGCTATACCGAAAAGATGAAAACGCGCGCCGCCGAGCGGGCTATCGCGCTGGCCGAGGCCGATATGCCCATCGAAGGCTTGGCATTCGGCACCAATGATGCTGGCAAGCCCATCGTGCTTTATGGGGGCGTCCCATTCGAGCAATCCAGCGATGCCGACAAGATCAGAGCCAGCACCGCCATCGCCATGGCATCCAATCCCGAATTGCGGGTCTTGCGCATAAAGGATGGATCGTTGCTGGATGATAAATCAATGGCGATTATCGCTGAAATGGCCGCCGCCGAAGATTTCCAATTATGGTGCGAAGTGGTTGGCGATACCGGCGTCGGGATCATAATGGAAGATGGGCTGGTCAAGCATGTATATGACGATAAGCCAAAAGAAGCCCAGAAATCAGACAAGGCCAGCGATAAGTTGCTATGACGCGCGGGCGGCCACAGTGCATTATCAGCCCGCATCGGCTGGTTAATTGCAAAATATGCGATGGGCAATTTTCAACCACGCATAGCCAAGGTCGTTATTGCTCCGCCGATTGCCGACGCAAAGGAAATCAGCAATCTTGGCGGCGATATGACGAAACGCGCGCAAAACCTGATGCGCATAAGATCGCGCATCTTGAGGTCAATAAAGCAGTTAAGCGCGGCGATCTAATCCCGATGCCATGCGGTAAATGTGGCGCAATGCCCGCCGATGCGCATCATCCAGATTATGCAAAGCCGCTTGAGGTCATCTGGCTTTGCAAGAGTCATCATCGGGAAATCCATGGGAGAAATAAATTATGAGTTGCGAATTCGAAAAGGCCATCAAAGTCGAATTGGAATTGTGGCCCGATGTCACTGTCGAATTCGCGCAAGGCGGCAGGCATCCCAAGGCCAAGCTTTCAAGGAATGGCAAGATGCTGGCGGTTTCCTATTCGGGGACTCCTTCCGATGGCGCTTATGGGATGGTCAAGATGCTTGGCGATATCCGGCGCGCCGCAAAATCATTGGGGGCGGTGCGCGATAAGCCCGCCCCCAAGCCCGAGGATGAGGAAAAGGAATATCGGCCCGCCAATGATGGCAAGAAAGCGCGGGAGATGATGCCAGCCCGCGCCGAGCCGATCAAGACGGGGCCGACGATGGCAACGCAACTGGTCGCGGTAGCCAAAGAGGCGGGCATTGATCGCGAAGCCGAAAAGCCAGCCGATCAGGAAATCGCCCAGCTGCTGATGCCCAAAGTCGAATTGCGCTTGGGCGCTGGCATCTATGATTTGCTGACCGAGGAATATCATGGCGATCCAGCCGCCGAGCCATCGCTTTCGGCATCGCTGGCCAAAATCCAGATCGCCAAATCGCCAAGGCATGCATGGGAGGAACACCCAAGGCTAAATCCCAATTATGAGCGCGAGGATTTGATGAAATTCCGCGTGGGCTCGGCATTCCATTCAACGCTATTGGGCAAAGGCGCGCCGATAGCCGAATTCTCCCATAACGGATGGCGAACCAATGCGGCCAAGGCTGATCGGGATGCGGCGCTGGCCGAGGGATATATCCCGCTGCTTACCGATGCGGCAGCCAAGGTGCGGGCGATGGCATCGGCGGCATATAGCCAGATGCGCGGGCGCGAGGAATTGGCTTATGCGATGGCGGGCGGCCAGCCCGAAAAGGTCTATATCTGGCAAGAGGAAACCAAATTCGGGCCGATATTTTGCCGCATGATGGTCGATTGGACTCCGCATTCTGGGCGATATTTTGTCGATTGGAAAACTACCGGAGTCGGGGCGTTCAATGATTGGGGCCAAAAGACGATGTGGGATACCGGCTGCGATATCCAAGATGCTTTCTATCGCCGCGGCTTCAAAGCGCACGGCATGGATTTTGATGCATGCCTTTTCGCGGTAATCGAGGATAGCGAACCGCATGCGATGATGACGCATCGGGTCGATCATGAAGCCCAAGAAGAAGCCGATAAGGAAGTCGAATGGGCAATCAATAATTTTGCCATGTGCCTCCATTCGAAGCACTGGCCGATGTATCCGCTTGCGCTGGCATGGCAAGCAAAGCCAGCTTGGCGAGTCAATCGCCATGCCGAGCGGCGCGCCATGGGCGGCCAGATGATCGATCAGGAATATCATGCGGCCTACATGCAAATGCTGGCCGATACCCGCGCGGAAAATGAGGCGCGCGGGCCAATCGATTTGCCTTGGGAATTGGAGGCGGGTGTGCCGCAAATTGAAAATGGAGAAGGATCATGAGTTTTGAATTCAGGCCCGCGATGCGGGATAAGACCAGCGTCTTGGTTGCCCTTGGTGGCCCAACCGGATGCGGCAAGACTTATACCGCGATTTTGATGGCGATGGGCTTGGCTTATCCGGCGATGAGCGATGATGAAATTCTGGCCATGATCGAAAAGGAAGGCCATTCGCGGATTTATTTCATCGATACCGAGGGATCGCGCGGCTTGCATTATGCGGCGGGGCGGGGCGAAAAGCCCGATTTCGTCAATACCTTTCCATATCTCTATGGCGAAATCAAAGCGCCATATACCCCCGAGGCTTACAAGGATGCGATCAGCGCCGCCGATGAAGCGGGCGCATGGGTGATCATTGTCGACTCTACCAGCCATGAATATGAAGGCGAGGGCGGCATTTTGGAAATCGCCGATCAATATGAGGCTGGCATTCCTAAAGCTGGCATCACCAATCCGCGCGATCCGAAATCGAGCGATGGCTGGAAAGATTGGGAAGTCAAGCCCGATGCTTCGGCCGGCAAATGGAAAGTGCCAAAGACGCGCCATAAGAAATTCGTCAATCGGGCGATCCAAGCGCGGGCGCATGTGATCTTTTGCCTTCGCGCCGAGGAAAAGATGCTGATGCGCGATGAACCCCAATTCAACGACGATGGCAGCCCTAAAATGTGGAACGGAAAGCCGGTCAAGAAATCGGTGGTCATTCCGGCATCTGATCGCCCCATCTTGGAGCGATGGGTGCCGATTTGCGAAAAGCGGTTCATGTATGAAATGACTGTCAGCTTTTTGCTTTTGCCCCATCAGCCGGGCTTTGGCGTTCCGATCAAAACACTGCAGTCAGCTTTCCAAGATATATTCAAAACCGAAGGCAAGATGCTTGGGCGGGCCGAAGGGGAAAAGCTGGCGGCATGGTCGATGGGACGCGCCAAGAGCGCGATCAATGCGCGCCCACCGGGCAGCGGCGGATCGGATCGGCCATCAGGCGGCCAGCCGGATCAGCCCAAGGCCGATGGCGAGAAACGCACCCCCGAGCAATTGGTCGATGGCTATGTCCAGAAATTAAAGGAAACCAAGACGATTGACGAAATGCAAGATTTGCAGATCGGCGCATCCAGCTTCATCGACAAGCTGCGCAATAATCCGGCGCATTCGGCCCTTTATGATCGGGTGATCGAAGAAAATATGATCCATCGCGATATCTTGAATGATGGCGATGGCGATAATGCCGATGAAAGCATGGGGGATTTGATCGATGGCTGATGATGTTCGCAAAACTTTGCCCAAGCTGATCGAGGAATTGAACGAACATCGGCAATTGGACGGCAAGCGGTTTCGCCATAAGAAATCGGGCGATGCCTATATTTTGCTTTTTTCGGCATTCGATGAACACAGCAACGAAAAGCAAGCCGTCTATGGCTTTGCATCTTTTCCGCGAGTCAAATTTGTTTGCCCGATGCCGCACTTTCTGGATGCATTCGAACCGGATATAAGCTGATGCCGATCCGAAAGGAAAATCTGGCCAGATACCCCAAAAATTGGAAAGCCATTTCGCAACGCATTCGTTTTGATAGGGCGGCTGGTCAATGCGAATGCGACGGACGTTTTGGGCTAATTCACGAAAATGGGCGTTGCGCCGCGCGCCATGGCGCGGAGCATCCGCGAACCGGCGCAAAAAGCGTTTGCCTGACAACGGCGCATCTTGCCGATCCAATCGAGAATTGCAGCGATGAAAATCTGATGGCGATGTGCGAACAATGCCACAATCGTTTCGATGCTCCTATGCGCGCAGCGGGAGTTAAGGCGCGCCGCGAATTTGAACGCCGTCGCCTATTGAATGAAGCCGGTCAAATATCAATGGAGGGAATGGGTGATGCCTAAACCGATTCCGCTGCCAGATCAGGACCGCTTGTTGGCGATGTTCCGGTATGATCCAGCAACAGGCGAAATTTACTGGCGCAATGCCGGGCGTGCATTCACGACTATAACCGCTGGCGGCTACCGCCAACAGCGAATTGATGGCGTTCTATATTATGCCCATCGGGTGATCTGGAAAATGGTTCATAATACCGAACCGCCGCAAATTGATCATGACAATCGCACTCGCTCGGATAACCGGCTGGACAACCTAAAGGACGCCACGGCTTTATCGAATGCAAAAAATGTCAATTTGCGCAGGGATTCTAAATCAGGCGAAAAGGGGGTTTGTTATTTGCCCAGGACGCGCCGTTGGCGGGCTTACATTCAAGGGCGGCATATTGGCTATTTTCCTGACAAAGCCGCAGCCATTGCGGCGCGCGAAATAGAAAATGAGGCGGCGGGATTTTCCGCATCGCAAAAGGGGATGAATAATGGAAATTAGAGGCGCGAATATAGCTTGGGGCGATGGCCAAGTGCTGGATTTGCTGGACGCGGCCAATGGCCCGATCAGCATTGAGGATTATGCATATGCGCTGGCTTATACTTGCCGATGGCGCGGCCAGACCAGATCGGCGGGAATGCGGGTATTCTATGGGGTCGCCGAACATTGTTGGCGCGGCGCTTGCGCGATCATGGATGCATCGGATGGCGAGGCAGTCGATCTGGCGCTGGCTTTCCTTGGGCATGAAGGCGACGAAGTGCTATTCCCTGATATGGCGGGGCCAGCCAAATCGCTCTTTCCCAATTTTCGCGAAACCACCAAGCGCATCGGCCAGGCGGTCAACAGCCGATTTAATTTTCCTGATGCTGATCCAGCCGCTTTGAAAATGTGGGATGATCGATTGCTGGTGACTGAAAAGCGCGATCTTATGGGGCATGAGGCCAGCTATCTATCCGCCGATGGTAGCCGCATGGTCGATATTGGGCCGCTGGCCGATATCATCCAGCCGTTTGATCATCCCGATCATGCTGCGATAAGCTGGCTGAATTTATACTACGCATTAGGAGGCCGCGACCATGGCGAATGAAAAGCCGCTTTTTGAAAAGACGCCCGATGCTTTCCAGATGATCATGGGCCTCGGTGCGCATAAGACCGCCGCCGATGTCCAAGCTATATTCGATCAGATCATCGCATTCGATGGCGAATATGAGAATCGCCCCAATCACGCCCTTTCCGGCATGGCCCATGCGCTGGCTTATGGCGCGATCCAGATGGTCGCCCAAATGGCCAAAGAATATCCCGAAACGCCGATCACGATGCTGGTCGAGGCGGCCTCGGCGGATATCAGGCGGCGCATGCTGATCCAATTGCAATCGGCGGTCGATTTTGTCGCGGCTGGAAATATGGGCGGCCCGCCATCATGAAAGCGATATCCTTATGGCAGCCATGGGCCAGCGCAATCGCCTTGGGCCTTAAGCGCATCGAAACGCGCCATTGGCAAACCAGCTATCGCGGCCAGATCGCGATTCATGCGGCAAAGAAATGGTCGCTGGATCAGCGCGAATTTGCGGCTGTCGAAAGGGCGCTTGGGCGCGGCGATGCACGGATTGCCTTGGGCGCAATTGTCGCAGTCGCCACTCTTTCCGATATTCGGCCAACCGATGAATTGGTTATCGCGATCAATCCTGTCGAAAAGATTTACGGCAATTATGATTCGGGGCGCTTTGGTTGGATTTTGGATGATGTGCGGGCATTGCGCGAACCGATCCCTTGCATGGGCCGCCAGTCGATTTGGACCTTGCATGATGATATGGCGGCGGCGATTCGCGATCAAATATGATCGAAGGCCAGCAATTGACCACCAATGCGCTTTCCGCGCCCAAGGTGGCATTGACCAAAAAGCTTTTCTGGAAATGCATCGGCTATCGCCCGCAAAGCGGCTTGCCAAAGGCCGCCGATGGATCGCTGGTCTTGACTTATATTTGGGAGGCAACTCGCAAGGATGGGTTAGTCCCGGCCGCACCAAAGGAACGCAAGGCGCATCGGGGCGTCATGGTCGATTTATTCGGTCAATGATGGCCATGCGCACAGATCCGAAAGAAGCTTGCCAAATTAGGAGAAAATTAGATATTTCCCCTTAGATGAAAAGAATGCCGATTCGGAATAATCCGAACGCCAGCCGCCAAGGAGCCAAGATGGCCAAGCCAACTATCGATGAGCGAGTCAGATATCGCCTTTGCCCAGAATGCAAATGCCCTGTCGCCCGCAAATCCGCGCGCGGGCGCGCCCCCAAATTTTGCACCCCCGAACATGCGCGCGCCTATAATAATCGGGCATTGCAAGAAGGGGCCGCGCTGATCGCTTTTGTCAAAGCATGGCGCATTGATCGCGGATCAGGCGAAATCGCCAAAGCCAGCCTCATCCAGTTATGCGCCATCGCCGACTCATTCAATGCGCGCGATCTGGAATTGGGTCGCATTCGCGCCGATTATTATGCCGCCACATTGCTGGCAGATGGGGTCTATTTGGACAGAAAGCGGGTCTGATGTTTAGGAAAATATTAAGCAATTGCGGGCATAAGAGGCGGATAGGAGATACCGCAATGCTTGCAATTTCAGAAAAAGCCATCGCCGCCCGCGCGCAAAAAGATAGCATCCGCGAGGATCAGGCCAAGCGCATTCTGGCTGATGAAAAATATATGGCCGCATCAAATGCGCGCGGCCAGCGCATGCCAATCTGGATGCGATAAAATTTGAATTGGGCTTGGGCCTCCGAAATGCATCCAAGCCCAAGGGCGCGCCGCTATTTCGCTCCCGTTGTGGCGGCGCGCCCGAATATCCAAAAGAAAGGAAACCGCCAATGCCCAAGCAAATCCATTTATCCGATGATGTCAAAATGATCATCCGCGAGTCACGCATCGAGCATGATCGCGTTATCTTGCCGCAAGGCCAGATGGATCGGGATCGATATGTCGCATTCGATAAGGCCATGAAAGCCTTGGGCGGCAAATGGGATCGCGCCAGCCAAGCGCATAAATTCCCCAAGCCTTGCGCGGAAATGATCGCCGAGGCGCTGGCCGATGGCCAGATCATGGATCGCCAAAAAACCTTTGAACAATTTTTCACCGATAGCGATCTGGCCGAGCGCATGGCATCCATCGCGCAAATCGGGCGACATGATATCGTGCTTGAACCAAGTGCTGGCCAAGGCGCATTGGTCGCCGCCGCATGGATGCGCGACGCCAATGTGATCGCGGTCGATATCGATCCCGAAATGTGCCTGATGATCGAATCCAATCTTTCCTATAAGGCGATCAAGGTCGAATGCGCCGATTTCATGAAATGGCAAAACAAGCATGTCCAGCCATCGGCGGTGCTGATGAACCCGCCATTTTCCGGCAATCAGGATATCAAGCATGTGCGTCGCGCATGGGATATGCTGGCCAAGGGCGGGCGGCTGGTGGCCATCATCAGCGCGCATTCATCATTCGCTATGGATCGCGCCAGCGTCGAATTTCGCGATTGGGCCAAAAGCATCGGCGGCGAGTCGATCCCCTTGCCAGCGGGATCATTCAAGGCGGCTGGCACGATGGTCTATGCGATGCTTTTCCACGCCGCCAACAAGCAAGATTGATGCGCACCAATCTGGCCAAGAATGTGCGGATAGGGGATCGGTTGCAATGCGCCGATTTTCCTACCGATTGCATCGTCTCATTTGTCCAGCGTTGCGCACTATTCAAGCGGCCCCAAATCCATTCGGGCCTTATCGAATCTGGCATCCCTATCGAGAAGGCAATCATGATCGAATTTCGGCCATGCAATGGGCCATCCAAGGGGGTAATAGGCACAGCATATTTGCATCAGGATCAAAGGATCAAAGCGGCATAACAGAACAGGAATTTTTCGATCATCTGATCATGAGCGATGGGATCACCGATATCTTGCCCATGGGCGATGGCCGCTATTGCGCGATCAAGCCGCTGATCTTTCATTGGACCATGATCATTGGCCGGATTGGCGATATGGATGCCCATGATGATCGATATTGCTATCAGCAGCATCGCATCGCGCTGGCGGCGATGCATGAATAGCAAGCCCGATCATGGGCCGATGATCCTATCGGCTGGCATCGCCATCCATCGACGGGGCGGCGGCGCGCTGATGGCGATCCCGCGCGCCAGACAATCGCATGGTGAAAATTTCCCTATGACAACTGGCATGATCGCACTATAGCGGCAATCGGAGCTTGGCGGCTCTTTCCTGTGCTTGGCAACCCCTCGCATCATTTTCGGCCCCTCCATAGCAATATGGGGGGGCTTTTTGTGGGGCAAGATAGCCATCGGGCATCCGCATGGGCCAGCGCCCCGATCTGGCAAAATCATCTTAGACATAAAGCTTAGAATGGCCAGCGCGGCCAAGGGCCATAACGCAGGCTGGCCCACTAGCGGATTTATCGCCAGCGGGCCAGATAACGCCCCTACATGGGGTCTTGGGATTCTTGCCTATTTGGGCAAATTAGCTGGCATCGATCGCTTTGCGCAAGATATCATTCTGTGCGGCCAGGCGCGCGGTGATTTCCGCGATTTGCGCTTCATCATCGCTTTCGATAACGACGCCAGCTTCCTCGGCGCGCGTCGCGATATTCTCGACAACCTCCCCGATTGCGCCAGCAATGGCCAGCGCGGGGCCAACCGGCAATCCAAATGCGGTCGCAACTGGCACGAATTGCTCAAGGAAATCTAGGCCATCATTGACCTTATCCAGAATGGATTTGATGCTCATGGGATAAACCTTTCGAAAACGGATGGATGGATGGGATCAGGGGATCAGGGCGGAGATTTCATTAGCCAACTTTTGCAGATCGGCTTTGCGGGCATTAAAATCGATGGCGCTGCCCAAGCGATGCGCCGTGCGGGCCTTATCCAGCAAATCGCCCAGCTGTTGCAATTTGGGCTTGATGCGGGCCTTAAGCGCCGGATTGATCTGATCGCGGCTATCGGCGGCGACATATGCTTGGGCTGGCACATTATAGATCGCCTCGGCGGCATAAAGCAATTTGGCGGGCAATGCGCCTTGGGTGACGCCGACGCCTTCGCCCAAGGTGGCGCATCCGGTCGATAGGCTGGCGCTGGCCAGCGCAAATGCGATCAAAATCTTCTTCATGATTATGCTCCTTTGGAAAAATTGGCTTTTTGACGGACGACAAATTTATCATTTGGGGCGGCTGTCGCGGCGGCCAAAAGCGTCTTTTTGGTCTTATAGGTTTTGTAAAGCCCATAACCCAAGGTTGCCAGCGATCCGATGGCGGCAATAAATGCGCTGCCATGTTCGCCTTTGAAATATTCGACTATGGCATCGACGCCGCCTTCGCCGGCCAATGTCATCAGGATCGGGATCGCGCCCGCAATGACGACAGCATAGCGCGCCGCGGCGGCAAGCGGGGCAAGCGATGCGCCAGCATTGACGACAACCGGACCATCTGGATTCGACATATTATTTCCCTTCTTTCAACAGCAAGGCCCAAGTCTTGGGGCCGACTCGGCCATCGGCGATCAGGCCATTGGCTTTCTGGAATGCGCGCACAGCGATTTCGGTAGCTGGCCCAAAATCGCCATCCGCCTTTATCTGCAAAGCCTTTTGCAGAATTTTGACATCAGGCCCGCGCGATCCTTTGCGAAGCATCGCCTTGGCCGGATTAACCGATGGGATCAGCTTTGGCTTCGGCGCTTTGCCGTCCATGACCAATTCAACTTGATCGCGGAAATCGACCATATCGAATGCGGGATCGATCTTGCGGCCCTTGGGAGTCGCATATTCCTTATGTCCCGCGACCATTACCGCATCGGCCTTCATATGCGCCAAGATCGCCGCCGCGCCCGATACATAGGCTTTCATCTGGACATCGGGCCAATCATCTTTGCCATCACCCGCATTTTCGGCCTCGATCCCAATGAATTGCGAATTGCCTGTCCCGCCTTGCCAGCGGCCCTCACCCGCATGATTGCATCGGCCGGCGGCCATGACATGCCAAGTGCCATCGCGGGCAAGGAATAATTGCGAAAGCGGGCCAGGCAGATCGGGGCGGCCATCGCGCACTACTTTCAGGCTTGGGGAATTGCCCTTTTTTGCGCCAGCGGTATGATGGGCAAGGATGCCTTTGACATCGCCCATTTCAGCGCGTCCGCGATCTTTCCAGCCATTTTCCTCAATCACTTTTTGGCCCGCAGCGGCTAAGACATCGGCCAGCCATGAAAGTTTGTAAGCCATGAATCCTCCATCAATGATGGCGGCATATCATCCTTGCGGCGAGTCGTCACCATCGGAATTATCGGCTGGCACTGGCTTTTGCAAAGGGAGCAATTCCTTGGGCGTCATCTTGAGCGCAATATCATCCAGCACAACATCGATCGCATCTTCGGTTTTGGTCATGAATTTTTCGGTAATCAGCCGCACCGCATCGAATGAAAGTAGCGACAAAATAGCGGCCAGAAAGGCCGCTTGGGTTCGGGATAGCGATGTGCTTTCGGCCACCGATGCGGCGGCCAGACTAAGGAATGGAAATATCAGGAGGCGATTGCGGAGCCATTTCCCATTGGGATTGCGGCCATCATTGAATTCGCGCGCATATGCGCCCGATAGGCCGATAGCCATGCCGACAATAATCGCACCCCAAAAGCGCGATACTTCGTGTTGCAAAAATTCCCAAATGCGCACTCAAAGGAAACCCCCGACCATGCACAGCATGAATATCCCTAGATGGACGCGAAACATTGCCCGTCTGCATTTTTCTGGCTGTGCGACCCAATAAACAACTGCCATTGTAAGGATCGCGGCGATGCATGCCAGCAAAAGCATCGCGGCTGTCCAATAATCGTTATAACCAGATGGCCCGATCATGAATTGCCGCGCTTGCATGCCAACGACGAACACGCCGATGGATGCAAAAGCGACCCGCGCCCAATCATGGAATGTCAATTCGCCCTCATGAATGACGCGCCGATAGGCTGGCAAGCCCCAAAGAATCGGAATGAACCAAAGTACAAGCGTGGCAAAACGCAAGCTTGGGATCAGCGATATTGCAAATTCGGATAGCATGATGGGAACGTCCGATAACATAAGCTTCGCCTTATGTGAATCCCTTGATGGCCATTTGATGAACCGAGAAAAAATGAATTTTGGATATCGCGCATCATTAAAATGATTGGCGGGCGATATTGTTCAATCAGCCACGGCGGATCAGCACCTATTCGCCCGCGCAATGCATATCAAGCAGGCCCGCCGCCCGCGCCCACCGGAGCAACTATACTGAACGAATTAACGATGACAATACTGTTAAAGCCGCTTTGAAGCATATAACCGATTTCATCGACAGAACCGATAAAAGCCGCCAATGTCGTTGTCATAATAAGCCGCCAAGTGTAGCCATTACCGATATAATAATTTAAGTTTGCTCCATCGTTTTCCAGACGAAGCCAAGGTCTTTCGGCGGTATAGCGTCCCGCCGTTGCGCTTCCGTTAAAAGTGTTGACGTTACTCCACCTTTCGATAGCAAGATATTTTATGGCGTTGCCATCGTTCTCGAATCCGAATGTCATCACCTTGCCCGAAGTCGTATTGCGAAGTGCTATGCCAGTTCGACCGTTATTTTCACCGGCAAAAAAACTAAGGTCAACTTTGCAATAAATATTCCAAGGCGCGGCGGGCGCGGCTTTCAAAACTCCTCGCGTCTCAAAGGCTTGGCCAGCTGGGCATACAAAAACAAGCCCTTGGGCGCTATCGGATATAATCGTTGTGCCAATATTGACTTGGGCAAAATCGGCGGCCAAGGGAATTGTCCATGGCGCAAAGGGAGTCGAAACACCAACCCCCGCTGTTGCCTCCCAATCGACAAGCCATTCATCAGCGGCGATCCGTTTTAGATTTGCTTTTTGATATTGGGCCGTGCTGGCAACTACGCCGTTTCGCGTTCTTAAAGTGACGCCTAATCCAGCCAGAATAGTAACGCTACCAACAAGGCCCTGTTCGACAGTGATTTCAGCATCGGCAAGCCAAACTACGGTAGATTGCGGCGGGATTGTTAATGTGGCGGCGGTCGCTGAATTGATGCGCTTATACTTGCCATCATCAGCAAGAACAGCCGTGTATGCTGATGATGCTTCATTTTGAACCGAAAATTTTGGCGCACCGATATATCCTTTGATTTGCGCCAGCGTTATTTTCAAAAGACCCGCTACCGTAGCTTTTCGAATAGGAATGATATCGGCATCGGCGGGCGTCGCAATTGCGCCAGCGGTCACTAAATCGGCCATCAAGAAAACTCCACTGTTTCATCGTCTATATAGACGGGATCAAGATCGATTGTTAGCGAATCGGGATCGGTGTTAACATAGACAGGAATTTCGCTTGGCGTATGCGAAAGCAGCCCGTCGCGCACGGCATACAGCTTTATGAAAGCAAAGCCCGCCGCACTTGATGGTGCAATCAGACTATAGGGCTGGACAATGCCATCAGCGAAAAACCGCTGGACGCCATCGCGCCATAATTCGATGCGATAGCTGGTGCCAGCCTCGGCGGCTTGGCTAGCATCATTTTCAAAAGCGATCTGATCGGCAAGCAAGCGATTGCGTTCACGCCAACCAATATCCGATCCGGTCCCGATATCTAGTGTGCGCGCCATATCGCGGATGCCGCCCACAGTAATATAATCTGGCGGCAATGGTCGATCTTTGCGCTTGGTCGGTGTGACAGCAATCAACGGCGAGTCGGCCTTAAGCGCGCGAGAATTGCTGGTGATATCGATCAAATATAGATTGGTAAGCGCGGGCAAAATGTCGGAAAAGAAAAATCCTTCCTGGCCATCAAGGAACCAAATCAGATCATCCTCAAGCCCGCCGATCCAGCCGCTATCAAGCTGCGCGCGCCGCACATTTTCCAGATCATAAGTGCCATCGAGATTGTCGGTAAATGTTTCATAGGAAAGCCATTCGCCATTTAGAATGAAAAGTCCCCTACCCAAGCGCACCGCCGCTGTAGTGCCATCGGCAAGGGCGTTGGTGCTGGTCAATTCCTTGATGATCAGAATGGGGATCAGCCCATCGATCAATGCTTCGAATTTAGCCAGATTGGCGTCAAGTTTGGCGGTCGCCTGATATGGCGAATTATCCAGCATTTCGGGATCATCATCTTCCGGCGCGCCATCATCGATAAACGCACTATATGCGATCGATGCGATCGTGGGCTTCTTGGCCAGCGCGGCCAGCCGATAATAACCATTGCGCGAGTCCAAATCGGTTGCTTGATATTCCAAGAAATATGGGATTTCAAAAAACAAATAATCGACAATATCGGCGGGCGGATAATTATCGTTCACATGCAACGATGGCGCTGGAATGCCAATGACTGTGGCCGCCGTAGCGAATTCATCTTGGACTGCACCGATAGTGATCCGGCCATCAGTTCGCCGACCGCTGCCGATCTTGCGGGCGCGCATGACAATCTGCGTAAACCCATATTCCGGCCAATTTAGAATGAATGGATCGCCTGGGCCTATTTCGACAGATTTCCGATTGGTGCGCAAATCCATCTTATAGAGCGGAGTCGAAAGATTGGACAATTCGCGCGCCGCCAATTCAGCAGCCAGCGCCGCATCAAAGACATATGGGAATTTCATTTCAACCGCTTTGGTTCGGCCAGAATATCGGATATTGGCGCTGTCGATTTGCGGGGCGATGGCATCCGTATATTGATTTTCGCGATTGGTGAACTTGATCCGCACCGTGTTCTTGGCTTCATTCCAAAGCACTATGGAAAGATTTTCGATGGACTCAATTTCGGATGGGCCAAGCACCGGCAAGCTGGCCAGCACATAATCCTCGCGCACCAGCTTGATCTTGATCAGGCCAGTTTGCGGGTCTTGGAAATATGTCGCATTGATCTGATTCATGATTTCTTTGACAACCTCGGCCCCATCAGTCGGGTTTGCCAGATGGATGCTCATGCCATTATTTTCGTTATAGATCGTCATCGCGACCTCTTGCCAATTGGCCAGATCGATCAGCGCGGGATCAAGGCCGAGCGCACCCCATCCAGCCACATGCAAAGCATAAAGAACTTCGATGGGGTTAGCGTCCAAGCCATTTTGCATATATTGAAAGCCGGGCGTTAGGCCCAATTCATTCGTAAACCGCGATACCTCCATATAGACGGGCTGAATTTGGGCCGAATTGCCCCAATAGAATTTATTGAAAACGACATGCGCAAAGCCGCGATATGCCGAAATATCCGCGCTTACTTTTGCGGCCAGATAAGCATCCCGGCTTTGATCGAAATTGCCGCAATAGAGCGTAAATGTGCCGCCGACGCCGCCTTGCTTGTCCTTGCCGCCATATAGATTGGGCAGATCGATGGTGATCTCATTTTCGCAGCCAGATAGGCATCCGGTCCATACCAAATCTTTGCCAAACCACATTTTACGATAAGTGACATTAGGGCCAAAGCAAAAGCATAGATCGAGGCCGATCAGATATTTATAACCGATGATGATTTTCTTGCTGGAAAAGATGCCGGTCTTTTGCTTTTTCTTGATCGCTTGCGCTTCGAAATCGCCAGCCCAGATCGTGTTAGGCGATTTCAGCTTTACCGTCCCCCAAACCAATCCGACTGGATCACCTTCTTTGGATCGCGGGAAATTGAAATCGGAAAGGCCTGATGCTTTTGCGTTTTCGGTTTTGACCTTGGGCGCAAGCAATATGCCCAAGATAAATGTCGCAGCGATGACGGCAAGGATGAAAAACATCTATGCGCTCCAGAAGTTATCGCGGGGGAAAGTGCCGCCTATATCCACCGAGCCGTCTATCGCAGTTTGCGCATCTACGCCGTCGCCCGTAATCGGCAAGAACTTAGTCCATACGGCATCAAACCAATGCCTATATTCATATCGAACCCTTGTTGTAGGCCCGACGCTGTTAAAGCCATTTTGTTGCTCCCAATACCAAGAGCCGCCTAGATCGGCTAGGACAAACGGATAATCATATCTAATCTCGACCGTCAGATCGTTGGTTTCGCGGCTTCCAATTTCACACTTTGAAAATGTGCCGCTGCCTACAGCAAGGCAAGGGTTCGCATTTTGGATTGTCGGACCGCTTGCGGAATTAAAGTTAAATGTGCCGTTAGTTGTGCCTTGGGCGACCATTTCCACACCACCAAACGCATCAAAAGTAATTTTGCGATGCTTGAAATACCAGCCTTCAAAAGTTGGAATAAATGGCAAGCAGCTATCATCGGCGATTGGCGTCTGGCCCGGTTCGATGCCGGACTCAAACACATTTTCGGGCGGGATATATTTGAAGCCGCCAAAATTGATGCCGTTGGCGAATTTGGCGATGCAATCAGCACTATGATCGCATCCGGCTGTAAGCGTCAAAGCGTCCGCTACCACCGCGCTGGAAAAAGGGAAATTGACGCTGATCGCTGTGCCTACTTGCGTGACAATCATTCTTTCCTCGCCATTGCCCAGCCGGATCGTGCCGCCCAGCAATTGCCCATTTAGCGTCCCGATGGTCGATACTGTAAGTGTTCGGCCGGCGATGGCATTGATTACCGCAGCTTGGCTCCAAGCGGCCTCCAAAATCTTGCATCGCTCATCGAAAAGCACATGATTGCAAAGCGATTGATAATAGACATTGGGGATCGTCGCCGACAGCGCCCATTCGATCACCGATGGGGATCGCAATGTGGCTTTGCCCGCATTGACCTTGATCTGGCCGACAAAGCCATTCCAATATGAAATATACTGGCCAATATCATGATAGCGATAAATGGTAAGCCGCAGCATCGGCGGCGCGATCTGGAAAGCATATTGCTGGATCATCGGATTACTGATCGGCAAATCAACATTGATCGCCAGCCCATCATCTTCTTGGGTGCCAGCCGATATTTCGGATCGCTGCAATGTCGCTGGCTGATATTCATCGCCCAAGAAAGTGACAGCCTTGGGACCGCTGGTATAATAATAGGATTGGAATGATCCGGCGAATTTATACAATTCGTTCGGCTGGCCGCTAAAATCAGATTTTTCGTCTTCCAGATAAGCCATTTATTGATCCGTCGATATGATGCCCATTTCCAAGATCGAATGGGCGTTAAAGTGCTGCCATGACATCTTGGAATCAGCCAAGCGGCATCGGTGCAATATCCCGATTTTCTGATTTAGACCATAGGCTGCGCCCGCTGGCAATGCTGGCGCAAATGTCACGAGATCATTTGCGCCGCTATTTGCTTGCGCTGTCGCCGTCGCCAGATGCAATCCGCCATCGGATTCGATGAAAAAACTTTTGCGGCCGGCATAGGGAAAGCAATAATCGCGAAAGAAATGCCCGCCCAATGTCATCTGATTGCCCGATGGGGCGGGCGGGCTGATGATCGTATAGTCGGCACGGTAGGATGGGAGCCAAAATGGCTTTTGCGCTCCCCTGATTGTAGATCCGAAAACCATCCATTTTTCAAATTCGGCTGGCACCATGATGCGGCGGCAATGCCACCGCCGCAAATATTGATCCTTGGTGCGCGTCCATTGGCTATCGATATCGACAATCCCGCCAAAATCGATGATCTGCGCGCCCGTCAATATTTCCTCATCGAAAGCATCGCCGATGGGCTTGTCGATGATCACAGGAATGCCCGCATATAGATCAAGCGTGGTTGTATTATATGGGTTCAAGAATGGATCATGGAAACCCATTTCGCGCAAAGTCAGATCGATCGATGCCAGCGCATCGACGCGATGCCGATTGATCACCAAGCCCGATCCGCCATAGACCAAATGCACAGGGGCGATCAGCGATCCAGCGGGCCAGGCAAGCGTGGTTGGTGCCGATAGCGTCGCCGACAGAGGGCTTAGGACGCCGATCTGGACCAATTCATATGCCAGATCATTATCATCATAAAGCAATGCCAGATCGCCGCTGCGCAATTCGGTGCCGCGCGCATTGAATGCCAGATTGGTAGCGCCAAGCGCAGCCGCGGCGGTAAGCTTGGTTTCATATTGAAAAAATGCGGCATGGACGCCCTCGCCCTTTGCGCGCGCCATCGCCATCGCAAATTGATTGATCAATGCCTGATCATGGATTGCATAATTGCCGCTGATCTGGCGGCGCGGAATCGATGAATTATCAATCCGCTGTTCGGTGCCATTGCGCGATGTAATGACATCGGTTTGCCATTGCCATTCCTCGCCCATCGGCACATCGGGCCGCGCCGTGATCAATTCGGTCACTGGCTGGCCAATCGGCTAACCGCAGATGGATTGGCTTCGATGATATTCAGCACAATTTGCGTCCCTTGCTCGGTAGCCATCGCCTCAAGCACTAGCGATGGATCAAGGACATTGATTACTTTCAAGGGAACGCTGACGTCAGGCGCGCGGATATTCGATTGCCCTGCAGAGGCTGGGGCTACATCGGCGCGCTGGCCGATCCGCGATGGCCGATTGGGCGATGATGATGCGCGCGGCGCGCTGGATTGGCCAACCATGCCGCCGCCAGCAAAAAATGGGACGCCGCGCCCCGAATTGATGGACTCGAGCAACTGCAAATTCGCGCCCGTCGCTTTGGCATTTACCACATATTCGCCATTCGAAAGATTGGCATTGATCGAATCGCTGGTGCCAGAGCCGGGGCCGCGCACCAGCCCGCCATCGGCAAAGGCCAAACTTACCGCGCGGATATTCGAGACGATCGATGCCGCTTGCGCCGCTACGCCCGCCGCCGCCAGAATATTGGCAGGGAATGGCAACGAAAGCGCATTGGCGATGCCCTGCTGGATTTTGATGATCGAATCCGCGATGGCGAACGCCTTGGATATAGCAAATGTCGCTTTATAGATCGCGGATTGTTCGCCGAAGAAATCCTTGCTGATGCTGGCCAAGCTATCGAATG
The DNA here is from genome assembly GCA_040398785.1 of Cypionkella sp. Lineage (GTDB taxonomy): Bacteria > Pseudomonadota > Alphaproteobacteria > Rhodobacterales > Rhodobacteraceae > Cypionkella. Next base: position 20,167 of record JBBATJ010000011.1, on the reverse strand, counting down.
TCTCGCTGGCCGATGTAAGCGCCAACGATTTGCGCGCATCCTCCAATGCTTTGGCATCATCGGCGGCCTTTTGCCGGATCGCCGTCAAGCGATCCTGATATTCCTGCTCTTGCAATAATCCTTCGGCCTTAGCCTGTTGGGCTATGACCAGTCGTTCTTGCTCTTGCTGGCGAATTTGATCCAATTCAGCTTGGAATGCGAAGTCCCCGCCTAAATCCTTGTCCAGCCCGGCCAGATCGCGCGCTAGGCCCAGATTGCCGACGCTGGCATTGAATGCCGCCTGACTGATCGATCCCTCGTCTAGCGCGGCTGTGAGCGCCTTTATGTCGCGGCGATAATCCTCCATCGGCCCATTGATGCGATCAATGGCCTCGCGCTTATCCTTAAGCCCTTCGATATTCTCGATCTGGGCATCCAAAAGCCCGCGCTCGGCATCGGTCAATTTGCGATCAAGAATTTCCTCGGCTTGCAATTGGGCGGCGCGCTTTTCGCGCTCGACTCCGGTAAGACCAAGCAATTCGATTTCCTCGGCCATTCGATCAGTCAATTGCTTTTTGAAATCGGCGGCGCGCTGCAATGCATCGGCCTCGCGCACCAGCGAATCGACGATGGCATTTTCGGATGGGATAAGCTTGCGCTTAAGCTGATCCTCGGCGCGCAATTGATCGGCGCGGATATCGCGTTCGATGCCGGTCAATTTCAATAGATCGCGTTCGCGGATCAAGCCCGCTTCGATTTCGGCAAATGTGGTGCCTTGGGCATCCTTGCGATCCTTGCCGCCCGATTTCTTTTTGGCATCATCGCCGAGGCCAGCCGCCGCCGCAGCCGCTGGATCATCGGCTTTCGGGGCCGCCGCTGCGCCCGCCGCCGCCGCCGATCCAGCCGCGCGCTTATCGGCCCGATCAAAGACGCTGCTCACATAATCTTCGGCGGCGGTGCCAAAGCCCGATCCGAATGCATCGGCGATCTTGCCGCCAAATTTGGCCGCGCCCAATTCCGCGCGTGGCAACGACACCTTGGAAAAGGGATCGACGCCCAATGCGCCCAAGAATGTATTGACGCCGCCGATCACCGCATTCAGGCCCGTCTCGATGATCGCAGTAAGGCCATTGATGGCTAATTGCGCGATCGATGCGAATGCTTGCGGCAAATTGCTCATGATAGTGACGATGGTTTTGAACAAGCCGGAAAAGAGCCCGATCATCGCGTCCACTACCTTGGCGGCAAAAATCGCCACGCCCGCGATGGAAAAATTGACATTCGAAAAGACATCAGCGGCAAAGGCGGCCAGCGGCGCGAAATTGTCGGTAAAGAAATTGGCGATGGTTTCCCAAGCGCCGATAGCGAATTGCACCAGCGGATCGATTAGGCCCAAGATGTCATCGATCACCACGCGCGCGACATCGGCCAAGCTGGCGATATGCCCGCCGCCGATTGCAATCTGATCGCCAAATTGCACCAGCAAGGCGATGACCACCACAAGCGCGGTAGCCAGCGCGATCAGGGGATTGGCCAGCAATGCGGCATTCAGCGCGATCAGGGGTTGCAATACCGATGCAGCGGCTACGCGGAATGCACCCATGGCGGCTGCGGCTGTTGTCTGCGCCGCAGCCAGCAATCCGAATTGCTTATATGAAAATGCAATCAATGATCCGATTTGCGCCATGGGCGGGCTGGTCGCCAGCACCGCCAAATGAAATATGCCGAATGCCGCCGCACCCGCTATTACCAGCGGTAGAAGGATATCGAAATTTTCATTTAGGAAAGCGATGGCGGGCGTCAAAAATTCGGCAATGGCAAGGCCAAAGCCCAAAAGCGCATCTTTCACATTCGCGACCAATTGCCCGATCTGGAAGCCGGGGCTGGCCGCCATCTTATCGAACGCCTCATTGGTCGCGCCCGCCTTGGACTCCATCGATCCAAGAATGCCCTCCAAATCCTTGCCCGCCTGGCCGGTCAATGCCAGCGCGGGGACCAAGGCTTCTACGCCGCCAAATAGCACCGCCATCTGTTCGGCGCTCCCGCCCGTCTTTTCCTTCAAATCGGCAAGGAAGCCGCCCAAGCCTTTGGCCTCGAGTCCAGCCGCCGAAAAATCGATACCCAATTTCTTGGCAAGCTTGCTGGCCTCATCGGCGGGCTTTGCGACCGCCGCCAGAATGGCACGAACGCCGGTAACGGCCTCGCCTGTAGTGATCCCGCCTTTTGTCAGCGCGGCAATCGATCCGGTCAATTCATCGAATTCGACGCCCAGCTGCGCCGCCAATGGGGCCACCTTGCCGATGTTGGATGATAATTCGCCAATGGTGGTCTTGCCGGATTTGACGGACACAAATAGCGCATCGGAGACAGCCGCAGCGGACTCGACTTGATCGCCATATGCATTCAGCACTGATGTCAGGCCATCGGCGGCGGTTTTGACATCGGTCACGCCGCCGACCGCCAGCTTATTGGCCGCCGTCAATGTCTCCGTCGCTTGGGCCGCGCTGGTCGCCCCCGCACTGATGATTTGATAAAGCGCCTTGGCTTGCTCGCTTGGACTTGATGCAAAGGCTTTCGCCTGATCGCGGGCCGCCTCGGTTAGCGCATCCATATCGAATGTCGCGGTATCGACCAGCGTTGAAATTTCCGCGATGTTGGTCGAAAATTCGGTGGTCAATTGGGTAAGGCTGGCGATGGCCGCGCCGATGGCGACGCCGCCAAAGACTTGCTTGATCGTCTTGCCAACGCCGCTGGCCTTGGAATCGATCCCATCCAATTCTTTATTGACGCGCGCCGCGCCCGATACCACGCCAGCCGGATCGATTTTGGCAATGATGCGATAATCGGGCATGCGCGCTATCCCTTAAGCTTTCTTGGGGATAGATGCCTTCTGGTGATCAATGATCCATTTCCGATCCGCTTTATCGACGGCGCAAACCGCCTCCCAAAGCAAATCCTCAATGTCCGGTTCCAGCCCCTTCCGCTCGGCATATAACGCACATGCCGCCCAAGGTATAGGCAAAGGATTGCTCTGATCCCATGGGCGGCAAGTGGCCAGATCATGATAAGCGTTCATGAAATACTGGATGCCCGATGGCAATTCCGGTTCATCCAGATACCATTGGGGCAAGGGGCGCTTTTTTATTTTCGCCGCCTCGACCGAATAGCCATCGCGATCAAACCTCAATTCCCAAAGCAACCGATCGGCTAGGAGTTTCCCAATTCAATCGGATCGGCGGCCTCGGCATCCAGATCGATATCGTCGTCATCATTGGTCGCGGTGGCCAGATAATTTTCCTTGTCAGCCGCCCAATTCTTGATCGGATCGAACATATGGCCGGGCAAGCTGGAAAGGAATTCAAGGCCATTTTCTTTGGTAAATGGCACATCGGTTCCATTGGTTTCCTTGATGCCTTCCCATCCGACAAGGCAATGCCCCGCGATCAATTGCTGATCGATCTTGCGATTTTTGGCAACGCTGGCGGCATCGACTTTATTCGATTTCTTGCCGCCTTTCAGCTTGTCGTTGTTGTAGCGAAGAACAGCATTCCAATATGGCTTATTGGATTCGGCGGCGGGCAAAAGATGCAAGATTGCATCCTCGCCTTGGATATCCATCGAATAAGGCTTGGCCTCATTGGGGATTTCCAATGAGGCCAGATAGGAAAAATCAACCATGCTTAGACTCCAAAATTATGGGCAGCCCTCGCTTGGTAAAACGGGAAAGAACGAAACGCCAAGCGAGATACCGAGAACGGGATGCTTGTAGGCTTGGCCGGTGGCATTGATCAAGACCGATTGATTGGCGGGATATTCGCGGTCGCCGCCATCCAGAGTCAGGACAGGGACGCTGATGCGAATGCCGCCATCGGTATTGCGCAAGATCATATCCCATTGCAGATCGCGATTGCAGCGGATGCGTTCGATGATTGCCGGATTGGTGAAAAGCATCTGGCTTTCGATATCGACAAGGAAATTGGCCACGTTGATATATTTCGGGCCAAGCGTCGCCAGCACCTTTTCGCCTTCGGCCCCATTATTCAAGGTCAAGGTGATCGATTTGAAATCGGTGGTAAGGCCGGTTTCATCCAGATCGGTAAGGCGCAATCGCGCGATATCGACCGCCGTGCTGAATGCATCAGTCTCATTCGGCAATTTGGCATTGGCCGCATTCGTCGCGCGGATCGCTGTCGGCACCAGCGTATTCAGGCCGGTAAAGCCAAAAGTCGCCGTCGCTTTTTCAGTCAGTGGGATATTGATCGACATGCTGTTGGCATAATTGCCAATCGAATATTCATAATTGGTAGCACCGCCCGCGCCCAGATTGGGGCTTGCCAATTCGAATTGATAAGTGCGTTCGATATAGTCAGCATCGCCGATATCGACGTTGCGGATATACTGGCCGAACAGGATATCGATCAAGACGCCAGCACCCGCCGCATTATCGACAGTCCCGTTATCGGTCACAAATGCCTGATCGCGATTTTTGAGCGTGATCTTATTGGCGGCGATGGCTTCGATTTCGACAAAGCCGCTGTTTTCGGTTTCGAAAAATTGATTGGTGACATCGACACCGCCGACATGGATCGCCTGGCCGACAGTCAATCCCAAAAGCGTGAAATTCAAAACCGTGCTGATCAGATCGCCATCGGCATTGATTCGCAAATCGCCAGCCGCGCCCCGAATGCCCGCAATGGCTATTTCGACTTGCTGCGTGGGATCGATCGCTTCGACGGCAAGGCCCGCAATCGTGATCGCGGTTGATGCCGCGGCTTCGACTGCCCCGAGGACTTTCAAGCCATTATTGCCAGCGGTTTTGAAGCCGCGCGCAAAGATCAGCGATTTGGCTGATGCCGCGCCATAGATCAGGCGGCCAGCGGTCGCGGCGCTAATGGCGGCCACGGTATAATCGGTCGCGGTGACGGCGGTTGGAAAAAGGATATCGGGGCCAATCGCGCGGGCGAACATGAACCCTTCGATGAAATCCTTGAAATGATCCATCGTCAGATCGGCATCCAATTCCGCGCCCGAATCCAGATCGGTGATTTTGCCTTTGCGCCGCTGGCGCGCCTTGCTAATCGGCGCTCGCTCGGTCTTGCTGGTGGTAACGCCAAAAGAATTGATCGCATTTGGCTCAAGCTGTTTCCAAGCGGGGCTGGCCTCCAAGACGCCGGGGGTTGCCTCGACTGAATAATTCAGCGTTTCACTATTGGTAAGAACACGGCCCATCTTAAAAACCTCCTATTTGATTTCATGATACTCAAAATCCGCTGTCACGGTCGCTTCATACCAGCGCCCATCCTTTGGTTGGCCGATCTCATTTGGCACTACGTCCTTAAACCAAGCCGTAGTCCCTAACAAGCGCCGCCCTTCGAATAGCCGCATCGCATGAAAGATCAGCTTGTCCATCACATCAGCGCCGCCGATCAGGGGCGGCTTGCGCAACATGACGATGGCCCGGCCCCTTCGGCCAAATTTGCGATTGCCGCATCCTCCCAAGGTTTCTTGGCTGGCGCTGCTATGCTGGACAACCACCTTGGCCCATGGCGCATCTGGCGGATCGAACAATTCATCATCGAAGCAATATGGGGTGCGCGGCGCGATGCCATCAATCCATTCGGCAATGAAATGCTTGTGCAACGCATCTTTGATTTCGGGCAAGGTGCTCATCGATTGAAGGTCGCGACCGCGCGCTCGATAGCATCCGGCACCCATCCGGCCGGCGCTTGCAAGGAATGGCCATTGGCCAGCGGGATGATGTAGGACACATTATTGGTTGAAAAAAGCGGGCCATCCTCAAGCCGATAGGAAAGCATCGCGCCCTCGGCCCCCGATTGGATCGCTTTTGCGCCAGCGATATCGCCAGTATCGGGATTTAGATCAGCGCCGCCCGAATAAGGCTGGCCGAACGTGGAGACAAACCCCGCGCGCGCCCAGCCCAGATCGACAGGGCAATCCTCTTGGAGATTGGCGTTGATTTCAAGCGTGAGCCCAATCAATTCGCCTTCGGCAAATTTCCGCAGATCAGCGGTAATGAAGGCGATCTGTGGATCGGCCATGCATCAGCTTTCGTCGGTATCGTCGGCATCATCCAGATTGGCTTGATCATCGCCTTCGGGATCGGTGCCTTCGCCGCCTTCGCCAGCCGCATTTTCTTGGGCCGCATCATCGCCTGTAGCGATGCCAGATGGGTCTTTGCCTTCGATGGCATCCATTATGGCCTGTTCGTCCGCATCGGCGTCTGTGGGCGCGCCAGCGCCCCGCAGCTGTTCGATATGATGATCGGCGTGGTCCGCACCATCGATATAATCGACCTCATCCAGCCATGGGGCATATACCGCAAAGCGATCCTGATCGACCAGCACCTTGCCGATGCCATCCGAATCCTCGGCGGGCTTGCCAGCTTCGCGCAAATTGGTGGCGATAAAGGCAGCCGCCTCCATGTCTTGGGCTTTGATTTCCTGTTCGATCCAATCGGCCTTGACGCCATACCAGCCGCCTTTGCCATCGCCGAGGATCGCGACGCCATGATGCGAAAGCGGTTCGCCAGCATTCATCAATTCATCGCGGCGCGCCTCGGCCTTGGCTTTGCCCTTGACGATGATCGGTTCATCTTCCCAAGGCACGGTGATCGCCCAGGAGCCATTCTTGCGATCAATCATTTCGAAAACTGGCGAAATCGGCGCGCTCTGGATCGGCGTCGGATTATATTCGCGCGAATAAACGGCGCGGCCACTCATCCAAATGCGCATCGCCATGCCTTTATCATCCTCGCCCAATAGGATCGGATCGCCAGCAACCAAATCGTTGCCATTAAAAGTCATGGCGCGGGTGGCCACCAAATCGGCGGGCCATGTGAAATATTTAGGGCTAAGGCGGCGATCAGACATTTTCATTCTCCAAAAGGTTGATCCCCCCGCGATGGCGCGGGGGGATTATTAAGCCGGTATCTTATTAGGCGATGATGCCTTCAAAGAAATACCCAAGATCGCCGCCGATCAATTTCTGATCGAAAGCTTGCTGTGCTTCGATGCGAGTCACTTCCAGATGCTCCATGCGGAAACGCTTGATGCGCGCGCCTTGGGTGCTTGCGCCCGCGCGGCCCGTCCACGAGAAAGTATAGCCGGCCGATGGGAGCATGACGCCAGCGGTCTCGGGGCTGTAGGTAAGCAAGGCATTTTTGCCGCCGATGAAATCATGGCTGACTGCGTTCGATACCGATTTCTTGGCGGTATTGTAGATCGCCTCCATGACCAGCACCGCATCCAATTCCAGCAAGGCCGCAATCGAATCGCGGTTTGCCTTGGCGGGTCCGGTAGTCTGGCCGCGATCAATGCGGGCGACAACATCAGGATGATCTTGCAGCACATCATAAACAGGGCGGCCAATGGTAAGCTTGTTCGGGCGGAAACCAGTGCGCTGTTGCACATAGGTCATTCCCTTGCGGATATCCTCGATTGGGCTGGATGCGGCATCATTCCAGCGAAGCACCTTGTTGTTGGCACCGCTGGTTGGATCGAATGTCGCCGCCGCCGTCGCACCGGAATCGACGCCATCGGCAACGAATGTCCAGACTTGGCCCGGCGTGAGTCCGGTTTTGAAATAGCGGGCCACCCATGAAACTTCGCGATTGAGCAAAGCCTTGCGGGCGACGAATAGAGTCGCATCGCGATCCAGCATCAGCGGATTGTCCGCATTATCCAAAAGCTGATCGGGGATATTATGATGCACCGCTTTGACGCGGGCATAATAGGTCTTGGTATCCAGCCCATAGACAGCGCCAGCCGATTCAGCGCCCGGTGCGCGATCCTTCATATCATCGCGATTCCAATCGCCGCGATCATATTCAAAATAGGAATCCGATTGTTTGCTTACCGGAATATTCGGGAAAATGCTGTCGGCGACAAAGCCGCTTTCGTCTTGCATATAGCCGACCAAGAGATTGGTAAGTGGCCGGTTGACATGAACGTCGCCGGGCGATGGTGAAATATAAGGCATTCGATTTACTCCTTGAAACTATGGGCAGCGCCCGGCGACAAATGGGAATGGCTTTATGGGATCAAGCCCGCATAACCGACGAATTGAATTTCGATGATGTCGCCGACCGCGCCCAATTGGAGCGGATAGGCCACGATGACATCGCCGGCCGCATTGGCCAGATATGCCGCGCCATCGATTTCAGCAGCATTGCCGCCGATGCGCAAAGGCACAGTCAGATCGACAACCGCCTCGCCCAATTCGACAAGGCACTGGCCGCCATCAGGCAAGGCGATCAGGGTGACAGCAAGGCCATCAACCACGTTCTTGGCATCGGGCTTCATGGCGCAAATGCCACGCGCCGCCGCGCCGGTCGCGGCTGGCACATGGTTTTCGCATTCCCAACGGCCAGCGTTGTTTTTCCAAGTGACGAAGCGGAACATGGTGGCCGCCGCGACGCTGGCCACGACATTCGTCACAGCCGAAATATTGCGGACATTTTCATAAAGTGACATTTGACTTTTCCTTTTCAATCTTGGGCCAACTGCCCCGATGCAATGGGATCAGGGGGCGGGATGATCCGCCCCCTTGGATGATTAACCTTCGGCCAGAAATTCGGTATAAAGCTGATTGCCTTCTTCCGTTTCCAGCACCGCCGCATAGGCTTTGTTGAAGCCAACTTTGTGGTTTTCGGCATGCGCTTTGGCCAACGCATCCAATTGCTGTTCGGCGCTGGTTTCGGATTTTTCGACGGTCGAACGATTGCCTTGGCCGATGGTTTCGAAATTCTTGCCCGCCGATTTGTTTGCGGCTTGCAAGGCGGCCAGCATCTTTTTCTTCTTGTCGGCATCCTCCATCGCATCAGCGGCTTTCAGCATTTCGACAGTGCCATCAAATGGCAGATTGCCATAATCGGCCTTGGCGATGGCTTCGAAATTGCTGGCCGCGCCCTTTTCGATCAGATCGGCAAGGGTCTTGGCTTGCTTGTCGAAATTCTTGGCCATCATCAGCATGCCGACGCCATCGGATTTGCGGATTTCGATATTGTCGGCTGTGGTATAGACCACCGGATCATCGCCACCGCCTTTCGCCATATAGGCCTTCTGGGCGGCATCATCCATGGCAAGAAATGCATCCTGATCCGTTGCCGAAAGCGCATCATAATGCTTGCGCATATCGGCTGGCATTCCCATTACCGCGATGGTTTTTTCCATCTTGGCGATGCGCGGATCAGTTTCGGGTTCGGCTTTGACCACAGCCAGCGCGCCAGCGGACGGCAATTCATCCTCGGCATTGAGGGTTTTTGCGGCGGTCTTGATTTCAGTGATGAAAGCATCCGTGCCGCCATCCTTGGCGAATTTTGCGACGGCTGCCTTAAGCAAAGCTTTGGTTGTGATTGACATGATACTTGGCTCCTTTGGTTGATCCAAAAATTGATCGATTGCATCTGATAGCGCCTTTGCGATGGCGGCATCTGGATTGGCTGATTTGGCAAGACCAGCGGTGGCCTCGGCGGCGGCGCGGGCCAGATCGGCCACGGAGTCGACATATTGCCGCACCGTTTCCTCGCTGGACGCATATCCATCTTTCAGTGCTTCGCAAAAAGCTTCATTGCGCTGATAGATGCCATCGAATGCATCATAAAAAGCGCGATGGAATTTCTGATCAATCAGGCGATCATCAAGCGCCTGGCCGAAACTTACTTTGGCAAATGCCAGCACAGGATCATCATCGACATCGAATTTGAAGAACGTCGCCAGCGCGCCGCCTTGGGCTGGCCGCGTCACGCCGCTGATTTCACCGATCTTGAATGTGCGCATGATGCGGCGCTTGGTTGTCCAATCAGGCATCGGCTAATTCCTCGGTTTCGATATAGCCGCCGCCGATGGAAAAGCCGGTCCACTGGCCCGATTTGAATTTTTCCAGATCAGCTTTGTTGCGCGGTTTCCAAGCGATGGCCATGCCCTCTTTGGCCTTGGCCATATCGGTAAATTGAAGCCCGAAGCCTTCAAGAAATTCGTCATCGATAGGCATGGCAAAAAGGACATCGGCGATATCGTCGCCCTGATGCATTCCTTTGCCGACGCGATGATTGAGCATGAAATCGCACATCGCATTGATTTGCGAAATCATTGGAATATGATCGCCATGCTTATCGAAATAACGCTTATCGTCGCCTTCGATAGATTGATCGACTGCGATCATGGCCCATCCAAAGACAATCCCCAATTCATCGCTGACTTTCAAAATCTTTTGTTCTGAAAACCGATCCAAAACCCATCCCCTTGCGCATGCGGCGCGAAAAAATCGGAATGCTTTGGCGGCCAGATGGGGGTTATTCTATTTCCCCCGTCTGGATGCGTCATAGTGCAAAAAATAATAGCGCACAATGGGCCATGATTTTTTGGCCAGATCGCGGTTATTGGCGGGCGATCCGCCTGATCAAAATGCACCGGCACTGGATAGTCTCGGCGGCGGGCGCGGCTGGATCGCCGGGATAGCGCAATGTGCCATAGTCGCCTTGCCAAGTCCCGCCGATGGGCCTGATCTGGCCATTCAATTTCTGATGGCTATCGCGGACTCGGCCATCGCGCGCGCTTGTCCATTTCTGGGTTATGCGATCCGCCGACAGCACCCCTTCATCGATCGCTTGATCATATGCCTGATTGACGCCCTGATGAACCGCCCGCAATGCCTCCGTGCGCGCGATGACTTCGGCACGATGCTTGACATATTTCTGCGCATAGCGTTCGACCATTCGATCAATCGTGACTTTATCCAGCGGCGCATTGTTGGTCGCCGCGCGCCGGATCGCGGCATCGAATCGCTTATCGCGAAGCTTGTGCGAAAGGGCGCGCAATTGATCGGCATTCGGCAAAGTCGCATCGCCAGCCATTTCCAGAAAGCGCCGATGATTCATGACGGCCATCGCCTGGCGTTCGGTAAGGCCGATTGCGGTGCGGAAATGGCGGGCCTGTTCGATTGGCCCCAAGCCGCGGCTGACCCCATCGGTAAGCACGGCGCGCACGGCATTGCGCTGTTCTTGGCTGAATTGCGTGATCAATTCCAATTGGGCCGCTTGCATAATCCGCACCGCCCGATCATTGATCTGATCGAATGCGATCAGGCCGATGCCAGCATCGATCAGGAATTGGGCGGTGGTCTGTCCAGCTGTGATAAAGACCGCCGATGATGCCGCGCCCAATTGGCGGGCGATGGTGATCAGCATATCCAAGGCTTCTTCGGTTTGGCCGCGCGCCAATAGATCGGCCAGCTTTTCCAAATCCAATTCAGCGCGGGTCGCATTGATCGCTGTTCGAAAGATTGCGGCTATCCGGCGCTCGGCCCGATCAAGCAAATCCTCAATGCGCTTTTCGCTATCGCTGATCACGCCCCATTCTGCCCCTTCCGGTCGCGGCATTGGTAAATATAGACCGCCGCAGCTGGATCGCGCAATTGGAGGCGATGCACAACCAGCGTCTTGCCTTCGATGGTAATTTCATCTTGCTTTTGCGGGATCGCGCCATCTGGAATGGTATCGCCGATAAGAACCGCCTTGCGATCATTCAGCAAGATATTGGTGCCATCGATATCGGCCGGCGCATAATCCTCCCAAAATCCCCTGCAGGAATGGGTGGCTGGCGTCGCCGTCTTGCCCTTGGTGGGATTGGCCGCATCGCGCGGGGCATATGATTTCTTGGTGATCGTGCATTCCAAGACGCCTGGCCCGATGTTGTCAGCGATCAGGCCCGCGATATCGACGCCGAATAATTCGTTCCCCAAGGCGATGTCCTCCTAATATCGGGAAAGATGCGCTAATCGATCCGAATGAATGAAAAGAAAGATATACGCGCTGGCCGATCTAGGCAAGCCACCGCATTGGACGGCCAGCGTTTCGGGCGATTGGTGGTTTTGCATAAGCATTCGACGCACAGCCGAACATATGAACGGGTCTGGCAATGCCGATGCGATTGCGGCCAGATTGTCGCCAAGCGCACCGCGACCTTAAAGGGAGGCGGCCTTAAACATTGCGGATGCGAATGCCGAAAAAGAGGAATGATCCCCAACACAAAGGCTGGCCGGATGGGGTGGACGCACACCAAGCAAAGCTTGCTTTTGGCCGATATCAAACGCCGATGCAAAAACTCGGGCGAGCCATTCGATCTTGATATCAGTGATATCGTGGTGCCGGAATTTTGCCCCGCAATCGGCTTGCGATTGGATTGGAATGCGGGATTGCGCGCCGATAATTTGCCAAGCATGGATAAAGTCGTTCCCGCATTGGGCTATATCAAAGGCAATGTTCGCATGATTTCATTTCGGGCTAATCGCCTAAAGAACAATGCGTCATTAGTCGAATTGCAAGGCATCATCAGCTACATAAAAACGCATCAGCCATACCAATAACTGCCCAGCGCCGGATCGTCCGAAATGTCATCAAAATCGGGATCAAAGCGCGATGGATATTCGCTGCCCGAAATATACGGACTCGAGTCCGTGATGCCAGCCGATTCGCAAAGCAATCCAGTATCCAGCAAGATTTGCCATGCGGCGGTCGGCAATGGAGTCGACTCGAAATTGCGGAAAAATTCAACCTCGGCGGGACCGGCTTTGGCGCGCTTGACATCTGTCGCGGTGCTGGCGCTATCGCCCAAGGATGGCTTGGCAAGAATATCGGCGGCCATCAGGCTGGTGGCTTCGGCGATAGCGGCCAGCACAGGATCATCAGTCGATGGAACCCCATCGGTCCAGCATAGGCGCTGCAAAAGGCGGGTGCCGGATATCAGCCCGCGCGCTTTGCTGGTCGCATCGCGCGCCGCCCATGCGACGGCGCGTTGCGCATCGCCGCTCAAATAAATATCGGCAAAATCGACATCGGCATAAACCGGAAAATCATTGCCATCGATATCGACTGTCGCCATTTCATTCCTCCGGAATCAAGGGATCGGCATTGGGATCAGTCGGCTTGTTGGGGTTAAGCGAAAGATCAAGATCATCCTCAAGGGTATCGGGATTGGGCCGCGATAGGCCCATCATGTCCAGCACTTCCCAAATGGCTTCGTCGCCGATCTGGCCGCCAGCTTGGACCAATTTGGTAAGCGCATTGGTGATCTTTTCGATATCCTCATCGCGGATTTCTTCGGCGGCCAACTTGGGTCGGATCAGGGGATCAAAGCCATTCATATCCATGATCGGGCCAAGCCAATCATTGTCCATGATATCGACCAATTCTTGCATAACCGCGATCACAGTCATGTAGAATGTGCCGGTCTTGGTGCGCGATAGCGCCAGCGATCCAGCGCCATCTTGCCCGATCAGCAAATGCTCGGTGCCAAGCGCCAGCGCGATTTCCTCGCGGAGCCGCTTGATCGAATTAGCGATGCTATCGAATGCGGTCGAATCGCCTTGCAAAAGATCGACACCCCATTTGCGAACGCTGGATGGGGATCGGGCTTCGTCATTGGATCGATAAGTGGCCGAGTCGATCATCATGCCTTGCTTTTTATTGCGGACATGGCCTTTGACGAATTTCAGGAATGGGGCTTGGACGCGCGAAATATATCCAGCGCCGCCAGCGCCCATCTTTTTGGCCTTGGCATCGATTTCACCCATCGGGATCGATGCGACCGGAATGCCGCGCAAATCATTTTCGTAGCCAACTTCCTCCAATTCCTCGAAAGCTTTGAGCCGCTTTGTAGCGCGCCGGATATGGCGGAGCAATCCAAGCCCTTCGGGATGATCGGTAAGCGCATCATCGACCGCATAGATAATCTTGGCGCGCGGGATCAAAACTTCTTTGCCATCGGCCAGTCGTTGATAGACGCCCAGGACTTCGGTGCGATCCTCCATATCCCATCGGCTGATCGATGATTGCGGGCGATGTGAGATTTTGCCGATGGTGATATTCCCATCATCGCGGCGCTTGGCCGTCCATTCATGGACCGAAAAGCCATAGAATATATACATCGCAATGCGGCGGATCGTGCGCGGCCAAGTGCCATGGATATCTTTGCGCATGCTATCGATCAGATTAGCCAATTCGACAGCGCCGGGCAAAGGTTCGCCCCGATCATCCTTGGCTGGCACAACCGTCCAATTCGATTTGGCGATCAGATTTAGAAAGAGCCGAATGCTTGCCGCGACGATGGTAAAATCATGCGTCATTTGCTGATAGACGACAAAGCGGGCCGAACCGCCCATCTTGGCATCGCGTTCATCGATCGCGACAAATCCATCGGATATGGTTTGCGCCGTGGTGCCTATGGTGCCGAAAGTGCCAGCAAGCTTTTCAAATGTAGGGTCATCATCAAAATCGAAATCATCATCCAGATCGATCAGTTGAAAGCCTGATCCATCATCGGCCGACGAAGCGGCAAAGAGGCTATCCCATGCTGATTTGAAAAAATTTGCCAATCCCGCCTCCTGATTTCGCGCGCATCCATATCGCGAAATGGTGGCATCGGTAAAGGGCGGATGATCCGCAGCTAGCTATTCGTCATCAGTCAGCGCGAATTCCGCATCATAATCGCCATCGAAATCATAATCGCCCAAGCGCCAGCCATTATCCTCCAAATCTTCATTATCATCATCATCATTGGATGGATCATCATCATCGCCGCCATGGGTCGATGCGCCCAGATCGGGCAATTCATCTTCGAAATCGATCAGCAATTCATAATAGGCGCGCGAAAGCGCATCGATCTGATCCTTGTAATTGCCCGCAGGAAAATTGCGCATTTCCTCGACCAATTCGGAATTCCATGCGCCGCGCAGCATGCTGACATTGCCCGCATTGACTTGGGCGGCAAATGGTTGCGCGCGAAATTCCTTCGATCCGGTCTCGACGCTGAATTTGAAATTGCGGCCCTGCAATTTTCCGCTCAAATGCGCCTTCTGGCTTTTGCCAGCCGAGCCGGGGTCTTGGGGGATCGATTGCAAGATATCGCGATCATCCTTTGCGGTATCGACAATCATGCGCTCCGCCTCCAAGATTTTCTTTCGGGCGCGCTTGATGTCGGTAATGATCAGCATGCCATCGATCAGCATCAGTTTCGCGCCGACAGTATAGGGGCTGGTCTTGCGGGTGCTGCCCGCGATATCCCATCCGCGAACTTGGATGCCATCGCCGGGCAAATGATCCATGATATCGATCTTGTCTGGCTGGAACATACCGCCTTCGCGCGGGGCGGGCCTTTGCTGATATTGGCCAGCATAGGCATATTCGCCTTTCTTGATTTTCATTTCCTCCATTTCGGCGCGGGGGAAACGCTCTGGGAAAAGCAATTCGCCATCTTCGGATCGCTTGTCGGTAAAGAATTGCTTGCCCCTCACCATCGTGGTGCAATGCCGTGCAGGTTCATATTCCATCGGCAAGCAAAGATGGACATAGGGCAAGCCCAAGGCCAGCACTGTGCCGCTGACATCGCCTTCATGCAATCGCTGCATGATGATCACAATGGCGGATTTCTGGACATCGTTCATGCGGTCGGTAATCGACTCGCGGAAAGTCTGGACCGCGCTGATCCGCTGCGTATCGGATTCGCCGCCATCGACCGAATGCGGATCGTCGATGATCACGCGATCACCGCGTCCGCCTGTCATATGTTCGAAAGCGCGGCATTCGCGCCCGCCTGTTTCGGTATTTTCGAATTTTTGCTTGGCGTTCTGATCGCGGGCAAAGACGATTTCGGGCCAAAGCATTTTATACCATGCTGACTCGACAAGGCGGCGCATCTTGACGTTATCGCGCATTGCCAGATCGCCGGAATAGGATGATGTCAAATAGCGCATATGGGATTGGCCCATCGGCCCCCATTCCCAAGCTGGCCAGAAAACCGAAACCAGCAAAGATTTCATCATGCCAGGCGGAACATTGATCAAAAGATATTGGATATCGCCGCGCGTCACGGCCTCCAAATGATCGCACATCGCCTTGATCGCCCATCCGCCGACAAACTTATGCTTGCGCTCAAGGATGGGCCATGCCCGTTTTACAAATTCATAAAGGCTTTCGCAATTCGCGCGAGCCGCATCCTTGTCGGCGGCATCTTCCTCGGCTTGGCGACGATCAAGTTCAGCGAACAGCTTTTTTTGTAGCTGGCGCGCGAGGGATTTTTGGATCGTCTCCGAGTATTCCCCCAAAATATTTGGCGAGGACATTTAATTCTTCCTTGCTGGCATTGGTAAAATCGATGTCCAAATCAGTTGGTATATTGTCCTTGTCGCGCACTTGGACGCCGCGAGTCTCGATAAATCCGCCTTTGGTTTTCAGATAGAATATGATCGCGGTAAGATTACCCTCCTTGATCTTTTCCATCAGCTTGCCGCCCGCATAGGCGACGCCACCGACGCGCCCCATCGATAGGTCTGTCTGATAGTATTTTTTAAGCGTGGTTTCGCTTAAAGTTGGCCCTTCGAATGTCGAATAATAATCCAAGATCATCGAATTTGTCATGCCAATGCGCGCCAGCCTTCGGATTTCAGCGGCCATTTCATCGGTGCGGATATGGGGTGCTTGGCCGCGCCGCCCTTCGATTGCTGTGCCGATCCGCGCGCCGCGATTGATCGCCGGCCGATCTGGATCATCTTCATTTTGCATTATGGATACCTTAATCATTTCCGGCTATCTCGGAAATATAGACGATTCGAAAGGAATTGCACAATGCCTAATGCCGCCAAAATCCATCCAGAGGATATCCTGATCGCGCAATCGATAGCCAAGGCTATCGAATTCTCCGCTTTCTATCGCAATGGTCCCCATGAAAAATATAAGGAAACGGGCTTCGAAACCTATGGCCTAGCGCGCATCCGCGCTGATAAAATGGCAGCCGAGCATTCCAAATTCGGGCGCGGGGCCATCGTCTATGCGATAACCAAAGAAGGCTATTCTCTGCCGTGCGATGAAAAACTGATGGCGTTGGCCTATGAATTCGGTGCCGCGCAATGAACCTTTGGGATGATCCAATGGCATTCGCCATCGATATTTTCTTTCCAGCGGGATTGATCATTCTGGCCATTTTGGCCCGATGACGCCGCCGCCCCGATGCACACGATGTATTGAAGGCATCGCCAAAGATGAATGCGCCCATTGCGCCGCCATGGCCGCCAGCTTATTGGCCGCATGGCAAGAATTTGGAATTTCGAATGATCAAGCCCGCGCATCGATCCGGCGCGCTGTCGATTGGTCGCGCACCAGCAAGGGCGGGCGCAATTTCGATTTGATGGAGAATATCGCGGATGCATCGCCGCATATGTGCGAGTCCGCTTATGGGCTTTGCGAATAGGAGAAAGATGATGATTGGTGAATTAGCAATTTTGACTGTCGGCGATGGCGATACCAAGCTGACATTCGATCCAGAAAAGCCCGATGAAATGGCGCGGGCCTCGGCGGTGGTCAAAGATATGATCCGCCGCGGCTTCGCGATCCTGATCCAAGTTGGCGAACAGGATGGAGAGCCAATCTATCGGCGCGCCCATGATTTCGATGAAAAGACAGCCGAATATATAATCGCGGGTGCGCCCGATAATTTGGAGATTGATGATGTCAAAGAGCCGCCAAGCCCGCCGCAAAAAAGCCGCGCTGCAAAAACTCCCGCAAGGGCAAGATCAAGCCAAACGCGCATTCCGGCCAGCGGTGCAAAAGCCACAGCAATCGCGCGGACAGCTGGCGGCTAGATCGCTCGATCCCAATCATGGCCTCCGCATGGCATTGCGCGAAATCGCAATGATGCGGGGCGATTGGGCGGGCATCCCGATGCCGCTGGCTGATCTGCCGCTGATCATTGAGCCATCATATCCCAATGCCGAAAAGATCGCGGACATCAATCGGCCTATCGCCGATCCCGCCGATGATGATGGCTGGCGGCTGATCAACCAATGGTATTCCGATAAGCATCGTTGCGATATTTTGCTGATGCGCGGGCCGGATGGCCAGATTGGTTGGGGCAAGGTGCCAGCGGTCCATGGGCTTACGCAGCAAATAAACACATTGGGCGCAAGCGAGGCATGGGGGCTGGATCAGGAGCAAGCCGCGATGCTTTTGCTTGGCGGCCTGATATCCCATGATCAGATGCGCCAATATGTCTTGACCGGATCGTTCTTGGAAAAAAGCGATCAATCTGGCGTGATATATATGTTTCGCCGCTTGCGCCCGACTGTAGCCATGGCACCGGATCGCGGCAATCCAGCGGCCAATATGCGCATCCTTTGCGGGCTTTGCATGCATCCCATCGCCTATTATTCGAATTCATGGGCGGGCGCGATGACGCCAACCGATGATGTGGTGGCGCATCTGATGCTTATGCGTGGCGATGAACATATGTTCTGGAAACGCTGCAATCAGCATCCGCCATATCGCCCCGAGGCCGGATTATGAACGCCCATCCTTTCCATCTGACAGCGCCCAAGATGGCGGTGCTTTCCGATGATCGCGCGCATCGATATTGGCTGGTGCGGCAATGGGAAAAGGCCAAGCCGCTTCTGGTGGTTTGCATGTATAATCCATCGACCGCCGATGCCAAGAAAGATGATCCGACGATTTTGCGCCTTTGCAAATGGGCCAAGCTTTGGGGATATGGCGGCATTTTGGTAATCAATCTCTATTCTTTGCGATCATCCGATCCCGCCGATGTCCGACTCAGCGGAAAGCTTGCTTGGGGCGATGCACAGCATCAGGCCATCGGCCATGCCCTCGCCATCGCGGCGGATCAGGAAACGCCAGTGCTGGCGGCATGGGGCAATCTGACCAGCGCCGCCGATGTGATCCCATTCAGGAAAGCCGCGGCCGGGATCGATCTGATTTGCTTGGGCTTGACCAATGGCGGCGCGCCCAAGCATCCGATGGCGCGGGGCCGGTCGCGCATTCCAGATAATCAGCAACCATTGCTGTTCGAATTAGCGATATCTTAATCATTTTCGGCAATGATTGGCTGATCGAAAAGATATCAAATGAAAACTATTGCCATCGCTATCGCCCTATTCATGGCGGTCAATTATATCGCCGGAATGATGCCGCTTTTCCATAAGATTTCGGCAAGCCTTGCCGCTACTTCGCTTTGATCTTTATCTTTGCGGAATAATCGCGGGTGCGCTGCGCCGATGTCGTGATCCGATTGGTTATTTCGCAATTTTCATTAAGCGTCCCGCCCGAAAGCCAGACAGTTGTGATCGCGCCAACAATGGATGGATCATGCGGGGGATTGGTAAGAATAACGACCGTGCCAGCGCCGACGATCCATTGCGATGTCGCGATGGTTTCGGACTCAAGCCGATCTGTCCAATCGAATTGATAATCGAGGATTTCATCAGGGTCTTTGGCTGGCCAGCTTTCCATCATTAAATCTCCAATTCGATGCGGCTAATACCGCGAAACGCGCGCTGCGCAAAATCAAACATTGGGAATGATCAAGCGCCGATTTTCGAATGGCGCGCTGATGGATCGCGAATTTTCAGCATCAACGGCCAAAAGCCGATATTCGGCATCCACAGCGATTATGCGGATTTCAGCGCCAATCGATATCGTGCGTTCATCGCCAGCGGCAATCGGCGAATAGGCCAGCGCCGTTCCCAAGCCCATTGCGGTGCCTGTTGTCGATATCGTGGCCGATGATATGCCAAGGCCCGATCCTGCCCCTGTAGCAAAGCCGACAGCCCCCGCGACAACGCCGCTTGCGGCATCCCCTGATCCCGATCCCGATGCAATTGCCTGGGTGGTAATGACCTTGCCAGCCAGCGCCAGCGCATCGCCTTGCCCAGATGATTGCGCGATCGATGCGCGAATATTGATCCCATCGATCGCAGCGCCCGCGCTGCCAGATGCCGATGCTGTCGCCTGAATGATGATAGCCGAATTGCCGCTGGCTGATGCAATGCCAGATGCAGCGCCATCCGATTCGACAATCGTCCCCTCGGGATTCGCATTTTCGCCATCGCCGGTGCCGACGCCTTGGCTGATCGCTTGCGCCAGCCCGCCCGATATCGATCCGCCAATGCCTGATGCGGTGCCTATGCTGGCCGAATTGCCGCTGCCGCCGCCAACGCGCGCGGCCAAGCCAGATGCATCCGAAGCGCCGGCCGATGCACCCAATGAACCAATTGTTGCGCTTGATAGGCCGGATGATGCCGCCGCCCCTTGGGCTTGGCCAGATGATCCGTTGACGCTCGCGCCGACCGCGCTTGCCGATCCTGATCCGCTTGCCGATGCGGTCGCGGC
>JBBATJ010000010.1:0-142920 GCA_040398785.1 Cypionkella sp. | reverse complement strand
ACGCGGGTATGGCGAAATTGGCAGACGCACCAGATTTAGGTTCTGGCGCCGCAAGGCGTGGGGGTTCAAGTCCCTCTACCCGCACCAAATAGATGAGAAGGACGGCATATGCAGGTTACCGAGACCCTGAAAGACGGCTTGAAGCGCGCCTATACCATTACGGTGACCGCCGCTGAGTTGGACGCGAAAGTTCAGGAAAAACTGATCGAGGCGCAGCCAGAGATCGAAGTTAAAGGCTTTCGCAAGGGCAAGGTGCCACTGGCGATTTTGAAGAAACAATTTGGCACACGCCTGATTGGTGATGCGATGCAAGATGCCATTGATGGCGCTATGAAATCGCATTTTGACGCGTCGGGCGACCGCCCAGCAATGCAGCCCGATGTGAAAATGCAAGGCGGCGAGACGTGGAAAGAGGGCATGGATGTGGTCGTTGACATGACCTATGAATGCCTGCCGCCTATTCCAGAAGTTGACGCAAGCAAAATCAGCTTAGACCGTTTGTCGGTCAAGGCGGATGAGGCATCTGTTGAAGAAGCGTTGAAAAACCTGGCGTCCAGCGCGCAGACCTTTGCCGATAAGAAAAAAGGTGCCAAGGCGGCTGATGGCGATCAGGTTGTGATCGATTTCAAAGGCTCGGTTGATGGTGATTTCTTTGAAGGCGGCTCGGGCGAGGATTACCCGCTGGTTTTGGGCAGCAATTCGTTCATTCCCGGCTTTGAGGCACAGTTGATCGGTGCCAAGGCGGGCGACGATGTGGCTGTCAATGTGACCTTCCCCGCCGAATATGGCGCGGCGAATTTGGCGGGTAAAGCGGCGCTGTTTGCCTGCACCGTGAAATCGGTTAAGGGTCCAGAAGCGGCTGTGATTGACGACGAGATGGCGAAAAAATACGGGGCCGAGGATTTAGCAGCCCTTAAGGGGCAGATCGCAACCCGCTTGGAGGAAGAATACAAAGGGGCGGCCCGCGCTGTTCTGAAACGTAGCTTGTTGGATCAGTTGGACGCGCAGATTAAGTTTGATTTGCCCCCAGCATTGGTTGACGCCGAGGCGTCGCAGATTGCGCATCAGTTGTGGCATGAAGAAAACCCGAATGTTTCGGGTCATGATCACGGCCATGTCGAAACCACTGCCGAGCATAAGACCTTGGCCGAGCGTCGCGTGCGTTTGGGCCTGATCTTGGCCGAAGTCGGTCGTAAGGCCGAAGTGTCAGTGTCGGACGCGGAAATGACCCAAGCGGTTCTGTCGCAGGCGCGTCAATATCCTGGCCAAGAGCGCCAGTATTTTGAATTTGTTCAGAAAAACCCCCAAGTGCAGCAGCAACTGCGCGCGCCGATCTTTGAAGATAAGGTTGTCGATCACATTGTGGCGGGTGCAAAAGTGTCTGACAAAGAGATCAGCAAAGACGAGCTGCAAAAGCTGGTCGAAGCCTTGGACGAGATGTAATTTTTCGTGGATAGCAGGAATTTGGCCGCGCTTTAGGGCGCGGCCTTTTCATTGCGCAGAACGTAAATTCCAGCGGCAATGATCAGCGCAATGCCGACCCAGCCCAAGGCGTTGGGCAATTCATGCCAGAACAGCCACCCCCATAATAGACCCCAAAAGGCAAAGGTGAATTCAAAGGGGGCGACGATGCTGGATTGGCCTGTGGTATAGGCGAGGGTCAATAATGTCAGGCCAAAGGCCGCAATCGCCCCGCAGGCGCACATCAAAAACAGATCAAAGGGCGTGGGCCAGACCCAGCCGCGCACCAAAAACCCAAGGCTTGGGTGCGCGTCATGGGCGGCACCGTTCCAGCCATAGACCAAAGACAGCGCCACGGCGCACAAAAGAAACGCGATATTGCCCCAAAAGGCCATCGCCGCGCCTGAATTTTTATCCCCCATGATCCGCGCCATAATCATCAACCCCGCATAGGCAAAACCGCAGAACACAGGCAGCAGGGCCACGGCGTCAAATCCCGCTTGTGGCTGCATCATCAAGATCACGCCCAGAAATCCGACCATAACCGCGATCCAGCGCGGCAGGGCCACGGTCTCGCGTAGGATCAGCACGGACAGGATCGTGATAAACAAAGGGGCTGTGAAATACAGGGCGACAGTGGTCGCAATCGGCATAGAGGCAAGGGCCAGATAATAGGCGCCATAAGCCAGAAAGTTCAGCAATCCCCGCAACAGCATCGCAGGCCAAGCAGGCGAGATCAGGGTTTTGAAACTGCCGTCAAAATAACGGACCAAGACCAGCATAAACGGCACGGCGGTCAGGCTGCGCGCGACCATGGCCTGATGCAGGGGATAGGTGCCTGACAGCAATTTCAGGATCAAATCTTGGACGGAGAAAATCGCGATCCCAAGGATCAGATACAGGATGGCGCGGGTATTTTGTGTCATGGCGGCAGATTAGGGACGGGCGTGGCAGTGTCAATTGCAGCGCATGAAAAAACCGCCCAAGGTTTCCCTTGGGCGGTTAAATTATGGTCAGACTTAGTCGCGTGTCAGGTCTTCGCCGTCTTGGGCAGCGCCCATTTCGTCGAACAGATTTGCGATTTCAAATTCTGCTTCGGCCTCTGCCTCGGCAGCCAAGGCGGCGATGGATTTGCCAGAAGCCTGAAGTTCAGCTTCGGACACCGAACGCGCCACGTTGACGTTGAATTTGACAGTCACCTCTGGGTGCAGGTTCACGGTGACGGCGTGCAGGCCCAGTTCCTTGATCGGACGATCAAGAACGACTTGCGCACGGTTCACGGTGACGCCGCCCGCAGTTGCAGCATCGGCCGCATCGCGCGTGGTGACAGAGCCATAAAGCGCACCCGAATCCGAGGCCGAACGGATGATCACATAGGTCTGACCTTCCAAAGCGGCCGCGACTGTTTCAGCCTCTTTTTTGGTTTCAAGGTTGACAGCCTGAAGCTGGACCTTTTTCGCCTCGAAGGTTTTGATATTGGCGTCATTGGCGCGCAATGCCTTGCCTTGAGGCAAAAGATAGTTGCGGCCATAGCCGTCTTTCACTTTGACGACTTCGCCCATTTGGCCCAGCTTGGCCACGCGTTGAAGCAGGATAACTTGCATGATGAACTCCTTACTTCACAGCATAGGGCAGCAGGGCAAGGAAACGCGCGCGCTTGATGGCCTGGGCCAATTCACGCTGCTTTTTCGCCGAAACTGCGGTGATACGGGATGGCACGATTTTGCCGCGCTCGGACACATAGCGCTGCAACAGACGCGTGTCTTTGTAGTCGATAGCCGGTGCATTTTCACCCGAGAAAGGGCAAACTTTGCGGCGGCGGAAGAATGGTTTGGTCGCCATGTTTAAATCCTTTCTATATGATCAACGACGACGATCGCCGCCGCCAAAGGACGGACGGTCCCCGCGGTCAGCACGATCGCCAAAGGATGGGCGTGGGGGACGGCTGTCGCCACCAAAGCCACCTTCGGCGCGGTCCGCACGTTCGTCACGCTTTTGCATCTGGACCGAAGGCCCTTCGACATGGGCGTCAACCTTAAGGGTCAAAACGCGCATCACATCGTCATGCAAACGCATCAGGCGTTCCATTTCCTGCACTGCCGACGACGGTGCGTCAGTTTTCAGCAGGGCATAGTGGCCCTTGCGGTTTTTGTTGATCTTATAGGCCATGGTTTTCACGCCCCAATATTCGAATTCGACGACTTTGCCGCCGTTATCGGTCAATACTGTGGAGAAATGTTCAATAAGGCCTTCTGCCTGCGCCGAGGAAAGATCCTGACGGGCAATCATGACATGCTCGTATAGGGGCATGTAAACTCCGATATAGGGCGCATTTCATAGGACGGGCAAATCATCCCGCGGCCCGTCCACGAGAGGCTGCGCCAGTTCATGGGATTGCGGGAAGATGGGGTTCCTTACTGGTATTTCCCCCATGTGGCAAGCGGTATTCGCAACGATTGCGCAGATGTGCGGGCAAAGATTGGGGGCAAAGATTGCATGGCGGGGAAAGGCGCGCTAAGTCAAGGAAAACCAAAGGGAGAAGATCATGAGCCGCGCATTCGTATTCCCCGGGCAGGGGGCGCAGACCATTGGCATGGGGCAGGATTTGGCGCGGGCCTATCCTGCGGCCAAAGCGGTGTTTGACGAGGTGGATGCGGCGTTGGGGGAAAACCTGTCGGCGCTGATCTGGGAGGGCGATATTGAGACGTTGACGCTGACCAAAAACGCCCAGCCTGCGTTGATGGCGACATCTTTGGCGGCAATGCGCGCGCTGGCGGTTGAGGGGATCGGATTGGCGGATGTGGCCTTTGTTGCGGGGCATTCGCTGGGGGAATATTCGGCACTGTGTTCTGTCGGCGCGCTGGGTCTGGCCGATACAGCGCGGTTGTTGCGCATTCGCGGGGAGGCCATGCAACAGGCTGTGCCTGTGGGCATTGGCGCGATGGCCGCGTTGTTGGGATTGGATTTTGCGACCGCAACCCAAGTGGCCGCCGAGGCCGCACAAGGTCAGGTGTGCCAAGCCGCCAATGACAATGACCCCGCCCAAGTGGTGGTGTCGGGTCATCGCGAGGCTGTGGAACGTGCGTTGGACATCGCCAAAGCGCGGGGCGCGAAACGCGCGATTTTGTTGCCTGTCAGTGCGCCCTTTCATTGCGCCTTGATGCAGCCCGCAGCGGATCGGATGGCGCAGGCCTTGGCGGATGTGACGATCCATGCGCCACAGGTGCCCGTCGTGGTCAATGTGCGCGCCGAGGCGGTGACAGACCCCGCGCTCATCCGCGATTTGCTGGTGGCGCAAGTGACGGGGTCGGTACGTTGGCGCGAGTCGGTCCTATGGATGCAAGCTGCAGGCGTGACGGAGTTTTGGGAAATTGGCGCGGGCAAAGCCCTGTCGGGGATGATCAAGCGAACCGCCACAGGCGCGGTCACGCGGGCGATTGGCGCGGCGGATGATATTGCAGGGTCTAAGGGAGAGTAAGATGTTTGATCTGACAGGAAAATGCGCGCTGGTCACGGGGGCCTCGGGCGGGATTGGGGGCGAGATTGCGCGGGCCTTGCACGCACAGGGTGCCAATGTGGCGCTGTCAGGGACGCGGGTGGAACCGCTGCAAGCCTTGGCGGCGGAACTGGGCGCGCGCGCCCATGTTTTGGCCTGTAATCTGAATGATGCCGCGATGGTCGATGCCCTGCCAAAAGCGGCGGCGGATCTGATGGGGTCTTTGGATATTTTGGTCAACAATGCGGGGATCACCAAGGACAATCTGTTCATGCGGATGTCGGATGATGAATTTCAGTCGGTCATTGATATCAACCTGACTGCGACGTTCCGTCTGTGCCGTGGGGCTTTGCGCGGGATGATGAAGGCGCGTTGGGGGCGGATTATCAATATCACCTCTATTGTGGGCCATTCTGGCAATCCTGGGCAAGGCAATTATACGGCAGCCAAGGCGGGGGTTTTGGCGATGTCGAAATCCCTTGCGATGGAGGTGGCAAGCCGCAATATTACTGTGAATTGCGTGGCCCCCGGATTTATTGAAACCCCGATGACCGATAAATTGAACGACGATCAAAAAGCGCGGATTTTGCAAAACATCCCGATGGCGCGGATGGGGCAGGGCGGCGATATTGCGGCGGGGGTGGTCTATCTTGCGTCGCCAGAGGCCAATTATGTCACGGGGACGACGCTGCATATCAATGGCGGCGGCTATATGGGATGATGATCGCGGGTGAGGTGGATGGGGTCACAATCATGCGCGAATGGATTTTTCAATCCGATCGTCTGCGCGCCTATTGTGACAACCCGACCTGCACCCGCGCCCGCGCAAATTTTGATCACCGCCGTGCGGGGCGTCTGGAATTCGATGAGGCGCAGTTATTTGGCGGCGTGGTGCGGCACGGCTATGCCAGTTTGGTCATTCAATCGGCGTCAAATGATTACTATTTGAACGATGACCTGCCCGAATTGCGTCTTGCCATGGCCGATTATTGCGCGCGGTTTGACGATGTGTCGGGGATTGGGTTTTCAATGGGGGGATTTGCGGCGCTGATCCTGTCTAAGGCGATGAACTTTTCTAACCTTTGGCTGGTGTCACCGATGAGCCCCAGTTTCCCCAAACTGCCGCCCTTTGACCGCGATATGGCGTCCGAGCGTGCCCTGTTTGGCCGCTATGGTCCCGAAGCCGGCGTTAAGCGCGGATTGCGCGGCGTGGTGATGTTTGATCCCTATTTCGAACTGGGCCGCGACCGCGCCTATGCGGAATTTGTCCAAACCCTGTGCCCCAAAATAAGCCTATTGGCTATGCCATGGGGCGGACATCCTGCAACGCAATTTCTAAGCGAAATTAAACAATATAGCCCAATGCTGCGCGCCACGTTTCAGCCAAAAATCCGTGCCAAGGCCCTAAAACGCGTGCAACGAGCGTTGCGATTGAAATCAAAGCGCTATTGCGAGGGGTTGCAGGATTATTTATTGGCACGTGCCGCGCGGCCTATTGAAACATAAAATCGCTGGGGTCGATGGAATTTGCGGCGGTCGATTCCAAAATCACCCGACAGTCCCAAAAGTTGATTTCTGTTTGCGCGCCGTTGGCCGTGATCCGCATATCAGACCAATTTGCCCCAAAGATCGCGATGCGATCAAGGCCATTTTGAAAATCTGTAATGCGGTCTTGGCCGCCCATGCGTTCAAAGATGAATTGATCCGCGCCAGCCCCACCCGTTAGCGTCTCATTTCCCGCGCCGCCACTGATCTTGTCGGCCCCCGCACCGCCAAACAGGCGGTCATCGCCGCCGCCGCCAAAGATCGTATCCGACCCTGCGCCGCCGTCGATCGTATCATTGCCCCCCATCAGCGCCGCGTAATCATTGCCTGCGCCCAAATTGGCCATCTCTGCCGCGGCAGAGCCCATCACCTTATCATTTCCGCCCAAAGTCATGACGGTGCTGATCACGCCGTCAAGCCGCGCCTCATCGCCAAGGTTTGTAAGGCTGATCTTCTCAATGGAAATCAGGTTCAAATGAAACGCGCCATTGCCTGATCTGTCGGTCACATGGGTTGTGGTAAATCCCTGATCTTGAACAAAAACGCCTTGCCCGTTGATATTTAACGTCACGCTGTCCGCCCCGTCGTTCCCAAAGACCTGCATCACACCTTTTGGCGCGATGGCAAAGGTATCCGCGCCGATGGTGCCTGTGCGATAGGTGATTGCCGTCTGACCGCTGTTTGCCGCATGGGGATTTTGAGGCACGGCATTGGCCAAGGCCGCCCCCAGTTGCGCGCCAAATCCGTTGCGATAGTGGATGAAATCGGCAGAATACATTTGCGCCGCGGCAACCCCTGACAATGCCGCGACCCGATCTGGGTCGATCAGTGTGACATTTGGCAAGGCTGCAACCGCCTGTTGGGCGGATTGCACCATTTCCCAATTCAGCGCCATTTGCCCCGTCAAGGCCCGCCCTGTAAGCGAGCTGTCGGCAAGGCCAGAGATGATGAAATCATGCGTTCCATAGCGGGTCTGCAAATTTCTGATCAAATCAGTCAGATTGGACTGATAGGCAAGGGCTGCAGCCTTGGAAAAAACATCAGCCCCACCTTGCGACCAAATTACCGCGTCCAAATAGGCCCCAGGCACGTAGCTGGGCGAATTTGGATTAAGCAAAGGATCAATCAAATCAAACAGGTTTTGCAGCAGTTCCCCCGTTGTTCTGCCTGCCGACCAATCAGGCCCAGTTTTCGTGCTGGCAAGCGGCGAGCCGTTGACCGCCGCCTGCACCATAAGACCATTGATGGCCGCGACACGATCGAAAATCGCAGCGATAGAGCCTGTGTTGTTGGCATTTGATTGGCCTGCAAAGACGACGATCGGAACACGCGTTGGCATGATTTTAAACCCAAGGCTGAAACACACCCTATGAATTCCAGCTATGGGTTAGGCTTGGGTTAAAAAGCGGCCGATATCGAAAGCTATCCCCCTGCCTTAATGTGAAAATTTAACTCAAATTTGGCGATTTCGCGCTATTGTTGGGCGATGATGAATGGAGTGTTGCCATAAGGCGCGGTGCTTGCTATAGGCGGCCACAACCGGATTGCTGTGCGATCGGTGCCCAGAATTTGGCATAATTGCCAGAGGATGGGGTTGCCGCCCAAGTTGGGCAGAGTTAGGACCGCGGCAGATGCCGCTTGCAATTGAGGAATTGACATGAGCGACATCGCTGATCGTGTAAAGAAAATCGTCGTAGAGCATCTGGGCGTTGAAGGCGACAAAGTCACCGAAACCGCATCGTTTATCGACGATCTGGGCGCTGACAGCCTGGACACTGTGGAACTGGTTATGGCGTTTGAAGAAGAGTTTGGGATTGAAATCCCTGATGACGCTGCAGAAACCATTCAAACCTTTGGCGACGCTGTTAAGTTCATCACTTCGGCGGCCTAATCGTTTGGCCTGCTGTGCGGGCTGATTGCGTTATGAAAAAGGCACCCTTTCGGGTGCCTTTTTTATTTGTGTCTTATTCCGCCGCGAGTTGGGATTTACGGCGTTTCGCGCTGCGTTCCAATTCCTCAAGCCGTTCTTTTAGGTCGGCCGTCACGGTGGTCAAATTTCCCGTTAGGTCATTTTGGGTTTTTTGCAGATCGTCGATTGCCTCGGACAAAGATTCTGGGCTGAGAACCACTGTCTCTGCCTCGGCCACGCCCACAAAGCGACGGGTCAGGCGGCTGATCAGGGACGAAAGATCATCCATAATCAGATAGAACGATGGCACAACGACCAAGGACAGCACGGTGGATACGATAATCCCGCCGATCACCGCTGTCGCCATAGGCGCGCGGAACGCGCCGCCTTCGCCGACGCCCAAGGCAGACGGCAACATCCCCGCTGACATCGCAATTGAGGTCATCACGATAGGCTGGGCGCGTTTATGCCCTGCCTCGATCACCGCTTTGAACCGACCTAATCCCTGAGCGCGCATTTCAATGATAAAATCCACCAAAAGGATAGCGTTTTTCGACACAATGCCCATCAGCATCAAAATACCGATCAAGACGGGCATCGATAGGGCCGAGTTGGTCAGGATCAATGCCGCGGCCACACCGCCAATTGCCAAAGGCAAAGAGAACAGGATTGTAAAGGGCTGGATCACCGATTTGAACAGCAAGATCAGCACAGTCAGCATCAACATGAGGCCCAAGATCATGGCCTTGCCAAAGGACGAGAACAACTCATTTTGCACTTCGGCGTCACCAGAGGCCTCAACGCGGGCGGTGCCCGGCAGTTTCAACCCATCGACAACGCGGACCAATTCGGCACGCGCCTCTCCCAAGGTCACCCCAAGGGGCAGGTTGGCGCCCACAGTGGCGCGACGGGCGCGGTTGTAGCGGGTAATCTGCGCAGGGCCTTGACCAATTTCCACATCTGCCACGGCCGACAGCGGCACGGAACCCCCGATATTATTTGGCACGCGCAACGCAGAGATACGGTTCAAATCCTCGCGCACCGAATCTGTCAGCCGCACACGGACTGGAATTTGGCGCCCATCCAAGGATATTTTCGCCAAGGCGGCATCGACATCGCCAATGGTCGCCACGCGCAGTGTTTCGGCAATCGACGCGGTGGTCACACCCAAACGCGCCGCTTCATCTGGGCGGGGGGCGATCTGCACCTCGGGGCGCGGTATTGCGCCTTCGGTCGACACGTTGGCCAGCAGGGGATTTCCGGACAGCGCCTCTTCGATCATCACGACTGCCGCATTCAAATCAGCGTCATTGTCAGCCAAAATCGAATAGGACAAATCGCGGTCGCCGCGATCATTCAATTTCAACACCCGCGAGTCGGGCGACGACGCAAGACGCTTGAAAATCTCGGCCTCGATCTGATTTTGTGGCACAAGACGGCCATTGTTGGGCAAGGTAGGAACAATCCAGCCGATCACCGGAATGGAATGCGCGGCCTCGGACAATTTCAGCCACAGGCCATGATCCAAGTGGTGCAAGATCACAGTGATCGACGCACGGCGCAATTCCAGCGACCCTGTTGGGGATGCGCCATTCACAACAAATATATTTTCAATCCCATCGATATCAGCGATTTTCTGGCGCATAGCCTCGGTCGCCAGATCGGTTTCCTCAAGCGTCGTGCCCGGGGGCAATTCGACAGAGACGGAAATGCGGCTTACGTCCTCGGGCGGCAAAAATGATCCCGGAACCTTAAGCATAAGAGTGATGGAAAAGAACAACACAACCAAGGCCGCGGCCAAGGTGATGTAATAAGATTTCACAAACCAAATCTTACCTTGGGTGGTGGCCGTGACCAAGGCCAGATAACCGCGCATGAACAAACCATCGCCGCCGCCTTCGATGTGGCCAGCGTTGGCGTCTTTGGTGGTCATAAAATAGGCGGCCATCATTGGCGTGATCAGACGCGCCACCAGCAGCGAAAAGGCAACAGCCACGGCAACCGTGATGCCAAACTGCATAAAATACTGGCCCGGGATACCGCCCATAAAGGACACCGGCACAAACACCGCAATAATTGTAAAGGTGGTTGCAATCACCGCAAGGCCGATTTCATCTGCCGCCTCGATCGCGGCGCGATAGGGGGATTTGCCCATTCGGATATGTCGTGCGATGTTTTCGATTTCCACGATGGCATCGTCAACCAGAATACCCGTCGCCAAGGTGACCGCCAAGAACGAAACAAGGTTCAAAGAGAACCCCAAAAGATCCATGATCCAAAAGGTTGGCACTGCCGACAACGGAAGGGCAATGGCAGTAATCAACGTGGCGCGCCAGTTGCGCAAAAACGCAAAGACCACGATCACTGCCAAAAGAGCGCCCTCGAGCAAGGTGTGAATAGCCGCCTCATAGTTGCCATAGGTGTAAAACACCGTATCGTCGATCATTTTGATATCGACATCGGGATTTGCCTTGCGGACATCGGCAAGGGCGGCATTCACGTTTTCGGCAACGGTGACTTCGGATGCGCCTTTGGCCCGATAGACGCCAAAAGTCACAACCTGCTTGCCGTTCAATTTGGTGAACGAACGCAATTCTTCATAGCTGTCGACAATGCTGCCCAATTCCGACAGACGGACATGACGCCCAGAAGGCAGGGCAATGATTGTTCCGGCCAAAGTGTCGACATTTTTCGCGTCGCCCAAGGTGCGGATGGATTGTTCTGCCGCTCCAATTTCGGATCTACCCGCGCCCAAATTCACGTTGGTGGCACGCAATTGCCCGTTCACAGCACTTGCCGTAATGCCATAGCTGTTCAGTTTCACGGGATCCAGTTCAATGCGAATTTCGCGGTTGGCCCCGCCGAAACGGTCGACGCGACCGACGCCCGCCTTGCCTTGAAGCGCGCGTTTCACCTGATCGTCGACGAACCAAGAAATTTCTTCGATGGTTTTGTTGGGTGCCGAGACGGCAAAGGTCATGATTGCCTGACCCTCAACATCAATTTTTGACACTGTTGGCACTTCGATCCCGCCCGGCAAATCGCCGCGAATGCGGTCAATCGCGTCTTTGGTATCTTGGACTGCCTTATCCGTCGGCACTTCCATGCGGAATTCAATCGCGGTGCTGGACGATCCGTCATTCACTGTCGACGAGACATTTTTGACCCCCGTGATGCCGACAACAGCATCCTCGATGATCTTGGTGACCTGCGCCTCGAGTTCGGCTGGGGCGGCACCAGATTGGTTGACGCTGACCAGAACCACAGGCACATCGATATTTGGGAAACGCGTGATGGGCAGGGCGTTAAACGATTGCCAGCCCAAAACCATCAAGATGAAAAAGGCCAAGATCGGGGCCAGCGGGTTGCGGATAGACCATGCGGAAAAGTTCATCTGCTGCCTCTTAGTTGCTGACTGCGGGGACGGGGTTGATATGATCGCCTTGACGCACAAAGGCGCCGGCTTTGGTCACGACGGTTTCGCCTGCCGTCAGACCGCTGGTGATTTCAATCCAACCGCCCATGCGGATGCCTGTCGCCACCTCTTTGCGGCCCGCGATATCTTTTTCAATCGCCATAACGGTGGCTTTGCCGTTAAAGGCACCAACGGCTGTGACGGGAACGGCCAAAGTTTCCCGCTCGGCCACCAAAATCGCGGCTTCCACGAACATACCCGACCGCACGGCGCTGCTGTCATCAAAGCTGATGCGCACGCGGCCAAGGCGGGTGACGGGGTCAATAGTGGGTTCCACAAGGCGGACTGTGCCCATCAATGGGGTCGATGTGCCCACGATCGTCAGTTCGGCGGTCTGACCAACCTGAAGTTTCACCAAATCAGATTCAGAGACATCGGCGTTCAATTCCAATAAACCATCGCGTATGATCGTGAACATGGCCCCATTGGGCAAAGCGCCCAGTTGCGCGTTGCGAGCGGTGATTTCACCAGCGACGGGGGCCTTAACATCGGTGCGGGCGATGGTCAGTTCGGCCCGTGCAAGCGATTTGTTGGCCGCATCCAGTTGTTCGGTCAAATTCGCGATCAGCGCTGTGTTATTTGCGGTTTTTGCAGCCGCCAGTGCCGATTCAAGTTCTGTCTTTTGCAATGAATAGGCAGATGAAGACAGCCGCGCGATCACTTGACCTGCCGTGACCGTCTCGCCGACATCTGCCAGCAATTCGGCAACTTGTTGGCCCTGCACCATCGGCACAACGGCAACCTGATCCACAGGACCAACCAAACCCGAAGCGACGACGACATCGCGCAGCTTTTGCGTGCCCACTGTCGAGACGGTGATCGACGGGTAAACAGGATCAGGCGCGTCTTGGGCAAAGGCGGGCGCCGCCATCAGAACAGCAATCAAAGAAAGCAAGATACGCATTTATAGGCCTTTCACGGCAGCAAGGCTCTTTGGGGTCGCAAGGCCCGCAATTGAGTCCAGTGTTTGATCGATTGTACGCAAGATCAGCGCAGTTAGATCATCATAAGATGACAATTCACGCGGTGAGATAGAACTGGCCGAACGCACCAGCAGCATAATGAACGCCGCCTCGGCCGAAAAACGTTGTTTTGCCACCGCCGGGGCAAGGCCCGTCTGCGCGGCAAAGATATCTGTCAAATAAGATGCAATCTCACCTTCCATGCTGCAGGCTGCGTGACCGACATCAATGTTGCGCCGCGAAATGGCGGCAATTTCGGCCCATAACTGGCCGTCTTGATGCATTTGAACCGATGTGACCTTGGCGCGTATTAAATGTCGCAAGGCATCCAAAGGTTTATCCGCCGCCAAAATCGCGGCGAATTCCCCTTGCATTTGTGTCATGTCAAGGGTGATCATTTGCGCGATGATTGCAGATTTTGACGGGAAATACCGATAAAAATTGCCCACAGACATACCAGCGGCGCGGGCCAAATCCTGCATGGATGCGCCATCAAACCCTTTTTCCGCAAAGGTATCTCGCAACCGCGAGAGGATCTCGGCGATCTTTTGGTCGGTCTTCGGGTCGGGAAACAACGAGACTTGCATCAATATCCAAGCGATGAATGAATGTTCATTCACGAGTTAGGCGAATTTGCCACAAGGTCAAGGGGGATTGCGCAACTGCAGCAATTTTTCTGCAACAAATCGCTTGACGCGACAGAAATGCTGTATTTTTGGCCGCTGGATTGCACCAAGCGGCCTGCGCGTGTATCACAGCCCAAAGCATAAGGAGATCAGAATGCGCCGCGTTGTTGTGACTGGATTGGGAATGGTAACGCCCTTGGCTTGCGGCGTTGAGGAAACTTGGGTGCGTTTGATCGCTGGGAAATCTGGCGCGGGGCCGATCACACGTTTCGATCCCAGTGGTGTGATCACGCAATATGCTTGCGAAATTCCCTTTGGTGACGGCACCGATGGCACCTTTAATCCCGATGATTGGATGGAACCGAAAGATCGCCGCAAGGTCGATGATTTCATCCTTTATGGAATGGCTGCGGCGGTGCAAGCGGTGCGCGATTCGGGTTGGGTGCCAGTCACCGAAGAAGACCGCTGCGCGACAGGGGTGATGATTGGGTCGGGAATTGGCGGCCTGTCGTCCATTGCGGAAACGGCGATTTTGATCAAAGAAAAGGGTGCAAAACGGGTCTCTCCGTTTTTCATCCCAGGTGCGTTGATCAATCTTATTTCGGGGCAAGTGTCGATCCGATTTGGATTTAAGGGGCCAAATCACGCGGTTGTAACAGCCTGTTCGACGGGGGCGCACGCGATTGGTGATGCAGCGCGTCTTATTCAATGGGGGGATGCGGATGTAATGATTGCCGGCGGGGCCGAAAGCCCGATTTCAGAGATTGGCATTGCAGGGTTCAACGCCTGCAAGGCACTGTCAACATCGCGCGCCGATGATCCGACCAAGGCAAGCCGCCCCTATGACGCTGACCGCGATGGGTTTGTGATGGGCGAAGGCGCGGGCGTTGTGGTGTTAGAAGAATATGAACACGCCGTCGCGCGCGGGGCCAAAATTTATGCCGAAGTGTTGGGTTATGGTCTGTCGGGCGATGCACATCACATCACTGCGCCAAGTGAAAACGGCGAGGGCGGGTATCGCAGTATGGCGATGGCGATCAAACGGGCAGGGCTGACCCCTGCCGATATTGACTATATCAACGCCCATGGCACATCCACGATGGCAGACACCATTGAACTGGGCGCGGTCGAACGTCTGATGGGCGATGCGGCGGCAAAGGCCACGATGTCATCGACGAAATCATCTATTGGCCATTTGCTGGGCGCTGCAGGCGCGGTTGAGGCGATTTTCTGCGTGCTTGCCCTGCGCGATCAGGTGGCACCGCCGACGATCAATCTGGACAATCCTGCCGTGACGCCCAAACTGGACCTTGCGCCCAACAAGGCGGTGCACCGCAAGATTGATGTGGCCTTGTCAAACAGCTTTGGCTTTGGCGGAACCAACGCAAGTTTGGTTTTGGGAAAAATCTGATGTGGCGATCTGTTGCGTCTAATGCGCTGACCTTGTTGGTGGTGGCGATGATCGGGCTTGCGGGTCTGTTGGCCTGGGGGCAGCGGCAATATACTGGGCCAGGGCCCTTGGCGCAGGCGGTGTGCTTTCAGGTCGAAAAGGGCACAAATCTGGGCGAAGTCAGCCGTTTGCTGCAAAGCAAAGGCGTTATTTCGAATGCACGGATTTTGCGGATCGGCGCGGCCTATCGTGACAACGGCGGCAGTTTAAAATTTGGCAGCTATCTTTTGCCTGCCAAAGTGTCGATGTCTGACGCCTTGGGGATTTTGACCGAGGGGGGGCAATCCAGTTGCGGGCGCGAGGTGAATTTTCGCATTGGGATCGCGGGCGCGGATATTGTGTTGCGCGAATTGGATGCGGCTAGCAACGCCTATGTTGAGGTTGCGAAATTTGATCCTGCCGTGGACCCAATTCCTGCGCAATATAAGGATAAGGATTGGATGGCGGATGTGCGCTATCGCGTGACTTTGGCCGAAGGGGTGACCAGTTGGCAGGTGGTGCAATCGCTGAAGGCGGCGGATTTTCTGGCGGGCGATATTGCGGATGTGCCCCCCGAAGGCACGCTTTCGCCCGACAGCTATGAGGTGAAGCCGAAAACTGAACGCGCAGAGATTATCGCCGATATGACGGCGCGGCAAACGGCGACTTTGGCCGAGTTGTGGGCGACACGGGCTGAGGGGTTGCCCTATAAAACCCCGCAAGACGCATTGATTATGGCCTCGATCGTGGAAAAGGAAACCGGGATTGCGACCGAGCGGGGGCGCGTCGCGTCGATTTTCATCAATCGTATGGCGCAGGGGATGAAGCTGCAAACCGATCCTACGGTGATTTATGGCGTGACGAAGGGCGAGGGGATTTTGGGGCGCGGTCTGCGGCAATCGGAGCTGAAACGCGAAACGCCGTGGAACACCTACGTGATCGACGGCTTGCCCGCGACACCGATTGCCAATCCCGGGCGTGACAGTATTGCGGCGGCGCTGAACCCTGACACGACGAAATATCTGTATTTCGTCGCCGATGGCACGGGGGGCCATGCCTTTGCCGAAACATTGAAAGAGCATAATATCAATGTCGCGAAATGGCGCGAGATTGAGGCGGCGCAGGCGAAAAAGGCGCAATAGCAGCGCGCGCTGAAGTAGGCGCGTCTTTACAAAATCATTCCAAAGTGACCGGCAGGGGAAGCCACCCTGCCGGTTTTTTCATTTGGGGGGGCATGGATGACGATCACCTTTGTACCAAGGGATGCCGATAAGCCCGTCAATATGCTGACGGAGACACTGAAACTGTATCAAACCACTGTCGAAGAGCTGATGTCGGCGGTCAATTCGATCAAATCGGGCAGCCTGGACGAGGTTAAAACCGCATTGGTCGCGGTCAAGGAACTGCGCCAAGCACTGGCTTGGGCCATGGAAGAAAGGGCGAACCTTGAAAAACGGAACAAAGCAATCGCGTCTGGATATGACGATGGAGCTGGCGCGTTGGAACTTGACGCCGCGCGCGATGAGATCGGGCGCAGATTGGCTCGCTTGCGCGACGCAAGATGAGGTGGACGGGTTTTTGCAGGGTCTGTCGGAAAACGCGCTGATGTCGCTGCCGTGGTTGTTCGAATTTTGGGCCTTGCCGCATCAATTGCCACCCGAAGGGGTTTGGAAAACTTGGGTCATTATGGGGGGGCGCGGGGCGGGGAAGACGCGTGCAGGCGCGGAATGGGTGCGCGCGCAAGTTGAGGGATCGCGGGGCGCGGATGTTGGATTGGCGCGGCGCGTGGCCTTGGTGGGGGAAACCATCGATCAGGTGCGCGAGGTGATGATTTTTGGCGAAAGCGGGATTTTGGCCTGCTCGCCGCCCGATCGTCGCCCCGAATGGCAAGCGACGCGCAAGCGGCTCGTGTGGCCGAATGGCGCGATTGCCCAAGTGTTTTCTGCGCATGAGCCTGATTCCTTGCGCGGGCCGCAGTTTGACGCGGCTTGGGTGGATGAGTTGGCCAAATGGAAAAAGGGGCCAGAGGCTTGGGATCAATTGCAATTCGCTCTGCGGCTGGGGGATAATCCGCGCCAAGTCGTCACCACAACGCCGCAGAATGTTGAGGTGTTGAAGAATGTTTTGAAAAACCCTTCAACCGTGGTGACGCACGCGCCCACCGATGCCAACCGCGCCTATTTGGCTGCGAGTTTCCTTGAGGAAGTTAAGGCGCGCTATCAGGGCACGCGCCTCGGGATGCAGGAATTGCAGGGGCTGTTGGTTGAGGATGTGGACGGCGCCTTGTGGACGACCGCGATGCTCGAGGCGGGGCGGATTGATACCGCGCCTGCCATGGGGCGGATTGTGGTGGCGGTGGACCCGCCTGTGACGGGGCATAAGGGATCGGATGCCTGCGGGATTGTGGTGGTGGGGGCTGTGACGGACGGGCCGCCGCAGAACTGGCGGGCGGTGGTGTTGGAAGATGCAAGCGTCACGGGGGCCACGCCTGAACAATGGGCGCGGGCAGCGTTGGCCGCAATGGCGCGGCATGGGGCGGATCGGCTGGTGGCCGAAGTCAATCAAGGCGGTGATTTGGTCGAAGGTGTGATCCGTCAGATTGACCCCTTGGTGCCGTATCGTGCGGTGCGGGCGACCAAAGGCAAGGCGCTGCGGGCGGAACCTGTCTCTGCGCTGTATGAACAGGGGCGGGTTTCGCATCTGCGGGGCCTTGGGGCCTTAGAAGAACAAATGTGCAAGATGACGGCACAGGGGTATTTGGGCAAGGGCAGCCCTGATCGGCTGGACGCGCTGGTCTGGGCCTTGACCGAATTGATTATTCACCCTGCCGAGAAATACATCCGCCCGCAGGTGCGCACGCTGGGGTAGCGACCGAACGCTGGGGTGAGAAAAGTTAAACTTTTCATCAATACATTCAGGGTCAAGCGGCATCAGGAGGATAGGATGTTCGATTTTATCAAACGAAAACAACCCGAAGTGAAGGCCAGTGCCACGGGGCGGATTGCGGCGCAGGTGATGTCTTCGGGGCGTGTGGCGTGGTCGGCGCGCGATCATGTCAGCCTGTCCAAGCTGGGATTTTTGGGAAATCCGATGGGGTTTCGCGCGGTGAAGCTGATCTCTGAGGCGGCGGCGGCGCTGCCCTTGGTGTTGCAAGACGCAGAGCGCCGTTACGATCAGCATCCCGTGCTGGAACTGATCGCGCGGCCGAATGGCGCGCAGGGCCGTGCGGAACTGTTTGAGGCAATTTACGGGCATTTGCTGTTGTCGGGCAACGCGTATTTGGAGGCCGTGACGGGTCTGGGCGCGCTGCCTGCAGAGCTGCACGTGTTGCGATCGGATCGGATGACGGTGATCCCTGGGCCAGACGGCTGGCCTATGGCCTATGATTACACTGTGGGCGGGCGCAAGCATCGCTTTGCGATGACACCTGATCTGCAACCGATTTGCCATATTAAGACGTTCCACCCGTCGGATGACCATTACGGATTCTCACCCCTGCAAGCGGCGGCGGTGGCTGTGGATGTGCATACATCGGCAAGCAGCTGGTCCAAGGCGCTGCTGGATAATGCGGCGCGGCCATCGGGGGCGATTGTGTATCGCGGTGCGGATGGGCAATCGCAATTGTCCAATGACCAATATGACCGCCTGTTGTCGGAAATGGAAAGCCATCATCAGGGTGCGCGCAATGCGGGGCGGCCGATGTTGCTGGAAGGCGGGCTGGATTGGAAACCGATGGGGTTTAGCCCGTCTGATATGGAATTTCAAAAAACCAAAGAGGCGGCGGGACGCGAAATTGCCACGGCCTTTGGCGTGCCGCCGATGTTGATGGGCATCCCAGGTGATGCGACCTATGCCAATTACCAAGAGGCGAACCGTGCCTTTTACCGTTTGACCGTATTGCCATTGGTGGCGCGCGTCACGGCGGGGATTTCGCATTGGCTGTCGGGGTTTACGGGCGAAGTGGTCGAATTGCGCCCTGATTTGGATCAAATCCCTGCCTTGGCGGTGGAGCGCGATCAGCAATGGGCGCGGGTGGGGGCGGCGGATTTTCTGTCGCCTGCGGAAAAGCGCGCAATTTTGGGGCTGCCGCGTCTGTCTGATGAGGGCTGAACATGGTCCAAACGGCACGCAAGCCGACCGATGGGTCGCGGTTTTTATACGACAGTTTCGATGCGGCCTCGGCGCGCATAGAGGCGAATGAACGGGTCGCAGATGAACGCTGGGCCGCGCTGGAATTTCGTCTGGGTCAGATTGATGCGGCGCTAGATCGGTTGGAAAAACGAATTTGGGTGGGGGTTTACGGGGTGGCTGCGTTCTTTTTGGCGCAGATGGCCGAAACCCTGATCCAAGCGGCGATGAAATAGGGGGCTGATATGCAGTGGAAGATGGAAGGCGCGCCAGAGCGCAAATATCACCAGTCGGACGCGGGTTTGACGATCAGCGAGGGCACAGTTGTGTCGGGCTATGCCAGCCTGTTCGGGCTGCGCGATCAGGGCGGCGATGTGGTGGCCAAGGGCGCCTATACGGCCAGCCTTGCGGCGTCCAAGGGGCGCGGCGTCAAAATGCTGTGGCAGCATGATCCAACCCAGCCCATCGGCGTTTGGGATGAAATCCGCGAGGATGCGACGGGGCTGTTCGTCAAGGGCCGTATCCTGACCGCGGTGGATCGGGGACGCGAGGCGGCGGCCCTGCTGGAGGCGGGGGCGATTGATGGTCTGTCCATCGGCTATCGCACGGTGAAATCAACACGCGACGACAAGGGCAATCGCATCTTGTCAGAATTAGAGCTGTGGGAAGTGTCTTTGGTCACATTCCCCATGCAGGCAGAGGCACGGGTTTCGGGCAAATCAGACGCGCCCGAACCATGGGCGGAGGTGGCGGCGCTGTTTGAGGCGGCCCGCCTGACCTTGGAGGGGGGCAACACGCCCCGCAACAGGCCGTAAGGCCCATCTTTTGGGAAAACTGACATGACCGAGACAAAGGCTCGGGTGGATGGCGCATTGCCAAAAGCCCTGCATCCGGAGGTGACTTCCGCCATGGCCGGATTTTTGAACGCCGTCAAAGGCCTTCAAGACGACGTGAAACACTCTTTGCAACAACAGGAACAGATCATGATGGATCGTAAATCTTTGACTTATTCCCGCCCTGCGCTGTCGGTGCAGGCGGAAACCGAACTGCCGCACAAAAAGGCCTTTGGCGCCTATTTGCGCACGGGCGACGATGACGGGCTGCGCGGCCTTGTTTTGGAAGGTAAGGCGTTGTCAACCATGGTTGCAGCGGATGGCGGCTATTTGATGGACCCGCAAACGGCGGACAGCATCCGGTCTATGTTGGTGTCCACCAGTTCTTTGCGCTCAATCGCCAATGTGGTCCAGATTGATGCGACATCGTTTGATGTGCTGATTGATCGTTCCGAAGTGGGCAGTGCTTGGGCGACCGAAATTGCCGCGACGTCGGAAACCGCGACGCCGCAAGTCGAGCGTATTTCGATCAAACTGCAGGAACTGTCAGCGATGCCAAAGGCCAGCCAGCGTTTGCTGGATGACACCGCCTTTGATGTCGAAGGTTGGCTTGCGGGCAAGATTGCGACGCGTTTCATCCGTGCCGAGGCGGCTGCCTTTATCAACGGCGACGGTGTGGACAAGCCAAAGGGCATTTTGAACCCGCCAAAGGTTGCGAATGCGTCTTGGACTTGGGGCAGCCTTGGCTATGTGCCCACGGGCGCTGCGGCGGATTTTGCCACCACCAATGCGGTCGATTGCATCATCAATTTGATCTATGCGCTGGGGGCGGATTACCGCGCCAATGCGACCTTTGTGATGAATTCGAAAACCGCGGGCGCTGTGCGCAAGATGAAGGACGCGGATGGGCGTTTCATGTGGTCGGATGGTTTGGCGGCCGAGGCCCCCGCGCGTCTGATGGGCTATGCCGTCTTGATTTCCGAGGATATGCCAGACATCGCCGCCAATGCCTATGCGATTGCCTTTGGGGATTTCAACGCGGGCTATACCATTGCCGAACGCCCTGATCTGCGCATTTTGCGCGACCCCTTCTCGGCCAAACCCAATGTCTTGTTCTATGCGAACAAGCGTGTGGGCGGCGATGTGACCGATTTTGCGGCGATCAAACTGCTGAAAATCGCAGTTTCCTAAGGCCTGCGGGGTGCGCGTTCGCGCGCACCCATTCTCTTATGAAAGGCAAAGCCATGTTATTGACCGAACTCACTCAAATCCCGACTGCCGCCTTGCCGATTGCGGTGTTCAAGGACCATTTGCGACTGGGCACGGCCTTTGGCGCGGATGCCTTGCAGGATGGTCTTTTGGAGGCGCATTTGCGCGCCGCTATTGCCGCGATCGAGGCGCGGATTGGTAAGGTGATTTTGACGCGCCGCTACCTCTTGACGCTGAACGATTGGCGCAATCCGAATGAACAGCCGTTGCCCTTGGCCCCCGTGGTCAACGTGGTGGGGGTCAGCGTTTTTGATGTGACGGATTTTGAAATTCCCGTCACCCGCTATAAATTGGTTCCCGATACACATCGCCCCAAGCTGATTGCAGTGGGGTTGATGTTTACATCGGTGCCGCTGGATGGGCGGTTGGAAATTACGTTTGACGCAGGCTTTGGCGCGGCATGGGCGCAGGTGCCCGCCGATTTGGCCCAAGCCGTGCTGCTGCTGGCCGCACAATATTATGAGACACGCCATGATGGCCAAACGGCGGGCCTGCCCGTGGCGGTGCAATCCCTGATCGAGCCATGGCGCAATATCCGCGTTTTGGGCGGCGGTGCCGCATGAGCGCGCCGCAACTGGACCGACTTTTGACGCTGGAACAGGCGGTGCGTCTGCCCGATGGGGCGGGGGGATTTACCAGCACGTGGGACGTGATCTGCACCCATTGGGCCGAGGTGACATCTGGCGCGGGACGGCAAACGGCGGGCGAAGAAGTTTTTCTGGCCCAAGTCCCGTATCGTATCACTCTGCGCGCCGCCCCATTTGGCGATCCTGCCCGCCCACGCCCCGAACAACGTCTGCGCGAGGGGCGGCGTATTTTCACCATTCTGGCCGTGGCCGAGCGCGATACGCGTTATCTGGTCTGTTTCGCGCGTGAGGAGGTTCCCGCATGAGCTATGTCGCAAGTGCTGCGCTGCAATCGGCGGTTTTCGCGCGCCTGAGCGCCGAATTGCCCAATGCGTTGATTGTGGATGCGATGCCGCCTGGGACTGTATCTGGGACATTTGTTCTGCTGGGGCCAGAGGTGGCCTTGGATCAATCAGACAAAACCGGGGCAGGGGCCGAACATCGTTTGGAAATTGCGGTGATTTCCGATGAGACGGGATTTTTGCCTGCGAAAGCCATCGCGGGGGCGGTCAGTGCCGCGTTGGTGGATGCGGATTTGCCGCTGACCACGGGGCATTTGGTATCGCTGCAATTTCTGCGCGCCACCGCGCGGCGGCTGGATGAAGGATCGGTGCGCCGCATTGATCTGCAATTTCGCGCCCGCATTGATTTGAATTGAAACCTTCAAAAGGGGATAAAAATGGCCGTTCAAAATGGAAAAGACCTGCTGATCAAAGTGGATATGATTGGTGATGGGCAGTTTGTCACGCTTGCGGGTCTGCGGGCGACGCGGATCAATCTGAACACGGAAACTGTCGATGTGACCAGTCTGGAAAGTGCGGGCGGGTGGCGCGAGTTGCTGGCGGGGGCGGGAATGAAAACCGCGACCTTATCGGGCAGCGGCGTGTTTCGGGATGCGGCGACCGATGCACGGGCGCGGCAAATTTTCTTTGATGCCGAAATGCCGCGTTTTCAGGTCATCATCCCCGATTTCGGCGTGATTGAGGGCAAGTTTCAAATCACCGCGCTGGATTATGCAGGAAGCCATAACGGCGAGGCGACGTTTGAGGTCACGCTTGCCTCGGCAGGGCAACTGACCTTCCTTGCGCTATGAATAATCCCTTTGCAGGCGAAGTGACCCTGATTTTGGACGGGCGTCCCCATGTGGCGAAATTGACATTGGGCGCGCTGGCGGAATTGGAAACGGTTTTGGGCACGGACAGCTTGATTGGCCTTGTCACGCGGTTTGAACAGGGCAGTTACCGCGCGCGCGATGTTTTGGCGCTGGTCGTTGCGGGCTTGCGGGGTGGCGGTTGGCAGGGCACGGCGGATGACTTGCGCACAATTGAAATTGGCGGGGGCATGATCGCGGCCGCCACAGCGGCAGCGCAACTGCTGGCGCGGGCGTTTCAGATGCCAGACGCGACATGAACCTTGATTGGCCAAATCTGATGCAGGCGGCGCTGACGCGGCGCGAATTGGGGGGGCTGGGATTGCTGCCAGATCAGTTCTGGCGGCTGACGCCCTTGGAATTGCGATTGATGCTGGGCGAGGGGGATGCCCCCCTGACCCGTTCGCGGCTGGAACAATTGTCGGCGCGCTATCCAGACAAAGGGGACCAAAATGCAGGACTTACAAGATCAGATCACCGCACTTGAGGCCAGTATCGGCGCGACGTCGGGTGTGGTCTCGGCCTTTGATGGCGAGTTGTCAAAGATGCGCGACAGTTTGGTTTACACGGGCCGCGAGGTAAACGCGCTGGCGGGGGGGATTTCGTCGGGCTTGCGGCGCGCCTTTGACGGGGTGGTGTTTGACGGGATGAAACTGCAAGACGCCCTGCGGGGTGTGGCGCAATCCATCGCGGCCACCGCCTATAATATCGCCATGAAACCTGTGCAAAACGCCGTGGGCGGCGCCATTGCTAATGGGATTTCGGGGCTGCTTGGCGGCCTGATGCCCTTTGCGGCGGGGGGGGCGTTTTCTGCAGGCCGCGTGATGCCCTTTGCCAAAGGCGGCGTTGTG
Source organism: Cypionkella sp. (assembly GCA_040398785.1). Lineage (GTDB taxonomy): Bacteria > Pseudomonadota > Alphaproteobacteria > Rhodobacterales > Rhodobacteraceae > Cypionkella. Next base: position 119,160 of record JBBATJ010000010.1, on the reverse strand, counting down.
GCCAGTGCCACGCAATTTCCGATGCGCGGCGGTATGGGTCTGATGGGCGAGGCGGGGCCAGAGGCAATCATGCCCCTTGCCCGCGGCCCAGATGGACGTTTGGGCGTGCAAGGCGGGTCTCGGCCTGTGACCCTTGTGATGAACATCCAAACCCCCGATGTGGCAGGATTTCAGCGCAGCCAAAGCCAAATCGCAGCCCAGGCCCAGCGGATGCTGGCGCGTGGACAAAGAAATCGTTGAGGAGCAAGGATCATGGTCTTTCACAATGTGCAATTTCCAACCAACCTCAGTTACGGCAGCGCGGGCGGCCCGGAGAGGCTGACCGAAATCGTCCCGCTCGCCAATGGGCATGAGGAGCGCAGCACCCCGTGGGCGCACGCGCGCAGGCGCTATGATGCAGGCTTTGGGTTGCGGTCCTTGGACGATCTGGATCAACTTTTGGCCTTTTTTGAGGCGCGGCGCGGGCAGCTGCACGCCTTTCGCTGGAAGGATTGGACCGATTACAAATCCTGCGGATTGGCGGCGACGATCACGCCATTTGATCAGCGCATCGGCATGGGGGATGGCCAACAAACGCAGTTTCAATTGACAAAACGCTATGCGTCGGGGCAGGAATTCTATCTGCGCCCGATCCGCAAACCTATTGCCAACACGGTTTACGTGGCTCTTGGGGGCGATCCGAAACTGCAAGATGATGAATTTAGCGTCAACCCCGATACGGGAATTGTGACATTCGTGATCCCGCCTGACATTGGCGCAGAAATCTCGGCGGGTTTCGAATTTGACGTGCCCGCGCGGTTTGACACGGACAGCTTGCAGACATCGATCGCGGCATTCTCAGCGGGGGAATTGCCCAATGTGCCAATCCTAGAGGTGCGGGCATGAACACAGATTTTCTGGATCATCTGAAAACGGGCGTCACCACGCTGTGCCGCGCCTGGGGTGTGACACGGCGTGATGGGGTTTGGCTGGGCTTTACCGATCATGACGGCGATATCGGTTTTGACGGGATGGTGTTTCAGGCCAGTTCAGGTTTGGCCGCCAAGGCGTTGCAGCAAACAACGGGCCTATCGGTGGACAATTCCGAAGCGACGGGCGCTCTGTCGGCCATTGACGAGGTGGATTTGATCGCAGGCCGATTTGACGGGGCCGAGGTGCGGGTATGGCTGTTGAATTGGGCCGATCCCAGCCAACGGATGGAACAGTTTCGCGGCCATTTTGGCGATGTCACCCGCGCGGGCGGCGCGTTCAAGGTGGAATTGCGCGGCTTAACCGATCTGTTGAACCAGTCGATGGGGCGCAGTTACACGCGCGGGTGTTCGGCGGTTTTGGGGGATGTATCGTGCAAGGCGGTTGTAGCGGCTTTGCCGATGGTGATCTTTGATATTTTAGATGGGACGTATGTCCTATCGGGGCAGGCAACCCAAACAGATGGCTGGTTTGACCTGGGGCGCTTTGCGGTTACTACGGGGATCAGCGCGGGTTTGGTCGGCATGATCAAACGGGATCGGGCGCGGGCGGGCGGCAGGTTGATTGATCTGTGGCAGGATATGCCCCTGAACATTGGGGATCAGATATCGCTGGAACCCGGGTGTGACAGGCAGGCTGCGACGTGTCAGGCCAAGTTCAATAACTTGGTTAATTTTCAGGGTTTTCCGCATATTCCGGGCGAGGATTGGCAAATCAGCTATCCCAATGCGATGCAACCCAAAGATGGCGGGAGCCTGTTTAAATGATCGCGGATTTGGCGCGTGGCTGGATTGGCACGCCCTATATACATCAGGCGTCGGTCAAAGGGGCGGGGACAGATTGTCTGGGTCTGTTGCGCGGGGTTTGGCGCGAGGTATACGGGTGCGAACCCATGACCCTTCCGCCGTATAGTATGGATTGGTCCGAGGCGGGCGGTCGCGAAGATTTGCGTGCCGCCGCCGATCAAGTGCTCATCGCCAAAGATCTAAATGATCCTGCGGCAGGCGATGTGTTGTTGTTTCGGATGCGCGCAGGTGCCGTGGCCAAACATCTGGGGATCCAAGGCCGCGTTCACAATCCCAGTTTCATTCATGCCTATTTCGGTCATGCGGTGGTTGAATCCGCCTTGACCGATCCTTGGCGGCGCAAAATCGTTGCGCGTTATCGTTTTCCATAGGAGTTGATGACATGGCCACGCTATTACTTTCTGCTGCAGGGGCGGCCCTTGGCTCTGGCTTTGGCGGCACGGTTTTGGGCCTGTCGGGGGCAGTGATTGGCCGCGCTGTCGGCGCTACGATTGGCCAAGCAATGGATCAGCGCATTTTGGGCGCGGGATCGGACGCTGTCGCGCAAGGCCGCATTGACCGCTTGCGCGTGATGGGCGCAAGCGAGGGCACGGCCGTCGCGCGGTTGTGGGGACGGCAGCGGGTTGCGGGGCAGGTGATTTGGGCGACGCGGTTTTTGGAAAATGTGGCGCGGTCTGGGGGCGGCAAGGGCGGCGGTGGCCCGACCATAAACAGTTATAGCTATTCGATTTCTTTGGCGGTGGCACTGTGCGAGGGCGAGGTTCTGCGGTTAGGGCGAATTTGGGCCGATGGCAATGAAATCGCCCCCAGCAGCCTGAATTTGCGCTTTTACAACGGCAGCCAAACCCAACAGCCCGATCCAAAAATTGAGGCGGTTGAGGGCGCGGCCCCTGCCTATCGCGGCATTGCCTATGTGGTGATCGAGGATTTGGCCCTGCAATCCTATGGAAACCGCGTGCCGCAACTGTCCTTTGAGGTGATCCGCCCCGCTAAGGATCACGCAACCGATCTGTCAAAGATTATCCCAGGTGTCGCGCTGATCCCGGGCACGGGTGAATATGCGTTGGCCACAACGCCAGTGCATTACAATTACGCTCCCGCAGATCGCCGCAGCGCAAATCAAAACACCGCCTCAGGCCAGACGGATTTTGCAACCAGTCTGGATGATTTGACCCAAGACCTGCCCAGCGCGCAATCTGTGGCGCTGGTGGTGTCTTGGTTTGGCGATGATCTGCGCAGCGGCGCCTGCACCATCCGCCCCAAAGTGGAACAAACAGCGATTGACGGCGCAGGCATGGCTTGGACAGTCAGCGGCCTGTCGCGCGCCAATGCAGCGCAGATTGCCCAAATCGAGGGGCGCCCAATCTATGGCGGCACGCCCACCGATCAATCGGTTCTCGAGGCGATAGCGGCGCTGAAATTGGCGGGCAAAGCCGTCACCTTTTATCCGTTCATTTTGATGGATCAATTGGCGGGCAATGGCCTGCCCGATCCCTATGGGGGGGCGGAACAGGCGGCTTTGCCGTGGCGCGGTCGGATTACCAGCGGGGGGGACGGCACGGCCTTGGCAACCAATGATGTCGATGCGTTTTTTGGCACCGCAACGACCGCGCAGTTTTCGCATAATTCAACTGGGGTTCAATACAGCGGCCCCGATCAATGGCGCTATCGGCGGTTCATCTTGCATTACGCGCATCTTTGTGCGGTGGCAGGTGGCGTTGACAGTTTCTTGATCGGATCGGAATTGCGAGGCCTGACGCAATTGCGCGGGGCCAATCAATCCTTTCCAACTGTCACCCGACTGCGGGCCCTAGCAAACGATGTGCGCGCCATTCTGGGACCAAATTGCAAAATCAGCTATGCCGCCGATTGGTCGGAATATTTTGGCCTACAAACAAATGGCAATGTCTATTTTCATTTGGATCCGCTGTGGGGCGACGCAAATATCGACTATGTCGGCATTGATAACTATATGCCACTCTCGGATTGGCGCGACGGCGATCATTTAGATCAAGAGGCCACCAGCATCTACAATCTGGATTATCTGCGCGGCAATATCGCGGGCGGCGAAGGGTATGATTGGTATTATGCCAGCCCCGAGGGCGAGGCGGCTCAACGTCGCCAGCCGATCGTTGATACCGAATGGGGCGAGGATTGGATTTACCGCTATAAAGACTTGCGCGGTTGGTGGCAGAATTTTCACTATCCGCGTGTGGGTGGCACGCGCGCGGCCACGCCCACGGCTTGGGTGCCTGCCAGCAAACCATTTCGCTTTACTGAATATGGATGTGCGGCAATTGACAAAGGCACCAATCAGCCAAACCGCTTTTTGGACGCAAAATCATCCGAATCTGGCCTGCCCAAATATTCCAATGGGCGGCGCGATGATTTGATGCAAATGGCTTATTTGCGCGCGATGTATCTGCATTGGACTGACCCCGCGCAAAACCCAAATTCGCCCCTATACAACGGCCCCATGCTGGATTTTGCCCATAGCCATGTCTGGGCATGGGATGCGCGACCTTTTCCCGATTTTCCGCGCAATAATGCGCTTTGGTCTGATGGGGGCAATTATGCGGGCGGCCACTGGCTGAATGGGCGCACATCGAACCAGCCCCTTGCGGCGGTTTTGGCCGAGATTTGCGCCGAGGCAGGCGTTGATGCACCTGACCTATTGCACTGCCATGCGCTGCTGCGCGGCTATGGCATCAATGACATCACCACGGCGCGGGCAATGATGCAGCCCCTTTTGTTGGCCAATGCCCAAGACGTCGTGGAAAAAGAGGGGGTTTTGCACATTCAAGGCCGCGATTTTGGGGAAATTGCGCCCTTGGATCAGGGAGATTTGGTGCGCACGTCTGAACGCGAGGGCGTTTTGGAAACCACCCGCGCCGCAGTCTTGGATGAGACGGGCCGCTTGCGGCTAAGCTATATCGAGGCTGAGGGCAGCTATAGTGCCCGCATTGCCGAGGCGATTTTTCCGGATCAGGGTCGGCTTAGTCTGGCGCAAAGCGAATTGCCGCTGGTGTTGAACGGCAATGAGGCCGGCGAAATTGCGCAACGCTGGATGGCCGAGTCGCGGATTGCGCGCGACAGCGCCCGCTTCGCCCTGCCGAAATCCCGGCTGGATTTGGGGGCTGGGGACCGCGTGCATATCGCGGGGCAGGTCTATCGAATCGATCGTATCGAAGCGGGGGATTATCAATTGATTGAGGCGGTTCGATCAGAAACCGCCTCCTATCGCCCCGCTTTGATTGCCGACATCCCGCGCCCTTGGGCCGCCCCGCTTGCCGATGTCCCCGTCGAGGTGCGGTTTTTAGACTTGCCCCTATTGAATGGCGACGAAGTGGCCCATGCCCCCTATGTTTGTGCCATTGCCAAACCTTGGCCTGGACAGATCGCGGTTTGGTCTGCCGTCAGCGATGACAATTACGCGCTGAACACGGTTTTGAACACATCTGCCAGCTTTGGTATGACCGAAACACCGCTTGCTGCGGCGCAAACGGGTTTATGGGATCGTGGTGCGGCCCTTCGGGTGAAACTGGCCACAGGCAGCCTTTCATCGGCCAGTCCGTCCGAGGTGTTGGCAGGGGCCAACCTTGCAGCGATTGGCTTTGGCGTCACCTACGAGGTGATCCAATTCACCGATGCCGTTCTGATCGCCCCTGACACCTATGAAATACGCGGCCGTCTGCGCGGACAGGCGGGCAGTCTAATCCCCTCTGTCTGGCCGGTGGGATCGGAATTTGTGTTGATCAATTCTGCCCTACAACAGGTGAGTTTGCCCCTCTCGGCGCGGGGGTTGGTGCGCAATTACCGCGTTGGACGGGCTGCAGCGGGGGTTCACGCCGCCTCTGTTGTGCATGAGATGCGCAGTTTCGCAGGTCTGGGTTTGCGCCCCTACAGCGTCGCACATTTGCGTGCAACCCCTGCTGGAAATGATGTCTTGGTGCGTTGGATCAGGCGCACAAGGATCGACGGCGACACTTGGGATGGTATTGATGTGCCCCTTTCGGAAACCAGCGAAGGATATACTTTGCGGGTGATGTCAGGCGCAAATGTTTTGCGCGAAGTGGTGACGACAGCCCCTGTCTTTACCTATACGGCCGCCATGCGCGCGTCAGATGGGGCAGGGGTCAGCCTTGCGGTGGCGCAAAGGTCAGACGGTTTTGGCAATGGGCCATTTCGTTTGATCGCCCTTTGATGCGGCGGATCCTCAGCAGTGATCTTATTGCGGCAGCGGCGGTGTTGGCCGCCGCGCCAATGGCCACGCGCGCCGCCCTTGCACACGACATCTTGGCGCAATCCCATGCCGCGCACGCCTATTTCAAACGCTTTGGCCGCCCACATCCCCGTTGGGGCGATGGCGCGTTGCTCACGCGGGCCTTGGCCTTTGATCGCCGCGTCGCGCCCAACTTGTCTGATGTCGACTTTCTTGCCGCCCTTGCCCAGATGGTGCGGGCCTGCGCCACCCATAAGGGCTCGCGGACTTGCGGCAAGCCCCGAGGCTATGCTAATCTGGGTTGAATTGGGGGACAGATGATGTTGGAAACCAAAACCAAGCTTGCCACATTAGATCCAGTTTGGGCGCGCGTGCGCCAAGAAGCCTTTGATATGGTGCAAACCGAACCGCTCTTGGGCGGGGTCGTGCATTCCAGCCTGCTGCACCATCCCAGCATGGAACGCGCCTTGGCCTATCGGTTTTCGATGAAACTGGCGTCCAGCGAAATGTCCGAACAAATTCTGCGCGAAATCGCGGATGAGGCCTATGAGGCCGATCCTGATCTGGGCCAAGCCGCCCGTGCCGATTTAACTGCCGTCTATGACCGCGATCCCGCCTGCCTGCGGTTCATCCAACCCTTGCTGTTTTTCAAGGGCTATCAGGCGGTGCAAGCGTATCGTATTGGCCATTGGCTGTGGTCGATGGGGCGCAAAGACTTGGCTTATTTCGTGCAAATGCGCGTGTCCGAGGTGTTCGGTGTCGACATTCACCCTGCAGCCAAAATTGGGCGGGGTATTATGATCGATCACGCGCATTCCATCGTTGTGGGCGAAACCGCTGTCGTCGGGGACAATGTGTCCATGCTGCATTCGGTGACCTTGGGCGGCACGGGCAAAGAGGACGGGGATCGTCATCCAAAAATCGGTGATGGCGTGATGATCGGGGCAGGGGCCGCAATATTGGGCAATATCCATATCGGTCATTGCAGCCGGATCGCGGCGGGATCGGTGGTGCTGATGGATGTGCCTGCGAATAAAACCGTGGCCGGCGTGCCCGCGCGGATTGTGGGCGAGGCGGGCTGTGCGCAGCCTTCTGTCACAATGGATCAACTGATCAAGGGCGAGATTTAGGCCCAAAAAGGGGGGGCTCGCCCCCCCTCGGCTGCGCCTCACCCCCTGAGGATATTTGTGAAGAAAAGAAACACAAGTTTTTTCTTTTCTTTCCAAATATCCTCGGGGGGGAGTTTTGCTTGCAAAACGGTGGGGGGCAGAGGCCCCCCATATCAGGCCAGCATCCCGATCGGGTTTTCCAGATTGGCGCAGATGGCAGCCATCAGCGTGGCGCCCAAAGCACCGTCAATCACGCGGTGATCCACCGATAGGGTCATCGACATCACAGTCGCCACGCCAAGACTTCCATCGGCCAAGACCACGGGTTGTTTGATCCCCGCACCCACCGCCAAAATCGCCCCATGTGGCGGGTTGATGACGGCATCGAAATTCTCAATTCCCATCATGCCCAAATTGGAAATGGCAAAACTGCCGCCTTGGTATTCGTGCGGCGCCAGTTTTTTCGATTTCGCCCGCGCGGCCAGATCCTTCATCTCAAGGGACAGGGCCGACAGCGACTTGGTTTCCGCGTCTTTCAGCACAGGCGTAAACAACCCGCCCTCAATCGCCACGGCCACCGCGACATCCGATGGTTTCAGCCGCAAAATACGGTCGCCCGCCCAAACCGCATTGGCATCTGCCACGGTTTGCAAGGCCAGCGCTGACGCCTTGATAATGAAATCATTGACCGAGAGCTTGACACCCCGCCCTTCCAGCCCCTTATTCAATTGCTCGCGCAGGGCCAGCAACGTATCCAGCCGCACCGAACGGCGCAGATAAAAATGGGGGATGGTTTGCTTGGCCTCTGTCAGGCGGGCCGCGATGGTGCGGCGCATTCCATCCAAAGGCACCTCGGTATAAGCGCGGTCGGCATACATTTTCAACACGGTTTCGGTGGCAAGGCCAGTCGGGAAGCCACCACTTGCAGCCTTAGCGGGCGCAGAAATGGGTGCAGCAACAGGCGCGGCTTTCACCCCTTCGACATCGGCGCGGATGATACGGCCATGCGGACCAGAGCCCTGAACCGCCGACAAATCCAAGCCCTTTTCATGGGCAATCCGCCGCGCCAAGGGCGAAGCGAACACACGTGCGCCTGTGGCTTTTGGTGCAGTGACAGCGGGGGCCGCAACGGCGGAAACGGCCACTTCGGCCTTGACAGCGGCAGCCTTGGGTTTGGCCGTCAATGCCTCGCCGTCCTCAACCAGCACGGCAATCGGCGCGTTAACCTTGACCCCTGCCGTGCCTGCGGCCACCAGCAATTTGCCAATACGGCCCTCATCTACGGCCTCAAACTCCATCGTTGCCTTATCGGTCTCAATCTCGGCAATGATTTGGCCAGATTTCACCGTGTCGCCCTCGGCCACCAGCCATTTGGCCAATGTCCCTTCCTCCATCGTGGGGGACAGGGCCGGCATAAGAATTTCAATCGCCATAACTTTCCCCTAACGATAGCAAACGGATTTGACAGCAGCGACCACATCAGCGGTCGTCACCAGCGCCAATTTTTCCAAATTGGCCGCGTAAGGCATGGGCACATCTTTGCCCGTGCAGGTCACAACGGGCGCGTCCAAATAATCAAAGGCGCGCTGCATGATGGTCGATGCCAAATGATCACCAATGGCCCCCACGGGGAAGCCTTCCTCGACAGTTACACAGCGGTTGGTTTTCATCACCGAAGCGATCAGCGTATCATAATCAATCGGGCGCAGGGTGCGCAGATCGATCACCTCGGCGGAGATGCCGTCTTTGGCCAAGTGATCCGCCGCCTCAAGCGCGTATTTCATGCCAATGCCAAACGATACAATCGTCACATCCGTGCCTTCGCGCCAAATGCGGGCCTTGCCGAACGGAATGGTGAAATCGGGCAGATCGGGCACCTCGAACGACTGCCCATAAAGAATTTCATTCTCCAAAAACACCACGGGGTTCGCATCGCGGATCGCGGATTTAAGCAGACCCTTGGCATCAGACGCCGAATAGGGCGTGACCACCTTTAACCCAGGGATCGCCGCATACCAGGCGCTGAAATCCTGAGAATGCTGCGCGCCCACCCGCGCCGCCGCGCCATTTGGACCGCGAAACACGATGGGACAGCCCAATTGACCGCCCGACATATAGTTGGTCTTTGCGGCCGAATTCAAAATGTGATCAATGGCTTGCAGCGAGAAGTTAAATGTCATGAATTCCAAAATGGGGCGCAAGCCGCCCCAAGCGGCCCCCACGGCAATCCCCGTAAATCCCATTTCGGTGATCGGTGTGTCGACCACCCGTTTCGCGCCAAACTCATCCAGTAAGCCCTGCGAGATTTTATAGGCCCCTTGGTATTCGCCGACCTCTTCGCCCATCAACATCACATTCGGATCGGCGCGCATTTCTTCGGCCATCGCCTCACGCAGGGCCTCGCGCACCGTCATGGTTTTCATCGGCGTGCCCTGGGGCCAATCGGGCGAGGCCTTGGATTGAACGGCAACGGGCGCGGCAGAAACAGCCGCAACGGGGGCAGGGGTTGCCGCGACCTTAGGGGCCGCAGCAACAGGGGCAGCACCCGCCGCATCACCATCTTCCAGCAAACGCAGGATCGGATCGTTTACCTTGACCCCCGCCGTGCCCGCCGCGACCAAAAGGGAACCAACAACCCCCTCATCGACGGCCTCAAACTCCATCGTCGCCTTGTCAGTTTCAATTTCTGCGATGATCTGGCCCGATTTGACCTTATCGCCCACCGCCACCAACCATTTCGCCAAAGTGCCTTCTTCCATCGTCGGCGACAGCGCGGGCATCAGAATATCAATTGCCATGGTCTATCCCCCCTTAGGCGTAAATATCAGTGAACAGTTCCGACACATCAGGTTCGGGGCTGTCCTTGGCGAATTCGGCGCTGGCGTTGACGATGTCTTTGATATTCTTATCAATCGCCTTTAGGTCATCTTCGGATGCTAGCCCCGCGTTCAGCAGCAAATCGCGCACGTGTTCAATTGCGTCTTTTTCGGTTTTGATCTTTTCGACCTCTTCGCGGGTGCGGTATTTCGCGGGGTCAGACATGGAATGGCCGCGATAGCGATAGGTCATCATTTCCAAAATATAGGGGCCTTTGCCGGCGCGGCAGTGGGCCACGGCCTTTTCGCCGGCCTCTTTGACGGCCAAAACGTCCATGCCGTCCACTTGCTCACCTGGGATGCCATAGGCCAAACCGCGCCCGAACAATGTGGTCGATTTGGTAGACCGTTTCACCGAGGTGCCCATCGCATAGCCATTGTTTTCAATGACAAAAATGACGGGCAAGGCCCAAAGTTCGGCCATATTATACGTCTCATAGACTTGGCCCTGATTGGCCGCGCCATCGCCGAAATAGGTAAAGGTGACGTTGTCATTGCCCTTGTATTTGTCGGCAAAGGCCAGACCTGCGCCAAGGGGAACCTGCGCGCCCACAATGCCGTGCCCGCCATAGAAATGCTTTTCGCGGCTGAACATATGCATCGAACCGCCCTTGCCGCGTGAATAGCCCCCCGCGCGCCCCGTCAGTTCGGCCATCACACCATTCGCGTCCATCCCGCAAGCCAGCATATGCCCATGATCGCGGTAACTGGTCACACGCTTGTCGCCTTCTTTGGTGCAGGCCTCTAGGCCCACAACAACCGCCTCTTGACCGATATACAAATGGCAAAAGCCGCCGATCAGCCCCATGCCATACAACTGGCCCGCCTTTTCCTCGAATCGGCGGATCAACAGCATCTCGTGATAGTATTTCAGCAGATCATCCTTGGAGACATTGGATTTCTGCGCCGAGTCATCGGGTGTTTTCTTGGTGGCCAAAGCGTTTCCCCCTGCCGAAAATAGTTCAGTGTTAAACTATTTATACCACATCGGGAAAATAAGGGCAATTTTGAATTTTCAGCGCCGCGTCGCCGCGAAATCAGCGGATGACAACCTCATCTGCGCGCAGATATCCCAAGACCGCGCGGGCGCGTTCGTCCAACAAATCAATATCCAGATAATTGTCCGACAGACGCCGTGTAAGGTTCTGCATATGGTTCAGTTCCACCCGCAAGGCGTCGCGTTCTTGGCGCAATTGCGCCGCCTCTGCATGGATTTGAACGCGGCGCATTACGCCAAAATCACCCTGAACTGCGGCCACCACAAAGGATCCCGCCGCCACAAGGGCGATAAACAAAAACACAGCGCCACCAATAGCGGCCCGAAAAGATAGGTTGAACATCGTGCCTCTTTGCAGGCCTCTGGATGGGCTGCTAGATTTTACTTTGGCACAAACTCAACCTTTTGAAAACAAAATTATACCTCCCCTTGATAGATGGCGACCAGTTTGGCCAACATTTCCAGTGCCTCGGCGCGGGGGCGTTGAAAGGCGTTGCGTCCAATGATCGACCCATGCCCTCCGCCATCGCGAATGGCACGGGCATCATCGTAAACCGCGTCCACCCCTTTGGCCGCCCCGCCCGAGAATATCACAATCCGACGCCCAGCAAAGGCGGCCTGAACGCAATGACGCACGCGGGCAGATTGGGTCGAAATATCAATGTTTTCTTGTGCATAGACCGCTTTGTCTTGCATCACATGATCGCTGGGCAGTTTGATTTTCAAAATATGCGCGCCCAGTAATGCCGCGATCTGCGCGCCATATGCGGCCACATCAATCGCCGTTTCGCCGTCCTTGGTGATGGCAGGGCCGCGCGGATAAGACCAGATCACAGTTGCAATCCCCTGCGCCGCCGCTTCACGTCGCATTTCAGCGATTTCTTCATACATATTCAATTGGCTGTCAGAACCCGGGTAGATCGTGAACCCAACCGCAGCACATCCCAAGCGCACAGCATCCGAGACTGTGGCTGTAATGGCCTGATCCTTATGCGCACCCATCAGGCTGTTGGCCGAGTTCACCTTAAGAATGGTCGGGATTTGCCCCGCAAACGTATCTGCCCCCGCCTCAAGCATCCCCAAGGGCGCGGCATAGGCATTCAGCCCCGCGTCAATCGCCAGTTGGAAATGATAATGCGGATCATAGGCGGCGGGGTTCATCGCAAAACTGCGCGCAGGCCCATGTTCAAAGCCTTGATCGACAGGCAGGATAATCATCTTGCCCGTGCCCGACAGTTTGCCTTGCATCATGATCCGCGCCAAGCTGGCCTTGACGCCTGGCGTCTCACCCTCATATTTGCTTAGAATATTTTGAACGATTTTTGTCATAATTGCCCCCTTTGTCACCGACCTAAGGGGCAATTGTCATGCCTGCAAGAATGGTTACGCTAACATAATCAATGATTGCGCTAACGGGGCGTTAGGCCTGCACTAAGGCCGCCACGCCGGGCAATTCTTTGCCCTCCATCCATTCCAAAAACGCGCCGCCTGCGGTCGAGATAAAGGTGAAATCATCCGCCGCCCCCGCCTGATTTAGGGCCGAAACCGTATCACCCCCACCTGCAACCGAAACCAATTTTCCTGCGCGGGTGAATTCGGCCGCAGCTTTCGCCGCTGCATTGGTCGCCATATTAAACGGCTCAATTTCAAACGCCCCAAGGGGGCCGTTCCAAATCAGCGTTTTGCACATGGCAAACAAATCGCGCAACGCCGCGACAGTCTGCGGCCCCGCATCCAAGATCATCGCGTCACTGGGGCAGGCATTGGCCAAAACGGTTTCACTGGCCGCATGGGCCTTGAATTCGCGGGCGACAACCACATCGATCGGCAGATGAAGGGTGCAGCCTGCGGCCTTGGCCTTGGCGATAATCTCTAATGCGGTGGGTGCCATATCCCGTTCGGCAAGGGATTTACCAACCTCTATCCCTTGGGCCACAAGAAACGTATTCGCCATGCCGCCGCCGATCACCAAATGATCGACTTTGCTGACCAAATTGCCCAACAAATCCAGCTTGGTCGACACTTTCGCACCGCCCACCACGGCCACGACGGGACGCTCGGGCGCGCCCAAGGCTGCCTGCAAGGCCGCCAATTCTTCGGCCATCAAACGGCCTGCGAAACTGGGCAACAAATGTGCGACGCCCGTGGTCGAGGCATGGGCGCGGTGCGCTGCAGAAAAGGCGTCATTGCAGAAATAATCCCCCAAACTGGCCAAAAACGCCGCCATCTTGGGATCATTCGCCTCTTCCATCGGTGAGAAACGGGTATTTTCCACCAAAACCACGGCATTCTGGGGCAGGGCGTCAATCGCCGCACGGCTGGGGCGTTCCATAAAGGTCACAGAATGCCCCAGCGCCGCCTCTAGGGTCGGCTGCACCAAGCGCAAACTCATTTCAGGGACAACTTTCCCCTTTGGACGCCCAAAATGCGCCAACAGCACAACCTTGGCCCCGCGCGCCGTCAAATCCCGCACAGTGGGCACAATTTTTTCAATGCGCGTTGCATCGGTCACAACTGTGCCGTCCATCGGCACATTGATATCCACACGGGTCAAAACCACTTTGCCGCCCAAATTCATATCGTCAATCGTTTTCCAAGCCATGCGCGCCTCCTGTTTGGCCCAGATTGCGCAAAGCAACCCTCAGGTCAAGCGATCTGCACGCCGACCCTTTCCCTTTGGCACCAAAAGCGCTAGTTACGGCGCATCAAAACCAAAGGATATGCCAAATGGCCGAGATTAAAGATCCCGAAAACACCGTCATCATCACCCTAAAGGGCGGCGAAGTGGTGATTGAACTGTTGGCAGATATTGCCCCAAAACACGCCGAGCGGATGAAGGCCCTTGCCCGTGCCAAGTCCTATGACAACGTGGCTTTTCACCGTGTCATCGACGGCTTTATGGCCCAGACAGGCGATGTCGAAAACGGCAATATGGAAAACAATTTCAACCTGCGCCGCGCGGGCACAGGTGGGTCTGAACACCCCGATTTGCCCGCCGAATTTTCTGGCATCCCGCATGATCGCGGCACAATTGGCGCGGCACGGTCCAGCAATCCCAACTCGGCCAACAGCCAGTTTTTCATCAACTTTTCCGACAATCATTTCCTGAACCGCCAGTATACGGTTTATGGCCGCGTGATTTCGGGAATGGAGCACGTGGACGCGATCACACGCGGCGAACCACCAGCGTCGCCTGACCGCATGATCACTGTGCGGGTGGCTGCCGATGTTGCGTAAATCTGTTCTCGCATTTGCCCTGATGGCCAGCCCTGCACTGGCCTTTGAAGATGGCCCTGGCCCGAATTTGGTCATAGACATCACGGGCGCCGCAAATGGTCAGGTCGTGATCGATTTGGCGGAAACGGCGCCTTTGCACACCGCGCAAATCGTCGCTTTGGCCAAAAAGGGCGCCTATGACAATGTCCTGTTTCACCGCGTGATCGATGAATTCATGGCCCAGACGGGCGATGTGCAATACGGCAAGGTCGGTGGCGACAATTCTATGGCAGGGATGGGCGGATCAGACTTGCCGAATATCCCGGCTGAATTCACCCAAGAAACCTTTGATCGTGGCGTCGTTGGGATGGCGCGGGCCCAAGATCCGAACAGTGCCAACAGCCAGTTCTTTATCATGTTCGCGCCCGCGCCGTTTTTGGATGGGCAATACACGATCATTGGTCATGTGATTTCAGGAATGGACATCGTCGACGCGATTTCGCGTGGCGAACCGCCAGCCACGCCCGACGTGATGACCAAAGTGACGGTTCAAGAATAAGGAAAGGGGCCTTCGGGCCCCTTATCCTAATTTCACCATCGCGTGGCGTTTCTTGCCTGCGGTCAGTTTCAGACCGTTTTGCAATTCCGCTTCGGTCACCAGACGCGGCGCGGATTCGGCAATATCGTTGATCTTTGCGCCACCTTCGGAAAACAACCGCTTGGCCTCTTTACCAGATGCCGCAAGCCCCGCCTGCACGAACAAGGCCGCCGTGGACAAACCTTCACTCAGCTGATCAAATGTGACAATCACCGTGGTCAACTCCTCGCCCACGCCACCTTGTTCAAATACGGCCCGTGCTGTCGCCTCGGCCGCCTGCGCCGCCTCAACGCCGTGCAACAACCCCGTGACTTCATTGGCCAAAATGATCTTGGCATGGTTGATATCTGCGCCCTGCAACGCCCCCAAGCGGTCACATTCGGCCACCTCTAATTCCGTATACAGCTTCAAAAACCGCCCTACATCCGCATCCGTGGTGTTGCGCCAAAACTGCCAGAATTCATAGGGCGACAGCAAATCCGCATTCAACCAAATCGCGCCGTTTTGCGATTTTCCCATCTTTTTGCCGTCCGAGGTTGTCAACAAAGGCGATGTCAGCCCATAAACCTCGCCGTCAATCACGCGGCGCGTCAAATCCACCCCGTTGACGATATTGCCCCATTGATCCGACCCGCCCATCTGCACCAAACAGCCGTAACGGCGGTGAAGTTCCAGAAAATCATAGGCTTGCAAGATCATATAGTTGAATTCCAAAAACGACAGCGACTGTTCGCGGTCCAGTCGCGATTTCACAGATTCAAACGACAGCATCCGATTGACCGAAAAATGCCGCCCGATATCGCGCAGGAACGACAGATAATTCAGATCATCCAGCCATTCGGCATTATTGACCATAACCGCATCTGTACCCCCCTCGCCAAAGCGGACATAGGGCGCAAAGGCGCGTTTGATGCCTGAAATATTGTCATCAATCTGCGCATTGGTCAGCAAAGGCCGCTCATCTGCGCGAAAGCTGGGATCGCCAACCTTGGTTGTTCCGCCGCCCATCAGCACGATCGGCTTGCCGCCGGTTTTTTGCAACCAACGCAGCATCATGATCTGGATCAGCGATCCCACGTGCAATGATTTCGCAGTGGCGTCAAACCCGATATAGCCCGGCACAACCCCCTTGATCAGCGCCGCATCCAAGGCCTGATAATCCGTGCAATCGGCGACAAAGCCGCGCTGCATCATCACACGCATGAATTCAGATTTTGGGTGGTAGGTCATGGGATATTCCTGCATTAAGGTCGTCATCGTATAGCGGCATGGTGGGCCAAGGGGAAGATGGCGAACGCAATTTGGGCATTGGGGGCGATGTCGGGCACATCTCTGGACGGGGTGGATGCCGCGATGGTGTTGACGGACGGGCAGAAAATCTTTGAATTTGGTCCCCATGCATACCGCCCCTATACCGACGTTGAACGCGCCACGATCCGCTCAGCCTTTGGCAAATGGCAAGGCGAGGCAGGCGTAAGCGCGGCGGCCGAGGTGGTGGAAACCGCCCATGCCGAAGTTCTGGCGCGGTTTTCAGGGGCTGAGGTAATCGGCTTTCATGGCCAAACCTTGGCGCATGATCCCAAAAACAGGCGCACGCATCAGGCGGGCGATGGGGCGTTGTTGGCACGATTGCTGGGCATAAGTGTGGTTTATGATTTTCGCAGCATGGATGTTGCATTGGGGGGGCAGGGCGCGCCCTTGGTGCCCTATTTCCATCTGGCTTGTGCGCAATATCTAGGGCTGACGGAACCCGTCGCCTTTTTGAATTTGGGGGGGGTGGGAAATCTAACATGGGTCGATCCTTTGGGGGGGGGGATTCTGGCCTTTGACACAGGCCCCGCCAATGCGCCGATCAATGACGCGATGCAGGTGCGGTTTGGGCTTCCCCAAGATACGGGCGGTGCGATGGCCGCGCTGGGGCGCGTTGATCAGACGCTGGTGGACGTGTTTTTAACCCAAAGCTATTTTCACAAAATCCCGCCCAAGTCGCTGGATCGCGACAGTTTCTATCGATTTTATCGCAAATTGCACAAACTGCCCAATCACGACGCTATTGCAACCCTGACCGCGATTGCAGCGGCTTGTGTCAATCGGGGCATGGAACATATGCCCGCACCAGTGTCGCAAATATTGGTGTCTGGCGGCGGGCGGTTGAATTTAACCCTAATAGATCGACTTAACATCGCAGCGCAAAATATTGATAAAACAGGATTAAATGGAGATATGTTAGAGGCGCAGGCCTTTGGCTATCTTGCAGTGCGCGTGATCCGAGGCCTGCCGACATCGGGGCCCAAGACCACCGGCGTCGGCGCTGACGTCAGCGGTGGACGCATCGTGCGGATTTAGGATTTGCGCAGATATGACCATGTGTAAATGATCAAAGCCACCCAAATCATTGGAAAGGCGATCATCCGTGCAGGGCCAAAAGTTTCACCAAAAATGAACACCGCCGTCATGAAAATCATGGTCGGGATCATATATTGCATCACTGCAATGGTCGACAGCCGCAACAATTTCGCCCCATTGGCATACAGCATTAAGGGCACCGCGGTGATAATCCCGCACGATCCCAACAAGATTGTATCGCGGCTGACCCCCATCATGAAATGCCCTTGCCCTGTCATCCCAAGATACGCAAAATAGGCCAGCGCGACCGGTGTCAGCAGCAGAATTTCCAGAAAAAATCCCTGATTTGGCCCAATGGGCAGGGATTTTTTGAAATAGGCATAAAGCCCCCAAGTCCCCGTCAATCCCAGCGCGACCAGCGGCAGTTTGCCCGCCTCCACTGTGAGGATTGCCACCGCCAGCGCCGCGATTGCAAGGGCGACGATCTGCGGACGGCTGAGACGTTCTTTTAAAACAACCGCCCCAATCAGCACCGAAAATAGCGGGTTGATATAATATCCAAGTGCCGCATCCAGCGCGTGACCCGCCCCAATCGCCCAGACATAAATGCCCCAATTGCAAGACACCAAGACCGCCATCACAACCGCCATGCCCATCATGCGCGGCGTGCGCAACGCGGTTTTGATATCTGCACTGCGCCCCGTCCACAAAACCACCGCCGCTACGATCGGCAAGGACCAGATGACGCGGTGCACCAAAACCTCAGCAGGGGATATATGCGCGAGGGCCTTCATAAAAAGGGGCAAAACACCCCAAAGCAGATACGCCCCCGCCGCATAGAAAAATCCGCGCAAAGAGTCTTCATTCAGGTTGGGCGTGTTTTGTTCCATGCCCCGACTTAACGCGCAACTGCGGCGGACGCTATGGCAAAGATGCTGATTTTGATCAAAAAGCGCTGTGATCTGCCCTGATAGGGGGGGCAAGCCCCCCCTATCGATGTTATTTGCGCAAAATGCTGCGGCCCGCATAGACTGCCGTTTCGCCCAACATTTCCTCAATCCGGATCAACTGGTTGTATTTCGCCAAACGGTCCGAACGTGACAAGGAACCCGTTTTGATCTGCCCGCAATTGGTGGCCACGGCCAGATCTGCGATTGTACTGTCTTCGGTCTCGCCAGAGCGGTGCGACATCACATTGGTGTAACGCGCGCGGTGCGCCATCGATACCGCTTCTAGGGTTTCGGTCAGCGTGCCGATTTGATTGACCTTGACCAGCATCGAATTGGCGCAGCCTTTGGCAATGCCCTCGGCCAGACGGCGCGGGTTGGTGACGAACAAATCATCCCCCACCAATTGCACCTGATGCCCCAGGCGGTCGGTCAGCAGTTTCCAGCCTTCCCAATCATCTTCGGAACAGCCGTCTTCAATGGAAATGATCGGATAATCCGCCGCCAATCCCGCCAGAAAATCGACATTTTCCGCGATGGTCAGGGATTTCCCCTCGCCCTTCATCTCATATTTGCCGCCTTTGAAATATTCGGTCGCAGCGCAATCCAGCGCCAGACAAATATCTTCGCCGGCCTTATAGCCCGCCTTTTCAATCGATTTTAAAATGAAATCAAGGGCATGGCGGGCAGAGTTCAGATTGGGCGCAAAGCCGCCCTCATCGCCGACATTGGTGTTATGACCTGCGTCATGCAGTTCTTTTTTCAGCGTGTGGAATACTTCGGACCCCATGCGGATCGCGTCACGAATGTTGTCGGCGCCGACGGGCATGATCATAAATTCTTGGATATCAATCGGATTGTCGGCGTGTTCGCCGCCGTTGATGATATTCATCATCGGCACGGGCAGAACATGGGCCGAGGTGCCGCCGACATAGCGATACAGGGGTTGGCCCGTGAATTCTGCCGCAGCCTTGGCCACCGCCAAAGACACGCCCAAAATCGCATTGGCCCCAAGGCGCGATTTGTTGGTGGTGCCGTCCATTTCGATCATGGTGCGGTCAATGCCGACCTGTTCGGTCGCATCAAAGCCGACAAGCATTTCGGCCAATTCACCATTCACCGCCGCCACGGCCTCTAGGACACCTTTGCCCTTATAGCGCGCTTTGTCCCCATCGCGGCGCTCATTGGCTTCATGCGCGCCTGTGGACGCCCCCGATGGCACCGCGGCGCGGCCCATTGCGCCGCTTTCCAGCACAACATCCACCTCAACAGTGGGATTGCCGCGGCTGTCTAAAATTTCGCGGGCGTGAATATCAATGATCGTGCTCATGGTCTGGCTCCGAATAAGGATGGTTTTGTCGGTCTTAGCCGATGGATTTGGCCTTGGAAAGTGCGCGTTGAACGGCGCGTTGTCTGGCGAATGCATAAAGGCCCGATGTAACAATTATGCCCGCACCGATCAGCGTATAGGCGTCAGGCATTTCGGCAAAGATCACAAGGCCGATGATGATCGCAAAGACCAGACGCGCATAGCGAAAGGGGGCCACCACGGCCACTTCGCCGATCCGCGCGGCGGATGTGATCGCCCAATAGCCCGCCGTGCCAAACACGACGCCGCCCAGCAGATAGGCGCTTTGGCCCAAATTGGGCAGATGAACCCCGCCAGAGACGGCCATCATGCCCGCACCCAGCAGCGCCACCGCCCAAAGACCCCAAGCAGAGACCTGCATATTGGTCAAATCCGCAGGAATACGCCGCGCCACCAGATCGCGCATCGATAGGCCCGCGGCCCCCAGCAGCATCCACAAGGTGTCGATTTGAAACCCGTCAAAGCCAGGGCGGATCACGATCAAAACCCCGATAAACCCCGTGGCAATCGCAGACCAGCGTCGCCAGCCCACAGGCTCGCCCAAAAACAGCGCGGCCCCCATGGTGATGACCAAGGGCATGGATTGCATCACCGCCTGCACTTGGCCAAGGGGCAGGGCGGCCAGTGCCGTCACAAATCCCAGTGTCCCCAGCATTTCGCCCAAATTGCGCAACATCACGGCGGGATGCAGCGCGGCGCGTGTCCAAATCCGCGCCCCTTGCGCCCGCGCCATCAGCCCGAATATCGGCGCGCCGCACAGCCCAAGGACAAAGATAATTTGCCCCACAGGCAGGCCAGTTGCCGCCAACTTGATAAAGGCATCCTCGATTGCAAACAGCGCCATGGCCGCCGTGATCAGCAGAATGCCGCGCAGATTGTCACTTGCCATGTTATACCTTTTTCAGCGGGACGCCCAACAGTTCCAACCGATGCCCGATCAAGCGATAGCCCAAACGTGCCGCGATGCGTTCTTGCAAGGCCTCAATTTCAGGATCGACGAATTCGATCACCTCACCCGAATTCACATCGATCAGATGGTCGTGATGGTCGCGCTCGGCATCCTCGTATCGTGCGCGGCCATCGCCGAATTCTAGTTTTTCCAGCAAACCCGCCTCTTCAAAGATTTTCACGGTGCGATACACAGTCGCCAATGAAATCTTGGGATCAACGGCGGCGGCGCGTGCATACAGCTCTTCGACATCGGGGTGATCTTCGGCAGCGGCAATCACCCGCGCCACAACGCGGCGTTGTTCGGTCATCCGCAGACCTTTGGCAACAGACCGGGCGATGATATCGGGCATGGACTTCCTTTGGTTAGATGCCCCTTAGCGCAGATTGCGTCCCAAAGCTAGGGTTGACAGCCCGATGCCCGCGGCGGACTGTGCGCCAAAATGGGGTAAGATATGCGCAAAGATCGTCTGGATATGTTCGGCTTTTTGGCGATTTTGGGTGTGACGCTGTTTTTCAGCTTTAACCAGATGATCGTCAAGGAAACCACGATTGGCTTGCAGCCTGTGTTTTTGGCGGGATTGCGTTCGGCGCTGGCGGTGGTCTTTGTGGCTGCGTGGCTGTGGTATCGCGGCCTTTTGGGGCGGGTGATGTGGGTTGATATTGGGGCGGGGGTCGCGATTGGCCTTGTGTTCTCAATCGAGTTTCTGGGCCTGTTCATCGCGCTGGACTTGACCGCCGTCAGCCGCGCCGCCATTATCTTTTATTCCATGCCCGTCTGGTTTGCCATCATCGCGCATTTTGGATTGGCGGGCGAGCAGTTGACCCGCCTGCGCTTGGTTGGCCTAATCATTGCCTTTTGCGGCACCGGCCTTGCGATTTTGTCGCGCGACACGGGGGGCCATGGCAACCTGTTGGGCGATCTTTGTGCGCTGATGGGGGCCTTTGGCTGGGCGGGGACGGCCTATCTGGCGCGCGCCACAAATCTCCGCATCCGTGGCCCCGAAGTGCAACTGTTTTGGATGGTATCTGTCTCAGGGGTGATTCTGTTGCTGGTCGCGCCGCTGTTCGGCCCCCTGATCCGCGACATCCAGCCGATCCACTGGTTCTGGCTGTTCTTTCAGGCCAGTGTCGTGGTCACGGGGGGCTTTATTTTATGGCTTTTTCTTTTGTCGGCCTATCCATCGGCGACTGTGACCAGCTTTTCGTTTTTAACACCTATCTTTTCGATCCTGCTGGGACATTTCGTATATGGTGAGGCAATCACGCCACAGATTGTGGTCGCAACGCTGTTGGTGGGCGCGGGGATTTTGTTGATAAATCGGCGCAAATAGAATCAATAATTCGTTTCGATAATGGGCATGAAGTTCATGCAAAACATCACTTATTTGTGGTAAACGGCGCAAAGCATTCACAATTGTGTCATGATGGCCTGCGCCGCGATGTGGCGCGCAACCCAAGGCAGAAACGCCCACGCCTAGCAGCCCGCATATCGTCAAGCACAAAATGTAGTAGGGGGCGAAAATAAATCGTTTGAAAGCCCCCAAACAATCCCTCATGTTGATCGCAAGTTGCATCACCCCACAAGATGTAGGGCAGCAGGGGCAGTTCCATCAGCACAATGACCCGTAATCGGGCAGTCTGCGGCGTTGTCCCATTAATTTGAGATCTCGGCGACACGTTCGCCACAGCTTTTAGGGACACGACATGAAAATCGAACGCAGTTTTACCACCGACACACTGGGCGCCTATGGCGCGATCGAATTCACGAAAATGGTGTCGGAAATTCGCAATCCCGATGGAACTGTGGTGTTTCGCAATGACAGCGTCGAAGTGCCCAACAGTTGGAGCCAAGTGGCCTCTGACGTCTTGGCACAGAAATATTTCCGCAAAGCCGGCATTCCAGCGGCCCTAAAGCGCGTCAAAGAAAAAGGCGTGCCAGAATTCCTGTGGCGCTCGGTTCCTGATACCGATGCTTTGGCAAAATTGCCCGAAGAGGCGCGCAAAGTGGGCGAGACAAGCGCCAAGCAGGTGTTTGATCGTTTGGCGGGGGCTTGGGCCTATTGGGGGTGGAAGGGTGGCTATTTCAGCACCGAATCCGACGCACGCGCCTATTACGATGAGATGCGGTTCATGTTGGCGCGTCAGATGTCTGCGCCCAATTCTCCGCAGTGGTTTAACACTGGGCTTCATTGGGCCTATGGGATTGATGGCCCCTCGCAGGGTCATTATTACGTCGATCACGCGACAGGCGCATTGACCAAATCCACCTCTGCCTATGAACATCCCCAACCGCACGCGTGCTTTATCCAATCGGTCAAGGATGATCTGGTGGGCGAAGGCGGCATTATGGATCTATGGGTCCGTGAGGCGCGTTTGTTCAAATATGGATCGGGCACGGGCACGAATTTCTCGTCCTTGCGGGGGCAGGGCGAAAAGCTGTCGGGCGGCGGTAAATCGTCGGGCCTGATGGGCTTTTTGAAAATCGGGGATCGTTCGGCTGGGGCGATCAAATCGGGCGGCACCACACGGCGCGCGGCGAAAATGGTCATCATTGATATGGACCACCCCGATGTTGAAGAATTCGTAAACTGGAAGGTGATTGAAGAGCAAAAGGTCGCCTCACTCGTCGCAGGATCCAAGGCGCATGAGTTGCGCCTTAATGAAATATTCACCGCCATTCGCACTTGGGATGGCTCGGCCGAAGATTCTGTTGATCCCGCGAAAAACCCCGCGCTGAAAGCCGCGATCAAATCCGCGAAAAAGGCGATGATCCCCGACACCTATACCAACCGCATTTTGCAATATGCAAAGCAGGGCTTCACCAGCATCGAATTCCCCACCTATGATGTGGATTGGGATTCTGAGGCCTATGTGACAGTGTCGGGCCAAAATTCGAACAATTCTGTCCGCGTGACGGATGCGTTTTTGGCGGCTGTGAAAAATGATGACGATTGGGCCTTGATCCGCCGCACCGATGGCAAAGTGGCCAAAACCCTGAAGGCGCGCGATTTGTGGGACCAAGTGGGCCACGCCGCATGGGCCTGCGCCGATCCTGGCATTCAGTTTCACGACACCGTCAACGCATGGCACACTTGCCCAGAAGATGGCGCGATCCGTGGATCAAACCCTTGTTCTGAATATATGTTTTTGGACGACACCGCCTGCAATTTGGCATCCATGAACCTGCTGACTTTCTACAAAGACGGCCAGTTTGATGCCGCCGCCTATATGCACGCCTGCCGTTTGTGGACGGTGACGTTGGAAATATCGGTCATGATGGCGCAGTTTCCATCCAAGGAAATTGCACAAAACTCGTATGATTTCCGCACCTTGGGTCTGGGCTATGCCAATATCGGCGGTCTGTTGATGAACATGGGTTACGGCTATGACAGCGACGAGGGCAGGGCGCTGTGCGGTGCATTAACTGCGCTGATGACGGGTGTGGCCTATGCCACATCGGCGGAAATGGCGCGGGAATTGGGCGCGTTTGCGGGCTATGCGCGCAACAGCCACCATATGCTGCGCGTGATCCGCAACCATCGTGCGGCGGCGCATGGCACGGGCAAATATGAGGGCGTCAATGTCAATCCCGTGACTTTGGACGCGGGCAATTGCCCCGATCAAACGCTGGTCACCTTGGCGCGTTCCGCTTGGGATGAGGCATTGGCCCTTGGCGAGGCGCACGGCTTCCGCAACGCCCAAACCACCGTCATCGCGCCCACGGGCACGATTGGTCTGGTGATGGATTGCGACACCACGGGGATTGAACCTGACTTTGCGCTGGTGAAATTCAAGAAACTGGCAGGCGGTGGTTATTTCAAAATCATCAACCAATCCGTGCCTGCGGCCTTGGAAAAACTGGGCTATACCACATCCCAAGCCGCTGAAATCGTGGCCTATGCCGTGGGTCATGGCAGCATTGGCAATTGCCCAAGCATCAACACGACATCCTTGATCGGTCACGGCTTTGGCGCGCGCGAATTGGAAAAGATTGAGGCGGCACTGCCATCCGCCTTTGATATCCGTTTCGTGTTCAACCAATGGACGCTGGGCGCGGATTTCTGCAAAGGCTCTTTGGGCATTCCTGATGACAAGATCAATGATCCCACCTTTGATCTTTTGCGCCATTTGGGCTTTACCAAGGCGCAGATTGACGCCGCCAACGATCATGTCTGCGGCACAATGACCCTAGAGGGCGCACCACATCTGAAAGCGGAACATTATTCCGTGTTCGATTGCGCCAATCCTTGTGGCAAAAAGGGCAAGCGCTATCTGTCGGTGGACAGCCATATCTATATGATGGCCGCCGCGCAGTCGTTCATCTCGGGGGCGATTTCCAAGACGATCAATATGCCAAACTCCGCAACCATTTCGGAAACCTTGGCCGCTTATGAGCTGTCGCATTCTTTGGGAATCAAGGCGAACGCCCTTTATCGTGACGGATCAAAACTGTCGCAACCTTTGGCATCTGCCTTGGTCGAAGATGACGAAGAGGCCGAAGAAATCATGGCCACGGGGTCCGCGCAGGAAAAGGCCGCAGTTTTGGCCGAAAAGATCGTGGAAAAAATCGTTTACAAGGAAATCATCCGCACCAACCGCGACAAACTGCCTGAACGCCGCAAAGGTTACACCCAAAAGGCCATCGTCGGCGGTCACAAAGTGTATTTGCGCACGGGCGAATATGCCAATGGCACTTTGGGTGAGATTTTCATCGATATGCACAAAGAGGGCGCAGGCTTCCGCGCCATGATGAACAATTTTGCCATCGCGGTCTCGGTTGGTCTGCAATACGGCGTGCCACTCGAAGAATTTGTCGAGGCCTTCACCTTTACGCGGTTCGAGCCCGCAGGCATGGTCCAAGGCAATGACAGCATCAAGAATGCCACGTCGATCCTGGATTACATCTTCCGCGAACTTGCGATTTCCTATCTTGATCGCACCGATCTGTCGCATGTCAAACCGACGGGCACATCGTTCGACGATCTGGGGCGCGGCGATGAAGAGGGCAAGCGCAACATTTCGGAACTTTCCGATCAGGCAACATCGCGCGGGCTTGAGGTGCTGAAACAGATTTCCTCGACAGGATATCTGCGCAAACGCCTGCCATCAGAGCTGATCGTGTTGCAGGGCGGTTTGGGCGATGCGGCACTCGCCAATGGCACCGATCCGGTATCGACACTGAATATGCTGATCCCAGAAACCGCCCGCGCGATGGGCGCGTCAGGGATGTCCAGCACATCGGTATCCTCTGGCATGGTCAGCATGGACAACCGCACCAAAGCGAAAATGCAAGGCTATGAGGGCGACCCTTGCGGCGAGTGCGGCAACTATACGCTGGTCCGGAACGGCACCTGCATGAAGTGCAACACCTGCGGCGGCACAAGCGGCTGTAGCTAATCCATAAACTGGGCCGAATTACGCGTTAATTCGGCCCAGTGTGTTTCCTGCCCAGCGACAATGCAGTCATTGATGATTTGCCTAAAATGATATACTAAAGATTGAATTATATCTTTAAGCATATTGTTTGGGGCTTTTAAAATGGCAAATCTTTTCACAAATGGAATTAAACAGCGGCTGACGGCTGCTGAATTTGCCAGTTACAGCCTGATCCAAACCAGCGCAAACGACAGTATTTCTGCGGTAACTTTGGATATGACCACCTCGGGTGCGGTGGATTTTTCGACAAAATTGGGCGCAAGGGCGGCGGCAATCACGGGCTTCAGTGGCAATGACACGATCACCGGCGGGTCTGGAAACGATTCGTTGTTTGGGTCAGCGGGCAACGATCTGTTGTATGGCGGGGCAGGCAACGATTCGATTTTGGGCAACACCGGCAGCGACACGTTGTATGGCGGGTTGGGGGATGATTTCTTTCGCGTCGGCGGCGGGGGTGATTTAGGAAATTATTATGGTGGTGCGGGCGACGATTATTTGCGTTTGCAAACCACAGCACCCGTCAACCGCCTGATGTTGAATGTTGAAGCATCTATTGAAACGCTGGATTTGCTGTCAGATTTGAATGGAACTGAAAAAAGCGACGTGTTTGATCTAAGTGGTGTAAACCGCGTGACGGGCAAGTCGGCATTTAATTTGGCGGGCGGGGCCGACAGCTTTGTTGGCAGTAAAGACCGCGATGTGGTTTTCGGTGGTTGGGGCGACGACACGATTTCAGGCCGTGACGGCAACGACCGCTTGGACGGGGGATGGGGCGCAGACACCATCACAGGCGATGCAGGAAATGATTATATCAATGGCAATGATGGCAAAGATGTCCTTACGGGGGGCGCGGGCCAAGACAGCTTTGTTTTCAATTCAAAACTCTGGGCGCGGAATGTGGATCAAATTACGGATTTCACCGTTGCAGACGATACCATTTTATTGGGAAAAACACAATTTGGCGCGCTAACCTTGGGCGCATTGACCGCAGACGCCTTTGCGGCCAACACCACTGGGGTTGCCGCAGATATATCCGATCGGATCATATATGAAACTGATACGGGCAATGTCTATTACGATGCCGACGGAACAGGTCGCACGGGCCGCGTGCTTGTTTGCACGCTGGAGGCAGACTTAACGCTGACGGCCTCAGACTTCCTAATCATTTAACCGCCGAAACGACAGATGAGGCGAAACATCGCGCGATCTGCGCCAAGTGTTGCGGTGCATCTATTTGTCTGATAATCATTATTATGTAATATATACATGATAATCAAACGGAAGTTTTACTTAAATAATGCGCCCTAGGTCATTGAAATGATGCGGGAAAAAGGCCTGTGCGGCGGTAAGAACTGTCGCGCGGGCCTCGGTCATAGAATAGGCATTTGGCAAAGACATCAGATCCAGCCACACGCCTTGGCTCGTCACACGCAGGATGCGCGCGACACGTTTTGGTTGACCTTGATAATCGTAAGTCTGATTCATTTGCGCGCAGAGGCCCTCGATAAACCAATCATAAGCGGCATCGAAACTGCCGCAGCGGTCTTGATAGATTGGGCGACTGGATGCCTCGCCCCAAAACGCACTCCAGGCCGACAAACGATCGGGCGTGCAGATTGCGGGATGAAAATCGGCCATCAGCAGCGCGTATAATTGATCTGCTGGGTCCGATCCCGCAGTGGCCACCGCTGCCTGCCAATTGGCGGTATATTCGGCGGCCAGATATAGCAAAGTCTCCAGCAGCAAGTTTTCTTTGCTTTGGAAATGAAAGTTCACCAAACCATGCGACAGGCCCGCTATCCGCGCCACATCCGACATGGTTGTGCGTGCATAGCCTTTGGTGGCAATCACCTTGATCGTCGCCTCAATCAATTGGGCGCGGCGGTCATCGCGGGGCATTTTACGTGGGCTATCTGCAGTTTCCATAAAATCCTCTACCAAATCCGCAGCCAAATGAAAACCACGTGTCCATATTGATTGACAAGTCAATCAGAAATGCGCGACCCTGCCTTAACCAAGGAGCCATCATGCCAAGCCGCGATCTGACCAAATCCAACGCGCATTTCCAAAAGGCCGTTCAGCGCCTGCCCTTGGGCGTTGCATCAACCTTTCGCTATTGGGGCGATAATCGCACGATCTATGTCAAATATGGCAAGGGCGGCCGAACCTATGATATCGACGACAATGCTTATGTCGATTACCGATTGGGATATGGGCCTGCGATTTTGGGTTACGCGGATGATCGGGTGGACGCAGCAGCACGGCGCGGCATGGAGGTGGGCGGCGTCTTTGCCCTGTCGACCGAGCGCGAATTGATCGTGGCCGACCGCATTGCGAAAATGGTGCCCGCCGCCGAATTGGTGCGCTTTTCCAATTCAGGAACCGAGGCGGTCATGTCCGCCCTGCGATTGGCGCGCGCCTATACGGGGCGCGAAAGCTATGTCTTGGTCGAAGGCGGCTATCACGGCCTGTTTGACGCGGCGATGTGGGTCGCCAATATGGAGGAATGGGATCGGGGGTCTAACCTTGACCCTTCCGTGATTTCCTATGGCAAGGGCGTGCCCAACACCGTCAAACAATTGGCGCATTTGGTGCCGATGAATGATCTGCAACGCCTCACAGATACCTTTGCGCGGCACGGCGATACGCTGGCCGCGATGCTGATTGAACCCATTCAGGGCAATTGCTGTGGCATCACAGCGCGCAGGGAATATGTGCAATTGGCGCGGCAACTCTGCGATCAATATGGGGTGATGCTGATTATTGATGAGGTGAAAACCGGCTTTCGCGTGGGCAAAGGCGGCATCCAAGGCATCATGGGCGTCACCCCCGATATCACCACCTTTGCCAAGGCGGTCGCCAATGGTTATCCGATTTCGGTTGTGGCGGGGCGTGCCGATGTGATGCGTCTGTTTCGCTATGGGGGTGCCTCGCATGGTGGCACCTATACGGCCCATTCGGTAAGTCTGGCTGCAGCCGAGGAATGCCTGAGGATATTGGACGAGACCCCTGCCCTGCAAACCCTCGCCGATCACGGCACGGCGCTGATGTCTGGGATCAGCGAGATTTTGGATGCGCGGGGCATTGTGCATTCCTATACGGGGCATCCGTCGATGTTTGGTCTGTTCTTTGCCGAAAATCCCCCCGACAATTATCGGGATTGGAAGGCGTCTGATTATACATTCTATGACACGATGGCCTATTTTTTGCATGATTTGGGAGTTATCGTGGAACCCGACAGTCGCGAGCCTTGGTTTATGTGTGAGGCCCATGGTCTAGACCCAAGCTGTTTGCGCGACACTCTGACCGCAGTTGCGTGCGCGGTGGATTTGACGATCGAAAAATTGGCGGCCTCTGCGCCATGATTGCCTATATTGAATTTCATCAAACCTATGATTTTTCTACGAAAAATCATATACGCGCCCCTCGCAGACATGATTTTTCTCCGAAAAATCATGCGCAACTTATTCGAAAAAGGAGGCAACAATGACCATTTCCGTTCCTCAGAATTGGGATCGACGCGGCTTGCCCGCATGGACATATCAATCTCATGCGCTTTTTGAGTTGGAACGTCGACAGCTATTTTTGAACCATTGGCAGCTTGCCTGTCATATCAGCGATATTCCCAGTGCTGGCGATTGGCGTGGCTTTGATTTGCTGGGTGAGCGGGCCGTGATCTTGAATGGCACCGATGGGCAGGTGAGGGCCTTTCACAATTTGTGTCGTCATCGGGGCGCGCGGGTTGTGGACGGCGCGCAAGGCCATTGCAATGGGGCGATGGTCTGCCCGTTTCACGGCTGGGTTTATAATTTGGATGGAACATTGCGCGGCGCGGCGCGTCCGGAAACATTTGGCGAAATGCAGCGTGATGATTTCGGTCTAAAGCCAATCGAGATGGAAATTTGGCACGGCTTTGTGTTTTTGCGGTTTTTGCCAGGCCCGCAGCCCAGTGTCGCACAGTTGTTGGCGCCGTTTCATCAGGATTTTACGGATTTTCGCGCAGATGCGGTTATTCCTGCGGGCAGACATGGTTATTGGGGTCAAACGCCGGTGAATTGGAAATCTGTCTGTGATGTCGACAATGAGGGCTATCACGTGCCGCTTGCCCATCCCAGCTTGCAAGAGCTTTATGGGCGCAGCTATGACAATGTCTATTATGAAAATGGTCTCAGCCGCGCCAATGCCACCTTTGGCGACCGCCCTGGGCGGCGCTGGTCGGTGCGCAATTACGTAAAATTTTCTCCCATGCAGGATTGGCTGCCAAAACGGCTGCAACGGGCTTGGAATTACTATGGGATTTTTCCAAATCTTGTGTTTATTTTCACTCCCGAAGCCGTACAGTTTTACCAAGAAATCCCCAAAAGCGCGGGCGAAACTTGGGTCTCTTTTTACGGGTATCGTCACCCAGATGAAGGCCGCGCGGCGCGGGTCTCTCGATATCTGGGCGCGCGCATAGATCGCGATACCTCTGCCGAAGATCAGCAACTGACAATTTGGTCGCATGAGTCGATGCAGTCTTCTGCCTTTGACGGCTTTCATCTGTCCGATCTGGAATATGGCTTGCGTCGCCATCATGATCAAATACGGGCGCTTTTGCCCGTCACGACCCTAGAAATTGCCCCGCCGGAACATGAAATTGCGCGATTGAATGCGGAAATGCTTGGCAAGCGGTAAAAACGCGATCACCCTGTCCTAAAGCGGAGGAAACCATGACCCTGACCAGACGCAGTCATCTTGCCCTTATGGGTGCGGCATTTGCCCTGCCTTACGTGCGCCCCTCTTGGGCGCAAGCCGCCAGCCTGAATGTCTATAACTGGACCGATTACATCGGCGAAACCACTATCGCGGATTTTCAAACCGAGACGGGCATCAACGTGGTCTATGACGTCTATGCCAGCACCGAAGAGATGGAAGCCAAGATGATGGCGGGCTCGACGGGATATGATGTCGTCATCCAAGCGGGCAAGAACCTATCGCGGTTGCGCGATGCGGGAGTTTACCGCAAAATCGACCATACAAGGTTGAAAAACTGGGGCAATTTGGACGCGAAAATTCTGAAAATTGTCCAAGGTTTTGACCCGGGAAATGATTTTGGCGTGCCCTATACTTGGGGCTCGGTGGGCATGACCTATAATTTGGATATGGTTAAGGAACGTCTGCCCAATGCCGATCTGAATTCGCTTGCAACGATCCTTGATCCCGCCAATGCGGCGGCTTTGGCGGATTGTGGTATATCCTTGTTGGACAGCCCCACCGATTGGGGGCCGATGGTGTTGAAATATCTGGGGTTGGACCCCAATACCGCAGGCCCCGCCGAATTCGCCAAATTGGCCGAAGCGATGGCGCCGATCCGTCAATATATCAGCACCTTTGACAACTCAAATTACCTGACCACTATCCCCAATGGCGAGCTCTGCGCGATCAACAATTGGTCGGGCGATTATGGTGTGGCCAAAGCCCGCGCCGCCGAGGCGGGGATCAAGATGAACCTTGGCTATTTCGTGCCCAAATCGGGCGTGCCCGCGTGGTTTGATCTGTGGTGTATCCCGTCTGACGCCACCAATATCGATCCTGCCATGGTGTTTTTGGATTATATGCTGCGCCCCAAAGTTGTGGCCGCCACGACCAATTACACAGGCTATGCCAGCGCCAATGCCGCCGCGACCGCCTTTGTCGATCCCGCCATTGCCGCAGATCCTGCCGTTTATCCCGATGCGGAAACTCTCAGCCGCCTTTATACGCCGACGCCCCAAACCCCCGAGCAAGAAAGTGAACTGTTGCGGGTCTGGACCGATATTAAGTCGGGCAGCTAGAATGGATCCGTTTTTACGCATTGAAAATGTCTCAAAATCCTTTGGCCAATTTCAAGCGGTCAAGGATGTCACGCT
Organism: Cypionkella sp.; assembly: GCA_040398785.1. Lineage (GTDB taxonomy): Bacteria > Pseudomonadota > Alphaproteobacteria > Rhodobacterales > Rhodobacteraceae > Cypionkella. Next base: position 87,430 of record JBBATJ010000010.1, on the reverse strand, counting down.
GACGATTGGCAAGGGTGAGATTTTTTCTCTGCTGGGCGGGTCTGGCTGTGGCAAGACGACGTTGCTGCGGATGTTGGCGGGGTTTGAAACCCCCAGCGCAGGGCGGATTTTTCTGGACGGGGTGGATTTGTCCAACGTCCCGGCTTATGCGCGCCCGATCCATATGATGTTTCAAAGCTATGCACTTTTCCCCCATATGAGCGTGGCCAAAAACATCAGCTATGGTTTGAAACACGAGGATATGACGACGGCCGAGCGCCAAGATCGTCTGCGCGAGATGCTGGAATTGGTGCAACTGACGCCATATGCCGACCGCAAACCGCATCAAATCTCGGGTGGGCAACGTCAACGTGTGGCCTTGGCGCGGGCCTTGGCGCGGCAACCGAAATTGCTGCTTTTGGATGAACCATTGGCGGCATTGGATAAAAAATTGCGCGAGCAGACGCAGTTTGAACTGATGTCTGTGCAGGCCCGGACGGGTGTCACCTTTATTGTCGTGACGCATGACCAAGAAGAGGCGATGACCCTATCCGACCGAATCGCGGTGATGGACAAGGGTTCAGTGCAGCAAATTGGCTCTCCTTCCCAGATTTACGAATACCCAAACAGCCGCTTTGTGGCGGGTTTTATTGGGTCTATCACCACGTTTAACGCCAAGGTCACGGCGCTGGCCGACGATCATTTACGCTTGTATGTGGCGGATTTTGGTTCAGAAATCACCGCGCGGTCTGTGCGGAATTTGCACCTTGGGCAAGAGGTTCTTTTGGCCCTGCGCCCGGAAAAGCTGCACATCAGCCATGATCGCCCCGTGGGGGATAATGTGATTGCGGGTCAAGTGCGGGATTTGGCGTATTTTGGCAAAGACAGCCTGTATCGTGTCACTCTGCCTTCGGGGGCGCTGGTATCTGCGCATATGGTCAACGCAAGCCGCGGGTCAGGCGCGCGCGCGGATTGGGATGATGACGTGTTTTTATCCTTTGATCCCAGCTCTGCCATTGTGTTGACGGCATGAAACATTGGTTTCATCGCCGCGGCTGGTCGGATATCATCATCGCCCTGCCCTATCTTTGGCTGATCGTGTTGTTTTTGATCCCGTTTTTGATCGTCGTGGCCATCAGCCTGTCGACCCGCACAGTGACCGCGCCGCCAATTGGGTTTGGTGGCGATAACCCTTGGATCAATGTCACCAGCTATGTGCGGATTTTCCAAGATGATCTTTATCTGCGGGCATTTTTAACATCGATCAGCAATGCTTTTGCAGCGATGATCCTGTGTTTGACCTTGGGCTATCCCATGGCGCTGGGGCTGACACGTGTGCCGCGCAATTGGCGCAACATATTGCTTATGCTGGTTATTTTGCCATTTTGGACATCATTTTTGCTGCGCGTTTACGCGTGGATGGGATTGATGAGCAAAAACTCTTGGTTCAATCAAATGCTGCGCGATGGGTGGAATTATTTGGTGCCCGTCGATTGGGCGGTGACCACAATCCCGATGATGCATTCCAATTTTGCGGTGATTTTGGTGATGGTCTATACCTATTTGCCGTTTATGATCCTGCCGCTGTTTGCCAGTTTGGAACGCCTTGATCCGATCTTGGATGAGGCCGCCTTTGATCTGGGCAGCCGTCCGTTCCAAGTGTTTCTAGATATTACCCTGCCGCAAAGCATTCCCGGCATCATCGCGGGCGGTCTGTTGGTGTTTATCCCCGCGGCGGGCGAGTTGGTGATCCCCAGCCTTGTCGGCGACACCCGCGCGCCGATGATTGGGCGGGTCATTTCCGACACCTTTGCCACTGCGCGCGATTGGCCGATGGCGGCAGCGGTTGCGGTGGTTTTGCTGCTGATTATGGTCATACCGATGATGGTCTACAGCCATTTCCAAGCGGAGGCAAAATGAACCGCCGCCCTGTTTTCTTGATCTGTGTTCTGGCGTTTGGATTTGCGTTTTTCTACATCCCGATCCTGTCGATGATCGTCTATTCGTTCAACGGATCACGCCTAGCTACGGTTTGGGGCGGGTTTTCGTTCAAATGGTATGTATCGCTGTTTTCCAACGCGCAAATCGAGGCGGCATTTTTGCTGTCGCTGAAAATCGCGCTGATTTCCGCGACATTCGCCACGATCCTTGGCACAATGGCGGCAATCGCCCTTGTGCGGTTCCCAAAGTTTCGGGGCCGCACATTGTTTTCGGGTCTGGTCAATGCGCCGTTGATTATGCCCGAGGTGATCACGGGGATTTCCGCGCTGATCTTTTTCATCCTTTTGGCGAAATTGATCGGCTGGCCCGCGCAACGCGGATTTGCCACGATAACCTTGGCGCATATCACTTTTTCCATGGTTTTTGTGACCACCATCGTGCAAGCGCGCCTAAGTCAATCCGACCGCGCCATAGAAGAGGCGGCGATGGATTTGGGGTCAAAGCCCTGGCAAGTGATGTGGGACATCACCCTACCCGTGATTTCACCCGCGATCCTGTCGGGTTGGCTGTTGGCCTTTACGATTTCCTTGGATGATGTGGTGATTACGTCCTTTACCACGGGGCCAGGCAATACCACGCTGCCCTTGCTCATCTGGTCCAAGGTGAAATTGGGCGTGACCCCCGATATCAACGCTTTGGCCACGATCACTGTCTTGGTGGTGGGATTGGGCGTTGTGATTGCGGGCATTGCCATGTCGCGCGCTGATCGGCGGCGCGCATTGGATGCGCAAATGGCATATCGGGATAATAAATGACGCTGCTGGGCATTGCCTTGGGGCGGGGGTCGGGCCGCGCGCGCTATGCTGTGGCGATGACGCGGTATCAGGCTGGGGAAATATCCGCTGATGAACTCGAGTCGTATCGAATCGCCAGTGCCGAGGATTTTTTGGGGCCAGAGGTGGAATTGGAAAAAACAAAGGGGCCAGCGTTCCCGCTGACCCCAAACATTCAGTCCTAATAAATCAGCCCTGAACCATTTTCGCAACTTCGGCTGCGAAATCTTCTTCTTTCTTTTCAATGCCTTCACCGCAAGCCATACGGATAAAGCCTGTGACTTTCACACCAGCTGCTTCGGCGGCTTGTGCCACAGTCAGATCGGGGTTGATAACAAATGCCTGACCCATCAGCGTGTTTTCCGACAAGAACCGCTTCATACGACCTGGGATGATGTTGTTGTGGATCACGGCATCAGGCTTGGGTTTATCCGAGGCTGCATTTTCTTCCAGCGCCTTTTGCGTTTGAACGTGCAATTCGCGTTCCAAAACCGCTGGGTCCAACTCTGCCTCAGACAACGCAAGGGGGCTGGTTGCCGCAATATGCATCGCGATTTGCTTGGCAATGCCGTTATCGGTGCCAGAGATTGCGACCAAAACGCCGATTTTGCCCATACCATCTGCAGCAGCGTTGTGGACATAGGATGCCACGTGATCGCCTTCGATGCTTGCCATACGGCGCAGTGACAGGTTTTCCCCGATGGTCGCAATTGCCTCACCGATCACAACATGAACAGGTTGTGCGTTCAGATCAGCATTGCGCAGCGCCTCAACGTCTGTGCAGCGGACAGCCGTTGTGGTGACTTGGCGCACCAGATCCTGAAAGCTTGCGTTCTTGCCAACGAAATCGGTTTCCGAGTTGATTTCCACGGCCACGCCACGCTTGCCCGCAACGTGCACGCCGACCAAACCTTCGGCAGCCAAGCGGTCTGCCTTTTTGGCGGCCTTGGCAAGACCCTTGGTGCGCAGCCAATCCACGGCGGCTTCCATGTCGCCATCACATTCGACCAACGCTTTTTTGACGTCCATCATGCCTGCGCCTGTGGATTCGCGCAGTTCTTTAACCATTTGTGCGGTGACGGTCATGTCACACCCTCCTCATATAAGACTGCGGCGGGGATATGCCCCCGCCGTAAATTTCTTATGACAAAGCGATTAAGCTTCAGCGACTGCTTCTTCGACGGGTGCATCTTCCAACGCGCCCAGATCAACGCCCGCAGCACCCATTTGGGCCGACATCCCGTCCAGCGCCGCCTTGGCGATCAATTCGCAATACAGCGAGATCGCGCGCGCCGCATCGTCATTGCCGGGGATCACATAATCCACGCCCTTGGGCGAGTTGTTGCTGTCCACGATGGCCACAACGGGAATGCCCAGCTTTTGCGCCTCAAGGATCGCAAGGCTTTCTTTGCCCGTATCAATGATAAAGATCAGATCAGGGGTGCCGCCCATTTCGCGGATACCGCCCAAGGATGCCTGCAACTTGGACTGGTCGCGCTCCATGCCCAGACGTTCCTTTTTGGTCAGGCCTTCGCCGCCTGCGCCCAAAACTTCGTCGATGTTTTTCAAACGCTGGATCGACTGGGAAACGGTTTTCCAGTTGGTCAGCGTGCCGCCCAGCCAGCGGTGGTTCATATAGAACTGCGCGCAACGCTCGGCTGCTTCGGCGATGGGCTTTTGCGCCTGACGCTTGGTGCCAACGAACAAGATACGTCCGCCCTTGGCCACGGTATCGCGGACCAATTTCAGCGCTGTGTCCAGCATGGGCACGGTTTGCGTCAGATCAAGAATGTGAATGCCATTGCGGTCGCCATAGATATATGGACCCATTTTAGGGTTCCAACGGGCGGTTTGGTGGCCATAGTGAACGCCTGCTTCAAGCAGCTGACGCATGGAAAACTCTGGAAGAGCCATGTCTTATCCTTTCCGGTTTCAATCCTCGGCAGGGCGCTCAGACAATGTCCAACCGGCGGACCTTGCGGGATTTCTCCCCGCTTGGCCCAAGCCCCACCTGTGAAGTGCGCCCCCCTTAGCGCAAGGCTGCACAGGATGCAAGGGTGCAATTTCCCTTGCAGCGCTGAACGCCTTGGGCGACAAAGCTGATATGACACCAGATTTTCTATGTATCGGATCTGTCCTGTGGGACATCATCGGCCGCTCGCCTGTCGCAATGCGTCTGGGATCGGACGTGCCGGGCCGGATCACCCGCCTGCCGGGCGGTGTTGCGATGAATATCGCGATGACGCTTGCGCGGATGGGGGGGATCCGCCCTGCCCTGTTGACCAGCATTGGCCGCGATGAGGCGGGGCGGGATTTGACCCTTGCCTGCGCGCGTCTGGGATTACAGACCGACTATATCTATCACTCCGATGATCTGCCCACCGATGTCTATATGGCCATAGAAGGGGCGAATGGCCTGATCGCCGCCATTGCCGACGCCCATTCCCTAGAGGCAGCGGGGGATAAAATCCTATCCCCCCTTATGGATGGCCGTCTTGGCAGTCTGACAGCCCCCTTTGCGGGCACCATTGCGCTTGATGGCAATCTCACCCATTCCCTTTTGTCTGAAATTGCCACTTCGCCCGCCTTTGGGCAGGCCGATCTGCGTCTTGCCCCCGCAAGCCCTGGCAAAGCAGAGCGGCTGTTGCCCTTGCTGCCGCATCCCAATGCAACAATATATGTCAATCTAGAAGAGGCGGGCTTGCTATGCCACCGCGTCTTTGCAAATGCAGCTGAGGCGGCGCGCGGCCTGTTGGATCGCGGCGCGGCACGCGTTTTGGTCACAGACGGCGGTCATGTTTGCGCCGATGGGGCGGGCGATATCATCACAGATCTGCCGCCGCCCGTCATGGTCACGCGGATCACAGGCGCAGGCGACACATTTATGGCCGCCCACATCTTGGCCGAACGCCGCGGCGCGCCGCGCGATCAGGCCCTGCGGTCAGCCTTGGCTGCCGCCGCAGTTTATGTTTCAGGAGAGCACGTTACATGATGTCCATACTGCCTTTGCGATTGTCAGATGAGGTGTTGGGCGCGCGGGGCCGCCCGATTGTGGCGCTGGAATCGACCATCATCACCCACGGAATGCCCTTTCCGCAAAATGTGCACGCCGCCCGCGCCGTCGAGGCAGAGGTGCGCAAAGCAGGTGCCATCCCCGCCACAATCGCCGTGATGGGCGGGAAAATATTGATCGGATTAAACGATCAAGAATTGGACGCCTTGGGACAGGCGCAAGATGTGATGAAACTGTCGCGCGCCGATTTGGCCGCCTGTTTGGCCATGGGAAAAACGGGGGCCACCACCGTTGCCGCCACGATGATCTGCGCGCATTTGGCAGGTATTTCGGTCTTTGCCACCGGCGGCATTGGCGGTGTGCATCGCGGCGCGGAAACCACATTTGACGTCTCGGCTGATTTGATCGAACTGGCCACCACCCCTGTCACAGTGGTCTGCGCGGGGGCCAAGGCGATTTTGGACATCCCCAAAACGCTGGAATATCTGGAAACCCACGGCGTGCCCGTCATCACCTATCGTCAAGATGATTTTCCCGCATTCTGGTCGCGCGGATCGGGGATTAAATCGCCCCTGCGGATGGATGACGCCGATTTAATCGCGAAATCGGCGCAAATGCGTGCCCGTTTGGGTCTTAGGGGCGGGCAACTGGTCGCCAATCCAATTCCGCCCGCTGACGAAATTCCCTTTTCTGACATTTCCCCCATTATCGAGGCCGCCTTGCGCGATGCCAACGGAATTGCCGCCAAATCTGTCACCCCCTTTCTATTGGACCGTATGTATGAAATGACCAAAGGGCGTTCACTGGACGCCAATATCGCGCTGGTATTGAACAATGCGCGCCTTGGCGCGGCAATCGCCATGAGGCTGTTATGATCGATCCCAATACACCCCCAAAACGCGGCGTTTTCGCCGCCCTAAGGGGGGCATTTTTCACAGGGCTGGTGGTGGTTTTGCCAGTGGGTCTAACCATCTATGTCGTCTGGGGCGTCGTGGGCTGGATTGACGGCTGGATTTTGCCCCTGATCCCTGCGGACTATCATCCCGACGCCTTGATGCACCGATATATTGGCCCTGATGTCAGCTATCCCGTGCGCGGCGTGGGCGTTTTGGTGTTTTTGATCGTTACCGCCTTTGTTGGCTGGATCGCGCGCGGCCTGATCGGACGCAGCGTGATCCGCCGCGCAGAATATATCGTGGACAGGATGCCGATCGTCCGGTCCGTCTATTCGGGCGTCAAACAGATCACCGAAACCTTTTTCACCAAGGCCGAGAAAAGTTTTGAGCGCACCTGTTTGGTGCAATTTCCGCACCAAGGAACCTGGGCCGTCGGTCTGATTGCAGGCAGCCCAAAAGGCGAAATTGCCGAAAAACTGCCCCAAGGGATGATCGCGGTCTTTGTGGCCCTGACGCCGATGACATCTGGGATGCTGATTTACGTGCCCGCAAGCGACGTGATCCCCCTGGATATGCGCGCGGATGAGGCGATTAAACTGGTTGTCTCCGCAGGCCTTGTTTATCCCAATGACAAGCCCGAGTCATAACGCCGTCCAACCGCCATCAATGGAAATCGTCGTCCCCGTCACCTGATCTGCCGCAGGGCTGCATAAATAAACACACGTGCCGCCGATCTGCGCGGTTGTCGCAAATTGTCGCGATGGTTGACGCGCCAACATCACCTCACGGATCACCGTGTCGCGATCCATGCCATGCACCGCCATTTGTTCGGGGATTTGCGCCTCAACCAAGGGGGTTAAAACATATCCTGGGCAAATCGCATTGCACGTCACGCCCTGCCCCGCACATTCCAAGGCGACAGTTTTCGTAAGACCCACCACCCCATGCTTTGCCGCCACATAGGCCGCCTTGAACGGCGACGCCGTCAGACCATGCGCAGAGGCAATATTAATAATCCGCCCCCAACCCCGCGCCCGCATCATCGGCAATGCCTGCGCCGTTGTATGAAACGCCGACGACAGATTGATCGCAATAATCTGATTCCATTTCTCAATTGGAAAATCTTCAATGGGCGAGACAAACTGTATCCCCGCATTATTGACCAAAATATCGCAGCCTTCCCCGATCAGCGCGCGACAATCGGCAGGATTGGACATATCGGCGGCCTGATAGCGCGCCTTAACCCCAAATTTTGCTCCCAGATCGCGGGCCAATGCGTGATCTTCCGCGCGGTCGGTAAAGCTGTTCAGAACAATATCTGCACCCGCCCGCGCCAATTCTTCCGCCACACCCAGACCGATTCCCGAATTAGACCCCGTAATGATCGCCAATTTGTTCGTGAACATATTACTTTACCTTTGCGCTGCACCTGTCTGATTCTACTGCAGAATTCGCAAATGGCCCTATCTTCGCCGCAAAATCCGCGCATTTGCCAAAAAAAACGCCCGCACAAGGCGGGCGCAAGTTATTGAGGCAGGTTTCATACAGGCAAGAAACCTATCGAGCAGTGCACCTTGTATACTGCTAACTTCCGCGCGGGCCAAGTTAAAAGTTTGAATTCCCGCCTTCGCCGCCTTAGACTGCCGAAAAGCACGTAAAATAACGGGGGATTTGCGACAATGACATCAGGTTTTACCTATGGTTTGCGCCACTGGACTGCGGCTGTGGCCCTATCACTTTGTGCCTCAGCGGCATTTTCTGCGCCTGAACATGGAATCGCCATGTATGGCGCGCCTGCCCTACCACCAGATTTTGTGTCCCTGCCCCAAGCGAACCCCGATGCCCCAAAAGGCGGGCGAATCGTTTTCGGCGAATCGGGGGCATTTGATTCGCTCAATCCGTTTATCGTCAAAGGATCGGCCCCAGCGGGTGTGTCTTTGCTGACCACCGAAACCCTGATGGGGCGCAATTACGACGAACCCTTTAGTCTGTATGGCGTTTTGGCCGAAACCATCGACACAGACGCCGCGCGTTCCTATGTCGAATTCACCCTGCGCGCGGGGGCTAAGTTTTCCGATGGCAACCCCGTGACTGTCGATGATGTTTTGTGGTCCTTTGAAAAACTCGGCACCGAGGGCAGCCCCCGCTATGCCACCGCCTGGAAGAAAATCGCAAAATCTGAAAAGACGGGCGATCGTTCGGTGCGCTTCACCTTTACCGAAGCGGACCGCGAAATGCCGCTGCTTTTGGGCCTGCGCCCTATTTTGGAAAAATCCCAATGGGAGGGCAAAGATTTCACCGCCTCCACCCTAGAGGCCCCCATCGGTTCTGGCCCCTATGTGGTCGGCGAATTCGAGGCGGGAAAATTCATCAGCTTTAAAAAGAACCCCGATTGGTGGGGCAAGGATCTGGCCTTTAACAAAGGCCAGTATAATTTCGACGAAATCCGCTATGAATATTTCGGCGATGGCGGCGTGGTGTTTGAGGCGTTTAAGGCAGGCGAAATCACCGCCTATCGCGAAACCAATCCCGCAAAATGGGCCGAGAATTACAACTATCCCGCTGTTGCTGCGGGCGATGTCGTCAAATCCGAGATTAAACATCAGCGCCCCTCTGGGATTTCTGGTTTCGTGTTTAACACCCGCAAACCGATTTTTGCCGACTGGCGTATCCGCGAGGCGTTGATTGACGCTTTTAACTTTGAACTGGTCAATCAAACCCTCAATGGGGGCGCTCTGCCGCGCATTTGTTCCTATTTTTGCAACTCCGAATTGGCGGGCGATGCGGGGAATCCTGCGACGGGTAAGGTTGCGGATCTGTTAAGACCTTACGCTGCCGATCTTTTGCCCGGCACGATTGAGGGGTATAAACTGCCCATCTCCGATGGCACGCCCGCCAATCGCGCAGGCTTGCGCGCGGCGACCGATCTGATGGAACAGGCGGGCTGGACAGTGCAAGATGGCATTCTCAAGGACGCTTCAGGCACGCCCTTTGCCTTTGAAATTTTGCTGGTGAATGGCCAAGACGACATGATCGCGAGCGCCAATATCTACTCCGAGGCGCTGAAAAATCTGGGCGTGGACGTCAAGGTGACCACAGTTGATTCCGCGCAATACAAAGAACGCACCACCGCCTATGACTTTGATATGACCTATTATACCCGCGGACTCTCCTTGTCGCCAGGCAATGAGCAAACGCTGTATTGGGGCGCTGCTGGCATATCTGAGCCTGGCACACGCAACTGGATGGGGATGAACTCCCCCGCGGCTGAGGCGATGATCAAAACGATGGTCTCATCCAGCAACCGCGATGATTTCAAGGCCGCCACACAGGCCCTCGACCGTATCTTGTTTGCGGGGCGCTATGTCATCCCATTGTGGTATTCTGACACATCCTTTCTTGCCCACGCCAAATCCCTGCATTTCCCCGAGAAAATCCAAATCTATGGCGATTGGCTGGGATTTATGCCCGAAACATGGTGGTATCAATAAACCCCACCTTCCCCCGTCCTCGTTTTTGTGTGTTGACACATACTCTGTCTTACAGGGGCACAAGGTCTGAATGTGGCCGCTGTTCATCGGGATAAGTTGCGATTTGCCGATTGCAGCCGATTGTTCGGGGTCACTGGGGTTGGGCTTTGGTTTTCAACCAAAAGCGGTGGATTGAAAACTGGCTGATATGGCGGGATTTGGGGAGTTTTGGCGGACGGCTTCGGCAAGGGCGGGGAAGGCATGGCTGGCCAAGCGGGCGATGACAAAGTTGGCAAGTTCGGTGTCGTTGGCCAGTTTGGCGGGTCTACCTTTGCGGTGTTGCCGCAAATGGGTGGCCTTTAAGTCGTCTTGAAGGGGGCTTTCAGGCCGATTGAAATAGCCGCGAGCGGGGCCTTGGCGCGGGCATCTGGCCAATCTTTTTCGGCAAGATGTGCAGTGGCGGCCGCCATGTCGATTGCCACAAAATCCACCAAGGCGCCGGCGCATAGGGATTTCAGCAGGTCGTGCGCCGCTGCCGCATCGCCCAAAGTTTCGGCAAGGTGTTTCTGGGCGCGGGCCGCATTGACCAAGACATACGCGGCGCGCGGGCTGGCCTGCTTATCCTTGATCTTGGTGGTGGTCATCTGTTAGTTTCCTAGTGCAGGTGCGGGACATCTTCCGTGGCGGGTTGGCCGTTTATACGTCTGGGACGTAAAGGAAGGGGGCGCATCTGCACTTTCCACTATCCCCGCACATTGGGTTATTCCTTGGCCAGATATTTGCACACAGTGTTCGTGGTGATCCGCAGTTTGGGGCAATGGCGGCTTTGGAATAGCCTTGCCAGTGCAGCACCTTGGCCCAATCTTATTGGCAGCCAACGCTTGGCCAGTGGCACGCGGGCTTGCATTCCCGATTTAGGCGCGCGGGATAGGACGGCAAGGGCCTTTTTGCGCCCGCACGTAATCTGTCGAAGGAATCGGGATCAGAGGGCCCGAAAATGCGTGGGGGCGGTTGCCCACTTGCGCATCCCATTGGTGATGTAACCTTCATGTGCGGCTCTTTCGACTTTGCTGCGCACTTCGGTTTCCGACATGGTGGCCATTTTGGCGGCGCGGTCGCGCATCATGTCTTGCACGCCATCAATGGGCCGAATCTGGCAGGATCAGACGCGGCGGTCAGCCGTTCTGCCAAGGCCTCCATAACGTTTGATTCCGCGCTGCTTTCTGGCAGTTTCAACAGCCTGGCAATGGCCGCAAGCAAGCCTTGGTCGATGTCTTTTGGTGCATCAGGCGTGTGGGATGTTTTTTGGGGCAACATTGCGGTTTCCTCGTTGGCCAAGGCTGTCAAAAAAATTGGTTTGGATTGTGGACTAGGCCCGCGCCCTTAATGCCGACGATTTCGCGCAGCACGCCCGTCCAAAAAACGCGCCCCCAGATACCATCGGGGCGCGCCTGCAATTCCTTGATCCAACCTGCCGCTGGCCCAAGTTTTCCGAAGATTTGGGCCATTCAGCTTGGCTTCGGGAATGTCGTTATGGTGTTCGAGGGTGGGCAGATCAATCCCGCCGATCAGCAGCGGCTTGCAGGCAAGCCGCGAGAGGGGGCAAAGGTTTGCAAAACGACTTGGGGATGATCCATCCGAAAAGGCGGGCCAATGCTTGCATCGGTTGCTGTCAAAAAGCCATCCATAGCGGTTAAGCCAAATACGGGGTGACAAGGACTTCGGCGGTGTTTTTCGATGGGTTTGACCCGCCGCCGTCTTTGGTTTTGGTGTTCAGCAAGGTGAGGGCTTTCCAAGGAAGGTGGCACGACACGGGCTGTCGGGGTCACGCCCAAAATGCGCCCTTTATCAGCCTTGAAGGACATCATAGCCGCGCGCGGCGGCATAGTTTTCTGCATTCAATTCCGCCTTTGATCCAAAGGCCAATTGCCAAAACCCGCATTGACCCGCGCCCGAATGCCGTAAAGGTATTCATCATTCAAAAAGACTTGGGGATCGTCAGTCATCGCGGTGAATTCATAGCCTTACTGCTCTTGCCAAATCATCCGGCGAACGGCGCGTGATGGATCCAAAAGATGCCATGGTGTGCCAGTGCCCGCCTGCATATTGCTGATTTGAATTGTGGCCCCTAAACCCATCCGTAGGTTTCGTTTGCGCCTTCGCTTGGAACACGCATCAAGATTTTTTCTGCCTGCGATGGTGCCTGCATATGGGCATCGCTGAAGCCGGTCTTAAGGCCCGTAAAAGCCAAGCTCAAATTTTGGTCAATTCGCATGGCAGGGCGCGGGCAGGTTTGCAAAATTAAACGCAAACGGGGTTTTATGAAACGGGTCTAGCGGTGTCGCTGCACGTGTGGGGGCCACAAGGGGCGGTTCTGGGGCAAATTTCGGGGGTGTTTCAAAAACAGATAGGACGGCGCTGTGACACGCCGCCCCTAGCCATTGCCGCGCGATCACGCCGCCTTTGACCGCTTACGCGCGTCCCAGCCCTGTCGCGCGGTGATGATCGGGGCGGCCATCGCGGCGGTGACAAAGCGCATGGCCGATACCTTTTGATATTTCAAAAGCCAACCCGCCAAGGCTTCTTCGTTCACTTCAGATTCGCAGTGAATTTCGCGCCAAAGTTGGCGGATCAATTCCAACTGGCCAAAGCCCGCCCGATTGCCATAACGCGGGGTTTTGCAATCCATCGGGCGAAAGCCCAAGAGTTCAAAATAGCCCATGACGGTTTCAAAGCCCGCGCGGTCAATATCCTTGGACGTGACCTCGCCCGTCAATTTGACCAAGATGGTGCGATAGGTATCATCAATGGTAAGCTGGTTTTTGGCCATGTGCAGGATGGCTGTTCACGATTTGGAAAAGGCCCTGCGGCCTTTGCCAAAGTTGACTTTATCCGCGCATCTTGCGCGTGCCGAATAAGGCTGGCCACGCGCTCGATTTCGCCGCCTTCTTTTTCGGCAATGTCATTCAAGGCGCGGTTGGTCAGACGCATCACCGCCGTGACAAAGCGTCCGTTGCCACTGGCGGAGTCGTTATTCATCACATACTCCAAACCTTCAAAAACATCAGCGGCATTGGCCAAAGCGCATTGCATATCACCCGCCACAACCTCGACCCGATCAGCCAAATCTTTAGGCAAGCTGATCGTCACATCATCCGCCGAAGCGCGCGCATCCCGCAGATAATCCAAATGGCCGACAAGATCATTCAAATCGCCAAGACAGCGCTACATACGAATATAAGTGTCGCTTTCATCAACCTTGACGTCAGATTTAATCTGATCAAGCGCACCCCGAAATTGGGGCAACACCTCTTTCAGGCGACCTTTAACAAGGTTCAAAAAGGTCAAAGAACGTGCTGGCCGTGTTGGTATCAACTCGTTTTCCTATTATTTCACCCCCATTTTGCGAATGGCATCTTTGACAAAAGCAACCATGCCGCCTTTATGGCCCACGCCTTCGGCGGCAAGGTTCGCTTGGCGCGCTGCCACTTCCAAAGATCGAAGGTTGCAAGGCCAAGCCGCGCCTTTTGGCCACGATCATACAAGCTGCGCAAGGTTTCCAAAACAGCGGACATCAAGTCTTGCGCTTCGTCCACAATAAAGATCACGCTGCGACCAAAGCCGCTAAAAGGATCACCTTTCAACAGGTCTGCCAAGGCTTTAACCGCATCCGAAGTCGAAGAGGCTTCCATTCCGTATTGATGGATAACCGCCCGCGCAAAGGAACTGATAGACCCGCCAATCGGGCGCGAAGCGATGATAACCACCACAATCACGCCCGCCGCTTCCAACTTACCAATGATCCTTTGCAAGGCAAAGGTTTTGCCAAGGCGTGCCGCCCCGCGCGCAAGGCCAAGGCCCGCGCCGCGAATGATCTGATCTATGGCGATCTCAAGCATTGAACCAACGCCCATGTCGATTTCACAATCTTTCGTGTGTAACTTCCTTTCAATCTTGTCACGTTGCACAAAGAGGGGGCAGCGGTTGCCGCCGCTGGCCTCTCGCTTTTCGCGGCGATAGGTTGCCACCTAGTCCTGTTGCCGAAGGGGCTCTGCCTCTTCGGCCCTTGCCCCGCGCGCGTTGCCCGATTTGCAGGGGCTGGCCTTTGGGATTTGTTGAACAACTGGGCCGATATGCCCCCGCCGCCATTGTCTTCAGCCCTTGCCATCCCTTCGGCGTGGCGCACTTCGACAAATGCGTCAAGATCAGTGCTCTCATGCGCGCCAACAATCGCTTTTGCGCTTTGTTTCACAGATTTGGCGCACTGTTTGCTGGCATCATCATTGTGGAAATTGGGCAGAAAGGCGGGCACGTCTTTTTCGATCAACGGCCGCTGCTTGGCCTCTGCATCCCAAGTATACAGCATGGCAGGCGCATGGGGGTTTGCGGGGTCAATCTCAACCGCAACCTTTTGGCCTTCAAATTCCAAAAGCCGCTTTTGCGTCGATAAATCCCCCTAAGTGTTGCCTTTAACCACAACCTGCCCTTCCTTGGTAATCTTGTCCAAGTGCCATTTGCAGCGCAATTGGCGGATATGAAGGGGCGTGGGCCACCGCGATTGCCGCCCTTCGGCAAACCTTTGCAAGGTAGCGTTGCGACATTCACCCGCCGCTGCGCCCATGGTTCGAATAACGGTATCGGCATTGAATAGGGCGATATCCTCTGCCAAAGCCGCGCGAAATAGCGCAACCGACACGGGATCAGGGTTTGGCGCATCATTTGGCCCAACCCGTTGCGCCTTATGAAACACTGGGTCATTGTCCAAATGGCGCATGGCGTTGTTGATGCTATCGGGAATTTTGGCCCAAGCTTGGCGCGGCCCGTGGTTCGTCACCTCTTTGCCCAGCATCGTATAAACGCCGGGCAAGGGCCAAAGCGCATTTTCTGGCCCTTATCCTTGCGGCGGATAAGCGGTGTTTGCCCGCCCATCATGCGCAAGCCATTGAAAGCGCTACCATTATCAATAACAACGCGATCAGGACTGCCATGGCTTCTGACCATATCCAGATTTAGGGCAAAAACCGCCTGTAATCTTGGAAAAGGCGCGATCCACTGCATGGGCAACGCACCGAACCGTCTTCCCAAACACATAGCACCGTGACTTCGCGGAAATCCTATTCTGCTTGTTCCATCGAAAAGATGCTTTTTACAGGGCGTTTACCCAGGTGCCTTTGCCCACGTATTGATGGATACCCATTTGGCCACGAAACGTTGCCGAAGGTCTTGGACTGTAGCAAGGCCCGTAGGCACATTATTTTCTGCTCCAAGATGCTATTCTCTTGTTACACGCCAGCGAAACTATCGCATAGGTATGTCACGCTCATGAAAACATCGAGAAGGATTTTCGATAGCGTAACAATGCGTACTCTTGGAAAAAGGCTCCGCAAAGTGCGCGGGGATAGAACCTTAGCTGAATTCAGCGAAAAGATAAGCGTTGGCAGGACAACTTGGTCAAATTACGAAGCAGGGAGGCGACTGCCCAGCCATGAAGTCTTAGAGGTTCTTCGGAAAGTTGAGGGGGTTCCGCCCGACAGAATTCTGCCTTCACCTGCCCTTGTTCGAGAGATGATTCCAACTGAAACCAACAACTGGTGGAGTTATACGCCCGCGCTTTGGCTTTTTGCGCGCGTCAAAGGTATCAAGAAATTCGACAGTGAGGCCGCAGAATTACAGTGGTGGGCCGAACGCATTCAGCCTTTAGCCCAAGAGTTTGAAAGCCGAAACTTTGAAATTGCAGACAAGCGCGACCTCGAGTTTCACGTTGCCGCGATTGAAGTTTGCAGCAACCTTTCGGAACGCACTGAACCTGAACTTTTGGCCTTTGTTGACCCCGCACAATAGCAGTGCGTCATGCGCTAAACACCGCACGATCTGTTTTGATCGCCGTTGATTTCATTAAATAATTTAATGCGGGCTTTTCAGCAATAGCGCCAAATCCCGCCAATTCGGGCAAAACACTGGCAAACCAAGTGTCACCGCCCACCCGTAATCCAGTGAGATTAAACAATTTTAAAAACAGTCCCGTGACAAACCAAGTGTCCGCGCTCAGTTGTTCAAATATCCCCTCGGGGGGAGGCCCAAAGGGGGGCTGCCCCCCTAACACCCTAAATGCGGTGCAACATCCGTGACACAAAGGCAAAAGGCATCATCGCGATACGGGTCTTTTTCAACATCAATGCGGGGTCATAGCGCGTCTCGTAAAACCCGATCCTATCGGTGTCCAAAATCGCAAATCCAGCCAAACCCTCGGGCGCGCGGGTGGTGCCTGCGGCTTGGATGACTGCCAACCAACGCCCTGCGCCCAAATCCCGCTGATCCCCCGCCATCACAGGATGGCAGATCACCTCAGCCGACCGCATCTGAAACAAGGCCGCTTGGCGCGCATGGCCGCACACAATCACCCTTGCATCCGTCGCGGCAAAGCCTTGGGCCGCGGCTTGCGCATCGGTGACATAATTCCAATCTTGCGGCGCATGGGGCGAGGCGTGAACGAACAACACGTCGCCAATCCGCGCCGTCAGCGGCAATTCCGACAAAAACAGCCGCTGCCGTGCATTCAGACGGTTTACAGTCCAGTCGACCAACTTGCGCGCGGCTTCGGACAGTTTTCCTTCGGGCGTCGGCCAATAGCGGTCATGATTGCCGCGCACGCACAGCGCGCCTTTGCCAACCAATTCCTCTACTTTATCCAGACACCAATCCAGATCGGGACCATATCCGACCAAATCGCCCAAAAATACCAATTGATCAATGTCGCGCAAGGCAAGGTCGGCCAAGATCGCCTCAAAGGCTTCGCGATTCGCATGAATGTCGGTCAGAATGCCAATCCTCATGCCGCCCTCCCAGCCAGCAAAGTCACATTAGGTTGGCGCAATGCCGCCTTTACGTCAAGCTTGTTACCCACAGCAGCGTCGCGTCATCCTCTGACAGGCTGATCACATTATGCCCCATATTTGCATCATAATAGGCACTGTCGCCACGGCGCAAATCGACGGGTTGGTAAAACTCGGTGAACAGACGCACCACACCTGTCAACACATACAAAAATTCCTCGCCCTCATGGCGCACCCAGCCGTCAAAATCCTGCATATCGCGGGCGCGGATGGTGGCGCGGTAGGGCAACATTTGCTTTTTTGACAAGGTGTTGGCCAAAAGCTGATGCTCATAGGTGGTGGTGGCCTGCAGCTGCCCTTCGCCCGATTTGGTCACAGCCATACGCCCAGACACTTGGGCGGCAGGGGCAGGCGTGAACAATTGCGGCACAGAAATTCCCAGCCCCAAGGCCAATTTTTTCAGCGCGTCATAGGTGGGCGACATCTGGCCATTTTCGATTTTCGACAAGGTTGACCGCGCAAGCCCCCCCGTCACGGCCGCCTGTTCCAGCGTCCAGCCCTTGGCGCGGCGCAATTCACGCACCCTTGCGCCCAAATCCAACGGGGCCGCAACCGCAGCCTCTCCGTTTTCACGGGCAATTTTTATGATGCGCAATGGGTCTGACATGACTATGCGCATAAATCATTATGGCTCTGTGCGCAACCAAAGCACGCTTTCACCTTGACGGCGCGGCCCACTTGGCCAAAAACCGAGGATAAGTTTTAGGAGCCTGCGATGATCCGTCTTGATATCTTTTCTGATCCCGTTTGTCCGTGGTGCCTGATTGGCAAGGCCAATCTGGACCGCGCTTTGGCCGATCATCCCGAGCATCCCTTTTCGATCCAATGGCATCCGTTTCAATTGAACCCGTCAATGCCGCCTGAGGGCGTCGACAAGCGCCCCTATCTGGAACGCGCCTTTGGCGGGTCGGAACGTGTGGACGCGGTTCACGCCCGCCTCACCGAAATGGCGCAGTCGGCGGGGCTGGATATGGACCCTGATCGCCCAAAACGCATCCCAAATACGCTGAATGCGCATCGCTTGATCCATTGGGCGGGGGTAGAGGGGCTGCAAAGCGAAGTTGTCTCGCATTTATTCGCCGCTTATTGGCATCAGGGCCGCGATATTGGCAAAGTCGACGTTTTGGCCGATGTGGCCGAACTGGGTGGTATGGACCGCGCCGCCACCTTGCGCCTGCTGCAATCGGATGCCGACCGCGATGATCTGATCGCCCGAGATCAAGACGCCCGTCAAAAGGGCGTGACAGCCGTGCCAACCTTTTTGATCGCCCAGCAATATGTTGTATCTGGCGCACAATCGCCCGAAGCTTGGGCCGAAGTTATCGCCGAACTGATCCAGCAGTCCGCCACCCATTAAAGGGACACCAAATGCTGAAACCTTTACGTCAGGGCGAGTTTGTCGCCCTTATGGCCCTTTTGTTTGCCACTGTGGCGATTTCCATAGATGCCATGCTGCCCGCCCTGCCGCAAATCGCAGGCAGTTTGTCGCCCGATGCGCCCAACCGCGCGCAATTGGTCATTACCGCCTTTGTGTTTGGCATGGGGCTAGGCACGTTGTTTGTCGGACCCTTGGCAGATGCATTTGGGCGCAAACCCATGATGATCTGGGGTGCGGGCCTGTATATAATCGGCGCTTTGGCCTGCTATTTTGCAAATTCGCTGGAAATGCTGTTGCTTGCGCGCGTCGTCCAAGGCTTGGGGGCTGCCGCCCCGCGCGTTGTTGGCACCGCCATGATCCGCGATCAATATAAGGGCCGCGACATGGCGCGCATCCTCAGCCTTGTGATGATGATTTTTACCATTGTCCCCGCCATCGCCCCCTTGATGGGCCAAGGCGTGATCCATCTTGCAGGATATCACGCGATCTTTTTGGTCTATATCGCGTTTTCCGTGGTCACAATGGCGTGGCTGATCTTGCGCCAACCTGAAACGCTGTCACAGGCGCGACCCTTGTCCGTGGCGTCCCTTTTGCAGGCCGCGCGCGAATTGGCCCAAAGCAGAATGGTTATCGCGGTAACACTGACCCAATCCCTGCTGCTTGCCGCCCTGTTTTCGACCCTGTCGTCGCAGCAAAGCATCTTTGACGCGCAATTCGACCGCGCCGCCAGTTTTCCGATGTGGTTTGGGGTGATCGCCTTGGCTTCGGCACTGGGGTCAGTGGTCAATGCAAAGGTCGTTATGCGCCTTGGCATGGCGCGCGTCGTCACCGCCGCGATTGCAGGGATGCTGATCTTGTCCATTTTTGCGGCCATGGCAAATCTTGCGGGCATATTCGCCTTTCCGCTGCATATGCTGTGGTCCATAGCGATGTTTTCGCTGATGGGTCTGTCGATGGGCAATCTGAACGCCATGGCAATGGAAAAGGTGGGGCATATTGCGGGCATGGCCTCATCTATGATCACGGCGATTTCAACGGTGATCTCGGTTGTTTTGGCAATCCCCGTAGGCCTTGCGTTCAATGGCACCGCCCTGCCCCTGTATTTGGGCGTCGCAGGATTTATGGCATTGGCAAGCGTGACCTTACGGATCGCGCGTTAGTACCAAGCATCCTTCATATCGGATTTCTTGCGCGCCATGAAATCATCCAAGGCGTCGCGGATACTTTGATCCAAAGGCGGCGCCTGAAATTCCGCCAAACGCTTTTTCCACAAAGCATTGGCACGGGTTGCGGCGTCCGTCTCGCCTGCCGCCTGCCATTTTTCATAGGGCTCATTGTCCGACAAATCCGAATCCCAAAACGCGGTCTCGTAATGTTTCAGCGTATGGGTGGATCCGAAAAAGTGATTGCCTGGCCCCACCTCTGCAAAGGCATCGACCGCCAGATGATCGTCATCAATTTGCACTCCATCAAGGTATGAATGCAGCGCGCCGCACAAATCCGCATCCAGCATGAATTTCTCATAGGACATCGATAAAAGCCCATCCAAAAACCCCGCCGAATGCAGGATGAAATTTGCCCCGCAGTGGATCGCGGCCAGCATCGACATCGTGCCTTCCATCATCGCCTGCGCGTCGGGCAATTTGCTGGTGGTGAAATTCCCCGAACAGCGCAGCGGCAGGTTCAACCGCCGCGCCAATTGCCCGATAATCATCGATCCAATCGCAGGCTCTGGTGTCCCAAAAGTGGGGCTGCCAGACCGCATAGACATACTGCTTAGGAAATTGCCGAAAATGACAGGCGCGCCCGGCCGTTCCAACTGGCTGATCGCACAGCCGGCCATGGTTTCCGCCAAGGATTGCGCAATCGCCCCCGCCGTCGTCACTGGCCCCATAGCCCCGCCCAAGATAAACGGCACCACCACCGCCGCCTGATTGGCCCGTGCATAGGCGCGCAGGGATTTGGTCATCGTGCCATCCCAAACCAGTGGAGAGTTCACATTAACATTGCCCAGTATCACACAGTTTTCATTGACAAAATCCGCCCCAAACAGAATGCGGCACATCTCAATGGAATCCTCTGACCGCTCTTCGGATGTGACCGATCCCATGAATCCCCGATCCGACAGCGTCATATGCGCATGGACCATATCCAGATGGCGTTTGTTCACGGGAATATCCGTGGGCTCGCAGATCGTCCCGCCCGAGTGGTGAAAATTCGGGCTCGACTGCGCCAGTTTGATGAAATTGCGAAAGTCTTCGATGGTGCCAAAACGGCGGCCCTTGTCCAAATCCATCACAAAGGGGCTGCCATAGGCGGGCGACATCACCACGGATTTTCCGCCAATTTCCACCGAATGCGCAGGGTTGCGGGCGTGTTGGATGAAACGGGATGGCGCGGATTTCAAGATCTCGCGCAGCATCCCCTTGGGGAATTTGACCAAGACGCCCGACACCTCTGCCCCCGCCTTGCGCCACATCTCTAGCAAGGTTGGATCATCACGAAACTCGATCCCCGTTTCTGCCAGAATGCGGTCGGCAGCGGTCTCAATTTTCACCAAACCTTCCTCACCTACGATATCATAGGTCGGGATATTGCGGATAATATAGGGCCGCCCCAAACCGCCCCCCTTTTGCGCACGTTCCGCTTGGCGGGCCTGACGGCCTGATCTGACGCGTTCGGTCGGCTTATCCATATCATCCCCCTGTTTTCCCCATCAGGCGGCAGAGGGGCGGTAAAGTCAGCCGATTTGGCGACTGTTGAAGGTCAGTTTACGCCTTAGGTGATCACATCAGGCGTCACGCGCCCCGTAAAGGCGGTGATCTGCGCCAAGTCATGCGCGGCGGCAATGACTGGGGCCAGCGCCGTTTGGGGGTCTAAATCCAAATTGGTCGCGCTGAACCGTTCCAAATACAGCCGCAAGGTCGCACCGCTGGTCCCCGTGCCAGACAGGCGCAGCACGATCCGCGATCCATCCGCCATAATGATCCGCACCCCTTGATTGCGGCTGACCGATCCGTCCACAGGATCATGATAGGCAAAATCATCGGCTGTTTGGATGGTCATGCCAAACAGGCTTTGCCCCGCCATGTCCGCCAGTCGCCCCCGCAAATCGGCCATCATCGCATCCGCCTGTGCCGTTTCAATACCTTCAAAATCATGGCGAGAATAGTAATTGCGCCCATATGTGGCCCAGTGATCTGCCATGATTGTGGCCACCGACTGCCCCCGCACCGCCAGAATATTCAGCCACAACAAGATCGCCCAAAGCCCATCTTTTTCGCGCACATGATCCGAGCCTGTGCCAAAACTTTCTTCGCCGCAGATGGTCACGCGCCCTGCGTCCAAAAGATTGCCGAAAAATTTCCATCCCGTGGGGGTTTCAAACACGGGAATTCCCAAAGCAGCTGCCACGCGGTCGGCGGCGGCAGAGGTCGGCATAGAGCGCGCAATGCCGCGCAACCCGTCCCGATAGCCCTTGGCCAAATGCGCATTGGCCGCCAAAACCGCCAAACTGTCCGAAGGCGAGATGTAAATCCCCCGCCCCACCACCATATTGCGATCCCCGTCGCCGTCCGACGCCGCGCCAAAATCGGGCGCATCTACACCTATCATTTCCGCCATCAATTCATGCGCCCAAGTGGGATTTGGATCGGGATGCATCCCGCCAAAATCGGGCAAGGGCGTGGCATGGGTCACCGTCCCCTTGGCCGCACCCAAACGGTTCTCAAGGATTTCAACCGCATAGGGGCCCGTGACGGCGCACATAGAATCCATCCGCATCCGAAAACCCGCATTGAACATCGCGGCAATAGCGGGGAAATCGAACAGGCTTTCCATGAGATTTGCGTAATCCGCCACAGGATCGACAATATCGACAATCATTTCCCCTATCTGGCTGCGGCCGATTTTCGACAGGTTCACATCGGGGGCGTCTGTGATATGATATTGGGTGATCTGCGTTGTGCGCTGATACATCGCCTCTGTCACGGATTCAGGGGCTGGACCGCCATTTGACATATTAAACTTGATGCCGAAATCCTCGTCCTCGCCGCCAGGATTGTGGCTGGCCGACAGAATGATGCCACCATCGGTTTTGTTCAATCTAATCAGATGACTGGCGGCAGGTGTTGACAAAATTCCACCCTGCCCCACGACCATGCGCGCCACGCCATTCGCCGCTGCCATTTTCAAAATGATCTGGATCGCGCGATCGTTGTAAAACCGCCCATCGCCACCCAGCACAAGGGTTTTTGCCGACACCACATCCAACATCGATTGCACAAAGTTTTCCAAATAGTGCGGCCCCATAAAAATACGGGTTTTCTTACGCAGACCCGAGGTTCCGGGTTTTTGGCCAGCAATGGGATTTGTTTGCATGATCATGCCTCAATCGGTTGAAATACAAGGACGGATTGCGCGGGGGCCACCGCCCCTGCGGGTTCATAAGAAATATCGGGCCGCGTGGTGTCCAAGATCAAGGCCCAGTTGCCATCGGGCAAAGTGATTGGGCTGTCCTCGCCCCCGTTCAAAACAATGTATAACGGATCATCGCCGCGCAATTCCAGCGCGATCAGGCGGAAATTGGCGTCATGCCAATCCTCGGGGCGCGGCGGCGTGCCATCAGCCTTGCGCCAAATCACATCGGGCAGACCATCCGCGCGGGGCTTGCCATGCAGGAAAAGGGGTTGGCGCAAGGCAGGATGATTGCGGCGCAACCCTATCAGGCGGGCGGTGAAATCCAGCAGGTGCTGATCCGCATTTTCCCAATCAATCCAAGAGATGGCATTGTCTTGGGCGTAGGCATTGTTATTGCCGCCTTGGGAATGGCCGACCTCATCCCCCGCAAGCAACATCGGCACACCTTGCGACAGCATCAATGTCGCCAGCAGATTGCGTTTGCGTAAATTGCGCGCGGCGGTCAGGGCGCTGTCTGGACCCTCCACACCCATATTTGCGGAATGATTGTCATCATGGCCGTCGCGGTTGTCCTCGCCGTTGGCAAGGTTGCGTTTGACGGAATAGCTGACCAGATCGGTCAAGGTAAATCCATCATGCGAGGTGATGAAATTGATCCCCGAATGCGATGTGCGGCGGGAATGATCGAACTTATCCGCCGACCCTAAGATTCGGCGCGACAATTCGGGGGCCATCCCCGCATCGCCGCGCCAAAACCGCCGATAGGTGTCGCGCGAACGATCATTCCATTCGGAAAAGGGTGCAGGATACGCGCCCAGTTGATAGCCGCCTGGACCTAAATCCCATGGTTCCGCGATCAGTTTGACGCCAGCCAAAACGGGATCTTGCAACAGCGCATCAAAAAAACCTGATTTTGGATCGAATCCATGCGCCTCGCGCCCCAAAACAGTTGCCAGATCAAAGCGAAAGCCATCAATATGGACGTGTTCAACCCAATAGCGTAAACTGTCCATCACCATGCGCAGCACCGCAGGATGCGTCAGGTCAAGCGTGTTCCCCGTGCCCGCGTCATTGATGTAATAGCGCCCCAAAGTGCGGTAATAACTGGCATTGTCCAGACCACGAAAGCACAGCGTTGGCCCCATCTGATCGGATTCGCCCGTGTGGTTGTAGACCACATCCAAAATCACCTCGATCCCCGCCAGATGCAGGGATTTAACCATGTCTTGCATCTCGCGCAGGGGATTTTGGCGCGCATATCGGGGTTCGGGCGCAAAAAAGCCGATGGTGTTATAGCCCCAGTGATTTGACAGCCCCTTGTCGATCAAAAACCGATCATCGACAAAGGCTTGGATCGGCAAGAGTTCAATCGCGGTCACGCCAAGGCGTTGCAAATGCGGGATCATCGCCGTCACGCCACCGTAAGTGCCGCGCAGGGCGGGCGGTACATCGGGGTGCAGGCGGGTCAAGGATTTGATATGCGCCTCATAAATCACGGTGTCGGCCATTTTATGGCGCGGGGGACACGCCTTGCCCCAATCAAAACTGGGATCCACCACCACGGATTTTGGCACAAAGCGCGCAGAATCCCGCGCATCAAAGCCCTGATCCAATTTGGCCCCGCCCACGCGGTATCCCATCAGCGCATCCGACCATTTCAGCCGTCCGAAATGGCCCCGCGCATAGGGGTCAAGCAGCAGTTTATAGGGGTTAAAGCGGTGCGCCTCTGCGTAAGGCCCGTTCGCACGAAAGCCGTAAATTGCGCCTGCGTTTAGCCCATCCACATGAATATGCCACACATCCCCCGTGCGATCCGTGATCGGCATGGCGGTTTCTTGCCGCCCGCTGGGATCAAACAGGCACAGGGTCATCGCGGTGGCATGGGCCGAAAAGACTGCGAAATTAACGCCAGTTTCGGTGATTGTCGCCCCCATGGGATAGGGATTGCTCACATAAGCCCCGCATATAGATCAGCGTATCGCTTTGCAGCATTGTCCCAGCCCAAATCAGACGCCATGGCGCGCGATTGCATGGCGGCCCAAGTTGCTGGCGCGGCGTGTAATTGAACCAACTGTCGCAAAGCGCCCGACAGGCCCAAACTGTCCACGGGATGAAACACCACACCCGTTGCGGCATTCTTGGCGGCGGGACTTGCGTGGATGACGGTATCGGCCAGACCGCCCACATTTGACACCAAGGGCATGGTTCCATAGGCCAACCCGTATAACTGCGTTAAACCGCAGGGTTCAAATCGGCTGGGCACCAATACTGCATCGCCTGCCGCAAAAAGGCGGTGCGAATATCCCTCATCATAGCCGATCTTGACGGAAACTTGTTTGGGATATTGGGCGGCAAGCGCCCGCATCGCCAATTCCAGTTCAGGATCCCCCGATCCCAAAACGCACAAACCGCCCCCTGCGGCGATGAAATCGGGCATTGCGCTTGCAATCAGATCAATGCCCTTTTGTGGGGTCAATCGGCTGACCAGAATGGCCAAGGGGCCTGAAACAGTTAAACCCAGTTCTTTGCAAAGGGCTTTGCGGTTCTTGGCCTTGCCGGCCATTTTTTTCGCTGAATAGGGGATGGGTTCTAACGCAGGCGACCAAATCGCGCGGTCCACCCCGTTCAAAATTCCCGAAACATGGGCGGCGCGCTGCGCGATGACACCCTCTAACCCCATGCCAAATTCGGGACGCATGATTTCTGACGCGTAATTGGGCGACACCGTGGTGATGCGATCTGCCGTGATCAGACCTGCCTTAAGGCTGGAAAGACCGCCATAATATTCCAAGGCACCCGCATGATATTCCGCGACAGGCAGGCGCAAATCCCCGATCAATCGCGCCTCGGCCCAGCCTTGAAAGGCGATGTTGTGAATGGTCAAAACCGATGCCGCGCCACCCGATCCATGATACCGCATATAGGCAGGGGCAAATCCTGCCTGCCAGTCATGGCCATGCACGATATGGGGCCGCCAGTCCCCTTCGCGCGCAATGCGGGATGCCATCCATGACAGCGCCGCAAAGCGTTGCGCATTATCGGGATAATCCCCCTGCGCATTCGAATATGGCCCCCCATCGCGGTCATATAAATGCGGCGCATCCAACAGCAAAAGGTCCAAGCCCGCCACCTGCCCCGCCATCACGCGGGCAGGTCCACCGAACAAATCGGCCTCAACCATCACCTCGGCCATCTGATCCAGATGCGGGATAAGGGCGCGGTAGGCGGGCAGCAATGTCCGCATCTGCCAGCCCAAGGGCGCCAATGCGGCGGGCAAAGCGCCCACCACATCCGCCAAGCCCCCCGTTTTAATCAGCGGCACGCATTCAGAGGCAACCGATAGAACCCGTCCCGTCATAGAACCCGCGCCCGTGCGTCCAACATATTTTGGGTAATAAGAACGATCCCCGATTTCGTGACGCGGAAATATTTTTGATCCTCTACGGCGTCTTGGCCGACAACCAATCCTTCGGGAATGATGACGCCGCGATCAATCACACAGCGTGACAGGTCCGCCTTGCGATTGACGATGACTTGCGGCAGCGCCACCACGTAATCCAAACTGGAAAAACTATGCGTGCGGCACCCTGTGAACAACAAAGAATTGCGCACTTCTGACCCAGAGACAATACAGTCCCCCGACACAAGGCTGCTAACCGCCATACCGCGCCGCCCGTCTTCGTCATGAATAAATTTCGCAGGCGGCAGGATTTCGGCATAGGTCCAAATCGGCCAGCTTTGGTCATACAAATCCAGTTTGGGGACAAAATCGGTCAAATCAATATTGGCCTGCCAAAAGGCATCAATCGTGCCGACATCGCGCCAATAGGGTTCTTGTTCCAACCCCGAAGTCACGCAACTGTCGGCAAAGCGGTGCGCCACGGCCTTGCCGTTTTTAACAATTTCAGGGATCAGATCATTGCCGAAATCATGGGATGAATTGTCATCCGCCATATCGCGGATCAACAAATCGCGCAAAAACGCCCAGTTGAAAACATATATCCCCATCGAGGCGAGGGCATTTTCGGGATCACCGGGAATGCTGGGCGGATCTTTGGGTTTTTCCATAAACTGGGTGATCCGCATCGCCTTATCCACTGCCATCACGCCAAAGGCCGTCGCCTCCATCCGCGGCACGGTCAGACAACCAATCGTCACATCGGCGCCCGTTTCCACGTGTTGCTGCAGCATCACCTCATAGTCCATTTTATAGATATGATCGCCCGCCAGCACGACGATATATTCCACATCATAGCTGTCCACGATGTCGATATTCTGCGCCACCGCATCCGCCGTGCCCAGATACCATTTGTTTTCATCAACCCGTTGGGATGCAGGCAGAATGTCCAAATATTCATTGCGTTCGGCGCGAAAGAAACCCCAGCCGCGCTGCATATGGCGGATTAGGGAATGCGCCTTATACTGCGTCGCAATCGCCATTTTGCGAATGCCCGAATTCAGCGCGTTTGACAAAGCAAAGTCGATGATCCGCGTTTTGCCGCCAAAATAAACGGCAGGTTTGGCGCGGCTGTCGGTCAATTCGTTCAATCGGCTGCCGCGCCCGCCTGCCAGCACAAAGGCCATGGCGCGCGACGATAGGCGAGTGTTTGGTCTGGCTTCCATATCTTCCTCCCGTTTAAATTTCCTTAAACCACACCGCCGCCAGCCCTGGCAAAGTCACAAGGGCTGAAAACGGTTGGCCTTGATGGGGAATGGCTTCGGCCCTAATCCCGCCAAAGTTCCCCGTATTCGCGCCTCCATAGGCGGCACTGTCGGTGTTTAAAATCTCGGCCCACTCTCCCCCACGGGGCAGACCGATCCGATACCGCCGTTCGACGGGCGTCATATTGGTGGCACAAATGATTGTAGGCGCATCTGGGGCCATCCGCGCCCAGACGAAAACCGATGCCTCGGCGTCGCCGCCCTCGATCCATTCGAACCCTTCGGGCGCGCAATCCAGCGCGTGCAACGCGGGTTCCTTGGTGTAAAGATGGTTCAGATATCGCACCAGCAATTGCACGCCGCGATGTTCGTCTCGGTCGGCCTCGTGCCAATCCAAGGAAATGTTGTAATTCCATTCGCGGCTTTGAGCGAATTCACAGCCCATGAACAACAGTTTCTTGCCCGGATGCGCCCACATGAACGCATAATAGGCGCGCAAGTTCGCGAAACTGCCGCCCATTTTTTGCAGCATCGATCCCTTGCCATGCACCACCTCATCATGGCTGATCGGCAGAACATAGTTTTCCGACCACGCATAATGCAGCCCAAAGGTCATAAGATTGTGGTGGTATTTGCGGTTGATAGGATCCTCGGCCATATAGCGCAGGGTGTCGTTCATCCAGCCCATGTTCCATTTGAACCCAAACCCCAAACCCCCATGATCCACGGGGGCAGAGACGCCCGGAAAGGCGGTGCTTTCCTCGGCCACAGTGACAATCCCGTCCACCTTGCCATAGGTTTCAATGTTCATGCGCTGCAGCAGGGCAATCGCTTCATAGTTTTCGCGCCCGCCGTCTTTGTTGGGAATCCATTCGCCATCTTTGCGGGAATAATCCCGATACAACATCGACGCCACCGCATCCACGCGCAGCCCGTCGATATGGTATTCTTCCAGCCAATACAGCGCGTTTGACACCAGAAAATTTGCGACTTCCACGCGGCCATAGTTGTAAATCAGCGTGTTCCAGTCCTGATGAAAGCCTTCTTTAGGATCAAAATGTTCGAAAAGTGCAGTTCCATCAAAGCGCGCCAATCCATGCGCATCTGATGGAAAATGCCCCGGAACCCAGTCAATCAACACGCCCAAACCCCGTTTATGTGCGGCGTTTATCA
Source organism: Cypionkella sp. (assembly GCA_040398785.1). GTDB lineage: Bacteria > Pseudomonadota > Alphaproteobacteria > Rhodobacterales > Rhodobacteraceae > Cypionkella. The sequence goes on along the minus strand of JBBATJ010000010.1, from coordinate 58,773 downwards.
GGGCGCGCAATTCATTCGGCGTGCCGTGGCGAATGGTGGGCGCAAACAGGCCCACGGGTTGATAACCCCATGATCCATCAAACGGATATTCGGAGATGGGCAGAAATTCGATATGGGTAAATCCCATCCATGCCGCATATTCGACCAGTTGATCCGCCAATTCCAAATAGGACAGCATCCGATCGCCCACGCGCCGCCAAGAGGGCAAATGCACCTCATAGATCGACATGGGCGCAGTGATATTTTGTGCGGCGGATCGCGTTTGCATCCAATCTTGATCCGACCAGTCCGCCCCGCGCAGATCGCGCACCACCGAGGCATTTTTGGGGGCGTGTTCCGACCCAAATCCCACGGGGTCCGATTTTAAAACCGCACCTTGATCGCTGACCACCTCATAGCGGTAAATCGCGCCGTCCTGCACGGCGGGCAAAAATATTTCCCAAAACCCGCCCCTCTGCCGCATAGGCGCGCGCCGCCCGTCCCAAAAATTGAAATCACCTACCACGGAAACGCGGGTGGCATTTGGGGCCCAGACGGCGAAATTGGTGCCTGTTATCCCCTGATGCGTCATCGGATGCGCGCCCAGCACGTGCCACAGACGCGCGTGGCTGCCCTCGGCCAGCAGATATTCATCCAATTCGCCCAAAACGGGGGCAAAACCAAAAGGATCGTCCACCTCCCACTGGCTGCCATGGCCTTGCCAACGCAGACGATAGGCGGTTTGCGCGGGCAATTTCGCGACAAACACCCCTGCCACGCCTGTGGACTGTGCTGGGATCGCCTGCCCCGCAGCGGGCAGAACAAACAACGCCTCTGCCCCCGGATCAAAGGCACACAGCCAATTCTCCCCCGCAATGGCGTGCAAGCCCAAGATCGCAAACGGGTCAGAATGTCGCCCCTCAGAGATTGCCGTTAACGCGTTATGCTCAAAGGGAAAATTGTTCATTTGCCTACTTTGCTACAGGGCCGAAGGTATGGCCCAGATGTCTTTCATGTAACTGCGAATGGTGCGATCGGATGAGAAGAATCCCGACCGCGCCGTATTCATTGCCGCCATCTTGATCCACTTCTGCGGGTCTGCATAGGCCAAATCTACCTGCACTTGCGCCGCGTCATAGGCGTCAAAATCGGCGGCAACCAAAAAGTAATCGTGATGCCAGATGCGATGGACCAGCCCATGATAGCGGTCTTTTTGATCGTCACTGAACATACCCTCTGCAATTGCCGCCAAAACGGATTGCAAGGCCGTTGACGCGTCAATCGCCTTTTTGGATTGGTCGGGGTCTTCGCGGCGTTTGAACGCCTGCTCGGTCGTAAGACCAAAGAGAAAGAAATTATCCGCCCCCACTTCGGATAAAATCTCCACATTCGCCCCGTCCAGCGTGCCAATGGTGGGCGCGCCGTTCATCATAAATTTCATATTGCCGGTGCCCGACGCCTCTTTGCCAGCGGTGGAAATTTGTTCGGACAGATCGGCGGCAGGCACCAGACGTTCGGCCATCGAGACATTGTAATTCGCAGGATAGACGATTTTCAGCAAATCCCCCACTTCAGAATCTGCATTAATAACGCGCCCGATGTCATTGATAAGATGGATGATTTCCTTGGCCACAACATAGCCTGGCGCGGATTTGCCGCCGAATATTTTCACCCGTGGAATCCAGCCCGCATTTGGGTTGGCCTTAATGCGTTGGTAATGGGCCACAGTTTGCAAAATGTTCAGCAACTGGCGTTTGTATTCGTGAATGCGTTTGATCTGCACATCGAAAATCGCATCGGGCGAAATGGTAATGCCCATCTCAGACGCCGACCATTGCGACAGCGCGACCTTATTCGCGCGCTTGGCGGCGGCGAAATCGGATTGAAACCCTGCGTCCATCACATATGGCTCTAGCCCGCGCAGACGGTCCAGATCATCCTCCCAGCCCGTGCCAATCGTTTTGGTGATCAGCGACGACAGCGGGCGGTTGCACATATTCAGCCAACGGCGCGGTGTCACGCCATTGGTTTGATTGATGATGCGGTCGGGGTGCAGGGCGTGCAGTTCGGGAAACAGATTTGTCTTAATCAAATCGGAATGCAGACCCGACACCCCGTTCACCTGATGCGCCATGATAAAGGCCAATTCGCCCATCCGCACCTCGTGGTGTTTGACAATGCCGATGTAGTGGGGCCGCTGATATTTTGCGCCATGCCACGCGTCGATTTGTTCCACGATTTGCATATGACGCGGTAGGGTGGTCCCAAAGGTGAATGTCGCCCAACGCTCTAACGCCTCGGGCAAGAGGGTGTGGTTGGTATAGCCCAAACAAGCGCGGGCGATGTCATTGGCCTCGGCAAAGTCCAGCCCATTTTCATCGACCAAAAGGCGGATCAGTTCGGGCCCAGCCAGCGCGGGATGCGTGTCATTCATCTGAATCGCCACATATTTTGGCAAGGCGCGCAGATCGGAATGGGCGGATTTATAGCGGCGCAGAATGTCCTGCAGTGCGGCAGAGGTTAGGAAAAATTCCTGTTTCAGGCGCAGCTCTTTGCCCTGATAGGTCGTATCATCGGGATAGAGAACGCGCGACAATGTGCGCGCCAAAGCCTCGGGTTCGGCCGCGGCGGCGTAATCGCCGCGATTGAAACGTTCCAGATCGAACAAGGTCGTTGGCATCGCCGCCCAAAGCCGCAGCGTATTGGCCCATTTGCCCTGCCAGCCAATCACGGGCGTGTCATGCGCCGACGCCAGAACGGTTTCCGATGGCAGCCAAATATCGCGGCCATTTTTGGTTTCCATCTGGCCCTTGAACGGAATCGTATAGGCGCTTTCGGGGCGGGGAAATTCCCAAGCATGGTTTTGCGCCAACCAATCTTCGGGGGTTTCGACCTGTTGACCGCCTTCAAAGCGCTGACGGAACAGACCATGCTCATACCGAATGCCGTAACCATAGGCGGGACAGCCCACTGTCGCCATGCTTTCCATAAAACAGGCCGCAAGTCGCCCCAGACCGCCATTGCCAAGGGCCGCGTCAGGCTCGTCTTCGATCAAATCGTGATAATCCTGCCCAAATTCCGCCATGACCGATTGTGCCACATCGCGCAGGCCCAGATTGTTGGTCGCATCTTCTAACAGACGGCCAATCAGAAATTCCATCGACAGGTAATAGACGCGCTTGCGGTCTTCGGTATTTGTGCGCCGCGTGGCGTTGAACCATGGCCCCACGATACGGTCGCGGATCGCATAAGACAGCGCCATGCGCCAATCATAGCGGCTGGCGTGATCGGCGTCTTTGCCCATGGTAAAGGTCAAATGCCGCAAAATATCGGCGCGCAGGCTGGCATTGGTAAGGTCTTGCAAAATATCATCCAATTTAGGTCACATCCCCAAAGCCTAAGGGGATGCTTTGCCGCGTCAAGCAAAAGCCCCCAATCCCTGCGACAAAATCAGAAACAGGCCTTGCCCAACACTGTTAGCGCAAACATTGCTAAAATTTCAAGCAAATTGCGGGATGTTGCGCGTGATTATATCCCATCACGACACAGGCGGGAACCGGCGCAACCGCAGCGCATTGCCCAAGACAAAAATCGAACTGGCCGCCATGGCCCCTGCCCCCAGCATTGGCGATAAAGACGGACCCCCAAAGGGCACCAGCGCCCCCATGGCGACAGGAATCAAGGCGGCATTATAGGCAAAGGCCCAGATAAGATTTTGTTTGATATTGCGCATCACGGCGCGGCTGATCGCAATCGCAGTGGCCGCCGCAATCGGATCACCCGTCATCAACACCACATCGCCCGCCTCTATGGCGATATCACTGCCTGTGCCCATCGCGATGCCAACATCAGCCTGTGCCAAGGCGGGGGCGTCGTTGATGCCATCCCCGACAAAGGCCACATCATCGCCCAAATCCATCACAGTCGCGGCCTTTCCTTCGGGCAAGATACCTGCATATAATTCCACGATCCCAAGACTGTCGGCCACCAATTGCGCGGGGGCAAGGGCGTCTCCGGTCACCATGGCAACCGTGATCCCCAGTCGGTTCAGCGCCGCAATCGCAGGGGCGGCGGTGGGTTTGATCGGATCGGTCACGGATATCACGCCAATCACACAGTCATTTTTCGAAATAAATAACAGACCCTGCCCCAAGGATTCAGCGCGGCTGGCGAATTCTGCGATACCGGCGGGCAGCGCGCCCATCATCCGCGCAGACCCCACGGCAACGCGGTCAGCACCCATCATCGCCTTGGCTCCTTGGCCCACAACCGCTGTGATATCGCTGACTGCAACCTTGCGCCCCGCGGCATAGGTTAAAACAGCCGCGGCAAGTGGATGCTCGGATCCAGATTCAATTCCTGCCGCGATTTCCAACGCGCCGCCAAGGTCAAGCATATCTTGCACCACAGGCCGACCCATCGTCAGCGTCCCCGTTTTGTCAAAGGCCACAGTTTGCACCCCCGACAGCATTTGTATCGCATCACCGCCGCGAAACAGCACGCCAAACTCTGCGGCGCGCCCCGTGCCAACAAGGATCGACACGGGCACCGCAAGACCCATCGCGCAGGGGCAAGCAATAATCAGCACGGACACCCCATGCACCATCGCCACCCCTAATCCTTGGGGCAGCCAAATCCCGAAACTGATCAGGGCCAACACCATAACCGCAGGCACGAACCAGCGCGTCACCTGATCCACCATTTCTTGGACAGGTAATTTTGCGGCTTGGGCGGATTCGACCATCCGCGTGATCCGCGCCAAAACCGATTCTGCGCCCAGAGCGGTGATCGAAACACTCAGCACCCCTGTGCCGTTCACGGTGCCGCCTGTCACGGGATCACCCGCCTTGACCTCGACAGGCACAGGCTCGCCCGTCAACATGGCGGCATCAATGGTTGAATGACCCGAAAGGATGATGCCATCCGCGGGCAAACGCTCACCCGCGCGAATTTGGATTTCGTCACCCAAGGTCAGCGCCGCCATGGGCACGTCAACCCACGTTTCCCCAACCTTTTTGCGCGCCGATGTCGGTTGCAGCGCGATCAGCCGTCCAATCGCCTGCCCCGCAACACCCCGCGCCCGCGCCTCAAGGGCGCGGCCCATCAGGATTAGGGTCACGGTTACACCCGCCGCCTCAAAATAAAGGGCATGATCTGGGATCATATTCGGTGCTAAGACCACCAAAGTTGAATAGGCCCAAGCCGCCCCCGCGCCCAAGGCAACCAACGCATTCATATCGGGGGCGGCGCGTAACAGCGCAGGCACTCCCTTGGCAAAAAACATCCGCCCTGGGCCAAACAACACGGCGGTGATCAGGATCAATTGCACATATCCCCATGCCTGATCACCGATCAGCCCCATGCGCCAATGATGCAATGCAAGGACGATATGCCCGCCCATTTCCAACAAAAATACAGGTGCTGTCAGCGCCGCCGCAATCAACGCAAGTGGCCAGATCGCAGGTTCAGGCGCGGCTTTTTCGACACTTGCGGGATATCCCGCGCGGGTCAGCGCCGCGATCATCGCCGCAATCTTGGCAGGCGATTCAAATTGAACATCCGCCGCACGGGTGGCAAGGTTTACGCGTGCCGCAGACACGCCCGCCACGCCCTTTAACACACGCTCTGCCCGCAGCACGCAAGAGGCGCAGGTCATACCATCCAGCGATAAAGTGATCTGTTTCATAGCGCCTCGCTTTCATCTTTACAGATGGGGTTTATCACCAACGGGTCAAGACCGCTCTTGACCTGTGCAAGGATATCCCCATCTTAGCCCTATCATAGGAGATGAACATGACAACGCTTTCCGTTCCAGACATGACCTGCGGCCATTGCAAATCCAGCGTTGAAGCGGCCCTTGCGCCTTTGGGCAGCCAAATCGTTGTGGATTTGGCCCATCGCACAGTGACGTTGGAAAGCAGCGCCCAAACCGATCACCTTATTGTGGCCCTGCTCGAGGTGGGATTTCCCGCAACTGTGGTTGCAAGCCCCTCGTGAATCCGTTATCCGCGCCGCGCGGCCCTAATTCGGCCGCAAATACATCTTACAGATGTGGCGTAGACCACAACGGAGCAACTATGTCAGGCAATTCGCAACAGGGCGGCGCAACCACCCCGCCCGCCCAACAACAACAAGACCAAAAGCCACAGCCGCAGCAGGGGTCAACCCCGATCTATCGCGATTGGGCCGCGATCTAAGGCGTGAAAACCCCGATCTCCAACCTCCCTAATCTGGGCCCCGCATCAGAGGCGCAATTTGCAAGGGCGGGCATAGACAGCGCGGAAGAACTTCGCGCGATGGGGGCCGATGCGGCCTATGGCCGTCTTTTGGAGTCAGGCACCGCGCCGCATTTTATCGGCTATTACGTGCTGCATATGGCGCTGCAAGGCCGCCCTTGGAATGATTGCAAGGGCGACGAGAAAAAAGCATTGCGGGCCAGATTTGATGCAATCAAAGCCGAATTTGCAGGATCAGACGCAAAAACCCGCGCCGATCTCGAATCGGCCTTGCAATTCTTTGGCGTGATTAAGCGGCTTTAGGCCCCCCAAATCCAGACCACACAGGAAAAACGCGATTTCACCGACAGCGGATCAGCCTCTTAATTCCCGCAATCTTGATAGTTGCTGTTCATGCAAGCGGTCGACATGGCCTGCGCCTTTGAAATGTCCTCGGGCTTCATGCGCGCGGCAAGTAAATCTCGCTCGATTCCATCCCCGAACCCACTTGCCGACGCGATATTCAGCCACATATACGCAATCACTTTGTTCTTTTTCACACCTTCGCCGCTGCCATTCATAACGCCAAGGTTGTATTGGGCGTTGGCAAAACCCTGCACTGCGGCCAAATGAAACAATCTGACGGCTTCGGATTTGTCCTTGGCAACACCCGTGCCTTGATCGTAAAGCCATCCCAAGTAAAACTGGGCTTCTGCCCCGCCTTGATCTGCCGCCAAGCCGTACCATTTTGCCGCCTCGGCCAAGTCTTGGGGCACGCCATCTCCGTTTTCATAAAACTGGCCGATGATGGTTTGTGCGTATACATCGCCTTGATCTGCCGCCAAGCGCGCAAACTTTACCGCCTCGGAATAATCTTGCGCAACGCCTTGACCGTCACGATATAAGGTCGCCAAAAAAAACTGGGCTGTGGTGTTCCCTTGGTCTGCCGCCAAGCGCATCAATTTCGCGGCCTCTGCATCGTCTTGCAAGACCCCTTTCCCGTTAATGTAGAGAATACCAAGGAAAAATTGTGCTTGTGCAACGCCCTGCTCCGCTGCCAATTTATACCATTTGACCGCCTCTGCATCATCTTGTCCTACACCATCCCCATTTTCAGACATAAAACCTAAAGCGAGCTGTGCCTGGGCATCGCCTTGCGTTGCAGCGCGCAAAAGCAGCGGGAAGGCGGTGTCAAAATCCCCTGCATTATATGCCTCCATCCCCAATTTCAAATCTTGGGTGCCTGAGGGCGCGTCCACAGTTGTGGCCGTATCCTCACAGGTTTGATAGCCACTGCCCAAACACCCAACGGCCAAGGCCTGTGCCCTTGCGATGTCTTCTGGCGTCATCGCCGCGGCAAGGGAATCCGCGCGATTAATTTCGCCGTTCCACGCCGCTATCGTATACCACATATAGGCAAGCACTTTGTTAGATGACACGCCTTTACCGAATTCATACAGCGTCCCCAATTTCAGTTGCGCAGTCTCATTCCCCTGTTCGGCAGACAAACGATACAGTTTTGCCGCCTCGGCACTGTCTTGCGAAACACCTTGGCCGTCTTCATACATCGTTGCCAGAAAGTATTGCGCGAATTGGTCGCCCTGATCTGCCGCCAAGCGATACCATTTGGCCGCCTGTTCGCGGTCGCGCACTACCCCGTTGCCACCGTCTTTATACACCATGCCAACTGTGCGCTGCACAACGGCATCCCCCTTTTGGGCAAAAGGAAGCAACTCTTTTAGGGCGGTTTCGTAATCATCCGCGTTAAACGCGCGCATTCCCTTTTGCAAATCCTGTGCAACGGCCCAACTTGGGCTAAGGATCAGAAGGGCGGCCAGACCCCAAAGATAACGAATTTTCATTATGATCACCTCATAAATCAATTCAACCTATGGTGACGGGAAAATTCCGTCAAGCTTTCCTATAACTGAACGTGTTCTGATCCAGCGCCGTGGATCATGTGGGGGGCCGCAGCCAAACCCCGGGGTCGCGAGACATATCTTGCAAAGAAAGCGGCGCCGCCGTTTCAGGCGGCGCCGTAAACGTCAGCCAACCAATTCTAGGCCGGAAAAGAAGAATGCGATTTCGCGTGCCGCGGCGGCCTCGGAATCCGACCCATGGGCGGAATTTTCGCCCTTGGACAGGGCAAATTCCTTGCGGATCGTGCCAGGTGCGGCGGCGGCTGGATCAGTCGCGCCCATGACTTCACGGTTTTTGGCAATGGCACCTTCGCCCTCCAACACTTGGACAACCACAGGCTCGGACGCCATGAAATCGCACAATTCGCCGTAAAAGCCACGCTCGGCGTGCTCGGCGTAAAACTGACCCGCTTGGGCTTTGGTCAGATGAATACGCTTGGAGGCCACAACCCGCAGGCCAGCTTCTTCGAATTTGGCAACAATTTTGCCGGTCAGATTGCGTTTGGTCGCATCGGGTTTGATGATCGACAAGGTGCGTTCAATGGCCATGTGGCTCTCCATAAGTTAGGGCATATGCCCGAAATCGAATGGTCGCCTGCTATCATGGGCAGTGCACAAAGAAAACCTCCCCCAAGGCGCAAAATCTGCAATTTTATTTCTGTCATAAAACGCGGGTTCGCGGATGTGTCAGGTTCTGCGCAGTCTGATTATGGCCCCAGTATCCGTAGGTATTTGTGCCAAAACGCGTCTGCGGTTTGACGCCGACCTTTGCCGTGGGTCGGTTGGATTGGGGCAAACACATCGCTGCTCGCTTCCCCTTTCGCTTTCAGCAGACCTCTGTTATGGCCCCCCCATGCTGAAAATCGAAGACATCACCTACAACGTCGAAGGCCGCCCCCTGTTTGAAGGGGCATCGGCCACCATTCCCACGGGCCACAAGGTGGGTCTTGTGGGCCGCAATGGCGCGGGCAAGACCACGCTGTTTCGCCTGATTAAACGCGAATTGGCGCTGGAAGGCGGGGAAATTTCCCTGCCATCGCGCGCGCGCATCGGCGGTGTGGCCCAAGAGGTGCCGTCATCATCGACCAGCCTGCTGGATACGGTTCTGGCCGCCGATACCGAACGCGCCGAACTGCTGGCCGAGGCCGAAACCGCAACCGACCCCAACCGCATTGCGGAAATTCAGGCGCGCCTGACCGATATTGACGCATGGTCCGCCGAGGGCCGTGCCGCGTCGATCCTAAAGGGACTTGGTTTTGACGCAGAGGCGCAGTTGCGCCCCTGTTCAGATTTTTCGGGCGGCTGGCGGATGCGCGTGGCGTTGGCGGGGGTGCTGTTCGCCCAGCCTGATTATTTGCTGCTGGACGAACCGACCAACTATCTCGACCTTGAAGGCGCGTTGTGGCTGGAATCATACTTGCAAAAATACCCCCATACCGTGTTGATCATCAGCCATGATCGCGGCCTTCTCAATCGCGCCGTCACGGGGATTTTGCATCTTGATAACCGCAAACTGACCTATTGGTCTGGCCCCTATGACCAGTTTGCGCGCCAATACGCAGAACGCCGCGCCGTTCAGGCCAATGAAGCCAAAAAGCAAGACGCCCGCCGCGCCCATCTGCAATCTTTCGTGGATCGGTTCAAGGCCAAGGCATCAAAGGCGGTTCAGGCGCAATCCCGCGTGAAAATGCTGGAAAAAATGGAGGTGATTACCGCCCCTGAAGACGCGAAAAAAGTGGTCTTTACCTTTCCCGAACCCGAAGAACTCTCGCCCCCGATCATTTCGATGGAAGGCGTGGCGGTGGGTTATGATGGCCCTGCGATTTTGAAAAACCTGTCCCTGCGGATCGACCAAGACGACCGCATTGCGCTTTTGGGCCGCAACGGCGAGGGCAAATCGACCCTGTCAAAACTGCTGGCAGGAAAACTGCTGCCGATGACGGGGAAACTGGTGCGGTCCAGCAAACTGCGGATCGGTTATTTCGCGCAACATCAGGTCGATGAGCTGTTCATTGACGAATCCCCCCTAGCCCATGTCATGCGCCTGCGCCCCGCCGAGGGGCAACCGCGCCTGCGCGCGCGGCTTGCTGGATTTGGTCTGGGCGCGGATCAGGCCGAAACCGCTGTGGGGCGGCTGTCGGGTGGGCAAAAGGCGCGGCTTTCCCTGTTGCTTGCCACAATCGACGCGCCGCATTTGTTGATTTTGGACGAGCCGACCAACCACTTAGATATCGAATCGCGTGAAGCGTTGGTCGAGGCGTTGACCGCCTATTCGGGTGCGGTGATCCTTGTCAGCCACGATATGCACCTTTTGTCTTTGGTCGCCGACCGCCTTTGGCTGGTCAAAGGCGGCGCGGTGACCCCTTATGGTGAAGACCTTGAGGCGTATCGCAGACAACTGTTGCAGGGCGACGAACCCGCCAAACCGCAAAAACCTGCGGATAAGCCAAAACGCGCCAGCAATGACGACATCAAACGCCTGCGCGCGGAAGTGAAAACCTGCGAAGAGCGCATGGCGAAACTGTCGGATATGCAGGGGAAATTGGCGACCAAACTGGCCGACCCTGCCCTCTACGAATCTGACCGCATTGGCGAATTGGAAACATGGAACAAAAAATATGGTGAGGTGATGACCGCCCTTGACCGCGCCGAAGCGATGTGGATCGCCGCGCAAGAAAAGCTTGACCAAGCCACCGCATAATTCTTTTCTTTCCAAATATCCTGGGGTGAGCGAAGCGAGGGGCAACGCCCCTTTTTGAAACCGAGGGGCCATATGTTGACAACCGCATTTCTGATTTCCGCCTTTACCACCCTATTTGTGGTGATCGACCCCATCGGCCTTGTGCCCATGTTTATCGTCACCACCCAAGGCCACACAGACCGCGCCAAGATTGCGCTGCGCGCCTGTCTGATCGCGGCGGCCATTTTGACCCTTTTTGGGTTCTTGGGCGACGCAATTTTGGGATTTGTTGGCATCACCTTGCCCGCCTTTCGCATTGCTGGGGGGATTTTGCTGTTTCTGACTGCGTTGGATATGCTGTTTGACCGCCGCATTCAGCGCCGCGACGCTTTGGGGCGTGAAAATTTGGATGCGCCGCCTGACCCATCGGTTTTTCCACTGGCCACACCTTTGATCGCGGGGCCTGGGGCGATTACGACGATGATTTTGTTGATCGGCCAAGCGGGAAATGATCTGACCGCCACATTGGCGGTGGTGGGATTAATGGTGAGTGTTGTCAGCGTTGTTTTTCTGCTGTTCTTAACCGCAAATCGGCTGGAACGCGCCTTGGGGCGGATTGGCACATTGGTGGTGTCGCGTTTGCTGGGTATGCTGCTTGCGGCGCTGGCGGTGCAATTCGTGTTGGACGGATTGCGCGGCGCGGGGGTGTTTGGATGAGCGAGAATTTCGGACAACTGATCTATCTGGGCCTGTTGTTGGTGGCTTTGGGCGGCTGGGTGATGGTGGAGTATCGCAACCGCCTTGGCTTTGCACTGCGCACGGGCCTTGCTTGGGGGATGATCTTTTTGGGGGTGATTGCGGGCTATGGATTGTGGAATGATCTGCGCAAGGATTTGGTGCAAACAGTGGGTGCCAACACAGTGGCAATCCCCGTGGCAGCAGATGGGCATTACTATCCGCGCCTGACAGTGAACGGCCAAAACATCACCTTTATGGCCGACACGGGCGCAAGTGAGATTGTCCTAAGCCAAGCTGATGCACGGAATTTGGGAATTGATCTCACAAATTTGGCCTATGTGGGCACGGCCAATACCGCAAATGGCACAGTGCGCACGGCGCGGGTGCAACTGAACAACGTGGTCTTTGGGCCATTTCAAGATGCGGATGTGGCGGCCTATGTCACAGATGGGCAGATGGACGGATCCTTGCTGGGCATGACATATTTGGGGCGATTTGACATCGCGATCAAAAGCAATGAGATGATTTTAACCCGCTGATTTATCCAATTTCTTTTCCCATTTTCCGCTGTCTTCAGACCAATATTGCGCCGCGATCTGCGCCCCCGTCACGTCGCGCCACTGCGCGCGGGCCGTGTTCAGTGCAACAGGATCATTGCCGTCAAAAAGGATCCAAACGCGTTCCAATGCCTGCGCTTCGGCAAGACTGCATTTCGCCCCATCGACCAAGGCCAAGGCGCGGATGCCATCGGCCAACGCGCCATCGCCCAACAAGATCGGCTGATCGGCGTCATGCAGGCCGCCCACAATGCCATGCGGCAAAAACCCATCCGCCTGCCACAGGGCCGTATCCAGCGCGGCAATCCGCCCCGCATCCGTGCCGCGCAGCATCACCCGCCAGCCCATCCCAATCGCCCGCGGCAAAATCGCCGCCAAGGTTTGATCAGGGCGCGAGCGCGTCAAATGGTAAAACATCACCAAGGCCATGATCTGGCCCTGATGCAGGTTACGGGTTTGGACCAATTTAAAAACATCGTCACTCGTATTTATCGGCGATCAGTCGGTTCAGCGCGGCAACACCCCAGCCTGTGGCCCCTTTGGGCGAAAGGGGTTGATCGGATTTGAGCAACGCGACGCCCGCGATGTCCAAATGGCACCAAGGGGTATCGTCGCGCACAAACCGCTTTAGGAATTGCGCGGCGGTGATGGACCCCGCATCGCGGCCACAGGAATTGACCATATCGGCCACGCGAGATTTCAGTTTGTCGTCATAGGCCGCAGACAGGGGCATACGCCAAGCGCCCTCACCCTCGGCGGCCGCGGATTTCAGAAAATCATGGGCCAATTGGTCGTTATTGCTAAAGACCCCCGCGTTTTCCGTGCCCAAGGCCACGATAATCGCCCCGGTCAGCGTCGCCAGATTGATCATGGCGCGGGGTTTGAACCTTTCTTGCGCATACCACATCACATCGGCCAGCACCAAGCGCCCTTCGGCATCGGTGTTAATCACTTCAATCGTGTCGCCCTTCATCGAACGCACCACATCGCCGGGGCGTTGGGCGCGCCCGTCGGGCATATTTTCCACAAGGCCCACAAGGCCCACAACATTGGCCTTGGACCCGCGCAGGGCTAGGGTGCGCATGACGCCCGCCACAACTGCCGCCCCCCCCATATCCATCGTCATATCTTCCATGCCAGCGGCAGGTTTAATGGAAATGCCGCCCGTGTCGAACACAACACCCTTGCCGACAAGGGCAAAGGGGGCCTCATCCCCGCCGCCATTCCAGCGCATCACCACCACCTTAGAAGGGCTTTCTGACCCTTGACCCACGCCCAACAGCGCACGCATTCCCAGTTTCTCCAACTGATCTTCGTCGATAATCTCGACATCCAATCCCAGTTCTTGCATCGCGGCAAGGCGGGCTGCGAAATCATAGGTGGTTAGGATATTGGCGGGTTCGTTCACCAAATCACGGGTAAAGAACACGCCCTCTGTCAAGGCGGCATAGGGTTTTGCAGCGCGTGCGACGGATTCGGGATTGCTGACGGCCACCATGACGGGGCCATAAACGGTGGCAGGGGTGGTTTTATGCGCGTTAAACTCATAGGCCCGCAACGACAATCCATAGGCCAACTCTGCCGATTGCGGATGATTTTCTGCCAGAACCAAAGCACCGCTTTTGCCCAAAGATTTCGCGATCACACCGCCCGCTCGGCGCGCCTCAAGGGCGCTGGATTTGCGCGGCAAGCGGATAATTTGCACCGCGTCCGCCGCAAGTCCGATGGGATAGGTGATCTCTATCGCGTCAGAGGTTTTCAATTTTGCAAATGCATCCGAGGCCAAAACCCGTGCAATCGTGCCGCGCGTCGCCTTGTTCAGGGCGCGGGCTGCGGGGGTGGACAGGCTGTCATTTTCGACCAACAGGGTGATGCGACCCTGTGCGTTGGCCAAGGTCGCCAGATCAAGGGCGGTGAATTGAAGAGGGATAGGGTGAGACATGGCATACTCCTGCTTTTGAATGAGGCTAGTCCACAGCGCAAGGATTGGCCAGATAGCAGTTTTACCCAAGAAGAATATCGTTTAGGATAGAAAAAGGAACGAAGGGACATTCAGGCTGTGTCAAAGTTAGATCGTTATGTATTGACGCAATTGCTGACGCTGTTCGGTTTCTTTTCGCTGATTTTGGTTGCCGTGTATTGGGTCAATCGCGCAGTTGGATTGTTTGACAGCCTGATCGGGGATGGACAGACAACGTGGGTTTTCTTGCAAATGTCGGCGCTGACCTTGCCCAGTGTAATTTCGACTGTGCTGCCGTCCTCTGCCTTTGTGGCGGGGGTCTATGTCGCCAATAAGTTGACACAAGACAGCGAATTGGTGGTGATGCGCGCCTTGGGGTTTTCGTCGTTTCGGTTGGCGCGGCCGGTGTTTTACTTTGCGGCACTGGTGGCGCTGATGATGGCGATTTTGACCAATGTCTTGGTGCCCCTTAGCAACACGGCCTTGCGCGAACGTAACGCCGAGATCGCGCAAAACGCAACTTCTCGGTTTTTGAAAGATGGGCAATTTATGACAGTTGCCCAAGGGGTCACCCTCTATATTCGTGAAATCACCCTGAATGGCGAATTGCTGGATATTTTCATCGCTGACGATCGCAACGCGCGGGCGCGTGTCACCTATTCGGCGCAGCGCGCCTTTTTGATAAAAAGCGATTTGGGGCCGAAATTGCTGATGTTTGACGGGATGTTGCAAAACTTTGACGCCGCGCATCGCAATCTGTCGATCACCCATTTTTCAGATTTGACCTATTCGATGGCGCCAAGGGCGCGCGCGCAAGGTCAAGGCGACAGACGCCCCGCCGAGGTCATGACATGGGAGATGTTGCGCCCCTTGCCGGCCATTTTGCGCGAAACCCAAAGCACGGCGGCGGCCTTGCAGTTTTCGGGAAATTATCGCCTGTCTTGGCCCTTGTCAGCGGCGGCGGCGGGATTGATTGGGTTTTCGACCCTGCTTTTGGGGGCGTTCAGCCGATTTGGCCTGTGGCGGCAAATCATGGGGGCAGTGGTTTTGTTGATCGTGCTTTATGGCGTTGATATTGTGGCCAGCACCGTAAAACCCTTTGGTTGGATATCCGCCTATGCCGCGCCCAGCGTTGGGCTGATGATCGCCGTGACGATTTTATGGATATCGCAACGTGAAAGGCCGCAGCGCAAAGTGTCAGATTGGGGGCAAACGTGACACTGCATCGGTATTTTATGTTCCGTTTTTTGGGCGGTTTCTTGCGGGTTTTTGCAATTTTTGCAGGAATTTTGGTGTTGGTCGGCACGATTGATCAATTGTCGTCCCTGCGAACGGGCCAAGGCGTTGGCCGCGCCTTTTATTTGGCAGTTTTGGATCAGACACGTGGAATTTTCACCATTTTGCCCTTGGTGGTGGCGATTGCGTCGGTATCGGTGTTCGTCGGGCTTGCGCGCACCTCTGAACTGGTGGTGGTGCGCGCCGCAGGGCGGTCGGGTTTACATTTTTTGATTGCCCCTGTTTTGGGGGCGTTGATGATTGGGGTGCTTGCGGTGAGCATTTTTGATCCGATCGCGGCGGCCACGGGCAAGCTGTATCGGTTGGAAACCCGCAATCAAGGCAGCAGCGCGGTGTTTTCAGTGACAGGCGGCGCGGTATGGTTGCGCCAAGGTGACGGGGCAGCGCAATCTGTGATAAAGGCGGCGCAAGTCAGCAATGACGGCTTGACCTATGAGGATGTTAGCTTTTTCACCTTTGACGAAAGCGGCAATCCCGTCAGCCGCATTGAGGCAGATCGCGCGCATTTGGGGGACAAAGCATGGGACTTAACAGGTGCGCGGCGTTGGGATTTGCGGGCACAAAACCCAGCGGTCAGTGCCATGCAATTGCCCGATGGCACGCAACTTGCGACCGACTTGAATATTGAAAAGCTGACGCGTGGGTTTGGTGCGCCGTCTGATATATCTTTTTGGGCGCTGCCCAGTTATATTGCAGACCTAGAGAATTCGGGCTTTTCTGCGCGATCTTATCGGGTGTGGTTGCAGATGGAGTTGGCCTTGCCCTTAACATTGGCGGTGATGGTTTTGATTGCGGCGGGGTTTACCATGCGCCATGCGCGGGCGGGAAAAACGGGGCAAATGGTGCTGTTCGCGTTGCTTGCCGCCTTTGCGATCTTTTTCCTGCGCAGTTTCGCGCAAGTTTTGGGCCAAAATGGGCAAATTCCCGCGTTTTTGGCGGCTTGGGGCGCACCGATTGCGGCGGCGTTATTGGCAATCAGCCTGCTTTTGCATTTGGAGGATGGCTGATGCGCATTTTGCCCGCAATTGCGGCGCTGTTTTTATCCGCCATGCCTGCTTTGGCGGAACCCGCCCGTGCAATCCTTTTGGCCGATACGTTGCGATTGACCAATTCCAATCAATTGATTGCCGAAAATAATGTGCAAATCACCTACAAAGGCAATCGTCTGAGTGCCAAGCGAGTGATCTATGACCAAGCGTTGAACCATCTGACGATCGAAGGCCCGTTCACCTTGGACACGGGCGATAGGGTGGTCGTTCTGGCCGACGCAGCCGAGTTGGATGCGGATTTGGTCAACGGCATTATTCGCGGTGCGCTGATGGTGCTGGATCAGCGGATGCAATTATCTGCAGCCGAAATTCAGCGCGTTGATGGCCGCTATCGCGTGCTGCAAAATGTGGCGGCGTCCAGTTGTCATATCTGTGCCTCCGGCGATACGCCTTTGTGGGAAATCCGCGCCCGCCGCGTCATTCATGACGAGGTCGAAAAGCAGATGTATTTCGATGACGCGCATTTGCGTCTGGCCGGTTTGCCGATCCTTTATTTGCCGCGCCTGCGTCTGCCTGACCCGACGTTGACCCGCGCCACAGGATTTTTGCGCCCGACTCTGACTGTTAACAGCGATGTGGGATTGGGCATCAAAACGCCCTATTTTATTACTTTTGGAAAACACGCCGATGTGACAGTTACCCCCTTTGTCACCAACAAAGACAGCCGCAGCTTGTCCTTGGGCTATCGTCAGGCCTTTCAGACGGGGGAAATTTCAGTCACTGGCACCTATACGCGCGATAAACTGTTGGTTGATAATCCGCGTTTTTATGCCTTGGCCACCGGCAGCTTTGATCTGCCGCGCGGGTATGATTTAACGTTTCGCGCCGAAACTGTATCGGATGCGGCCTATTTCCAAAGCTATGGTTTAACAGAAAAAGACCGTCTGGTGACATTCGCCCAAGTGCAACGCACCACCTATGACACAACGATCTATGGACGTCTTTTGGGCACGCAATCGATTCGGGCAACCGAAAACAATGCCACGCAGCCCAGTTTAATGGCCGATACCGATTGGCAGCACAGATTTGATCTGGGCGCCTTGGGTGAGGCAAGCGTTGCACTTCAGGCCCATGCGCGCAAAAGGGGATCGACCGATCCGTTTGATGGGCCAGACCCTGACAACAACGCCGATGGGCGCGATGTCTTGGGATATGGTCTGCGGGCAAGTTGGCAAAAGAATGCCGTTCTGCCCTATGGCATTTTGGGCGCGTTGCAAGGAGAGCTGCGCGCGGATGCCTATCGGGTGGCACAAGACGCAATGTATCAGGGCGATTATGGGCGGATTCATGCGGCCCTAGGCGGCGAATTGCGCTGGCCCTTGGTCAAAATCGCCAAGAATGGCATCAGCCAAACCTTGGAACCTGTGGCGCAACTTGTTTTATCCCCCACCAGTTCGTCCCAAGTGTTCAACGAGGATTCGACCTTGGTCGAATTTGACGAAGGCAATTTGTTTTCGCTGAACCGATTTCCGGGCACTGAAACCGTTGAAGATGGGGTCAGGTTGAACCTTGGGGTGAATTACAGCCGCAACAATGTGGCAGGACAACATATTGCCATCAGCTTTGGTCGGGTATTTCGCGCCGAATCTTTGGATCAATTCTCGCAAGGATCGGGATTGAACGGGGTCAATTCCGATTGGCTGCTGGCCAGTCAAATCGATCTGGGCGCAGTGCTGACCCTTTCGGGCAGATTGCTGTTTGATGACAGTTTCGCCGCCACAAAAACCGATATCCGCGCCACAAGGGGGGGGATGACCTTGGGCTATCTTTACGTGCCTGCCGATCTGGCCGAAGAACGCACCACGTCGATCAGTGAATTGTCCCTATCGACAAAGCAAAACCTTTCGGATCATTGGACAGCGACCTTAGCGTCGCGCTATGATTTCGTCTCGAACAACACGGCAAAGGGCAGTTTAGGGCTGGTTTATCGCAATGAATGTCTTTTGGTTGATGTTTCTCTCTCGCGCAGCTTTACAAGCTCGACTAATGTCACCCCAAGCACGGATTTCGGGCTGTCGGTGGAATTGCTGGGGTTTGGGGCCTCGGGGGCAGCACCATCGGCACAGTGCCGCAGTTAACGCCGTGATCGAATTGAAACGGGATGTAAAAGCAATGACCACTCATACAGCGAAATTTGCGCGTTCTCTTGCAGGATTGGCAGTGGTGCTGATCGGGGCGCAAATGGCATGGGCGGATGCAGGGGATTTCGCCCCCGTCAAAATCGTCAATGACCAAGCCATCTCGGGATACGAGCTGCGCCAGAGGGTTGCGTTTTTGACGCTGTTGAAACAGCCGGGCGACATCAAGAATGAGGCGATGAACGGGCTGATCGAGGATCGCTTGCGCAACTCTGCCGCAAAAAAGGCGGGGGTCGTGCCAACTGCCGACGATATCACGGCGGGGATGACAGAATTCGCCAGCCGCGCCACCCTAAGTGTGGATGAATTCATTGCCGCAATCGGCAAAGCCGATATTTCCCCAGAAACATTCCGTGATTTCGTCAAATCGGGCGTGGCTTGGCGGCAATTGATCCGTCAGAAATATGACGGCAAGATCAAGATTTCCGAAGCTGCGATTGACCGCGCCTTGGCCAATTTTTCAATTCCTGTCGCCCAAGCCGTGACTTTGGCCGAAATCGTGATCCCCACCAGCACCCGCAGTGCTGAAATTGCACAAGCGCGCGAATTGGCCATTGATATCAGCCGTGGCCGCGACTTTGCCGAGGCGGCGCGGGCCGTGTCGATCGGGCCGACAGCGCGCAGTGGTGGTCTTTTGGCCGCGCAAAACCTGTCCGCCCTGCCCGATGAGGCCGCCAAAGCCGTGCGCAGTTTGAAAGAGGGTGAAATTTCCGACCCGGTGATCCTGGACGACAAGGTCATTTTATACAAAATGATTTCTACAGTGCAGCAACCGACGACAGTTCAGGCGCCGACCTTGGTCGATTATGCCACCTATGCCTTGCCTGATACAGCCGAGGGGCTGAAACTGGCGGCACAACTGCGCGCAAAAGTGGATGGGTGTGATGATCTTTATTTTGCAGCAAAAGGACAACCTGAACAAACGCTGACACGCCAGACTGTGGCGATGAACGCCGTGCCATCGGATGTTTCTGCGGCTTTGCAAATGTTGGACGCGGGCGAGGTTTCTACGGCTGTGACACGCGGCGGGGCGCGTTTGTTTGTGATGCTGTGCAGCCGCTTGGCGCCGACAGGCACCCAACCCTCGCGCGATGAGGTGAAGCTTGTTTTGACAAATCAACGCCTTGGGGGCTTGGCTGGGGTCTATTTGGAAGAGCTGCGCGCAGATGCGTTGATCATAGATCCATGATCCAACCCGTCGTTCTGACCTGCGGAGATCCTGCGGGCGTCGGTCCTGAATTGGCAACAAAGGCGAGAATGTTGTTAGGGGCAGAGGTGCCATTTGCCTATATAGGTGATCCGCGCCATTTGCCGACGGCAGCCAAAATCGCCCTTATTTCTTGTCCCGCTGAGGCGCGCGATATTGATCCGCAGGTCTTGCCTGTGATTGCCCACGCATTTGCCGCACCCGCGCCGCCTGGCCAACCCATGCCTGACAATGCGCATGGTGTGATCGATGTTATTGCGCGGGCGGTTGCATTGGCGCAGTCTGGCGCGGCGGGCGCGATCTGCACCGCGCCGATCCACAAAAAGGCGCTGAAAGATGGCGCAGATTTCGCCTTTCCGGGCCATACCGAATTTCTGGCGCATTTGGCGGGGGTCAAGACCGCTGTGATGATGTTGGCGGCACCCGAATTGCGGGTGGTGCCTGTTACCATTCATATCGCCCTATCAGATGTGCGAAACGCGCTGACCGCCGACCTTTTGCGCGAGACGATCCTGATCACCCATGCGGCCTTGCGACGGGATTTTGGGTTGCATAATCCGCGTCTTGCTGTGGCGGGGCTGAACCCTCATGCGGGCGAAGGTGGCGCAATGGGGCGCGAAGAGCTGACGCTGATTGGTCCCGTTTTGGATGATTTGCGGGCAAAGGGATTGCACATCATCGGCCCGATGTCGGCAGATACGATGTTTCACGCGCGTGCAAGGACTAGCTATGATGTGGCGGTTTGTATGTATCACGACCAAGCCTTGATCCCAATCAAGACGATTGATTTTGATGGTGGGGTCAATGTGACGTTGGGCCTGCCGTTTATCCGCACCTCACCCGACCATGGCACGGCCTATGACATCGCGGGGCGCGGCATTGCGCGGCCTGACAGTATGATTGCGGCGCTGCGATTGGCACATAAAATGGCGCATCATGGCCACGATTGACGGACTTCCGCCTTTGCGCGATGTGATCCGCGATTACGACTTGGCCGCCAAGAAAAGCTTGGGCCAAAACTTTCTGTTGGATTTGAACCTAACGGCCAAGATTGCCCGTATGGCGGGGGATTTGACGACCTGCGATATCCTTGAGGTGGGGCCAGGCCCAGGCGGGCTGACGCGTGGGCTATTGGCCGAAGGCGCGCGCCATATCCTGGCAGTTGAAAAGGATCCGCGCTGTATCAATGCGTTGCAAGATATCGCCAAGGCCCATCCGGGCCGTCTGGATATTCTAAATGCCGATGCCTTGCAGGTGGATGTGGCCGCATTGCTGACGCCGCCGATCCGCGTCGTGGCCAATTTGCCCTATAATATCGGCACGGAACTGTTGATCCGCTGGCTTTCGCCCGCCCATTGGCCGCCGTTTTGGGATAGCCTGACCTTGATGTTTCAAAAAGAGGTGGCCGAGCGGATCGTGGCCAAGCCGCGCAGCGATCATTATGGCCGATTGGCATTGCTGGTCGGTTGGCGGGCAGATGCAAAGATTGTGATGCACCTGCCGCCCGAGGCGTTTACCCCCGCCCCCAAGGTTCATTCCGCCGTCGTGCATCTGACGCGGTTGATGGAACCACGATTTGCGGCCGATGGTCCAACTCTGTCGCGGATCACCGCGATGGCGTTTAATCAGCGACGCAAAATGCTGCGCTCGTCGTTAAAGGGGCTGCATCCGCAGATCGAGGATATTTTGAACAGTGTTGGGATTGCACCCACCGCGCGTGCCGAAGAAATTGGGCTGGAACAATTCTGCGCCCTGTCACGCAGCATAAAGGCCCCCAGCTAGGGGGCCTTGGGATCGGCATCATGGCCGATTATTCCGCGATCGGATCAACCTTTTTCACGCGGGGCGCACGGGGTTTTGGCGCGGCCTTTGCCTCAACTTGGGCAACCAAAGCGGCGGGAGATTCGAAAACAGGTGCCTCTGGTTGCGCAAGAGAGGCAGTGACAACAGGGGCCTTGGATACGGGCGCGATGTCTGGCATGGGTTGATGATTTGGGACATCAAAGACGGGCGTAGGGGCCGATTCCACAAAGCGTAATTGTGGTGCAGCGTCACGGCGGCGATCTTCGCGCGGCTGATCATTTCGCGGCTGATCATTTCGGGCTGGGCGATCATTACGCGGCAGATCGGCACGGCCTTGATCAGAGCGGGCTTGATCAGAGCGGGCTTGATCAGAGCGGGGCTGATCATTGCGCACACGATTGTCACGACGCTGCTGATCATTGCGCGGCTGTTCAGAACGCTGTTGATCCGAACGCTGTTGTTCATTCCGCGGCTGGTCTGAACGGCTACGATCATCGCGGCGAGGTTGGGCGCGGTCTGACATATCCATGCCTTGGCTGTCGACAGGGTCGATCACATCAAAGGCCACAGGATCGGGCTGATCGCTATCATAGCCTGCCTCTGGGCGCGGATCAGACCGATTGTCTTGCCGATACTCGCCTTGACGATACTCGCCTTGACGATTCTGGCCCTGATGTGTGTTGCTTTGCTGACGGCTTTCCTGTTCGGCCGCCATCTCGCGCATCGCTTCGGCCAACATTCGCGTATAATGTTCAGCGTGTTGCGAAAAATTTTCAGCCGCAACGCGGTCATTTGACCGTTGCGAATCGCCAGCAAGCATCTGATATTTTTCGATGATTTGCTGTGGCGTTCCGCGAACCTTGCCCTCTGGGCCAGAGCTGTCGAAAACGCGGTTGACGATATTGCCTAATGTGCGCGGGCGGTTCGGTTTTGAACGCGAGCGAGACTTGGAAGAGCGCATCTTTACCTTTGATCCAGATATCCAGTCTTGAATGCGCCAGATCAAGAATGATCTAAAAGGGTGGCAGCAATGACCGGGGTGGCGCGCGGCCCAAAAGATGCGGCCATCACTTAAAATCACTAACCATAGCTAAAGGGTCTGGGCAAGAATAATCTGCATAAAATTGGCAGATCCCTGTCTTTTGGGTGTATTTTGCAACCCCTAGGCGCAACTATTGTCCGAATTTCTTGGTTTTTCTGCACAAACAACGCGGTCGCGGCCGTCTAGGTCTGGCAAGATACGGATGGTTTCAAATCCCTGAGCCACAAGCAGCGCCGACACGGCAGCCCCTTGGGTCGGTCCAATTTCCAACAATATGCGCCCAGAATCCATCAAATGCGCCCCTGCACGCCGTGCAATCACGCGATACGAATCCAGACCGTCGCCGCCCGGGGTCAGCGCCAAATGCGGCTCCCATTGCAAAACATCTTTGGACAAGTGTCCCATTTCATCTGCCGCGATATAGGGCGGATTGGCGACGATCAGATCAAAGCGGTCTGTAATTTTGGAAAACCAATCAGATTGCTGAAACCGCACCCGTTTTTCCAAACCCAAAGCAAGGGCATTTCGGGCAGCCACATCCAAGGCGGCAGCGGAAATATCCGCGCCCACCCCGATCGACATGGGCAGCGCGGCCAGAATTGACAGCAAAATGCACCCCGTGCCCGTGCCTAAATCCAGAACCTTGACGCAGGGCCGACGCACCGCCTCGGCCACCAAGATTTCGGTTTCGGGGCGGGGGTCCAATGTGTCGCGCGTCACAATAAATTCGTGCCGCCAAAACATTCGACGACCGATGATTTGCGCGATAGGTTGGTGGGCAAGACGGGCTTTTATCGCCGTATCATAGGCACCCAAGGCGGCATCCGATATCGGATCCGGCAGATGCAGGTTCATTCGGTCGGGGGCAATGCCCAAAACATAGGCCAACAGCGCGCGGGCATCGGTTGGGTGCAGTTGCGCTGTCGCGGCCCGCAAAGCCTCGGCGACAGTCTTTGGGGGGGTCATCCCTCCATTTCCGCCAATTTGACCGCCTGATCGTTGGCGACAAGGGCATCGACCACCTCGGATATATCGCCCTGCATGACGGCATTCAGGGAATAAAGCGTCAGGTTGATGCGGTGGTCTGTCATGCGGCCTTGGGGGAAATTATAGGTGCGGATACGTTCACTGCGATCCCCTGATCCGACTTGGGATTTGCGTTCCGCTGAACGCGCGTCATCGACGCGGGCGCGTTCCAGATCATACAGCCGCGCCCGCAGCACCTGCATTGCCAATTCGCGGTTGCGGTGTTGGGATTTCTGCGCCGAAGTTACAATGATCCCCGTCGGCAAATGGGTGATCCGCACGGCGGAGTCGGTGGTGTTGACGTGTTGGCCCCCCGCGCCCGACGCCCGCATCGTGTCAATACGGATATCAGAGGCAGGGATAACCAAATCGACCTCTTCCGCCTCGGGCAGAACAGCGACTGTCGCGGCAGAGGTATGCACCCTGCCCTGCGCCTCGGTTTCAGGGACGCGTTGCACGCGGTGAACGCCCGATTCGAATTTCATCTTGGCAAAGACGCCTTCGCCCTTGATATGAACGGAAACATCTTTGATCCCACCCAGTTCGCTGTCTTGTTGATCCATCACCTCAAACGACCAACCCATGCGTTCGGCGTATTTTTGATACATCCGTAAAAGGTCCGCCGCAAAAAGCGCGGCTTCATCCCCCCCCGTGCCGGGGCGGATTTCTAGGATGGCAGGGCGCGCATCGGCGGCGTCTTTTGGCAAAAGCGCCACTTGCAACCGCTGTTCCATTTCTGGAATACGCGCGCGCAAACGGGGCATTTCATCCTCGGCCAAAGCTTTCATTTCTGGGTCTGACAGCATGATCTCGGCCTCGGCCAGATCATCAAGGGCGCGCCGATAGGCGATGATTTCATCGGCCACGGGTTTCAGATCAGAATATTCCCGCGACAGATCCGCGATTTCCGCAGGTGTCGCCCCCGCGTTCAGGCGCGCTTCGAGAAACTCGAATCTCTGGGTGATTTGGGCAAGTTTGTCTAAAGGAACCATATTCTGGGTTTGCGGCAGATTTTGGGTGGGGTCAACTGGGGCTCTGCCGCCGACCTCAAAAAACTTGGCGCAGGGATATTTAGAAAAAAGCAGAATTACGGCAGGTTGAGCGCCGCACGCCACGCGGTCAAGCGCGCGGCGTTGACGCCCCAATCACCATTCCCAAAGCGTTGGCGGGCATAGACAGTCAGGCCCGTGGCAGTAATTTGGGCGGTGGTATAGTCGGGATAGCCGATCAGCCTGCTGCGGGTGATCCAAGTGATATGGTCGGGGGTTTCCGTCAGAATTTCAGTGCGGGGGGTGGCGGCGGCGATGGTTTTCAACGCGGCAAAGCTGTCTGCGGGCAGGTCCATATAGGCGCTGTTTGGCAAAGTGACCACGGCGTCGGGGCTGGGCGCGCCCAAAGTCGCGGGGCGCGGGTCAAGGGCGATATGCCAAATGGCGGGGTCCGACGGCGCAAAGCGGATGTAGGCCAAAAGGGCGATACTGGCGACAAGGCACAGGGTGAGGAACATCTTAACTCTCATATTTTGACCAATGATACAGGCAAATCAGCTCATACCCGACA
This sequence comes from Cypionkella sp., assembly GCA_040398785.1. Lineage (GTDB taxonomy): Bacteria > Pseudomonadota > Alphaproteobacteria > Rhodobacterales > Rhodobacteraceae > Cypionkella. The sequence continues at coordinate 33,604 of JBBATJ010000010.1, read as the reverse complement.
TGGGCACCCGCGATGGCGGTGGCCCCCGTTGTGTCATAGGGGGGCGACACCTCGACAATATCGCCGCCTTTTATGTTGATCCCCGCAAGATCGCGAAGAATCGCCGCCGCCTGCCAAGAATGCAGCCCCCCCCAGACGGGTGTGCCCGTGCCCGGCGCATAGGCAGGATCCAACGCGTCGATGTCAAAGGTGACATAGGCGGGATGCGCGCCCACAATCGATTTGGCGCGGGCGGTGGCCCATGCGTGGCCCTGTTCATGCAATTCGCGGGCGGTGATGACGTTGAACCCCAGATAATCCTCGGTCGTGGTGCGAATGCCGATTTGCACGGATCGCGCGGGGTCCACATAGCCCATCTTCACCGCCTTATACATCATCGTGCCGTGATCGATGCGGGTCATATCGTCATCGGGCCACAGATCCGAATGGGCGTCGAAATGAATGACCGACATGGGGCCATATTTTTCCGCATAAGCCCGCAGGATAGGCAGGGTGATGTAATGATCGCCGCCAAGGGTGATGCTGCCTGCATCTGCCGCCAGAATGGTGCGGATATGGGCGGTCAGCGTGTCGGGAAAATCGGCCGTCTTGGCATAGTCAAAGGCCAGATCGCCGTAATCTATGATATTCATATCGGCAAGCGGGTTGGTGGGCCAACCATGCGGGGGATCATAGGGCATCAGGGTCGAGGCCTCACGGATGGCGCGGGGACCAAAGCGGGTGCCCGCGCGGTGCGTGACCGCCTGATCAAAGGCAACCCCCGTGATCGCAAGGTCAACACCAGACAGGTTTTTGGTATAGGAACGGCGCAGGAAACTGGTGGCCCCCGCAAAGGCATTTTCAAACGCATAGCCGCGCTGGGTCGTGCGGGTAAAGGCGGTGTCAACCTCGGATTTAGCGTCTTCTAGGGCCATGATAAACCTATGAAAAAATGCGATGTCATCGGATTGCCCAGAGACGCCGCTGATCTGGAAGACATAGACCCACAAGACCAACTGTCAAGCAGGTGCGCCGCGCCTAAAACAGGCTTTGGCGGGCCTTGGCAATTTGAAAACCGTGGCCTGCCGCATTGGCGCAGCGCATCCCCGTCTTTTCCGAACTGCAGTGAATCTCCCCCACCTGCATGACTTGGCCGTAGTCCAGCACGGGCAAATCGGGCGCAAAAACTGTATCGCCATAGCACAGCGCTACGCCTTTGGCGGCATCCGACTCAATCTGAAATGCTGCACCGAAATCCAAAGGGCAATTGGCGGGTGGCTTGGTGAATTTTTGGTGGGTCATCTGCCCGATATCACAGCGCGCAAAGCCTGTGCCAATCAAACAGGCGATATTGCCGCTGGGCGCGACAAAGCCGATGTTGTCTTGGGCCATAACGGGCAGGGCCAAGAGGGCAAATAAACACGCAAGACGCAGCATCATTTCCCCCCAATCGGTTGCGCTGTTTCAACCAATTTGGCAAAGAAACTGGCCCCAATGGGCGACGCCTCATCGTTAAAATCAAATTTCGTGTGATGCAGGCCCGCGCCTGGCCCCGTGCCCATGAACAGATAGGCGCCCTTACACGCCTCCAGCATATAAGAGAAATCCTCGGACCCCATTTCGCGCACGGAATTGCCGTTGACCGCCTCTGCACCCACAACATCGCGCGCCACGTCACAGGCAAACTCCGCCGCATCCGCATGGTTGATTGTGGCAGGATAGCCCCAGTCATAATCAATTTGGGCGGTCACATTATAGGCCATCGCGTGGCCCTCAACGATCTCATAAAACCGCTTTTTCAACAATTCCCGCACATGGGGGGTAAAGGCGCGGATCGTGGCGCAAAACGTCGCCTCATCGGGGATGATGTTGCTGGCGGTGCCCGTGTGGATTTGCGTCACCGAAATAATTGCCTCATCCAAAGCATAGATATTGCGCGGAATGATGGTTTGCACGGCCGACACCATGCCCACAACCGCCACCACAGGATCAATGCATTCATGCGGTGTCGCCCCATGCCCGCCCCGCCCCGTAATCGTCACATTCGCCGTATCGACCGAGGCCATCAGCGCCCCCCCATTGGTCAGAAAATGGCCAAAGGGAATATTGGGTGCATTGTGGATGCCGTAGACTTGAGTGATCCCAAACCGCGAAATCATCCCCTCTTGCACCATGACCTGACCGCCGCCGCCATCCTCTTCGGCGGGTTGGAAAATCAGCGCGACGCGGCCTGAAAACCGCCGCGTCTCGGCCAGATATTTCGCTGCCCCCAACAACATCGTCACATGGCCATCATGGCCGCAAGCGTGCATTTTGCCGGGGATTTTCGACGTGTAATCCGCACCCGTCGCCTCTTGCATGGGCAAAGCATCCATATCGGCGCGCAGCCCAATCGTCGGCCCCGCGCCTTGGCCGTTGATAATTGCCACAAGCCCTGTCTTGGCGATGCCCGAGTGGATTTCATCCACGCCAATCTCGCGCAGACGGTCCGCGATAAAGGCCGCCGTGTCATGGCAGTCAAAGGCCAATTCAGGATACTGATGCAAATGCCGACGCCAGCCCTTCATTTCTTCGGAAAAAGCAGCAATACGATTGATAAGGGGCATGGTATTCTCCTGTTGGGCGCATCAAACAGGAAAAAAAGGGTTTCAGCAATGGGGCAGACGGACAGATCAGCTGGGGAATTGACACGGTTATTAAACATCATGGCGCAGTTGCGTGACCCAGATCAGGGCTGCCCTTGGGACATCGCCCAAGATTTCAGCAGCATCGCGCCCTATACAATTGAGGAGGCTTATGAGGTTGTCGACGCTATCACGCGCGAAGCATGGGATGAATTGCCCAGCGAATTGGGCGATTTGCTGTTGCAAGTGGTGTTTCACGCGCAAATGGCATCCGAGGCAGGACTGTTTGATTTCGCCGATGTGGCAGGCAAAATCGCCGACAAAATGATCGCGCGCCATCCGCACGTATTTGGCGATGAAAGCCGCGATAAATCCCCCGCACAGCAAACGGCAGATTGGGAAAAGATCAAGGCAACGGAGCGCGGCGCTCGCACGCTGGACGGGGTGGCACTTGGCCTGCCTGCCCTAACCCGCGCGGTGAAATTACAAAAGCGCGCGGCGCGTGTGGGGTTCGATTGGCCCGATATCAGCCAAGTGCTGGATAAAATGCGCGAAGAAATGACCGAATTGGTCGAGGCGCGCGATCAATTGACCGAAGCCGAGGTTACCGAAGAATTTGGCGATCTGATGTTCGTCATGGCCAATCTCGCGCGCCATATGAACATCGACCCTGAGGCCGCCCTGCGCGCCACCAACGCCAAATTCACCCGCCGCTTTGGTCGGATTGAGGATTTTCTGGCCGACATTGGCAAAACCCCCACCCAATCCGACCTTGCAGAAATGGACGCCCTTTGGACACGCGCGAAACAGGAAGAAAGGTCTTAGCCTTTCATACTGATCTAAATACCTCCCGCGGAGCGTCCCTGCATCAACGACAAAAGCCTGCGGCGCAGGTATTTTTGTCAGTATGAAAGCAATTGTTGATTTTTTCACTCAGGATATTGACCAAGTAAAACAGTCGGGTTATTCAGGGGCCAGAAAAAAGGAGACATCATGTATATCCGCATTACCCTTGCCGCCCTGATGACCAGCGTGGCCCTGCCCGCCCTAGCCGAAGAGGTGAATATCTATTCGCATCGCCAGCCCGAATTGATCCAGCCCCTCTTGGATGCCTTTACCGCCGAGACGGGAATTGATGTCAATATTGCGTTTGTGGACAAGGGGATGACGGAGCGTTTGGTTGCCGAAGGAATGCGATCCCCTGCGGATTTGGTTTTGACTGTTGATATTGCCCGCCTGACCGAAGTGGTGGCGGCAGGTGTTACCCAAGCCGTGCATTCCCCGATTTTGGACGCAAATATCCCCGCCGAATACCGCGATCCCGACAGCCATTGGTTTGGTCTGACCACCCGTGCGCGCATTGTCTATGCCAGCAAAGAGCGGGTGAAACCAGGTGAGGTGACGACCTATGAGGATTTGGCAGATCCGAAATGGAAAGGGCGGATTTGCATCCGCTCGGGCACGAATGACTACAACATCGCGCTGACAGCGGCGATTTTGGCGCATCACGATGCCGCTTATACGACGAAATGGTTGCAAGGCCTTAAGGCCAATTTGGCGCATAAACCAGTCGGCGCGGACCGCGATCAGGTGAAATCCATCTGGGCGGGGGAATGCGATATTGCTGTTGGCAACACCTATTACATTGGGCAGATGCTCGCCGATCCTGAACAGGCCGCTTGGGCGCAATCGGTCAATGTGATTTTCCCCACATTCGAAGCGGGGGGCAGCCATATGAATATCTCGGGCATTGCCATGACCAAGGCCGCGCCAAACCATGATGCTGCGCTGAAACTGATGGAATGGTTGTCGGGGGATGAGGCGCAAAAGATTTACGCGGAAACCAACTATGAATTTCCTGTTAAGCTGGGTGTCCCCCGCTCGGATCTGGTGAACAGCTGGGGGGCGTTCACGCCCGATGCCCTGCCCTTGGCAGAGGTGGCGGCAAAACGTCCCGAGGCGCTGAAACTGATCGAGACAGTCGATTTCGATAACTGACCGTCTGGACAAATCTGCGCGGCTGGGGTCTGTTGACCCAAAGGAGTGCCCCATGCCGCGCAAGATTATTATTGATACGGACCCCGGCCAAGACGATGCCTTTGCCATTCTTTTGGCGCTGGGCAGTCCTGAGGTCGAGGTTTTGGGGATCACCGCCGTTGCGGGCAATGTGCCCCTGCCCCTGACACAAAAGAATGTGCGGATCATTTGCGAATTGGCGGGGCGGCCAGATATCGCGGTCTATGCGGGGTGTGACGCGCCTTTGTCGCGCAAGCTGGTCACAGCCGAACACGTGCACGGGCAGACGGGTTTGGACGGGCCTGTGATGGTGGATCCTGTGATGCCCCTGCAGGCGCAACATGGGGTGGATTTCATTATTGATACATTGCGCGCGCAGGATGGCGTCACGCTCTGCCCCCTTGGCCCCCTGACCAATATCGCGCAGGCGTTTCTAAAGGCCCCCGATATCATCCCCCGCGTTCAGGAAATTGTCCTGATGGGTGGCGCCTATTTTGAGGTGGGCAATATCACCCCCGCGGCCGAGTTTAACATTTACGTCGATCCAGAAGCCGCTGATATTGTTCTGAAATCAGGTGCTAAGATTGTGATGATGCCCTTGGACGTCACCCACAAAGTCATCGCCACCCGCGCGCGGGTCGATGCCATTCGCAATATTGGCACGAATCTGGGCCGCGTCGCCGCCGAATGGGCAGATTTCTTTGAACGTTTTGACGTGGCGAAATATGGCAGTGACGGCGGGCCTTTGCATGATCCGACGGTGATTGCCTATTTGATACGACCCGATCTGTTCACGGGTCGGTTTATCAATGTGGAAATTGAAACCCAATCGGATCTGACCCTTGGCATGACGGTCGCGGATTGGTGGGGTGTGACCAAGCGGCCCCCAAATGCGATGTTCATGGGCGGAGTCGATGCGCAGGGGTTCTTTGATCTGCTGACCGAACGTCTGGGCCGACTTTAGTCCAACGGAAAAAGGATTGCGAACTTGCTGCCCTCGCCCAGACGGCTTTCGATGGTCAAACGGCCCCTATGTCGGCTGACGATATGTTTGACGATCGCCAAACCCAAGCCCGTGCCGCCTTGCTGACGCGAGCGGTGGCTGTCAACGCGGTAGAACCGTTCGGTCAGGCGGGGGATATGTTCATCGGCAATTCCGACGCCTTGGTCTTGGACGCTTAGACTGACCATGACCCCGCGCGGCGTGGATTTCCGACCCAAAGCGACAGTAACCTTTCCCCCAGAGGCAGAGCCATATTTTATGGCATTTTCTACAAGGTTCACAACAACTTGGGTGATTTGATCCCCATCCGCGCGCAGAAATACATCGCCTTCTGCCCCGTCCACAGTTAGGCTGACATTGGCCAGATTTGCCATAGGGCGCAGACTGTCCACGGCCATATGCACAGTTGCAGACAGATCAATTTCCGTGGCGGGGCGCAGACGTTCTTGGGCCTCGACGCGCGACAGGTTCAACAAATCAGCGACAAGGCGGTTCATGCGCTCTGCCTCGGCGGCCATTGTGGTCAAAAATCGGGTGCGGGCGATAGCGTCATCCTTGGCAGGGCCAAGCAGGGTTTCAATAAATCCTTGCAGTGCGGTCAAAGGCGTGCGCAATTCATGACTGACATTGGCCACAAAATCGCGGCGCATTTGATCGGCCTGGGCTTGCGGCGAGACATCTTCGAAGACGCAAAACGCCCCCAAGGGTAAGGGCGCAATCCGAATGGCATAGCTGCCCTCGCGGTCCCCATTGCGCAAATCAAGACGCAAACTGGCCGCCGTTCCCCGCAAAAGCGCGGCGTCAATCGCCGTTAGCAATTCCGGTTGGCGCAAGCTGATCCCGTAATGCCGCCCCATCAGCGCCGTGCCGAACAAATCCAGCGCGGGCGCATTGGCAAACAGCACCTTGGAATCGGGCGCGACCAACAGCGCCGCTTGGGGAAGTGCCGCCAACATGGCCGAGATATTGCTGATCTGATCCATAGATTCCCCTTTGCCCGCCTTGATAGCACGACAATGTAACGATCAAACGGCAGGATTGTCGCGCTGATAAATCCAATCGTGATCGGGGTCGTTTTGAAAACGCCAATTGCGGCGCGGGCCTGCCATGACGTTCAGATAATACAGATCATAGCCGTATGGCGCACCGCAAGGATGATGGCCACGCGGCACCAAAACCACATCATGGTTTTTGACCGCCATGGTTTCATCCAAAGACCCATCTTCGGTGTAAACGCGCTGAATGGCAAAGCCCTGTGCGGGGTTCAGGCGGTGGTAATAGGTTTCCTCAAGATAGGTCATGCGGGGAAAATCATCCTCGTCATGGCGGTGACTGGGATAAGAGGACCAATTGCCTGCGGGGGTAAAAACCTCGGTCACCAAAAGGCTGGAGGCCACATCTCGGCCTTCCATTGCGATATTGTTGATATGGCGGGTGTTGGCGCCCTGCCCGCGCGGGGTCAGCGCAATGCCTTCGGGGCCGATTTTGGCGGCAGGGTAATCGGCAATACGCGGCGCGGTGCAGATCGCGATAGTGCAATCGGTGGTGGCCGTGGCCTGCCAATCGCCCATCGGCAAATACAGGCAATGCGGCGGGGTTTTTTCAAACACATCCAGGCGGTCGCCAAGGATGCCCCAATCGCGGCCCGCGTTTATATGCGCCTTGCCCTCAACCATGACCAAAATCGCCTCGCAATCCCCAAGGGTGCCGCTTGCCTGATCGCCTGCCCTAAGGCGGTGCAGGTGAAATCCGACATAGCCCCAAGCGGCATCTTTGGCGGTGATGTCATGGATCAGACCATGATCGCCCAAAGGTTTGCGCAGAAGGTTCATCTGTCCAAACCCGCGCGGCGCGCAAAGGCCCGCAGGGCACGAAGGCCCATGGTTTGATATTCCAAGGGATTGCGGACCGCGGCGTCTTGCTCGGCCTCAATCACCAGCCAGCCTGTATAGTTGTGATAGGCGGCAATTTCCAAGACAGCCAGAAAATCAACCATGCCTTCGGCGTCACCTGGCACGGTGAAAACCCCACGGCGCACCCCCTCTAGGAACGACAGACCCAATTCGCGCACTTGCCGCAAAATCTCGGGGCGCACGTTTTTGGCGTGGATATGGCGCACACGGGCCATGTGCCGTTTCGCCAGACGCACCGGATCACCGCCCGCAAAGGTGCAGTGGCCCGTGTCCAGCAACAGATGCGTATGCGGACCGGTTTCCGCCATCAGACGATCGATTTCCCATTCCGTTTCAACAATCGTGCCCATGTGATGGTGATAGACAAGGGTGACGCCTTGGGATGCGGCAAATTCTGCCAGCGCCTCAATTCCCGCGCCAAAGGATTTCCATTGGTCATCGGGCAGACGCGGGCGATCATTGACCGCCATTTGGTCATTGCCGTGAATGGCGTTTGATGTCTCACAGACGATGATATTTTTGCAGCCCATCGCCTTGAGCAGGTCCAAAAATGGCTGCATCGCCGCCTTTTCGGTGGCGATATCATTGACCAAAAGATTGGTCGAATGCCAGCCAGACACAAATTTCAGCCCGCGCGGATCCAATTCTGCGCGCAAGCCTTCGGCCGTGGTGGGGAATTTATGGCCCTTTTCAATGCCGTCAAAGCCGATGGCGGCGGTTTCATCCAGGCATTGTTTCAGGCTGATATGCGCGCCAAGGCTGCGGTCGTCGTCATTGGTCCATGCGATTGGATTGGTGCCGTAAAGGATCATGTATCACCTGAGGTTTAGTCAACAAGACGTTGATTTTTTGCGCTTTTTACGTATTCTACGTGTTTGGATTTTACCTCGCCACGCGTCGATTCTTGGGGGATGGCGACATCCCACCATGTGCCGCCCGCCTCGGTGCTGGGCCAGGGGTCGGTGTCAATCACGATGACCACGGGGATGGTTGATCCCTTGGCGGCGATGATTTCACGTTCCAGATCGGCAATTGTGGCGACCTTGATCGCCCGCGCCCCCATCGCCCCCGCGTGGGCGGCAAAGTCGATATGCGATGGGTTCACGTGATAGGCGTCATCAAGCAGATTGTTGAACCCCGCGCCGCCCGTGCCCTTTTGCAAGCGGTTGATACAGCCGTAACCACGATTGTCGGTTAGAACCACGATAAAGGGGATGCCCATCATTACCGCGGTCGCCAGTTCGGAATTGGCCATCATATAGCTGCCGTCGCCCAGCATACAGATCACATCCGCATCGGGCCGCGCCATTTTGATACCCATAGCACCTGCGATTTCATATCCCATACAGGAAAACCCGTATTCCATGTGATAGCCGCCCGCAGGCGCGTCCCAGAGTTTATGCAGCTCTCCCGGCATGGTGCCTGCGGCGGACATCACCACTGTTTTTGCCCCCGAGGTGCGCTGCACCGCGCCGATAACTTGGGAATCGGACGGAAGTCCAGTTTTTGTCGGCGGATTTGTAACGGCAGCTTTGGCGGCGTTCCAATCGGCTTGCAGCGCGGGGATCGCAGGCCATTTTTGGGTGCCAAGGCCGATGGACAGACCTTCTAACGCAATCTTTGCATCCGCCGTCAGGCTGATCGCCCCGTGTTTATAGGCATCATAGGCGGCGACATTGATCGACATGATCCGGCGCGCGGGATTGGAAAACAGCGCCCATGACCCCGTCGTAAAATCCTGAAACCGCGTGCCAACGCCAATTACCAAATCGGCGGCGGCACATACCGCATTTGCCGCCGACCCGCCCGTCACGCCTACGGGGCCGAAATTCATCGGATGGTCATGGTCCAAGGCAGATTTGCCCGCCTGGGTTTCCACGACGGGGATTTGATGTTTGACGGCAAAGGCCGCAAGGTCTGCCCCCGCATAGATCACCCCACCCCCCGCCACGATGACGGGATTTTTCGCGGATTTTATCGCCGTAAGGGCCGTGTCAAATTCCGCCAGATCAAAGGCGGGACGCCGGATATGCCAAACCCGTGGCGCGAAAAATTCCACAGGGTAATCATAGGCTTCGGCCTGAACATCTTGGCAAAAGGCCAGCGTCACGGGGCCGCAATCGGCGGGGTCCGTCATCACGCGCAAGGCACGTGGCAGCGCCGTCATGATGTGTTCGGGGCGCGTGATGCGATCAAAATAACGGCTTACGGGACGGAAACAATCATTGGCCGAAACCGTGCCATCGCCAAAGTTTTCCAGTTGTTGCAACACGGGATCAGGCGCGCGATTGGCAAAGACATCGCCCGGAATAATCAGCAATGGCAGGCGGTTTGCATAGGCCACCCCCGCCGCCGTGACCACATTCAGCGCGCCCGGACCGATACTGGTCGTCACCGCCATCGCATGGCGACGCTTGGACGCTTTGGCATAGGCAATCGCGGCATGGGCCATGGTTTGTTCATTATGCCCGCGCCAAGTTGGCAAAACGTCGCGGTGGGCATAAAGCGCTTCTCCAAGGCCGGCCACATTTCCGTGACCAAAGATCGCCCAGACGCCCTCAATGAAACGGGTGCCGTCTTCGGACATTTGCACAGACAGCCAACGCACCATAGCTTGGGCGGCAGTTAGGCGGATGGTGGTCATGAATGATCTCCTTTGGCGGTGTCCCAGTAATCGCACATACGTTGGTAATTGGCAGACATGATTTGCACGGCAGTGATATCATCGCAATCCCCCGCCAACCAGTCACGCCCCACATCATTGTGAATGGTGCGCCCCACGGCAAATCCCTTGACCAGCGGAAAGGCGGAGGCGAGTTTGAACGATGCAGCAAGTTCAGATTCTGATTGTCCAAGGCCCAGGATGACAATGCCCTGCACGTTCGGATCGCGGGCGTTGATCGCGTCACAGGTCGCCTTCCATGCGGCGGCGGTCTGCATCGGCTCTAACTTCCACCAGTCGGGATAAATGCCGATGTCATAAAACCGATTGATCAGCCGTGCGGTGGTGTGATCGTCCACGGGGCCCACCTTGGACGGAATGATTTCCAACAGAAATTCCAAGCGGTTGCGGCGACAGGCGTGGAATAGTCGGGTGATCGTATCTTCTTGGGCGGCTTGCATCTCGGGCGTATCATCGGGGTGACAGAAACACAAAACCTTAACGATATGTTCTAAGGGCCATTCGGAGAGGCCGCCAAAATCTGGTCCCAATTCGGGTTCCAAGGTCAGCGGGCGCGAGGTGGGCCATTCCACAGGCCGCCCAATCCACAGCCCCTGCCCTGCCGCCGCGTGCAGCGCCGCTTTGCCCAATCGATTGTCGCAAAGTAGCCCAAATCCATCGCGGCCTTGGGCAACTTGCAGTGTGGCTTGCAAACACAGCGCCTTGAATGCCGCGATTTTCGCGGGCGTGGCCCCTGGCAGGGTTTCCATCTGAATGCGGTGATCGAACGCAAAGGCACGCACCTGACCCCAATCCTTGCGCCGATTGGTGGACCAGTGGATCTGTTCCAATTCCGCGTCATGGCGCAGGGCTGGGGTTTTGACGCCGCGTTTCAAGAAAAATTCCATCTCTGCCCAAGACGGATAGGCGGGCGTGCAGCCGTGGCGCGACACCGCAAAGGCCCCGCAGGCATTGGCATATTTCAGCGCGGTCGGCCAATCTGCCCCATCTAGCCAACCCTTGGTCAGCCCCGACATAAATCCGTCGCCCGCCCCTAAAACATTAAACACCTCAATCGGAAAACCCGCGCCGGTTTGGCCATCGTCCAGACTGTCGGGAATGGCGGCGGTAAAGGCCACCGCCCCCGCAGCGCCGCGTTTACAGACCAAAACCGCGTTACATACCGCCCGCACAGCGCGCAGGGCGGCCACAGTATCGGTCGAACCGCCCGCGATGTGAAATTCTTCTTCGGTGCCGACAATCAGATCGAACAGATGCAAATGCGATTGCAATTTTGCCGTGACCGCAATGGATTCGATGAACCGACTTTCGCCGTCGCCGTGGCCCGCAAGACCCCAGAGATTGGGGCGATAGTCGATGTCCAAAGCGGTTTGCGCCCCTGTTTCACGGGCGATTTTCAGCGCCTTTAATACGGCGGCTTCGGTGCGGGGATGCGACAGATGCGTGCCCGTGGCGATCACAGCGCGGGATTGGCTGATGAAATCGGGATCAATATCATCCTCGCACAGGGCCATATCAGCACAGTTTTCACGGAAAAAAATCAGCGGGAACTGATGTTCATCGCGGATACCCAACAAAACCAGCGCCGTCAGACGTTCGGGATCGGTTTTAACACCGCGCGTATCGACGCCTTCGCGGGTCAATTCTTCGCGGATGAAACGGCCCATATGTTCATCGCCGACGCGGGTGATCAGGGCGGATTTCAGCCCCAAGCGTGCCATGCCCGCCGCCATATTGGTCGGGCTGCCCCCGATATATTTTTGAAAACTTGCCATATCTTCTAGGCGCCCGCCCACCTGTGCGCCGTAAAGATCGACCGACGATCGGCCAATGGTGATCACATCCAGGGATTTCGTCATGTTCGGACCTTTTCAGCAGCGCGGCATTCTTTGGAATAAATATTCTATTTCGGATCGAAACAAAAGCCCTATTTCATCCCCGCGCCGCACCCACCGCAACCGCCAGCGCAATGGACAGTGCAATCGTCGCTGATAACGACCGAAACGCCCCAAAATCCACCTCTTGCACAGTTAAAATCGTGTCCGCCCATTGCGCAAGCGGGCTGCCCAAATGGTCGGTCAATCCGACAACAGGCAGGCCACGCAGCTTGGCGTGTTGGGCCAAGGACAGGGTTTCATCGGAATAGGGCGCAAAGGTAATGGCAATCAAAGCATCCTTTTCCCGCAGCGCATGGCGGTGATCCAATTTCCCCACGCCGTCATGCAACATCGCGGGAATATTCATTTTTTCAAAAACATAGGCCAGATAAGTTGCCACTGGAAAGGCGCGGCGCAACCCGATGACATGGATCATTTGGGCGCGCGACAAATTCTGAACTGCCTGATTTAAGGCCACCTCATCCGCAGATTTTGCCAGCGTCTCAAGGGACAGACGACCCGCATCCAGAAATTCGGCCAATAAGGCGGCAGGACTGCCCGAATCGGCCGCTTTTAAATTTCGAAGCCGTGTTTCGTAATCGGGCCAGCCCAGCGTATATGCATCCTTAAACAGCCGCTGCATTTCGGAAAATCCAGAAAATCCAAGAATTTGACAAAATCGCATTACGGCCGACGGCGGCACATCCGCACCCGTTGCAAGATCGGAAACAGTGGACACCGCGATTCGATCCGTGTTCGCCGCAATATAATCCGCGCATTGCCGCAATCGCTTTGGCAAGGATTGCGACATCATAGACAGGCGGGCGCAAAATTCTTCCACAGAGGATGGGGCAGCCGTCATATCATTCCCTTTTTGGCCCGTCTAGCCTATTGGAACAAATATTCCAAGAAATTAATCCAAACCCTATAACTTTGCAAATCGCTGCTTCAGCGCCAAATTCACAGGCGTTGGCACGAAATGCGACACATCCCCCCCAAGCCGCGCGATTTCCTTGACCAGCTTACTGGCTATGGCCTGACGACGCGCATCCGCCATCAAAAACACGGTCTCAACACGCGCATCCATTGCGCGGTTCATCCCAACCATCTGAAATTCGTATTCAAAATCTGCCACAGCCCGCAGACCGCGAATAATGACACTGGCCCCCACATCGTTGGCGCAATCAATCAGCAGGTTCTCGAACGGATGAACGACAATCTCCCCACCCGTTTTGGCAACGATCGCGGCACATTCGGCTTGCACCATGGCCACGCGCGCCTCAAGGGAAAACAAAGGCCCCTTATCGCGGTTGATCGCCACGCCAATCACCAAGCGGTCCACCAATTGCATTGCGCGTTGAATGATATCGGTATGGCCCAAGGTGATCGGATCAAATGTTCCTGGATATAAGCCGATACGCATGAAATGATCCCCCCACTGTAAGCAATAATATTGCGCCGCCCTTGGCAAGGGCAAAATCATGCGACAGCGTTTTCAAGCCGCGCCATTTCCAATCGCGCCCCTGCGATCAGGGCGCTGGCAAAACGGTTCAGACGCGCCGCGCGCTCATCATGTCGGATCAGCCAAAAACTGCGGGTTAAGGCGATTTCATCCACCAAAACGCGCCGCAATTCTGGGGCAGACGGCAAGGCGAAATCATGCACAATGCCCACGCCCGCGCCTTGGCGCAGAAAGTTGAGTTGAACGGATACGGAATTCGATGCCAAAGGCGGGGCGGTTGCGCCAATTTCCGCCAGATAATCCAGTTCTTTATCGAAAATCATATCGGGGATATAGCCGATCAATCGGTGTTGACCCAAATCAGCGCGGCTATGGATCGGGGGATGCAGATCTAAATAATTGCGCGACGCTGCCAAATGCAGGCGGTAATCCGTCAGCTTTTGCACGGTCAAACGGCCCGCCTCTGGGCGGGATACGGCGATGGCCATATCCGCTTCGCGTTTGGACAGGTTGAACACGCGCGGAAGGGCCACCAAATGCACCTCTAGCCCTGGGTTTTCATCGCAAATCTTGGCGATCACCTGCGGCAACAGGTAATTGGCGCAACCATCAGGTGCGCCAAGTCTGATCTGGCCCGTCAACCCCTCAGGCGCTGTTACGGCATCACGCGCCGCCAAAACGGCGGCCTCTGCCCCCTCGGCATGGGGCATCAGGTTCGCGCCTGCCTCAGTTAAACTGTATCCCTGTGGGGTTTTGGTGAACAAACGCGCCGCCATCTGATCTTCTAGCCGCGCAATCCGCCGCCCCACTGTGGCAGGATCAATTTTCAACACCCGACCCGCGCCAGACAGGCTGTCCACGCGCGCCACGGCCAGAAATATCCGCAAATCGTCCCAATCCATCGCCTAACCTTTGCATATTTGCAAAACACATCCGCGAAATTTCCGCTTTATTCCGCATTTTCGCAAGAGTAATCTGCGGCAAAATAGGGAGACTTCAGATGAAAGAAATCGGTCACTGGATTAACGGCAAAATGGTCGCAGGCACCTCGGGGCGTTTTGCCGATGTGTTCAACCCCGCCACGGGCGAAGTGCAGGCGCGTGTCGCCCTTGCCAGTGTGGCCGAGTTGAACGCGGCCACTGCAGATGCCGCCCGCGCGCAAATCAAATGGGGCGCGACCAACCCCCAGCGCCGCGCCCGTGTAATGATGGAAATGGTGCGCCTGCTGAACCGCGATATGGACAAATTGGCTGAGGCGCTATCGTCCGAGCATGGCAAAACCATCCCCGATGCCAAGGGCGATATTCAGCGCGGCCTAGAGGTGATCGAATATTGCGTCGGCGCGCCGCAGATGCTGAAGGGCGAATTTACTGACAGCGCCGGCCCCGGCATTGATATGTATTCCATGCGCCAACCGATTGGTGTGGCGGCGGGCATCACCCCGTTCAACTTTCCCGCCATGATCCCGATGTGGAAAATGGGCCCTGCCCTTGCCTGCGGCAATGCGTTTATCCTTAAACCATCCGAGCGCGCGCCCACAGTGCCGTTGATGCTGGCGGCATTGATGCAAGAGGCGGGTCTGCCTGATGGCGTGTTGCAGGTGATCAACGGCGATAAGGAATCGGTAGATGCGATCCTAGACAATCCGACCATTTCGGGGATTGGCTTTGTCGGATCGACACCTATCGCCGAATATATCTATGGGCGCGGTTGTTCCAACGGCAAGCGGGTGCAATGCTTTGGCGGCGCAAAGAACCATATGATTATCATGCCTGACGCCGATCTAGATCAAGCGGCGGATGCGCTGGTGGGCGCGGGGTTTGGCGCGGCGGGCGAACGCTGCATGGCGATTTCGGTTGCGGTTCCTGTGGGCGAGGCCACAGCGAATGCGCTGATTGAGCGGCTGATCCCACGGATTGAAAAGCTGAAAGTAGGTCCCTACACGGGTGGCAATGATGTGGATTATGGTCCCGTTGTGACGGCGGCGGCCAAGGCAAATATTCTGCGTCTGGTGGAATCTGGCGTGGCTGCGGGCGCAAAACTGGTCGTGGATGGCCGCGATTTCAAATTGCAGGGCTATGAGGATGGGTTCTTCGTTGGCCCACATTTGTTCGACCATGTCACCACCGATATGGAGATTTACCGCAAGGAAATCTTTGGTCCTGTGCTGTCAATGGTGCGCGCAAAGACCTATGAAGAGGCGATTGGCATGGCGATGGATCACGAATACGGCAATGGCACGGCGATCTTTACACGTGACGGCGACACGGCGCGCGATTTCGCGCATCGCATCAATGTCGGCATGATCGGCATCAACGTGCCGATCCCTGTGCCGCTGGCCTATCACACCTTTGGGGGCTGGAAAAAATCATCCTTTGGCGATTTGAACCAGCACGGGCCAGACAGTTTCCGCTTTTACACCCGCACCAAAACCATCACCGCGCGCTGGCCTTCTGGCCTAAAAGAGGGCGCGAGTTTGAATTTCAAACCGATGGATTGATCCAGATCATCGCGAGGTTTCAAAAATCAGCCAACATGGGCCATTCACACAAGGAATGGACCCATGTTAAACGAAAGCACCCCAGACCGCGCGATCCGCATTGTGGTCGGCATCGCCCTGCTGATCTGGTTCGCCTATGACCAAGGCGCAGGTTTTTGGCATTATGCCAAATTGATCGGCATTATCCCGCTGATCACAGGACTGATCGGCACCTGCCCGATTTATTCTATCTTTGGCATCTCTACCTGCAAAATGAAATCTTAAGGGCGGGAAAATCCCCACCTTTCATTTAGGCCCAAATATCCCCCGCGCGGAGCGCAAATCTTAACCCCGCTTGAGCAGGCCTTTCAGATAACGTCCCGTATGGCTGGCCTCATTGGCGGCAATCACCTCTGGCGTGCCGGTGGCGACAATCACGCCGCCGCCGTCGCCCCCTTCGGGACCAATATCAATCACCCAATCCGCAGTTTTGACCACATCCAGATTGTGTTCAATCACCACCACGGTGTTGCCCTGATCGACCAATTCATGCAGCACTTCCAGCAGTTTACGCACATCTTCAAAATGCAGACCCGTTGTGGGTTCGTCCAAAATATACAGCGTGCGGCCCGTCGCACGGCGCGACAGTTCTTTGGACAGTTTGACCCGCTGCGCCTCGCCGCCCGACAGGGTTGTGGCCTGTTGGCCGACCTTGATATAGCCCAATCCCACCCGCACCAGCGCATCCATTTTCTCGCGGATGGATGGGACGGCTTGGAACAACTCCTGCGCCTCTAGGGTGGTCATATCCAGCACATCGGCGATGGATTTGTTCTTGAACTTGACCTCAAGGGTTTCGCGGTTATAGCGCGCGCCTTTGCAGGTTTCACAGGTCACATAGACATCGGGCAGAAAATTCATCTCAATCTTAAGGACGCCGTCACCTTGGCAGGCCTCGCAGCGCCCGCCTTTGACGTTGAACGAAAACCGACCAGGTTGATAGCCGCGTGCCTTAGACTCGGGCAGGCCTGCGAACCAATCGCGGATCGGGGTAAAGGCCCCTGTATAGGTGGCTGGGTTGGATCTGGGCGTGCGGCCAATGGCGCGTTGGTCGATATCAATGACCTTGTCCAGATGTTCAAACCCCTTGATCGTCTCGCAAGGCGCGGGGGTTTCATGGGCGCCGTTCAGGCGACTTGCGGCGGTTTTGAACAGAGTTTCAATCGTCAGGGTGGATTTACCGCCGCCAGAGACGCCTGTGACGCAAACGAACATCCCCAAAGGGAATGTCGCCGTGACATTTTTCAAATTATTACCCGTGGCCCCGACAACAGTCAGCTTTTTGCCCGACCCTTTGCGGCGCGTTTTGGGCACGGCAATTTCCCGCGCGCCCGACAGATATTGCCCCGTAAGGGACGCTGGATCGGCCATGATCTGCGCGGGTGTGCCGTGCGACACGACATTGCCGCCATGCACCCCCGCGCCCGGACCCATATCAAAGACATAATCCGCCTCGCGGATCGCGTCTTCGTCATGTTCGACAACCAAAACCGTATTGCCTTGATCGCGCAGGTTTTTAAGCGTGGTCAACAGGCGATCATTGTCGCGTTGATGCAGGCCGATGCTGGGCTCGTCCAGCACATAAAGAACCCCCGTCAGGCCCGACCCGATTTGGCTGGCCAGTCGAATGCGCTGCGACTCGCCGCCCGACAAAGTGCCCGCGCGCCGCGACAGGGTCAGGTAATTCAGACCGACATTGACCAAAAACCCCAAGCGCTCGCGGATTTCTTTCAAGATCACCTTGGCGATTTCATTTTTCTGCGCAGTCAGCGCGGCAGGCACGGTTTGCACCCAATCATAGGCCTCAAAAATGGACAGTTGCACCACCTGCCCCACGTGCAGCCCGCCAATTTTCACAGCCAACGCCTCGGGTTTTAGACGATAGCCCCTACAGGCCCCACAAGGGCGGTTGTTCTGAAAGCGTTCCATATCCTCACGTGACCAAGTGCTGTCGGTTTCGCGGTAACGGCGTTCCATATTGGGAATGACGCCTTCGAACACGCGGGCCACCTCATAGATGCGGCCCCCCTCGTCATAGCGAAATTTGATCTCCTGATCGCCAGAGCCGCGCAGAAACACCTGTTTGATCGCTTCGGGCAGATCAATCCATTTGGTTTTTTTGTCAAAGCCGTAGTGTTTTGACATGGACTCAATCGTTTGGGTGAAATAGGGGCTTTTCGATTTCGCCCAAGGGGCCAGTGCACCACCCAGTAAGGTCAGGCTTTGATCGGGCACGACAAGGCGTTCGTCAAAGAACAACTCCATCCCCAAACCATCACAAACGGGGCAGGCCCCGTAAGGCGCGTTAAAGGAAAACAAACGCGGTTCGATTTCCGCGATGGTAAATCCCGACACGGGACAGGCGAATTTTTCCGAATAGGTGATGCGGGGGGCGTCAACACCTTCGTCCACCGCCAATTCAATCACGGCGATGCCGTCGGCCAAATTCAGCGCCGTGCGAAAACTGTCGGCCAGACGGGTTTCCAAACCCGCCCGCACCACAATTCGATCCACAACGACATCGATATTGTGGCGCAGTTTTTTGTCCAGAACGGGGGGCTCTTCCAACTCATGAAATACCCCATTCACCTTAACCCGCTGAAACCCCTGTTTGCGCAGGTCTAGGAATTCCTTTTTATACTCGCCCTTGCGGTCGCGGATGAGGGGGGCAAGCAGATAGGCGCGGGTGCCCTCCTCCATCGCCATGACGGCGTCGACCATGTCTTGGACCTGCATTGCGGTGATCGGCAGGCCCGTGGCGGGGGAAAACGGCGTGCCAGCCCGCGCAAACAACAGGCGCATATAGTCATAGATTTCCGTGACTGTTCCCACAGTCGAGCGGGGATTTTTGGACGTGGTTTTTTGTTCAATGGAAATGGCGGGGGACAGGCCGCTGATGTGATCGACATCAGGTTTTCCCATCATATCAAGAAATTGGCGCGCATAGGCGGACAAGCTTTCGACATAGCGGCGCTGACCCTCGGCATAGATCGTATCAAAGGCAAGGCTGGATTTGCCAGACCCCGAAAGCCCCGTGATCACCACCAACTGATCGCGCGGAATGCTGACATCCACCGATTTCAGATTGTGTTCGCGCGCGCCGCGCACTTCGATAAACTTTTGCTCTGCCATAGGATTTCCCCGCTGATTACGCCTCAGATAGGCCGATTTTTCCGCCTCGCCAAGGTGAATTTGCGAACAAAATATGAACTTGGATGATTATTCGGGCGGGGGCATTACATCGCAGGACATTTGCCCCTAGATGGGGGATAGTTGTTTTCGTGAAGGGGAAAAATATGGCGTTACATTCGTTGAAAGACGTGATTGCGGCAGGGGACACTGTGACGGTGATCGACGTGCGCGAAGCGGCGGAATTGGCCGCAAGCGGTCAGGCAAAAGGCGCACTTCATATCCCCCTTGCGCTGCTTTCGATGAAGGCGGACCCCAAGGGCGGTTCATATGACGCGCGGATTGACTCTAAAAAACCTGTCGCGGTCTATTGCGCGGCAGGTGGTCGGGCAGGCATGGCGGTGGCCACGCTAAAGTCGCTGGGATATGAGGCGATCAACATCGGCGGCTTTGGCGAATGGGTCAATGCGGGTGGACCTGTGACGCGATAAATGGGGCGGATTTCCCGCCCCATCTGCGGAACGCAACCGAATTACAGGGCGTCAAGCGCCGCCTTTATTGGCCCTGAAATTGGGGTTGTGGGGCGGCCAATCAGTTTGGACAAGGTATGACTGTCATTAAACAATGCACCCTTTTCGGCTTGGGTGTCACTGTCAGCAAAAACAAAGGCTACGCCTTCGGGCAGACCAAAACTTTGTAAAACGCCCTGATAGGCTGCGGTGGGAAGATTGTTGTAGGGAATGGGCTTGCCCGATTGGCGCGACACTTCGGCGGCAAAGTCGTCCATCGTGTGGGCCGTATCGCCTGCCAATTCATAGGTTAGACCGACATGGGCTTTGTCGGATGCCACAACGGCAATCGCCTCGGCGTAATCCGCACGCGCGGCGGAGGAAATTTTGCCCAAACCAGAGGCGCCGATCATCGCGCCTGCGGCCAGAGCGCCGCCCAAACTGCCCGTATAGTTTTCCGTATACCAACCATTGCGTAAGATAGTCGCAGGCAATTTGGACGCCACAATCGCCGCCTCGGTTGCGATGTGATCTGCGGCCAAAATCATCGGATTGGCCGCCCCCCCAAGGATCGACGTATAGACGATCCGTTCCACGCCCGCCGATTTGGCGGCATCAATGACGTTTTTATGCTGGCCGATGCGGTCATCAAAATCCGAAGACGAGATCAGCACCAATACGTCGACACCCGCCAAGACCGAAGTCTGGGGATGTTTGTAATCAAAGGCGCGGGTTGGAACGCCAAGATCTGCTGATGTGTTGCGCACAAGCGCGATAATATCGACCATAGGCGCGCGCAATTTCAGCGCGACAATGGCAAGGCGGCCCAATTGGCCCGTGGCCCCTGTGATGGCGATTGTTGTCATAATCTTTCCTTTCAATTGCGATGTGCTTGACATAACAGCATACTTACGAAATGTAAGAACCAACATTTTGGTAAGTATCAGGTATCGGCGCACAGCATGACAAACACAATTGCACAGAACTTCATGGCACATCTGCGGCCCGATGTCCTGACGGCGGACTGCCCGTCGCGCGCGATACTGGGGCATCTGACCAGCCGTTGGGGAGTTTTGGTGATGATTTCGCTTCTGACGGGCACGCACCGTTTTTCGGCGTTGCGCCGGCGGATTGGCGGGGTGAGTGAGCGGATGCTGGCGCAGACGCTGCAACAGCTTGAGGCGGATGGATTCGTGCGGCGCGTGGCGCTGGATGTGGTGCCGCCCCATGTCGAATATTCTTTAACACCCTTGGGCGCAGAGGCGGCGCATCACGTGGGGACACTTGCGACATGGGTAGAATCTGCCCTGCCGCGCATTCTGGCCCGCGAGACGGCCTGATCAGCGCAATTCCATCCGCAAATATTGATCCCGCATTTCGGCAGGCGGCATCCCATAGCCCGCCTTGAACTGCGCGTAAAACTGGCTGAGGGACGAAAAGCCAGAGGCTTCGGCAATTGACCCAATTGCCATGGAACTTTCAACCAAAAGCGCCCGTGCCCGCATCAGGCGCATTCGGATCAGAAATTGTTTCAACGGCGCACGCATAACCTGTGTAAAAATCGACAGCGCATAGTTTTCATGCAGCCCCGTCACCGCCGTAATATCCGCATTGCGCAAGGGTTTTTCGAGATTTTCCAGAACATGGCGCACCATAGCGATGACATGGCGGATATGGGCCGAAGAAATCGCGCGATCGGCGTAAGCCTGCCCACCTGCTGGGCGTAAATAGTGTAGATCCTCTAAAAGGCCGCGTCGCAACAGGGCGTTCAACTCCATCTTAACCACTTCGGCGCGTTCAAAATCACCGGATCGGTAATCACCATACCACCGCGTCACAAGCCCCAGATCGCAAAGCGATTGCGGCAGGGAAACCATCCCCCCCGCCAGCAAAGACATCTGAAGTGGCGCGATATGGTGCATCATCAAAAACGTATCTAAGGGAATGTAAATATTGCATAATCTTAACTTTTCGACATCCGAGACGCGGGTGATTTTGGTCAATTGATGCGGGATGCCCGCCCAAAAAATCACCAATTGATTTGCGGGCACGATCAAGATTTGCCCGTCCACTTGATATTCCATCTCAAATCCGATGGCCAAATTCGCCTCTATATGGCCGTGCCAATGTGGCTGGGCCATAACAACGGGTTCAAAGATACGCATCGCGAATCGACCAAAGGCGCGTTTGGTCGAGTAAAAGTGTCGATCAACTTGGGTGCTTGCGGATGTTGTCATCCAGATCAGCCTATATCTTAGAAAGCCAGAAAACAATCTGACTATTTGATATTGTCTAGGGTCGTGAATGCACCGCATTCTAGGCCATACCCAAGGTTGTGCCGCACAGCCCTTGGGTTCAAAAATAAGAAACGACGCTTTAACGACAACCAGGCCTTTGGCCAAGGGAGGATTTATGACGACACAGATCAAAAGTGCAGCCATGGCTGCGCTGCTTTTGGGCGTATCAGCCTTGGCGGTTCATGCCGAGATGATGGCCCCCACCACCCCGCCAGATGCGCCGAAATTTGACGCCCAGGGCGAGCCTGTCTATGTCAACCGCGCGGATATTTTTGAATATAAGGCGCTGCCGGTCTATTCCGAACCCGCTTGGGTCAAGGCCTTTGTCGATGCAGGCAAATTGCCGCCCGTGGCGGAACGCCTGCCCAAGGAACCGCTTGTTTACAAGACAGCCAATATGCCCGACGGCAATGGTAACTATGGCGATGTGATGCGCCATGTCATTGGTGGCCGCCCCGAAGGTTGGAACTTTTGGGCAGGAAAATCATATGGTTGGGGCGGGATTGACATCGCGCTTGTCGAATGCCTGACCCGCACGGGGCCCTTGTTTGAAATCAATTCAACCGATTTGCAACCGATGCCAAACCTTGCCAAGGCTTGGGAATGGGCCGACGATGGTATGTCGCTGACAGTGCATCTGATTGAGGGTGCGAAATGGTCGGACGGCGCGCCGTTTAACACCGAAGACATCAAGTTCTATTGGGACGATGTGGTGATGGACCCAGAGGTGACACCTTTGATGGGCGCCTCGCAGGCGACCTATGGTGAAGGCACCACCTTGGATGTAATCGATGATTATACGTTCAAGATGACCTTTAAGACGCCTTTCCCTGAATCGGTTCTGTATGCGATGGCTTATGGCAATTTCTGCCCCGGCCCAAGCCATATGCTCAAACCCAAGCATCCGAAATACGGCGGCAAATCTTATGAAGATTTCGCCAACAGCTTCCCCGCCGATTACATGAACTTTCCGACAATGGGCGCTTGGGCCGTGGTGGAACATCGTCCCGATGATATCGTCGTGATGCGCCGCAATCCCTATTATTGGAAAGTGGACGAAGCAGGTCAGCAATTGCCCTATCTGGACGAGATGCAGTTCCGCCTGTCCACCTGGGGCGACCGCGATGTGCAAACCGTGGCGGGCACGGGCGATTTTTCCAACCTTGAACAGCCTGAAAACTTTGTCGAAAGCCTGAAGAAGTCGGCAGATCCTGCGGCCCCTGCCCGTCTGGCCTTTGGTCCGCGCACGATTGGCTATTCGTTGATGCCAAACCTGTCGGGCAATGGCTGGGGTGAACCTGATGCCCGTGCGCAAGCCGTGCGCGATCTGAACCGCAATTTGGATTTCCGCAAGGCAATCTCCTATGCGATGGATCGTCCACGTTTGGGCGACAGTCTGGTCAAAGGGCCGTTTACGACCCCCTATGCAGGCGGAATTTATCAAGGCACGGCGTTTTATGATGCTGCGTCCACTGTGTTCTATCCGTTCGATGTTGCCAGCGCCAAAGAGGCATTGACTGCCGCGGGTCTGACCGACACGGACGGCAACGGCTTTGTCAATTTGGCCAGTGGTGAGGATTTGAACGTCACCTTGTTGGCCAATATCGACTATGCCACGGATAAGAACCTTGCCGAAGGTGTGATTGCCATGATGGCAGATGCGGGCGTGAAGGTGACGTTGAACGGTCTGGCGGGCAAAGATTTTGACAATGCCCGTGATGGCGGCAATTATGATTGGTTCATCGCCCGCAATGGCACAGAGCTGATCACGATGGTGTCCAACTCGGCGGCACTGGCCCCTGTGGGTCCGACCACCGATGCCAACCACCGCGCCAATGCGGCGGGGGAATTGGATCTGCTGCCCTATGAGGAGGATATGGTGAAAACCGTCAACGCCTTTATCGGCGAGCGCGATCCAGCCAAACGTGTCGAATTGGCGAAAACCTACCAGAAACTCTATACCGAGAATCTGGATGGGATTGGTCTGACCGCCTTCCCAGGCGCGTTGATTGTGAACAAGCGTTTTGCCAATATTCCAGCGGGCGCGCCTGTGTTCATGTATAACTGGGCCGAGGATAACATTATCCGCGAACGTGTTTTTGTGCCAACCGATAAGCAAAGCGGTGCCGAAGAACACAAGGATATGTTGCCCGGCGCACCGGGCGACGCGGGGCCAATCGCGGCCAACTGATAAGGGTTCCTCCCCTATGGAATGGGCGGGGAAACCCGCCCATCAACCTTAACCCAAAAGGCGATCATGTTTCGATATATTCTGATGCGCCTGCTGCAGGCCATTCCCGTCCTTATTGTGATGAGCATCATCACCTTTGCCATCATTCAGGCCCCGCCTGGGGATTATGGCGATTTTATTCGTCAAAACATGATGTTACAGGGCAATGCCACATCCGCGGCCGCCAATGCCGCCGCGGATGCCTATCGGGCGACGCATGGGCTGAATGATCCGCTGCCTTTGCAATATCTGCGCTGGATTTGGGGGATCGTGTCGCGTGGGGATTTTGGCCAATCCTATGCCTATAACAAACCCGTCTGGGATGTCGTGGCGCAGCGCCTGCCGCCCACATTGGCCATTGCGTTAACCTGTCATATTCTAGCGACGGTGATTGGGATTTCCTTTGGCATTCTGGCGGCGACGCGGCAATATACTTGGGTTGATACGCTGCTGTCGTTCGTTTCATTTCTGGGCATGACAATCCCGCGATTTTTGCTTGCCCTGATTATCCTGTATATTTTGGCGTTCAAGCTGAACGTTCAGGAAATCGGCAGTTTCTATTCCACCCGCTTTGGCGGACAGGTTTATTGGCTGGGCTGGTTTGATTTTAACTGGGCGAAATTGGGCAATTTGATTCAGCACATCTGGCCTGTGATCGCCGTCGCGACCTTTGGCGGTTTGGCCTATAATATGCGGGTGATGCGGGCGAATTTGCTGGACACGCTGAATGCGCAATATATCGAAACCGCCCGCGCCAAAGGGTTGACCGAGGGCGCGGTGATCCTGCGCCACGCAGTCCCGAATGCGCTGCATCCGCTGATTGCATATCAGGGCGTGGTTTTGCCCTATATGCTGACGGGGGAAATTGAGGTGGCGATTGTCTTTGGTCTGGCCACGATTGGGCCTGCGATTATTGGGTCGATGGCGATTGGCGATGTGTTTGTGACCGCCACTTTGCTGTTGGTTTTGGGCTGCACGCTGATCGTCGGCAATATCATTGCGGATGTTTTATTGGTGCTGCTGGACCCCCGTATTCGTATCGGAGAAGGCGCATGATCGAAGAGGCCGATGCCCGCCTATCGACGGCACCCACCAGCAATCAAACCTATGGCGCGCTGGTCTGGCGGCGTTTGCGCAAATCGACGCCAGGGATGCTGGGGCTGATGCTGGTGAGTTTGCTGATCATCATGGCGCTGTTTGCGGATTTCTTTGCCCCCAATGCGCCCAATGCCGCGACCACCAGTTTTCAGCCGCCCAGTCAGGTTTCCTTTTTCACCAAGGATGGGTTTACACCCCTGCCCGTGGTATATTCCATCGTGGAAAGCACCGAATTAGACCCTGTAACGTTTCAACCCCTGACCGCGCCTGATTTGGACAATCCGCGCCATATCGTTTTGTTCGCCAAGAGCTGGAGTTATGATTTCTGGGGTGTGATCCCGATGGATCGGCATTTGTTCGGGCTGGACGATGGCAGCCCGATCCATGTCTTGGGCACAGACAAACTGGGCCGTGATATCCTGTCGCGTGGGATTGTGGGCGCGCGGATCACGTTGATGATCGCGCTGACCTCGATCACGTTAATTACCATCATCGGCACGCTCGCGGGGATTACCTCGGGCTATCTGGGCGGGCGGTTTGATCTGTGGTTTCAACGGTTTGTGGAAATTATCTTGGCCTTTCCGCAACTGCCTTTGTATCTGGCGCTGACCACGTTGATCCCTGTGACCGCGCCGTCGAATATCTTTTTGGCCTTTGTGATTGCGGTGATCGTGGGGTTAGGCTGGGCGCAATTGTCGCGCGAAGTGCGGGGCAAGACCATGGCGATGGCGCGGATTGAATATGTGCGCGCGGCGATGGCGGTAGGGGCGTCGGATCGCCGCATCATCACCCGCCATATCCTGCCCAATGTCATGAGTCATGTGATCGTGTCGATCACCCTAGGGATTCCTGCGATCATTTTGCTGGAAAGTTTTCTGGGATTCTTGGGATTTGCTGTTAAGCCGCCGCTGATTTCTTGGGGGCTGATGCTGCAAGACGCGGGCAATTTTTCGGTGATCGGCTCTTTTCCGTGGATCCTGTCGCCTGTTGGTTTCGTGCTGCTGGCTGTCTTTGCCTTTAACGCGCTGGGCGATGGTCTGCGCGACGCCATTGATCCGTATTGAGGCACAGATGAACATCCTAGAAGCACGCAATATTGGCGTTACGTTCAAGGTCGATGGCGGCATTGTCGAGGCGGTAAAAAACGTATCCTTTACCCTTCATCGGGGGCAAACCATTGCTTTGGTTGGGGAATCTGGGTCGGGCAAATCTGTGACCGCCCGCGCCATCATGCAGTTGTTGACCAAGCGCGCCCGCGTATCGGATCAGACCGAGATTATTTATGACGGACAAAACATGGCGCGCTTTTCGCCCGCGCAAATGCGGCGACTGCGCGGCAATCGGCTGACGATGATCTTTCAAGAGCCGATGTCATCGCTGAACCCCGTCTATTCCATCGGCAGCCAATTGGCCGAAGTGCTGCGGATTCATCAGAAAATGACGCGGGCGCAGGCCTTGGCAAAGGCGCGGGATTTGTTGGAAACCGTGCAAATCCCCGACCCCGAGGCGCGTTTGCGCCAATATCCGCATCAACTGTCGGGCGGGCAACGGCAGCGGGTGATGATCGCCATGGCCTTGGCCAACAATCCCGATGTTTTGATCGCGGATGAGCCGACCACGGCGCTGGATGTGACGGTGCAGGCTGAAATTTTGAACCTAATTAAGGCTTTGCAGAAAAAGATGGGCATGGCGGTGATTTTGATCACCCATGATCTGACAGTGGTGCGGCAATTTGCGGATCATGTCTATGTGATGCAGCATGGCGTCGTGCGCGAAGAAGGCGCAACGGAACAAGTGTTCAGCAATCCGCAACATCCCTATACAAAACGGCTGTTGGGATCGGAACCTAAGGGGCGGGCAAACCCCTTGCTCGGCACGCCAGAAACCGTATTAGAGGGCCGCGATATTCGCGTGACCTATTCTTTGCGCAAGGGCGGGGTATTTCGCGGCACGAACCATGCGTTGCAGGCCGTTGACGGGCTGTCGTTGTCGCTGGCGCGGGGGGAAACCTTGGGGCTGGTGGGCGAATCTGGATCGGGGAAAACCACCTTTGGGCAGGCGTTGTTGCGGCTGAACACCCTGACCGAGGGCGAGGTCGAATTTCAAGGACAGCGCATTGACGCGCTGGACCGTGCGGGCATGAAACCGCTGCGATCGAAAATGCAGATCGTGTTTCAAGACCCGTTTTCATCGCTGAACCCGCGTATGTCGGTGCGGCAGTTGATCGAGGAGGGGTTGATCGTCAACAATATCGGCACCTCTGGCGCGGATCGTCTGGCGCGGGTCAAGACGGCGCTGCAAGATGCGGGGATGCCCGATACAATCTTGGGCCGTTTTCCGCATGAGTTTTCGGGCGGTCAGCGTCAACGACTGGCCATTGCGCGGGCTATCGCGCTGGAACCTGAATTTATCCTGCTGGACGAGCCGACCTCGGCGCTGGATCTGTCGGTGCAGGCGCAAATCATTGAACTTTTGCGCAAATTGCAGGCAGATAAGGGGCTGTCTTATCTGTTTATCAGCCATGATCTAAAGGTGGTGCGGGCGCTTTGTCACCGCGTTATTGTGATGCAACATGGCCGCATTGTGGAACAGGGCCCCGTGGCCGATGTTCTGGAAAACCCAAAAACCGACTACACGCGCCGCCTTGTCCGCGCCGCGTTTGATATTGCAACCTAAGGAAAGTCTCATGTCTAAACCTGTCATTACCTTTATCGGCGCAGGCTCCGCCGTTTTCACCAAAAATATCGCGGGCGATATCCTGTCGCGCCCTGCCCTTGCGGCGGCTGAAATTCGCCTGATGGACATCGATCCCGAGCGCCTTGCGGAATCGGAAATCATCGTGGGGAAATTGGCGCAGTCCTTGGGCGGCAAAGCGGGGATTAAAACCTATACCAATCAACGCCGTGCCTTGGATGGCGCCGATTTTGTGGTCTGCTGTTTTCAAGTCGGCGGATACGAGCCCTGCACCGTGACGGATTTTGAAGTGCCCAAGGCATACGGCCTGCGCCAGACCATCGCCGATACTTTGGGCGTGGGGGGCATTATGCGCGGCTTGCGCACCGTGCCCGTTCTGTGGTCGATCTGCGAGGATATGGTGGCCGTGGCCCCTAATGCAATCATGATGCAATATGTAAATCCGATGGCGATCAACACGTGGGCGATTGCCGCGAAATATCCCACCATCCGTCAGGTGGGCCTGTGCCATTCGGTGCAAGGCACAGCCTGGGAATTGGCGCGGGATTTGGACATTCCTGTTGAGGATATCCGCTATCGTGCGGGCGGCATCAACCATATGTCGTTCTATTTGAATTTTGAACATCGTCAGGCCGATGGGTCTTATGTCGATCTCTATCCTGCCCTGCTGCGCGGCTATCGTGAGGGGCGTTTTCCAAAACCCTCGCATTGGAACCCGCGCTGCCCCAACAAAGTGCGCTATGAAATGCTGACCCGCGTGGGGCATTTCGTGACCGAGAGTTCCGAGCATTTTGCCGAATATACCCCGTGGTTTATCAAACGTGACCGCCCTGATTTGATTGAAAAATACGGCATTCCGCTGGATGAATATCCAAAACGCTGTGTGGAACAAATCGCCCGCTGGAAACGCGAGGCCGAGGCGTTGAAATCGGCAAATACGGTTGAAGTATCCGAAAGCCACGAATACGCGAGCCAAATCGTGAATTCGGTCGTCACGGGAGAGCCGTCGATCATCTATGGCAACGTGGCGAATGCGGGGTTCATTCCGCAATTGCCCACAGGTTGCGCGGTTGAGGTGCCGACATTGGTGGATGCAAATGGGCTGCAACCGACTGTCGTGCGCGATATTCCGCCCCAGTTGATCGCGATGATGCGCACCAACATCAACGTTCAGGAATTGACTGTGGCGGCACTGCTG
The DNA here is from genome assembly GCA_040398785.1 of Cypionkella sp. Taxonomy (GTDB): domain Bacteria; phylum Pseudomonadota; class Alphaproteobacteria; order Rhodobacterales; family Rhodobacteraceae; genus Cypionkella. The sequence goes on along the minus strand of JBBATJ010000010.1, from coordinate 4,353 downwards.
ACGGAAAATCCAGACCATATCTATCATGCGGCAATGATGGATCCGCATACGGCGGCGGAACTGGATTTGGATCAAATCTGGGGGGTCACGCATGATCTGCTGGCCGCACATGGTGACTGGTTGCCAGAATGGGCGCGCGTGACGGCGCGCAAGGCGGGCTGATATGCGCCGCATTGTCATCGTTGGGGGTGGCACGGCGGGATGGCTTGCCGCGCTGATGCTGTCGGGGCGCGGCCAGTCGATCACGGTGATTGAATCGTCCAAAATCGGCACGATTGGCGTGGGCGAAGGCACAACGGCAGTGTTTCGCCAGATGCTGGGACGGCTGGGCATATCCGAGATGGATTTTCTGCGCGAAACGGGGGCCACGATCAAATACGGCATCCGTCACCGCGATTGGCGACGATTGGGACATCACTATGACGGCCCGATAGATGATCCCCATTTGGTGCTGGGGGCCAAGACGAATTTTCTGGATCAATATCATGTGTCACAGGGAAAATCCGTGGGCACGGCGCATCTGTTTTCGCATCTGATTGCGGGAAATAAGGCCCCCTTTGCGCGGCGGGGGGATGATTTGGTCGCCGCAGGGCCGTTTCATCACGCCTATCATTTCGATCAGGCGCTTGCGGGGCAGTTTTTGCGCAAACACGCGCAGGGCGTGACCGTTTTGGATGATCAAATAGCGGGGGTCATTCGCGGAGTTGACGGCGACATCACCAGTTTGGCCCTTGAATCGGGCGGCACTGTTGCGGGGGATTTTTTCATTGATTGCACGGGGTTTCGGCGGCGATTGATTGGCGAAATGGGCGTGAGATGGCAGTCTTACGCCGATGTTTTGCCCCTGAATCGCGCCATGCCGTTTTGGTTGGACCATCAGGGCGAAATCGCGCCTGTCACCCATGCTTGGGCGCAGAAATCGGGCTGGATGTGGCAAATCCCGACCCAAGGGCGGATCGGCTGCGGCTATGTCTATTCGGACGCCCATACGTCGCCCGAACAGGCGCAGGCGGAAATTGAGTCGGTCTTGGGCCACCCCATTCATCCGCGCAATGATATCAAAATCGATGCGGGGCGGTTGTCGGAAAATTGGGTGCAGAACTGTGTAGCACTTGGATTGGCCAGCAGTTTTCTGGAACCGCTTGAGGCCACCTCAATTCACGGAACGATTGTTCAGTTATTGCTGCTGACCTCACTTTTGCCCGATCCGACCCCGCGCGGCCGCGCCGCCTATAATGCGGCTTGCGCCGGCCAAGTCGATGATTTTCGCGACTTTATCCGCCTGCATTACGTGTCAGAGCGCCGCGACAGCCCGTTTTGGCGTGATATTGCCGCAACCCACCCCCAAGCCCTGCGCGATCGTTTGGATTACTGGGCGGGCCGCGTGCCGACTGCTGCCGATTTTCAACCCTTTGCGATGGGATTGCCGCATATCGGTGCGGAATTGACTGTGCCTGTGCTGGACGGATTGGGATTGCTGACGCGCGCGCAAGGCAGTGCGCAGGCACAGGCGGCCAGTGCGCGTCTGACCGACGAATATACCAAGGCCGCCGCCCAATGTCTGGGCCACCGCGCCTTTTTGGACCAATTACAAGAGGTGAAACATGAGCTTTAAGGTTGCAATCATCGGGGCGGGATCTGTCGGCTTTACCAAAAAACTGTGCCAAGACATCCTAAAAGTGGCCGAGTTTGAAACGATTGAAATCGCCCTGACCGATATCAACGCGCAAAACTTGGAGATGGTCGAAAAGATCATCAAACGCATCGTCAGCGTCAACAATCTGAAAACCCGCGTGACCGCAACAACGGATCGGCGGGCGGCCCTGACAGGCGCGCGTTATGTGATGAATGTGGTGCGGATTGGGGGACTAGAGGCCTTTGCCGACGATATTCGCATTCCGCTGAAATACGGTGTCGATCAATGCGTGGGCGATACGATTTGCGCGGGCGGCATTCTGTATGCGCAACGCGGGATCAATGCGATTTTGGAATTCTGCAAAGATATCCGCGAGGTGTGCGAACCCAACGCATTGCTTTTGAACTATGCCAATCCGATGGCGATGATGACATGGGCCGCGATAGATTTTGGCGGCGTGCGCACAGTTGGCCTGTGCCACGGGGTGCAAAACGGGCATCGCCAAATCGCCAGCGCCTTGGGCGTGCCGATGGCAGAGGTGGATATCGTCTGCGCGGGGATCAATCATCAAACATGGTATACCGATATTCGCCACAAGGGGCGCAAGATCGGCTTTGACGAACTGCTGTCCGCCTTTGAACGTCACCCCTTGTTTGCCAAACAGGAAAAGGTGCGGATCGATGTTTTGAAACGCTTTGGCTGTTATTCGACCGAGTCTAACGGACATTTGTCCGAATACCTGCCGTGGTACAGGAAACGCCCCGAACAGATCCTAGATTGGATTTCCATGGATGAATGGATCCACGGCGAAACGGGCGGCTATTTGCGCTATACAACCGAAAACCGAAATTGGTTTGAAACCGATTTCCCCGTGTTTTTGGAGGATGCGGGCAAGCCCTTGTCCGACTATTCCCGCACCGATGAACACGCAAGCCACATCATCGAGGCCTTGGAAACGGGCCGCCCTTACCGCGGGCATTTCAATGTAAAAAACAACGGTGCAATCCCGAACCTGCCCGATGATTGCATCATCGAGGCCCCGGGTGTGGTGGATCGTTTTGGCATCAATATGCAACTGGGCGCCCCCCTGCCCCTTGCCTGTGCCGCGACCTGCAATGTGTCGATTTCCGTTCAACGGATGGGGATGCTGGCGGCGGTCACGGGCGATGTGGATTTGCTGAAACAGGCGGTTTTGCATGATCCTTTGGTCGGCGCGATCTGCACCCCGGATGAGGTTTGGCAGATGGTGGATGAACTGCTGGTCGCGCAAAGCGAATGGTTGCCGCAATACGCCCATGCCATTCCCGCCGCCGCGAAACGTCTACAGACCCCTTGGGTGAAAACCAAAGACTGGGAGGGTGCGGCGCGTCAGCAAGTGCGGTCGGTGGAAACCCTGCGCGCGGCCTCGGGGAAATCATCGCACGGGCTGGGCACTAAGGTTATGGGTTAGCATATTCCAGCCTCGCGCAACGCGCAAACGGCACAAGGCGGTGCAATTCATCATCCAAATCGCGCCGCCTTTGCGCTGTCATATCCACGCCCTGTTCGGGCCAAAACGCCCGCACAATCAGTGCGCCTTTGTCGCGATGCGCCTTAACATCAATGCGGCCGATCAGGCGGTCGCCCTCTATGACGGGAAACACGTAATAGCCGAACTGGCGTTTCGGTTCGGGAACAAACACCTCTATCCGATAGCGAAAACCAAACAGAAATTCCGCCCGTGCACGGTCGCGCAGCATAGGATCAAAGGGCGAGAGCAGCCGCAGAATGGGCGCGGGGTCTGGGGCCTGCGTGTCAGCGAATGAAAAAGCAGGTTTCAAACTGCCGTCCGCGCCTTCAATCTGCACTGGGATGACATTGGCGCGGGCCAGCCAACCCTTGGCCTCGGATATATCAATCAAATCATAATAGGCGGAGATTTCCTTGGGCGTGGCAAAGCCCAAGTTGCGCAGGGCGGTCGACGCGGCCCAATCTATGACCTGCGCGCGCGACAGGGTGATATCGCGCAGACCTGCGGGGATCACTCGTTCGGTCAAATCATAGGATTTCTGAAACCCTTTGCGCCCCGATACCGCCAAATCCCCGATCCGCCATAACCATTCCAGCGCCGTCTTGCTGGGCGACCAATTCCACCAACCCGCTTTTGACCGCGTATCGCCGATATCGCGTGTGGTCACCGCCCCATGCTGGGATATATGGGCCAAAACACTGTCCATCTCGTCGCGCGACACCCGTGCGCCAAGACGCGCGCGAAAATGATCAAACCGATGCGCCCAATAGGGATAGGCTTGGATCGGGATCAAAGAGGCATCATGCGTCCAATGCTCCCACAAAACGCGGTCTTCGTGCAGGGATTTCAGATGCGCGGTTTGATAGGCGGGCTGACGCGAAAACAAGATCATATCATGGGCCCGCGCCACAGTGTCGATACTGTCCAATTGCACAAACCCAAGACGGTCGATCAAAGGCGCAAGATCACCCCGCTCCCACTGGGACAGGGCATGAGAATGTATAAAAATATGCCGCGCGGTGCGGTTAGGAATGATCATGGATCACGATAGAACGCGTCCCGCCCCGCGTCAAATAGCCCCGCCTTTTGCGCCCAAACACGCCTTGCAACTGGGGCGTTAAGATCGCAAATAGGCCTCAAATGACGGGGGCACCAATGGACTTTGATCAGATTTTCCGCAGCCAACTGGACCAACTCAAATCCGAAG
>JBBATJ010000009.1:0-176577 GCA_040398785.1 Cypionkella sp. | reverse complement strand
CCGCCTCGCGGATCAGACGTTTAAAGAAAAACACATCATCCGCCAGACGCACAGGATCACCATGCGCAAGGTTCAGTTCGATCTGCCCCGCGCCACCCTCTTGGAGAATGCCGTCAATTTCCAGACCCTGCGCCTCGGCGAAATCATAGATATCGTCGATCACCTTGCCGTATTCATCAATCGCAGACATGGAATAGGCCTGTTTGCCCGCCGCCCTGCGCCCTGACCGCCCCATGGGGGGGATCACGGGTTGATTGGGATCAATATTGCGCGCGGTCAGAAAAAATTCCATCTCTGGCGCCACGACCGGCGTCCAGCCTTGGGCCGCATATAAATCCATAATGGCGCGCAGCACATTGCGCGGCGCATAGGGGATCGGGTTGCCCTGCTGATCTTGGGCATCATGGATCACCTGTAGGGTCACATCCGCCGTCCAAGGGGCGGCTGTCGCGGTGGTAAAATCTGGCACCAAAACCATGTCAGGTTCGGTAAAGGCATCAAAGGGATTGTCGGCCCATTCGCCTGTAATGGTTTGCAAAAAGATGGAATTGGGCAGGAAGTAATTCGCCTGATGTGCGAATTTCGTGGCAGGCATCGCCTTGCCGCGCGCCACACCCGCGATATCGCCGATGATACATTCCACCTCGTCAAGGCGACGCCCTGCGATGAAATCACGGGCAGCTTCGGGCAGTTGGTCGGTCCAGTTGGACATATGTCACACTATTTCTGGGGTTTCCCCCGCCCCTTATGGGGTGAGGGCGGCCTGTTTGGCCTTGAAAAAGGCAGCGATTTGACCTGCCATATTCTGGTTGTCCAAAGGCTCCGCCAACCGTGATACGGCGGCGGATAGGACCGCGTCGGGAACCAAACCACGGCCCCGCTTTTCAATCAAACCATGAATGAAATCGGGACCAAATTCAGGGTGGGCTTGCACAGTAAAGGTGCGGTCATCATACAAAAGGGCAGCATTTTCGCAAAAATCATTGCTGGCAATCACTGTCGCGCTGTCAGGTTTGCGCGTCACCTGATCTTGGTGCCACGCGTTCAGCCGCAGCTTTTTGCCGCCAAAATCATAATCGGTGGCCCCTGTTGACCAGCCTTTGCTGAATTTCTCAACCTTGCCACCCATGGCTTGGGCGATAATCTGGTGGCCAAAACAAACCCCCACCATCGGAATATGCGCGTCGTAGGCGGCGCGAATAAAGTCCTCTAACGGGGGGATCCAGATATGATCCTCGTAGGCGCCATGGCGCGAACCCGTGATCAACCAGCCGTCGCATTCCTGCACGGAGGCGGGAAATTGATTGTCCAAAACGCGGTAGGTGGCAAAGGTAAACCCATGCCCCGCCAACAGACGCACGAACAAATCAGGATAATCGCCCATATCCATCAAGGCGTCAGGGGCCGCCCCTGTTTGCAAAATTCCGATCCGCATCATCTATCCCCGTTTGGCCCCACGATGACCTTAAACCGTATCAAGGTAAAGTTCGACAATTTCCGATTCTGACAGTTCTGCGATATAATGCAATTCCTGCCGTTTGGTCGAGACAAGGTTCTTGATCAATTCAGGATGGATAAACCGCGGCACGATGGTCGACGTTTCCAGCGCATCAATCGCCTCTGCCCATGACGTCGGGATTTGTGGCAAATCTTCGACCGCATAGGCATTGCCGACGATGGGGCTGGGCGGGTCCATTTCGCGCTCAATGCCGTCCAATGCCGCGCCTAAGATGGCTGCAAGCATCAGATAAGGATTCACGTCGCCGCCTGCAACACGGTGCTCAATGCGCCGTGCCGTGGGACTGCCTGCGGGAATTCGGATCGCCGCAGTGCGGTTCTCGTAGCCCCAAGAAATGGATGTGGGCGCGTGTTTGCCCGGCACCAGACGTTCAAAGCTGTTTTGATGCGGCGCGAAAATCAGCGCAGAATCGTGCATGGCGTTCAAACAGCCTGCGACGGCCTGTCTCATCAATGCCGTGCCTTTCGGTCCGCCACTGTCAAACACATTGTCGCCCTTTTCATCGATCAGACTGAAATGGGTGTGCAGACCTGATCCCGAATATTCAGGATAGGGTTTGGCCATGAAGGATGCGGCAAAGCCATGACGCCGCGCCAGGCCCTTGACCAGCATCTTAAACAGCCAGGCGTCATCAGCGGCCCGCAACGGGTCGTCGCAATGCATAAGGTTGACTTCGAACTGCCCCAACCCCGTTTCCGAGGTGGTGGTGTCGGCGGGAATATCCATCGCCTCGCAGGCGTCATAAAGATCGGTAAAGAAGGTATCAAACGCATCAAGGGCACGGATCGACAGAGTTTCCGCCGCCTTACGCCGCTTGCCCGAACGGGGGCTTGCGGGCACTTGCATCGTCTTGCCCGAATCGTCGATCAGGAAGAATTCCAACTCAATCGCACAGACGGGTGTCAGGCCACGCGCCTTGAACCGATCCACCACGGCGCGCAGGGCGTGACGCGGATCACCATCATAGGGGGTGCCGTTTTCGCGAAACATCCAAATCGGCAACAGGGCCGTCGGTGCCTCTAGCCATGGCATCGGCATAAAGCCGCGCTCGGTCGGTTTTAGAACCCCGTCTTGGTCTCCCTGTTCGAATACAAGGGGGCTGTCATCAATATCTTCGCCCCAAATATCCAAACTTAGGACAGAAAACGGAAACCGCGTGCCGTCTTTTACCACTTTGTCCGCATAACGTGCAGGAACCCGTTTTCCCCGCGCCTGACCGTTTAAATCTGCAGCAGCAACACGAATGGTGCGCACATCAGGGTGCTTTCTCAGCCAATCTTTCATCATATCACCAAGGCGAGGCATGACACCTTCCACACCTGCAATTGCCAGCGGAGAGGTTTGGATCATGCCCTTGATCCTATCCTTATTTTTACGATCACCACAGCGCCGTCATGGCCTGCATAATTTGATCAAATCCATAATAGCTCTGCTCCACCCTGCAAAGCAAGTAAAAAGCAACATCGCCGCGCTGCCATAGGGCCAAGGGCGCGCAGCTGACCTATCAATCAGTTTTCAATCGCTGTATTTTTCGTCAAAGGGCGCGGGCGGAATTGGCAGATCAAGATATGCAGCGGCAGGAATTGTCACGCAACCGCGCAGCTGCAAAGCCGCACGATGATCCCCAGACAAGGCCGCAATCGCCCCCGTCAGCGCGTCGTAAATCTGCGCGCCCTTTTGGGTTTTGGCGGTCACAAAAGGCAGGGCGGGGCTGATCGGGGTTTGATCAATAACCCGCAATCCTTTTGCGAAGTCATCAAAACGGCACATTAAGTTCCAGCTCACTTGGTCCAAGGCCGCGTAATCTGCTTGACCCTGAACCACTGCAATTCCAGACCCGCGATGGCCTGCGGTTTGCAAAAAGGGTACGATTGCAAGGCCCCGCGCCATATGGTCGGCCCAAGGTGCCGCCCAACCTGAATGGGACAATCCGTCGTTCAGGGCAAATCGGCTGCCACCAAAATCTGCCAATTGCGCGCGGGGATCATCGTGGCGCGCGACATAAACCGATCGATAAAACCCTGCAGGACAATTTTCCAGACCATAGTCTGGGGTGGCAATTAATCTCACCTGATCGTGCAATTTGGCGCGAAATGGCAGGCTACAGGTTTGTGAAAAGATCAGATCAGGCGATGTCCAGCCTGCCATATAGGCCAGATCGCCGCGCGTTAGTGCGTCAGCGGCTGTCAATCCTTGGGCGCGCAAGCCGTCCCTAATCCCAGCCCAAAGGGCATCATTTGCCGCCGCCGTTTCAGGGCGATCATACATTCCAAGACTGGCAATCATCGCGCCATGTCCGCAACCGCTCGTTGCCGTGCGAGGCCCGAGTCAACATCTGACAGACCCAACAGGTTTGCAATCAATCGCAACATTTGATCTTCATCCGCATCACGCGATCCGTCCGACACAGCGACCGACCACAAGGCCTGCATCAGCCCTGCACGATCAGGCAAGGGAACCGCATCTTTTAGGGCGCGGGTAAATCTGATCGTATCAGGGGCGGCGGTTTCCAATGCCTCGGCCGTGCGGCGCAGATCGGCTGCCGCAAAGGGGGCCAGCGCATAACGCTGCATCAGCACCTTTTCGATTCGTTCCACCTCTTCGGCGGCATAAAAGTTATCTGTCCGCGCAATGCGCACCATCAGCGCCGCAAGCGCAAGACGGGCGTCCATATCCGTCAGCCGTGGTGCCGCTGGCGCAAGCAAAGCATTCAAAAGATTTGCAAACATCTGTATTCCTAAAGTTTCGCAAACTTGGCGGCGATCCGTGCCGCCTCTATATCCAGACCAAAAGGCGGGTTAATAATGAACATACCTGATCCCTCCATACGATGGCCCTCGCGCGCAGGGGGGAAACGCACTTCGCTTCGCAAAGCCTCGGGGAAAGTGGCCTGCAAACTGCGTAACATTGGTGCGTGCGGTGCCCCCACCAATACAGGATACCACAGCGCGATGATGCCCACATTCCATTTTCGGGCAATATGGGTGATATCACGTGGAATTGTGTCGTAATCTGCCTTCACTTCATACGAGGGGTCAATCAACATCAGCCCCCGTCGCGGCGTCGGTGGCGTCAGGGCAAGTGCGGTTTCAAAGCCATCTTTGGCGTAAATATGCGCCCCCCAAGGGGCCGTCGCATGGCGCAGATGTTGACGCTCTTGCGGGTGGAGTTCAGCCAAATGCATCGTGTCTTGATCGCGCAACGACAGGGCCGCGATCAGCGGCGACCCTGGATAGGCCATCGGGCCATAACTGGCACGGACCTCATTGAGACGCTGCAGATAGGGGTGATCTTTGGCAAACCAATCCTCGGCGCGGGCAATGCCTGCCTCTGCCTCGCCCGTCTTGATCGCCTCATCGCTGCCCAGATCATACAGACCCCGCCCCGCGTGGCTTTCTATGTAACTGAGTGGTTTGTCTTTTTGCGTCAGATAATCCAACACCCACGCCAACAGCGCGTGCTTTTGAACATCCGCCAGATTGCCGGCGTGAAAAATATGTTGATAGGACAGCATTGGGACAAACTAGCAGGCGTGGTCACAAGTTTAAAGGGGGGAGGCGTGGTTGCAACGGGGGATTGAACCTGTGTCAGTTCCGACCTTGGATTCCTAAAATTTGGCGCTTTTTCCCCAAAAAACCCCTTGTGAGCGAAAGAATAGCTGCTAATACATTCTGGCTATTTTGGCCCTAGTTGGAGTTAGACATGAAAAATACTTTGAAAATCGCCCTGACCGCTGCATCTTTGTTCGCAGCAGTCCCCGCATTTGCCGACACTTTGGATGTCAGCACGGTCACCTGCGAAGTTGCTGGCGCATTGGACGCTGAGACCCTGACCCTGCTGGTGTTTTTCATCGACGGCTATACCGGTGGTGAGGCTGGCGACGCGGTGTTTGACGCCGCACGCCTGAAAGGCGACATGGAAAAGGTTTCGGCTGCCTGCACCGCAGACCCAGCAAAAACCCTGATGGACGCAATGAAAGAAGCATTGCCAGCCGGCTGATGTGATCCTTTGGTCAATCTAAAAGGCGGGGCAATGCCCCGCCTTTTTGTTTTGTTGGGGGCGGCGGGCTTGGCCGCAAAAAGGGTCCACTGGACCCTTTTCTAGCCCCGAAAGCCCGCGCACGCCTGCGCGGGTAGGGTTGTCCATCGTCACATGATGAACCAGCCTTCAAGATATTCGAAAGCAAAGAACTGTTTGACGAGTTGCACACAATGCTTGGAACCTATCGTCACGTTTGCCAGTCAAAACGAACATTCCCGCCGAAAGCTGATGGATCTGATATCGTTGCAAAAACCAAAAAGTTAGCCGAACTTGTTGATCTAGGACTTCTCTCAAAAGACGAATTTGAAACGAAAAAGGTCATATTCTTCGGAAAGCTTTAGCGACTTGCCCCCCTAAACCAACCGCTCCACCTCGACCGCCGCCCGCACGAAATCCGCGAACAAAGGATGCGGCGCGAAGGGTTTGCTTTTTAGTTCGGGGTGGAACTGGACGCCGATGAACCAGGGGTGGTCCTCGACCTCGACGATTTCGGGCAGTTTTCCGTCGGGGGACATCCCCGAAAACATCAGACCGCAAGCCTCGAGTTTCTCGCGGTATTTTATATCCACCTCATAGCGGTGGCGGTGGCGTTCCTCGATCGCGGTTTTGCCGTAAATCTGTGCCACGCGCGACCCTTCGCGCAGGGTTGCCGAATAGGCCCCCAGACGCATTGTGCCGCCCTTATCATCGCCCAATTTGCGCGCAACGACATGATTGCCCTGCACCCATTCTTTTAGGTGATAGACAACGGGGGTAAAGCGTTTTGCACCCGCCTCGACGTCAAATTCTTCAGAGCCTGCATTCGTCACGCCTGCCAAATTGCGCGCAGATTCAATGACGGCCATTTGCATCCCCAGACAAATCCCCAAATAGGGGATTTTCTTTTCGCGCGCGAATTGGGCGGCCTTGATCTTACCTTCGGTGCCGCGCTCGCCAAAACCGCCAGGCACCAGAATAGCGTTAAAGTTTTCCAAATAGGGCGCGGGGTCTTCGCGTTCAAAAATTTCCGCGTCAATCCATTCGGCGCGCACCCGCACGCGATTGGCCATGCCGCCATGGGTCAGCGCCTCGGCAATGGATTTATAGGCGTCTTCCAACTGGGTGTATTTGCCCACGATGGCCACGCGCACCTCGCCCTCGGCATTGTTCAGGCGGTCCATGACATCGGTCCACCGGTCTAGATTGGGTTTGGGCGCTGGCGAGATGCCAAACGCGTCCAACACTGCCTGATCCAGACCCGCGCGGTGATAGGCCAAAGGCGCCTCATAGATGGTTTTTAGATCATATGCGGGAATGACCGCCTCTTTGCGGACGTTGCAAAAGAGCGCGATCTTTTCCAATTCCTTTTCGGGAATGGGATGTTCGGAACGACAGACCAGCACATCGGGCGCAAGGCCGATGGATTGCAATTCCTTGACCGAATGTTGCGTGGGTTTGGTTTTCAATTCGCCAGATGCGGCCAGATAGGGCAGTAGGGTGAGATGCATCAGGATCGACTGCCCACGGGGGCGTTCATGGATGAATTGGCGGATCGATTCAAAGAACGGCAGGCCTTCGATATCGCCCACGGTGCCGCCGATTTCACACAGCATGAAATCGACCTCATCGCCGCCGATGCGCAGGAACTCTTTGATTTCATTGGTCACATGGGGAATGACTTGGATGGTTTTGCCCAGATAATCGCCGCGCCGTTCCTTTTCCAAGACGTTGGAATAGATGCGGCCTGACGAGATGGAATCGGTTTGCCGCGCACTGACGCCCGTAAAGCGTTCGTAATGGCCAAGGTCCAGATCAGTTTCCGCGCCGTCATCGGTCACAAAAACCTCGCCATGTTCAAAGGGTGACATGGTGCCCGGATCGACGTTCAAATAGGGGTCCAATTTCCGCAACCGAACGGAATATCCGCGTGCCTGAAGTAATGCCCCAAGGGCAGCAGAGGCAAGCCCCTTGCCCAAGGACGACACAACGCCACCGGTGATAAAAATATAACGTGCCACTGGCGGACCCCCGTGCTGATAAATTTGGCGATTCGAAACAAGCAGAATCGCAACATCACGGGATTTGATAAGTAACCCAATCGGGGTGGAACCGCAACGCTAGATGATGATGATTTTCTTTGGCCTAGGCCCAGAGTTAGTTGGCAGGTGCTGCGGGTGGCGCCGCTGGGGCGTCGGTTGTCGCAGGTGGCAACAAATCGCCGCCCAAGGCAGGTGCCGTCGCAGGCGCTTCGGTCGGTACCGTGCCACCCAATTGGTCAATGACGCTGCGTCCGTTAGAGCTGCTGGCCGCCAAAATCGTCAGGGTGATCGACGTGACGATAAACCCAGACGCCAACACCCACGTGATTTTACCCAAGGCCGTGGCCGCCGCACGTCCAGAAATAGCGCCGCCGCCGCCGCCGCCCATGCCCAAACCGCCGCCTTCAGATCGTTGCAACAGCACAATGCCGATCAGCAACAGGGCCAAGATCAGGTGGATGGTCAGGACAACGTTTTCCATGCGCAGGCTTTCTGTTCAATTTCGACCCTATCTAGGGGCAGATCGACCCCAACGCAAGCCCATGCCTTTGATTTGGACCGCATTCGGGGACGGTTGACTAGGCAGGTTTTTCGCAGACAGCAGAGAGTTTGTTGCCATCGGGATCGCGCAGATAGCAGGCGTAAAAATGATCTCCATAGGGACGCAACCCGGGCGCGCCCTCATCTGTGCCGCCATGTGCCAGACCTGCCAGATGAAAGGCGTCGACAGCGGCGCGACTGGGGGCGTCAAACGCCAACATGGTGCCATTGCCGTTATTCGCGGTGTTGCCGTCATAAGGTTTGGTGATCCAAAGTTGCGTGCGCGGGGCCTTGGCAGGCCCATATCCCAACTCGTCAGGCTCTGTGCTGCGCAAAGTCAGGCCCAGCGGGGCCAAGGTTGCATCATAAAAGAGTTTCGCGCGGGGCAGGTCATTGGTGCCAAGGGTCAGGTATAGAAACATTTTATCCTCCATTTTGTCAAAGCTGGCGGATGCGCGGCACTGTGTCCAGCGGATTTCTTGATTTTGTGGTTTCGCTTGGGGCTGACCCCCGCTATAGGTCAGGCGGTTTTTCCAGCATGATAGGATACACCATGGCCAATGTTGTTGTCGTCGGTGCCCAATGGGGCGACGAGGGTAAGGGTAAAATCGTGGACTGGCTGTCTGAACGCGCCGATGTGATCGCGCGTTTTCAAGGTGGGCATAACGCGGGCCATACCCTTGTTATTGATGGTAAAGTTTATAAATTGTCGTTGCTGCCTTCGGGGATTGTGCGCGGTGGTAAGCTGTCGGTTATTGGCAATGGGGTGGTTTTGGACCCATGGCATTTGGTCATGGAAATCGACAAACTGCGCGGGCAGGGTGTGGCGATCACCCCCGACAATTTAATGATTGCAGAAAATGCGCCGCTGATTCTGCCTATCCATGGCGAATTGGACCGCGCCCGCGAAGGGCAAACGGGTTTGGCCAAGATTGGCACGACAGGGCGTGGCATAGGTCCTGCTTATGAAGACAAAGTTGGTCGGCGTGCCATTCGTGTCGCTGATTTGGGGGATGAAACCACCTTGATTGCGCGGGTGGATCGACTGTTGGGGCATCATGACGCCCTGCGCCGTGGTCTGGGAATCGATCCGATCGATCGTGACGCGCTGATCGCACAACTGCGTGCGATTGCGCCCCAAGTTTTGCCCTATGCAAAACCTGTTTGGAAAGTGTTGAATGACGCCCGACGTGCAGGCAAACGGATTTTGTTTGAAGGCGCGCAAGGTGCGCTGTTGGATATTGATTTTGGCACCTATCCCTTTGTGACATCTTCCAATGTCATTGCAGGGCAGGCGGCCACAGGAACCGGCTTGGGTCCGAATGCGATTGATTTCGTCCTTGGCATTGTCAAAGCCTACACAACACGTGTGGGCGAGGGGCCGTTTCCTGCCGAATTGCAGGATGCAGATGGCGCACGTTTGGGCGAGCGTGGGCACGAATTCGGCACCGTAACAGGGCGCAAGCGGCGCTGCGGTTGGTTTGATGCGGTTCTTGTGCGCCAGACCTGTATTACCAGTGGCGTCAAAGGCATCGCGCTCACTAAGTTAGATGTGTTGGATGGATTTCCAACCCTAAAAATCTGTGTGGCCTATGATCTGGATGGGATGCGGTTGGACTATTTGCCTACGGCGGCAGATCAACAGGCGCGCTGCACCCCTATCTATGAAGAATTGGAAGGCTGGTCTGACACCACTGCAGGTGCAAGGTCTTGGGCTGACCTGCCAGGCGCTGCGGTGAAATATGTTCGCCGCATTGAGGAATTGATCGGCTGTCCTGTGGCGCTGTTGTCGACCTCGCCAGAGCGCGACGATACAATCCTTGTCACCGATCCATTTGTGAGTTGAAATATGAATTACAAAGCACGGCGGTCTTGGGCCTTGGTGGTGTTATTGGTGGGAATGCCCCTGTATATCATCATCGCATTAAATGTGATTGTGCGGGTGGATCGTTTGCCAATCTGGGCGGAGGTTCCCGTTTATATCTTGCTGGGGACCGCTTGGATTTTGCCGTTTAAACGGATTTTCACGGGGATAGGGCAGGCAGACCCTGACCAAAACGACCAAAACTAAAACAGGCGCGCAAATAATGCGCGCCTGTTCATCGCCAATTATGTCAGCGCGACATTCAGATCGCCTCGCGCAAGGCCTCGCGCAACAAAGGGGATCGATCGGTGACGGCAAACAGCCCTGATTCCACCTCGGACACGCGACCAAGTTCGACCAGCTTGTCAAAGATTTCCAACCCCTTTTCGCGGCTCATCGGCAAAGGGTCTTGGATCGATCCCATCAAACGCACCAATTGGCGACGGCGGAACATCGGCTGGCCCAGCACGTGCGCACTGTAAATCGCGGCTGCTTCCATCAGTTCGATCAATTCAGACGCGCCCAAGCGATCCGCAAAATCGTCAAAAGTTTCGATTTTGGTGAAAATATTGTCACGCTCTTGGGCGCCGTCCATTTGATCATCGCCAAAAATGTTGGTGATATTTGCGGTAGAACTGGCAGCGGTTTTTGGCGAAAGATTGATGCGCTGTTCGGACACCAAGACCAAAGGCGCGGCGCGTTCGGGTTTTGCGGCAGGTGTGACCACGCGTTCCAAATCTTGGCGATACGCGTTTAGAACTGTGTCAGCGGGGTTTGCCACACCCAAGGCACGTTCGGCATTGGTTACGGCCACGGCCGTTTTCAGATGTGACAATTCGTTCTGCCGCCGCTTTGCCTCGGCGCTGTCCATATCGGCATTGGCCCGCGCAAGCATTTGGGTAACAGTATCGTCGCTGGCGACAATGGCGGGGCCCGAAGTGTCGAGCGCATTCAGCTCTGCAATCAAAGACGCTTCCGCCTCGGCTGACAAAATCCCCTTTTTGGCGGGCGCGCTGTTTGCCGCTATTGATTGATCCGACGTTTGGGGGGGATTTTGGATAATATCGATTTGATTTGGGTCAATGCGGCGAATGCGAATGACCCGTGTGCGTGGATGCGGCAGCCGCGTTTCCACAGGGGCATCTGGCGGGGTGCCATCCAATGGGGGGGCATCCACGATGACAGGCTCTGCGTTGACGGGTTTGGCCGAAGGGGTTTGGGGTGCGATGGTTTGCACGACAACAGGCATCTCTGCGTGCTGATCTTCAATATATTCATCTTGCACCGCTGGTGGCGCGATTTTATGCGGGGTGGTATCGGTTACAAAATCTGCTGCTTGATCTTGGGTTGGCGTCAAGGGCTCTGCGCGCAAAGCAGAAAGGCGGGCGCGCAAATCGTTGTCCAGTTGCACGGAGCCGTCGTTCACGGTTGGCTCAATTTTGGTGGCCGCCGCCTCGGATGGCTCTAATGCCGCCCCCGTGCGCAAAACCACGCCGGTTTCATTGACCCGCGCCTCGACACGACGATTGATTTCGCGTTCGGCAATTTTATGCAGCATTGCTGCGTCAGGTATGGGCGGTTCCGCACCAAAATAGCGGTCATCCGCCGCCAGATCGCGAAAATATTCCGCAATGGCCTTCATTGTGTCGAAAGGGTCGTTAAACCCCTCTAGCGTGCAAGAGAAGGTTCCGTAAGATACCGTTAAAATTTTACTCGCACCGGTCATATGTGCACGCCTTTTACCAATTTACCTTTGCACCTTGCAGTATCATTCAGTTCAATTCCGTGATCAGATAAAGGCGATTTCAAGGATTGATTGTGTTCAAACAGATCGAAGTTTGCCACAATTGAGCGACAATCATCGGGACGCAGTATCGTTATGAATTCAGCATTTGTCGACTCTTTGTGTGGCGTGACTTTGGCGGGGGGCGGGCCATTTTCGGGTGCAGCACTGACGCGGGCACGAATGCGGGCGCAATGTATTGTCGCGGCGGATGGGGGGGCGGATCGTTTGATCGCTTTGGGGGCGGATCCGCAAGTGGTCATCGGGGATCTCGATTCAATCTCGGCCTCTGCGCGGTTGCGTTTGCCTTTGCTGCATATTCCGGAACAAGACAGCACTGATTTCGATAAGGCACTGGGGCGGATCAAAGCCCCGTTCATCCTTGGTTTGGGATTTATGGGGGGGCGGGCAGATCATGGTTTGGCGGTCTATTCTGGTCTTGTGCGTGCGCCACACCAGAACTGCATTTTGATCGGGCCAAAGGATTTGGTGTTTTTGGCACCTTTGGAGCTGCGGCTGAACCTGCGCAAGGGCACGCGGTTATCTTTGTTTCCGATGGGCGCTGTCCGGGGACAAAGTCAGGGCTTGCACTGGCCGATTGACGGCATTGATTTCGCGCCTGACGGGGCAATTGGGACATCCAATCGGGTGTCTGGGCCTGTGACACTAACGTTCAACACCCGAAAAATGCTGGTTATCCTGCCTGTGTCCCAGCTTGACCCTGTGCTGCAAGCGCTCTCTCTCGTGAAATAATATACAATCCCGACCCGACGATGACCATAATCCCTGCCCAAGTCAGCAGATTGGGAAAATCTCCAAAAACAACATATCCCAAAAATACAGCCATGACGATTTCAAAATAGTGCAGCGGCGCAAGGGTTGAGGCAGGCGCAAGCTTAAGCGATATGGTCATGCACATATGCGACGCGGCCGCCCAAAACCCCACGCCGAACAGCCAAAGCCAGACCCAACCCTGCGGCATCACAGGGTCCAAGGTTGGCACACCCGTTCCGTTCATCAGCCATAGCACCGGCACGATAAGCGCCGCACCAAACAGGGATGTGTGCAATTGTTGCGTGACAGGGTGCATTTGCGGCCCAATGGCTTGGGTGATCAGCATATACAGCGCAAAGGCAAAAGCGCAGCCCAAAGGATACAGCGCCACCCAGCCGTAGATATTCAAACTGGGCTGGATCACCATCATCGCGCCGCCAAACCCCACAAGGGCTGCCGCAATACGGCGAGGGCCGACGTGGTTTTTGAAAATGAAATGGCCCAAAATCATCAGAATGAAGGGCGATATAAACGCAATTGCCAAAGCATCTGCGATCGGCATGACGGCAACGGCGGCCACAAATGTGTAGGTGGATAATATCAATAAGGCGGCGCGCAACAACAACATCGCCGCGAGGCGCGGTTTCACCCGCCAGTCCAGACCCATAAAGGCAGCGATCGGCAGCATCAGCGCCGCTTGGACAACAAATCGCGCGGCGGTGATTTGGCCGACAGGAATGGAAGCAGTTGCCAGTTTGGACGATGTATCCAACAGCGGCGCAAGCACGCAAAATGCCAACATAAGGGCTACGCCCAGCAAGGTTTTATCCTGTTTCATGGCGCTTGTTAGCAATTGGGGGGCGGCCTCTCCAGCCCAAATGCGACGTGATGGGGGCGTTTCCCACAAAACCGTGATCTTGCGCTGGCATTTTGCCCTTTACCCCGCCCGCCGTTTTCGCAACCTTAGCCGAAAAGGAGTATCGATGCTGGATGGAATGATGCGCAAGGTGTTGGACCCGATGCTGAATGCATGGGGGGGCAGTCTGTCGGCGCGTGGATTTCGCGCGAACCAGATCACCTTGGCGGGGTTGGCGCTGGGCTTGATCGCGGCTGGAATGATTGCTGGTGGGGTGCCCTATGCGTTCCTCCTGCTGTTGCTGGGGCGCGTCGCAGATGGGCTGGATGGTGCCGTGGCGCGGGCGGGGCAAAAGACCGATTTCGGCGGCTATTTGGATATCGTATGCGATTTTATCTTTTACGCGGCAGTTCCCTTGGCTTTTGCGTTCCGTGATCCTGCCAACGCGACGGCGGCGGCGGTCTTACTTTGCAGTTTTTACATAAATGGTGCAAGCTTTCTGGCCTTTGCGATTTTTGCTGAAAAATATGGGATGAAAACCGCCTCACGCGGTGAAAAATCGCTGTTTTTCACGGCGGGATTGTTGGAGGGCACGGAAACCATTCTGTTTTTTGTCACGATTTGCCTATGGCCCGCGGCGTTTATCGCCCTAAGTTATGGATTTGCGGTTTTGTGTTTCATTACCGCCTTGGCACGGATCATCTTGGCCAAGAACACCTTTGACGGCTGAGCTGCCCTTGCGGCTGACGCGCCGCGATACTAAGACTCTGGTAACGCATATTCGTTACACCCATAGCGACCAACGAGGTAGACCATCATGCAAGATCCCGCAGAGTTTTATATGAACACCCTTGTGCCGATGGTGGTTGAACAAACCAGCCGTGGCGAACGGGCCTATGATATTTACAGCCGTATGCTGAAAGAGCGGATCATTTTTATGTCTGGTCCCGTGCATGATGGTATGTCCAGCCTGATCTGCGCGCAGCTTTTGTTCCTTGAGGCGGAAAATCCGTCCAAAGAAATTAGTATGTATATCAACAGCCCAGGCGGCGTTGTGACATCGGGTTTGTCAATCTATGACACGATGCAATATATCCGCCCGAAAATTTCGACACTTGTGATCGGGCAAGCGGCGTCGATGGGCAGCTTGCTGCTGACCGCCGGCGAAAAAGGGATGCGTTTCAGCCTGCCCAATAGCCGCGTGATGGTGCACCAACCCTCGGGCGGTTACCAGGGGCAGGCCACGGATATCATGATCCATGCCCGCGAAACCGAAAAGCTAAAGCGTCGTTTGAATGAAATTTACGTGCGTCACACGGGCAATGATCTGGCCACTGTTGAGGCAGCACTTGAGCGCGACAATTTCATGTCCGCCGAGGATGCCAAGGACTGGGGCCTGATTGATGAAATCCTGACCGCCCGCACCAAAGAAGAGACGGCGGTATAATTGTGATCGCCCTTTGGGAAACCAAGGGGCGATTTGACATTGTGGACGGCGCAGGCTTGCCCTAAACTTTCCAAATATATGCCAAAAGATGCGGCCAACGATGCGATTGCAAAGGACCAAGAATGTCGACCAGTTCAACCAGCGATAGCAAAAATACGCTTTACTGTTCCTTTTGCGGCAAAAGCCAGCATGAGGTGCGTAAGCTGATTGCTGGACCAACAGTGTTCATTTGCGACGAATGTGTCGAACTTTGCATGGATATCATCCGCGAGGAAACCAAAGCGTCGGGTCTGAAAACCACCGATGGCGTGCCAACGCCCCGCGATATTTGCAAGGTTTTGGATGATTATGTGATCGGGCAAATTCACGCCAAGCGGGTTTTGTCGGTTGCGGTTCACAACCATTACAAACGCCTGAACCATTCGACCAAGACCGATATTGAACTGGCGAAATCGAATATCTTGCTGATTGGCCCAACGGGTTGCGGCAAAACATTGCTTGCGCAGACCCTGGCGCGGATTTTGGATGTGCCGTTCACAATGGCGGATGCGACCACGCTGACCGAAGCCGGCTATGTCGGTGAGGACGTGGAAAACATCATCCTGAAATTGCTGCAAGCGTCGGAATATAATGTGGAACGCGCCCAACGTGGCATCGTCTATATCGACGAGGTGGATAAGATCACCCGCAAGTCGGACAATCCATCCATCACCCGCGATGTGTCGGGTGAGGGCGTGCAGCAAGCGCTGTTGAAAATCATGGAGGGCACGGTTGCCTCTGTGCCGCCTCAAGGCGGGCGCAAACATCCGCAACAGGAATTCTTGCAGGTGGATACCACCAATATCCTGTTCATCTGTGGCGGGGCCTTTGCGGGTCTGGAAAAGATTATCGCGATGCGCGGCAAAGGGTCGGCGATTGGCTTTGGGGCTGATGTCAAAGACCCCGATGCGCGCGGCGTGGGGGAACTCTTTGGCGAGTTGGAGCCAGAGGATTTGTTGAAATTCGGCCTTATCCCCGAATTCGTGGGACGTCTGCCCGTGATCGCCACCCTGACCGATCTGGACGAGCCTGCGCTGATCACCATCCTGACCGAACCCAAAAATGCCTTGGTCAAACAGTATCAACGCCTGTTCGATATTGAGGGCACCAAGCTGACCTTTACCACCGATGCGCTGTCGGCCATCGCCAAACGCGCGATTAAGCGTAAGACAGGCGCACGCGGTCTGCGGTCGATCATGGAAGATATCCTGCTGGATACCATGTTCGAATTGCCTGGCATGGACGATGTCGAAGAAGTCGTCGTCAATGAGGAATCCGTGACGAATGCGGCCCCACCCTTGTTGGTGCATTCTGATCCTAAAAAGAAAAAAGAACCCGCAACGGCAAGCTGATGATCCGCCGCATCACCACGGGTTCGACATGGGAGGCCAAGATAGGCTATGCCCGTGCTGTGGTGGCGGGCGGATGGGTCCACGTTTCGGGCACGACGGGAACCAACCATGTGACGGGCGATATTCCCGACAGCGTGACAGCGCAATGTCAATTGGCGCTGGATATCATCGGTGCCGCGCTGCAACAGGCAGGGGCGGGGTTTGAACACGTGGTCCGCGTCACCTATGTGATGAAACACGCATCCGATTTTCAGGCCTGTTGGCCGATCCTTTCGGCAACCTTTGGCGAAAATCCCCCCGCGGCGATGATGATCGAGGCCGCCTTGATCGACCCGCGCCATTTGATTGAAATCGAACTGACGGCCTATATGCCCTAGACCTTGGGCGTATTTTCCGCCATATCAGGGCAAACTTTCGGAGGCGAGAATGTATTTCCTGACGCGTATGCTGACATGGTGGAACAGCCAGACCCTTGGAACCCAAATTTTCACATGGCGCAGGGGTATTCGTGTGGGTGCGGACGATCAAGGCAATATATATTACCAGAATAAGGACGCCTCGCGCCGCTGGGTGATCTATAATGGCGAAACCGAAGCATCGCGCGTATCGCCCGATTGGCACGGCTGGTTGCATTTCACATGGAAAGACGCGCCGACTGTCAAACCATTGGCGCATAAGCCGTGGGAAGCACCGCATCATGAAAATCTAACGGGCAGTTTGGCGGCCTATGCGCCGACAGGATCGATCCGCAACGCTACCCCAGAGTTGCGCCGTGATTATGAGGCGTGGCAGCCCAAGTAAAGGCAGCCCAAGGAATGGAGGCTTGTGTGGCCGAGAATCGTGCTGAGATCGTGGCGGGTGCAGGAGTTGTCGTTCTTGCCGCGGGATTTTTGATTTATATGATGGGCGGCAGCATGGCTGCCCCTTCGGGCAGCTATCCGTTGACGGCCAGCTTTCGTTCTGCCGAGGGGATTTCGGTCGGCACGGACGTGCGGATGGCAGGGGTCAAAGTGGGCGCGATCACGACGATGTCGTTGAACCCCAAAACCTATTTTGCCGATGTCAGCATTTCGGTTGATCGCAGCGTTCAGTTGCCAACAGACACAGCGATTTTGATATCCTCTGAGGGTCTGCTTGGCGGCAATTTTGTCGAATTGGTGCCTGGTGGGGCCGAAGACGTTCTGGCACCCGGTGATCAGATCGAGGATACCCAAGGTGCAGTCAGCCTGATTTCCTTGCTGTTGAAATTTGTCACGGGATCGGAAAAGAAATGAGGCTGCTCGCCCTTTTGTTTCTGATGGCTGGGCCCGCGTCTGGAATGGCCATGTCAGATGCACCGGGGGCGAAACTGCGTCTTTTGGACAAACTGACGGGGCAGATCACCAATATGGATCTGTCCAACGGTCAAAGCCAAAGCGTGGGAAAATTGACGGTGATGCTGGATTCTTGCCGCTATCCCACGGGCAACCAAACCGCCGAAGCAGAAGCTCATGTCACCGTGATTGATGCAAGTTCAACAACTCCGGTCTTTAACGGCTGGATGATTGCGTCCAGCCCTGCGCTTTCGGCATTGGATCATCCGCGCTATGATGTTTGGGTGATGCGGTGTGATGTGCCAGATTTGGTGTTGCCGATCGTGCCCTCTGCGCCGGACCCAGCAGGGGATCCAGCGGCAACGGAATCTGGCACAGGGCAGTAACCTGGCGGGGTAAAATTGGCTTGCTGGGTCAACGCTGTCGCAAGATGGGCTTGATAGGTGGATTTTGGGATTTCAATCGCCCCAAGGCTTGCCAAATGCGGCGTTAAATATTGCGTATCAAACAGGACAAACCCGCCGGCGCGCAATCGGTGGGAAAGATAGGCAAGCGCCAGTTTGGATCCCCCCGTCGCCCGTGAAAACATCGACTCGCCGAAAAACGCAGCCCCTAAATGCACGCCGTAAACGCCGCCGATCAGGCTGCCCCCACGCCAAACTTCGACACTATGGGCATGACCCATATCGTGTAATTTCTGATATAAATCCGTTATTTCCCCGTTAATCCAAGTGGTCGCGCGATCCGCACAGGCCCCAACAACGCCCACAAAATCGCGGTCGACCGTCACGCTGTAATCGTCGTGCAAAATCTGCGCGCGGAGTGTGCGCGAGATGTGAAACCCGTTGATCGGAAAAACACCGCGAAAACGCGGCTCGACCCAATGAATTTCCACGGCTTCGCGGCTTTCGGCCATTGGGAATATTCCCATGCTATAGGCGCGCAGCAAGATTTCTGGGGTGATCGTCATCTGTCGCCTTTAGACATTCAAGGGGCGCAGACGATCCTTGCCAGATTGCAGAGCAAGGCGCAAGTTCGTGCTGCAACAGGAGAGCATCATGAAAGTCGGATTTATCGGTTTGGGGACGATGGGCAAGAATGCCGCGGCCAATGTGGCGCGCGCTGGTTTTCCCTTGGTGGTGTATGACATTCGGCCTGATGCTGTGGCACCCTTGGTGGCGATGGGGGCATCCGTCGCCGCAAGCCCAGCCGCCGTTTTGGCCGCCGTGGATGTGGTCGTCACGATGGTCTTTGGCCCCAAGGAGGTGGCCGAGGTGATGCGCGGGCCATCTGGATTTTTGTCAGGTGATCCCAAGGGTAAGATTTGGATCGATATGACCACATCTTCGCCGTTTCTGATGCGGGATCTTGCGGCGGAATTCGCAGCAAAGGGGGGGCACGCCGTTGACGCGCCCGTGACAGGCAGTGTGGATGCCGCCATTCGCGGCGATATGCCGATGTTTGTGGGTGGTGATGATGCGATCATAGAACAGGTCCGCCCGATCATTGAGGCGATGGGTGAGTTACGCAAAGTGGGTGCTTATGGCAACGGCTATGTGGCCAAGCTGGTCAACAATCAGCTTTGGAAAATTCACGCTGCCGCCATTGGCGAGGCGATGGTCACGGCGAAACTGGCGGGGCTGGACCCTTTGACTTGGTGGAATGTGATGAAAGGGGGCGCAGCCGACAGTTTCGTTCTAAGCCATGATGTTCCCAGCATCTTTGCAGGTCACTATGATCCCAGCTTTCCGATTGCCCTATGCCTTAAGGATTTGGGATTGATCCAAGAACTGATGGACAAGGTCGGCACCACAAACACCCTGACGGAGGTGACGCACGAACGTTTCCGCGAGGCGGGGCGGCGTTACGGCCTCGGTGCGGGCGAGATGACGGTCTGCAAGGTGATCGAGGATGACGCAGGCATTGATCTGCGCGTTCCGGGCGATTGGGTAAAGCCGTGGGAAGTGACCCACGGATAGGGGCGGCGCGAACGAAAAAGGGCGGGGTTTCCCCCCGCCCTAATTCCCAAACTTCACCGCCAGCCATTTTTCCAACCAATGGATGTTGTAATTGCCAGACTGAATATCGGGTTCCGCAAGCAAAAGATCAAACAACGGGACTGATGTTTCAATCCCGTCGATGATCAATTCACCCAAGGCACGGCTAAGCCGCGCCAAGGCCTCTGGCCGATCACGGCCATGCACGATCAGCTTGCCGATCAGGCTGTCATAATATGGCGGAATAGAATAGCCGCCATAGATCGCAGAATCCATCCGAACACCCAAACCGCCTGGCGCATGAAACACCTTGATCTTGCCGGGGCAAGGCGAGAAATTCGGCAGTTTTTCCGCGTTGATCCGCACCTCAATCGCGTGGCCGTTGATTTGCAATTCATCTTGGGTGAATGACAATCCCATCCCCGCTGCGACCCGAATTTGTTCGCGCACAAGGTCCACACCAAAAATCGCCTCGGTCACAGGATGTTCGACCTGCAAACGGGTGTTCATTTCAATGAAAAAGAATTCGCCATCTTCATACAAAAACTCAACGGTGCCCGCGCCGATATAGTTGATCTTGGCCACAGCATCGGCGCAAACCTTGCCGATTTTCGCACGCAACGCGGGGGTGATGACGGGGCCTGGCGCCTCTTCGAACACTTTTTGGTGGCGGCGTTGCAAGGAACAGTCCCGCTCGCCCAGATGGACGGCGTTGCCTTTGCCATCGCCGAAAACCTGAATTTCGATATGACGCGGTTTTTGCAGGTATTTTTCAATATAAACTTCGTCATTGCCAAAGGCGGCCTTGGATTCCGACCGCGCGGTGCGAAAGGCGATTTCCAATTCTTCGGCGTTATGGGCCACTTTCATGCCCCGCCCACCGCCGCCCGCCGTTGCCTTGATGATGACAGGAAACCCGATCCCCGCAGCAACTCCAATCGCAGATTCGTAATCAGCCACGCCGCCCGCTGACCCTGGCACCACAGGAATCCCCAAGGCCGCCGCGGTTTCCTTGGCGGTGATTTTATCGCCCATGATACGGATATGTTCTGCCGTCGGGCCGATAAAGGTGATGCCGTGATCCTGCAATGCTTGGGCAAAACTGGCGTTTTCTGACAGAAATCCATATCCGGGATGCACCGCTTGCGCGCCCGTGATTTCACAGGCGGAAATAATCGCAGCCTTGTTCAAATAACTGTCCGTAGACGCGTTCGGGCCAATGCAAACGGATTCGTCAGCCATCCGCACGTGCATCGCATCGGCGTCGGCGGTCGAATGGACCGCCACCGATTTGATCCCCATCTCGCGGCAGGCACGGATAACGCGCAGGGCAATTTCGCCCCGATTGGCGATCAAGATTTTGTCAAACATCGGCTTACTCTATGATCATCAAAGGCATGCCAAATTCGGCAGCGGTGCCATCGGTCACCAAGATTTGTTTGACCACACCCGATTTTGTGGCCGGAATATGGTTCATAGTCTTCATCGCTTCGATGATCAAAACCGTCTGACCTTCGGTCACTGTCGCGCCGATTGTTGCAAAAGGCGTCGCGCCAGGTTCTGCCGCCAAGTAGCACGTGCCCACCATAGGCGAGGTCAACGCACCGGGATGTTTTGCCAGATCCTCTGACGCCACAGGTGCAGAAACAGGGGCTGATACCGCTGGGGCCGAAGGTACATATGCCATCGGTGCCGCCGACATCTGCACGATATTGGATTGTTTGACGACATGAACGTCTAGGCGATCTGACTCACCATATTCGCGCTTGACCGATATTTCGGTCAGATCGTTTTTGTTCAGCAGCTCTGCCAGAGCCGCGATAAAGGCGACATCCGCGTCGTTGGATTGTTTGCTCATGCAGTCCTCTTGTCAAAGGGCCCTTTTGGCCGTCGCACCTCTATATAGAGAAACTTGTGCAGAAAAAAGAGGCGATGATCACCTGAGCTTTGGGTTGGGTCATAAAAATTGCGGTTCAGATAATTTACCATTTGGAAAAAAATGAAACTTGTGCCAGCCTGAGTCGATGGAAATAGGGGGGGACAGATGCCCAATTCACCGCATAGCGCAGGGATCACAGCGTTTCGTCTGGACAGCGCAACATTAGCTGAAAATTTCGCTGATATCGCGCCGAAACTGCCCGCACATGAGGCGCGGGTTGCGGCGGATCGCTGTTATTTTTGTCACGATGCGCCCTGTATGACGGCCTGTCCCACCAGTATTGATATCCCCCTGTTCATCCGCCAAATCGCAACAGGCACGCCGGATGCAGCCGCAAAAACGATTTTTGCGCAAAATATTTTGGGTGGGATGTGCGCGCGCGTGTGCCCAACAGAACAATTGTGCGAAGAGGTTTGTGTGCGCGAAGTTGCCGAAGGCAAACCTGTGGAAATTGGCCGATTGCAGCGTTTCGCCACGGACACACTGATGGATAAGGGTATTCATCCCTTTAGCCGCGCCGCGGATACCGGCAAAAAGGTCGCGGTTGTTGGGGCGGGGCCTGCTGGACTGGCCTGCGCGCACCGCTTAGCGCTACATGGCCATACCGTGACGGTGTTTGATCGGCGCACGAAAGCAGGCGGATTAAATGAATATGGCATTGCCACCTATAAAACGGCAGATGATTTCGCAGCGCGCGAAATAGACTGGCTTTTGAAAATCGGCGGTATTTCAATCGAAACTGGGATAGAACTTGGGAAAGACGTGACCCTTGATGCGCTTGAGGCTGGTTATGATGCCGTGTTCCTGGGAATCGGTCTTGGGGGTGTCAATGTGTTAGACATCAAAGGCACTAACCTTACCGGAGTATTAAGTGCCATTGATTTTATTGCCGATTTACGTCAGTCGTCGCCCGCAGATATAGAAATTGGCCGCGATATCGTCGTGATTGGTGGCGGCATGACCGCAATCGATGCTGCGGTGCAGGCCAAGCTGCTGGGCGCGCAGAATGTGACGATGGTATACCGCCGCGGCAAAGACAAAATGAGCGCCTCGGTTTACGAGCAAGATCACGCCTCAAGTGTTGGTGTGCGGATTATTTACAACGCGTCGCCTTTGAAAATTTTGGGTGAGACGTCGGTTCAGGAAGTGGTCTTCGCCTATGAAGGGGGCGCGCAATTTTCGCTGACCGCCGATCAAGTCTTTTTGGCAATTGGTCAGACGCTTGACAGTGTCCCAATTGGTAAAAATGGATCAAAACTGGTCAATCAGGTTGGTAAAATCTGGACAGGCGGCGATTGTGCGGCGGGTGGGGCCGACCTGACCGTAACCGCCGTCGCTGAGGGTCGCGATGCCGCGATGGCAATTCATGCAAAGCTGATGGGGTGATCACATGGCAAATCTGGCAAGCAATTTTATCGGTATAAAATCACCCAATCCGTTTTGGCTGGCCTCGGCGCCGCCAACTGACAAGGCCTATAATGTCGAACGCGCCTTTGCGGCAGGATGGGGCGGGGTGGTGTGGAAAACCTTGGGCTCTGAGGGGCCGCCTGTTGTGAACGTATCTGGCCCGCGGTACGGCGCGATTTGGGGCGCAGATCGGCGTTTGTTGGGATTGAACAACATAGAATTGATCACAGACCGCCCACTGCAAATCAATTTGGATGAGATAAAAATGGTCAAACGCAAATGGCGCGACCGTGCCATGGTTATCAGCCTGATGGTGCCATGCGACGAAGACAGTTGGAAAGACATTCTGCACCGTATCGCCGATACCGAAGCAGACGGTGTCGAGTTAAATTTTGGTTGCCCACATGGCATGGCAGAACGTGGCATGGGGTCAGCGGTTGGCCAAGTGCCCGAGTATATCGAGATGGTGACACGTTGGGTGAAGAAACACTCGCGGATGCCCTGCATCGTTAAGCTTACTCCCAATATCAACGACATCCGAAAACCAGCAGAAGCAGCAAAACGTGGTGGTGCAGATGCTGTCAGCTTAATCAATACAATAAACTCCATCACATCCGTCAACTTAGACAGCTTTAGCCCCGAGCCAATGATTGATGGCAAAGGAACCCATGGCGGCTATTGCGGCCCTGCCGTAAAGCCAATCGCCTTGAATATGGTTGCTGAAATCGCCCGCAATCCAGAAACGTATGGCTTGCCAATTTCTGGCATTGGCGGTGTGACCACGTGGCGTGATGCGGCAGAATTCATGGCATTGGGTGCAGGAAATGTGCAGGTTTGTACAGCGGCTATGACGTATGGTTTCAAAATCGTTCAAGAAATGATTTCCGGCCTGTCCGACTACTTAGACGAAAAATCTATGGGCAGTTGCGCTGATTTGGTCGGGCGTGCCGTGCCAAATGTTACGGATTGGCAGTATTTAAACCTTAATTACGTCACCAAGGCGCAGATATCGCAAATGGATTGCATCAAATGCGGACGCTGTTACGCTGCTTGCGAGGATACGAGCCATCAGGCGATCGCAATGACAGAAGATCGGGTGTTCAGTGTAAAAGATGCTGACTGTGTGGCGTGCAATCTCTGCGTAAATGTTTGTCCCGTTGAAAACTGCATCACGATGGTCGACCTCCCCGTGGGCAGTATTGACCCGCGGACAGACCGTGCCGTCGGCTTGTATGGAAATTGGACCCAGCATCCAAACAACCCACAAAGCCGCGCGGGCGAATAACAAGATTTTTCGCCGAAAAATCTTAAGTCAAAAATTTTCGGCGAAAATTTTCCGCAACGATTAGCAAAGAATGCGAAGGTCGCCGTGATTGCAAAAGACGACATATTGCCCACCTGATTCGACCATATGCCAGCCTCGTCGACGGACCTCGGCGATAAACGCTTCACGCCCGACCTCGCGATGGACATCCTGCAGTGCGCGACGCAAAATCCCGCCACGTTTACAGGCTTTGGCATCAAAAACCGCAGACAACCAATTTGGATTTGGTACATTGTCCAAATTGACCTTTGTGTGATTAGGCTGAAAATGTTCCATAAATTATGTATCTGTGATTCTGGTTAACCAAAGGTAAAACGATGACCCTACGACACTATTCTTTGCTAGATTTGGTGCCGGTGTCAGAGGGCGCAACCGTAAGTGATGCTTTGGCAAATTGCTTGTCCTTGGCGCAAAATGCGGAATCTTGGGGCTATAGTCGTTATTGGTTGGCAGAGCATCACAATATGCCGGGCATCGCCAGTGCCGCCACGGCAGTTTTGTTGGCATATATTGCAGGCAGGACAACAACGATACGCGTCGGTTCTGGCGGCATTATGCTGCCCAACCATGCACCTTTACAAGTTGCCGAGGCATTTGGCACATTGGCAACGCTTTTCCCAAACAGAATTGACCTTGGGGTTGGACGTGCACCGGGATCAGATGGCGTTACAATGCGCGCTTTGCGACGTAATATGCAGCAAACGGATCAATTTCCCGAAGATGTATTAGAGTTGATAGGCTATCTGGATCCGCACGACCCATCAGCACAAGTTCACGCTTATCCGGGGGAGGGAACGCAAATTCCTGTTTGGATTTTGGGTTCCAGCCTGTACGGGGCGCAATTGGCGGCGTATTTTGGTCTTCCCTATGCTTTTGCAAGCCATTTTGCGCCGCAAATGCTAGAAGAGGCCTCCGCCACCTATCGCGCGACCTTTCGTCCGTCGAAATTCTGCGCGGAGCCCTATTTCATGATGGCGGTTGGTGTTTGTGCGGCCGACACTGACGCAGAGGCCAACTATTTGCGAACCTCACAAATTCTTGCTTTTGCGCGTCTGCGGACAGGTCAAGCAGGACAACTTCCCGCACCCGTTGATGATCTGTCGATTTTGCCTGCTTCATTGCTGCACGAGGTCAATCAAGCCTTATCTTGTTCGGCGGTTGGGTCTGAGGCGACGGTGTCTGCGCAAATTGATCGGCTTATAAGCCAATTTAAGCCTGATGAAATCTTGGTCACAGGTATGATCCACGACCCCGCAAAGCGGTTGCACAGTCACCACCTTGCCGCCACTGTTCTTCGCCAAAGAATCGGATCTTAGATCGTCATTTGTTGGCCCAGTTCAATGACACGATTGGACGGCAGGCAATAAAACGCCGTGGCATCGGATGCCGATTTTGTCATGGAAATAAATATGCGCTCTTGCCACAGGGGCAGGCCGTGATTGCGCGATGATTTGAAACTGCGTCGGTTCAAGAAAAACGACGTGGTCATGATGTCGAATTTTTCGCCGCGCTTTCGGGCGAGCGCGAGGGCGCGGGGAACATTTGGCGTTTCCATATAGCCAAAGCGCATCGTAATCTGCACAAAATGATCGTTCATATGATTGATTGTAAGGCGATCTTCGTCGACCACTACTGGATCGTTCGTAACCAATACCGTGACCACAAAATTTTGCGTATGCAACACGCGATTATGTTTTAGGTTGTGCAGCAAAGCCGAGGGTGCGTTTGTTGGGTCTTGGGTCAAATATACGGCTGTTCCCGGCACTTCCGTCGGCTCAGATTTTTCCAGCATGGTGATTAACTTTGTCAGGCTGATCGCCCCATCTGCCGATTTTTTGGCAACATGAGTTGTGCCGCGCAACCATGTCCAGATAAAGATGCACATTGTCACCGCGATACTAATCGGGACATAGCCGCCGTCTGGGAATTTCAGCATATTGGCTGTCAAAAACATCAACTCTATCCCAAGGATCGGCAGCATAACGGTCGCGACAGCAATCAGTGGCCATTTCCACGCCTTGTAAAGCAAGACAAAGGCAAGAATTGACGTGATCACCATATCGCCCGAAACTGCAATGCCATAGGCAGACGCCAGACGCGATGAACTGCCGAAACTGACCACCAGCATCAAAACGCCGATCATCAACACAGCGTTTACCTTTGGCAGATAGATCTGGCCTTGCTGGGTTTGCGACGTGTAGCGGATCTCTAGCCTTGGCAAAAGTCCCATTTGAACCGCCTGTTGCATCATGGAAAATGCGCCAGAGATCACCGCTTGGCTTGCAATCACTGTTGCCATCATCGCCAAGATCACCAACGGCAGCAGCGCCCAACCCGGGGCCATCAAAAAGAAGGGATCGCCTGCGGTTTCAGGATGCGCCAAAACCATCGCGCCCTGTCCTAAATAGCTTAGCGTGAGCGCTGGAAAAACCACAAAAGCCCATGCGATTCGGATTGGCCTGCGGCCAAAATGCCCCATATCTGCATAAAGGGCCTCGCCGCCTGTTACAGCCAAAAATACAGAACCAAGCACGATCAAAGAGCCGTGGCCATTTTCCACCAAATATCTTGCAGCATAAAGCGGGTTCAGCGCTGCGAAAATCTGAAAATCATCTGCAATGTGGATCACACCCATGACCGCCATCACGGCAAACCATGCCAACATGATTGGTCCGAACAGCGTTGAGACGCGCTGTGTGCCTTGGGCTTGGACAAAGAACAGCGCAAAAATAATCGCGATCGTTAAGGGGATCACATAACTTGCAAATTGTGGTGCGACCAATTTGATGCCTTCGACCGCTGACAGGACCGACATCGCCGGTGTGATCATCGCATCGCCAAAAAACAGCGAAATGCCAACGACACAAATCCCCAAAAGAACGGCAGGCCGTCGATTCAGCGCCTGTTGCAACAGGGCCATGATCGACAAAGTGCCGCCCTCGCCCTTATTATCGGCGCGCATGACAAGGACCACATATTTGATCGTAACGATCAACATCAGTGTCCAAACAAGCAAGGAAATTACGCCGAAAATCTCATCACGCATGAGGCCGTTCGCACTGGCCGCGTGCAGTGATTCGCGCAACGCGTAGAGCGGGCTTGTGCCGATATCGCCATAAACCACCCCAATGCTGCCAAAGACCAGCGGAAGTAATCGCGATTTCTGATGCAGTTTGTCAGCATGGTCGGCCTGTGCCGCGCCTTCTGGGATTTGGGTTTCGCTTGTCATGGACCTTGCCAATGGACGACGTGAAATGCGGTCTATATCGGGACTGACGCCAAAGGTCTAGCACCGTTCATTCGTCAGTTAGGGAAGGGGTCAGCAATCGGGTGAAGAGAATTTTTAAGAATCCATGCGCCCCCGCAAAAGGATCGATATGTTCACCCAAAACTGCGCGCACTTGAACATCGA
Source organism: Cypionkella sp. (assembly GCA_040398785.1). GTDB lineage: Bacteria > Pseudomonadota > Alphaproteobacteria > Rhodobacterales > Rhodobacteraceae > Cypionkella. The sequence goes on along the minus strand of JBBATJ010000009.1, from coordinate 148,952 downwards.
AGTCTGCATAATGCTGTGTCAACGCCCAAATTGAAAAAATCAAATGCACAGGATCCAGTCGCGTGATGCGGCCCGATTCCATCCAATCCGCCAGCACCGCTGATTTTTCTGCGACCAGTTCGTACAATTCTGTGGCAATGACCTCGCGCAGGCGGGGGGCTCCTTGGATAATCTCGGTTGCAAAAAGGCGGCTTTCACGGGGGTAATCGCGGGCTAATTCTAATTTGCGTTCAACATACCCCATGATCTCTGTCACAGGATCGCCCAACGGGTTCATCGTGCGCAAAGGGTCCAGCCAGGTCGCCAACAACTGCGTCAAAAGGGCAGCGTAGATCGCCTCTTTTGATGCAAAATAATACAACAAATTGGGCTTAGACAGACCCGCATTTTCCGCAATTTGATCCAAGGTGGCCCCCGAAAAACCCGCGGTTGAAAATACCGCAAGGGCGGCGCCCAAAATGGCTTCACGGTTTTTTGCTTGGATGCGGGTTTGCTGTTTTGCTTGCACGTTCAGCCCTTAAATCATTGATTCCATTTCAGAAAGTTGCGCGCGCATGGCGCGAATAACCAATGCGTGATCGTCCAATTGCGGCAGGCCAGACACGGTCGCAACGGCCACCATAGCGCCTGCCACCATAACAGGAACCGCGCCGCCATGATCGGCATAATCGGCAAAGGTCAAACCATCGTCCAGCAATGTGCGTGCCCTTGCACGGTTTTCTATGCCCATCGCCAGCGAGGCTTTGCCGGTGATCAGCGCCATATTGGATTTTCTTCGCGCCCAAAGATCGTTCAAGGCGGCGGAATTTGGTGTTGCGGCGTGAAACAGCGTTCGATTGGCAGTGCGGATGTTCATCACGACGGCCAGGCCGTCCCCCAGCGCGATTTGCGCCATGCGTTGCCCTAAATGAAAGGCGATTTTTTCATCAAAGCGCGGATAGACTACAGTTTTAGCTTCTTCGGCCAAATCGGCAAGGCTGGGAAATGTTTCAGACATCATAGCTTCCTTTTGATCGCACTTTTATGTGTGTAAAAGCAATTTAGCGGCGAAGCCATATAAATTGATGCAAACTGCGGCGCTTGAACGCGCGCCTTGCGCAGCAGGATCGTCTTATTCGTTGCTTGGAAAATATGCGGCCTTGCTCCGGTTGCAGTCGATTTTTGGGCAGTGCACAAATTGGCCTCAAAGCTTGCGATATCAAAAGAAATTTCTTGACCGTTTGGTCAAGGGATGTAGCCTGCACTTTAAGGGGGACGGTTCATGGTGCTTGGGGCAAATCAGCGGATCAATGCGGCGCGGTTGTGGGACAGTTTGGATCAAATGGCCCAGATCGGACCTGGGATAGCAGGGGGCTGTAATCGCCAAACCCTAACCGATGCTGACAGCGCGGGGCGGCATTTGTTTCAGCGCTGGTGTTCGGATGCGGGCATGACGATGGGCGTCGATACGATGGGCAATATGTTTGCCACCCGTGCGGGCACGGACCCCGATGCGTTGCCTGTTTATATGGGAAGTCATCTGGACACCCAGCCCACGGGCGGACGTTATGACGGGGTGTTGGGGGTTTTGGGTGCCCTAGAGGTCGTGCGCACGATGAATGATCTTGGCATTCAGACCCGCCATCCGATTGTGGTGACGAATTGGACGAATGAGGAGGGCGCGCGTTTTGCCCCCGCGATGCTGGCCAGTGGGGTATTTGCGGGCATCCATACCCAAGATTACGCCTATGGCCGCGCCGATATGGACGGTATGACCTTTGGCGCTGAATTGGCCCGCATTGGTTGGGTGGGCGACGAGGTGGTGGGGGCGCGCAAAATGCACGCCATGTTGGAATTGCATATCGAACAGGGCCCTATTCTAGAGGCCGAGGGGAAAACGATTGGCGTGGTCACCCATGGGCAGGGCCTGTGGTGGTTGGAAATCACCCTGACGGGGAAAGACGCCCATACGGGCAGCACGCCGATGAATATGCGGGTCAATGCGGGTCTGGGCATGGCGCGGATCACGGAACGCGTGCATCAGATTGCCATGGCGCATCAGCCTGGGGCGGTGGGGGCGGTGGGGCAGGTCAAGGTCTTTCCCAACAGCCGTAATGTGATCCCAGGGCGCGTCGTGTTTACGGTTGATATTCGCAGCCCCGATCAAACCAAATTGGATCTGATGCGCGGCGAGGTGGAGCGCGCGGCCCATGCCGTGGCCGCCGAATTAGGCCTTGGGTGTTGCATTGAACCTGTGGGCCATTTTGATCCCGTGACTTTTGATGCAGGATTGGTGGGCGTGGTGCGGGGGGCCGCAGAACGTCTGGGCCATGCGCATATGGATATCATCTCAGGCGCGGGGCATGACGCCTGCTGGATCAACCGCGTCGCCCCCACAGTGATGATCATGTGTCCCTGTGTGGGCGGTCTAAGCCATAATGAGGCCGAGGAGATTTCCCCCGAATGGGCAGCGGCGGGGACGGATGTATTGTTTCATGCGGTCTGCGAGGTCGCGGGGGCATAGGTGGGGGTTTCACACCCCCGTGGGATATTTGTGAAAAAGAGAATGGGCATTCAGGGAGAATGACATGACGACCACAGTAATCAAAGGCGGCACCGTGGTGACGGCGGATTTGACCTATGCGGCAGATGTGCTGATTGAGGGCGGCAAGATCATTGCCATTGGCGCGGGGCTGAAGGGCGATACCGTTTTGGACGCCACGGGCTGTTATGTCATGCCAGGCGGGATTGATCCGCATACGCATCTGGAGATGCCCTTTATGGGGACATACTCGGCGGATGATTTTGAATCGGGCACGCGGGCGGCCCTTTCGGGTGGCACGACCATGGTTGTGGATTTCGTTTTGCCCGCCCAAGGGCAGGGTCTGATGGATGCAGCCCAGATGTGGCACAACAAATCCACCCGCGCGCATTGCGATTATTCCTATCACATGGCGATAACTTGGTGGGGCGAAAAGGTTTGGGAGGATATGGACGCCAGCGTCAAGGCGGGCATGACCAGTTTCAAACATTTCATGGCCTATAAGGGCGCGCTTATGGTCAATGATGATGAGATGTATCAATCGTTCAAACGCGTCGGCGATCTGGGCGGTTTGGCCATGGTGCACGCCGAAAACGGCGACTTGGTGGCAGAGCTGACCGCAAAACTGATCGCCGAGGGCAATACGGGGCCAGAAGGCCATGCCTATTCTCGCCCGCCGCAAGTCGAGGGAGAGGCCACGAACCGCGCCATTATGATTGCCGATATGGCGGGGGTGCCGCTGTATGTGGTCCACACCAGTTGCGAAGAGGCGCATGAGGCGATCCGCCGTGCGCGCCAAAAAGGGCAGCGCGTTTGGGGCGAGCCGTTGATTCAGCATCTCACCTTGGACGAGAGTGAATATTTCCACCCCGATTGGGACCATGCGGCGCGGCGCGTGATGTCGCCCCCGTTCCGCAACAAAGCCCATCAAGACAGTCTTTGGGCGGGCTTGCAATCGGGCAGCTTGTCGGTGGTGGCAACCGATCATTGCGCCTTTACCACCGAACAAAAACGCTTTGGCCTGAAATCCTTCGCCCAGATTCCGAATGGGACCGGGGGCCTTGAGGATCGTTTGCCGATGCTGTGGACGCATGGGGTGGGCACAGGGCGATTGACGATGAACGAATTTGTCGCCGTCACCAGCACGAATATCGCCAAAATCTTGAACTGCTATCCGAAAAAAGGCGCGGTTCTGGTGGGGGCGGATGCGGATTTGGTGGTGTTGGACCCAAAAGCGGAAAAGGTAATTCGTGCTGCAAGCCAACAATCGGCCATTGATTACAATGTGTTCGAAGGGCAAAAGGTGGTGGGTCTGCCAAGATTCACCCTGACGCGGGGGCGGGTCGCCTATGCGGATGGTCAGATTGCACCTGCCGAGGGGCATGGGCAGTTTGTCGCGCGTGAGGCGCGGCCTGCGGTCAATCGCGCGCTGAGCCAATGGAAAGACCTGACCGCGCCGCGCCCTGTGGCGCGGACGGGAATGTCGGCCACGGGGGTCTGAATGGGTGCTTGTAAGGCGGCCGCGCCAAGGGTTTGGCGCGGCGCTAGGGATGTGTTAGGCGGTTTCTTCGTTGGCTTCCTGTGCGTCGTCGGCCATCGCGTCGCCATGCATTTCTTCGTCCGACATAGCGTCGCCGTCCATCGCATCGGACATCGCCGACATCAGGCCCGCCACACCCTCTTTGGCGGCATCAATCGCGTGTTCAACCGTGTCATGTGCGGTTTCCAGCGCGGACTCGACTGTGTTTTGAATGGCATTCAGCATATTTTCTGGGGTGTTGGACATAATGGTGCTCCTTTGAAAGAAAGACCCGCTTTGGGCTGCGACACTTGTCCCAGAAAGGTGCTACAGGGGCGTGACGGCGGGGTGACGTTTGGATTAGGGTTTGATGACGGTTTTTCGGGGCAAGGGATGATAGCGGTATGAAAGATTATGCAGCGATTGCCACTGTGATCCAAGCAGACCAAGTTAATCTGGTGTTCGGGACAGATGACGGGCAAGTTCAGGCGTTAAGGGACATCAATCTGACGATCCAAAAGGGGGATTTTGTTTCCTTTATCGGCCCGTCTGGTTGTGGCAAGACCACGTTTTTGCGCGCCATTGCGGGGTTGGAACAGCCGACATCGGGCAGTTTGACTGTCAATGGGATGACCCCCGATGCGGCGCGGCGCGCGCGGGCATATGGCTATGTGTTTCAGGCGGCCGGTCTGTATCCTTGGCGCACGATTGCGGGCAATATCGCGCTGCCGTTGGAGATTATGGGGTTTTCCAAGGCTGAGGCTGCAGGACGGATTGAAAAGGTGCTGGAACTGGTCGAACTGACAGGCTTTGGCCGCAAGTTTCCATGGCAGCTTTCGGGCGGAATGCAGCAACGCGCCAGCATTGCGCGGGCACTGGCGTTTGACGCGGATATTTTGCTGATGGACGAACCTTTTGGCGCGCTGGACGAAATTGTGCGCGATCGTTTGAACGAGGAATTGCTGGGTCTGTGGAACCGCACGGGCAAAACCATCGCCTTTGTCACGCATTCGATCCCTGAGGCGGTCTATCTGTCGACCAAGATCGTGGTGATGTCGCCCAGACCGGGGCGGATCACCGATGTCATTGACAGCCCCTTGCCGCGCAATCGCCCCTTGGATATCCGCGATACGCCAGAATTCATCGCGATTGCGCACCGCGTGCGTGAGGGACTGCGGGCGGGGCATCTGGATGTGTAATTTGGACATCTGTTCTGTCACGCAGGTTCATAGGTATTTGGGCGAGGATGAAAGGGGTGGCGCATGATTTACGCGTATCTCGCGGCCTCAACGGCGGTGTTCATGGCGGCCAATGCGATGCTTAAAACCTATGCGCAGGGTGCGGGTGTTTTGATTTTGGTTGGGGCGCTGTTGCTGTTTTGTGTGGGCAATTACATCATGGTTTGGGTGATGAAAGGCGGCGGTTTGGGCGTGGCGATTTCCTTGTCAGCCATATTTCAGTTGATTGCGATCACGGCCATGGCAGTGGTGGTGTTTGGGGAGCGCCCCACGGCTTTGCAGATGGCGGGTATGGGATTGGGGATTATCGCAGTCGCGTTGATTGCGCTGGGGGGTAAGGCATGAGGCGGCTTGTCCCCATTCTGACGGTTCTTTTGGTGATCGTCGTGATCTGGTACGTCGCGGCGGCAAGGATGAATGCAGCTTGGAGTTATGATCAGGCGGCGCGGGCGGGGGGGGCGGTGCCAACTGTGGCGCAGATCGTGGCCCTATCGATGAACCAAGAGCGGCCCGTTTTGCCGACACCCCATCAGGTGGCACAGGAATTGTATAAATCCACATTTGGGTTAAAGGTCACGTCGAAAAAATCGCTGATATATCACGGCTGGATTACCCTTTCGGCAACCTTGCTGGGCTTTGCAATGGGCACGGGATTGGGGATGATTTTGGCGGTGGGGATTGTGCATAATCGGGCGATGGATGCCTCTGTGATGCCTTGGGCGATTGCGTCTCAGACCATTCCCATCCTCGCGATTGCGCCGATGATCATTGTGGTGATGAATGCGCTGGGCATCCAAGGTTTGATCCCCAAGGCGATTATCTCGGCGTTTTTGTCGTTTTTCCCCGTGCTGGTGGGCATGGTCAAAGGCTTGCGCGCGCCAGAGCGGGGGGATTTGGATTTGATGGCGACCTATTTTGCCAGTTCATCCCAGATTTTGTGGAAACTGCGTCTGCCTGCGTCGATGCCGTATCTGTTCACGTCGCTAAAGGTTGGGATTGCGGCCAGTCTGGTTGGCGCGATTGTTGGCGAGTTGCCGACAGGGGCCGTGGCGGGTCTGGGGGCAAGATTGTTGTCGGGCAGTTATTACGGGCAGACGGTGCAGATTTGGGCGGCGCTGTTTGCGGCGGCCCTTATGGCGGCGGGATTGGTCGCTGCGATTGGTTGGATTGAGGTGCGAACCCTGCGGCGGATGGGGATGGTGCGATGATCTGGATCCTGTTTGCAGTTGGGTTTTGGGCGGCGGCATGGTCGGTGAACCTAGCGCTGGCACGGATGAATTTGCGCGGTGCGGCGCGGCTGATCATTCCTGCGATTTTTGGGATGACGTTGTTGGTGATCTGGGAAGGCTTTGTCCGCGGCTTGAACGTGTCCCCCGTGATTTTGCCGCCCCCCAGTGCGATTGCCTTGCGATTTGGGGCGGAAATGCCAACTCTGTGGGCAGATTTCAGCCAGACGTTCCTAAAGGGCGCATTGCGGGGCTATGCGATCGGTTGCGCTGCTGCATTCGTGACGGCGATTGCCATAGATCGCAGCCCGTTTTTAAAGGCGGGGCTGTTGCCGATTGGCAATTTCATTTCCGCACTGCCCATCGTGGGGATCGCGCCGATCCTGGTGATGTGGTTCGGGTTTGATTGGCAATCGAAATCGGCAGTCGTGGTCGTGATGGTGTTCTTTCCCGTTTTGGTCAACACGATTGCGGGGTTGTCGGCGACCGTGCCGATGCAGCGCGATTTGATGGCCACCTATGGGGCAAGCTATGCGCAGACCTTGGTGAAACTGCGCCTGCCTGCCGCTATGCCGTTTATTTTTAACGGGCTTAAAATTGCGACCACATTGGCGCTGATCGGGGCGATTGTTGCTGAATTTTTTGGCAGTCCGACTGTGGGCATGGGATTTCGCATCACGGCAGAGGTCGGGCGGCTTGGCCTTGACATGGTTTGGGCCGAGATTGCGGTTGCGGCATTAGCGGGGTCAGGGTTCTATGCCGTGATCGCGCTGATCGAGAAACGGGTGACGTTTTGGCACCCGTCACAACGGAACGAACCGACTTAACAATGGCCCGAAACGGGTCGCAACTTGGAGGTTGATGATGAAAAAACTACTGACGGCAGCCCTATTTGGGGTATTTGCCACCTCGGCCCATGCGGCGGATGATGTCACGTTGCAGCTGAAATGGGTCACCCAAGCGCAGTTTGCGGGATATTATGTCGCGGCGGCAAAAGGGTTTTACGAAGCGGAGGGTCTGAATGTGACCATTCTGCCTGGCGGCCCTGATGTGGCCCCAACGCAGGTTTTGGCAGGGGGCGGTGCGGATGTGGTCGTCGACTGGATGCCTTCGGCGCTGGCGGCACGTGAAAAAGGTTTGGCACTGGTTAATATTGCCCAGCCGTTCAAATCCTCTGGCATGATGCTCACCTGTTTGAAAGAATCTGGCGTCGCGACACCCGCTGATTTCAAAGGGAAAACTTTGGGCGTTTGGTTTGGCGGCAATGAATATCCGTTCCTAAACTGGATGAACAAATTGGGTCTGAAAACAGACGGCACGGATGTGACAGTGCTAAAGCAAGGTTTCAACGTCGATCCATTGCTGCAAAAGCAGGCGGCTTGCGTATCGACCATGACCTATAACGAATATTGGCAGGTGATTGACGCAGGCGTGAAACCCGAAGATCTGGTCACATTCAAATATACTGACGAAGGTGTGGCGACCTTGGAAGACGGTTTGTATGTGATGGAAGACAAACTGGCCGATCCAGCCTTTGAAGATAAGATGGTGCGCTTTGTGCGCGCCTCGATGAAGGGCTGGAAATATGCCGAAGCGAATGTGGACGAATCCGCACAGATCGTGATCGACAATGATGCAACAGGCGCGCAAACGATTGAGCATCAAACCCGCATGATGGGCGAGATTGCGAAATTGACGGCAGGCAGCAACGGCGCCTTGGATGAGGCCGACTATAAGAGCACAGTTGCGGCCTTGATGTCGGGCGGTTCTGATCCTGTGATCACCAAAGAACCCACAGGTGCATGGACCCATGCCATCACCGACAAAGCCCTGCAGTAATCTGACCACGGCACATCTGAAAATCTGTCAAACGCGCCCAAGATATTTGGGCGCGTTTTTCGTTGCGTATCCCTGCGGCTCAGTTGTAAAGTTTTTACACTGCAGTTTACAAAGGACTGAAATGCCCGCCGAAACAGTATCTTCTCTGACCGGCGGTCGTCTGCGGGCGCGGCGCGTGGCGCTGGGATTGAAGCAGGGCGATGTGGCTGCACGGGCCGGGGTGTCCCCAAGTTATTTGAATTTGATCGAATATAACCGCCGCCGCGTGCCTGCAGATGTCTTGGCGCGTTTGGCGCAGGTTTTGGATCAACCTGTCGGCAGCTTTGCCGAAGCGCAACACGGTGCGCTGATCGACGATTTGCGTGCATTGGCAATCGGTTGGCCCGGCGAAGGGTTGCTGCGCGTTGAAGAATTCGCCAGTCGTTTCCCGGATTGGGCGCAGCTTGTTATGGACATGGGGCAGCGCATAAAATCGCTTGAAGCCGCCATTGAGGCGGTCAATGATCGTATGAGCCATGATCCGCATCTGTCGGCAAATCTGCATGAAGTGTTGTCTGCGGTTGCTTCGGTCAGATCCACGGCGGCAATTTTGGCGGGTCCAGATGATATCGATGCCGAATGGCAAGTGCGGTTTTTGCGAAATTTGGATCAGGACTCGGCGCGCCTTGCCCAAGGGGCGGATGCTTTGGTCAGATATCTTGACAGCGGTGGTCAGATAGAGGCGCAGGGCACCGCTTCACCGCAAGAAGAAGTCGAAGCTTGGGCCGAGGCGGCAGATTGGCATTTGGCCGATTTGCCAATATCGCCGCGTTTATCGTCCAGCGCACGACAGTTGGCCCTTTCCTTGCAGGCCGAAGTGCGCGCAGATATCGTTGCCATTCCTGATTCCGCGTTTGGGGCCGCCATGGCCGAATTTGGTCCAGACCCCTTGGCACTTGCAGCACGATTTTCGACCCCGCCCATCACCGCCTTTCGCAGGATCGCCTTTGGTGCGGGGGCAGGACTGGTTATGTGCGACGCCTCTGGCACGCTGACCTTGCGCAAGCGGATTGACGGGTTTTCCCTGCCGCGGTTTGGTGCGGCTTGCCCACTTTGGCCGCTGTTTTCCGCCCTCGTGCAGCCTATGGTTCCGATCCAACAGATTGTGGAAACCCCAAATTTAGATCGTTTTTTGATCCGTGCTTTTTGCCAACCGCATTACCCTGACGGCTTTGCTGGGCCTGAATTGCGGCAGGCCGTCATGCTGATCCTGCCACCAACTTCAGGTTCTGCCCGCGCCATTGGGTCCACGTGCCGCGTCTGTCTGCGCGCCAATTGCCCAGCCCGGCGCGAGCCTGCGATTTTATCTTAGGGCATTTGGGGCAAGTTCGGTTTTGACAGGGCAGGAAATTGCCCCAATACTGCGTTTTGGGGGATATGATGGCAAAACAGATATTGTTGATCGAGGATGAGGTGAACATTGCCGAGGCAATCCGATTTATCTTGGCGCGCGACGGCTGGCAGATAGACGTGCTGACCGATGGCGCTGCGGCCGAGGCAGCGATTGCGCGAATGCGGCCTGATATGCTGATTTTGGATTTGATGTTGCCCGGCAAAACGGGCTTGCAAATTTTGACGGATTTGCGGGCAAATCCGGACTTTGCCACTTTGCCTGTTCTGATGTTGACCGCCAAAGGTCAAGGCCGTGACCGCGACGCGGCCGAACGCGCAGGTGTTTCCGCGTTTATGACAAAACCATTTGATAACAATGAAATACGCGCGATTGTGCGCGGATTTCTGGGCGGCTAGGGTGCGTCGTCCAAAGCCGCCCCTATTTTTGGCGCGCACAGTTTACCGCAAAAGGCGGATTCGGGACGCCGCGCGGATTCTGCCGATTTTTGGCTTTGTCTTGTTGACGCCCGTTTTATGGAATGTGTCGGCGCGGGGCTGGATTTATGTGTTTTCGGTTTGGCTGGGATTGATCCTTGCGGCAAGTCTTTTGTCGCGACGTCTTGGGCAAGACGGCGAAGAGATACGGCGTGACGCGCCTGAAGATTTGAACCCTGACCCAAGTGGCCAGACCGGGGGCGATGATGCCCTTTAACGTGTTGATTTTGATTTGTCTGGGCTATGTCGCGTTTTTGTTTATCGTCGCGGCTTGGGCCGAGGGTCAGGCGCGTGCAGGGCGGGCGGGGTTTTTACGATCGCCTTTGATTTATCCGTTGTCTTTGTCGATTTATTGCACGGCTTGGACCTTTTACGGGGCGGTCGGCTATGCGGCCCGATCTGGACTGGAGTTTGTGACGATTTATCTGGGGCCAACCTTGGTTTTCGTCGGTTGGTGGTGGCTGTTGCGCAAATTGGTTCGCATCGGCAAGGTGCAGCGTGTGACCTCAATTGCCGATTTAATTTCCAGCCGATTTGGCAAATCCAACCTGTTGGGGGTGGTGGTAACGCTGATCGCTGTGGTGGCAGCCACACCTTATATCGCGTTGCAATTACAATCGGTTACCCAAAGCTTTGGCGTCTTTGCATCAGAAACACCCGAAGGCTGGGCCTTGCCCAATCATGCGGCAACGGCAACTTGGGTGGCGTCAGGTCTGGCCTTGTTCACCATCATTTTTGGCACACGCAATCTGGATGCAAATGAACGTCACCATGGTGTGATCACCGCCATCGCCGTTGAGGCGGTGGTGAAATTGGCAGCACTGATCGCTGTGGGTGTCTTTGTGGTCTGGGGTTTGGGCGGGGGCCTGGGCGCAGTGGCTGCACGTATTGACGCTGTAGATCTGCCATCTTGGGCGGTGGATCCCAGTCGTTGGACAACGCTGTTGCTGGTATCTGCGGCAGCGGTCATCACGTTGCCGCGGATGTTTCATGTTTTGGTCGTCGAGAACCCCAATGAATCGCATCTGGCCCGCGCTTCATGGGCCTTTCCGGCCTATTTATTTTTGATGAGCCTGTTTATTTTGCCGATCGCTGTTGTTGGGATGCAGCGATTGCCCACAACCAACCCCGATATGTTGGTGCTGACCCTGCCTTTGGCAGAAGGTCAAAGTGGACTTGCAATGTTGGCGTTTTTGGGCGGGTTTTCTTCGGCGACCTCTATGGTGATTGTTGAAACCATCGCCTTGGCCACAATGCTGTCGAACCATGTTATCATGCCATTTCTTTTGTGGCTGTGGCCAAAGTCGGCCCTGTCGTCAGATTTGCGCAGTTGGGTTCTGGCGTCGCGTCGCGTCGCGATTATGGCGGTCTTGGCGCTGGGATTGACCTATTTTCGTCTATCTGGCGGATCCGAGGCCTTGGCAGCCATCGGTTTGGTCGCCTTTGCGGGCATGGCACAAGTCTTGCCTGCTGTCTTGGGGGGGGTATTTTGGCGCGGGGCCACAGGCACGGGGGCGTTGATTGGCCTGTGTTTTGGGTTCGTTGTTTGGGGCTATACGCTGTTTTTGCCCTCTTTTGGTCAAGGCGCCGTGTTGCCGGTTTCGGTTTTTCAACAGGGGATGTTTGGGCTGTCATGGCTGCGCCCAAATGCGCTGTTTGGGACAGAGGGTATAGATCCTTTGGTGCACGCGATGTTCTGGTCTATGGCGGTGAATATAGGAGGTTTTTTGATTGGCTCTTTGTTGACATTTCCCGGCCCCGTCGAACGGGTCCAAGGCGTGGCCTTTGTCAACGCTTTTGATGCTGAAACCCAGGCCGAACGTCTGGGCTGGGTGCAAGGTCAAGCCGAGCCAGAGGCCCTGTTAAACATGGCTCAACGCATCTTGGGCGAGGATGTCGCGATTTCCTTTTTTGAAAACCAGGCCCGTGCCCAAGGAAAAGATGGATTTTTGCCTGATTTGACCCCTGATTTTCTAACCCAACTGGAACGACGCATGGCGGGGTCCGTTGGCGCGGCAACCGCCCATGCGATGATAGGACAGTTGTTCGGCCGCGCCACAGTCACTGTCGAAGATTTGATGGCGGTCGCAAACGAATCTGCCCAGATTTTGGAATATTCAACCCGCCTTGAGGCCCAGCAAATCGAAGTGACGCGCACGGCGCGGGCACTGCGCGATGCCAATGAAAAGCTGACCCAAATTTCTGTCCAAAAAGACAGTTTCCTAAGCCAAATCAGTCATGAATTGCGCACGCCGATGACATCCATTCGTGCCTTTTCCGAGATTCTGGCCGAAGGCGATTTGGCCAGCGACAAAGTCGTAGAGTTTGGCCGCGTGATCCATATTGAGACCCTGCGTTTGACCCGTATTTTAGACGATTTGTTGGATTTGTCCGTTTTGGAAAACGGCTCTGTGCAGTTGAATGTCGATCTGGCCAATCTGGGGATTTTAATTGACCGCGCCTTGGCTGTGGCAGGGCAAACACGGTCTGATCGCCCGTTTGATATCCAAAGAGTATTTTCAAACGAAGATATTTTTCTGCGCACGGATGCCGATCGCTTGGTGCAAGTTTTTATCAACCTGATCTCAAATGCGCGTAAGTATTGCGATGCCGCCGATCCCGTGTTGCGCATTGCGGTGCGCCAAAAAGGTGCGCGGATCGTGATCGATTTCATCGACAATGGCGCGGGTGTGCCCACAGAGGCGCAAGCGATTATTTTTGAAAAATTTGCACGGCTGAGTGATCCGTCGGGTGCGGGGGGGGCGGGGCTGGGACTTGCGATATGCCGCGAGGTGATGGGCAGTTTGGGCGGCACAATTTCGTATTTACCCGGCCAAAAAGGTGCGGCTTTTCGGGTCACGGTGCCGCTGAAGATTGGAAAAATTTCCACCTAGCGGCAATTATCAACGCTTTGGTAAGCAGTTTACCCGATGCTGGTCGCATTCAGTTGGGGGCAGATTGTGAGCAGCGCAGAAAAAATCGGCGTTTTGGCACGGAAATTGGCAGCGGCGCGGGCGGCACAAAACACGATGTTTCCCAATGCCCCACCGGATTTTGATCTGCCGATGCAAAGTCTTGTCGATCCCGCCGAACGGGCTTGGCGCATTTCTTTGGCGCGGGCGGCGCGCGATCATATGAAACTGGCGCTGGGTTTTGAAAGCCTGCACGCGGATCAGGTCGGTTTGGTTGAGGTGTTGGAAACCCCTATGGAACGCGCCCTGATTTTGATGCTTGAGGGGGCAGGGGACGCGCTGGGATTGATGATCATATCGTCGCCCATTGTGTCAGGGATGATTGAAATGCTGACCCTGTCGCGACTGTCCGCAGATTACGGCGACGCGCCCCGCAGTCCCACGCGCACCGATGCGGCCATGGTGGTCGATATGATCGACGGGGCCCTGGCGGGATTTGCGCAAACCATGGCAGAGCAGGGGGCGATGGAATGGTCCCAGCCCTATCACTACGCGGCCTTTATCGAAGATCCCCGTCCTTTGCATTTAATGCTTGAAGACGGGAATTACCGCCTTTTGCGTGCCGATGTGCATCTGGAACACGGTGCGCGTCAGGGGGCGATCACGCTTGCAGTGCCCGACCAGGCGGCGCTTGATATGGCGTTTACGATAGCCGAGGTGCCGCTTTTCAGTCAAGATACGCAGGCGTCGGATTCGTTTGTGATGGAATTTTCCGATCAAATTGCCGCTGTTCCGACCCAGCTCGACGCGGTCTTGGCGCAAATCACGCTGCCGCTGGACCGTATCTTGCGGCTTCAGGCGGGTGAGGTTTTGGCACTTGCGGGGGCGGCTTTGGACAGCATTCAGGTGCAAGGCATTGGCGGAATTGCCATGGTCGCGGGAAAACTGGGCCAACAACGCGGTATGCGCGCCATTCGTCTGCTAGAGGCTGAAATGCGTCAGTCTGATGCAGGCGGTTCTGCTTTGGGTGTCGCGCAAAACCATATTCAAGATGTCGGTTTTCCAGCCCCCATCGATTTGATGCAAACGGGTTGATTACCTTTCGGCCGCCTCAAGGATAGGGCGCAGATGTTCCAGATTATAGCCGAATTTCGCGGGCAAGCTGATCAATTCATTCGCGCTTTGTTTCCCAGCCTCGGTCAAGGCCCAAACGATCGAACACCGATTGCCCGATGCGCAATAGGCAAAGATTGGACCATCAGATGTGGCCATAATCTGGGCTTGCAAGGCGACGTTTTCTGGGGTCAATGCCCCGCCAATCACAGGGTTCACATGGAACACCAACCCCAAAGCCTCGGCCTCGGCACGCATTCTATGGCTGTGCAACTCGGTCGGGATTTCCGCGTCGGGGCGGTTGTCGATAACCGTTGTGTATCCAGCCGCCTTGATCTGTGCCAAATCTGCGATGGCAATTTGTGGCGAAACTGCATAAGCGGGGGTAAGGGCGCGAATATCCATGCTGACCTTTTGCACAAAACGAATGACATCTATAGTTGCGCCCAAAAGCAGCAGAAAGACAAGCCCCTGAAAGGTAAATGGTTCCCAAACCGCGCAAGAGTATATACCCTACTCCAGTCCCTTGTGCGGCTTTGTAAAATTCAATTAACCTTTCCCAAAAAATTGGGCGCGTCATGAATATCGATACATTAAACAAGAACTTATTGGCCGAAATGCGGGGGCGGGTGGGGGTCATTTGGCTGCGCCGTCCGCCCAGCAACGCCCTGTCTTCCAAGTTTTTGGCGGATCTGGATCACGTTCTTGTCGCATTGTTGAATCACTCTGATGTTGATTGCGTGGTTCTCGCCACGGGGTTGAACCATTTTTCGGCTGGGTCAGAAACATCCGATTTCATCACGCCAAAACGTGGCAGTAAAACCGAACTTTTGGCCCTGTGCAAAATGGTTGCGGCCAGTCAGAAACCGATTGTTGTCGCGGTTCAGGGCGCTTGTCTGAGTGCGGGATTAGAGCTTGCGATTTCTGCCCAAGCACGGGTTGCGCTGGTTGGCGCACAATTCGCTTTTCCAGACATAAAATTGGGATTGATGCCTGCGGCGGGTTCCACGTTGCGCCTGCCGGAATTGGTCGGTCCAAATCATGCTTTGACTATGCTTTTAGAAGGCGGCGCAATCGGTGCCGAGCAGGCGGCAGAGATTGGATTGATTGATCTGATTGTCCAAGGTGATCTTTTGACTGCGGCTTGTGATTTCGCGCTAAAACTGGCCCAAGGCACGGGCCGCCTTGTGCGCAGGGATAGCGTCAAAGATGCGCGTGACTTACAGGCGGCTGTTGTGCAAGCGCGGGTCAGATATGCGGGTCGGCGTCTTGCAAGTTATGACAAAATCATAAATTGCATTGAAGCGGGCCAAATTTTTATGCAACCCCAAGCGTTTGCGTTGGAGCAAAGTGCCTACGACAGTTTGCTCTTTTCGGAAGATACCCAAGGTCTGTGCTATGCTTTGCTGGCAAGCCAACGCTTTCGCAGCCTGACCTATACCCAAACTGCCACTTTGCCCAATGGCGTTGCGCAAATGGACGTTCAACATATCAATATCTTTGGTTCAGGCGAATTGGTGGCTCAATTGGCGCATCGCGCCTTGGTTGCTGGTCTGCAAATTCGGTTGGTCAACCCCGAGCAAGAGGGTTTGATGAATTGTTTGTTGCGGATTTCCGTTCTGCTGGCGCAAGATATCACCCAAGGCCGCCTAGATCCGCAAACGCGCGATGTGCTTTGGGCGCGGTTGCGTTCATCAAAATCCACTGATTTGTTTGATTCATCGCCTATTTTTTGTCAGCAAAGCGACCTTTTCGATGGCGACATTTACATCACGACTGCGCGCCAAACGCCCCCACCCGAAAAATCAATTTTGATTATTGCGCAAGACAAATTCGATTATGTCGCCGATCCGGCCGCCCCCTTGGACATCTTGGCCTTTTTGTCAGGGTTTTTTGCAAAAATGGGCATTTCAAGCTATGATTTGTTGCGGGGCGGTTATGTGGACGCGCAAATCAAGGATGCTTTGTCGCAGGCGATTAGCTATTTGCAAACCCAAGGCCATGCGCGCGATGCGATTATCGCGACCCTTGCCGCGTCTGGGGTCGGCGTAGATGCCAACATTGCCTTGCCACCCGCTCCCCCCAATTCCAAACCGATCCTTGCTGCAATACAATTGGCGCTAATCAACCGTGGGGCAATCATGTTGCGCGAAAATAGGGTGCCGCGCGCGACCGATTATGATGCTATGGTTGTGCAGGCGGGGTTGTTTGCGCGCTGGCTTGGGGGGCCGCTATATTGCGCAGATCGGCGCGGATTGATGGTGGTGCGGGCGGATCTGCGCAAACTGGCGATGGGGGCGGCTGATCTGTTCACGCCCGACCCCTTGTTCGATCATATGATCGCCAAGGGGCGGTTGTTCACGCAATAAGTCGTCCAGTCGCTGCAGCGCTTAGTCGCGCCAAATCGGATTGGACCATGCCCGTTTTCCTGCAGCATCCACCACCACGGCACGCACCCAAGGTGAATCGTTCAGTCGTTCCAGCGGCACTTTGGTGACAGTCATGGAATGACCATGCACCGATTTCGCACCTGTGCCATGACCCAAGGCCATGCCAGAGACAACAGCGCTGCTTTCGATCACCAAATGCTTGCCCTCAATACGAACATCTTTCAATTCTGGCCCTTGAGTGGAATAGAAATGCCCCACCTTCAGCGCCGCCAAAAGGGCTTTGGGGGTGTTTTCGTCGGATTTTACCATTGTCCAGCCGCCGAAATGGTCAGGTTCTGAAAAATGCGCGTCATCGGTTGCAATCATTGTCAGACGCCGGCCTTCGGTCAGCAACAGATCGGCAATGGCAAAACCATCGGGGCGATCACAGCCCGTGGCGCAGCCATGGTTGTAAATCTCAACGGCATGGGCGGCTGTAATATTGCGCGCGTCTGCGAGCGTCAGGCCCGACCATTGCGGATGGGCAATCGCCACAAAGGCCCCCGCTGCCACTGCGCGGGCGGCGATTTCAGGGCCGGTTTCTTGGCCGACGACGGGCGCGAAATGTGGGCTGTTTGACGGCGCGAAATCTGCGGGCAGACCCACCGCAAGGATATGCCACAACTCGCCATTGGCCATTGCGCCCGAATGCAGTTCGGCCCCTAAAATAGTGGTGAAATCTTCGGTGCGCATCGGCACTGTGTCAACGATGGGATAATCGTAAAGCCCAATGAAATGATCGGTGAGGGCGAGAAAATCATATCCTTCCGCGCGATATCGACGGCAAACCTCTTCTGGGGATAAAACCCCGTCCGATCGCGTCGAATGGGTGTGCAGATTGCCGCGCCAAAAGCGGCCTGCGGCGGTAAATGCGGGATCTTGGTGCGGCATTGATTCCTCCTGTTTGCGGCAAGATACCTGATCAAATATGACAATTCATCCCGAACCGTGACCTAAGATGCGTAAATATCTTGACCTATGCGGAATTGGCGCGATCTAGCCGCGCCCGATATAGGGCATATCGCGGGCCATGATGGTCTGAAACGGCACATTCACATCCAAGGGCAGTGCCGCCATCTGTGCCACCGCTTGCGCAACATGGGCCACATCCATCACAGGCTCAGCGCGAATTTCGCCATTTGCTTGGCGCACACCTTTTGGAAAGGCCGAGGCCATATCGGTCGCTGCATTGCCGATATCAATCTGACCGCAGGCGATGTTGAACGCCCGCCCGTCCAGCCCCAATGTGCGCGTCAGACCCGTAACAGCGTGTTTCGACATCGTATAGGGCACAGAGCCAGGGCGCGGAATATGCGCAGAGATGGAGCCGTTGTTGATAATCCGCCCCCCTTGGGGGGATTGGTGGCGCATCATGCCAAATGCCGCGCGGGCACATAAAAACATACCGATGATATTGGTTTGGACCACATCCAGAAAATCTGTCACCTCGATCTCATCAATCGGTGCAGCGGCGGCGCTGATGCCTGCATTGTTGAACAAAACGTCCAATCGCCCCCAATCTTGCGCAATCTTGGCAAAAGCGTTGGAAACTTGGGCGGCGTTGCCGACATCCGCCTGCAATATCAAGGCGGGTGCACCTGCCGCGGTTTCAACCAACATATCTGTCCGCCGCCCCATCAAAGCCACGCGCCAACCAAGGTTGCTAAAATGCCGCGCTGTCGCGCGCCCTATGCCCGCCCCAGCCCCTGTGATCAAAATCGTTTGTGACATGATTTATCCCTTTTGCCATGCGCAAGGATGACTGTCGGTATGGAATTCGGCCCGTCGCTTGCCCCACGCGCGGGTCATCCCCCAGACACAATCTGTTGCCGTGGGATGTTTGACGATCGCGCAAGCGTCGGGTGTCGTTAAAGTTCTGACATCAATTGTGCTTTTGCTTCTGGCAATAGGGCGGTCAGTTTTGCGCGAATCTCATCCGCACTGGCCTGACCGACCAAGTCAGCAGCGACTTTGCGCACGACGTCCTCGATTCCCGCCTCTTCAAAGTCGGCAGACACGACTGTCATGGCATAATCTGCAGCATCTTGATCTGTCTTGCCCAAAAGCTTTGCGGCCCACAGGCCCAGCAATTTATTTGCGCGTGCTTCGGCACGAAATTGCATATCTGCATCATGGGCGAATTTGGATTCAAATGCGGTTTCACGATCATCAAAGCTGGTCATGGTGGCCCTTTCTGGCAAAATGTCCCCTTCATATGCCTGTCTCGGGTCTGCGGATCAAGAGGGCTGATTTCGGTTGTATCTTTGTAATTGCTGCAACCCTTGCCCTGCAAGGCCGCATAGCCTATAGGCAGACCAAGGGCGAGGGCGGCATTTGGTCCCCATTGTCATCCAATGGGGCATTCATGGCGCGTAGAAAAAAGGTATATGAGGGCAAGGCGAAGATCCTGTATGAAGGGCCAGAGCCGGGCACTTTGATCCAATATTTCAAGGACGACAGCGCCCCAACCCCCGATGATGCAACGCCGGCCGCGGTTGAAGGCAAAGGTGTGCTGAACAACCGTTTGTCGGAATTTTTCATGTCGGGTCTGAATTCTGTGGGCATCCCCACCCATTTCATCCGCCGCCTTAATATGCGCGAGCAATTGGTCCGTATGGCAGAAATTGTGCCTTTGGTGGTGATGGTGCGCAATTTCTCCGCAGGTGATATGGTGACGCGTCTGGGCATTCCCGAAGGCACACCCTTGCCACGTCCGATCGTCGAATATTATTTCAAAGAGCCACGGCTGAACCTGCCGATGGTCGCCGAAGAGCATATCGTAGCCTTTGGCTGGGCCAATCAACAAGATCTTGATGATATCGTTGCCTTGGCGTTGCGGGTGAATGATTTTCTGTCAGGGGTCATGCTGGGGGCAGGGATCCGTCTTGCGGATTTTCGACTTGAGGTTGGGCGGGTCTGGGAAGGTGAATATATGCGCCTGATCGTCGCCGATGAGATCAGCCCCGATACTTGTCTTTTGTGGGATATGCGCGGCTTGGTGGAACGTGGCGACGGCCAACCTATCCCCGATCCGGGACCATTGGCCGATGTTTATACCGAACTTGCGCGCCGTTTGGGGGTGTTGCCGTCGAATGCGACCCATGCGATGAAGCCGACGTTGATAAACTAAGTTTGGGGCTAAAGGCCCCCTTTGCGGCAAAGATGCAGCAAAACGGAAAGGATGTAGGATGAAGGCGCGTGTGACTGTCAT
This sequence comes from Cypionkella sp., assembly GCA_040398785.1. GTDB lineage: Bacteria > Pseudomonadota > Alphaproteobacteria > Rhodobacterales > Rhodobacteraceae > Cypionkella. Next base: position 129,078 of record JBBATJ010000009.1, on the reverse strand, counting down.
GCTGAAAGCGGACGTTTTGGATGTTCAGGGTGAGGCGGTGCGCCATGCGCTGGGCAGTCTGGGATTTGGCGGTGTGAATGCTGTGCGTCAGGGCAAGGTAATCGATCTAGACCTTGCAGAGGCGAACGCGGATACGGCGCGCGCCACTGTCACCCAAATGTGTGACAAATTGTTGGCAAATGCAGTCATCGAAAGCTATCGCATTGATCTGATTTGATGGTGACGGCTGTTGGTTGTATTTCGCGGAAAGAGGCATCATTTTGCGAAAGTTATATTCCAACGGACCTGATCATGCGCCATGAAAACAATCGCGACGCCTTGGATTTTTTGGGTCAGATTGACCCAAACAGTCTGAAACCGAAATATGTTCAGACGTTGTCTGCATGGCTGGGGCACGGCCCTTTTGCAATGTGGTTGGTGAAAACTGCAACGCCTCGTGTCATCGTCGAGTTGGGATCGCATACCGGTTTTTCCTATTTTGCGATGTGCCAAGCGGTGCAGGACAACGGCCTGCAGACGCGGTGTTTTGCCGTGGACACATGGCTTGGCGATGAACATTCGGGGCTTTATGACGAGACAATTTTTCAATCTGTCCAGGCGCATAATTGCCGCTACGAACAATTCAGCACGCTTTTGCGCAAACGCTTTGATCAGGCCTTGGCCGATATCCCCGATGCCTCAATTGATCTTTTGCATATCGATGGGCGGCATTTTTACGACGACGTCAAAGAAGATTTTGAATGCTGGGTGCCCAAGCTATCAAACCGTGCCATCGTTTTGTTTCATGACACCGAGGTGGTCGAGCGGAATTTTGGGGTCAAGAAATATTGGCACGAATTGCGCACGCGTTATGACGGCTTTGAATTTGAACATTGTCATGGTCTGGGGGTTTTGTTTTTTGGGACCGAAGCGAATGAGGCGGCGGTTTTGTTGCGCGGGCAAATTGCAACGCCGAGTGGGTTGACGCACTTACAGCGTGTTTTTGCTGAACTTGGTGCAGCGGTTGTTGAAAACAGGGCGGTTTAGCCCCTAACTTCTGGGTAACTTACGGGCACACCCGCAGGAATGGATACACTTGGGCAAACCTGCATCTTGTGATGGGTCTGGATGCGGCGCGTAATCTGCTTTATGGGACAAAAAAGTTTGTTTGGAGAATGCTATGAAAGCCGCTGTCGTCACCTTTCCTGGATCGAATTGTGATCGCGATTTGGCCGTGGCCTTTGAACGGGCGGGCTATCACGTTGTTCGTGTTTGGCACAAAGATACCGACTTGCCTGATGGGGTCGACGTCGTCGGCGTGCCAGGTGGGTTCTCCTTTGGCGATTACCTGCGTTGCGGTGCAATCGCAGCGCAAAGCCCCATTGCCCAAGCAATTGTCGCGCATGGTGCGCGGGGTGGATATGTCTTGGGGATTTGCAACGGGTTTCAGGTTCTGACCGAAATGGGCTTGCTGCCCGGTGCGTTGATGCGCAATGCGGGGCTTAAGTTCGTCTGCAAAACCGTGACGCTGAATGTGGCGACAGTGGCATCGCCCTTTACCGCCGCCTATCAGCTGGGCCAAAGCATTGACGTGCCAATTGCACATCACGACGGCAATTATACGATTGACGCCAAGGGGTTGGCGCAACTGCAAGCCGAGGATCGTATTGCCTTTACCTATGCGCAAAACCCGAACGGGGCGATGGCTGATATTGCCGGGGTGTTGTCGGCCAATCGCCGTGTGTTGGGTATGATGCCGCATCCAGAGCGGGCAGTTGACGGCGCCACGGGCGGAACGGATGGTATGTCGCTGTTTGCGGGACTGATGGGCGATATGGCGCTTGCTTAGCACGATCTGCTTGAGGGAAGGGCACGGCCGCCCTAAAACACCCCTATGCAAGGTGCGAAAATATGAGCGAACCCCAAAGCCGATCCCGTAAAATGGCGCTGATCCTGTCTGCGAAATGGCGGGTGCGCATGGTGATTTCCGCATTCGCGCTGATCGCGCTTCTGGTGGTGTTGATCACAAACAGTTTGATGTCCGACCGATTCATTGAAACGACGCGCAACCGGGCTGATCTGCGGCTTGCGCTTTATTCGGGCAATATGCTGGGGGAATTGCAACGGACCTCGGTTGTGCCATTGCTCTTGACCAGTGATCCCGCAATCAAAGACGCCCTGACAGGCAACGATTTTCGTGACACAAGTCGGCGTTTGATTGCGGTGCAGGCTGAAATCGGTGTTGCGTCGATTGTTTTGTTAGGGGCCGATGGTCGGGTCGTTGGTGCCACAGATCGCAATGCGCTGGGCCAAACCTTTCGCAATGCGCCATATTTTGTGGATGCGATGCGGTCGCAAGAAACCGTGTTTTCCGTCAATCAACTGGCGGGTGGCGGATATGATTTTACCTATTCGCGAATGATTGAACAAGACGGCCGCCCCTTGGGTGTGATCGTCGTTGCCGCAGATATGATGAAGCAAGAGCGTGCATGGATTGGACTGCAAGATGAAGTGGTCGTAACGGACAGCCAAGGTGTCGTGCTGATGGCGACCGATACACATTGGCGCGGAAAATCGATGGATGACGCGCTGACCTCATCGGATGGCGGGGGTGAGTTGGTGCGCGTGTTGGCACGGGCCACCGATTGGACCCAAGATCCGCCTGATGCCTATCTGTCAGGCAAAGCTGTCTTGCGAGCCGAGGCGCGGGTGCCATTCCAAGGCTGGCGAATGATTTCCTTTACAGCCTATGATTCGGTGCGCGCGCAGGTCACGGGGATTATCGCATTGGAAATCATGGGATTTGCCATACTTGCCGCCGTGATTTTTTATGTTCTTTCGCGCAAGGCGATGTCGCAGTCTGTCAGCTTTCAACGCGAATCTGCGGAATTGCGTTTGCTGAATGCGCGGCTGAACCGAGAAATCTCTGAGCGCGAAAAGGTGCAGAAAAATCTTGCCGTGGCAGAGCTGACACTTGCGCAATCGTCGAAATTGGCCGCCTTGGGCGAGATGTCGGCGGCCGTCAGTCATGAGTTGAACCAGCCTTTGGCCGCGATGAAAACCTATTTGGCGGGCGCGCGATTGCTGATGCAAAGAAAACGCGCCGATGAGGCGCTGTCCAGCTTTCAACGCATTGACGATCTGATTGATCGGATGGGTGCGATCACAAGGCAGTTGAAATCCTATGCCCGCAAGGGCGGGGATGCCTTTGAACCTGTAGATATGCGCGCTTGTCTGTCGGCAGCCCTTTCGATGATGGAACCGCAGTTGAAAATGCGCGCTTTGAGGATCACCCGCACCTTGCCGCGCGTTCCGGTCATGGTTTTAGCGGATCGATTGAGGTTAGAGCAGGTCATCATCAATCTGCTTCGAAATGCAATTGACGCGACCAAAGACCGCACCGATCCAGCGGTTGATTTATTGCTGACCTCGGGCAGCACAGCCAGTTTGGCCGTGCGCGATAACGGCACAGGGATTAAAGACATCGACGCGATTTTTGAACCCTTTTACACCACCAAAAAGGCTGGCGACGGGGTTGGACTTGGGCTTGCGATCTCATCTGGGATTATGGCCGATATGGGGGGCAGTTTGACCGCCCGCAACGCCGACGACGGCGGCGCAATATTTGAGATGAACTTGCCCCTGATTGGGGCCAAAAAAGTGGAGTAGACCATGGCGCGGGCAATGAAGGTGGCAATTGTCGATGATGAGGCGGATATGCGTGCCTCGATCAGCCAATGGTTGGCGTTGTCGGGGTTTGACACGGAAACCTTTGCCAGTGCCGAAGAGGCGTTGCGGGAAATCAATGCAGATTATCAAGGCATCGTTGTTTCAGATATCAAAATGCCGGGGATGGACGGCATGGCGTTTCTGAAACGTCTTATGGGCATGGATGCGGGTCTGCCTGTGATTTTGATCACGGGCCACGGCGATGTGCCGATGGCGGTCGAGGCGATGCGGATCGGGGCATTTGATTTTCTGGAAAAGCCGTTCAATCCAGATCGCATGACGGAATTGACCAAACGCGCCACCAATGCGCGCCGATTGACGTTGGACAATCGCGCGTTGCGGCGTGAATTGTCGGACGGCTCAGTTTTGATGAAAAAACTGGTCGGTGCCAGTCCTGAAATGGAGCGTCTGCGCGAAGATATTTTGGACCTAGGCCAAGCCGATGGCCATGTCTTGATTGATGGCGAAACGGGCACGGGCAAAACCCTTGTCGCCCATGCCTTGCACGCCGTGGGGCCGCGTGCTGCGCGCAAATTTCTCACTGTTTCCTGTGCGGCCTATTCCGAAGATGTCTTGGGTGCCAAATTGTTCGGTCCTTCGGATGAGCCGAGTTTAATTGATGAAGCGCGCGGCGGCACCCTCTGCCTGGAGGATATCGAAGCCCTGTCGCAACCGCTGCAAGCGCGGCTTTTGGCCCTGATTGCCGAGTCTGGCACGCCGCCTGAAACGCGGATTATTGCGATCTGCAACGGACACGAGCCTGACAAAACCTTGGGCGATGTGCTGCGGCCCGATCTGTTTTACCGCCTTGGGGCGATGACGATCATTTGCCCGCCCCTGCGGACACGCGGCGAGGACATCATCACCCTATTCACCCGCGCCGCCGAGGAGTTCGCCGAAGAATATGGCTGCGAAGTGCCCCAAGTCACTGCGCAAGAGGCGGCAGAATTGCTGCAAGCACCTTGGCCTGGAAATGTGCAGCAATTGGTCACTATCGCAGAGCGCGCCGTGTTGCAAAATCGTCGTGGGTCGGGGTCCATCGCGTCTTTGCTGATGGCTGATAACGCGGCCTCTGGCCCTGCCATGACCACCGAAGGCAAGCCGTTGAAGGATTACGTCGACGCCTTTGAACGCATTTTGATCGACAACACGATGCGCCGCCACAAAGGATCCATCACCGCCGTGATGGATGAATTATGCCTGCCGCGCCGCACGTTGAATGAAAAAATGGCCAAATACGGGCTGTCGCGTGGGGATTATACCTAATGGTCTGCATAGCCCATTGCCTTTTCAATCGCTTTAACGCTAGGGTTGCTTCAAGCGGTGGTTTGCGCCGCGCAGAAATTCTCTGCTTCAATGCTCTGGATGCGAAAAACGTCTTAAACAGATCGTCGCGCCGAAAATTGGGGTGGTCGGATCGACCCACAAGGTCGGATAAACACCTGCAAGTGCCTGATAAAAGGGCGCAAAACAGGAACAGCCTAGGCGGGCGCAACAGCGCTCGAACGTGAACCGCGATGATGCGCGCGCTGAAAAATTGTAACGAAGAGGGCTGCCTTATGGGCAGTAACCGCCGTTATGCGCGCCGATCCTTCGCCCAAACAAGACGCCCCCCCATGTTTTTCAGCCATTCTGGTCCGCCAGATGCGGTTTTGCATGGGGCGCGCAATGGATCAATATGTCAAAGAAAATGCTTATCGACGCCACCCACGCGGAAGAAACCCGTGTTGTTGTGGTGGACGGAAATCGTGTTGAAGAATTCGATTTTGAAACCATAAACAAGCGTCAGCTTGCGGGAAATATCTATCTGGCCAAGGTGACGCGGGTCGAACCCTCGTTGCAAGCGGCATTTGTGGATTACGGCGGCAATCGCCACGGATTTTTGGCATTTGCCGAAATTCACCCCGATTATTATCAGATTCCGCTTGCGGATCGCCAAGCCCTGCTTGAGGAAGAACGCGCCTTTGCCCGTGCCGAGGAAGAGGAAGAAAACCGCCCGCGCGCGAAGTCAAATCCGCGCGGCAACAACCGCCGCCGCAATGATCGCGGTCCCCGCCCTGATGAAGCCATGGCTGAGGCGGTTGTCGGTGATGCCGTCCAAACGGGTCCTGCCGGTATGGAAGTGGTGGAACTGGACGAGTCTGCAACGGCACAAGGGGAAGATGCCGAAATCCTGAGCGATGCGGTTGAGACCGCTACCGCGGATCATGCCAGTGCCGACCACGCGGAACATGACCATTCTGCGCATGACCACGCTGAACACGATCACGCTGAACATGACCATTCTGGCCACGATCACGGCGCAGAACATGACGATGCGACGATCGATCATTCATCAAACCCCGAGGATGAGATTGAGTCGATCGCCGAAGAGGATGTGGCCGAAGAAATTTCCGCCCCGCGCCGTCCCCGCGCGCGCCGCTATAAAATCCAAGAGGTGATCAAGGTTCGGCAGATCATGCTGATCCAAGTGGTCAAAGAAGAACGCGGCAACAAGGGCGCGGCCCTGACCACCTATCTTTCATTGGCTGGCCGCTATTGCGTCTTGATGCCCAATACCGCCCGTGGTGGCGGTATTTCGCGTAAAATCGTCCAAGCTGCAGATCGCAAAAAACTAAAAGAAATCGCCAATGAGATTAAGGTGCCAGAGGGCGCGGGTCTGATTATCCGCACAGCAGGTGCAAAACGCACCAAGCCTGAAATTACCCGCGATTACGAATATCTGATGCGCCTGTGGGAACAAATCCGCGAGTTGACGCTGAAATCCATGGCCCCCGCCGCGATCTATGAAGAAGGCAATCTGATCAAACGCTCGATCCGCGATCTTTACAGCCGCGAGATTGAAGAAATTTTGGTCGAGGGCGAAGCAGGTTATCGCACCGCAAAAGATTTCATGCGCATGATTATGCCCAGCCATGCCAAACAGGTTGTGCGCTATGATGATCCAACGCCTTTGTTTGCGCGCTATCAGGTCGAAAGCTATCTGGGCGGTATGTTCAACCCAACTGTTCAGCTGAAATCGGGCGGTTATATCGTGATTGGCATCACCGAGGCGTTGGTGGCCGTTGACGTAAACTCTGGCCGCGCGACCAAAGAAGGCTCGATTGAAGATACAGCGCTGAAAACCAACTTAGAGGCCGCCGAAGAGGTCGCGCGCCAATTGCGTCTGCGCGATTTGGCGGGTCTGATCGTCATCGACTTTATCGACATGGATGAGCGGCGCAACAATTTGGCCGTTGAAAAACGCCTGAAAGACAAGCTGAAAACAGACCGCGCCCGCATTCAGGTGGGGCGTATTTCGGGCTTTGGTTTGATGGAAATGTCGCGCCAGCGCCTGCGGCCTGGGATGTTGGAATCCACGACACAGCCCTGCGCGCATTGCCATGGCACGGGTCTGATCCGCTCAGACGACAGCCTTGGTCTGCAAGTTTTGCGCGCCCTAGAAGAAGAAGGCACGCGCAAACGCTCGAAAGAGGTGGTGTTGCGGGCGCCGATTGGGATCGTCAATTTCCTGATCAACCAAAAGCGCGAACATATCGCTTTGATCGAGGCGCGCTCGGGGATGTCAGTGCGGATCGAATGTGATCCTGCGATGATCAGCCCCGATTTCACCATCGAAAAGCTAAAGGTTGCCACACGTGTTGTGCCTGAAAATCTGTCGGTCATTTCTGGCAATGCCAGCCTGATGGGTGCGCCCGTGGCCGAAGAAGATTATGAAGACGATGTTGTCGAGGACGTGGTCGAGGACGAAGAAGTGGCCGAGGTCGCGGCGGAACCCCGTGCCGCTGCCGCTGATGGCGGTAAAAAACGCCGTCGTCGTCGTCGTCGTAAGAAACCAGGTCAAAGCGATGCATCTGGCACGGCAGATGAGGCCGAAGAAGATGAAGGCGTATTTGGGTCTGAAGATGAACCAGAGGCCGCGCCCGAAGTGGTCGCGCCGGCCCCCAAGCGCAGTCGTGCCCCACGCGGTGGCCGCGCAAAGGTTGCAGAGCCAATCATCAGTGATGCGGCCCCAGACGTTGCGGCAACACCAGAATCGGTGACGCCCGTCGAAACGGAACCCGCGCCCGCCCCACCTGCAAAGCGTGGCCGCAAACCCAAAGCCACAGATGCAACGCCAGAGCCACAAGCCGCCCCTGCACCCAAATCTCGCGCCAAGGTCGCGCCAAAACAGGCCGAACCAGTGCCCAATGCAGAGGACCCCATTGCGGCTGTGATAGAACCGCAGGCCATAACGCCCACAGAACCCACAGTCGAAGATCCAACACCCAAACCGCGCAAAAAGGGTTGGTGGAACATAGGGGGCTAAATAACGGGCGGCGGGGAAACCTGCCGCCCTATCCACATCTGATGAAATACTCCGCCGTCGATCCATCGCCCAAGGGTCCGCCAGACAAAAACTGATGTTCCGCCTCGGCGCAAAAATGCGGCAAATCGATCGCGGCCATCGCATCTGTCGCCAGAATCCGCAGCACTTGGCCCGATGTCATCCCCCGCAATGTCTTTTGCGCCCGCAAGACCGGCAGGGGGCACAAAAGCCCCAGGCAATCAATCTCAACATCCCACTCCATCGCGGCCCTTTCTCTTTTTCCCAAATATCCCCGCCGGAGGCTCCCAGCGCCAGTGCAAAACGCACGGGGATGTGACATTCCCGCCCGTGACGCCGCCTATGATCTGCGGTATCAGTGCAAAAAAGGGGGCACTATGTTCGGTATTGATATCTTTGACGCTGGCCTTTTGCCTGCAATGTTGGTGGCGCTTGCTGCGGGGATTTTGTCTTTTCTCAGCCCCTGCGTCTTGCCGATTGTGCCGCCTTATCTGGCCTATATGTCAGGGATATCCGTGGGAGAGATGAAACAAGGTCGCGCGCCGATGCTTGCGGCAATCAGCTTTGTCTTGGGCCTATCGACGATTTTCATGATCATGGGGCTGGCGGCCTCGGCCTTTGGCGCGTTCTTTTTAGGCAATAGCGGGTGGTTCAACACTGCCGCTGCCTTGGTCATCATGGCGTTTGGGGTGCATTTTATTGGGATTTATCGCATCACATTTCTGGACCGCGATCTGCGTCTGGATGCGGGAAACAGGGGGGGGTCGGCCTTTGGGGCCTATGTTTTGGGCCTTGCCTTTGCCTTTGGCTGGACGCCCTGCATTGGGCCCCAACTGGGCGCGATCCTGTCCCTTGCCGCACAAGAGGCGTCGATCGCGCGCGGCATGACTTTGCTTGCGGTTTATGCACTTGGCCTTGGCATTCCGTTTTTGTTGGTGGCTGCGTTTTTTGCGCGCCTTTCGCCCTTGGTCGATTTCCTAAAACGTCACGCGCAGAAAATCGAACGTATCATGGGGCTTTTGTTGTGGACGATTGGTCTGTTGATGCTGACGGGGGGATTTTCAACAATGTCGTTTTGGTTGTTAGACAATCTGCCCTTCCTTGCAACCTTGGGATAAACCGTTATCTTGGCCCCATTCTTTTGGATGGTCCCAATGGCTGCATTTCGCCGCAAAGTATTTTATCTTCCGGGCTATGATCCTTTTCCGCCAAGGCGTTACCGCGAACTTTACCGCGTTGAGGGGGCAGCGCAGGCGCAGATATCGGGCTATGATCTGGCGATGGTGTCTAAACTGGGCAAAGGCCCTTATGGGTGGATTTCCCAAGCAGTGATCGACGGGGCGCGTGCTGAGAGCGATTTTGAGGTGTTGATCTGGTCCGATATTGTCAAATCTTCAATGTCGGATGGGATATTGGCGACCTATCGCCAAATGATCCATACAGCTTGGGTCTACAGTGCTTCGGGTGCCTTGTTTCGTCAAATGCGTCTGCGCAAGGGTCCGACAGTTGCGGCCTTGTATCCAGTGCTTCATCTTCTGGGTCAGCTTTTGATTGCTACAGTTTTGGGCGGCCTGTCTGCGGCCATATTATGGCTGATCCATCCCGTTTTTTCCATCCTTGGGGTGGTGGTTCTATACGGGTTTTTGCGTCTGGCCCAAAGGTATGATCCCAAAATACTTGCCTATTACCTGATGCATGATTTCGCCTTTTCCGCCCAACATTGGGGGAACTATCCGCCCGCGCTGTCCGACCGCATGGCCGAATTTGGGGCGCGTATTCAAACCGCTATGGCGCAAGATTATGATGAGGTTTTGGTCGTAGGTCATTCATCTGGGGCCTATATGGGCGTCACGATTCTGTCAGACATTTTGCGCGCAGGGTCGCGGCATCCTGCCTTAGCATTTCTTAGTCTTGGACAAGTTGTGCCGATGGTGTCTTTTTTACCAAAGGCTGTGCGGTTACGGGCTGATCTGCAATATCTGTCAGAATGTGACCAGATCACATGGGTTGATGTTACGGCGCCTGGGGATGGCTGTGCTTTTGCGCTGTGCGATCCTGTGGCGGTGACAGGCGTGGCGCGCGTGGCGCAGAAATGGCCGCTTGTTTTGTCATGTGCCTTTACGCAAACTCTGTCCCCTGAACGCTGGAGGGCATTGCGGTGGAAGTTTTTCCGCCTGCATTTTCAATATATGTGCGCCTTTGATCAGGTGGGGATTTACGATTATTTCGCGATCACCGCAGGGGCAAAGTCGTTGGCACAGCGTTTTGCAGGTGTCCCCCATTCCAAATCGCGCATCACCACACCACGTTCGGCCTATCGGTCCCTGTCGTGATCCCGCCCAAACCCACGCCGCGCCCAGACAAGGTGTCTTTATGGCGCTATCTGCGCCTCTTTCGCGCAGACATCCTGTCGGCCCAGCCTGCGCGGCTTTATGGGGCATGGATGGCGAGTTTTAAAACCCCGTTTTTTCGCAGCTTTATGATCAATGATCCAAGCCTGATTGATCTTGTTCTAAATAACCGCCCCGATGATTTCCCCAAATCCAACCGCATCCGTCAGGGGTTGGCCCCTTTGCTTGGCAATTCGGTCTTTGTGACCAATGGCGCGGTTTGGAAGCGCCAACGCCGCATCATTGATCCCGCCTTTGAAGGCGGGCGCCTGCGCGATACATTCCCCGCGATTTTGGCGGCAGGTCAAGACGCCGTGGCCCGTCTGCCGCAGGGGGCTGTCGAGATTGAGGCTCAGACCAGTCATCTTGCCGCCGATGTCATATTTCGCACGTTGTTTTCCTTGCCGATCGCCGATCAGGCTGCCCAAGCTGTGTTTGCTGCTTTTCAGGCCTATCAACGCACGCAACCGCTGCTGAACATAGCGGCCTTTCTGCCTTGGCTGCCGCGTTTGCACCGCCGCGCGACCAAACGATCAGCGGCGCGTATTCGTGCGCTGATCACCGATATGACCGATCAGCGGGCAAAGGCGATTGCAGCGGGCCATGCCCCAAATGATTTGGCGACCAAGATCATGACCACGCTGGACCCCGCGACAGGGCATGGGTTCGATACGGCCGAGATGGTCGATCAGGTGGCAATTTTCTTTTTGGCAGGGCATGAAACCAGCGCTTCCGCCTTGGCTTGGGGTCTTTATTTGTTGGCGATGCATCCCGAGGTTCAAGATCAGGTCGCAGCCGAGTGCGCGACATTGGGCCTTAATCCCAGTTTTGCCGATCTGTCAAAACTGCGCCTCACACGCGATGTCTTTCGCGAAACCTTACGTCTTTATCCGCCCGTGCCGATGATGGTGCGCCAGAATAACAAATCCGAAACGTTCCGCGCGCGATGGGTCCGTAAAGGCGCGCAGATCGTCATCAGCCCTTGGCATTTGCATCGCCACACAAGGTTCTGGGACAATCCCGATGGATTTGACCCCGCCCGATGGCAAACAGAGGCTGGCAAGGAATCGTCGCGCGCCGCCTATATCCCCTTTTCGTCTGGCCCAAGGGTTTGCACGGGGGCAGGATTTGCCATGGTTGAGGGGGTTTTGCTGTTGGCGCTGCTGGTGCGCGCTTACCGCTTTGATCTGATCGCAGGGCGTCCCGCCATGCCTGTGGCGCATCTGACAGTGCGCGGGCGCGATGGGATTTGGCTGCGGATCAGTCAAAGAGGCTAAGTTGATCCGTTGGCACGCGAAATCCGCCGCAGTCCATCGGCGGCAGTTTGACTGCAAGCCCCAGACGATCCACCGCCCTGTAAAACCGCGTGGCCATCAAATCCGCCCAAACCCCCGATCCGCGCATCCGCTTGCCAAATTCGGGATCATAATCGCGCCCGCCGTGCATCTCGCGGATACGTGCCATGACCTTGGCGGCGCGGTCAGGCGCATGGCGTGACAGCCAGCTTTGGAACAAAGGCGACACCTCGCGCGGCAGGCGCAAGGCGATGTAACTGGCGGCCTGTGCCCCCGAATCACGGGCGGCGGTTAGAATATCCTCCATCTCAGGGTCGGTCAGGCCCGGGATCACGGGGGCGAGCATCAGCCGCACGGGGATCCCCGCATCCGCCAGCGCACGGATCGTGCGCAGACGGTGCGTGGGGGCAGGGGCGCGCGGTTCTAGCGCGCGGGACAGTTTCGGGTCCAAAGTGGTCATGGAAATTCCGACCCGCACCTGCATCCCCGCCAATTGGTCAAGATCGCGGACAATCCCGCTGCCCTTGGTGGTGATCGCCAGGGGATGATGATGCGCCGCCAAGACGCCCAGAATTTGCGGCATGAGACGATATTGCGCCTCTATCGGCTGATAGGGATCGGTATTGGTGCCGATGGCAATCACCGCAGGGTGATATGATTTCGCCGCCAATTCCTGCGCAAGGACGGCGGCAATATTGGGACGCGCAATCAGATTGGTTTCAAAATCTAGGCCAGGTGACAGGTTCAAATAGGCATGGCTGGGCCGCGCGAAACAATAGGAACAGCCATGCTCACACCCCCGATAGGGATTGATGGATCGATCAAACGGCAGATCGGGCGAGGCGTTGTAACTGATCGCGGACCGCGCCACCTCATCGCGTACAGAGGTGCGTAAAACCCGCGCCTCCTCGCCCCCCCATCCATCATCAAAGGCAAGGCGCACAGACCCCTCAAACCGCCCCGCGACGTTTTCCGCCACGCCCCGCCCGCGCAACGCCACCCCTGCCATAACCGATTGATCCAAGATGCTCATGACGCAATATAGAACGTATAGGGAACAAAATAAACAGAAAATGTCGCATCTCCGCCTTGAAGTCGGCTTTACCTTAGGCCATGTCGTAATTATCGAAGTGAAGCCCCAGATGATGCCCCATTCATAGGGCAACGCCCAAGGAGTGTGCAAAATGGCCGATGACGAAATCATCCTGTCTGAACTGTCCGACGATGAACTGGTTTTGCAAATGCATGACGATCTCTATGACGGCATGAAAGAGGAAATCGAAGAGGGTGTGAACATCCTGATCGCGCGCGGCTGGACCCCCTATGACACGCTGACCAAGGCGCTTGTGGCGGGCATGACCATCGTGGGCGCAGATTTCCGTGATGGGATCTTGTTCGTGCCAGAGGTTTTGCTTGCCGCCAACGCGATGAAGGGCGGGATGCATATCCTTAAACCGCTGCTGATTTCCACAGGCGCGCCCCGTATGGGCAAAATGGTGATCGGCACGGTCAAGGGCGACATCCACGACATCGGCAAAAACCTTGTGGGCATGATGATGGAAGGCGCGGGGTTCGAGGTGCGCGATCTGGGGATTAATAATTCCGTGGAGTCGTATCTGGCCGCCATTGAAGAAGAACAACCCGATATTCTGGGAATGTCCGCCCTGCTGACGACGACGATGCCCTATATGAAGGTCGTGATCGACACGCTGAAAGAAAAAGGCATGCGCGACGATTATATCATCCTCGTCGGCGGCGCCCCCCTGAATGAAGAATTCGGCCGCGCCATCGGCGCCGACGCCTATTGCCGCGACGCCGCGGTGGCGGTGGAAACGGCCAAGGCGCTGGTGCTGCGCAAACACAATCAACCGAACGCGTGAGGTTGGTGTGAGGTTAGGGAAAAGGCCCCGCTTTGGCGGGGCTTTTTTTGTTTGGGTCAACAAATGTTTGAGACACTATAGTACAATTTCACTTCGTGCTAACCACTGTGTGTGTTCACGAGAGAAAGCACGCTCTGCTTCGTTAACAAAATCTGACAAGCTATCTTCGTCTTGAACGATATCTATCGCAGACTTGATTAATGCTATTTCATGAGATGTTAGGCTGTAACTCGCTTCAAGCTCTCCGTAGCGTTTGACTTCGATCCAGCCAATAATTCCAGTTAATAGGGTAAGTGATGGATCAAATAAATCAATCAAAAAATTTATGGTTGAAAAATCAAAGAAGATAGATGTTAGCAAAATAATCGTAATCAAGAAAATTATCAAGAATGAAATATTTTTGTACTTTCCCTTTTCTCTCGATTTTCTTGAATACCAATCTTGCTGATTATCAACGCGGCCTTGTGAGTATACTTCCTTTCGATCATTCACTGAAAACATGCGGAGTGCATCCATTTCTGAAGTGATCTGTTCATGGTTCACATCAATTGCACGAATAATAGCACCTAAGTGCCGGTTTGCCTTTAGCGTTCCGGATAGGTAGTCGCGAAACTGCTGTCTGGCGATTTGTTGTGATTTGCTAACATCAAACGGCGTGGCTTTAACTGCATAGCGCCATGCCGTCGTTTTGATGGATTCGGCCAAAGCTCTGCTTTGGTACCATTTTCGCTCCCACTGTTGAACTCTGCGGACAACAGCAACCAGGGCGAATAAACTCAAGCTAACAACAACGATTACTTTATTATACTCAGATCCTTTGGAAAGTACATTAGCCAAGGAAACCAAGATAAGTAATAAAAACTCTGCAGCAAAAAAAATGAAATGCAGTTTTTGACTTCTATTTGATGCTCTGTCAGCAGCGTCGTACATAGCTGGAAGTTTCAAATTTCTATCTCGCGAACTTTGGCGACGATTGAGTCTGTGCTCCAATTAACAATGTGCTGTGTGGCGTTGGTGACTGCTGAAGGCATAACTTTACCGCTGCGCGGCTTGACGCCTAAGATCGGCTTGTTAATCGAAACAGCAAAATCAATTTCAAATTGAATCCATTCGCTGTAAGCTGTCCACATACCACCAATTATTATGACGCAATTTACTGGGCGAATTTGCTTTCTAAGCTGTTCTTGCAATTCGCTTTTGTTCATACCTTCGAACGCTTTATCAGTCGGAACTGAATAATTTATCCAAGAAAAGTAATCTTTATTGTCAAGTAAATTGACCATGGACGTATAGCGTTCTTCATAGCTCCAAGAATGGCTAATGAACAGTCGTCTCATTCTATTCTCCTTCACAAATAGCAAAAATTTTGCGCTATATACATCGTAGAAATCGCCTTAAGGGGTAGCGATTTATTGTGTTTACACTTAACCGCGATTTTCTTTTAAAGCAACCCTCTACCCAACCCCCTTCACATCCAACCAAAACCCCCTACATTACCAACAGGGGGACCAAACATGCCGCTGACTCATTTCCTATCCATGATCGCCTTTGTCATCATTGCCGCGGCCCTAACCGTCGTCGGCATTCACGCGCTTGGCCTGCCCATCGCACTCATGGGCCTGATCGCCTTGTTTGCCGCCGTCACCTTAAGGGCGACGTTGTGGCGGTAAGCCCTGATGACACCACCCTGACTGAGGCGGGGTTTTCGTTGGCCACGGGCGGGCGGGTGCTCTTGATTGCCTGCGGGGCGCTTGCGCATGAAATCCTTGCCATCAAAGCCGCGAACAACTGGAACCATCTGGACCTGCAATGCCTGCCCGCCAATCTGCATCTATATCCCGATAAAATCACCGATGCCGTGGCCGATATGGTCACGGCCCGCCGCCATGATTATGCCGCCACCTATGTCCTGTATGCCGATTGCGGCACTGGCGGGCAATTGCAGCAAAAGTGCAAGGAATTGGGTGTGCAGATGATTGAAGGCCCGCATTGCTATTCGTTTTTTGAAGGCAATGCCGAATTCGCACGTCTGTCCGAGACCGAATTCACCGCATTCTACCTGACCGATTTTCTGGTGCGCCAATTCGATGCCTTTGTCTGGCGGCCCATGGGCCTAGACCGCCATCCCGAACTGCGCGATATGTATTTCGGCAATTACACCAAGCTGGTTTATCAGGCGCAAACCAACGACCCCACGTTGGACGCCAAGGCCGAGGATTGCGCCCGCCGCCTGAACCTGAGCTATGAGCGCCGCTTTACAGGTTATGGCGATCTGGTGCCATTCATGGCGCAGGCGTCACAAACCTAGACGCGGAATTTCAATCGCGGGGCAGCGGTTCATCACCACATCCAGCCCCTGCGCCCGCGCCAGACCTGCCGCAATGTCATCCGACACGCCCAGTTGCATCCAGATCACCTTTGCGCCAATCCGCATAGCCTCGTCGACCACTGGTCCCACCTCTTCACTGCGGCGAAAAATATCGACCATATCTATAGGTTCGCCGATATCGGACAGGCTGGCGCACACCATCTCGCCTAACCCCGAATCCTGCCCTGCCTGACCCGGGTTCACGGGAATAACCCGATACCCGCGAGACAGCAGAAATTTCGCAACGCGGTTGCTGGGGCGATCCTCTTTCGGCGACCAACCGACAAGGGCGATGGTTTCCACATTGGTCAAAATCCGTTTCAGGTCCGCGTCGGTCGTCATGAAAGCCTCTGGCAAAAAGACGCCCCAGACAGGCCGGGGCGTCAAGGTGTGGAACGAGGGACAGTATATAGGACGATAGGGCGGTTCCGGATCCGTATCGCTAACGCAAGATAGGTCTTGTCAAAAAGAATAACAGGTGTGGGGCGAACCCCTCGCAAAGATGTGACATCTTAGCGCGTTGAAGCTGCATAAAGTCCGACCGCTGCGGCATTGGACACGTTCAAGCTGCCAAAGCCGCCCGCAAATGGAATGCGGGCAATGACATCGCAGGTCTCACGCGTGCGATCCCGCAGGCCTGGCCCCTCGGCCCCCAAAACCAATCCCACGGGTCGCGTGCCCAAAGGCGCCAAGGCCGCGCCCAGATCAACCGTGCCATCACCGTCCAAACCGATCAGGATGTACCCCATTTCCTTAAGTTCCAGCATGGCATCCGCCAGATTTGGCACCTTGAGGTAGGGTTGACGCTCCAAAGCACCGCTCGCAGTTTTTGCCAAGGCCCCCGTTTCGGGCGCAGAATGATGACGCGGCGCTATTACCGCGCGTGCCCCAAACACTTCGGCAGATCGCAAAATCGCCCCCACGTTATGCGGATCGGTGACGCGATCAAGCAAAACCAACAAAGGCGCCCCCGCCCCAGAAATTGCCACATCCGCCAATTTGCCCCAGTTCAGCGCCTTCACCTCTAAAGCAGCACCTTGATGCACGGATCCTTCGTCAATCGGGACGCTGAAATGACGCGGATCGGTCATCTCGGGGTCCATGCGGGCGGCATCAATGGCCTCGGCCAGTTTGTCATAGGCATTCTTAGTGACCACCAAACGCAGCTTTTCCCGCGCCGGGTTCAACAGCGCATCCCGCACGGCGTGAAGGCCAAACAGCCACACGGTTTCGCGCGCCTCTGCCTTGCGACCACGTTCCTTATCCACCACCCAAGAGGGTTTTTTATCCCCAGACATGACCATTTGCCTTTTGTTTTCACTGGCCGCGACAATGCGCGAAAGGGCAGGGCGGGCGCAAGTCCGAAAGGGTCATAAATACTCTGCATTATGCCTTGACGCCCCCCGCCGCCTTCGGTAATCACGGCGTCAGTGGGCGATCTGCTACAAGGTGTGGCAGCGGACTGTAACTCCGCCGAGGCGACTCATGCCTGGTTCGATTCCAGGATCGCCCACCATCTTCCTGATATTTTATGCAGTTTTCGGCGGCGCGTTGCGGCATTGATATGCCTGCGGCGCGGATATTTGGGCCTGAATGAAAGCGCTTTCCTTCAGGCCCAAATGTTTATCAGCCCATTTCGGCCAGTCGGTTGAGGGCAAGTGTTAGTTTGGTGGCCTCGTCATTGCGGGCTTCTAGGTTGGTTCGGACTTCGTCGACCACTTCTTCGGGGGCGCTGGCCACAAACGCGGGGTTGTTTAGACGGCCCATAAGGCCGCCGATTTCTTTCGCCAGTTTGTCCATCGCTTTGGACAGGCGCGCTTTTTCCTCGGCAATGTCGATCACGCCATCCAGCGGCAGGGCAAAGGATGCGCCCTCGACGGCGATAGAAATCGCGCCCTTGGGGCTGGTGCCCTGGGTCAGGGTTTCGATCCGTGCAAGGCGTTTTATAAGCACCTCATTGCGGCCCCAAGCGGCGCGGGCGGCGTCGGACATGGTCACGGCGATCATATCCAGTTTCAACCCGACAGGCACGTGCATCTGCGTGCGGGCGGATCGGATTTCATCAATTAATCCCGTGGCCCAGCTCATTTCCTGATCCGCGCTTGGGTCCACCAGATCCAGCCTGAATTCGGGCCAATCGGTATGGACCAGCAGTTTCGCGCGCGCCCCCGTCTGGCCCCACAGGTCTTCGGTGATAAAGGGCATGATCGGATGCAGCAGGATCATCGATTGATCCAACACCCAAGCCATCGTTTTGCGGGTCTCATTCGCGTCTGGTCCGTCAAACAGGGGCTTGGCGAATTCCACATACCAATCGCAAACCTTGCCCCAGACGAATTTATACAGGGCATCGGCGGCCTGATCGAAACGGTAGCCCTCTAGGGCGGCGTTGACTTCAGCCAGGGTTTTGGCCGTCTCGCCGATGATCCATTTGTTCGCAGTGGCATGGGCGGCGGGGGCGGCGGTTTCGGTGCTATGCCCCTCCCAAACGCCATTCATTTCCGCAAAGCGGCAGGCGTTCCACAGTTTGGTGCCAAAATTGCGATAGCCTGCAATGCGGGCGGTATCCAGTTTCAACGTGCCACCCAGTGAGGCCATCGCAGCATTGGCAAAGCGCAGGGCATCCGCGCCGAATTCGTCGATAATTTCCAAGGGGTCGATGACATTCCCAAGGGATTTCGACATTTTCTTGCCCTTGGCGTCGCGGACAAGGCCGTGCAGATAGACGGTTTTGAAGGGGATGTCGTCCACCACGGCAAGCTGCATCATCATCATGCGGGCGACCCAGAAAAAGATAATGTCGGCCCCCGTGATCAGGGTCGAGGTAGGGAAATATTTCGCCAGCTCGTCCGTTTGGTCAGGCCAACCGAGCGTGCCAATCGGCCAGAGGCCAGAGGAGAACCAAGTGTCGAGGACGTCGGGGTCGCGGCGTAGCCTGATGGTATGGGAGCCATTTTCGTTGAAAGAAATTGCCATAGCCGCATCGCGCCCGTCGTCGCCAACACCAATTTCGGCGAAGAATTCCTCGCTTGGAAACTCCACGTTGATTTCGGTTTTTAGTATGTTGCCGTAATAAGCCTTAGCTTCATTGGCGACATCCTGTTCGGTTGCCCCGCAGAACTCTTTTCCAGCCAAATTTAAACTTGTCGGCCCATACCAAACAGGTATCTGATGCCCCCACCACAGTTGGCGCGAGATGCACCAAGGCTCGATATTCTCCAGCCAATGGAAATAGGTTTTCTCGCCCGACTCTGGCATGATCTTGGTGGCGCCCGACCGCACGGCGTCCAATGCTGGCCCCACGATTTTCGCCGTATCGACAAACCACTGATCCGTCAGCATGGGTTCAATGACGACCTTCGATCTGTCGCCAAAGGGCTGCATGATCTTCTTGGATTCGACATAGGGTTCGCGGGTCAGATGTTCGCTGCCTGTCTCGGGGTCGATTTCCGTCATCAGGGTCGACACGCACAGCCCCAGCGCATTGATGTCCGCCACCACCGCATCCCGCGCCGCAAAGCGGTCCATGCCGCGATATTTTTCGGGCACCAGATTCAGCGCGTCAATCTCAGACTCAGTCGCCTCGGCCCCCGCAGCAATTTCCCGCGCACGGGCCACCGCCACATCATAACCCGCACCGTCCGAGCGCATATGCCCCCGCGTGTCCATCAGGCGATACAGCGGCAGGCCCGCACGTTTCGCCACCTGATAGTCATTAAAATCATGGGCGCCGGTGATTTTCACAGCGCCCGACCCGAATGTCGGATCAGGATATTCATCGGCAATAATCGGGATCAGGCGGTCGCACAGGGGCAGATGCACCATCTTGCCGACAATCGCCGCATAGCGCGCATCCGACGGATGCACCGCCACCGCCCCATCGCCCAGCATGGTTTCGGGCCGCGTCGTCGCGATGGAAATATAATCGCGCCGCTCGCGCAAAATCACCGCGCCCTCTGCGTCGCGCTCGATATATTCATAGCTCTCGCCGCCCGCCAGCAGATATTTGAAATGCCACATATGGCCCGCCACTTCGATATTCTCGACCTCAAGATCGGAAATGGCGGTTTCAAAATGGGGATCCCAGTTGACCAAACGCTTGCCGCGATAGATCAACCCCTTATTATACATATCGACGAAAACCTTGGTCACGGCGTCGGGGAAATTGCCCGACATGGTGAACGCCTCGCGGTCCCAATCACAGCTTGCACCCAAGCGTTTGAGCTGGTTGATAATCGTGCCGCCTGATTGGTCTTTCCATTCCCAAACCTTGGCCAAAAACGCCTCGCGCCCCATGTCGCGCCGCGATGGCGCACCTGATTTCGCGAGTTCCCGTTCCACCACCATCTGCGTGGCAATGCCTGCATGATCCGTGCCGACCTGCCACAGCGTGTCATGCCCGCGCATCCTGTGCCAGCGGATCAAAATATCTTGCAAAGTGTTGTTGAACGCATGGCCCATATGCAGGCTGCCCGTCACATTCGGCGGCGGGATCATGATGGAAAACGCCGGCGAACCCGCCCGCGCATTCGCCCCCGCGGCGCCAACTTTCCGCTCCTGCCACAGGCTCGAAATCCGCGCCTCGGCACTGGCGGCATCAAAGTTCTTTTCCATTGGCATTTGGGCACCTCATCTTTGCGCAAAGCCATAGCGAAGCTTGCTGAAAAGGCCAAGCCTTGGCTTTCACTTCGCGGCTTTCATTCAGGCAAAAATATCCTCGTCGAAGGCACCTAAACCGCCCGATCCAGACGGGTGGACAGATGAATCAGACTTTCAGATGATTTTACCCCCGTCAGCGCCCCGATTTGATCCAACACATTGTCCAAGACTTGGGTATTGGCGGCGGCGATTTGCAACAGCAGGTCCACACGGCCAGAGGTGGTGAAAATCCGTTCCACCTCGGGGATGGATTTCAGACGCGACAGGATCGCGGCTTGGGCGCGGGGCTCGATTGTCAGCAAAACACTTGCCACCAGCCGGCCCTGCCGCGCCCCTTCGCCCAGTTTCACCGTATAGCCCGCGATCACGCCACCTGTCTCCAGCCGCTCCAGCCGCGCCTGAATGGTGGACCGCGCCACCTTCAATCGCCGCGCCAATGTCGCCACCGACATCCGTGCATCCGCCCCCAAAAGCGCCAAAATCCCGCTGTCCAATTCGTCCATGCCCACACCTTACAATTTGCCGCGCCATTTCGTCATTATGACGATAATTTCGGGCATTTATATAGTTTTGTTCGGTGAAGTTGTCACGCATATGCGGCATTCTGAAATGGCAGGAAAAGGGCGGCTCATACGCACCTGGCCTGGTTGGAAAAACCTCGCAGGTGCCGCCGCTTTTGCGGAGGGATTTGCATCTTATTGGCAGAAAGGATCACGCCGATGGGACTGTCCAAAACAATCTGGACCAATCCGACCGAATACCTGCGCGCGCAATCGCCAGAAAATCCCGTACTTTTCTTTGCGCCCGCTGCCGTGCAATCGGTGGCGCGTCGTTTTCTGGATGGCTTTCCGGGTCTTGTGACCTATGCCGTCAAATCCAATCCGGGTGAGGAAATGATCGACAATTTGATCTCGGCTGGGGTCAAAGGGTTTGACTGCGCCTCGCCGTTTGAGATAGCGCTGATCCGCCGTCTGGCGCCTGATGCGGCGATTCATTACCACAATCCCGTGCGCTCGCGCACCGAGATTGCCTTTGCCGTCGCGCAAAATGTCATCAGCTATTCGGTTGATTCTAAATCGGAATTGGCCAAGCTGATCGATATGGTGCCGGCGCATTTGAACGGTCATCGGGTGGAAATCTCGGTGCGGTTCAAACTGCCCGTGGCGGGGGCGGCCTATAATTTCGGGGCCAAGTTTGGCGCAACTGCCGAAGTGGCGGTTGAATTGCTGCAAACTGTTGCCACGGCGGGCTATATCCCGTCGATAACCTTTCACGCGGGCACGCAATGCACCGATCCGCAGGCTTGGGCCAGCTATATCGTTGAGGCGGCAGAAATTGCCCGTAAGGCAGGGATTAAAATTGCGCGCCTGAACGTGGGCGGCGGGTTTCCCAGCCACCGCGCTATGGGTCAGCACCCTGACTTTGAAGCGATTTTTGACACGATTGATCGCGTTACATCGCAGGCTTTTGGCGCAGATCGGCCTGAATTGGTATGCGAACCGGGTCGCGCCCTGTGCGGCGACGCCTTTACCCTTGCCGCGCGCGTCAAATCGATTCGCGATGACACGCACGTGTTTTTGAACGATGGAATTTATGGATCCATGTTCGAATTCAGCCAGATCGGCATCATAGATCGGGTTGAGGTGATCACGCCAGAGGGGCAGCCGCGGATGGGTTCGGTGAAACCGCGTATTTGTTTCGGCCCGACCTGCGATTCGGTAGACCGCTTGCCGGGTGATGTGCCGTTCCCGGACGATATCGCCGAAGGCGATTATGTTTTGGTGCATGGGATGGGGTCTTATTCCACTGTCACGAACAGTCGTTTTAACGGTTTTGGCGAGTTGGGTATGATCACCGTCCTAAATTTGGGCGTTTAAGGTCTATTTCGCGAAAATAGAAACGCCCCCAGCCTTGGGGGCGTTTTTTTGTGTAACGGATCGCTTGTGCGTATCGTTAACCCTGCGTTTCCCCCTATAAAGCAAACTTGGATCCAAGGAGTTTGCAAAGGTGGCGCGTATGTCCGTGATAGAGCGAGCCCGCCGTTGGTGGCGGGGTCATGTCACTGTTGAAACAGTGCCTGCGGCGGCGCGGCGGGGCGCTGTGGATCATGTGGTGATCCTTGACGGCACTTTGTCGACACTTACGCCGGGCCAAGAGGGCAATGCTGCCTTGTTGTTTTATCTGCTTACAAAAAATACGCGCAGTCTTTCGCGCAACGTTTACTATGAACCCGGTCAGCAATGGGAAGGCTGGCGTCACGGCATCAACATTATCGAAGGGCGCGGTGTGAACCCGCAAATTCGCCGCGCCTATGGCTGGCTTGCGTCCCACTATATGCCTGGCGATCGCATTTATCTGTTTGGCTATTCGCGCGGCGCCTTTGCGGTGCGCAGTATTGCGGGTGTGATCGATCGCGTGGGACTTTTGCGGCGCGAGCACGCGACCGAACGCGGTGTTCGCGCGGCCTTTCGGCATTATCGGCGCAGTCCGAACAGCACATCGGCCCAGGATTTTGCACGGCATTTTTGCTATCCTGAAACGGCAATCCAAATGATCGGTGTTTGGGATACAGTTAAGGCCCTTGGGTTAAAATTTCCGTGGTTTCTGACGCCACCTGTCGCCACAACCATTTTTCGCGATCATATTCTGGGCGATACCACCCTGCGCGGCTTTCATGCGCTGGCCAAGGATGAGACACGGGCGATTTTTGCGCCGATTCTATGGGACACCACGCATGGCGATCCTTTGCGTGTAGAACAGGTTTGGTTCACCGGCGCGCATGGCGATATTGGCGGCAATATCGGCAAATGGGTGCAATGCCGTCCTTTGGCCAATATCCCCTTGGTTTGGATGTTGGAAAAGGCCGAAACCATGGGCTTGGCACTGCCCGACGGGTGGCGCGACCGATATCAGACCGATCCTAATGCGCCGATGGTTGGCACTTTACGCGGCTTTGGTCTGTGGTTTTTGCGCCGCAAACGCAGGGTCGTCGGGATCGATGCATCCGAGTCGGTGCACCCTTCGGTCGCACTGCGTCGTCCCCGTTTGTGGTGGTTCCGTTAAAACGTCACATATTGTCCTTGGTGATACCCAAGGACACCCGCGCCCGCCTGCGTCGTTACATCCAAGACCTGACCGATCACGATCGAATGCGTTCCTTTGTCGATCATATCTGTGACCTTGCAGGCAAAGGCCAAGGGCGCGCCAACCAGCAATCGTACGCCTGCCAAATTCAACCAATCGGCCCCCAAATAGCGGTCCGCCCCAGAAACCCCCGTGCGGCCAGAAAACCTCTCGGCCACCGGCTGATGTGCCGCACCCAATGCCGACCAGCCAAACCGCCCCTCAGATTGCAACACAGGCCATGTAGACGAACTGCGATTGATACAAAACAAAATCATGGGCGGCTCTGCTGACAGTGACGTCGCTGACGTCACCACCAAGCCCGTATCGGCCACCGTCACGAGGGACACATGGCCCAAAAATCCCCGCATTGCGGCGCGAAAATCATCAGGACTTGCGGCGTGTGTCATCTGGCATTCCTTATTGCTATCGGCTGCAGATAGGGCAGGGCCGCGCAAATGACCATCACCCTCCACTCTTTTTCCCCTTTGCCCCTTTAACAGCAGCGGCAACTGTGGCAAAAGATACCGATATCTGAGGCCCGATAAAAAGGTATATCGATGACCGATTTTTCAACGCAGCGCGTCATGATGGTCGACACCCAAGTGCGCCCTTCGGATGTTACAAAATTTCCGATCATCGCAGCCATGCTTGCGGTGCCGCGTGAAGAATTTGTGCCCGCAGCCTTGCGCGAAACGGCCTATATCGGCGAGAGTCTGGATTTGGGAGCGGGGCGCGTTGTGATGGATGCGCGGGTTTTTGCCAAATTGCTGGATGCGCTGGACATTCAACCGCATGAGCAGATTTTAGACATTGGATGCGGTTTGGGATACTGCGCCGCCGTTATTGCGCGTCTGGGCGCTTATGTCGTCGCGGTTGAACAAGATCCCGATCTGGCGGCACAAGCAAATGCCGCTTTGGCCGCGCAATCGGTGGTCAATGTTGTTGTGCAAACCTGTGGGCTTACAGCAGGCGTCAAAGGCCTTTTTGACGTTATTTTGATTGAGGGCGGCGTTGGCCAAGTTCCTGACGCACTTTTGGACAATCTGAAAGACGGCGGTCGTATTGCGGCTGTTTTCATGCAAGGCGCCCTTGGCATCGCAAAAATTGGACATAAATCTGGTAAGGATGTGACATGGCGTTATGCGTTCAATGCCAGTCTTCCAGTTCTGTCGGGCTTTGAAACTGCGACGGAATTCGCGCTATAGATCGTTTGATTGCCGAAAGTTGGCACTTGGTTTGGAACAGCGCCGTGGCGCAAAGGATGGAAATGATGCGCAGTGTTTTGGCAATCGCGGCTTTGGGGCTTGGGCTATCCCTGCCGTTTGCGGGACAAACTGAAACCTTAGCGGATGCATTAAGGTCGGCATATAAATCGTCGCATCTGTTGGATCAAAATCAGGCCGTCCTGCGCGCCGCCGACGAAGATGCTGCCGTTGCTATCGCCAAATTGCGCCCAGTTATCAGTTATACCGCGCAGTATGCATGGCGCAAATATGACAATGCGGCACCTGCGGGGGCGTTGCTGACAGCCAATTTTGAAACCGACAGCGCGCAGCAAAGCCTGACCGCAAGTTTGCTTTTGTATGCAGGTGGCCGCGTGCGCATGGGTGGCGATCTGGCCCATGAGGCAGTTTTGGCCACGCGGGCAGGTTTGATCAATGTCGAGCAATCTGTGCTGCTAAATGCGGTTGCTGCCTATGTGAATTTGCAGTTGAAATCAGAAATTGTTGACCTGCGTGCGTCGAACACGCGTTTGATCACAAAACAATTGCGCGCGGCCAATGATCGTTTCGCGGTTGGTGAAGTGACCCTGACAGATGTATCTGTGGCAGAGGCGCGTTTGGCCGCCGCCAACGCGGGGTTGGTGGCCGCCCAAGGCGATTTGAATGTCGCGCGTGAGGCCTACAAATTGGCCGTTGGATCCTATCCGGGTGCCTTGGCGCGGTTACCTGCGCTGCCCGTGTTGCCGAAATCATTGGAGTCGGCCCGCGCTATTGCCCAGCAAAACCATCCCTTTATTCTGCAATCTCAGCATCAGGCTAAGATCGCCGATATACAACTTGCGATGGCCAAAGCGGCTTTTGGTCCGTCCTTGTCCGCGAGCATTGGTCTGTCAGAGGATGACACTGGCCTTGGCAATACCAATGCCGCCTTGCAACTAAGCCAAACGATTTACAATGGTGGTGAACGTTCGGCCCTGTATCGTAAAGCTTTGGCAGAAAAGGAATCTGCGGCGGCCAGCCTTTTGCAAACCAGTCTGACAATCGATCAAAACGTCGCCAATGCTTGGTCGGGTTTGCAAGTGGCGGGTGCCTCGATCACAGCGAATGCCGCACAAATTGACGCTGCCCAAAAGGCGTTTGACGGCGTTTCTGAAGAGGCAAGCCTTGGTTCGCGCACAACCTTGGATGTGCTGAATGCTGAACAGGATCTGCTTGCGGCACGCTCTGCTAAACTTGAGGCCGAGGCGAACCGCTATATCGGTGTGTATCAACTGCTGTCGGTGATGGGGCAATTAACGGCAGAAAAGCTGAACTTGGGTATCCCGACCTATGATGTCGAGGCCTATGCGGCGGCCGTAAAAGCTGCGCCTTTAACGTCGGCACGGGGGGCGGCATTGGATAAAATTATGTCCAAGATCGCAAACTAAGGTCTACAAACTAGGGAATTGGAACGCGGCTTTGGCGCGAATTTGCCAAAGCCGCGCCCAAATATCGCCGTGTTTTGTTGCTTTTGTGTTGGTAGAAATTGTTGTCATGCCTTTCGCGCCGCGTTACGCTATTGAAAGTGTCAAATCAAAGGGTCCATTATGGCTGAGCCGTTAAGTTCGCATGAAATTGAGGACGTTTTGTCGTCAATTCGTCGGCTTGTTGCCCAGGATTTAAAGCCGGCGGATCGTGCCAAGTTGGCGGCGGTGGCAGACATCTCGCAGAAATTGGTTTTGACACCTGAAAACCGGGTGGAAGATCGCGGGGATGCCCCGAAATTCGTGACTGTTCGCAGGCCAACCCGTCGTCCCGCATTTCCCGCGATTGAAGAGGTGTTGCCGGCGATGGATGCGGCGGCAGGTGGCCCACCTGATACTGCCACGGTGCGCGACCAGAAATCTGATTGGTCCTTGGGCGCGCCTGCGGACTTTATTGCGCCGCAACCCGCGCCGTTCACTTTGGAACCCTCTGCGCGCTTGTCTGATATTTCCCCGCATGAATTCGTCGATGAATATACCGCTGAAAACATCGAAGTGGTGGGGAACGCCAAGCAAACCGCACCAGATTGGCACGATGACACTGACGATCTTGCCCCCGCTGAGGTGCAGGCAAATGGTCCCGCAGTTGACGGAACTATTGAACCTGATACCGCTTGGGCAGATGAGGCAGAGGCACGCGTAATCGCCGAACTGGCGGGCGAGGCGATGCAAGAGACTGTTGTCGAGGCAGCCCATGCGGCATTTCGCAAGCCAAGTTTTTCAAATGGGATCAAAGCGCAAGATGTCATGGTGGATGAACAGGCGCTTCGCAGTCTTGTGCAAACCATTTTTCGCGAAGAAATGGCGGGCCCGATGGGCGAAAGAATCACCCGTAATATCCGTAAGTTGGTGCGCGCCGAAGTTGGGCGTATGCTCGCTGCCCATGATTTGGAATAAAAAAGCGCCCCAAGGGGCGCTTTTTCGAATGTCACCGACGTTTAAGCCGCTTCTGCCTGTTCAAGTTCTGCAGCATGGCGGCGTTCGGATTCTTCGCGCGACAAAGCGACTGATGTCCGCACACCTTTGGAAACAAACTCCATCAATCCTTTGACCACGCGCTCATTCGGGTCAATACCCGCGCAGGACAGCACTTCGCGGCCATCGCGCGAACGTGCCCAACGGGCGATCTGATCAGGACCGTTGCCGTATTTCTTGTCATCGGCAATCGCATCATCCAACGCCGCAAGGACCACGGCTGCAAACAATTTGCGCGCGCGTTGGCCTTGTTCGAAATTGAAGGCTGTGCTGTCAATCGAGTCAAACATCACATCGTCCTTTTCTACTCTTGAACTTCTCAGACTTAGGGCCTTGTAACGGTTTTGCGACGATTCGGGCCTAGTCATTTTATCATATCTGTCATGCGTATAACGCATGGCTGGTAATTCTGTCTACTCTATTTAGTTGGCTTGCCCAAAGCCATCCTGCCATATATAGAGCAGGCCAATATTCCTTCAACCTTTTGTCAAGGTTTTGCCGCAATGCCAAAGATCAATGGAAACGAAATTAAACCTGGCTTTATCATGGAGCATGACGGCGGTCTTTGGGCCGCAGTCAAGGTGAACCATGTCAAGCCAGGTAAGGGCGGTGCCTTTGCCCAAGTCGAGTTGAAAAACCTGCGCGACGGGCGTAAATTGAATGAACGCTTTCGGTCTGAGGATAAGGTCGAGCGGGTTGAACTGGAAAACAAGGATCAGCAATTCCTGTATGAAAATGACGGGCGTTTGGTGTTCATGGATTCGGAAACCTATGAGCAGGTGGAAATAGATGCCGACCTGTTGGGCGATCGTCGCCCGTTTTTGCAAGACGGGATGACAGCAACCATCAACTATTTTGGGGACGAACCGCTGAACGTGACGCTGCCACAAAAGGTTCGCTGTCAGGTGATCGAAACCGAGCCTGTGACCAAGGGTCAAACCGCCACAGGCAGTTTCAAACCTGCGATTTTGGACAATGGCATTCGCGTCATGATCCCACAATTCGTGGGACCAGAGGAATTTATCATCGTGCATACCGAATTGATGGAATATTCCGAACGCGGCTAACGCTGCTGATTGCGCCGCAGATCCAGAACGGCATTTATCGCACGGGCGCGGGCGGCCGAAAACCCCGCGCCCGTTTTAATATGCGCGATGCGGTCAACACGAAACATCCTGATATCGTCGCGCAGATTGCACCAAGCCCCCAATGTCCAGACATCGCCCCAAAAGAACAAGGCAGCGGGAAGGACTTCGCGCCGTGTCACCGCGCCACCGTTGTCTTTGTAGTCGAGGATGACCGCGACCCGCGCCTGAATTGCCTTTTCCAAATGTTCCAGCATTTTTAGCGCGGGATCGTTAAACCTGTCTGTGATCGGCGCAATGATATGCAGCGGCAGCGCGGCGGTAGATGCCGCTAAATCGGGTGGCAGAACAGCGGCGATTTTGTCCATTGCCTCTGAGGCCGCGCGTCCCAGCGCAGGACTGCCAAAGGCGCGCAGCATTCGCACGCCTGCCATCAGGGCCGTGGCCTCATCTTGGGTTAACATCAGCGGCGGCAGATCATAGCCGGGGCGCATCAGATATCCCGCCCCTGCGGCGCCCTCAATCGGTACGCCTGCGCCAATCAGATCGGCAATGTCACGATAGATCGTCCGTTCCGATACCTCTAACCGTGCCCCCAACTCCCGAGCTGTCATCAGGCGGGCAGGGCGCAACAAGTCGACGATCATGAATAGACGATCCGCGCGACGCATCAGGTCGCCTGAAATAGGCCGATGGAATTGCCATCGAGGTCTTGGATTTTGGCAAATCGTCCCTGTGGGATGGTGATGATCGGAAGGATCACGGTGCCCCCTGCGGATTTGGTTCGTGTCAGCGCATCCTCAACGGTGCCTTGCACGGCCAAATGCAAGGTTACGCCTGTGCCGCGCGGGGCAGGGGTGCCCACATACAAATGCGCCGCAACAGAATCCGCGACGATATCGACAATGGGGCGCGGCCCGCTGTTGTCTTGCCGCATCTCGCATTGCAGCACCTCGGCGTAAAAGACACGGGCGCGGTCCAAATCAGTGACGGGAATTTCCGACCAAACAACAGCATTTTCAGGTTTAAAGGGCATATTCTTTCCTTTCAGGGTTGATGCCCCGTCTTAACACCCCCCTGCTGACAGCATCCTGTCAGCAGGGATCCTCCAGCGCCAGAATTTTCGCGTCCCCCGCCGTCATTTCGCCATCGGCCCAGTCAAAGCGCAGATAGGCAATGCCGAAACCGCCGCTTTGGGTGAATAGAACCCCCGCCTGTTTGTTCCCCGCCATGATGGGCGTGCCGATGGGCGCAGAACCTGCAACCGACACCCGTGCCAAACCTTTGCGCAGTTCTGTCTTGTGTTTCATGCGCGCGGTCACCTCTTGGCCCACATAACAGCCTTTGCGAAAATCCACGCCGTTCAGCCGTTCGAACCCCGCCTCAAGCAGATAGGTGTCATTCGCGATCAGCTCAATTCCCGTTTCGGGGATTACATTCGCCACGCGCAGCGCGTCCCAATCCACTGCGGGCGCGTCCATCGCCGCCCCATAATACCGCCATCCCATCGCAATATGACGTGGATCTGGCAGGGCACCCAATGGTGCATTTATCAGCCCACAGGTGACCGACAGATCACTGGCGACAATTTGCACATCGGCACGCAATCGGTACATCGACAGCCGTTTGACCGTGGTCTCAGCGATGCTGGCATCAATATCCATCACCAGCCGAGGCCCCAGGGCAATAACAAAGAAATCCGCCAGATATTTCCCTTGCGGTGTCAGCAATGCGGCCCAAACAATGCCGTCCCGTTTGTCCAGCGTCCGCATATCATTGCTGACCATCCCTTGCAAAAAGGTCAGCCTGTCCGCCCCCGTCAGATCAAAAATCGCGCGCATCACGGCTCCTTTTTGGTAAAACTAATGCGCGCCGACATGGGATACAAGCCAAGCCATTGACGAAGGCGCCCGCCGGGCCTAGCCATTGTGAAAAAGGATGCCCCATGACCCTTGCCAACGGCCGCCCCTATCTTGCTATTCCTGGTCCATCCGTTATGCCAGACCGCGTTTTGGCGGCAATGCAGCGGCCCAGCCCGAATATTTACGAGGGCGAGATGATCGATTTGTCCCATTCGCTGTGGGCCGATCTGCGGGCCGTGGCAGGTACGTCGGCACATATCGCCGCCTATATCGGCAATGGCCATGCCGCGTGGGAGGCGGCAAACAGCAATCTGTTTTCGCGCGGCGATCAGGCGCTGGTCTTGGCGACGGGTCAGTTTGGCCTTTCTTGGGCGGCGTCGGCACGTGCGTTGGGCGTGGAGGTTGAGGTGATGGATTTTGGCAAATCCAGTCCCGTCGATATGGGGCGGGTGTCGGATCGTTTGCGGGCGGATAAAGCGGGGAAAA
Organism: Cypionkella sp.; assembly: GCA_040398785.1. Lineage (GTDB taxonomy): Bacteria > Pseudomonadota > Alphaproteobacteria > Rhodobacterales > Rhodobacteraceae > Cypionkella. The sequence goes on along the minus strand of JBBATJ010000009.1, from coordinate 98,171 downwards.
TCCGCGCTGTGCTGACCACGCATGTCGATACGGCCTCTAGTATGCGCACCGATATTGCAGCGCTTAGGGCGGCGATGGGGGGGCATCCAGCGCTGCTTGCGGTGGATTGTATCGCTTCCATGGGTTGCGACGAATATCGGATGGACGATTGGGGTGTCGATGTGACGGTTTCTGCCTCGCAAAAGGGGTTGATGACGCCGCCGGGCCTCGGCTTCGTGTGGTTTTCCGATCGTGCGGCGGCCTTGCGGGGCGATTTAAAAACCCCCTATTGGGATTGGACACCGCGCGCGAAAGGTGCCGAGTTTTGGCAATACTGGTGCGGCACAGTGCCCACGCATCATCTGTTCGCCCTGCGCGAAGCGTTGAATATGATCGCCGAAGAGGGCTTGCCCCAAATCTGGGCGCGTCATGCCACATTGGCCCGTGCGGTCTGGGCAGCGTTTGATGTTTGGGGACAGGGCAATCCGCAGATCGGCATGAATGTGGCCGATCCCGCAAATCGATCCCATGCGGTGACGGCGGCGCGGTTTGGCGCACCTCATGCGACGCGTCTGCGCCAATGGGTTGAACAGAATGCGGGTGTCACGCTTGGCATTGGCCTGGGCATGGCTCCGTCCGACGATCCTGCGTATCACGGGTTCTTGCGGGTGGGTCATATGGGCCATGTCAACGCACATATGGTGCTAGGGGCGCTGTCCGTTATGCAGGCGGGCATGACCGCGCTGAAGATCCCGCATGACGCGGGCGGCATCGCCGCCGCCTGTCAGGTGGTTTCCGAATGCAACGCGATATAGATCGCTGAGGCGATCAACACCGCCACGCCCAAAATCGTATAACCATCAGGAAAATCACCAAAAACCAGCCATCCCAGCAGGGTGGCCATGATGATTTCCGTATAGGCGAATGGGGCGAGCAGCGATGCCTCGGCAAAATCATAGGATCGCAGCATCAAAAACTGCCCCGTTGTGCCCAAAACCCCCATGGCAATCAACATCGCCCATTGTGGCGCAGTTGGGGTGACCCAGACAACGGGCAATATCCCGATCAGGATCATTGCACAAAGGGCGCTGGTTTGAAATGTGGTCACAATAGCAGGCATCTCGCCCGCGATCCGCCGACTGAGCGCGAGATAGATCGCAAGGCAACAGCCCGAGGCAAAGGCAAACACCGTCCCCAAATTGAACGCCACAAGGCCGGGGCGCACGATGATCAACACGCCGACAAAGCCAACCAACACCGCCGCCCACCGCCGCAGCCCAACCCTTTCGCCAAAAAACCAACCTGATAGGGCTGTCAGCACCAAAGGCTGTACGAAAAAGATCGACAAAGAATCCGCCAAGGGTAGATATTTCAGCGACCAGAAAAAGGTAAAGGTCGACAGGTTAAACAGTGCCGCGCGCAGGACGTGAAACCAAGGATTGGCGCGACGAAACATCCCCTTGCCCACCGCCCGATAGGCCAAAGGCGCGGTCATCAGCGCGCCAAACCCAACACGGGCGCAGACGATCAACACAATGGGCAGCCCTGCCGCCCCCAAAATCTTGGCAAACATATCGATGAATGGCAGTGCGGCCATCGCCCCTATCATCAAGGCAATGCCGATCAGCGGGGCGGACGTTTTTGACACGGGAATTCCTATCCTAACACCCGTGGTTTGATCAAATTTTCGCCGCCCCGTCCAGTGCTATTGCCGCGCTACCCTATTGCTTGGCAACCCATGCCTGCATCTGGGCGATCTCTGCAGTTTGGGCGGCGACCACGCCCTCGGCAAGTTTGCGAATTTCAGGGTCTTTGCCATGTTCTAGCTCAATCTTGGCCATGGCAATCGCGCCTTGGTGATGGGCGATCATGCTATGGGCAAAATCCAAATCGGGATTTTCGGTATAAGCAATCATCATGCCCGCGTGCATGGCACTGTTGGCCTCGTCATAGGCCTTTGCCCACGGTGACATCGTGGCCATATCATGCCCGGCCATTTCCCCCGCCATCTGCGTGCCTGCCATACCGTTATGGCTGGCCCATGTGCTGATCCCAAATCCAGCCAATGCGGCCACGACAGCCACGGCAATAACGTAAGTTGTTTTCACAGACGCCTCCTGTTGATGCATTTCTATGCCTTACGCCAGTTTCAGGGGCAAATAACCATTTCGTGTTATTTTTGCGCGCATTTGTCTTCACCTCGCCGGCTGTTCTGTTATAATTATGCAACAATTTCGCATTGGTCCCATGACATGACCCCTAAAAAGCCTATCGTTGGCATCATCAGTAATCTTCATGCAATCAATGACCGATATTCGGTGCATGGATCCGGCCTGATGAACAGTTTGTCGATTGCCAAAGTTGCGGGCTGTGTGCCGTTGATTATTCCCGCCGATCCCAGCATGGCAGATTTGCACGATATGATGACGGCCTGTGATGGGTTTTTGCTGACAGGCGGTCAGCCGAATGTGCATCCCAGCGAATATGGCGAACAGGAAACCCCCGCGCATGGTCTGTTTGATCGTGGGCGCGATCAGTTCACTTTGCCCTTGATCCGCGCGTGCGTGGAGCGTGGGCAGCCGTTTTTGGGGATTTGTCGCGGCTTTCAAGAGGTGAATGTTGCTATGGGCGGCACATTGCACCCCGAAATTCGCGATCTGCCAGGTCGGATGAACCATCGAATGGATCCAAACGGCACATCCGAGGAAATTTTTGCCCCCCGCCACGAAGTGACCTTTACCAATGACGGCGTCTTTCACCGCTTGTTGGGGCGCGATGTTGTTATGACCAACACTTTGCATGGCCAAGGGATCAAGGTGGCGGGTCCACGCATTGTCATTGACGGCTATGCCTCTGACGGCACGCCCGAGGCGATCTATGTCAAGGACGCCAAGGGGTTCACTTTGGCCGTGCAATGGCACCCTGAATGGAACGCCCATTTGAACGATGTCTCAACACCCCTTTTCACTGCATTCGGCGATGCCGTTCGGGCTTGGGCAGCCTAACCGCGATCCCCGTCGCGCACTTTTAGGGTCTGTATCTTGCCCAAGCATCCTTAGGTATTTGTGCCAGCATGAAAGCCTTTCATACTGATTAAAATACCTCCGCCAGAGGCACCGACGTGCCAAGATCCGCAGTCAGGTCTTTTGTCGCGCCTTTGTTTGCGCTAGCATATCCGCAATTCGGGAGGGAATTATGAAAAGATCACGCATCAATGATATCATGGCGGCGGCCGATGATATGATCCGCCACTATGGCTTTGTTCTGCCGCCATTTGCCAATTGGACGCCGGATCAGTTTCGCGCCAATAAATCCATCGCGGGGCGGGTGATTGCGGGGCGTTGCGGTTGGGACATCACCGACTATGGGCAGGGGCGGTTTGACGATCTGGGCCTGTTTTTGTTCACGCTGAGGAATGGCGAATTGGCTGATCTGCAGCGCGGCGGCGGGATGTGTTATGCGGAAAAGCTGCTGATTTCGCGCCAAGATCAGCTGTCACCCATGCACACCCATGTGATTAAGGCCGAGGATATCATCAACCGCGGTGGCGCGACCCTTGTGGTGGAACTGTTCGGGTCCGACGATCAGGGCAATTTCGCCCCCGATAAGGGTGGCATGGTGCGCTGCGATGGCATTGATCGCCCCTATGGCCCCGGCGATAAGCTGAAACTGGCCCCGGGGGAATCTGTCACCCTGATGCCGGGGGATTGGCACGCCTTTTGGGGCGAGGGCGGGGATGTGCTGATTGGCGAGGTGTCGACCGTCAACGACGATGTCACCGACAATGTGTTTCGCGAACCGATTGGTCGTTTCGCCGATATAGATGAGGATGTGCCCCCCACCCATCTGCTTGTCAGCGACTATGACAGTTGGTTGAAATGAAATCGGGCGGCCAATTGGCCGCCCGATCTTTTTACTTTTTATCAATCGCCAGCGCGCCTGCGCCATGCAGATAAACTTGCAGCAGGCCGCCTGCGATCGCCAAGTTCTTTAGGAACATGATCATCGTGGTCTGATCTGCAAAGTTGTTGTGATAAAGTGCGGCTGTCAGCAGGCTAAAGCCCGCCAAAGCCAGTGCGACCCAGCGCGTTTGATACCCGACGATCAACGCAATACCGCCCAGCAGTTCCAGCGCCATAGCAGGCCAAACCATAAAGCCAGGCAGACCGCCCATTTGCACATAGGCTGCGCTGCCCGCTGGATCCATCAGCTTGCCAAAGCCTGCCAAGACAAAGATCAGGCCCAGCAATATCCGCGACACCAGCGGGATGTATTTGTTCAAAGCGTCCATTGTGAAGTCCTTTTGTTCCCAGTTTCCCTTCCCGACCATGTTTGGTTCGGGTTGATTATGTTAACTTGGCATTAACTTTGGGTATACTCACGAAAATGCGCGGCGTGTTGTGCGAAATTGCACCGATTAGGCCCGCAAAGCGTGGCGTTGCGACATCACAAATTCTTCGGGATCACTGCTGAGGGCGGCGTTCAATTCCGCCGCTTTTTCAAAAAACCCCAAGGACGGCATTCCATCCCCCAAACGCCCTGCCATGACAGCAGCGAGATAGGGGCGCCCTGCGGCGGCGTCTTGGTCCATCAGGGTTTCCAACAGCGCGGTCAGCGTGGCGATACTGGGCGGGGGAATGTCAAATTCCCGCGCCAAATCCCCATAGGTGATGGTCTGGCCAAGGGCGGCCAAACTCATCAACCTTGTGCGCAGCGCATCGATCATTCCTGCTCTGCCACGCGGGCGACAGAAACCACCTCTTCGCCAGTGCCGACATTGAACACCTTTACGCCCCCCGCCGCACGCGAGCGGAACGAAATCTGATCCACGGGCACGCGAATAGATTGGCCCGTGCTGGTTGCCAACATTATTTGATCCGACAGCACCACGGGGAAGCTTGCCACCAAGGCCCCGCCGCGCATTGCGCCGTCCATGGCCTTGACGCCCATGCCGCCACGGCCTCGCACGGGGTATCCGTGCGAAGACGACAGTTTCCCTGCGCCCCCTGCCGTGATGGTCAGGATCAAATCCTCGGCCGCAGACATTTCGGCATAGCGTTCGGGCGACAATTGTCCTGCGGGAACGGTTTCTTCTTCGTCATCCACCTCATCTTCGACCACGCCTGCCATCAGGCGGCGTTGTTTGAGGTAAGCTTCGCGTTCGGCTGGGTCAGCCTCAAAATGGCGGATGATCGACATGGACACAACTTTGTCATCGCCCTGCAGCCGAATACCGCGCACCCCTGTTGATCCGCGCGATTTGAACACGCGAATTTCGGTGGTGGGGAAACGAATGGCGCGGCCAAGCGCGGTGACCAGCATGATATCGTCATTCTCATCCGCAATGGCCGCATTGACCAGCAACACGCCGTCAGGCAGGTTCATCGCGATCTTGCCATTGCGTTTGACATTGACGAAATCCGATAGATCGTTTTGGCGCACATCGCCGTCACTGGTCGCAAAGACGATTTGCAGGTTTTCCCAGTCTTCCTCGGGTGCGTCCACAGGCATCAAGGCGGCGATGGAAACCCCCGCCTGAATCGGCAGAATGTTGATCATGGCCTTACCCTTGGCTGTGCGACCCGCAAGTGGCAGACGCCATGTTTTCAACTTGTAAACCATGCCATCCGTGGTGAAAAACAACAGGTTCGTGTGCGTGTTGGCCACGAAAAGGGTGGTGACAACATCGTCCTCTTTGGTCGACATACTGGCCAACCCCTTGCCGCCACGATTTTGCGCGCGGAATTCGGCCAGATTGGTGCGTTTAATATAGCCGCCCGACGTGATCGTGACGACCATATCTTCGCGTTCAATCAGGTCTTCGTCTTCCATATCGCCAGACCAATCGACGATTTCCGTGCGGCGCGGCACGGCGAAATTGGCCTTCACATCGCGCAACTCGTTGGAAATAATCTCCATTATGCGTTCACGTGATCCCAAAATTTCCAGATAATCTTTGATTTTCGCGGCCAATTCCTGCAATTCATTGGTGATTTCCGTCACCCCCAGCGCCGTCAGGCGTTGCAGGCGCAAATCCAAAATCGCGCGGGCTTGGATTTCGGACAAATTATAGGTGCCATCGTCATTGACGGGATGGGCGGGATCATCGATCAGCTTGATATAGGGGATAATTTCCCCCGCAGGCCAGCGACGGGTCATCAACCGCTCGCGCGCCTCAGCTGGATCGGCGCTGCTGCGAATGGTGGCCACCACCTCATCGACATTCGACACGGCCACGGCCAGACCGCACAGAATATGGCTGCGCTCGCGCGCCTTGCGCAGATCAAACGCGGTGCGGCGGGCGACAACTTCTTCGCGAAACGTGATGAAATGGCGCAGAAAATCCTGCAAGGTCAGGGTTTCGGGCCGCCCGCCATTCAGCGCCAACATATTGCAGGCAAAGCTGGTTTGCATCGGGGTAAAACGGAACAATTGGTTCAAAACCACATCCGCCGTGGCGTCGCGTTTAAGTTCAATCACCACGCGCACGCCGATACGATCAGATTCGTCTTGGATATGCGCAATGCCTTCCAGTTTCTTATCCCGCACCAGTTCGGCGATGGTTTCAATCATCCGCGCTTTGTTCACCTGATAGGGCATCTCATCGATGATGATCGCCCAGCGGTCTTTGCGGATTTCCTCGATACGGGTTTTGGCGCGGATAATCACGGAACCGCGCCCCTCAAGATAGGCTTTGCGCGCACCAGATCGGCCCAAGATCGTCGCCCCCGTTGGAAAATCGGGGGCAGGGATGATTTCCATCAAGGCCTCGGTGGAAATATCGGGGTTTTCAATCATCGCCAGCGTGCCGTCGATCACTTCGCCCAAGTTATGGGGCGGAATGCGGGTTGCCATGCCCACGGCAATGCCCTCGGCGCCATTGACCAGCATATTGGGATAACGCGCAGGCAAAACGGTCGGCTCGCGGTCCTTGCCGTCATAATTGTCTTGAAAATCAACGGTTTCTTTTTCGATATCCGCCAACAGAAACGCGGCAGGCTTGTCCATCCGCACTTCGGTGTAACGCATCGCGGCTGCGGAATCGCCGTCCATGCTGCCAAAATTGCCCTGACCGTCCAGCAGTTTCAACGACATAGAAAACGGCTGCGCCATCCGCACCAGCGCATCATAAATCGCAGAATCACCGTGGGGGTGGTATTTCCCCATCGTATCGCCCACAGGCCGCGCCGATTTGCGATAGGCCTTGTCGTGGGTGTTGCCCACCTCGTGCATCGCAAACAAGATACGCCGGTGCACGGGTTTCAACCCATCGCGCAAATCGGGAATGGCGCGGCTGACGATCACGCTCATCGCGTAATCCAAATAGGCCGTTTTCATCTCTTCCGAGATGTCAATTTGCGGTCCATCATGGGCCATCCGCACCAGCGGCGTTGCGTCATTTTCGGGTGTATCTGGAGTGTCGGTCACTTGGGCCGCGCCTTCCTATGTATGATCTATATATTGTATCTTTTACCTTACACCACACGGCATTTGGGGTGCAATAGAGGGTGAAAAAATGCCCCGCCAAACGGCGCAAGCCATTGTAATTATTGTTAAAAATAATGTCGATGCGAGGTGATTAGTATCTGCTGAAAGCGGGAAATATTGGCGGTGAGTCGTTAATTATCAATATTATTATTTTTTATCAGTAACTTAGTGAAAATTGGGATACGTTTTGGCTCTGCTTGTCAATCTGCCCAAAACCGCGCATAAGCCGCGCTGATCCCCTGTTTTCAGGTCCAAAATGCCCAAAATCGCCATCAGCAACGCCGACGAAGTTATTGCCGCAGGACTGGCCCCCGCCGATCAGCGCCAAGCCTTGGGGCAGGTGGCAGATGCCTTTCGAATCCGCATCTCGCCCGAGATGTTGGGCGTGGCCGACCGCCCCGCCATTGCGCGCCAATTCGTGCCAGATGTGGCCGAGCTGACCATTCTGCCCGAGGAGTTATACGATCCCATCGGCGATGTGGCGCACAGCCCAACGCGAGGTCTGACCCACCGCTATCCTGACCGCGTGATCCTGACTGCAACCCATTCCTGCGAGGTATACTGCCGCTTTTGTTTTCGCCGCGAAGTTGTGGGCGAAGAGGCGACCTTGCCCGAAGCCGATATGGATGCCGCCTTGGATTACATCGGTGCCACGCCTGCGATTTGGGAGGTGATCTTGACAGGCGGTGATCCCCTGATCCTGTCGCCGCGGCGATTGGCGGCGATTATGGCACGTTTGACGGCCATCCCCCATGTGCAGATCGTGCGGTTTCACACCCGTGTGCCTGTGGTCGCGCCGCAAAGGATCAACGCTGATCTGATCGCTGCCCTGCAGGGCCGCCCGACTGTCTATATGGTCGTCCACACCAATCATCTGGATGAATTGACCCCTGCCGCCACAACGGCCCTGCGCCGTCTGTCTGATGCGGGCATTCCTCTGTTGTCGCAGACCGTGTTGCTGCGCGGGATAAATGATGATGCCGCCACGCTTGAGGCGCTGTTTCGGGGATTGCTGGCGCGACGCGTGACGCCCTATTACTTGCATCACTGCGACCTTGCGCGCGGCACCAACCATTTTCGCACCACGATCGCGGCGGGGCAGGCGATTATGGCGGCTTTGCGCGGACGGATGTCGGGGATTGGCGTTCCAACTTATGTGATTGATATCCCAGGGGGTTTTGGCAAAGTGCCGATTGGGCCTGATTATTTGACGAAAGACGATCAGGGCTATGTCGTCACCGATTGGCAGGGCCGTAAACACGTCTACAAAGACCCTCAGTAACTGCGGGTCACGCGGTCAAACACTTTGCGCCCCATCAAACTGCCGACCAAATCGACCATCAATGTCGCAGTGCGTCCCCGTTCATCCAAAAACGGGTTCAACTCTACCAAATCCAAACTGGTGACCAAGCCAGATTCGTGCAGCAATTCCATCACCAAATGCGCCTCACGAAACGTCGCACCGCCTGGGACAGTTGTCCCAACGGCGGGCGCTATGGTCGGATCCAGAAAATCGACATCCAACGACACGTGCAGCATACCACCCGCCGCGCGCACCCGTGCCAAAAATTCCGCCAAGGGGGCGACCACGCCGCGTTCATCCAAAACCCGCATATCGTTGATCGCTATATCATGGCGCAAAAGCGCCGCGTGTTCCGCAGGATCGACGGAGCGGATGCCGTAAAGGCAAATGTGATCGGGCGGAATCGGCGCGGGAAAGACAGGAAAGGGCGCAAATCCCCCACGCCCTGCAATATAGGCGACAGGCGTGCCGTGAAGATTGCCCGACGTCGTTGTCTCGACCGTGTGAAAGTCCGAATGCGCATCCAACCATAATAGGTAGAGCGGGCGCTGCATCCGCGCGGCATATTGCGCCGCCCCTGCCACCGATCCCAAGGCCAGCGCATGATCGCCCCCCAAAATGATCGGCATCGCCCCCGTGGTCAGCGCGGCATCGACACGGTCGCGCAGCAATTCGGTCCAAGCCAAGATTTCGGGCAAATGATGCACTGCGGGATTGTCGCAGGTGGCATCGGGCAATTCCGCCAAGGCCAGATCGCCCCAATCGGTGACAAAATGCCCTAAATCGGCAATCGCGCGCCCCAACCCCGCCACACGATAAGCGGCAGGCCCCATGATACAGCCCAAATTGCGCTGTCCATCGTCGATGGGTGCGCCGATTAGAATAGTGTTTGTCATGGTGGTCCCCTTTGCGCCATTCTATCGGGGCATGGGGCAGGGGCAAAGCCTATTCGCGCAAAATCTTGTCTAATTCGGCTTGTTCTTCGGGGTTGATTGGGGCCATATCGTCTGCTTTTGCCCGCGACCGCGCCATCGCAAAGGCTATCATAGCCCCCAAAATCAGCATCATTGGCCCCGCGAGCCACAGAGCCAACCCCGACCCCGTCATGCGCGGCTTGAACAAAACAAATTCGCCATAGCGCGCCGTCACATAGTCGATCACCTGATCATCACTGTCGCCTGCCACCAGCCTTTCGCGCACAGCAAGCCGCAGATCACGGCTGATCGGCGCAGACGAGTCGTCAATGCTTTCGCCTTGGCAGACAGGACAGCGCAAGGTTTCCGTGATCGCCCTTGCCCGCGCCTCTAGGGCGGGATCTTTTAACATCTCACCCGGTTGCACCGCAAAGACGGGGGCCGCCAGAAATATCATCAGCAGCAGGGATCTACGCATGACGCGCTGCCCCTGCCGCCACTCGAAACCGTCGATCCGACAAGCTGATCATGCCGCCAAAGGCCATCAACAGCGCCCCCCCCCACAGCCAATTCGCAAAGGGTTTGATGTAACCGCGCACCGCAAATCCACCGCCATCTTGCGGATCACCAATCACCAAATAGAGGTCGCAAAATACGCCTTGATCAATTGCAGCCTCGGTCGTGGGCATCCCTGCTACGGGATAAAACCGCTTTTCAGGATGCAACACAGCCACCTCTGCCCCGTTCAAAGTCACCCGCATTTCCGCCATTTTCGACGCATAATTCGGGCCTTGCACGTCTTTGACATTGACCAAAGTGACCTGATATTTGCCAAGATCATAGGTTTCCCCCACGCGCACAACGCGGATATCTTCGGTTACCCAAGCTGTCATCGCGGCGACTGCGAACACAGTTATTCCCATGCCGATATGTGCCGCCGCTTTTCCCCAATCCGCACGCGGCAGACGGGATAGACGCGACAAACGATCTGACATCGACCCGCGCCCTGTTCGCCCGGCCAAATCCACCAGTGCACCAAGCACAACCCAAACGCCAAGGCCAAGTCCAACTGGCCCCAAGGCCGTGCGTCCCGTTTGCACTGCATAAGCCAAAAGCCCCGCTGCCAGTGCCAGCGCCAATGTCGTATACAGCGGACGATAGGCGCGCAGGCCCGCCGCACGTTTCCACGGCAACATCGCCCCGATCGGCAGTATAATCGCAAGCCCGATGATAAACGGCGAAAACGCCGCATCAAAAAACGGCGCACCGACCGACAGTTTTCGGCCAAAAAAGATTTCTGCCACAAGGGGCCAAATCGTGCCGATAAAAACCACAAAGGCAGAGACTGCCAACAGCAGATTGTTGACCACCAAAGCGGATTCGCGGCTGATCATCGAAAACACGCCCTTTGCGACCAAAACAGGCGCGCGCAGGGCAAACAGGATCAAGGCCCCGCCCATGAAAATTGCCAAAATCAGCAGAATAAACATCCCGCGCTTGGGATCATTGGCAAAGGCGTGCACAGATGTGATCACGCCAGACCGCACGATAAACGTGCCGATCAATGAAAATCCAAAGGCAAGAATGGCCAAAAGGATCGTCCAAGCCTTGAGGCTTTCGCGTTTTTCCACAACGATTGCTGAATGCAACAGGGCGGCCGCGACCAACCACGGCATGAAACTTGCGTTCTCGACAGGATCCCAGAACCAAAACCCACCCCAGCCCAGTTCATAATAGGCCCACCAAGAGCCCATCGCGATGCCAATCGTCAGAAAAATCCAAGCCGCCAGTGTCCAAGGGCGCACCCAGCGCCCCCAGGCTGCATCAACCCGCCCCTCCAAAAGGGCAGCGATGGCAAAGGAAAAGGACATCGACAGGCCCACATAACCCAAATACAAAAACGGCGGATGAAAGGCCAATCCTGGGTCTTGCAACAAAGGATTCAGATCATGCCCGTTCATCGGCGGATTGGCCAACCGCAGGAATGGGTTCGAGGTGAACAGCATAAAGGCGATAAAGGCCACACCAATACTGGCCTGCACCCCCAAAACCCGCGCCCGCAAGGTGGCGGGCAGATTTCCGCCAAAGACCGCCGCCGCCGCACCAAACAGTGCAAGCGCCAGCGTCCAAAGCAGCAAAGACCCCTCGTGGTTGCCCCAAACACCTGCAAACTTATAAAGCAGAGGCTTTGCCGTATGCGAGTTTTCGACAACCAACCGCAACGAAAAATCCGATGTCACGAATCCATAAGTGAGGGCGCCAAAAGCCATGGCAATCAAACCAAGCTGCACCAAGGCCGCTGGTGCCGCGACAGCCATCAATCGCGCGTCGTTGCGATGCGCGCCCCACAGCGGCAACGCGGTTTGCAAAATCGCCACTGTAAAGGCCAAAATTAAGGCGAAATGTCCCAACTCGATGATCATCATGTTCTCCCGTTCAAAGGCAGCATAAGGCATTCACGGGGGGATGAAAATGGCGCTGTCGATCAATTCGATGCGACAAAAAAGGGGGGCTTTGCGCTCCAAGTTACTTTGGCAAACGCCAAAGTACCCCCCCCAGGATATTTGGACAACGAGGAAGGTGTACGGCTTAGATTAGACGCCGCGCGCGAGGGCAGCCACGCCCGTGCGGGCGATTTCAACCAACCCCAAGGGCCGCATCAAATCGGCAAAAGCGTCGATTTTCACGGGCGTGCCGGTCATCTCGAACACGAAAGATTCCAATGTGCTATCGACGACATTGGCGCGGAAAATTTCTGCAAGTCGCAGCGCCTCAATGCGATGCTCGCCCTTGCCTGCCACCTTAAGGAGCGCCAATTCGCGCTGGACAGAGGGGCCCTCGGTGGTCAGATCATGCACTTCGTGCACAGGCACCATCCGCGCCAGCAAGGATTTGATCTGCTCGATCACCTGCGGCGTCCCTGTGGTCACAATGGTGATGCGCGACAGATGGCTGGCGTGATCGGTTTCGGCCACGGTCAGGCTTTCGATGTTATAGCCGCGCCCCGAGAACAGTCCAATCACCCGCGCCAAAACGCCGCTTTCATTGTCGACCACCACGGCCAAAGTGTGCTGTTCCAGCACGGGCGCATTTGGGTCGCGCAGATCATAGGCGGAATGGCTGCTGGAGCCTTTTTTGATATTGAGTGCGGACATGGGCCTCGTCTTTCATATTGGTCAAAATACCTTCGGGGGAGAGCGTTTGTTTGCAAATGCTCTGGGGGGCAGAGGCCCCCTAGACCAAAACCGCCCCGCCCGCCTTGATCGCGCCCTGCGTGTCAGCGTCACCCAAAAGCATCTCGTTGTGCGGTTTGCCCGATGGAATCATCGGGAACAGGTTTTCGTGTTTTTCCACCCTGCAATCGAAAATCACGGGACCATCATAGCGCAGCATCTCCATGATGGCGTCATCAAGATTTTTCGGGTCAGTGCATTGTATGCCCTTACACCCAAAGGCCTCGGCCAGTTTCACGAAATCGGGCAGGCTTTCGGACCAGCTTTGGGAATAACGTTCGCCATGCAGCAATTCTTGCCACTGGCGCACCATCCCCAAACGTTCGTTGTTCAAAATGAACTGTTTGACAGGCGTGCGATATTGCATCGCCGTGCCCATTTCTTGCATATTCATCAGCCAAGACGCTTCGCCCGCGACATTAATTACCAGCGCGTCAGGATGCGCCATTTGAACGCCGATACTGGCGGGCAGACCGTATCCCATCGTTCCCAAACCGCCCGACGTCATCCAGCGGTTTGGATCCTCGAACCCCAGAAACTGCGCCGCCCACATTTGGTGCTGGCCCACTTCGGTGGTGATATAGCGGTCCATCCCCTTGGTCAGCGCCTCTAGGCGTTGCAGGGCATATTGGGGTTTGATGATCGTATCGGAATTCTTATAGGACAGACAGTTGATCGCGCGCCAATCTTTGATCTGCGCCCACCATTTGGCCAGACCATCTTTGTTCACGCGCGATCCACGCGCTTTCCATTGGCGCAGTGCCTCGGTCAGCACATTGGTCACATCGCCAATGATGCCGACATCGACACGGATCACCTTGTTAATGGATGACGGATCGATATCCACATGAATTTTCTTTGATTTCGGGCTGAAATCCGCGATACGACCTGTCACGCGATCATCGAACCGCGCGCCGATGTTGATCATCAAATCGCAGCCGTGCATGGCCAAATTCGCCTCATAAAGGCCGTGCATCCCCAGCATACCGATCCAATTCGGCCCTGAGGCGGGATAAGATCCCAGCCCCATCAGCGTCGAAGTGATTGGAAAGCCCGTGGCCGTCACGAATTCGCGCAGCAGTTTCGACGCCTCTCGCCCCGAATTGATCACGCCGCCACCTGTATAAAACAACGGGCGTTCCGCCGTTTCCATCATCTCGACCATTTGCGCGATCAGGGCGGGGTCGCCCACGGTGCGCGGTTGGTAATGCGAAACCTTGGCTTGGGGCATTTCCGTGTAGCCGCCAGTTGCGAATTGCACATCCTTGGGAATGTCGACCAAAACAGGACCAGGACGGCCCGATTTGGCGACATGGAAGGCTTGGTGAATGGTTTCGGCCAGTTTTTCCGTGTCTTTGACCAGCCAGTTATGTTTGGTGCAGGGGCGCGTGATGCCGACTGTGTCCGCCTCTTGAAAGCCATCTGTGCCGATCATAAACGTTGGCACTTGGCCCGAAATCACCAAGATCGGAATGGAATCCATCAGCGCGTCGGTCAGACCTGTCACCGCATTCGTGGCACCTGGTCCCGAAGTCACCAGCGCAACACCCACCTTGCCCGTGGAACGCGCATAGCCTTCGGCCATATGAACCGCGCCTTGCTCGTGGCGCACCAGAACGTGATGAATGTCATTTTGTTTGAAAATCGCGTCATAGATCGGCAGAACTGCGCCGCCTGGATAGCCAAATACCACCTCTACACCCTGATCTTTCAGGGCTTGCACCACCATATCCGCGCCGGTCATTTGGGTCTTCATTTTCTATCCACTTCTAATCCACCAACAAAAGCCCCCGCTGTCGCAAAGGCGAGGGGAGTTCGGACCCCGTCGGATCGGCAAACTAGGCAAGGTCTTTTGGGGCGTCAACCCATAAAAACTGCATTTAATGTCGCAGCGCGCATATTTTTTGTTATTTTATTTCGTTTTAGGCCTAGTCACGGAAACTTTCGCAATTTCCCTTAAACCGACATCGTCTTTGGTTCGATTAAATCCCAGCGGTTGCCCCAAATATCCACCCAGACCGCGACTGTTCCATAGGGTTCGTGGCGTGGGTCTTCTTCAAATCGACCACCGGCTGCCAAAATGCGTTCTTTGTCCCGGCAAAAATCATCGGTTTGTAAAAACAACCAAACGCGCCCGCCCGCCTGATTTCCGATCGCATTGGTTTGCGCAGGGCTGTCAGCGCGGGCCAAAACCAGACCGATACCGCCATTGGACACTGTGACCCAGCGTTTGCGTCTTTGGTCGATATCGGCCGTCAGCCCAAAACCAATGGCGGTAAAAAAGGCAATCGCCTCATCGTAATCAGGAACGATCAGCGCGATTTGCGACAGATGCAGGCCGGCCATTATTCTTGTAAATCAACGGCAGGGCTGATGACGATCCGTGCGACCTGTTCGGAAATCGGATCAACCGACAGGGGGTGCAGTTCGGCGATATGGTCTGCGGGATTGCCGATATCTTGCCAGTGCCCGCCCTTATAGACCTCAAGCCCTGAAAAGCCTGACTTGTAGCCCATCTTGCGCGATCCAGGCACCCAATAGCCCAAATAGACATATGGCAAGCCGGCTTCACGCGCGATTTGGACATGGTCTAAAATCGCATAGGTGCCCAAAGACATACTGTCCATATCAGGATCATAAAACGTATAAACCATAGACAGGCCATCATCAAAGACATCGGTCAAGGCGACCGCGATCAGCGGCCCCGCCTCGCGGTAGGCGCCCGTTTCCGGCAAGGAATATTCAATAACGCGTGTCTTGATCGGGGTTTCCTCGATCATGGCGGCGAATTCGAATGTGTCCATATCTGCCATGCCACCTGTGGCGTGACGCGCGTCCAAATAGCGGCGAAACAATGCATATTGATCTTCGGTGGCCCAGGCTGATGTAGGGTGCCGCACCACATTTGCCGCACGGTTCATCACCTTGCGTTGCGTGCGCGTTGGCACAAAATCTGCAACACGGATGCGCGCCGACAAACAGGCCGAACATTCCGCGCAAGACGGACGATACACCACATTTTGGCTTCGGCGAAATCCTTGTTTGGACAAATTGTCATTCAGCCGAACCGCCCCATCACCTTGCAACGACGTGAACAATTTCCGTTCCATCCGCCCATCCAGATAGGGGCAGGGCTGAGGTGCGGTTACGTAAAACTGCGGTGCAAGGGGGATGGTGTGGCGCATTGTCTCAACTATTCTATGACTTAGAACACACTAGCGCGCAAATATCCCTGCGCCAAGCCCTGATTGCGCCTTATGGATCCATGGTAAATGGTGCGATACTTGCGCCCGTCAAGCGTTGCAGGGCGTCGGGTGATATTTGAAAAATATGGCGCGGGGTGCCTGCGGCAGCCCAAACGGTATCAAATTCTAATAGGCGCGGGTCGATCCAAATCGGCAGAGGCGTAAGATGCCCAATCGGCGCGACACCGCCAATAGCAAAGCCTGTCGCTTGTCGTACAGCATTCGGGTCTGCGCGCCCCAACTTATCGCCCGCCAAAGCACTGGCTAAGGCGATGTCGATCTGATGCCCACCTGCCGTCAAAAACAAATACATTTGACCCGAGGCCCCCTCGAAAATGATGGATTTGACAATTTGATCCAGCGCACACCCCGCCGCCGCCGCGGCTTGGTGCGCACTGCGCGTCTCGGCGGGCATTTCTACCGGCGGTTTGCCTGCATCCCCCAAGGCCGCAATGACCCGCGCCAAACTTTTGCTCATGCATCCCCCATTGACCAAATCGCGGGCGGGCATCACCATAGAAGCATGACGAATTTCGCCGCGCGTATGACGCGCCACCCGATTCCCTATGATCTTGCGGCAGCGGATGCGGTCGCGCAAGCCTATGCTGGCCATCCTGTGGTCGATCTTTTGGTCGCGTCAGCCGCCTGCAGCCCCTATTTGCGCGGATTGATGCTGTCCGAAGGCGCGTGGCTGTCAGATGCGCTGTTGGGCGCACCAGAAACCGCTTTGGATGCAGAATTGGCGCGCCTTGATACCGCAAATTTATCCAGCCTGCCAAATGATCTGCGCCGCGTAAAACGTCGCCTTGCTGCTTTGATCGCGCTTGCGGATTTGGGGGGGGTATGGCCGACGATGCAGGTCACCTTGGCGTTGACCCGCCTTGCCGACCGCGCGGTGCAACTGTGCGTCTCCCATCTGATCCATGACGAAGTTGCGCGCGGAAAACTGCCCCTAGATGCGGGAATGGTGGTGCTTGCCATGGGTAAAATGGGCGCAAAAGAGCTGAACTATTCTTCGGATATCGACCTGATTTGCCTTTTTGATCAAGACAGCTATTCCGACCCCCAAGAGGCGCGCACGGCCCTGATCCGCGTCACCCGACGTATGACGGCGATCTTGTCGGATGTAACCGATCAGGGCTATGTGTTTCGCACAGACCTGCGGCTGCGCCCAGATGCAGCGGTAACGCCTGTGTGTGTCTCGATGGCCAGTGCCGAACGCTACTATGAGGCAGAGGGCCGCACATGGGAACGCGCCGCCTATATCAAAGCGCGGCCTTGCGCGGGTGACATTATTGCGGGTCAGCGGTTTTTGCAGACGCTGACGCCCTTTGTCTGGCGCAAACATTTGGATTTTGCTGCGATCCAAGACGCGCATGATATGCGTTTGCGTATTCGCGCCCATCGTGGTCTGAATGGTGCCTTGCGTCTTGAAGGCCATAATCTGAAACTGGGTCAAGGCGGCATTCGTGAAATTGAATTTTACGCCCAAACCCGCCAATTGATTGCAGGCGGGCGCGATATGTCTTTGCGCAATCCGACCACTTTGGGGGCCCTTGCCGCCCTTGCCGCCAATGGTTGGATCAAACAAGATGAGGCAGCGGCCTTGTCCCAAAACTATCTTGCGCATCGTGATTTGGAACACCGTTTGCAGATGGTGAATGATGCCCAAACCCATGATTTGCCGACGACTGCCCAAGGTATCGACCGGATGGCCGCGTTCTCTGGGCAGGATTCCACAATGTTTCGCGCGGGGCTTTTGGCGCGTCTTGCCCAAACTGATCGGATCACCACAGGCTTTTTTACGCCCGAACCGGCCCCACAAGTGCCTATTCTGACGCCGCAACAATCCTTGATCGTTGCGGGTTGGGCGCAGTATCCTGCCTTGCGCTCTGCCCGTGCGGCGACGATTTTCGGGCGACTTGCCCCCTTGATGCTGGCCCGTTTGCAAACCGCTGCGAACCCCGATGAGGCCCTGATCGCCCTAGATGGTTTTCTGGCAGGTCTGCCTGCGGGTGTGCAAATTTTCTCGCTTTTTGACGCCAATCCTCAATTGGTGGATTTGATCGTCGATATTGCCGCAACCGCGCCGCAACTCGCCGCTTATTTATCGCGTCATTCCGCTGTTCTGGACGCGGTGCTGGGCGGCAGCTTTTTTGCGCCCTGGCCTGTAGATATGGCCAAGCTTTTGACCCAAATATTGGAACGCTTGTCCGATTATGAACACAAACTGGACGCCGCCCGTCTCTGGCAAAAAGAGTGGCACTTTCGCATCGGTGTGCATTTGCTGCGCGGCCTCATTTCGCCAGATCAAGCAGGGCGGCAATATTCGGATCTGGCCAATGCGGTCATTTTGGCGCTTTGGCCTGTGGTCTGCACAGAATTTTCGCGACGTCACGGCGCGCCGCCCGGTCGGGGTGCAGCGGTCTTGGGCATGGGCAGCCTTGGTGCAGGGCGTCTGAATGCCGCCTCTGATCTGGATGTCATTGTGATTTATGACGCCTTGGGACAAGAGGTGTCTGACGGCCCCCGTCCCTTGGCCACCCGACAATATTTTGCCCGGCTGACCCAATCCTTTGTTACCGCCGTATCGGCGCAAACCGCCAAGGGGCGGCTTTATGAGGTCGATGTGCGCCTGCGCCCATCGGGACGCAAGGGCCCTGTCGCCACCAGTCTTGCCGCCTTTCACAGCTATCAGATGGATGAGGCTTGGACATGGGAGCATCTTGCCCTGACCCGTGCCCGCGTTATGGCGGGAGATGCAGATTTGACCAAGGATATTGAGACCTTGCGATTGCAGATCATCGCCCGCAAAGGCCAAGGCACGCAAGTTCTGGACGATGTGGCCGATATGCGCGCGCGTCTCGCAGCGGCCAAATCTGGGCAGGGTGTATGGGAGGCAAAGCTGGGCGCGGGTCGGATGATGGATATTGAACTGTTTGCCCAGACCCTGGCTTTGCAAACTGCCAGCCCTGCACGATCGGCGCTTGATCAAATGGCGGCGGGTGTTTTGGCAGGTAAACTGTCGCAATCGGACGGGCAGGAATTGGCTGCCGCCTACAGGGTCATGGCAGACTTGCAGACAGCGTTGCGGCTGGTATCACATTCTGCCAATGGCCCTGCTACCTTGGGTCAAGGCGCAGGTGACTTTGTCGTTCGCAGTGCGCAAGGTATTGGCAGTCTTGGCGCGATGGGCGCAAGGGCCGATGAAATTATCACCGCCTATCTGGCGCGTAAAGGAGACGGGGATGCAACTGGCTGAGGCCGATCCAAAGGGTCTGATCCGTGAAAGCTATGCTATCGAGGGTATTACTGGCGCTGAGTGCCGATCGATCTTTATTGATTGGGTGCTGTCACTGGCGCAGGGGATTGACACCTTGGCGGCGCTGAACCTGTTGATTTCCCATTACGCCCGCCCCGAACATCCAATGACCGAAGTGCTGACACAAGCGTTGCAGGCCCCTGTCAAACCCACCCGCCGTGGTGGGCGCGGCGCAAAATTGGGTTACTGAATCGGAGCACTAAATTGGGCTATTGGGCCGCCGCCTCTAGGGCTGCTATATCAAGCTTGGCCATGGCCATCATCGCCGCCATAACGCGGCCAGAGGGGTCAGACCCCAAAAGGCGCGGCAAAGCGCGGGGAATAATCTGCCAAGACAGACCATAAGGATCAATCAACCAACCGCAACGGCTTTCGCGGCCGCCGTTCGCGGTCAGTGTCGTCCAAAAATGATCCACTTCCGCTTGGGTGTCGACATGAACCGAAATAGATGTGGCAGGCGAATGGGGAAAAATCGGCCCGCCATTCAACCCCCAATATTTCTGCCCGCCCAAAGTAAAGGCCACGGTCAATGCGCGATCTGGGTCGTCACCGCGCGGGGTAATATTGGTGATCTCTCCGTCGTCAAACAGACTGACATAGAGTCGCGCCGCCTGCAGCGCGCAATCGTCGAACCAAAGGCACGTCGAGACGGACGTCATCTGGACAGACCTGCGGCTTCGCGGGCCAGCGTCTCCACCAAGGCCCAATCGCCCCCCGCCATCGCGTCTTTGGGGGCAACCCATGATCCGCCAACGCAAAGGATGTTTTTCAGCGCCAAATAGTCGGGCGCGATTTTCAGGCTGATCCCCCCCGTTGGGCAAAACGACACTTGGGGAATCGGCGATCCGATGGATTTCAAATAGGCAGCACCACCCGCCTGTTCGGCGGGAAAAAACTTTTGCACTGTAAATCCCATTTCCAGCAGCAGCATGATTTCTGTCGCCGTGGCTGCACCCGGCAACAGCGGCAATTCCGCTTCGGCACAGGCCTCGATCAGGGCCTGTGTTGCCCCGGGGGATACGCCAAATTTCGCGCCCGCCGCTTTGGCATCTTTGACATCCTTGGGCGTCAGCAAAGTGCCTGCGCCAACAACACCGCCTTCGATCTCGGACATAGCGCGGATCGCGTCCAGCGCGCAGGCCGTGCGTAATGTCACCTCAAGCGCGGGCAAGCCGCCTGCCACCAAGGCACGCGCCAAAGGGGCGGCATGGGCCAGATCATCGATCACCAAAACGGGCACGACGGGGGCCAAAGCGCAGATTTTTGCGGCGGCGGCGGATTGCTGGGCGGGGGTCATAAAATTCTCCAGTTCGTATGGTGTTTAGGTGCCTCCGGCGGAGGTATTTTGGTCAATGTGAAACGCTTTCATCCGGGTCTAAATATCCCCCGCGGCGCGCGCAAAAGGTTAAATGACAACACCAGCGCCTGTTTCTGAAGTGCCGACATTGCGGCGGAACACTTCGAACAACTCGCGACCAATGCCATGCGCATTGGCGGACAGATCCGCGGTGATGTTGGCTCTGGCATCAAAGCCTGTGGCGGTGACTGACAGCGTGCCTGCCACCGCGTCAAGGCGAATGATATCACCATCGATCAGTTTGGCCAGGGGGCCGCCCAATGCCGCCTCGGGCGAGACGTGGATGGCGGATGGCACCTTGCCCGAAGCGCCGGACATACGCCCATCGGTGACAAGGGCGATCTTCAAACCGCGATCTTGCAAGATTGTCAGCGCTGGGGTGAGGGAATGTAATTCGGGCATCCCATTGGCGCGGGGGCCTTGGAACCGCAACACGATCACCGTATCCGTCGTGAATTCCCCAGCCTTGAAGGCGGCTTTTACAGCGTCTTGGCTGTGGAAAATGCGGGCGGGGGCCTGAATGACGTGACGCTCTGGGGCCACTGCTGAGACTTTGATGACAGCGCGGCCCAGATTGCCAGACAATTGCCGCAAGCCCCCCGTGGGCTGAAATGGATCAGCGGCAGGGCGCAGGATTTTATCGTTTTGGCTGTGCTTTGGCCCAGCCTGCCAGACCAGCGCGCCGTTTTGCAATTTCGGGTCATTGCGGTATTGGGCAAGCCCGTCGCCGAGAACGGTCTTGGCATCAGCGTGCAAAAGGCCTGCATCCATCAATTGCCCGATCATAAAGGGCAGGCCCCCCGCCGCATGGAAATGGTTCACATCCGCCAGACCATTTGGGTAAACTTTTGCCATCAAAGGCACGGCTTGGCTGATGTCATCGAAATCTTGCAAATCCAAAAGCACCCCCGATGCACGCGCCATTGCGGGCAAATGCAACACCAAATTTGTAGAGCCGCCGGTTGCCATCAGACCGACCAGACCATTGACATAGGCACGCTCGTCTAAAATCTCGCCTGCTGGGCGATAATCATTGCCAAGGGCTGTAATCGAGGCCGCACGTTCCACCGCCGCGGTAGTCAGCGCATCTCGCAGGGGGGTGTTTGGATTGACAAAGCTAGCCCCCGGCAGGTGCAGGCCCATAAATTCCATCAACATTTGGTTGGTATTGGCTGTGCCATAAAACGTGCAAGTGCCCGCGCCATGATAGCTTGCCATTTCCGCCGCCATCAACGCATCGCGCCCCACTTCGCCATTGGCAAAGGCATTGCGCACGCGGGATTTTTCATCATTGGGCAGGCCAGAGGTCATCGGCCCTGCGGGCACGAACACCGCAGGGATATGGCCAAAAGTGGCCGCCGCGATAATCAGTCCCGGCACGATTTTATCACAAACCCCGAGATACAATGCGGCATCAAAGCAATTGTGCGACAGGCCAACCCCCGCCGCAAGGGCGATAACATCACGCGAAAACAGCGACAATTCCATCCCCGGCTGACCTTGGGTCACACCATCACACATTGCGGGCACGCCGCCTGCCACTTGCACGGTAGCGCCAACTTTGGCTGCCGCCAGACGGATCAAATTTGGATAGGATTCGTAAGGCTTATGTGCTGAGAGCATATCGTTATAGGCGGTGATGATCCCCAGATTGGGCGCGATCCCCGCCGCGAGGTCAGATTTTTGATCCCCCATCGCCGCATAGGCATGGGCCTGATTTCCGCAAGACAAATGCGCCCGAACTGGCCCCGCAGACCCTGCAGCCCCAATACGGGCCAAATACTCCTCACGCGTCGCACGAGAGCGGCTGCGTATACGGTCAGTGACACGGGCGATAATGGGCAAAATCTGGGACATGGGATATCCAAAACGGGGGTTGGTGATTGGTGTTGCAGCTTGTTAGCGCTAACAGCTCAGTGCTGCAAGGCGGGTTCAGAAATATGCGCCACAATCTTCTTTAAATGGTCATCTTTTCGCGCGACTTGCGACGATGTCTCGTCAATATTGATGGTTAACCATTATGACAGTCTTTCGCAACATCGAGGTGTCGTCATGTTTGGTTTACGTCTTGTGGTTTTGCTTGCTGCTTTGGGCCTGTCAGGCTGTATGATGTCAGAACCGCCCAGCCGTGGCCAAAGCCCACAAGCGCTGTTGATGGAAACGTCCCAAGCGCCGGCCTATGCCGTCAAGGCGGTGAATGTGGTCGTGCCTCGCAGTCTGGTGGTTTCAGAGGCGAACACCTACAAGCCCTTGGCGGATATCGTTTGGCATGGCGAGCCAGAGGGAGACCGTTATGCCCAAGTCAAAACCATCGTTGAGGGCGCGATGGCACGGGCAACCCAAGGCATGACCCAAGGGCGCGCGGTTATTTTGGACATTGTCGTTACGAAGTTTCACGCGCTGACACAAAAAACCCGCGACTCTTTTGGTGGCAAACATAATCTATTTTACACGTTGACAGTGCGTGATGCGGTCACGGGCGCGGTTCTTAGCACCTCCAATGTCGATGCAACTGTGCGGGGCGCAGGCGGGGCCACGGCCCGCGCCGAAGAGGCTGTGGGGCGCACGCAAAAGGTCGTGATCACCGAGGCATTGGCGGCATCGTTGCAAAAACACTTGGGCGCGCAATCAAATGGGCTGCGGAGTGTGGTGTCGCAATCTATGCGCAAACCTGCCTTGGATCTGCCAAAATAACTTCCTCTTTTCAGGGCGGGTCATTGCGGCTATGCACGGGGCATGAATGATACCAATCTCCCCCCCGATGAAGACGGCCCTGTTAAGGGTCTGCCCGTTGTCCGCCTGAAACCCAAGGCCGAAGCCCGCGCGATCCGCCACGGCTTCCCTTGGGTCTATGCCGATGAATTGGTCACCGACAGGCGCACGCAGGCGATTGCCTCGGGCGCATTGGCGATTCTTGCGGATGGCGAGCGTCGGCCCTTGGGTCTGGTCACCGTCAATCACAAATCAAAAATTGTGGCGCGGATGCTGGACCGTGATCCAGAGGCGGTGATTGATCAGGCGTGGTTTGCGGCGAAAATTACCCATGCGCTGTCTTTGCGCAGTCGCCTTTTTGATCAGCCGTTCTATCGCCTTATTCATGCCGAGGTGGACGGCCTGCCGGGCATCATCGTTGATCGTTTTGGCGATGTTGCCGTGGTGCAACCAAACGCCGCCTGGGCCGAGGCGCATTTGACCGATCTGGTCGCCGCCTTGCAGGCTGTGACGGGCGTGAAAACCGTGGTCAAGAACGCCTCTGGGCGGGCGCGCACGCTGGAAGGTTTGAATGAGGAAACCGTGATCCTGACGGGGGCGCTGACAGGCCCGATCCCCGTGCCGATGAACGGGGCCACCTATATGGCGGACCTTGTGGGCGGGCAAAAGACAGGTTTGTTTTTTGACCAACGCCCCAATCACGCCTTTGCCGCACGGCTGTCACATGGCGCGCGGGTTTTGGATGTGTTTTCCCATGTCGGCGGATTTGGTCTGGCGGCATTGGCTGCGGGGGCGGCATCTGCGCTGTGTGTGGATGGGTCTGCGTCGGCGCTGGAACTCGCGGCTCAAGGCGC
Source organism: Cypionkella sp. (assembly GCA_040398785.1). GTDB lineage: Bacteria > Pseudomonadota > Alphaproteobacteria > Rhodobacterales > Rhodobacteraceae > Cypionkella. The sequence goes on along the minus strand of JBBATJ010000009.1, from coordinate 73,764 downwards.
TGCAGCCACGGGCGTTTCTGACCGCTTTGCCAGCCGTCAGGGTGATGCCTTTGACGTGCTCGAGGCTTTGGCGACCGAGGGGCAAAGGTTTGATGTGGTGATCTGCGATCCCCCCGCCTTTGCGCCCGCAAAACCTGCACTCGAGGCAGGTTTGCGCGCCTATGAACGCATTGCGCGACTGGCCGCCCATGTCGTGGCCCCTGGCGGTTATTTGGTTTTGTGTTCCTGTTCGCACGCCGCCGATCTGACGGTGTTTCGCAACGCCTCCGCGCGCGGCATTGGGCGCGGCGGGCGGCGCGGGCAATTGTTGCACACGGGATTTGCAGGACCGGATCATCCGATGTTGCCGCAACTCGCCGAAAGCGCATACCTTAAGGCCCTGTTTTTCCGTCTGGATGGCTGATGCGGGCGGTTTTGGACGCCTGCGTTCTGTATCCGCCTGTGCTGCGCGAAATTTTGCTGGGCGTTGCGGATTTATACACGCCGCTTTGGTCAGAGCGCATCCTAGAAGAATGGGTGCGCGCGACCGATAAGCTGGGACAAATGGCTGAAACACGGGTTGAGGCGGCGCTGGTCGCCGCACAATTTCCAAAGTCCATGCTGCGTGCCGCCCCGCAGATTGAGACGCGCCTGATCCTGCCAGACCCCAATGATCTGCACGTTTTGGCGGTTGCGATCACGGGGTCTGCGGATTGTATCGTCACCTTTAACGCCCGCGATTTTCCCCGCCATGTTTTGGCCGCCGAAGGGGTCGACCGCCGCGATCCTGACGGTTTTCTATGGGAGATGTTTTCCCATCACCCCGACCATATGGGGTCTGTCATCGCGCAAGTTCACGCAAAATCTGAGGCGATGGCAAGACAACCCGTGTCCCTGCGCGCCCTGCTAAAGCGCGCCCAATGCCCGCGACTGGCCAAGGCGGTCACGTCCTAGACCACTGGTCTTCGCGTGCGCGGATCGCGGCAATGCGGGCGGCGCTGGGCGGATGACTGGCAAGCCACAGTGCGGATGCCCCCTTATTCCCCGTCAGCGCCTCTAGCTTTTCAAACAGGCTGATTTGCGGGGCCGCACCAATCCCAGCCTTGTTCAACAACGCGGTCGCATAGGCGTCCGCCTCATATTCATCGCGCTGCGACAGGCGGGCCATCAGCGCCGTCGAGATCAACCGCGCAATCCAAATGCCAATCACAGGCAAAAATCGGTTCAATATCCCCGACAGCACCATGAAAACCGCATTTTGTCCCGTGAAATCAATCATCCTGCGGCGCGAATGCCCCAAGGCGACATGACCCAGTTCGTGCGCGATCACGGCGGCGAGTTCGGTTTCCGTGACCTCCCCCCGTGCATGGGCCGCAATAAACCCCCGCGTCAGGTATATCTGACCGTCGGGGGCGGCCAGCCCATTGACCGCATCCATTTCCAGCAGATTCACTTTGATCTGATCCACCTCCAGCGCCGCCGCCAGACGCGCCGCCTGACGCAGGATCGCAGGATGGGCCAAGGGGCTGGATTGTTCACGCAACGTCTTTTTGCTGCGCCATACGGAAAACTGCATCATCAAAAATGCATAGGCAACCGCCAAGATCAGGGGGGTAAGTTTGAACATGAAATGAATATGGGGCGCATCTGGTGCAAAGAAAAGCCTTGGCGCAAGCTATCGCAGTATCTTTATGGCGCGGGTCAGACCGTCCAGCGTCATGGGCACCATTTTGGCCGCGAAAATCTGGGAAATCAACTGAGTTGACTGGGTATAGGCCCAAGCGCCCTGTGGTGCGGGATTGATCCATACATGACGCGGCCACTGATTGCAGGCGCGCGTCAGCCAAACCGCCCCCGCCTCGGCGTTCCAAAACTCGGACGCGCCGCCTGCATGGGTGAGCTCGTAAGGCGACATCGCGGCATCGCCCACAAAAATACATTTGTAATCAGACCCATACAGACGCAACAGGTCCAGCGTTTTTATCTGTTGATCCCAGCGCCGCGCATTGTCGCGCCAGACCCCATCATATAGACAATTGTGAAAATAGAATGTTTCCAGCGTCTTGAATTCAGATTTTGCGGCGGAAAACAATTCCGCCATCACCCGCATATAGGGATCCATCGACCCCCCAATATCTAGAAATAACAACACCTTGACCGCATTGCGCCGCGTGGGGCGCATTTTCACATCCAACCATCCCATATGCGCGGTGGATTGAATGGTGCGGTCAAGGTCCAACTCATCCTCGGCCCCATCGCGCGCCCATTGCCGCAACGCGCGCAGGGCGATTTTGATATTTCGGGTGCCAAGGTCAACCTTATCATCCAGATTGCGAAATTCGCGTTTGTCCCAGACCTTGACGGCGCGCTGATGGCGACTGGCGTCCTGACCGACCCGCACCCCTTCGGGATTATAGCCATAGGCCCCAAAGGGCGAGGTCCCCGCCGTGCCGATCCATGTGTTGCCCCCCTGATGGCGGCCCTTTTGTTCGGCCAGACGTTGGCGCAGGGTTTCCATCAGCGCGTCAAAACCGCCCAAAGAGGCGATTTCAGCGCGCTCAGCCGCTGTCAGATGCTTTTCAGCCAGTTTTTCCAGCCAATCACGGGGCAGATCCAGCGCTGCAATCACTTGTTGTTCAGTGATATCCGGCAGCCCCGAAAAACTGGCGGCAAAGGCGCGGTCATAGCGGTCAAGGTGGCGTTCATCTTTGACCATGGCAATCCGGCCCAGATGATAAAAGCCGTCGATGTCATAGGTCACAAGTCCCGCCACCACGCCCTCTAGGAATACCAGATATTCGCGCAAAGAAACGGGAACACCTAGGTCACGCAGGTTTTTAAAGAACGGCAGAAACACCGCGCCACCTTAGGCCATGCGCGCGATAATGATGGTGGCGAAAAGGCCGATCAACGTGCCGATCAACGCAAAGGCCGCGCCATAATGCAGCGCGTCCAATTTACGCCCGCCCAGTTTCATCGCCCGCAAAGGCCCCAGCAGTGCCCCCAGCAAAAATCCACCGATGATAAGCACTATGCCCCCTTTGGGGCCCCGCCCCTTTTAACGCGAACCTATCCTCGCCGACCCTTTGCGCCAAGGCTGGCAATTTCAGCCTGCCGCGCGCGCAGGGACTGCTCTGCGCCAAAGCCATAGCGCGCCCAACCCAGACTGTCGAGGCGCTGCGCCCGCGCTGCGGCAGTTTGGCCCAAATTGTCCAAGGCTTCAGCCTTTATCAGCATCAATGTCGCCAACAGAGCGGCATTTTCGGCGCGCTGGACGATCGGCATTGCACGATCAGCAAATTGAATGGCTGTATCTGGTTGCGCAGAGGCCAAGGCAATCGCCGCCAATTGCATATCCACGTGCGCGGCTTGCACGGCGGCACCCGGAATACTGCGATAAATGCGCCCCGCTTCGGCAAAAGCTGTTACAGCCGCCGCGCGGTCTGTGGCTGACAGGGCGCGCCCCTTGGCATAATAGCTGAACCCAAGACGTCCATCCGTCCAACCCTGCGCCATGGCAATCGACAACATCCGATTTGCCGCTTCAATGCGGCTGACGGCGTTGCCTCTCTGGCCAAAACTGGCCTCAACCGCGGCAACCCAAGACCGAGGCGACATCTGTGTCGGCTTGCTTGCCGCCAAGCCTGCACCTTTGGGATTAACCCGCGCCAAAATACTGGGCAGATATTTTGCCACTTCGGCAGCATTCATGCCTGAGCGCAGTTCTGGCGCATAATGGACGCGCAACATCATCATGTCAAAATCGGTCAGCACCGAGTTAAAGTTGTCGTCGTTAAAGACCGAGTCTGGGTCTTGGTAAAGATCGTTCAACGGACCCATCGCTTGGGCCAGTTCTTCGTTTAGACAATCGCGCACCTCTTGCGGGGCAGTGTCGGCGGGCACAAAAACCGCAACATGGCTGCGTTCGGTCACAGTGGTCCAATCCACATCCGGGCTATTGCGACGCAAGCGGTATTCGGCAAAAGACGTCACACGCGGCACGACAAAACAGGCCGCCATCGGGACGACGCGCGACATATCTGCGCGAGATTGAAAATCTATCGTGATCGAGGCGTCATCAGTTGGCCCAACAGGGCGAATGTCAATTCCCGCCTCATTTCGGAACCGCGCAATCAGGCGCAACAATTCAGACTGTGCCGTGGGCGGCACGGCACCGATCATGCGCACCGAAATCGGTCCTTCAAATCGGGTCAGAACGGGCAGGGCGCGCCCACTTTCCATGTTGAATTCCAACAAATTGAAAAGATGCATCAAATCCGCATTTGAACGCACCGATGATATTTTGGGAGAGATGCCAAAGCCTTGCATGGCAGGAAGGCTGATGCCCTCTGTCCGATCACTTGCAAAACTTTTTGTCACTTGTGCCCCAGGAACAGGTGCACAGGCGGCAACCGACAATAACGCTAACATTGGCAATACACGCATGGCTTGGCAGCTCTTTTCCAAAATGCGAAAGGTTGGGGCCTTTCAATCTTTCAACACAACAACAGCTTACCAACCGATCGAAACCAGCCACGACGTTTTGGATGTCCCCACATCCCAAACATCGCATCATCGCTGGCCCAAATAGGCCCGAAATCTGTCGCACCCGAAAACCTAGGACCCCCCCGAAGCGGTGAGATCATCGGCCCACATTCGAACAATCCATGCATCCCCATGCCGTCTTGTCCCCACCATTGCCCTACGGCAAACCTGTGCAGGTCTGTCCGTAGCCTTTCTGCGGCAGAACGCAGAACGGCCTGTTCCCTGCGGCCGGTGTAAGGCCAAGGGTCGTCAGAAATGTCCCCTATTTGGAATATTCCGCAAGGCAAACGCTGTAAGATCAAATCAACAGGGTTGCAGTGTCAGGAAATAGGCCAGTCTGTGTCAATCTTTTGATTTTTGCATAAAATTCAGAATCTACCCATGGCGGCAAAAGGCAGCAAAAACACCAGATTTCCGCAGCAAATATCACGAAATATTTCAAAACATTTCATTTATGGATTTATCGTGAATGGATTGTGGCGAAACGATGGCTAAACCACCGCAATCATGTCTGATTCGGGAAAAATGGGAAACAAAATTCTTATCGATTGCGCGTATCAGCCCGCGACAGAAACGCCAGTCTTTCGAACAATTGCACATCTTGTTCGGTTTTCAGCAGCGCGCCGTGCAAACGGGGCAGGGCAGATGTTGCAGGTGCGCGCAAATCCTCTGCGGATAAATCCTCAGCCAACAGCAGTTTCAGCCAATCCAACACCTCAGACGTTGATGGTTTCTTTTTGATGCCGGGGGTGTCGCGCACAGTGAAAAACTGCGTCAGCGCTGTGGTTATCAAATTCTCTTTTATATCAGGAAAATGCACCCGCACGATTGCAGCTAAGGTTTCAGGGTCGGGGAAGCGGATGTAATGAAAGAAACAGCGGCGCAAAAACGCGTCGGGCAGGTCTTTTTCGTTGTTCGAGGTGATGATGACCACAGGGCGATGCAGGGCGCGGATCGTCTCGCCGGTTTCATAGACGTGAAACTCCATCCGGTCCAATTCCTGCAACAGATCGTTCGGGAATTCGATATCTGCCTTGTCGATCTCATCAATCAGCAAAACAACACGCTGGGCGGCGGTAAAGGCGGTCCAAAGTTTACCTTTGCGGATATAATTGCCCACGTCGGACACCCGATCCGCAGCGCTGGGCAACTGCGAGTCGCGCAGCCGCGAGACAGCGTCATATTCATACAGGCCCTGATGTGCCTTGGTGGTAGATTTGATGCTCCATTCGATCAACTCCATCCCCAAACCCAAGGCCACTTGCCGCGCCAATTCGGTTTTGCCTGTCCCAGGCTCGCCCTTGACCAGCAGGGGGCGCTGCAAGGCGACGGCCGCATTGACAGCAATTTGCAGATCGTCTGCCGCAATATAACCCGATGTCGAGGCAAATTTCATATCTATTCCAGTGGGTTGATCTGCGCTTGCCGACATTCTAACTGTCATAGGAAATTCACGCAACCGCTAGTGACAACCCATCTGCTTTGGGATAGATGCAGGCCGCAGTGGGGGTGCGATATGACTTTAATTGACCAATCCGCGCGCCCAGGTGAAAACAGGGGTGCTGAAATGAAAGTCGAGACCTTTTTGCCGGATGACTATCGTCCCGCAGAAGACGAGCCATTCATGAATGAACGGCAGTTGGAATATTTTCGCCGCAAGCTGATGGTGTGGAAGCAAGAGCTTTTGGGTCAATCCGCAGAAACCATTGATAATCTGCAAGATTCGGGCCGAAATGTCCCAGATGTTGCCGATCGCGCATCCGAGGAAACAGATCGCGCGCTGGAATTGCGCACACGCGACCGTCAGCGCAAATTGGTGTCCAAGATTGATGCTGCCTTGCGCCGAATTGATGACGGTGAATTTGGTTACTGCGAATCTACGGGCGAGCCGATCAGCCTGAAACGATTGGATGCGCGCCCAATTGCCACCATGACCCTTGAGGCCCAAGAAAAGCATGAGCGCCGCGAAAAGGTTCATCGCGACGATTGATGGTCTGAGACGCAACATTGGGTTAAGATACGCCAAGGCAATCGCCTTGGCGTTTTTATTGGGGGTTAGTCGTATGTCGATCAAGGGGCAGGCAATCACCATCTTGGGTGCGGGTATCGCAGGTCTGACTTTGGCGCGGGCCTTGGCGCGACGCGGCGCACAGGTGACACTGCTAGAGCAGTCGAATGCGCTGGGCGAAATCGGCGCAGGCATCCAAATCGCGCCCAATGGCACGGCGGTTCTGCGTGCCCTTGATCTGGGCGGTGCTTTGGCGGCGGCAGGAATGCAGGCCAACGCGGTGCGCCTGATAGACGGGCGCAACGGGGCAGAGGTTCTGACAATGGATTTGACCCGTCGCACGATGGACGGTGATTATTTTTTCTTGCATCGCGCTGATTTGATCGATCTTTTGGCGCGCGATCTTGGGGTGCAGATCGAATTTGGCGTGCAGGTCGCGTCGGTTGATCTGTCGGGCCCTGTGCCCGTGATGGTGTTGGGCGACGGCACAAGGCGCGCGGCGGGGATTTTGATTGGCGCGGATGGCATTCATTCGCGGTTGCGCGCGGCATTGAACGGCGATGATCAGGCGGCGTTCACAGGCCAAGTGGCATGGCGCGCCACCATCGCGGGCGAGGGGGCCGACGCCGGAAACAAGGTTGAGGTTTATTTAGGCGCAGGACAACATTTGGTGTCTTATCCACTGCGGGGCGGGCGTTTGCGCAATATCGTCGCCGTGCAAGAACGCCGTGCGTGGGCCGATGAAAGCTGGTCCAAATCCGCCAATCCCGCCGATCTGCGCGCGGCTTTTGCGGGGTTTTGCCCCAAGGTGCAAGATTGGCTGTCCCAAGTGGAAATTGCGTCCGAATGGGGATTGTTTCGCCATCCCATCGCCGAACATTGGGGTCGCATTCTGCCCTCAGGGTCGGCGTTCATTTTGGGCGACGCTGCCCATCCAACCTTACCATTTCTGGCCCAAGGCGGGTCAATGGCAATCGAGGATGCTTGGATTTTGGCCGAGACATTGGATGCCTATCCAAACGCCTTGCCACACTATCAGGCCCTACGTGCGCCGCGCGTTGCCCGCATAATCGCTGCTGCCAACGCAAATGCACGCAATTATCATCTGTCTGGGGTGGCACGTTTGGTTGGCCACACCGCCCTGCGCACCCTGAATTGGGCCACCCCCGATCTGATGCTGCGCCGCTTTGACTGGCTCTATGGCTATGATGTGACGACCGCTTAGGCCGCAAGATCAACCCAAACGGGCACGTGATCTGATGGTTTGTCGCCCGCGCGTACCGATTTGTCGATCTGGCAATCGGTCAGCAAATCCGCTGCTTGGGGCGACAAAAGCAGATGGTCAATGCGGATGCCGTTATTACGCTCCCATGCGCCCGCCTGAAAATCCCAATAGCTGTATTGACCCGCATTCTGGTTTCTGGCCCGAAAGGCGTCCGTCAGGCCCAAATTTGTCAAACAACGAAGGGCGGCGCGGCTGGTTGGCAGATACAGCGCGTCAGTGGCCCATTGTTCGGGCTTGGCCGCATCTATCGCCTGCGGGATCACATTGTAATCGCCGCAGATCACCAGCGGATCTTCGGATGTCAGCAACTGCGCGACGCGCGCCTGCATCCGCGCCATCCACTGCAGTTTATAGGCGTATTTTTCCGCGTCCAGTGTCGGTGCAGGATTGCCGTTCGGCAGATACAGCCCGCATATCCGCACTGCGGTCTTGCCGACCACCGTTGCCTCGATCCAGCGCGCCTCGGTGTCATCGACCCCCAATCTGCCCGCGCCTGACGCATCAGGCAGGCCGCGCACCACATCCTCAAGCGGATATTTTGACAAGATCGCCACACCATTGAACGATTTTTGCCCCTGCGTTTGGACATGATATCCCATCGCTTCAAAATGGTCGCGCGGGAAATTTTCGTCCAGGGATTTGATTTCTTGCAGGCAGACCACATCGGGGGCGGCAGAGGCCAGCCACGTTGTCAGCGCCTCTGTCCGTGCTTTGATGCCGTTGATGTTGAATGTGGCGATTTTCATGACTGGCTCCCGTTTGGGGCAGTTTAGGCCGCAGGCACCCCCAGTTCAAGCGCCCCGAGCCACAGCGCATCAATCGCATCCAATTTATCTGTGTCGACATCGGTCTGGGCGTAATGCCCTGTTGGCGTCGTATACCCCAAAGCCGTCTCAAGCGCCAAGGCCTGCGTCGCAAGGCCTGTGTCAAACGGCAAGGAATCCGGCAACGCCGCAAAATCCCCACGCGGAAAGACCAGTCGCGACGCCTCTCGCGACAGATTAACCATCGCGCACCCTTGCTGGGCCGCCAGAATTTGCAACCGTGCCGATTTTGCCGAAAGATTGCGCAAAGATATATCTGCGCGCAACGGATCCGGCGTGCCGGTGCCGTAAAAATGCGTCGGACCTTGTTCGGAATAGGTCATATCACAGCCCAGAACCGCAATCACACGCGGGCGGTAATGATCCAGCGCCCAATAGGCCGCGGTAAAGGCCATCGTCGCCCCCGCATAAATAAACCCGCCATAGCGGTTCTGCGCGGGCACAAAATCGCGCTCGTCAATCAGGCGCTGTTTGGCGGTTGGAACTGGAATGCGGGCGGGATCAAAATCATAGGGATAAATCATCGCATCCCAATCGGGTCGAATGGCATAGGCATTGTTGATCGCCAAAATCTGATCAAAGGCCCCGCGCGGATAGTCCCGCGCCTGCACCGCATTCGGGGCCGAGCCCAGCATCAAGACGACTGTCATCAGATCACCCTTTATCGTGTTTGACGCAGGTAGATCAGCTTTGCCCAAAGGCCAGTGATTTATAACGAAAAACTCGTCCCACAGCCGCAGCTGGCGGTCGCATTTGGGTTTTCGACCACAAAACGGGCACCGATCAACTCTTCGGTGAAATCGATCACCGCATTCGCCAAAAACGGCAAAGACACCTGATCGACCAGAACCTGTTGGCCGTTTTGTTCAAGGATCAGATCATCCACCGCGGGGTCGTCCAGTTTGATCTGATAAGAAAAGCCCGAACATCCGCCCCCCTCAACCGCGACGCGCAGGGGTTTGCTTTGCCCCGTGATCGCGGCAATCTCGGCCAAGCGCGCAAAGGCGCGGTCGGTGACGCGTGGAGGAAGGCTGATGTCCATTTTCGCACTCCTAAAAGGCGGTTGAATGCAATATAGGGGGCATGACGCGTTTCAACAAGAAGGCATTCCATGCTTGCGCTCTTTGCCTGCCATTCAGACCAATCGCGCGGGCGGCTTTATTCCGAAAGCCTGCCCTCATTTCGCACCGAATTTCAGCGGGATCGGGATCGGATCATTCATTCCTCGGCCTTTCGCCGTCTGAAACACAAGACGCAGGTCTTTGTCGAACATGAGGGCGATTATTACCGCACCCGCCTGACCCATTCGATTGAGGTGGCCCAAGTGGCGCGGACTTTGGCGGGGGTTTTGGGGTTGAACACCGATTTGGCCGAGGCGATTGCGCTGGCGCATGATCTGGGACACACGCCCTTTGGTCATACGGGCGAGGATGCTTTGGCCGCGTTGATGGCGCCTTACGGCGGGTTTGATCACAATGCCCAAGCCTTGCGGATTGTGACGAAACTGGAACGCCATTATGCTGATTTCGATGGGCTGAACCTGACATGGGAAACGCTGGAAGGCATCGCCAAGCACAACGGTCCCGTGACAGGCCCGAATGCAGACGCCAAACACGCGGGGCCCTTGCCCTATGCGCTGGCGGAGGTGAACGCGCAGTGGGATCTAGAGTTGGACACATTCGCATCCGCCGAGGCACAAGTGGCCGCGATTTCCGACGACATTGCCTATTCGCATCACGATCTGCATGATGGTTTGCGGTCAGGTCTGTTCACCGAGACCGATTTGATGGAATTGCCCGTGACAGGGCCCGCCTTTGCCGCAGTAGATGCCCGCTATCCTAACCTTGATAAAATGCGCCGCCGCCACGAAGCGCTCCGCCGTGTCTTTGGTGTCATGGTCGAAGATGTCATTGCCGTGGCCCAAAACCGCCTGAGTGCTGCAAATCCGCAATCGGTTAACGATATCCGCGCCCTTGGCACAACCGTCATTCGGTTTTCCAAGCCGCTGTTCCAAGACCTAAAGGCCGTGCGGTCATTCTTGTTCCACCGAATGTATCGCGCGCCCTCGGTGATGAAAGAACGCGCAAGGGTAACAGAGGTGGTCGACGGCCTGTTTCCGTTGTTTATGGCGCAGCCAGACCTGTTGCCCCCCGAATGGCAGACCAATATCGCGGGCTTGAACAGCACAGTCGATCTGGCCCGTATGGTGGCCGATTACGTGTCGGGGATGACGGACCGCTTTGCGCTGCAAGAAGGCGCAAGGTTGCTGTAGGGTGCGTGGTTTCCACGCACCATCCGCCCGCGGTGCGTGGAGACCACGCACCCTACCTCCGTCATGTTGGGCCTGTTATCTTTGAATTGCGGGCAACCGGTTTGATATTTTACCATCCAAGGTTGAATTTGCGCGGCAATGATGCCACAATCAATGCAGCGCTGATGCAACGGGGGGCAGGATGGATTTGTTACTGCTTGATGGATTGCGGCCATTTGTCGTGCTTGCAGGGTTCATCCTTGTTTTAACGATTTTCGAAATTCTGTTGATGCTGATCGGTCTGTCCAGCTCTGTCGAATTTGACGGGATGGGCGGACTTGACGCGGATGGATTTGCGGCCGACCACGTTGTGGCGATGAATTTGAACGCCGACGAATTGGCGCTGTTGGACTTGCCGCTGACAGACGAACTCCAGCGTGACATCCCGCCAAAACCGTCACTTGTCCATCGGATGATGGTCATGATCGGCCTTGGGCAAGGACCGATCCTTGTCTGGACCACCTGTTTGGCGGCGGGCATATCGATTTGCGGATTTTTTGTGCAACTGGTTTTGCATCAGACTATGGGTGCAATGCTGCCGTCAACACTTGCCATGGGCTTGGTTGTGCTCCCTGGGATTTTGCTTGGGCGTCAATTTTCCGCTTGGGCTGCCTATATGGTCCCAAATTTTGAAACCCACGCCATTTCCGCCCAGACCTATCACGGGCGGCGCGGGACGGTTGTGATTGGCACAGCAATACGCGGCGCTCCGGCACAGGTGCGCTGGCAAGACCTGTATGGCACCGTTCACAGCCTGATGGCAGAACCCCTGCGCGATCAGGACAGTTTGACCGCAGGAACCCAAGTTTTGATCGTAAAAACCCGCGATCGTCAGCCGCGACTTGTGCCCATTGCTTAGGCGGTCGCAGCATCATTCGTCGCTATTGTAGAAGGATATTTCATGAAATACGTTGAATTGCTGATCCCTGGCTTGCTGTTTTTGGTGACTTTTCTGGTTTTGGGTTTGATTTTGGTCCGGCTTTATCGCCGATCGACCCAAGAAATGGCCCTCGTGCGCACGGGGGCGGGGGGACTTAAGGTCGTGATGGGCGGTGGTATTCTTGTTTTGCCGGGCCTGCATGATCTTTTGCGTGTCAATATGAAAACCATGACCATCACGGTGGACGGGGGGGGACGGGCTGATCACCAAAGACAGCCGTCGTGTCGATGCCGCCGCGCAATTTTTTATCCGCGTGGCCCCTGATGCGGATGCGATTGCGCGGGCGGCGCAATCCTTGGGTCAAAATACCAATGATCTTAGCGCTATTCGCAGCCTGTTGGAAGGTAAGGTCCAAGACACGATGCGGGCCATTACAGCAGGGATGGATCTGATTGAATTGCACCAATCGCGAGCGAGCTTTGTGCAAAAGGTGCAGCAGACGCTGAACAATGATCTCAGCCCGAACGGGTTGGAGTTGGAAAGCGTGGCGCTGACCAAGCTGGACGAAACCCCGATCAGCAAATTGGATGAAAACAACACCTTTGACGTAACGGGCCTGCGGGTGCGCGCCGCCATTGTATCTGAACAGAAAAAACAGCGCGTGATCATCGAAGAAGCTGCGGCGTTGGAAATTGCGCGCACCCTTCAGGCCAATCGGATTCAAAAACTAGAGGTCGAGCGCGCGGAAGCCGAGGCCACGCAAAGCCAGCGGATCGCGGTTTCTGAACTTGAGGCAACCACCGCCCGAGAAGAGGCGCGCATTGCAGAAGAAACCGAACGTCTGCGCGAAGTGGCCCGTATTGAGCGCGAGCGCGGCGTGCGCAAAGCGACGATTGAACAAGAACAAACCCTGCAAATTGCCGAGCAAGAGTCCAAGGCCAGTGTTGCGCTGCAATCTGAAAAACAAAGCCGCGCCGAGGCGCAGGCATCGATTGCCCGCGCCGAGGCGATCACAGCCGAAGAGGCCACCAACACCGCGCGCTTGACGGCAATCGCGCAGCGCGAAAAAGATATCGAGATCACCGAGTCGGAAAAAGAGGCCGAAAAACAGGCGACGTCCATCCGCGTTAAGGCGCGCGTGGAACGCGAGGCCGCCGAAGATCAAGCCTTGGCCATCACAGCGCGCGCGCGCGCCGAAGCCGAGGCGGTCAAGATAGCAGCCGAAGCTGAACTTGAAAAAGGGAAGGCCGAGGCTGCCACGATCCGCGCCAAAGTCGAGGCCGAGAATGCCCTGTCGCAAGAGGTGATGGATTTCAAACTTCGTCTGGCCAAGATAGAGGCCCTGCCCACCATCATCCGCGAGATGGTGGAACCTGCGCGCCATATCCAATCGTTTCGGGTCAACCAGATTACGGGAATGTCGGCAAATGGAACCAGCACGACAGAAACAGGTGGAGACGGAATTGTGGATCAAGTCATGGCCGGCATGCAGCGTAACGCGGTCGTCATGCCTATTCTTACCGCATTGGGCAAAGAGGTGGGCATCGATTTCTCCAAGGGCATGGATGGGATCGCCCAGTCAGTTTCGGCTGTCGAAGGGCGACGGGATAGGTCTGAAGTGCACCACACAATGCCGCAAGACGCAAAGGACATCGACGCTAAGTAGGGTGCGTGGTTTCCACGCACCTTCCGCCCGCGGTGCGTGGAAACCACGCACCCTACTTTTCCGGGATCAACCCTTTGGGGCTGAATCGCAGCACCAAGAGCAGAACCACCCCCAGCGTGACCAGACGCAGATGCGGCGCTGCCTCGATCAGATGCGCCTTCAGCGCCCCTTCGGGCAGGGGCATGGTGAGGTATCCCATCGCCACAGGCCCCGCGTTTTCCACAATCAGCCACAGCCAACCCAGCAATATCCCGCCCAGCACCGCGCCCCAATTGTTGCCCGAGCCGCCCACGATCACCATCACCCAGATCAGAAAGGTGAACCGCAGCGGCGTATAGCTGTTGGGTGTCAACTGCCCCTCCATCGAGGTCAGCATCGCCCCCGCAAGACCCACCACGGCCGAGCCGATGATGAAAATCTGCAAATGCCTGCGGGTGACATCTTTGCCCATCGCCGCCGCGGATACTTCGTTATCGCGGATCGCGCGCACCATCCGCCCCCAAGGGCTGTTCAGCGCACGTTCCGACAAAAACACCAACCCCAGCAGCACCGCGCCAAAGACCAGCAGATACAAAAGTTTGACGAAAATGGTTGACGCCCCAATCGGTGTCGCCCCCCATGATGTTACAAAATCGACAAAGGCGGGATCGGCCTGCAAATCCACCTCATAGGGCACAGGCCATGGTCGCGGCAGATCGATAATGTTTTTGACGCCCCGCGCCAACCAATCCTCGTTCTTGATGACGGCCAAAACGATTTCCGCAATCCCCAGCGTCGCAATTGCCAGATAATCGGACCGCAGCCCCAGCGCCACCTTACCAATCGCCCATGCCGCCAGACCCGCAAAGGCCGCCCCCACAGGCCACGCAACCAAAGATGGCAGGCCAAGCCCACCAATGTTGCCTGCTGTTGCGGGATTGAAACTTTCGATTCCCGCGGCGGCCGGATCAAAGATCGCGCGATAGGCGAAAAAGCCTGCCACCAAGATCAGCGTCAATGCCAAGGCGCGCATCCGCCCCGCCGCCATGCGACGATAGGCAACGACCGCGGCCGCAATGACCAAGATTCCAAAACCCAAGCCCAAGATCAGCCGTGGTCCGCCCAAGGCCCAAGCCTGCGGCACGGGCTGCCCCGAGACGATCACCACCGCCAGCCCGCCCAGCGCAACAGACCCCATGATCCCCGTCGAAAACAGCCCCGCATAGCCCCATTGCATATTGACGCCCAAGGCCATGATCGCCGACAAAACCCCAATATTCAGGATTTGTAGGGATAGGTTCCAACTTTGAAAAACGCCTGTGGCGATGAATACCATAGCCAATGCCGCGAACATAAAGACATTGCGATTTGCCATGTTATTTCCCCTTAAAAATGCCGGTCGGCATCACCAAAAGCACCAGAATAAGGATCGCAAAACTGACGGCAAATTTGTAATCCGTTGATAACAATTGCAGCAGACTGTCGGGGGCCATATCCACATTCACCAGATAGGCCACGATCTTTTTCCATGCATAGGTCACGAACACCTCGGAAAACGCGATGATGAACCCGCCTGCAATCGCGCCGATCGGGCTGCCAAGGCCGCCCACAACCGCCGCGGCCGCCATTGGCAAAAGCAGTTGGAAATAGATGAACGGACGGAACGATTTGTCCAAGCCATAAAGAGTTCCCGCAATCACCGCCAAAGCCGTGGCAATGATCCAGGTAATCGCGACAACACGCTCGGGATTAATCCCCGACAGCAGTGCCAGATCTTCATTGTCCGAATAGGCGCGCATTGATTTGCCGGTTCGGGTCTTTTGCAAAAACCAAAACAGCGCCGCGACGCAAACCGCCGCCATCAAAACGGTGATGACAGTTGTCGCTTTTAAGGATAAGCCCTCGGCCAGTCCCGTCATATCCTTGAACTCTTGCGCGCCCAAAACCATCCGCGCGCCATCGGCAAAGTTCTGCTCGGCGGGGCCAATTATGATCCGCGTGAGGCCGTTCATGACAAACATTACCCCTGTCGAAACGATGACCATAATGATCGATGCCGCCTTTTGTTGGCGATAAAAGCGGTAAATGATACGGTCTGTGGCCAAGGTAAAGGCGCAGGTGATGGCAATGCCAAAGGGCAGGGCGATCAGGGCCGTCGGCAAAACGCCGCCAGATATGCCCATCGATTGAAACATCCATGTAATCAAAATGACCCACATCGTGCCAAAGGCCATGGTATCGCCATGAGCGAAATTGGAAAACCGCAGCACTGCGAAAATAAGCGTCAGCGACAGCGCGCCCAGTGCCAACTGACTGCCATAGGCAAGGCCAGGAATGAAAACGAAATTCAGGAAAGCGACAAGCGCGTTTAAAATATCCATGGCTCAGCCCCCCAAAAACGAACGACGAACCTCGGGGTTCGCCAACAAAGCGGCTCCCGTATCTGTGAAACGATTGGCCCCCTGAACCAAAACGTAACCTTTGTCGGCAATGTCCAACGCTTGGCGTGCGTTTTGCTCGACCATCAGGATAGATATGCCTGTCCGCGCGACCTCAATGATACGATCAAACAGTTCGTCCATCACAATCGGCGATACCCCCGCTGTCGGCTCGTCCAACATCAAAACCTTTGGCTGGGTCATCAGGGCGCGCCCCACGGCGACCTGTTGCCGCTGCCCGCCCGACAATTCGCCCGCCGCTTGATGCCGTTTGGTTTTCAGAATGGGGAACAGATCATAGACCTGCGCCATCGTATCCTTGAACTCGTCGGTGCGTATAAAGGCGCCCATTTCCAGATTTTCTTCGACTGTCAGACTGGTAAAGATATTGTTGGTTTGCGGCACGAACCCCATGCCTTTGCGCACGCGGGCCTGAGGTGTTAATTTGGTAATATCCTCGCCGCCCAGACGCACCATGCCACCCCGCAGGGCCAGCATACCAAAAACGGCCTTCATCGCAGTCGATTTTCCAGCCCCATTTGGGCCCACAATCACTGCAATCTCGCCTTTTTCAACTGCAATCGTGCAGCCGTGCAATATATCCACCGCGCCATAACCGCCGGTCATGTTTTCGCCGATCAAGAAGGGCTCAGCCATTTTTGCGCCCTTTCATACTGACCAAAATACCTTGGGGGGTGCAGATTTTTCGCCGAAAAATCTGGGGGGGGCAAAGCCCCCGCAGCGGATCACGCATGGACGGCCTCTTTTTTGTTCTTCAACCCGGTGCCCAAATAGGCCTCGATCACGCGGTCATTGTTTTTGATCTCGTCGACTGTGCCCTCGGCCAAAACCTTGCCCTCGGCCATGCAGATAACTGGATCACAAATTCGGGCAATGAAATCCATATCATGTTCAATGACGCAAAATGTATAGCCGCGCTCTTTGTTGAGCCGCACAATTGCATCACCAATTGTGTTCAAAAGCGTCCGGTTCACACCCGCGCCCACCTCGTCCAGAAATACAATCTTCGCATCTGTCATCATGGTGCGGCCCAGTTCCAGCAGCTTTTTCTGCCCGCCCGAAATATTGGCAGCACGGCTGTCAGCCAGATGGCTAATTGTCAGAAATTCCAGCACTTCATCTGCCTTGGCGCGAATTTCTGTCTCTTGGGCAGCGACAGAACTGCGGCGAAAACAGGCGTTCCACAGGCTTTCGCCCGCCTGATTTGGGGGCACCATCATCAAATTTTCGCGCACAGTCATTGACGAAAACTCATGCGCGATTTGAAAGGTGCGCAGCAATCCTTTGGCGAACAACTGATGTGGGGCCAGCCCCGTGATGTCTTGGCCGTCCATGAACACCCGTCCTGATGTGGGCGGCAAACGGCCTGCAATCACATTGAACAGCGTGGTTTTTCCAGCACCATTTGGGCCAATCAGCCCTGTGATCGATCCTGTTTTGATTTTTAACGACGCCCCATCTACGGCGTGAAAGCCGCCAAAATGCTTGTGCAGGTCATGGACCTCGATCATGATGTTTCCCCGATGGTAATGACCCTGCCTTTGGCGGGTTATGCAAACGGCCCAAAGCAAAGGCGCTTTGGGCCGTCCAAGTGACTTTTGCTACAGTTTAACGGAACTTAACAGTTTCGTATTTGCCGCCCTTGATCACGAACTCTTGGTAACGGCCAGCGGATTCGCCAGGTCCGATCAGCTCAACAGCGGTGCCGCCTTGATAATCGATGTCCTTGCCCGCTGCCAGCAACTCTAGCGCCTTGCCCAATTCACCGGGTTGGATCATTTCGCCTGGTGCGTTCGCCACATCCATCACTTTGGCTTTGTAAACTTTTGGATCTGTGGACCCAGCAGCCTGCATTGCCAACATGATCAAAGCAGCGGCGTCATAGCTTTCGTTGGTGTATGGCGATGAGCCGTCAAATGGCGTGGCCGAGGTTTTGCCGATGGTGGTCAAAGTTGCGGCACCGGGGCTGTCCGATTTTGCAACTTGGCCATACGAGCCGTCAAGTGCTGGGCCAATAGCCAATGGCAGGCTATCGCCGACCATACCGCCAGGCAGACCGAATTTGGTGAAGGCGCCCGTGTCCAACGAGGTTTGGATGATGCCTTTGCCGCCCTGGTCCAGATAACCTGCAACCACCAACAAATCGCCGCCGGCTGCTGCCAATGCGGCCACTTCGGCTGCATAGTCTGCTTTTCCATCTTCATGTGGCACGTTGATCGTGACCTTGCCACCTTTTGCGGTGAACGAGGTCGCGATCGCATCTGCCAGACCCTTGCCGTAGTCATTGTTGGTATAGGTCAGAGCGATAGATTTCACGCCGTGTTCCATCAGGATATCAGCCATAACTTCGCCTTCACGCGCATCGGATGGTGCGGTGCGGAAGAACAGGCCGTCGTCTTCTGCGGTGGTCAGTGCCGGCGAGGTTGCCGATGGCGAGATCATGACGATGCCATTCGGACGTGCCACGTTTTGCAACATTGCACCCGTCACACCAGAGCAGTCGCCACCGATGATCCCTTTGATGCCTTCAGCGGTGACCAGACGTTCGGTTGCAGCAGTGCCCGCTGCCGAATCGCCACAGGTGCTGTCTGCGCGCAGGCCGACAACTTTACCCAAGGTGAACTTGCCAGAAGCGTTCACTTCGGCAATCGCGGTTTCTGCGGCACCTGCCATCGAAGGCGTTAGCGATTCGATCGGGCCGGTAAAACCGATGATGATGCCCAATTTCACATCGCCACCAGCAGCAGGCGCAGGTGCAGCGGCTGGTTCAGCGGCAGCAGGTGCTGCAGCAGGTGCAGGCTCTGCCGCGGGGGCAGCGGCCATTTCTTCGGCAGGCTTTTGGCTTTGATAACCATAGTAACCAAGGCCCAACAAGGCCACAACGGCAACCCCGCCCAATAGTGTTCTGTTCATGTCTTAACTCCCTGTTTGGAATGTTATCCTGTCGTAAACCTAGAACGCCCGCTCCTAAAAGGAAAGTCCCCTGCTTTTCAAGTGCTGTCTTGTCAGATCGACAATCTTAATGCAGGCATTCCTTGCGCCCCCCGCTCGCGGTAAGGTGTCGTGTTGTAATGGCTGCGATAGCATTTGGAAAAATGCGAAGGGCTGGCAAAACCGCAGGCCAATGCGACGTTAATCACGCTCATATCCGTTTGCATCAACAGGTTACGCGCCTTTTGCAGCCGCAATTCCATGTAATAGCGTTTCGGAGAGCGGTTCAAATATCTGCGAAACAATCGCTCTAGTTGTCGGGTCGACATTCCGACTTCGTCGGCCAAATCAGCGGGCGACATTGGGTCTTCGATATTGGATTCCATCATTTGAATGACTTGCGACAATTTTGGATGCCGCACCCCGATTCGGGTTGGAATCGACAGGCGTTGGGTATCTTGATCGGTGCGAATGGTGGAATAGATCATCAAATCGGCGACATTATTAGCCAAATCTTCGCCGTGATCGGACGCTATGATCCGTAGCATCAGATCAATTGATGATATTCCCCCCGCCGTGGACCAGCGATTGCCATCCATCACAAAGACAGATTTGGACAGATTCACCTCTTCGAATTCTTCGGCAAATCCATCTTGGTTTTCCCAATGGATCGTCGCCTTTTTGCCATCCAGCAGCCCCGCTTTGGCCAAAACGTGCGCGCCTGTGCACAGACCGCCAATCGAAATCCCGCGACGTGCCTCGCGCCGCAACCAAGCAAGGATCGGTTTTGTCGTGTTTTTCTGAATTTCTATGCCGCCGCAGACCAACAAAGTGTCCTCGCGTTCCAATTCGTCCAGACCGAAATCCAAACGAAACGTCGCGCCATTGGAACAGGTTTTCTCAATGCCTTCACCGCACAACGCCCAAGTGTAAACGGGATAACCGACCACATGATTGGCCAAACGCAGCGGCTCTATTGCGCCAGCGAAATTGATCATGGTGAATTTATCCAGCAGCAAAAATACAAATCGGCGCGGGGCCGCGGCTTTTGCGACTTGGGTGGCCTTCTGTGGAGCAATGGACATCTTGCGACCTATTTTGTCGGTTTCGACGCAGGCAATCAGGATTCCCACCATGGCGCAAGTTGAATCCGCCATTTTGCGTCGCAAAACGCCGCATATCGCCCTTTGCATTCAAACAAAATCTACTTATACCACGTTCCGATACGGAAAAGGGGGAAGAAAGATGACCAAAGCTTGGAGCAAGTCGGACTGGCGCGCAAAACCGCGGGTGCAGATGCCTGATTATCCAGACAGTGCCGCGCTGCAAGGTGTTGAGGCACAGTTGGCGAAATATCCCCCTCTGGTTTTTGCAGGCGAGGCGCGGCGGTTGAAAAAACAGCTGGCTCTTGCATCCGAAGGCAAGGCGTTCTTGCTGCAGGGCGGCGATTGTGCCGAAAGCTTTGCCGAATTTTCCGCCGATAACATCCGCGATACCTTTCGCGTGATGCTGCAAATGGCGGTGGTGCTGACCTATGGTGCCAAGGTGCCTGTGATCAAAGTCGGTCGTATGGCAGGCCAATTCGCCAAGCCCCGCTCGGCCCCAACGGAAATGATCGGCGGGGTAGAATATCCCAGCTATCGTGGCGATATCATCAACGGGTTCGAGGCGACGACGGCGGCACGGATGCCCGATCCTGCGCGGATGTTACAGGCATACACGCAGGCCGCGGCCAGTCTAAACCTGTTGCGCGCCTTTTCTACGGGGGGCTTTGCCGATATTCACCGCGTTCATGCTTGGACACTTGGCTTTGCCGAACATGATAAGGCCGAACGTTACCGCGAAATTTCGAACCGTATTTCGGACGCTTTGGATTTCATGAATGCGGCAGGGGTCAATTCCGAAACCGCGCACAGCCTTTCGACAGTCGATTTTTATGTCAGCCACGAAGCCTTGCTGCTGGAATACGAAGAGGCTTTGTGCCGCGTGGACAGTCTAACCGGCCAAAACGTAGCAGGATCAGGCCATATGATCTGGATCGGCGACCGCACCCGTCAGCCTGATGGCGCGCACGTGGAATTCTGCCGTGGCGTTTTGAATCCCATTGGTCTGAAATGCGGTCCCACCACCACAGCGGATGACCTAAAGGTGTTAATGGCGAAATTGAACCCTGAAAATGAGGCGGGGCGTCTGACCCTGATTGCGCGTTTTGGCGCGGGCAAAGTGGGCGACAATCTGCCCCGCCTGATCAAGGCCGTGCAAGAAGAAGGTGCCAATGTGGTGTGGTCTTGCGATCCGATG
This sequence comes from Cypionkella sp., assembly GCA_040398785.1. Lineage (GTDB taxonomy): Bacteria > Pseudomonadota > Alphaproteobacteria > Rhodobacterales > Rhodobacteraceae > Cypionkella. The sequence continues at coordinate 52,596 of JBBATJ010000009.1, read as the reverse complement.
CACGGCAATACGATCAAGGCGGCGTCCGGCTATAAAACCCGCCCCTTTGAATCAGTTCTGCGTGAAGTCCGAGAGTTTTTCCAAATTCATGCCGCCGAGGGCACGATCCCAGGTGGTGTCCATTTTGAAATGACCGGTCAGGATGTGACCGAATGCACAGGCGGTTTGCGCGACGTGTCGGATGAAAATCTGGCGGACAGGTATCATACGGCCTGTGATCCGCGTCTGAACGCCAGCCAAGCGCTGGAATTGGCGTTTTTGGTGTCCGAAGAACTGTCCGCACAGCGCGCCAACGCCCTTCGTGTGGCGATGTAAACCTAAGGGGGGGGCAGCCCCCCTTAATCGCGCGAATGCACCAGCCGCAATTGTGGCTTGGCCTTGGGGGTTTGGTTGAAATCGGGCAAGGCAGATGCAAGTGCCAATGGCCGTGCAATCACAGGTGCATAGGCTGAGGGGACATCGAACTCCTCACTGCGCATCCGCGTGATCCCAAAACGGCGTGGTGCGCGGCCTATGGTGCCAGACAGGGCAAAGCCGCCGATAATCTGATGAAACGCCCCCTTGGCATCGCGCAGCGGCAACAAGATCATGCGTCCCGCCAAATGGGGCCGCCCAATTGCCCGCTCTGCCTCAAGGGTAATATCCAACATCGTGGGACCGGTGAAAACCTGTTCCAATACGCGGGCCAACTGCGCGCGCGCCACAGGTTCAAACAGAATAGACAGCGGCATATTGCGCGCTTCCATTCCCAAGACATCCTGCACTGCCATTCCCGCCAAGCGAAACCGCCCCATTCCGGGCGCGATCCGTTCGATTAAAAACGTGTTTTCCAACACGCCGCCCAAGGCGCTGGGATCAATCTGTTCGCGGTGGGGCAGGGCGCCGCCCAGCCTTAACCCCTCATAATATCCCCGCAAATGGTTTAGGCAGGGGATGGCGTTGGGATCGCCCAACACATCTTGCATCGTGGCGCCAACTTTTGGAAAATCAAAAAACATGGGACTATTCCTTCTTTTTTGTCAGATCGAAGCGCCGAATTAAGGCCAAAATGTGATGGCGGCGGTTTTATATACCAATCAGCTTAAATCATATACGAAAGCATGATGAATTTGGCGAAAATCTGAAGGTTTGGTAAACGCGCAAAGATGCTTAGGGCTTGACGGTTGGCGTGGCATTGGTCAGATGCGGCGAACCAACAGATTGGGCGGACACGATGGCACAAATACCACGACGCGGCCTTCTTTTAATTTTGTCCTCTCCTTCGGGTGCGGGGAAATCCACACTCGCGCGCCGCCTGATGGATTGGGACGAAAGCTTGCGGTTTTCCGTGTCTGCCACCACCCGCGCCCCACGTCTAGGCGAACAAGACGGTCGCGAATATTATTTCAAATCCCGCGCCGCCTTTGAAACCATGGCTGCCACAGGCGAAATGCTTGAACACGCAGAGGTTTTCGGTAATTTATACGGCAGTCCGCGTGCCCCGGTTGAGGCGGCGATGCAAGCGGGCCGAGACACCTTGTTTGATATTGATTGGCAGGGCGGTCAGCAAATCAAACAAATGATGCGCGATGATGTTGTGTCGATCTTTGTTTTGCCGCCGTCGATTTCCGAATTGGACGCAAGGCTGCGCGGACGTGGCCAAGACAGCCAAGACGTGATCGCCACCCGCATGGCGAAAAGCCGCGATGAAATCAGCCATTGGGCCGAATATGATTATGTGATCAAGAACACAGATCTAGAGGTGGCTTTTGCTGAGTTGGTGGTTATCCTTCAGGCCGAGCGTCTGAAACGCTATCGCCAGCCGCATTTGGCGGAATTTGTCCGCGCCCTGAACAAAGAGTTTGATGCAAGATGATTTATGCCTTGGACGGAGTAGCGCCGCAAATCGATCCCACCGCTTGGGTCTCTGATACCGCCGTCTTGATCGGCAAAGTGACGCTGGATGCGGGCGCGAACATCTGGTTCGGCGCGGTGGCGCGCGGCGATAATGAGATGATCCATATCGGCGCGGGCAGCAATGTGCAGGAAAACTGCGTGCTCCACACCGATATGGGCTATCCGCTGCACATAGGCGAAAACTGCACAATCGGCCACAAGGCATTGTTGCATGGCTGCTCGATTGGCGCGGGCAGTTTGGTCGGTATGAATGCGACTGTCATGAACGGGGCAAAAATCGGCCGCTTTTGCATCATCGGGGCAGGGGCCTTGATCACCGAAGGCAAAGAAATCCCAGATTATTCCTTGGTGGTTGGTGCGCCTGCAAAAATCATCCGCACGCTGGATGACAGCGCCGAAGAACGCCTATTGAGATCCTCCGCCCATTACCGCAGCGCGGCAGAGCGGATGAAATCGGGGCTGAAACGCATAGGCTAGATTATGCGGCGCAGGTGGGGAGCGAGCTCCCCCCTGTCTGGTCAGTTAGATCAACTTGCCCATCGCAACCGCCGTATCGGCCATGCGGTTCGAAAAACCCCATTCATTGTCATACCAAGAGAGGATCCGCACCATAGTGCCGTCCAAAACTTTGGTCTGATCCATGTGGAAAATCGACGAATGTGCATCATGGTTAAAGTCGGCGCTGACATTGGGTTGATCCGTGAATCCCAAAATCCCCTTGAGATGCCCGTTTGCCGCCATACGGATCGCCGCATTGATTTCCTCAACGGTTGTCGCACGTGATGCTTCAAACACCAAATCAACCACAGAGACATTCGGCGTCGGCACGCGGATCGCAACACCATCCAACTTGCCCTTCAACTCAGGCAGGACCAACCCGACCGCTTTTGCAGCGCCCGTGCTGGTTGGAATCATCGACAGCGCCGCTGCGCGCCCGCGATACAAATCCTTGTGCATCGTGTCCAGTGTTGGCTGATCACCCGTATAGCTATGGATCGTTGTCATAAAGCCGCGCGTGATGCCAACCGCCGCATTCAACACTTGGGCCACAGGCGAAAGACAATTCGTCGTGCAAGAGGCGTTCGAGACGACAATATCATCGCGCGTCAATGTGGCGTGGTTCACCCCGTAAACAATTGTTTTGTCCGCGCCATCGCCAGGGGCCGAAATCAACACACGTTTGGATCCGTTTTCCAAATGCGCCGCGCATTTTTCTTTGCTTGTAAAGATGCCGGTACATTCCATCACCACATCCACATCCCCCCATGGTAAATCGGCAGGATTGCGCAGGGCGGTCACCCGGATCGGACCACGACCGACATCGATCGTATCCGCCGTGGTGGTCACAACCGCCGGAAAACGCCCATGCACGGAATCAAATCGCAGCAAATGCGCGTTTGTCTCCACTGGCCCTAGGTCATTGATCGCGACCACTTCAATATCGGTACGCCCCGATTCAATGATCCCGCGTAAGACATTGCGGCCAATCCGACCAAACCCGTTGATGGCAACTTTGACGACCATGTGATTTCTCCTAAACCATGGGGAAGACCCCGAATGTGCCTGAGTATGATAGCGCTAACATCATATAATTATGACGGATTCAACGCTAAAAATACGTTTAATGCCAAAACTCGATAAAGGCGATAAGATCGAACAGTTTTTTGCCCAAAAACACCACGGCCGCGCCACCATTGGCCACATAATCAACAAGACAAATCGCAAAAATCACCCCAGCCAAGGCCACGGCCTTAAGATCGATCAAAATTGCCCCCGTTTTCTAATCTTTCGACACGATGCATTTTGCCCTGATCTTGACGTAAAAGGCAAGATGCTGGATCCAATGGAGGCAATCAGGGTTGGCAATGAAGACTTGGTTTTCTATATGAAAAAAAAGGGGAACAGCATGAGCGGACTTCTTGCTTTACTGGACGATGTGGCGGCAATTGCAAAGGTGGCAGCGGCCTCGGTGGATGACATCGCGGCTGCGGCGGCCAAGGCAGGGGCCAAGGCGGCCGGCGTGGTGATTGATGACGCGGCGGTGACACCGAAATATGTGCACGGCTTTGCGGCGTCGCGCGAGCTGCCGATCATATGGCGTATTTCCAAAGGCAGTATCAAGAACAAGCTGGTGATTTTGTTGCCGTCCCTCTTGGCCTTAGATTACTTCTTGCCCAGTGCCATCACGCCCCTGCTGATGTTCGGTGGGGCGTATTTGTGTTTTGAGGGCGCAGAAAAGCTGTTGCACAGTTTTGCGCCCCATGCCGATGACGATGTTGCCGCTGATTTCGATACGGGTGACGCGGCGCATCTTGAGTCGGAAAAGGTCGCGGGCGCAATCAAAACCGATTTCATCCTGTCGGCCGAGATCATGACGATCGCCATGGCAACCCTGCCCGAAAGCGGCCTTGTGATCCGTGCGATCACGCTCGCCATCGTTGGGGTGATGATTACGGCGGCGGTATACGGCGCGGTCGGGTTTATCGTTAAAATGGATGATATCGGCCTGCATATGGCGGCCAATCGCAAAACCCGCGCCGCACGCGCCTTTGGGCGGGGATTGGTTCTGGCGATGCCGCGCGTGATGTCAGTATTGTCAGTCGTGGGCACGGCGGCGATGCTTTGGGTTGGAGGCAGTATCGTGGTGCATGGGCTAGAGGTCACGCATCTGTGGGCATGGCCTTATGAAACCATCCATCACCTTGCGGAAATTGGCGCCCATGCCGTTCCCGCCGCCTCTGGCTTGGTCGATTGGGCTGTGACTGCCCTCTTCGATGGTATTATCGGTGTGGTCCTTGGAATGGCGCTGGTTCCTGTTGTCACCAAGATTATCGTGCCGCTTTGGAATGCTGCCCAAAGAAAATAGGGGGGCGAGCCCCCCCCTATAGTAGGTCTTTGGCAATTGCCGCGGTGTTTTCTGCCGTGATGCCGAATTTCTGATACAACACCTCGGCAGGGGCAGAGGCGCCAAAGCTGGTCATGCCGACAAAGCCTGACTTGCGGGCGCCCATCAGCCATTGATCCCAGCCCATCCGCACCCCCGCCTCAATCGCCACGCGCACGGGTCCTGCTGGCAGGATTTTTTTGCGGTAAGCCTCATCTTGGGCCGCGAAAAGCTCCATGCAAGGCATGGAAACTACGCGTGTCCCTATGCCATCTGCCTGCAGCATATCACGTGCCTTTAGCGCGATTTCCACCTCGGACCCCGTGGCCATTAAGATCACCTGACGTTTGCCAGTTGCCTCGGCCAAAACATATGCGCCTTTGGCGGTCATGTTGGTGTTGGTATGGGTCTTGCGCACTGTCGGCAGATTTTGCCGCGACAAGGCCAGCACCGAAGGCGTGGTTTTCGTGGTCAGCGCGATTTCCCACGACTCGGCCACTTCGACCAGATCTGCGGGGCGGAAGACATAGGTGTTGGGCGTGGCACGGCTGATCGCCAGATGCTCCACAGGTTGGTGTGTTGGGCCGTCTTCGCCCAGACCAATCGAATCATGCGTCATCACATAGACGACAGGCACGCCCATCAGGGCCGACAGCCGCATCGCGGGGCGGGCGTAATCGGTAAAGCACATGAATGTCCCCGAATAGGGCCGCACGCCGCCATGCAGCACCATACCATTCATCGCGGCGGCCATGCCGTGTTCGCGGATGCCGTAATTCACATAGCGGCCCTTGCGATCCTCGGGGCCAAAGACGCCCAAATCGGGGGTTTTGGTATTGTTCGATCCTGTCAAATCCGCCGATCCGCCCATGGTTTCCGTCATAATCGGATTGACAGCCACCAGCACCTTTTCTGAGGCTGACCGCGTGGCTAATTTCGGTTGCGTTTCCACTGCCATTTTCTTGACGGCGCGAATGGCGGCTGCGAATTTCGCAGGCACATCCAGCGCGAAAATCCGTTTGAACTCGGCTTGTTTCGCGGGCGAAAGGGCTGCAAAACGCGCCTCCCATGCAGCCATCTCTGCCGCGCCGCGTTTGCCAAAAGATTCCCATTCGGATTTCACTTTTGCCGGCACCTCGAACGGTGCCGACGTCCAACCATAAGCTGCTTTTGCCGCCGCCATTTGCGCGGCATCTGTTAATGCGCCGTGCCCCTTGGACGTGTCTTGGGCTGCGTGGCCAAGCGCGATATGCGTCTTGCAGGCAATCATTGTTGGGCGGTCCGATGCCTTAGCGGCCCGAATAGCCCGATCAATTTCGACAGGATCATGCCCATCGCAAGACAGAACATTCCACCCAGAGGCAGCAAACCGCGCGCCTTGATCCGTGATATCGGCAAGCGACACTTTGCCGTCAATGGTGATCCCGTTGTCATCCCACAAAACGATCAGGCGCGACAGTTTCAGCTTGCCCGCAAGTCCAATCGCCTCTTGCGAGACGCCCTCCATCAAACAGCCGTCGCCTGCGATGCAATAGGTATAGTGATCGACAATTTTCGCGCCCCAGCGCGCGCGCAGGTTTTCCTCGGCAATGGCGAAGCCGACCGCATTGGAAATCCCTTGACCCAAGGGGCCTGTGGTCGTCTCTACGCCGTCAACATGGCCATATTCGGGATGTCCCGCCGTATTCGCCCCCCATTGGCGGAAATTCTTAATCTGGCTGATTGGCATATCGGGATAACCTGTCAGATAAAGAAGGCTATAGATCAACATACTGCCGTGACCCGCCGACAGGATAAAGCGATCACGGTCGGCCCAGCGTGCCGCGGCAGGATTAAATTTCAGATGCTTTTCAAACAAAACTGTGGCCACATCCGCCATGCCCATCGGCATACCCGAATGGCCTGAATTGGCGGCAGCGACGGCATCCAATGTCAGCGCGCGGATTGCGCTTGCGCGCGTCCAGTGATCGGGGTTTTTGGCGGCAAGGGCGGCTATGTCCACGGGGTCTATCCTGTCTAGAGCGAATGTCACGCCCTGCATACCAAGCTTTGCGGCAAGTTCAAGCATTGGGGCAACAACAACCTTGACGAAATGGCCCAACATTCGCACAAGTGTTCCAGCGGCGCATTGAAACATAAGGGCCCAAATGCAAGATATTACAGAGCTGGAACGACGCATTGCCGCCGCGTTTGATCGGATTGATCGCGGATTGGAACAGGCGGATCGCGCCCGTGCGTCAGTTGCCCCCCCATCTGAGGACATTTCGCCTGCGGATACGGCCCATGCGGCGCTTTTGTTGCGAAGCCTTGAGTCTGCGACTGCCAGCAGTGCCGACTGGGCAAAGCGCTATGCCGCACTTGAGGCGCAATTGGCCGACGTTACGCTGTCCATGGCGGGCGAAATTGCAAAACTGACAGAGGCGCTTGCCACTGCAAAATCCGCGGCTCTGTCCGCATCTGACAGTCCAGATCAGCCCCAACAATCGGCGCAAGACCTGCAAGCGCTGGACGTGCAACTGACTGAATTGCGCCGCCAATTGGCCGCGCAAGAGACGGAATTGACGCAACTGCGCGCTCAGCGTTCGGTCGAGATCGAAGAATTAAAATCAATCGTCGCTGCATTGACCCCCTTGATTGAAGAGGCCAAACCCCATGCCTGAAATTGATATTTCCATTGGTGGGCGTAATTTCAATGTCTCTTGCCAAGACGGAGAGGAAACATTTTTGCGCAGCGCTGCCGCCATGCTGGACGCCGAGGCCCAACCCCTTGTCGCCCAAATGGGCCGTTTGCCCGAGGCGCGGATGCTGTTGATGGCGGCGCTGATGTTGGCAGACAAAACCGCCGCCTATGAGGATGAAATCCGTCACCTTAAGGCGCGGTTGGACGTGGGTCAGCCTGAACCCAAAACTGTGCAAGTCTCTGTCATCCCGCCGCAAATTCCTGAAACTTTTGCAGAAATCGCCGCCCGAGCCGAGGCTTTGGCGGCGCGGATTGAAGAAACCATTTAGGTCTGTTTTGGCGCTCATGTGCCGAAGGGGGCAGAGCCCCCATGCTGGGGTCAGCCGTTGGCTTCGCGGATCTTGTCCGATGCGGCTTTGTCAAAAGTGATCCCCTTGCCTTCCAGCAAAGCATCCAATTCGCCCGACAACGTCATCTCAATTGCAATATCACAGCCGCCGACAAATTCGCCTTTGACGTAAAGCTGGGGAATGGTGGGCCAATCCGAGAAATCTTTGATCCCTTGGCGGATTTCGGCATCGGCCAGAACGTTTACATCCGTGTATTCGACGCCAATATAATTCAAAATCCCCGCAACTTTTGATGAGAAACCGCATTGCGGCATCATTTTGGTGCCTTTCATGAACAGCACCACATCGTTCTTTTCAACTGTTTCGCGGATTTTATCTTGTGCGGTCATCGCGGCATTCCTTTTTAATCTGGGGCTTTGGTGGTCAGCGCCAAAGCGTGTAGGGCACCCGACGGACCATCCATCAGACCCTTCAAGCTGGCATAGACAGCGCGTTGCTGTTGGACGCGGTTCATACCCGCAAAACTGGCATCAATCACCATCGCCGAAAAATGTTGTCCGTCGTCGCCTTGGACGGTCACAGTCGCACTGGGAAAGCCTGCTTTTATCAAAGATTCGATATCGGCTGCGGTAATAGACATTTGCTTCTCCTGTGATCAAATCAAATGTAGGTCGCAGGCGGTTCTGCCGCAAGAGGTCTTAGCATCCCATAAAGCACGAGATCAACATTGTGCCCCAAGGTGGGGCGATACCAATGTTGGCGCAAGACACCTTCAACCGCAAATCCCGCGCGCAGATAGGCGCGATGCGCGCGGGTATTTTCACCCGAGGCGTCGAGCCAGATTTTGTTTGCGGACAAATTGTAAAAGCCAAATGTGATCAGCGCCGCCAAAAAGCTGCTGGCACCTCCCTGACTGGTTTGTGCGAGGGCAAGGCGGAACAATTCTATGCGACCTGCCGGGTTGCCGATTTCGCGAAAAATGGCAAATCCCGCATAATCGCCCCAGATCAACACGCGACAGGCAGGGTCGGCGCACCAGGCTGCCAACTGCGTTTCATCATCGTCGCCCAGAAATGGCGCGTAAGTGGGGTTTTGGGTTAGACTGCGGATAAAGGCAAAGTCATCCGCAGAGGCGGGGCGCAAAATCATGTGATTGCTGCGGCAAATGCGTCGCGATAAAGGGTTTTAAGGTCGATCAGGGGCGCAGAATCACCGCCCAGTGACACCTGATCACCGCCGAAAATGCCAACCACTGCAATCGGCACGCCTGCGGATTTGGCCGCCGCGATCAGGGCAGGGGCGTCAACAGGAGCGATGACATAACGTGCCTGATCCTCGCCGAACAATTGCCCGATCTCGGCGCTGTCCAAGCTGACGCCAATCCCTGCGCCGACGGCCATCTCAAATGCTGCTAGGGCCAGACCGCCATCGCCCAGATCGGTGCAAGCGCGTATATGGGACCGCACGGACAAAAGAAAATCGCCGTGGAACCGTTCGGCTTTCAAATCGACCGCAGGCGCATCGCCTGCTTCAATTCCAAAGGCCTCGACAAGCAGGGCGGATTGACCAAGATGACCCTCGGTGCGTCCGATCACCACCACAGGATCCCCCGCCAAGGGGCGGCCCGCGATCAAATCGTCCAAACTGTGCAAAATCCCAACGGCGCCAATGGTCGGCGTGGGCAGGATCGCCACCCCGTCGGTTTCATTATACAAGGACACATTGCCCGACACGATGGGCATATCCAGCGCCGTCACTGCGGCGCCAATACCTTTGATCGCACCGACGAATTGCCCCATGATTTCTGGCTTTTCGGGATTGCCAAAGTTCAGATTATCCGTCGTGGCCAAGGGGCGCGCGCCCACGGCAATCAGATTGCGATAGGCTTCGGCGACGGCCTGTTTGCCGCCTTCAAAGGGGTTCGCCTTGACATAGCGGGGGGTGACATCGGAGGTAAAGGCCAGCGCCTTGCCTGTACCATGCACGCGCACAACGCCCGCGCCTGCACCAGGTGCGATCACCGTATCCGCGCCGACCATGCTGTCATATTGCTGATAGACCCATGATTTATCGGCATAATTTGGACTGCTGATCAGGGCGCGCAAGGCGTCTAGCGGGGCAATTGCGGGGATGCCGCCCAAAGGTGCTGCGGGCGGCGTTTCGACCCAAGGGCGGTCGTATTCGGGGGCAGAAGACGACAGTTTCGACAAGGGCAGATCGGCCTTTACGGCGTCGCCATGCAGGATCAAAAAACGATCCTCGGGAATGGTTTCGCCGATAATGGCAAAATCCAAATCCCATTTGACGAAAATCGCCCGCGCCACGTCTTCCAGTTCGGGTTTCAAAACCATCAGCATCCGTTCTTGGGATTCCGACAGCATCATCTCATAGGCGGTCATATTTGTTTCGCGTTGTGGCACATCGTTCAGTTGCAGTTTGATCCCCAAACCGCCCTTGTCGCCCATTTCCACCGCCGAACAGGTCAGACCCGCAGCACCCATATCTTGGATGGAAATCACCGCGCCCGATGCCATTAGTTCCAAACACGCCTCAAGCAGGCGCTTTTCGGTAAAGGGGTCGCCGACTTGGACTGTGGGGCGCTTTTCCTCAATCGTGTCGTCAAATTCAGCGCTTGCCATCGTGGCACCGCCCACGCCGTCGCGACCCGTCTTTGCGCCCAGATAAACCACGGGCATTCCCACACCACTTGCCACCGAATAGAAAATCTTATCGGCATCTGCCAGACCCGCCGCAAAAGCATTGACCAAGCAGTTGCCGTTATAGCTTGCGTGAAAGCGCACTTCACCGCCCACAGTCGGCACGCCAAAGGCATTGCCGTAACCGCCCACGCCCTCGACCACGCCTTTGACCAGATAGGCGGTTTTCGGATGCGACGGCAGGCCAAAGGATAGGCTGTTCATCGCCGCGATGGGCCGCGCGCCCATTGTAAACACATCCCGCAAAATCCCGCCGACACCTGTCGCGGCCCCTTGGTGCGGTTCGATATAGCTGGGGTGATTGTGGCTTTCCATCTTGAAAATCACCGCTTGGCCGTCGCCAATATCGACCACACCCGCATTTTCACCGGGTCCGCAGATCACTTGGGGGCCTGTCGTGGGCAGGGTGCGCAGCCATTTTTTGGACGATTTATAACTGCAATGTTCGTTCCACATCGCCGAAAAAATACCAAGTTCAGTATAGGTTGGCACCCGCCCGATGATGTCCAGCAGGCGCGCGTATTCGTCGGGCTTTAGGCCGTGGCTGGCAATCAAATCCGCAGTAATGGCTGGTTCGGTCATGATCGCCCCTTTCACACAGTTTGCAGCCATTTACGGCAAACAGGCCCAAAGGAAAAGGGCAAAGCCCCGCGATTTATGCCCAAGAAACCGCCAAGCACATGGAATGTGCGCATAAAATGTGGGCGATTGAAAATAAATGGCCCAAAGCCAAAAAAAAGGCCGAGCATACGCTCGGCCAAAGTCCAACAGGGAGGTAAGAGATGATCATACGATCAGAATCTCTGAAGATCGGATATACCTTATCTGACAGCCTGCCAAGCCGCGCAGCGCTGAATATTTGGTATTACCGCTATGCGCTGGACGCATAGCTTTATTCTTGGTTGCGACGCCGAAAGCTGAATATTTCCTCAACAACAAAATCGCGAAATGCCGCGACGCGTTTTGAATGGCGCAATTCTTCTGGATAGGCCAAAAACACCGGAACATCTGTGGATTCGGTTTCGGGCAAAACCCGCACCAAATGGGGAAAATCTTCGGTAATATAATCGGGCAAAACCCCGATCCCCAAATGCGACAAAACCCCCTGCAAAACCCCGAAATAGTTGTTCACAGTCAGGGTTGAGGGGATGTCATAGCTCATCAATTCAGACACCAAATTGGCACCCTGCGCCACTTGTGCGGTGCCCGCGTGTTGGCAAATCAGCCTATGCGAATGAAAATCTGCCATTTTTTCGGGCATTCCTGCCCCAGCCAAATACTCGGGCGTTGCATAAAGCCGCATTTTGATATTCATCAATCGTTTGCGGATCAAATCGGCTTGGCTGGGTTCCTTCATGCGGATCGCAACATCTGCCTCGCGCATGGGCAGATCCAAGACACGCTCTTCCAGCATCAAATCAATTTTCAGCCCAGGATATTTCGCATAAAGCGCAGGCAAGCGTGGGGCCAGCCACAAGGTGCCAAATCCCGTCGTCGTGGTAACCCGCAGTTCGCCGAACACTTCGTCTTCGCTGTCGCGAATACGCGCCGCCGTTGCATCAAGACGTTTGACCATCGACATCGTGGCGTCATACAGCAACTCACCCTGTTCAGTCAGGATCAGGCCGCGCGCATGGCGATGGAACAAGGTGGTATTCAGACTTTCTTCCAAAGCGCGGATTTGGCGACTGACAGCGGATTGCGACAAATGCAGCGCATCGCCCGCGTGTGTCAGACTGCCCTTTTCGGCAACCGAGTGAAAAATCCGCAGTTTATCCCAATCCATCTGTCCCTCTTCAGTCACGCGATAAACTTTAACACGAAATGTCGATCAGCGGTAGAACATTCGCCAAAATAATGCGACAAGGCGCAAAATGTTGCGCCAGAAAACTGTCATGATCTTGTTACAAACGGCGCGCATGGGTATGAATGCACAGTTTCTTGGGATCGTCGGCCATCATGCAAAAAGAAATGACACGTGACATCAGCTATGCAGTGGCTGCAAGCAATCGCCCCGCCCGCGCGCTGATCCGAACCTTGGAAAACCTATCGGGGCGGCCCCAATTGATCAAACGCGCCGCCGGATATGAGCAAGAGGTGGGCGAGGGGCGGTCTTTTTGGCAGGTCATCCCTGAACGCTATGGAATTTCCCTAGAGGTGGCGGGTGGCAGCCTGTCAAATATCCCCGCCAACGGCCCCCTTGTGCTGATTGCCAACCATCCTTTTGGCATTTTGGATGGGCTGATGATGGGCAATTTGCTGGACCACGTGCGGGGTGATTTCCGTATTCTGGCAAATTCCGTGTTTCGCAAGGCCGAGGCGCTGAACAAGGTTCTGCTGCCGATTTCCTTTGACGAAACCAAAGAGGCGGTAAAATTGAACTTGCAAACCCGCGCAACGGCGCTGGATTATCTGTCCAAGGGCGGCGCGATTGGTGTCTTTCCTGGCGGCACTGTGTCGACATCAGCGCGCGCGTTTTCGCGGCCCATGGACCCCTCTTGGCGAAATTTTACCGCTAAGATGATCGCCAAATCCAATGCAACCGTGGTGCCAGTTTATTTTGAGGGCCACAATTCGCGCCTGTTCCAACTGGCCTCGCGCATTCATTATTCGCTGCGGTTGGGTCTGTTGATCAATGAATTCAAACGCCGCCTAGATGAGCCAGTGCGAATGGTCATCGGTGCGCCCATTTCACGCGATGTGTTGGATGGGTTGAAATCCGACCCCACCCATATGATGGACGCGTTGCGCCGTCACACCTATGCCCTTTCGCCCGATCAAAACCCGTCCTATGATCTGGGGTATGAGTTTGAGGCCAAGTATAAGGCGCGCTAAAAGCCGCGCCTTTAAAAAGGGGGCAAAATGGCGGTCGGCGTTTTTGATTCGGGTCTTGGCGGGCTGACAGTGCTGGACGCGTTGACACGCCGCTTGCCAAACGTGCCTTTTGTCTATTTCGGCGATAATGCCCATGCGCCCTATGGGGTGCGCACGCATGACGATATTTTCAACCTGACCTGTGCGGCCACCGAACGCCTTTGGGCCGAGGGGTGCGATCTGGTTATCCTTGCCTGTAACACCGCCTCTGCGGCGGCACTCAAACGGATGCAGGAAACGTGGGTTCCGCCCAATAAGCGGGTTTTGGGCGTCTTTGTTCCCCTGATCGAGGCGCTGACGGAACGCCAGTGGGGTGACAATTCCCCACCCCGTGAGGTGTCCGTAAAACACGTGGCGCTGTTTGCCACCCCCGCCACAGTCGCCAGCCGCGCCTTTCAGCGCGAGTTGTCCTATCGCGCGATCGGCGTCGATGTCGAGGCGCAACCCTGTGGCGGTGTGGTCGATGCGATTGAGCAAGGCGACGAAATTCTAGCCGAGGCCTTGGTGCGCAGCCATGTCGAGGCCCTGAAGCGCCGTATGCCCGAACCAGAGGCAGCAATTTTGGGCTGCACCCATTATCCATTGATGGAAAAGGCGTTTTCAGATGCGCTTGGCCCTAAGGTAAAGGTGTTTTCGCAGGCCAATCTGGTTGCCGAAAGTCTGGCAGATTACTTGACGCGGCGGCCTGAAATGTTGGGCACTGGGCAAGTGTCTAAATTCCTGACAACGGGCGATCCAGCCAGCGTGTCCAGCAAAGCCACGCAATTCATGCGAAAATCAGTGCAGTTTCAGGCGGCTTAAAGATAATTTTGCGAAAATCTTTTGCAACAACCGTGCCGCGATTTAGCTGAAATTAAATCCCGCATAACATGATGCTCCTGCAACCTAGGGGGCGTTATGGCACAATTTTTCAAACTGATTTTGGTCATTTTGCCGCTGTCCGCTTGTGGTGCAGAAGAGGTTGTTGTCACCCCGCCGCCCGGTGGCACAGGATCGCTTGCTTGTGCGCTGACGGGATGTGAAATCGCCAAACTGACTGTCACAGGCACAATGCCGACGGGCAGCGCGACATATATGGGGCGCGCCAGTGTTGCGCGAACGAATGGCACAGGCGCAGTGGTGACGACCAATGCCAACCTGTCGCTGAATGCCAATTTCACCAGTGGCGGTCTGACCCTGCAGCTGTCGAATTTCACCGATGGTGCCACCAATTACACGGGCACAGCCCAAGGCAGCGCCACCCTGTCGGGCGTACAGTTTGCAGGTAATTTTGCGGGAAATCTGACCTCTGGCTTGGGGCTGACCCCGATTTCAGGCAGCCTGAACGGCCAGTTTCGCGGCACGTCCGCTGTCGCACTTGACGGCGAAATTCAGGCCAATGGCTGGGGTGGTGGCGATGCCATTGGCCGATTTTTTGCCAACAAGCAATAGGGTCTTGTTATGGGTTTTGTCATGCGTTTTGGGATCGTCTTGTGGATGTTTTGCATGGGGCTTTGCGTTTCGCCTGTGCAGGCCCAGCCCTATGACAGCCACTGGCAGGCGGCATTGCAGGCGTCGTCACAGCGTATGCGTTTGTTTGCGCTGATGTCTGCGCGCCCCACGGGTGCGGCCGAAATGGTTGGCGCGTTGCAGCGCGCGCAGGGGTTTGCACATCGTCGATTTCACGGCCCACAGATCGTGTCTGCGGATATACGCCTGGCTCCTGTGTTGGAGTTTGACAACAATATCAATGGTGGAACCCCTGGCACCACGATTTTAGTTGGGGGCCTGCCCTTTGGGATTCCATTGGAACAGCGCGCGACACAGGGTATGATTTGGGGCGCTAAGCTGCAAGGCAACGTGCGTTCGTCCATGGCGCCGCGCACAATTATCGACGCACACCTATCCGCCACGATGGCACAAGGGCAGGGATTGACGATCCAGACGGCAACTGTCCATCTATGTCTCGGTCAATTTTTGGGCGGTGCAGATTGGTTGGATATGTGCGTGCAGCGCGACCTCGCAGATCGCGCCCTGTCGCACAGCGATCAAACAACCACCAGCATCGCGTTTTCCCAGCAATTTGCCACCGACTTCGCCCTATCCGAGGCGCAGGTAATACTGCGCCACAGTGTCCTGCAAGACTATCAAAAATTATCGCTGGATTTTGGCCTGACCACAGCCCGCGCGCAATGGGGTGTTTTGGAAACACGGGCCGAGTTTGGCCAATTTATTTCAGGCCAACATACCCGCCTGTTTGCCGCAACATTGGCGCTTAAACGCCCCATATTTGGCGCGGACACAACCCTATTTGCCGCCTATAGCCATGAGGGAGGGGCGAATTTCTTTGGCACACCCCGATGGGATGATCTGGTTGGTTTTGGAATGTCGCGCCCGATCAACGATATTTTTGGCCTAAGCCTGTCGCTGCAGAACCGCGATTCCACCCTTGCCAACTACAGGGGTATCACCTTGGGGCTGGATTTCACCTTTTCGGGTCTCACCTTTTAGCGAGGCGCGCATATTTCCCCTTGCATCCTTGCCGCGCCCGCCCCACATCTGCGCCAATCGAAGGGGAGTGACATGGGCAAAAACATCGCCATTCTGGGGGCATCAGGTTATACTGGCGCAGAGTTGGTGCGTCTGATCGCGGGCCATCCGATGATGCAGATCGTTGCCCTGTCTGCGGATCGTAAGGCGGGGATGGACATGGCGGACGTGTTTCCATTCTTGCGGCATCTGAACCTGCCGAAATTGGTGAAAATCGAACAGATCGATTTTTCCGCCGTCGATCTGTGCTTTTGCGCGTTGCCCCATGCCACAACGCAGTTGGTCGTCGCAGCTTTGCCAAAATCGTTGAAAATTGTTGATTTATCCGCAGATTTTCGTCTGCGCGACCTGACAGAATATGAAAAATGGTATGGGCAACCCCATGCCGCCCCCGAATTGCAGCGCGAGGCGGTTTATGGTCTGACCGAATTTTATCGCCCCCAAATTGCCGCTGCACGTCTGGTGGCAGGCACGGGGTGCAATGCGGCGGCGGGACAATTTGCCCTACGTCCGCTGATTGCGGCGGGGGTTATTGATCTGGATAATATCCTGATTGATCTAAAGGCAGGCGTGTCTGGGGCAGGCCGCAGTCTGAAAGAGAATTTGCTGCACGCCGAACTGTCAGGTGGCACTCATAGTTATTCGGCGGGGGGCAAGCATCGCCATTTGGGCGAGTTTGACCAAGAGTTTTCCGCAATCGCGGGCCGCCCTGTCCGCATCCAATTCACCCCACATTTGCTGCCGATGAATCGCGGCATTTTGGCGACGACCTATGTGCAAGGGGATGCAAATCTGATCCACCAAACTTTGCAAACTGCCTATGCGGATGAACCCTTTATCCGCGTTTTGCCTTTTGGCACCTTACCCTCAACTCGCGACATTGCGGGGTCAAACTTTTGTCATCTGGGGGTGATTGGCGATCGGATCGCAGGGCGGGCTGTGGTGATTTGTGTCATTGATAATCTAACCAAGGGTTCGTCTGGTCAGGCCATTCAAAACGCCAATCTGATGCTGGGACTGCCTGAAACCATGGGGCTGATGGGCGCGCCCCTTTTCCCATAAGGGGGCATTATGGCTGGTTTGAAAAATCTGAAAAAACGGCGCCGTATTCAGCTTGTTGTTGTGGCCTTTGTTTTGTTGGGGTTGACCACGGCGCTGGTTGGCACAGCGTTCAAAAGCGGGATCAATTATTTCCGCAGTCCCGCGCAGGTCCTGTCCGATCCACCCCGTGCGGGCGAGGTGTTTCGCATTGGCGGCCTGGTGGAAAAGGGCAGTTTGACGCGGGGGCAGGGCGAAACTGTCACCTTTCGCGTGACCGACACCAAAGTGACTGTGCCCGTTCGCTATACGGGAATTTTGCCAGATCTGTTCACCGAAGGCGCGGGAATGGTCGGCACAGGTTCGATGGAGGGAGACACCTTTATTGCCACCGAAATTTTGGCCAAACACGACGAATCTTATATGCCAAAAGAGGTGGTTGACGCCTTAAAGGCGCAAGGGGTCTATGTTGCGCCCAAATAGGCGGAGGGCGCTATCTTGTGCCCAAATAGCGCGCGCTGACATTAAGCGGCGTTAATTCAAACGTGCCATTTTCAACCCACAGCAACGGGGGTGAAAATGACCACAGTTCAGGATTTGGCGCGCGCGATCGTCGCGCGCGAAGGCGGGTTCGTGAATGATCCCGACGACCCCGGGGGGGCGACGAATTTCGGCGTCACTTTGGGGACAATGCGGCGGTTGGGTATTGATTTGAACCGCGATAAATCCATAGATATCAAGGATATCCGCGCCCTGACCTCTGCCCAAGCGGTAGATATCTATGTCGAATACTATTTCAAACGGCCCCGCATTTCGCAATTGCCTGTGCCGCTGCAGGCATCGGTGTTTGATATGTATGTCAATGCAGGCACAAGCGCAGTTAAAATACTGCAAAGATTGCTGTCCCAAATGGGGTATTCTTGTGCCGATGACGGTGTGTTGGGCACGGGCACGATTGCGCAGGCAGAAATAGCCTTTGGTGCCGCGCCGCTGCATTTGGTCGACGCCTATGGCATAGCGCGGCGCAATTATTATTATGCATTGGGTGATGCGCGCCCTGCCAGCCGCAAATATTGCCGGGCGCGCGATGGCGGCAAAGGCGGCTGGATTACCCGCGCCGAAGATTTTATCGCGCCCAAATATCAACTGACATTAGCGCAGCACAAACAAAGGGTGGCAGCATGGGATTGATTGGCAAAATCTTGGGCGGGCAGGGCGCAGCGATCGGCGGTGCCGTGCGCGATGTGGCCGAGGTGTTTACGGCATCGGCAACCAAGCAGATGGAACTTTCGGCCGCCGCACAACAGGCGGCACTGGGCGAGATGGGGGCAGAGTTTACATCGGCAGGGAATGGCTGGTTTGACAGTTTGGTCAATGGGTTAAACCGATTGCCGCGCCCGTTTCTGGCACTGGGCACCGTAGGATTGTTTGTCTATGCCATGATCGATCCCGTGGCCTTTTCAACCCGAATGGTTGGATTGAATGCGGTGCCTGAACCATTGTGGTGGTTGCTGGGGGCGGTGGTTGCGTTTTACTTTGGCGCGCGCGAGACGCATTATTTTCGGGCCGCACGGGCGGGGAGCGCGCCTGCATCTGTCGAGAAAAGTATGAAGCCACAGCCGAGCGACAACGCGGCCCTTGCCGACTGGCAAGCGACGGGAGGCGCGTAACTGGGGGGCACGCCCCCCAGACCTGCGTAGGTATTTGCGTCCGTATGAAAGCGTGTGATCCTTGACCAATCTTGCCGCCTCTGGCATGGCAAGGGCTAAGATAGGATGGGATCACATGAACCTTTTTGCCGAAATTCGCGCTTTGGTGTTGCAAAATCTGGACAGCATGACGGCAGAGGGTTTGCTGCCTGCTGGTCTGGACATGAGCCAAGTGGCCGTAGAGCCGCCGCGCGATGCGGCCCATGGCGATATGGCCAGCAATGCGGCGATGGTTTTGGCGAAACCTGCGGCCCTGTCGCCACGGGTGATTGCCGAAGGTTTGGCCGCGCGTCTGATGCAGGATGCGCGGGTATTTTCTGCCGAGGTCGCAGGCCCTGGCTTTTTAAATTTGCGCCTTAATCCGAATTTGTGGCAGGGCGTGGTGGCCAATGCCCTGCGCGCGGGGGCGGATTTTGGCCGATCCACCTTGGGCGCTGGGCGTAAAGTGAATGTCGAGTTTGTGTCCGCAAATCCCACGGGGCCAATGCACGTCGGCCATGTGCGCGGCGCGGTTGTGGGGGATGCACTTTCCAATCTATTGGCCTTTTACGGCTGTGTGGTGACACGGGAATATTACATCAATGACGGTGGCGCACAGGTGGATGTTCTGGCGCGATCTGCCTATGAGCGCTACCGCGAGGCTTGCGGGTTAGAACCTGAAATTCGTGAGGGGCTGTATCCCGGCGATTATCTGATTCCTGTGGGCGCGGCGTTAAAGGCGCGGTTTGGCGAAACTTTGTTGGATAAGGGCGAGCAGTTTTGGTTGGCTGAAATTCGCGAAATCGCCACGCAGATGATGATGGAAGAAATTCGCGGTGACCTTGCGGCGCTGGGCGTTCGGATGGATGTTTATTCATCGGAAAAGGCGCTGTATGGCACCGGCAAAATTGAGGCGGCGATCAACACCCTGCGCGATATGGGCCTGATCTATGAAGGCACGCTTGAGGCGCCCAAGGGCAAAGAGCCCGAAGATTACGAGCCGCGCATTCAGACCCTGTTTCGCAGCACCGCGCATGGCGATGATGTGGATCGGCCTGTCCAGAAATCGGATGGGTCGTGGACCTATTTCGCGCCTGACATCGCCTATCACTATGACAAGGTGCAGCGCGGTTTTGACGAGCTGATCGATATTTTCGGCGCCGATCATGGCGGCTATGTCAAACGGATGAAGGCGGCGGTGTCGGCCCTGTCATCGGGCCGCGTGCCATTGGATATCAAATTGATCCAACTTGTAAAACTCTATAAAAACGGCGAGCCGTTCAAGATGTCCAAACGTGCGGGCACTTTTGTCACCCTGCGCGATGTGGTCGAACAGGCGGGCGCGGATGTGACGCGCTTTATGATGCTGACGCGCAAAAACGATGTGGCCTTGGATTTCGATTTTGCCAAAGTGTTGGAGCAATCGAAAGACAACCCCGTGTTCTATGTTCAATATGCCAATGCGCGGATCAACTCGGTTTTGCGCAAATCGGCGGCGGCTGGGATTGATGTCACCGATGTAACTTTGGCGGATCGGGTCATGTTGACCCATCCCGCCGAAATAGACTTGGCCAAGAAAATCGCCGAATGGCCACGTCTGGTTGAGATTGCCGCCAAAGGATTTGAACCCCACCGCATTGCGTTTTATCTGTATGAATTGGCGTCGGATTTTCATGCTTTGTGGAACAAAGGCAACGATGATCCGTCTTTGCGGTTTTATCAAGAGGGCAATCTGGCAACAGGGCAAGCTAAAATTGCGTTGGCACGTGCCGTGGGCGTTGCGATTTCGGCGGGGCTTGCTATTCTTGGTGTCACTCCTGTAGAGGAAATGCGCTGAAAACAGCCACCTTGCGGGGACGAGCGGGCAAATATAACGCGTTTGGGGCATGTATCCCATTTGCGCATGAGGCAAAGATGGCGGATCGTTTCTTCGCATCCTATGAGGATGAGTTCAATGCGCGGCCAAATTCGGGTCGCGGATCAGTGTTGCCAAAGGCCGTAGGTTCTGCGGATCCGCAGGCCTATGGCAGACAAAATTATCACCACCATGCGCATTCAGAGCAGGATATGCCGGATCAACACTGGTTTGATCCGCAGATGTCTGACGGCCCCTACGATCGGCCCGGCGTGAATGCCGATGCAAACAATTCCGCCCCCCAGCGCCCTATTTTTGTACCTTTGGACCGACGCGCGCAATCAGGCCAGTCTGTCCAATCTCGCCATTCCAATTCTGGTCAATCCTATGCCGGGCAATCCAGCCAGACGCGTCCAGCCTATGATCCACCAGATTATATCTCTGATGATGCAGGTGTCTATGACGCGCCTCAAGCGGGCCGTAATTTTGCGCCCAACTATCCCGCTTATGACCAGCGCGGATTGTTTATGCCTGATCGGTTGGCCAAGCTGACCCAATGGGCGGGCACCATTTGTTCGGTTTTGGTGGTGCTGGGTGCTGTCTATTGGGCCTATGAATTGGCAGTGCGCGACGCACGCGGAATTCCTGTTGTGCGCGCCGCCGAGGGCCCATTGCGCATTGCCCCCGCTGTCCCTGGTGGGGAAATTTCAGCAAACCAAGGTTTGGCGGTGAATGCTATTGCCGCCAAAGCGGGCGCAGAGGCCTTGCCGGATGTCGTAACGCTGGCGCCTGCGCCCCCGCAATTGACCCAAGACGATGTCGCGCAAACCACCAGCGCCGAGGCCCCAGCCGCCGTTGAGACAACCGCCGCACAACCCGTTGTCGCCGCTGAGATCATCTCAGCGACACCCGTGACGGCCGCAGCCCTGACAGATTTGGCCGCGAAGACCCCCGATGTGATGCCGATCAGTGATGAGGCGGCAGTTGAGGCTGCCCTTGCTATGGCGCTGTCTGACGGTTCCGAACCTGTGACCAAGTCCAAAACGGATGCCGCCCAACCTGCCGAAGTGGCCAGCTTGGGTCTTGCACCTGACGCGAACAGCGATCCTGCGGTGACGGGCGTGACCGCCCCGCCAACCAGCGAAGTTGATCCTGCCACCATTCCTGCGGGCACGAAATTGGTGCAACTTGGCGCTTTTGACGACGATCCATCGGCCCGTGCCGCTTGGGCGGTGTTGCAAACACAGTTTACCGATTTGATGGGAACCAAAGCGTTGGTTGTTCAACAGGCGACCAGCGGTGGGCGCGTGTTTTACCGCCTGCGCGCCCATGGTTTTGCGGATGAGGACGAAACGCGCAGATTCTGTGCTGCCTTGTTGGCTGAAAACGCCTCATGTATTCCCGTGTCGCAGCGCTGATGCGCCGTGGCGCGGCCATCCTTGGGCTGTCAGGGCCAAGCCTAACCGCTTGGGAGCGGCCGTTTTTAGCAGATTATCAACCCTTTGGCGTGATCCTGTTTGCGCGCAACATAGAGACACCTGAACAAATCCGCACTTTGACGGCAGATGTGCGGGGACTGCTTGGGCCAGATGTGCTGGTGTTTGTGGATCAAGAGGGTGGGCGCGTGCAACGTTTGCGCGGCCCCTATTGGCGCGAATGGAATCCCCCCTTGCAGACTGTCACAGCCGCAGGCCCCCATGCCGCGCGCGCTATGGCTTTGCGCAGCACGTTGATTTCAAATGAATTGCGGGCATTGGGGATCAATGCCAATTGTGCGCCTGTGGCCGATATTGCGGGTGCAGCAACCCACCCATTTTTGCAAAATCGATGTTATGGTCAGGATGCCCAAACCGTTACAGATATCGCCCGCGCCATAGCTGACGCGCATTTAACTGCAGGTGTTCTGCCCGTCCTTAAACATATTCCAGGACATGGCCGATCAGGCGCAGATACACATCATGATTTGCCCCGGGTGACCGCGCCCATTGCGGAGCTTGACGCCACAGATTTCGCCCCGTTTCGCGCGCTGAATGATCTGCCGATGGCGATGACGGCGCATATTATTTTTGACGCAATCGACCCTGTTTACCCCGCCACACACAGTCCCGCCACCATCGCGATGATCCGAGATCAGATTGGCTTTGACGGGCTGTTGATGACGGATGATTTGAATATGCAAGCCCTTTCAGGTGACATGGCGTCACGTGTTTCGCGCTCTTTGCGGGCGGGATGTGATGTGGTTTTGCAATGCAACGGCGATCAGCATGATATGCTTGCCGTCGCAACCGCCGCGCCCCAAATGTCCGCCGCAGCGACCGCCCGCGCCGATGCAGCGCTTGCACGCCTATCGCCTGCGCCGGAACTTGACATTGCGCAACTATGGGCGGAATTTTCTGACATCCTGGGGGCAGATGCGCATGGATGATTGGGACAACAGTGATGCGGCACTGATCATCGATGTCGACGGCTATGAGGGGCCGCTGGATCTATTGCTGTCGTTGTCGCGCACGCAAAAGGTCGATCTGATGCGCATTTCCGTGCTGCAATTGGCCGAGCAATATTTGGCCTTTGTCGACCGCGTGCGCGCCTTGCGCATTGAACTGGCCGCCGATTACTTGGTGATGGCTGCTTGGCTGGCCTTTCTTAAGTCCAAACTGCTGCTGCCGCCCGTGCCCGGTGATGATGGCCCCAGCGCCGAGGATTTGGCGGCCCATCTTGCCTTTCAATTGGAACGTTTGTCGGCCATGCGCGATGTCGCCGCCCGCCTGATGGCCCGCGATCACAAGGGGCGCGATTTCTTTGTGCGTGGCGCGCCTGAAACCGTGGTTCGCGCGCGTGCTTTGCGCTATGAGGCAAGCTTGCTTGATTTGATGCGCGCTTATGCCCGCATTCGTACCCGTGACGAATTTCGCCCCTATGCGTTTGACCGCGTCGATGTGTTCACCATGGAAGAGGCGCTGGAACGTCTGCGCGGTATGATCGGCTATGCGGGGGATTGGGCCGATTTGACCAGTTTCTTGCCAAAGGGTTGGAACGCGAGCCCGACGCGCCGGCGCGCCGTCACCGCCGCTCATTTTGCCGCCGTCTTAGAAATGGCCAAACAAGGGCAGATTACCCTGCGCCAAGCGGATGTTTTCGCCCCGCTTCAAATTCGGTCCAAATCATGACGGATGACGACACACGCCCCATCCTGCGCGCGCCAAAAGAGGCCACGCTGTTTGCAGCCCCCCCCATGGGCGATCAAGAGCGCATGGTTGAAGCGATTTTGTTTGCCACCGCCGATCCCGTCAGCATCGCTGAATTGGCCGCTCGTATGCCGCATGGATGTGACCCGGCAGAAGCCCTTGCGCATCTAAAGCGCCGCTATGAAGGGCGTGGCATAGCCCTGACGCGCATCAATGACACCTATGCCTTTCGGACCGCGTCTGATTTGGGCTTTTTGATGCAAAAAGAAACCATCGAGTCGCGCAAACTGTCCCGCGCCGCGATCGAGACGCTTGCGATCATTGCCTATCACCAACCTGTCACCCGCGCTGAAATAGAAGAGATTCGCGGTGTGGCTGTGTCGCGCGGGACAGTGGATCAGTTGTTGGAAATGGAATGGATCCGCCTTGGTCGCCGTCGTATGACCCCAGGGCGGCCTGTCACCTTTGTGGTTACAGACGCATTTTTAGATCATTTCGGTCTGGAAACCGCGCGTGATCTGCCAGGGATCAAGGAATTGCGCGCGGCAGGATTGCTTGACAACCGCCCCTTGCCGGGCTCCATCGCGCGCCCAGAGGACGACGAAGACACCAGCGGACAATCAAACCTTTTTGAGGATTAAATTATGGATTTGAACCGATTGATTACAATGATTTTGTCGATGTTTATGAAGCGGTTTGTTTCGGTTGCCGTCGACAAGGGCATAGATTATGCCGCACGGCGCGGCAAACCCGAGGCGGAAATGACCGAGGCAGAGCGCGCATCAGCAGAACAAGGCCGCCAAATGGCAGATCGCGCCAAACAAATTCGCAACGCGACCCGCCGCTTTTTCTGACACAAAACACTCGCCAGCTTCTTCGTTGTCCAAATATCCCGGGAGGAGCCGCCGCCCGGGGGGGCTTGCCCCCCTGCGACTGGCTGATGGATTATTCCGAACGCGCGCGGCGTCCACCACGACGGCCAGATGTGGCCGAATTGGCAGCAGCCGACGCTTCGGCGAATGTCGCACCCTGTTCGACCGCCTCAATCACCTTGGCGAAACGGATCCATTCGCCGCCATTTGCGTCATGGTTCATCAGGAAATTGGCGGCGCGAATGGCCTCCATTTCGACCAAACGCACGGGGTTCATAATGGCCGATGTCATGCCCGCGCCGATTGCCATGGGCAAAAAGGCCGCGTTAATCCCGTGACGATGTGGCAGGCCAAAGCTGATGTTGGACGCGCCGCAGGTGGTATTCACACCCAATTCTTCCCGCAGACGGCGCACCAATGCAAAGACCTGTTGCCCCGCCGACCCCATCGCGCCCACGGGCATCACCAAGGGGTCGACCACGATATCATGCGCGGGAATCCCAAAATCCGCCGCCCGCTCGACAATCTTTTTCGCCACAGCAAAGCGCACATCGGGGTCTTGGGAAATCCCCGTATCGTCATTGGAAATCGCCACGACAGGCACATTGTATTTCTTGACCAATGGCAGGACCAGTTCCAGACGTTCTTCCTCCCCCGTGACCGAATTCAGCAGAGGACGCCCCTCACAGGCCTGCAAACCTGCCTCCAACGCCCCCGGAACCGACGAATCGATGCACAAAGGCACATCTACCACTGCCTGAATCCGCGCAATCAATTCCCGCATCAAGGGCGGCTCGACAAAGTTGTTATCTGCATAACGGGGGTCTTCGGCCATTTTATTGGTGAAAACCGCGCCCGAATTCACATCCAGCACCGTCGCACCGCAAGCGACCTGTTCCAGCGCGTCGCGCAGCACAGTTTCAAAATTTCCCATTTCCAATTCGGCGGCCAATTTCTTGCGCCCCGTTGGGTTGATCCGTTCGCCGATCACGCAAAAGGGTTCGTCAAAGCCGATGATCACGGTTTTGGTCTTGGATTCGATCACTGTGCGGGTCATGTTTGGTCTTTCTAATCAGTGTTTGGGGCTAAACAGCATTAACAGGGGTTCCAGCCGCGCCACCGTGTTCGGTGACCCATGCCGCATTGGTCTTGATACCGCCCAGCGGAAAGAAATGCACCTGTTCAATGCCAAAGGCAGGGTTTTTGGCCTTGTGCGCAGCAAGGGCTGAAATCACTTCGGTCGGCTCATACGGAAGCAGCAGTTTGGTGACGTCCATTGCGCGCTTTTGCAGCACGCGCAGGCTGGCCCCGACGCCACACGCAATGGCAAATTTGATCAAAGTTTGCAGTTTTGCAGGCCCCGCCACTCCAATATGAACGGGCAGTTTGATACCCTCGGCGGACAGGCGATCAACCCACGCAATTACAGGTTCTGCCTCAAAGCAAAACTGCGTGGCCATGGCCATTTTTGCATCCGTGCGATCAGCAAAAGCGGATTTCCAACGCGCCGCCTCCATCACCATTTTGTCCGACCCGTCTGGATCAATATCCTTATTTCCTTCGGGATGACCTGCGACGTGCAAACGATCAAAGCCATCGAATGCCCCAGACTCCAGCAATTGCATCGAGGTTGCATAATCGCCGTGCGGGCTTGCCACGCCGCCCGCAAGCAGCAGGCCTTGGCGCACGCCCACATCTTTGTATTGCGCAACCCAATTGGTCAGGGTGGCGCGATCCTTGATGATACGTGCAGGGAAATGTGGCATCACATCGAACCCTTCGGCCCCCAAACGTTTCGCGGTGTCGACCATTTCCTGAATGGGCGTTCCTTCAATATGGGCAATGTAAACGCGCGTTCCTTTTGGCAGAATGGCGCGGAAATCTTCAACCTTTTCGGCGGTGCGTGGCATCACCTCGATGGAATAACCTGTCAAAAACGCCTCAACCTCGTGGAAATTCCCCGATGGTTTCGCGTCACGCTGAAAATTGAACAAGGCCATGTTATTTCTCCCAACCATCCGCGCTGATCAGCGCCTTGATACGGTCTAAATCATATGTTGCTTCCAGCCGTGCGGCCTCGGACTGTGCGACTTCGGCGGCATCGCCCTCAACCGCATAGGGTTCGGCTTTGCGCCACTCCGCCAAATAGGCATCGGCATCCTTTGCGCCAATTTTCATCGCGCAGCGGTCAATTGCCTGCTCAAACCGTTCGGGCAACTGCACCTTGGATGCAGCGCGTCCCTTGCCAACGATCACTTGCGCTGGAATGTCGCGCCAAAAAACCACCACCACATCAACCATATCGATTCCCCTTTGCCTTGTTCTAACGCCTAGGCGCGACAATAAAGGTCGGATTTCGACATCCGAACCTGCGCTTGCGACCAAAGCTTAGACTGCTGGACACCAAGATGTAAGCGGGCTAGGCTAAGGGCAACCAGATATGGAGGGCGATATGACGCCCAAGCGTCCCCAAGGGGCGGACGCGCAGCCAGACATAATAGAGGGTGGTGTGCCGCTTTCTTATGTCAGCGGTTCTTCTGCCCCGATGGCCCCCGATTCGGGGCAGCTGTATGCTGCTGTCGATTTGGGGACCAACTCGTGTCGTATGTTGATCGCCCGTCCAAGGGGCAGTCAATTTGTGATTATGGACAGTTTTTCAAAAACTGTTCAGCTTGGCGCGGGGCTTGAGGCCTCGGGTCGGCTTTCGCGTGCCTCAATGGGGCGCACCCTGCAAGCGTTGCGAATTTGCCAAAAGAAAATCAACGATCTGGGCGTCAAACATATGCGCCTTGTCGCAACCGAAGCCTGTCGTCGCGCCCGAAATGGCAAGGATTTCATGCGCCAAATTCGCCGGGAAACGGGTTTGCAGTTTGAAATTATAGGTGCCGAAGAAGAGGCGCGTTTGGCCGTGATTTCCTGCGCCCCCTTGGTGCAGGCAGATACGGAACAACTGCTGGTCGTCGATATTGGTGGCGGGTCAACCGAATTGGTCTGGGTGGATCTGTCAGGCGTGGCCCCCGCTGAACGCGCCCAATCCATCATGCGCCTGCATTCAGGGTTCAAATCGCAACCTTTGGGCGGCGCAAAAGTTATCGATTGGATTTCTGTCCCGTTAGGGGTCGCCACGTTGAAAGATCAGTTCAATGATGTTGAAGATGATGGGGCACGCTTTGCCTTGATGTCGTGGTTTTTTGAGGAACAATTGGCGAATTTTTCGCCCTATAACACCGATCAATTGCGCAGCGGCTTTCAGATCATCGGCACCTCTGGGACTGTAACCACTGTCGCCGCGTCGTTCCTTGGTCTCAAACGCTATGACCGCGCCAAGGTGGACGGGTTGCACATGACTTCGGATCAAATTCAGTCGGTGATCCGCGAATATCTGACCTTGGGGCCAGAGGGACGCCGCCGTGATCCCCGTATCGGGCGTGACCGTCATACGCTGATTATGTCTGGGGCGGCTATCCTTCAGGCGTTGATGCGTATATGGCCAACCGATCGCCTTTCCGTAGCCGACCGTGGTCTGCGCGAAGGGTTGCTATATGCGCAAATGAGCGCGGATGGCGTCTTGAAAGATGGGCCTTTTGAATGACTGACAAACCAACCAAGAATACTTCGGGACGCGGGCAGCGCGATCTGCGGGTGCGGGTGAAAACCGCCAAGGGGCGCAAACTGTCCTCGACCCTTTGGCTGGAACGCCAATTGAACGACCCCTATGTGATCCGCGCCCAAAAAGAGGGCTATCGCGGCCGCGCGGCGTTCAAAATCATGGAACTTGACGATAAATACGGATTTCTTAAGGCGGGCGCGCGGGTTGTCGATCTTGGCTGCGCGCCGGGGGGATGGTGCCAAGTCGCTGTGCCGCGCATCAATGCGCTGGGGGATCGGGCGAATAAACCTGTGGGCACGATTTTGGGCGTCGATTTGCAGGTTGTTGAACCGATTGCGGGCGTGCAATTGCACCAGTTGGATTTTCTGGATGATGCCGCAGATCGCTTGGTCAAGGGTTGGCTGGGCGGGCGGGCCGATGTGGTGATGTCCGATATGGCTGCCGCGTCTTCGGGGCACAAAGGCACCGACCATTTGCGCATCATTGCCCTGTGCGAAGCCGCCGCCTATTTCGCCTTTGATGTCCTAGAGGTGGGCGGCACCTTTGTCGCCAAAGTTTTGGCGGGCGGTGCCGAAGGCGATTTGCAAATGCTGCTGAAAAAGGCGTTTGAAAAGGTTGTGAACGTCAAACCGAATGCGTCTCGCGCCGACAGTTCGGAAAAATTCGTGGTGGCGACCGGGTTTCGCGGCAAACACGTGTTGAACCTGCCTAGGGATGTTGAACCCGACTAGCCAGGGGGGCGCCCCCTGACATCCGTCTTCAAGGATAGGTCGCTGTCAACCAGCCCAAGTGCGGACAGAGCCGCAATCCATGTGGGTAAAGTTTGATCGATAATAATGCCCAACACCGCCTGCGCCACAGGATTCCGCCGCGCGGGCCACTTGCTTTACGCTGCGCGAGGCCAGACGCAAATCGGCTGCTTGCCCCTTCATATGCAGCGAATTGCGCGCCACCCCACGGGAATGTTCGCGCAACATCGCATTGGTGGCTGGACTGCGATACCCTGACAGCAACATATAGGGTTCCGAGACGTCCAGCAGGCGATGCGTTGCGGCAATGATATCCAAATTGTGCGGATCAATATTCATGACTTGGTCATTGCGCCAATCGCGCATGAAATGCGTCACTTCTTTCAGGACTTCGGCGATATACTCACCTTCGATCCAATAAATCGTATCGATGCTTTCGCCCGTGCGTCCAGAATACATCCGAATGCGTCGTATATCGCCGGCACCTTTCAAAAATCCAAAAGCGCTGGAATAGGTCGGAGCGGCGATCATCGCTGTGGCAGCAAAGACGCCCATCAATCGACGACGCGTCAGCAAGGGTTTGGAGTCTAACGCCATTCTGTGCCTTGTCCCGTGGTCTTTGACCGCTTGTTGCCGCGATCTGATTTCTTGCCTCGTCGCCGAATGCCACAAAGATATGGCATAAAGAAGGCAAACGCCCAAGAACAGATTTGCGTCCTCTGCCGTATCATAGGCCAGATCGGCGAAAATTTGCTGAAGAGGGTCGGGCCATCGTGCGGATCGATCAAAGTTTTCGCATTTTTTGGGCGAGGTTCACTTTGGGGTTGTGCTTGCGGGATTTTTGTCGCGCCGGCTCAGGATTTTTAGCAAATCTGGTAGCAACGGCTTGCCCTAACACAACGGCTATGAAAAGCTGATAAAAGGTGCGGCAGGGGTGTTGTCATGAAGTCTTTTTTTAAACTGCGACAGTTGGTCCTAAGATTGGGGGCCCTAAGATTGGGGACAGTGATATTAGCTGGGGGGATGGCCTTTGCCTGCCCAAGCTTGGCAGGGACCATGCCTGTAAGTCAGGCGATGACCCAATCCTTGGCAGAGGCAACCCAAGGCAATGAAATCCTTAGAAATTTTTACCAAGCGCGCAAATATCAACCACTGTGGACCGATGATGCGCTGCGTCTGAGCGCGCTGATGGCGGCATTGGATGGCGCCTCTGCGCATGGATTGCCGACGGCGCGCTATGACGCTGCTGCGTTGCGCGCCACCGCACAGGCCGCGCGTATCGAAGGGGATCTTGCGCGGTTGGACGTGGCCCTAAGCGCCGCCTATCTTTCCTATGCCCATGATATCAGTTCAGGCGCGCTAGAGCCGAACGCGGTTGATTCAGGCATCATCCGTGACATTATCCGCCCCGATCCTGCCACATTGCTAAACGCAATGGCGATGACCGGCGACCCTGCAGCCTATTTGCACAGTCTAATCCCCGTTTCGGTCGATTACACGGCGTTGATGGTGGAAAAGGCGGCCCTTGAAAAGATTATCACGACGGGGGGCTGGGGGCCGCAGATCACGGCGCGCAGCTTGGGCCCCAAGGATCAAGGCCCCTCCGTGATCCAATTGCGCGATCGTTTGGTGGTGTTGGGGTATTTGGCACCGACGGCAACTGCGATTTACGATGGCGCAATAACGCGCGCTGTTCAAAGATTTCAGGCTGAACAGGGGCTTTTGTCGGATGGCGTTTCGGGTGAATCGACGATAGCTGCCCTAAACGCTGCACCACAAACCCGATTGGAACAGGTGATCGTCGCCCTAGAACGTCTGCGTTGGATGGGCAATGCGCCTTTGGGCAAGCGCTATATTTGGGTGAACCAACCCGATTTCACCGTCAAGATCTTTGACGATGGCCGCGAGACGTTTCGCAGCCGCGTCGTTATTGGTAAAAACGTGCCAGATCAGCGTAGCCCCGAATTTTCCGATCAGATGGAATATTTGGCCGTGAACCCCAGTTGGGGTGTGCCGAGATCTATTCTCGTCAAAGAATATCTGCCCCTGTTGCAAAAGAACCCCAATGCGGTAAGTCATTTGCAGGTGATCGACGGACAGGGGCGGGTGATGTCACGCGATGCGGTCAATTTCGCCGCCTATTCCGGCAAAACCTTTCCGTTTTCCCTGCGCCAGCCGCCGTCGGATGGGAATGCTTTGGGCAAGGTGAAATTCATGTTCCCCAATCCGAACAACATCTATCTGCATGACACGCCTGCGAAAAATCTGTTTGCCAATGAGGTGCGCGCCTATAGTCACGGCTGTATCCGCGTGGGATCGCCTGATGATCTGGCCTATGCGTTGTTGGGGATGCAAAGTGACGATCCTAAATCGGTTTTTGCTGCAGCCTTGGCCACAGGAAATGAAACCAACATTCCCTTGACCGTGCCTGTTCCCGTGCATCTGGTGTATTTTACCGCCTTTCCGAATGCCAATGGGGTGGTGACCTATCGCAACGATGTCTATGGCCGTGACGGCAAACTCTATGAGGCGCTGAAAAAGGCGGGTCTGGAAACTGTGGCAAAGACGGGCTAGACAGACGGCAAAACAAAGGGTGCGCCATGTCTTATTCTATTGCCGAGATTGCAGCCGCTCTTGGCGCAGATGCCGAAGGGGATTTGGACCTGCGCGTGTCTGGGGCGTCAGAACCTGCCAGTGCTGGCCCACAGCATCTGGCATTGGCAATGGACCCAAAATATGCAGGCGGTATTGCGACAGGTGCGGCGCTTGCGGCACTGGTATGGATGGGGGCTGACTGGCGCGCCATGGGCCTGAAAGCGGCAATTTTCGCACCGCGTGGACGATTGGCGATGGCGGGCTTGTCGCGGATGATGGATGCGGGCCCCCAGATTGCGATGGGCGTGCATCCGATGGCACTTGTCGATGACAGCGCACAGATCGGGATTGGGGCGGCGATTGGCCCCTTTGTCATGATCGGCGCTGGGGTGCGGATTGGCGAAAATGCCCGAATTGCCAGTCATGTCAGCATATCTGAGGGCGCGCAGATCGGATCGGACGCCCTGATCTTGGCAGGGGCGCGGATCGGGGCGCGGGTGATCATTGGGGATCGCTTTATTTGCCAGGCGGGCGCGGTGATTGGATCGGACGGGCTTTCCTTTGTGACGCCCGAAAAATCGGGGGTCGAAGAAATCCGTGAAACCTTGGGTCAACGCGGCGACATTCGTGCCCAAAGCTGGACGCGGATTCATTCGCTGGGATCGGTGCAGATCGGGGATGATGTGGAAATTGGTGCCAATTGTGCCATAGATCGCGGCACGATCCGCAACACCACCATCGGATCAGGCACGAAATTCGACAATCTCGTGCATATTGCCCACAACGTGCAGATCGGCCGCGATTGCATGATTTGCGGTCAGGTGGGCATTGCGGGGTCTGCGCGCATTGGCGACCGCGTCGTGTTGGCGGGTCAGTGCGGCATCAATGACAATATCTTTGTTGGCGATGATGTGATTTGTGGTGGGGCAACTAAGGTGTTCACCAACGCCCCTGCGGGTCGCGTATTGCTGGGCTATCCTGCGGTGAAAATGGAAACGCATATCGAGATGCAAAAGGCGTTGCGCCGTCTGCCGCGCCTTGCGGCCCGTGTCGCGGCGATTGACACAGAACTGTCATCGAAACGTGATGAATAGGCCGAAACTGGAACGCCCGAAAGGACAGATCATGACCGATGTCATCACCTTAAGTAAAACCGAAAGCCAGATCATAGGGATTATTGCCGCCCAAGCCATGATTGACGCGGGCACATTGAGCGCGCAGACAAAATTGGCTGATTTGGCACTTGATAGCTTGATGATGGTTGAGGTGGTCTTTGGTCTGGAAGAGGCGTTCGATATCGCGATCCCCTTTAATGCCAACACCAATTCCCCAGAATTCGATTTGACCTCAATTTTCAGTATCGCCGCCGCCATTGACGCCCTGCGCGCATGAGGCGGGTGGCCATCACGGGCGCGGGCACTGTCAACGCCCTTGGCCATGATGTGGTATCGACATATGCGGCGCTTGCGGCAGGGCAGGGGGGGATTGGTCCCTTGGATATGCCTGATTTGGATCGTTTGGCGATTAAAATTGGTGCGCAGGTGCGGGGCTGGGATGCGTCCGCGCAGTTTTCGGCGCGTGAGATGTCGCTGTTGGACCCTTTCGCGCAATTCGCCGTGGCCGCGGCGCGCCAAGCCATGGCGCAATCTGGGTTGATCGTGACGGATGATCTGGCCAATCGGGCGGGCGTTATTTTGGGCACGGCGGGCGGGGGATTATCCACCACCAATGACAGCTATCGCGCCGTTTATGCCGAGGGGAAAAACCGCGTTGCCCCTTTTACCGTGCCGCGTCTGATGGCCAGCGCGGGGGCGAGCCATATTTCAATGGCCTTTAACTTGCGCGGGCCCAGTTTTACCACCGCCTCTGCCTGTGCCTCCAGCAATCATGCGATGGGTCTGGCGTTTCAGATGCTGCGCGGCGGGGCGGCCGATGTCATTTTGGCGGGTGGGTCCGAGGCGATGTTGAATTTCGGCGGCCTTAAGGCATGGGAGGCCCTGCGCGTCATGTCCCCTGATGGATGCCGCCCCTTTTGTGCCAGCCGTGCGGGCATGGTCCAAGGCGAAGGCGGCGCGGTTTTTGTATTCGAAGATATGATCCATGCGCGCGCGCGCGGTGCGCCGATTCTGGCCGAGGTCTTGGGGTTTGCCATGACCTCAGACGCCTCAGATATCGTGATGCCGTCCCAAGAAGGCGCCGAACGGGCCATGCAAATGGCAATCCAAGATGCCGGTTTGCTGCCGCAAGATGTGGATTACATCAACGCCCACGGCACAGGCACCGCCGCCAATGACCGCATTGAAACCGCCGCGATACGCCGTGTTTTTGGCAAATATGCCGATGAACTTGCGATATCTTCGACCAAATCGATGCATGGCCATTTGATTGGCGGCGCGGGGGCGGTGGAATTGCTGCCCTGTTTGATGGCGCTGGATCAGGGGATTATCGCCCCAACAATTGGCTATCAAACCGCCGATCCCGACTGCGATTTGAACGTCATCCCAAACATTGCGACCCGCAGATCAGTGCGGGTCGCCATGAGCAATGCCTTTGCCTTTGGCGGTATGAACGCCGTTTTGATCTTGGGCCGCGCTTAGGGCGCTAAGGTCGCCGCAACCGCGTCAAATCCCGCGGTAAATCCTGACAATGACATCGCCAAAGTCACTTTGTTTTGGGGCGCCGCCGCAGGCACGATCGTGATCTTGGCCGCCGTCCCCGCCTTTAGCATATCCAACTCTGCCGCGGTAAAGCCGATACGTGCGACACAGCCATAGCGATTGCAAAAGGCGAATGGGTAAACTTTGGCCTCTTTATCATCAATCTGTATGACAACACCCGTCGACAGCAAGGTCTCAAGGGGGGCAACAATTGCCGCGCCTGCCGCTGCAACAGGATCACCTGCCACCGCATTGGGATTTGGGGCCACTGCGAACAGGTTTACCTCGGCAACTGGGCCGCCCTTGTCGTCGTGCAGCAATTGGAACAATTTGCACGGATCGGTGCCTGCGTCGGTCTTGGTGCAACGCGTTTCCCAAGGGTCACTTTTACTCGCTGTATAAACTTGACCGGTTTTTGCGGTTTCCTTTGTCAAAGGGGCCGCCGGGGCCGCGGCCGCATCTTGCGCCAGGCTCATTACCGGGGACATTGCCACACAAACGGCCAACACCGTCGCGCGAAAAGGGATCATCGCCATCTTTTTTAACTTTCTGTGGTTTCGTTGCGCGCCCATAGCATGGCCCGCAGGCCAAGTCAGGGGCAATTCTGCGTGATGCAGACGAGCGCGCCCGCTTTCCGCCGATGTTCAAAAAATGGAAAAGGGCCACTTGCGTGACCCTTTTCTCTTATCTCCCTGTCGGACTGGCCGACTTATGTGCGAACGCTAGGCCTCTTTCACAAATGCGTCAACTGGGATTATCATTGGAATACAGGCCGTTTTGCGCAAAATTCCATTGATTTTTTGACCAAAAAGAAAAAAACCGCGCCTTTTGGGGGCGCGGCAAGTCTGACAGGGAGGAAGTCACAATCGCACACATCCAACGATATCTGCGATACTGCTCACCTTAGGGCAGAGTTGTTAATATTCCGTTTCCGCTCTGGCACAGGTTAGGCTATGAGAATGGTCAATCGGAATATCCAAAAGGTGATTCATGTCTGATACGATATTTGTTGGCGGTGGTGGCGAAAACTATGCCTTGGCCCAAAACCTGCTGCTGAAATACGGCAATCGTCACGGATTGATTGCGGGCGCGACGGGCACGGGCAAAACCGTGACGCTGCAAATCCTCGCCGAAGGATTTTCCGACGCGGGCGTGCCGGTGTTCATGGCCGATGTCAAAGGTGATCTTTCGGGCATCGCGGCGGCGGGATCGACCAGCCATAAACTTCATGAGGCCTTTACCAAACGCGCCGCGCAGATTGGCTATGATCTGCAATATGCCGCTTCGCCTGTGGTGTTTTGGGATATGTTCGGCGAACAGGGCCACCCAATCCGCGCCACTGTTGCAGAAATGGGGCCTTTGCTGCTGTCGCGCCTGCTTGAGTTGACCGACCCCCAAGAGGGTGTCTTGAACGTCGCCTTCCGCCTTGCAGATGAGGAACAGCTTCCCCTTTTGGATCTCAAGGACTTGCAGGCTCTGCTGACCTTTATTGCCGAACATGACGCCGATATTTCGGCGCGTTACGGGCTTGTGGCCTCCAGTTCGATCGGCGCGATCCAACGCCGCCTGCTGGTTTTGGAAAACCAAGGTGCGGCGCAGATGTTTGGGGAACCTGCCCTTGAACTTGCGGATCTGATGCGCATTGCCCCAGATGGGCGCGGCATCATCAATGTGCTTGCCGCGGATAAATTGATGCTGTCGCCGCGCCTTTATGCCACTTTTCTTTTGTGGCTGCTGTCGGAACTGTTTGAAAACCTTCCCGAAGTCGGCGATCCCGACAAACCGAAACTGGTGTTCTTTTTTGACGAAGCACATCTTTTGTTCAACGATTCCCCCAAAGCGCTGGTCGATAAGGTCGAACAAGTCGCCCGTCTGATCCGCTCAAAAGGGGTGGGGATTTATTTCATCACCCAAAACCCCGCCGACGTCCCCGAGGTGATCTTGGGTCAATTGGGCAACCGCGTTCAACACGCCCTGCGCGCCTTTACCGCCAAGGATCAAAAGGATCTGAAACAGGCGTCCGAAACCTATCGCCCCAATCCGCGCTTTGCGACCGAGGATGCGATCCGCGACGTCGCCACAGGTGAGGCGGTTACCTCCTTCCTTGAGGCCAAGGGAATCCCCGCAATTGTCGAACGCACCCTGATCCGCCCGCCAAAATCGCAACTTGGCCCGATTGATCCCGCCCTGCGCGCGCAATTGATGGTGTCATCGGGGATGGGCGCGAAATACACCACCCCTATTGACCGCGAATCTGCCTATGAAAAGCTGCGTGCCAAATCAGAATCCGCCGCGGCAGAGGCGGCCGCAGCCGAGCAGAAAATCGCCCAGCAAAAGGCCGAAGATCAAGAATTCGCCCGCGCGCGCCGTTACGCGCCCGATGCCCCCCGCCGCACCGCCGCCAGTCGCTCCGACAGCCTGACCACCACTTTGGCGAAAAGTTTCGTGCGCCAACTTGGCACACGCACAGGTCAGGCCGTGGTGCGCGGTATCCTAGGGTCTATCTTCAAACGCTAGCTTCTTCTTTTCCCAACTTTCAAGGGAGGGGTTTAGGGGGGGCAGCCGTGGCCAGTCACAAAGGCCGCACTAATAATTTGGTCAAACGATTTTCTCGCCGTGCCGCGACCTCAAATCGAAAACCGTGAAAGCTGAACGCTTGTCCGACTGTGGGGATAGTTTGCGCCTCATGGATCACCAGACCCGCCACCGTATTGGCCTCCTCATCGGGCAAATGCCATTCCATCGCGCGGTTCAAATCGCGAATGGTCATAGCGCCCTCAACGATGAAGGCCCCCGTATCCGTCTGCGCCAAGGGCTTTTCGCGGGGGGCGATGTCGAACTCATCGTTGATCTCGCCCACGATTTCTTCCAAAATATCCTCAAGGGTAATCAACCCCTGCAAACTGCCATATTCATCAACCACCAGTGCGAAATGCGTATTGCGTTTCAGAAACTCGCGCATCTGATCATCCAAAGTAGTCGTATCGGGAATGAAATAGGGTTTCATTGCCACTTTGATAATGTCCAATTCGTCGATGCTGCCATCGCCACCGCGCCGCAAACGGTTCACTTCGCGCCACAAATCTTTGGAATGTAGGATGCCCAGAATATTTTCCTCATTGTCGCGAAACACGGGCAGGCGGGTATGCGGCGAGGCCAGAACTTCGGCTATAATCTCATCCGTGGTTTGATCGGCGTTGATCATCTGAATATCACGGCGATGTCGCATAATTTCATCCACTGTGCGGTCGGCCAAATCCAGCGCGCCCAGCAATCGGTCGCGGTCCGCCTTTTCAAAGGCCCCTTCTGAATGGCCCAAAGATATCGCGCCCATGATTTCCTCGCGGTGTGCCATCGCCAAAGAGTTTGGATCGGCATTCAGCCCAAACAATTTCAAAAGTCCTCGCACAAACAGGCGCACCACGGTCACAATAGGCGAGAATAGAATAATCAACACCCGCACCAAGGGTGCAACACGCACCGCCACGGATTCGGGGAAAATGATCGCCAATGTCTTGGGCAGCACTTCGGCAAAGACCAAAACCAGCACCGTCATCACCGCCGTCGCCACCGCAACACCATTATCCCCTACCAACTGCGTCAGCGCCGCCGTCGCAATGGACGCAGACAAGATATTTGCCACATTATTTCCCAACAACAGCGCGCCAATCATCCGCTCGCTGTCTTCGGTCACCCGCATTGCGGTTTTCGCGCCTGCCGATCCTTTGTTCGCCCGCCCCTTTAATTTGGCGCGCGATGCCGCCGTCAGCGCCGTCTCGGACGCCGAGAAAAACGCCGATGTAATCAACAAGGCCACAATAGCCAAGATGGTGACGATCAAATCTGGGGTTAGAAAATTCATGTCAGGTCCGTGATTTTGCAAGGGGATGATATGTCAGCACCAGCGATTTTTTCGCCTCGTCCAGCACGTGTGTATAGATTTCGGTGGTGGCAAGGCCTGCATGGCCAAGCAGAGTTTGAATAACCCGCAAATCTGCCCCATGCGCCAATAAATGCGTCGCAAAAGCGTGGCGCAAGGTATGGGGGGTGACGCGATCAGGATCAACGCCACCTAGGGCAGCAATGGATTTGATCAGCACATAGAAATATTGCCGCGTGATATGTCCCGCGGCGGCACGGCTGGGGAACAGGAATTTAATCTTGCCCTTGGTGTTCATGCGGTCCCATTCGATCAGCCATGCGCGCAGCACCGCGCGGGCAGGGCGTGACAGGGGCACCATACGCTCTTTGCCGCCCTTACCTTTGATCAAGATCATCTCAGGATCACCGCGCACCGATGATGCGGGCAGGGTCACCAATTCGCTGACCCGCATCCCCGTGGCATAAAGCACCTCGACAAGGGTTTGATTGCGCAGACGCTCTTGGTCGGTGCGGCCAAAACGTGCGGCCAAGATCAAATCCACCTCCGCCTCGGATAAGGTCGCGGGCAAATGTTGCGCGGCGCTTGGGCCTTTGATGCGCAGCGCGGGATTGTCATCGCGCCAGCCTTCTTCTAGGGCAAAGCGAAACATCTGCTTGACCGCAGACAGACGCCGCGCGCGGGTCGATTTCGCCAGTCCCTGCGCCTCGCAATGCATCAAATAGTGATGGATGTCGTCGCGGGTCAGGGTCGCAAAATCCAAACTTTGCCCCGCAGTCCATAGGGAAAAATCTTGCAGATCACGGCCATAGGCAAGGGCGGTGTTTTGCGCCGCCCCCGCCTCGGCGCGGGCGGCATCAAGATAGGTGGCGATCCACTGCATCAGCCGCGTCTTTCCAAGATCATTAACTGCAATGCTGTGGCCCGCGCCGCCGATTCAAGACCCAAGGCGCGCAACACGGCCAACCCCTCCGTCACCGCGCGGTCCTCGCCCAAGACACCCGTGTTAATCCGATCAATCGCGGCCAAAATTGCTTGGCCCACCTGTTTTGACGCGATCAAGGTCGCCAAATCATCGGGCAAGGAAACCCCCAAAAAGGCGGGTGCAATCGCACGGCCCATGCTGTCAGGCGGTGTTAGCCCTGCAATATCGCCCCGCGCCAACCCCGCCAGAAATTGCTGTCTTTGCCCCATCGCGGACGTGGCAGACAAAACCTCGGCCTTGGGTGACAAAAGGCCCAATTCATAGGCCACATCCCCCGCTTCCCCGCTCAGGGGCAGTTTGGCCAAAGCCTCGCCATAAAGCGCCGCAAAGGGCACCTCTAACTCAACCGTTTTCATCATCTGATAGGCGAGGGGCAGGGTTGCGCCGATCAGCGCTGCATCATTTTTGGCAATCGCTGCATCAAAACGTTGGAATGCGTCTACGCGGTCCCAAACCCCACCCGATGCCGCAGGCACGCGGTCAGTATAGACCCCCAGCAGCAGATTTGGCGCCAAAACCCCCGCCCGCGCCAGCCGCTCTGCAGCCTCAATCTGGGCCTTCCAACCCGCGCGTGGCCCCAGTTCCGCATAAGAAAACGCCAGCGGCAGGGTGGCCGTCGGGATTGTTTGGCCAAGGGCGTCATAAATCCGCCAGATCAGCGGCGTCAGCGGCTTGGGCGGATCAGGCATAGGATCGCTGGTGCTTTCGGGGTCCAAGAACCGTCCCAGCAGATCAGACTCGATCGCAGATACGCCGCCCAAACTGGCTTCGGTCTGCAAAGTCAGGCTTGCCATGCTCCATGCGCCCATGCGGGCCGCACAAAAAATGCGCGCAGAGGGTGCAGGCACGATCCCAACCGCAGATTTCAACGCGGTGCAGGCGCGATCCTCTTGTCCTGTCAGCAAAGACACATCAAAGGCGCGGCGAAACAGATTAGAATTGGCCGTGATGCCCGCCGCCTCTATTAAGGCATAGGCCTGATCCAGCGCACCCATTTGCAGTAATTTATCAATCCGTGCTGTCAGGATTTGATCCCCCGACCCTGACACAGGCGGGTCAGTTTCCGCCAACATAAGGGTGATCAGCAGGCTTTGCAGTGCGGGGATACCGTCAACATTCGCTGCTGCAATCTGCGGCAAAATTTGATCACTGCCCGCCATCCCCCACAAGGCGCGCGGAAACCCCGTATTTGTTGTGGGCAAAATCCCCACCCCGCCCAAGCTTGGCTTGTCCAAAACAGACATCGACACCGCCTGCGGTAAGGCCCCCGTTTTGGTCACGGGTGTTTCCCCCGCACGGGCGGGCTGATTGGCTGTTGTTGCATTCACAGGGGTCACAATGGATTGCGACAGCCAGTCAATCGCCGAAAGGGGCGCATCCTGACCATATGCCGCCCCACCAAGGACAGCCTGACATAGCGATAAGATGAATATCTTGCGCCTATTGCGCATTCAGCACCAAAGGTTGTGTCACCGTGATCGGTTTGGGTGCGAAATCTATAAGATAACCATAGCTTACCAAAAACACGACGACGGCCAAGGCCACCCCGAAACCTGTTTTTATCGCCGTGCCCATGCTGTTCCCTTAACCTTGTCCGAAACCCAAAATCTGTCTTACTATAATCACGTTTTGCGCCCAATTCATCCCCCCTCACAACCCAAGCGGAAAGAAAGATGGTTGTGCGGCATTTCTGCGATTGGCCTTGGGCGGATGCTGGGCCATATTGGGGCAGACACTGGATGAGTTTGATATGTTTGTTTTAAGAAAAACCGTTGCGATGGTCGGCATGATGGGCGCTGGGAAAACGGCGGTCGGCATGGCGCTTGCGCGGTATTTATCCGTTCCGTTTCTTGATTGCGACGAGGAAATCGTGCGCGCCGCAGGTTGCACCATCGCGGAAATTTTTGAACGCGACGGCGAGGCGTTTTTTCGCGCGCGCGAGGCTGAGGTGATCGCCCGTTTGTTGCGCGGCCAACCTTGTATCTTGTCGACAGGGGGCGGGGCATTTCTGGCGGAAAACAACCGCCGATTGATCCACGATGTGGGCGTGTCCGTCTGGCTCGATGTCGAGGTGGATGTTTTGTGGCAAAGGGTGCGGTATAAAAACACCCGCCCTTTGTTGCGCACCGCCAATCCGTATGAAACACTAAAGGCGCTTTTTGCCACCCGGTTGCCGTTTTACCAACAAGCCGATATTGCTGTGGCTGCGAAATCCGAAGTGTCTGTGGATGATATGTCGGATCGTGTGGTTGCCGCCTTGCTGAAACGCGCGGATGTGTTGGAGAAAACAGATGCACATTAAGACGGTTCCTGTCAATTTGGGTGCGCGCAGTTACAATGTGCGCATCGGTGCAGGTTTGCTGGGGCAAGCGGGGGCGCAGATTGCGCCTTTGCTGCGCCGCAAAACCGTGGCGATTGTGGCAGATGCACAGGTGGCGGATTTGCATCTTGCCACTCTGCAGGTGGGGCTTGGGGATATAGCGTCCACCGCCTTGACGGTCCCTGCGGGCGAAAGCAGCAAAGGTTGGGCCGAACTTGCCCGCGTCACCGAATGGCTGCTGGCCCAAAAGGTGGAACGCGGCGGTCTGGTCATTGCCCTTGGCGGCGGCGTCATTGGCGATCTCGTGGGATTTTCAGCGGCGATTTTGCGGCGTGGCGTGCGGTTTGTGCAAATCCCCACCAGTCTTTTGGCGCAAGTTGACAGCTCGGTTGGGGGCAAAACGGGGATCAATGCGCCGCAAGGTAAAAACCTGGTCGGCGCGTTTCATCAACCCAGTCTGGTCTTGGCTGATCTGGATGTTCTGACAACCCTGCCAAAGCGCGACTTTTTGTCAGGCTACGGCGAGGTCGTCAAATATGGCCTGTTGGGCGACGCGGCGTTTTTTGATTGGCTGGAAATCAACGGCCCCAAAATGCTTGCGGGGGACACGGACGCACGCGCCTATGCCGTGCGTAGATCAGTTCAGATGAAGGCGGAAATTGTTGCGCGCGATGAGACAGAGACAGGCGACCGCGCTCTGTTGAACCTAGGACATACGTTCTGCCACGCGCTGGAACAGGCGACAGGATATGGTGATCGATTGCTGCACGGCGAAGGTGTGGCCATAGGCTGCGTTTTGGCGCTGCAATTGTCGCAAAATCTGGGTCTATGTTCCCAAGAATCCGCCAGCCGTCTGCGGGCGCATCTGCGCGTCATGGGGATGAAGACCGATCTGTCAGATATTGCGGGCGATTTGCCTGATGCCGAGGCGCTTTTGTCCCTGATGGGCCAAGATAAAAAGGTGGTCGACGGCCAGTTGCGATTCATTCTGACCCGCGCGATTGGCGATGCCTTTGTTGCCTGCGATGTCGCCCCTGACGCGGTTCTGTCGCTTTTGCAGGCGGAATTGCGGAAATAGGGCCTGCGGGCGTGCGACATCAAAATAACACTTGCATCCCTGCGAGCGTGCGTTTCACATAAGTAAATCCTTGGGGCATTCGATGTTGGACGAACAAAATAAAATGCAATCGCGACCCGTGGCGATCAAGGTTGAAGGCTTGCGCAAATCTTTTGGCACGCATGAGGTGCTAAGGGGCGTGTCGTTGACCGCCTGCGAAGGCGATGTTGTGGCCATTATCGGCGGGTCAGGCAGCGGAAAATCCACCATGTTGCGCTGCATCAATTTTCTGGAAACGCCCTCGGGTGGCACGATTGAAATTGGCGGCGAACTGGTCAAAATGCGCGCCGATGGCAGCCCGTCGGATCGCAAACAATTGGAACGCCTGCGCCAATCTTTGGGCATGGTTTTTCAAAGCTTCAATCTTTGGACCCATAAAACCGTGCTGGAAAACTTGATCGAGGTTCCCGTGTATGTCCAAAAAACCCCGAAATCCACCGCCATAGATACAGCCCGCGCCCTATTGGCCCGCGTCGGTCTGTCTGAAAAAGAAGATGCCTATCCTGCCTTTATGTCGGGCGGCCAGCAACAGCGCGCCGCCATTGCCCGCGCCCTCGCCATGCAGCCCCGCGCGATGTTGTTTGACGAGCCGACATCCGCCCTTGACCCCGAATTGGTGGGCGAGGTTTTGGCCGTCATCCGCGCCCTTGCCAATGAGGGGCGCACCATGATCTTGGTCACCCATGAGATGAAATTTGCCCGTGAAGTGGCAAGCCATGTCATCTATCTGCACAATGGCGTGATCGAAGAACAGGGCCCGCCCGAAGACCTCTTTGGCGCGCCCAAATCCGAACGCCTAAAACAGTTTCTAAAAAGCGTCAGTTAAGGGCGCATAACACCAGTGAGGACACTATGAAAACATTCGCAAAAATCGCGGCCGCTTTGGCCCTGACCTTTGCCGCAGGCATGGCCTCGGCACAACAAGTCAAGGTTGGCATTGCCGCCGAAGCCTATCCTCCCTTTGCAAGCCCAGACGCGTCTGGCGCATGGGTCGGCTGGGAAGTTGATTTTATCAACGCCATCTGCAAATCCGCCGCCATGGATTGCGTAATCACCCCCGTCGCATGGGACGGCATCATTCCATCGCTGACCTCAGGTCAGATTGACGTCATCATGGCCTCGATGTCGATCACCGAAGAGCGGATGAAAACCATCGACTTCTCGGACAAATATTACAACACCCCCACCGCGATCGCTGTTGCCAAAGGGTCGGGAATCAAACCAACGCCCGAAGGTCTGGCAGGCAAGATCATCGGTGTTCAGGGGTCGACCATTCACGAAGTCTATGTGAACAAATATTTTGCCGCAGGTGCTGCCGAAGTCAAAGTTTACGCCACCCAAGATGAGGCCAACCAAGATCTGGCTGCAGGCCGCATTGACGCAACCCAAGCCGACAGCATCACCTTGCAAGCTTTCCTTGATTCGGATGCGGGCAAGGCCTGCTGCGAATCTGCGGGCAATGTCGCCCCT
The DNA here is from genome assembly GCA_040398785.1 of Cypionkella sp. Taxonomy (GTDB): domain Bacteria; phylum Pseudomonadota; class Alphaproteobacteria; order Rhodobacterales; family Rhodobacteraceae; genus Cypionkella. Next base: position 8,645 of record JBBATJ010000009.1, on the reverse strand, counting down.
GACGCCGAAGTTCTGGGCGCAGGCGTCGGCGCAGGTCTGCGCAAAGGCGAAGACGATCTGAAAGCCAAGATCAACAAGGCGATTGCCGATATCCGTGCCGACGGCACCTATGATGCGATCACTGCGAAATACTTCGCCTCGTCGATCTACGGCGATTGATCATGGCCGACGGGCTTTCTGCCCTAGACCTTCTGGCATATTCGCCCCCCGGTTGGGGGGCGGGTCTGCTGCGTGGGCTGCTCAATACCGTTGTAATCGCCGCAGGCTCATACAGTTTGGGCTTGTTGATTGGCGTGTTCGGGGCCTTTGGCAAGCTCTATGGCGGGCCCTTGGCGCGCGACCTTTTAGGTCTTTACACCACTTTAGTGCGGGCGATCCCTGAATTGGTATTGATCCTGATCCTTTATTTTGCCGTGACGGATGCGGTCAATCAGGTGCTGTTATCCATGGGGTATGACCGTATCCAGATTTCTGGCGTCGCTGCAGGCATTGCCGTTTTGGGCATTGTCCAAGGGGCCTATGCCACCGAAGTTTTGCGCGGCGCGATCCAATCCGTGCCTGCGGGTCAAATAGAGGCAGCGCGTGCCATGGGCATGGGGCCTGTGCTGCTGGCGCGGCGCGTGACTCTGCCGTTGATGCTGCAGGCCGCTTTGCCAGGTCTGGCCAATCTGTGGCTGACTGTGACCAAAGACACAGCGCTTTTGGCCGTTGTCGGTTTTGCAGAACTGACCCAAGCCACCCGCCAAGCCGCCTCGACCACCAAGGCGTTTTTCACCTTTTTCATGGCGGCGGGGGTGCTATATTTGATCCTGTCGCTGATCTCGACCTATGTCTTTGCGCGGGCCGAGAAATGGGCCACCAAAGGCCAAAGGCGCGACACATGAACCAATATCTGCCGAAATATCTGCCCCTGCGCCGCGTGATCCTTGCGCTTTTGGCCGTTTGGCTGGTCTATTATTGCGTCGTAGCCCTAAATTGGACATGGCTGGAAAACCCGAAATATCAGGGCCTGATCGTGACAGGGGTCTGGAACACGCTGTGGATTTTGGTCGTCACGATGGTTTTGGGCATGGCACTGGCCATCCCCATCGGATTTGCGCAGGCGGTCGGCCCATGGTATCTTGCCCGCCCTGCCCAAGTATTCTGCACCGTCATTCGCGGCACGCCCCTTTTGTTGCAACTGTGGTTGATGTATTATGGCCTTGGCAGTTTGTTCCCCTCAATCCCGTGGATCCGCCAATCTGACCTGTGGCCCATCCTGCGCCAAGCCTGGCCCTACGCCGTCCTTGCACTGTCGCTCTCGGTCGCAGGATATGAGGGCGAGGTGATGCGCGGCGCGTTCCGCGGCGTCCCGCATGGCCAGCTTGAGGCGGCGCGCGCTATGGGCATGCCCCGCCTGACCATTTTCCGTCGCATCTGGCTGCCCCAAGCGATACAGCGCGTCCTGCCCACCATCGGCGGCGAGACGGTTTTGCAAATGAAATCCACACCCTTGGTCGCAACCATTACGGTCATTGACATCTATGCCGTGGCCGGCCGCGTGCGCCAAGACACGTTCATCATCTATGAACCGCTTCTCTTGTTGGCGCTGATTTATTTGATCATCGCAGGCCTGATCGTGGCCTTGTTCAAATGGTTCGAAACCCGCCTGCCGACACGTGTCGCGTAAACTCCGAACTTCCTCGTTGCCCTAATATCCATGGGGGGGGCAGCGCCCCCCATTCTCGGCAGGCCTTGACCGCGACATGACCCAGTCGAAACCCCTATAGTGCCTATGATCCCGGCCAGCGGCAAAGATTTTTCGGCGAAAAATCTTGGGAACTGGCGTCTTCGCTTAGGTTCCGCCCAAACGCATACGCGCAAACAAAACCATCGCTTCAATAGCAGCCTCAATCGCATCTAAATCGCGGTGCCGCATATAGTCCAGCCACAGTCCATCCATTGTTGCCAAAACAAAACCCTCAACCATCGGAATGCGTCCTGTTTTCCACGGGTCCGAAATGGCACTTAGATGCCCCTCGACGCGCGCGCGCATTTGATCATTCAAGTTTGACTCAATTGCCGCGATGGCAGGATTGGTTAGGGCTGCAGACCAGAAATCAACCCGCAAGCGCAATGCCGCATCGGTCAAATTTTGGGGCGCAAAGACGGTGTGCAAAAACGCCTCGAACCGCGCGGCAGGGGTCAACCCCGCAGCGCCCGTCACCAAGGGCGGGGACAATTCCGCCGCCACCAAGTGATAGGCCGCGGCCAGCACCGCCTCCATCGTGTCATAATGATAGGTCAGATGTCCAAGAGATATTCCCGCTTCGGCCGCGACCTTGCGCGCAGTCAGCCCCGAATAGCCCACTTTGGTCAAACAAACCAATGCCGCACGCGCAATTTGACCGCGACGCTGATCGGATGAGTGACGATTTGAAATCTTATCCGCAATCAATTCAGGGTTCATTGCACCAATTCCATGCCATGCCCTTTTCATTTAGCCCCCAATCCGCCAAATAAGCAACGAAAAGCAGGAGCCGCCGATGACAACCCCGTTTAATTTTCAGCTGCAAGCCACAGATGGGGCGGCCCGCACAGGTGTTATCCAGACCCCAAGGGGTGAAATTCGCACTCCCGCCTTTATGCCCGTAGGCACGGCGGCCACCGTTAAAGCGATGTTGCCAGAATCGGTGCGCGCCACGGGGGCGGATATTCTTTTGGGCAACACCTATCATCTCATGTTGCGCCCAACGGCAGAACGCATCCATGCCTTGGGCGGATTGCACAAATTCATGAATTGGGATCGTCCGATCCTGACCGATTCGGGTGGGTTTCAGGTGATGTCTTTGGCATCTTTGCGCAAACTGACAGAAGAGGGCGTGCGGTTCTCATCCCATATTGACGGCAGCAAACATATGCTGACCCCCGAACGCAGCATGGAGATTCAAAAACTGTTGGGGTCTGATATCGTCATGGCCTTTGATGAATGCCCCGCGCTGCCTGCGAAGGATGCCGAGGTCGCAAAATCTATGGCCCTGTCAATGCGTTGGGCGCAGCGGTCGCGCGATGCCTTTGGCGACCGCCCAGGCCATGCGCTGTTTGGGATCATGCAAGGTGGCGTCACCCGCGATCTGCGCGAAGAATCCGCGAATGCCCTGACCACCATCGGTTTTGATGGTTATGCCGTGGGCGGCTTGGCCGTGGGCGAGGGGCAAGAGGCAATGTTTGGGGTTCTGGACTATGCGCCAGGATTTTTGCCAGCCGATAAACCGCGCTATCTGATGGGGGTGGGCAAACCCGATGATATTGTGGGCGCGGTTCAGCGCGGCATTGATATGATGGATTGCGTGTTGCCCAGCCGTTCAGGGCGCACGGGTCAGGCTTGGACCCATGCGGGCGCGATAAATCTGAAAAATGCCCGTCATAAGGACGACCCACGCCCCTTGGACGAGGCTTGCGATTGTCCAGCCTGCGCCAAGTATTCCCGCGCCTATCTGCATCACGTGGTCAAGGCGGATGAAATTATCGGCTCTATGCTGCTTACTTGGCATAATTTACATTATTATCAGGTGCTTATGCAAGGTTTGCGTGATGCAATCGCCGCCCAATCCTTGGGCGTATTTGTCGCGGACTTTCACGCCATGCGCGCGGCGGGTGATATTGACCCTTTGTAGATTAACCCTATTTTCACCTTGAAGCCGCAAGATACGAAGCGCATGATCATTTCCAATCGGGCGCTTGACGAGACCACAGAGGCACCCCAGATATAAGTGACGTGGAAAGGTGCGGTTGCCGATAGCGGGACCAGCCTTTTGCCAAATAAGGAAAACACATGCTCAGAAAATCAAAATCCCCCTCTTATCCCGTGCTGCCGTTGCGTGACATCGTGGTGTTTCCGCATATGATCGTGCCTTTGTTCGTGGGCCGCGAAAAATCCGTGCGCGCCCTAGAAGATGTCATGGCGGACGACAAGCAAATCTTACTCTCCAGCCAAATTGACGCCACCGCAGATGATCCTGCCGCAGACGGAATCTATCAGGTCGGTGTTTTGGCGAATGTGCTGCAACTGCTGAAACTGCCCGATGGCACTGTGAAAGTGCTGGTCGAGGGGAAGGCGCGTGTGCGCATCACCGAATATCTGGACAATCCTGCGTTCTTTGAGGCGCGTGCAGAAGTGTTGACGGAAACCCCCGGCGATGCTGACAGTTCCGAGGCGATGGTGCGTGGCGTTGCCGAAGAATTTGAACGCTATGCGAAGATCAAGAAAAACATCCCCGAAGAGGCGCTGGTTGCCGTATCGGAAACCCGCGAACCTGCGCGACTGGCCGATTTGGTTGCAGGGCATCTGGGCATTGATGTGGCCCTAAAGCAGGATATGCTAGAGACGCTGGACGTGGCGCAGCGTTTGGAAAAAGTTTACGGCCAAATGCAGGGCGAGTTGTCGGTTTTGCAGGTCGAGAAGAAAATCAAAACCCGCGTCAAATCGCAAATGGAAAAAACCCAGCGCGAATATTATTTGAATGAGCAAATGAAAGCCATTCAAAAGGAATTGGGCGACGGCGAGGATGGTGGTAATGAACTGGCCGAGTTGGAAGCGCGGATCAAGAAAACCGCCTTCTCAAAAGAGGCGCGCGAAAAGGCCGAGGCAGAGCTGAAAAAGCTGAAATCCATGTCCCCCATGAGCGCCGAGGCGACCGTGGTGCGCAATTATCTGGATTGGCTGTTGGCGGTTCCTTGGGGCACCAAATCCCGCGTCAAAAAGGATTTGGCAGGGGCGCAAAAGATTTTGGACGCCGATCATCACGGGTTGGAAAAGGTCAAGGAACGGATCGTCGAATATCTGGCCGTTCAGGCGCGTTCTGCGAAACTGAAGGGTCCGATCCTGTGCCTTGTTGGCCCACCCGGTGTGGGCAAAACCAGTCTGGGCCGTTCGGTCGCCAAGGCCACGGGGCGCGAATTTATCCGCGTGTCTTTGGGCGGTATGCGCGACGAATCGGAAATTCGCGGCCATCGGCGCACCTATATCGGCTCTATGCCTGGTAAAATCATCCAAGCGTTGAAAAAGGCGAAAACCACCAATCCGCTGATCTTGCTGGATGAAATCGACAAGATGGGTCAGGATTTTCGCGGCGATCCCGCATCAGCGATGCTTGAGGTCTTGGATCCAGAACAAAACGCCACCTTTGTCGATCATTACATGGAGGTCGAGTATGACCTATCCAACGTGATGTTTATCACGACGGCGAACAGCTATAATATGCCCGGGCCTTTGCTGGACCGCATGGAAATTATTGCGCTTTCGGGTTACACCGAGGATGAAAAACGCGAAATCGCTAAGGGTCATTTGATCCCCAAGCAGATCGAAGGCCATGCGCTGAAAAAGGGCGAGTTTTCCGTGACGGACGGTGCCTTGATGGAGGTGATCCGCAGCTATACGCGTGAGGCGGGGGTGCGAAATCTGGAACGCGAAATCGCCAAATTGGCGCGCAAAGCGGTCACGGAAATCGTCAAGAAAACCACCAAATCGGTGCAGGTGACCGAAGACACGTTGGAAACCTATCTGGGGGTCAAACGCCACCGCTATGGTCTGGCGGAGCTGACCGATCAGGTTGGGGTCGTTACGGGTCTTGCCTGGACGTCGGTCGGGGGCGAGTTGCTGCAGATCGAGGCACTACGATTGCCTGGCAAAGGTCGCATGAAAACCACGGGCAAACTGGGCGATGTGATGAAGGAATCGATTGAGGCGGCGGCATCCTTTGTCCGCTCGATCAGTCCTGAACTGGGTGTTAAACCGCCGCGGTTTGAAAACATGGACATCCACGTTCACGTCCCCGAAGGCGCCACGCCGAAAGACGGCCCTTCCGCAGGTCTGGCAATGGTGACATCGATTGTGTCGGTGATTACGGGGATTCCTGTGCGCAAAGACATCGCCATGACGGGTGAAGTGACCCTGCGCGGCAATGCACTGGCCATCGGGGGCCTAAAGGAAAAGCTGCTCGCGGCCCTGCGCGGCGGGATTAAGACCGTTTTCATTCCGCAGGAAAACGAAAAAGATCTGGCCGAAATCCCCGATAACGTCAAAGAGGGGCTGACGATCATTCCCGTGACCAACGTGCGCGAAGTGATTGCTCAGGCCTTGGTGCGTCAACCCGAACCCGTCGAATGGGATGAGGCTGCAGAAGAGGCCGCCGCCATCGCCCGCCAAGCGGCGCGCGATGCCTCTTTGGGCCAAACGGCGCATTAAACAAAAGGGCGCGGTTTACCCGCGCCCATTACGATAAAAAAGGCGCAGCAAATGCTGCGCCTTTTGTCTAAGATCGGATAGAATTAGAACCAGCCTTTGTTCTTACCAATCGCGGCCAAAACGACCAAAGCGATCAATGGCACAACAATCCCCGCCTTTGACGAAGATGCTTGCTGCTCAACCACTTCGGGCTGCATCATTGGCTGTTGGATCATCGGCTCTGCAATCGGCTGCGAGAAACCGCCAGCTTGTGCGGTTGTGGATGCCAACGCCAAAGCGGCAGCCAAAATTAGGGACTTTTTCATGTTGCTCTCCTCAAGAGTTCTGTGGCGGTTCCGCCTTTGTGGGCACTAACGTGCAAATAAATTATGCCATAACACGTGTCGCGACGATAGACACAATCGCCCGCAAATGTGGCAACTCTAGGGCAAATGCGCTGTATTGGCGAAAAAACGCCACTTTTTGGCAAATCTGGCTACGCGAATTTGGTGGCATTGTTTCTGGTCTGGGGCTAATCTTTTAGAAGAAGATTTTTATAAGGACATCATTTATATGCCAAGCAATTCCGAAAAGCCCCAAGTTAAATTGGCCACGGTGTCAAAATCGGCCCCCAAGGTGGCCAAAAACACCAAGACCACCGCTGCGGCCCCCAAGATTTCCATCGTCACCACCAGCGAAGACGATTTCGGCCCAGCGGCCCCCGAGGCGGACAAGGTTGAAAGCCTGAAACTCAAGCAATTGCTTGCCGCGGTGGTCGATAAGACCAGCGCCAAAAAGAAAGACGCCAAAGAGATTGTCGACGCCACCTTGGCCGAAATCGCGATTGCCTTGGGCAAGGGGCACTCGCTGTCCCTACCGCCCCTTGGCAATCTGCGTGTGGTGAAATCCCAAGAAAAGGGCGGGGCCAAAACAATGGTGCTGCGCCTGCGCATTGGCGGCGGCAAAGATACTGCTGAAGATGGGGTTGCAGACCTTGGCGACGACAGCTAAAAGCCACGCATCGGGCGATTAGCTCAGCGGTAGAGCGCATCGTTCACATCGATGATGTCAGGGGTTCAAATCCCTTATCGCCCACCATCTATCAAAAAGCCGCCCTTTGGGGTGGCTTTTTTCATGACCCCCCTTGCGCGCCCCGCCACACCCCGCTACATCGCCCCCATGGGTTGTTAGCTCAGTTGGTAGAGCGTCTCGTTTACACCGAGAATGTCGGCGGTTCGAGCCCGTCACGACCCACCATTTCCCCCTTACATCGCCTTCCTCACATCTCATGTGCGTTTTCGCGCCTTGCCAGATCCGCCCCAAAGGCCCATCTGTGGGAAAAGGAGCACGACATGAGCTGGAACCCCCTTCTGGACCCGTCCATCCCAACGGGCAACGCAGTAGATGCCATTGACACCGTCATCATCGCCCGCGCCCGCGATCTGGGCGGGTTTGAGGTGCGCCGCGCCCTGCCATCTGCCCGCCGCCAAATGGTCGGCCCCTTTATCTTTTTCGATCAAATGGGTCCGGCTGAATTTCTAACAGGGCAGGGGGTTGACGTGCGCCCGCACCCGCATATTGGCCTATCGACGGTGACCTATCTGCTGCAAGGTCAAATGCATCACCGCGATTCTATCGGATCGAACGCTGTGATCGGTGTGGGTGAGGTGGCCGTGATGCAATCGGGGATCGGTATCACCCATTCCGAACGGTCCGACAACCGCGACCGCCCACAGTCGCTGTTTGGTCTGCAAACATGGCTGGCACTGTCCGATGAAGACGCCGCCCCCAGCTATCACCAAACTGCCGCATTGCCGACCTTGTCCGCCGATGGGATCGATTTGCGCCTGATTTTGGGGACCGCTTACGGCCAATCCGCGCCCACGCCGCTGCAATCGGAAACGTTCTATGGCGATGTGACCCTTGCCCCGAATGCGGCCTTTCCGTTGCCCGATCACGAGGATCGCGGCATTTACATTCTGACAGGTTCGGTGTGCGAGGGCGCGCAGACCTATGAGAAGGGCGCTATGCTGATCTACCGCCCTGGAGATCGGATTTCGGTGCGCGCAGGCAACACGGGTGCGCGTCTGGTGATGCTTGGCGGCGCCACGCTGGGCGGCCCACGGCATCTTTGGTGGAATTTTGTCGCCTCCAGTCGCGAAAGGATCGATGCCGCCCGCGAAGCATGGCGCGCCGGCGACTGGGCGCATGGCCGCTTTCAACTGCCGCCAGATGACAAGGCCGAATACATTCCCGCCCCCGATCCGTAAGGCGCGAAAAAATCAAAATAATCTGCACAAATATCGCAGACCCCGCTTGACGCCGCCCAGCCCCTTGCGTAATACCGCCCAACGTTGTGACGATAGATGCAACGAAATGCGCGGTGGTAGCTCAGTTGGTTAGAGTACCGGCCTGTCACGCCGGGGGTCGCGGGTTCGAG
>JBBATJ010000008.1:0-177057 GCA_040398785.1 Cypionkella sp. | reverse complement strand
CACATTCAACGGATACGGCACATCCGCAAGACGAACACTCAAGGCGCATGAGGCGAAAACGGCCCTTGGGTTCCTGTTCTAAGCCTACCCTATGCTTGCCCAGATCATTGATCTGGGCAAGCATACCATTCTTGGTGCCCAATTTTCGCGGCTTTGGGCGGTCTTTTTCCCCGAAACCGCCCAAGGTCTGTGGACAGCTGACACAATCCGGCCCTATCTCGGTCACGATTGGCAGATATTGTTAAACTCGTTCATAGATTCAGATGTTTTTTAGATTTGATCTGGTTCAGTTTGTGTGAGTTGGGGATTGTTCATGATCAATGAGTCGGAAATTTTTTTATTAAAGGTCGACCTCGTTGCGGCTGGGACACGATTGCGCGTGGGTGCGGCAGAGTTTCGACAGGTAGAGCATCTGTCGCTGGGTGACGAAATCTATGATCCGATTCAGGAAAAGTTGATTGAAATCAATGAAATGGCCTGTGTCACCTTGGATATTGAAACGATCAGAGATCGTGGATTTTCCCCAAAGAAACTGGGTGACGATACGCCAGAGGCGCTGATCTATGCGGTCAAAGTTCCCAAAACCACGGTGCGCATGGGGCATATGCCGCCGATTCGCGGGGAATATCACCTAAGTGAAAGTATGGTGTTCTTTGCCCTTGGGTTCGAGCGTAAGGCTGTGGTTGAAACCCAAACCACCTATTGCGAATTTGTGCGCCCCAGCCTGTATGCGATTGATAACATCGCGGGTCGGGCGAAAATGCCGACCCGCGAAGATAGTTTGAACGCGCGGGGTCAATGAAGCCTTGGCCTAAAAGGGGATGTTTGCCACCGATGCGGCAGCGGTGTTTAAGCACGTATCCCCCGCGTCGTCATAGACAGCAGTGTTTCTGATGCCGTCGTATCCATACGGGATGTCCCCGGCCGTGTTCGCATAGCCAAAATAGATATCGCCGAAGTCGTAAAACAACGGCGCGCCGTTGCCTTGCAAAAGATTGCTTTCCAGCAAATGTTGAAAGACCTCGGTAGAGGACAGAACATCGCCGTCACATCCCGCCGAGGGAATCTGACCATAGCTGTTCACCTCTAGTTGGGGTTTCCAAACTGCGTCTTTTGGTTTGAAATCCACAAAGGCACGCAGATGCTGAATTTGCACCCCGCCGTTCAACAGGATGGCGTTATCGGCCAGATCATAGCCCAGGCCAATATTGGCCAGCATGGTGCGCGTGCCCTTTAGGGCCACAACGCGCAGAGAGGTTTGGCGGATGTCTTGGGGCCCTGCGGTGGAAAAATTGATCTCTGCCCCCGTGACTTGGTCATCACCGTTTACCAGAATGTGGCGCAGGCCTGCCGATAGTCTGGGTTCTATTTGCCCCTTGTGCAGCGACAGAACCAGACCGACAAAGGCCTGATTCTCATTGGTATTTCTACTGCCCGGCAGGGTGCATCTGATCCCTGATTGGTCAATGACGATTGCTGCATAGTTGCTCGCCTGTTCATAACAGCCTGATGATGTCTGACCAAAGGCCGCTGTGCCCATGACGCAGACCGCAGCAGCAGTGGCGAGTGTGATGATCTTCACTATGATAGACTCCAGATGTATAATTAACAGCTTTTGCTAAAATACGTTTGGATACTTTTCCAAGGTTCTATCGAATATATGGTGGCGCAAAGGTTGGGTGATGATCCAGCGCCCCCGTCCGTTTGACGCTGTGACCCATGGCGCAAAACAAAAGGGCTTGGGTGTTGCCACCCAAGCCCTTGATTGTAATGGTGAGCCGGTCGGGATCCGAACCCGAGACCTACTGATTAAAAGTCAGTTGCTCTACCGGCTGAGCTACCGGCCCACGATTGGGGCGTGATTAAGAAGTCTGACGCCTAGGGTCAAGGGCAAAACGACTCCCTCTGGCAAAAACCTGTGATCGGGCCTATAGGGGGGCATGGAAAACGATAATCCCACGGGCGGTCTGCCTTTTATCAAAATGCACGGGGCGGGGAATGACTTTGTCATCCTGGACACGCGCGGGCGTGCGGCGGTGATGACCCCTGCCTTGGCGGCGGCCTTGGGCGATCGGCATCGCGGTGTGGGGTTTGACCAATTGGCCGAGCTGCGCGCGTCGGACAGCGCGGATTTCCATTTGGATTTTTGGAACAGTGACGGCAGTCGTGCGGGGGCTTGCGGCAATGCCACGCGCTGTGTTTGTGATTATGTGATGCGGGGGCGCGATCAGGTGACCCTGACCACCGCGCGCGGCACATTGGCGGCGCGGCGGGGCGCGGATGGGCTGATCAGCGTGAATATGGGGCAGCCCCAGCGCGAGTGGCGCGATCTGCCCTTGGCGCGGGATGTGGATATGCTGCATTTGCCGCTGGCGGGCGATCCTGTGGGCGTTGGCATGGGCAATCCGCACGCGGTGTTTTTTGTCCCTGATGCGCAGGCGGTGGATCTGGCCGCCGTTGGCCCTGCGCTGGAACATGACCCTTTGTTTCCTGCGCGCTGCAATATCGAATTTGCCAGTGTGGTTGCGCCCGATTATCTGCGCCTGCGTGTCTGGGAGCGGGGGGCGGGGATAACGCTTGCCTGTGGCTCTGGCACCTGTGCCGCCGTGGTCGCGGCGCATTTGCGCGGGCTGACGGGGCGGCGGGTGACTGTTCAGGCCGATGGCGGCACATTACAGGTCGACTGGCGCGAGGATGGGGTTTGGCTGACGGGGCCTGTCGCCTATGTCTTTGACGGGGTGTTGTCGGCGGCATTTCTGGCGGAACATTCATGACTGTGCCGATTTTTGCCACTTTGGGATGCCGTTTGAACGCCTATGAGACCGAGGCGATGACCGAACTTGCCAAAGGTGCGGGCCTGTCTGGGGCAGTGGTGGTCAACACCTGTGCCGTGACCGCCGAGGCCGTGCGCAAGGCGAAACAGGAAATCCGCCGCTTGGCGCGGGAAAATCCGGGCGCGCAGGTGATTGTGACGGGCTGCGCCGCGCAGACCGAACCCGATACTTTTGCCGCCATGCCCGAGGTGACGCGGGTGATCGGCAATACCGAAAAGATGCAGGCCGCAACGTGGAATGCGCTGGCCGTGCCTGATCTGATTGGCGCAACCGAACGGGTGCAGGTTGACGATATCATGTCCGTGCGCGAAACGGCGGGGCATTTAATCGACGGCTTTGGCCGCCACCGCGCCTATGTTCAGGTGCAAAACGGCTGCGATCATCGCTGCACCTTTTGCATTATCCCCTATGGTCGCGGCAATTCGCGATCGGTGCCTGCGGGCGTTGTGGTTGATCAGATCAAACGGTTGGTGGATCGTGGCTTTGCCGAGGTGGTCCTGACGGGGGTTGATCTGACGTCATGGGGCGCAGATTTGCCCAGCACCCCGCGTTTGGGTGATCTGGTGATGCGAATTTTGCGGCTGGTGCCCGATTTGGCACGGCTGCGGATTTCCTCAATCGATTCGATTGAGGTGGACGCGGCCTTGATGGGGGCCATTGCGACAGAGTCCCGCCTGATGCCCCATCTGCATCTGTCTTTGCAGGCAGGCGATGATATGATCCTAAAACGGATGAAGCGGCGCCATCTGCGCGATGATGCGATCCGCTTTTGCCAAGAGGCGCGCAGTTTGCGCCCAGATATGATCTTTGGCGCGGATATTATCGCAGGCTTTCCGACCGAAACGGATGCGATGTTTGAACAATCCCTTTCGTTGATTAACGATTGCGGGCTGACATTTTTGCACGTCTTTCCCTATTCCGCGCGGCAGGGCACGCCCGCCGCGAAAATGCCGCCCGTTAAGGGGCCAATTATCAAGGAACGCGCCGCCCGTTTGCGCGCCGCAGGGGATCTGGCGCTGCAGCGTCACCTTGGCCAGCAGATCGGCCAGACCCATCGCGTCTTGATGGAATCTCTGCGCATGGGCCGCACGGAACAATTCACCGAAGTGGATTTTGCCAGCGATCAACCCGAAGGCCAGATTGTGTCTGCCCAGATCATCGGCCAAAATGGTGCCCGTCTTAGCGCCGCCCCCAAATAATCCATCCTGCCAAAACGCCCACCGCCGCGGCGATCAGCACAAGCGCCCCAATTTCCCCAAACAACAATTGCCAGTTTTGATACATTTTTTCCCTTTCAAATAGGTTTATTGTGCCCAAGTGACCGTCGTGCGGCGGTTCTTGGCGCGCCCTTCGGGTGTTTCATTTTCGGATATAGGCTGGGCGGAACCATAGCCCTTTGCGGTCAACATTGGCGCCGGCAGGCCCGCATTGACCAAGGCCCCGCGCACCCGATCCGCGCGCAGTTGTGACAAGGTTAGATTTTTATCAGCATCCCCTGATGTGTCCGTGTGACCACCAATTTCGGCACGCAGGGTGCCTGTGGCGCAGGGCAGCATCGCCTTGACCAGTTCGGCAATAACGCTGTCTCCCGTGGCATCCAACTGATCGGAATTGGGTAAGAATATAACGGTAGTTTGGGCCAAAATGGCATCTGTCGCCGCCTGACACAGGGCCGCATTGATTGGCACAGGTTCTGCAATGACAGGCTCTGCAATGACAGGTTCTGCAATGACTGGTTCAATTGCCACCCAAAGGCCGGCTTTGAACACCTCTGCCGCGCCCGTATCGGGATTGTCGCGTGTATCACCCTCGGCAATTGGTTTGGGCTGTTCGGTGATCTGCACCGCAAATCCGCCGGTTTCCAGCGCCGCCCTGACGCGCGCCGCATCCGCGCCGGGAATCAGTTTGGCCAAAACCTTGCGATCCGCGCCATTCACCGATGATGTCATGCTTTCCAACTGATCCAAAATCCCCGCCCAAGCGGTCAGATAATCTGCCTCTCCCGCCGCGCCCGCCGTGGCAATTTTGACATCGCCCTTCATCTTTGGCACGCCAAGCGCCTTTTGCATCACCAATACGGTCAAACCTTTTGGTAATTTTCCACGCACACTGGTGCCGCCGATGCGTTGGAAATTCAAACCATATTTTGCAGGCGTTCCATCATCCAAAACCCTGACGCCATTGATCACGGGGGTTTTCACCAAGGCCAAACTGTCGACAATTTTTTGGGCGTCTGCGGGGCTGGCGACGTCGCCCCGTAAGATCAATGTCGTCCCCTCAAGCGAAAAGGCGCCCTGCACCATCGCGGGCAGCGTGTTCATACCGGCTGTTATCAAACCTTCGAAATCCTGTGGCGCGCCGCTTGCCAAATCAAGACCGTCAACTTGGTCGCCAAAGATAGCCGCCAAACGCTGACGCACCGCCTCGGACGGGATATTGCCGCTGATTTTCAGCCCATCCGCTTTGCGCACGCTGAACAAATACGGCTGGGCGCGGGTCAACAATCTGACCGAGCCCCTGCGCACCACGCGCTGACCTTGGATGTTTTCCAACGCTTGCACCATTTGCGACAATTCCCGATCAGAATCAGCAAGGCCCGACAGATCAATATCGCGCCCCGAAACCACGACCTTTAGCCCATGGATCGAGGGGGCAACCACCGCCTCAGCGGCACTGCGGATCGCCGTTTCAATTCTGGGCACCGTCACGAATCGCGCCCACAGGCCCAAGGCGAGCACGCCGACACACAGCACGACCCATCCGATTTTTGTCCGCATCATCCGTCCCAATCCGTTTGTTCGGGTCATTATGCGGTGAAAATGGCTAACAATTGATTTAAATTTATGGCGCAAGCCGTGGTTACATAAACCTCTGCACCCAGTGCGCCAAAAGTGCGCGCTGCATTTTGCGCGCCCGCTTGGTCCACGCCCCGCCGCCCTTTGGATCCTCGCGGTCGGCAATCGGGATGGCGGCACGGCGCGGTATATCGGCGCAAAAAATTGCGAAAATCAGTGTCTTTTGCCCCAAATGCAGATAACCCGCCAAACCCGAGACAAAGTTCATCGTCCCGCTTTTGGCAGAAATCCGCGCTGCCTGCGCGGGCAATTCCGTCTCGCGCAGCAACTCCACCAGAATCCGCCCCGTCGGACGGGCTTGGGCGCCACGCAGAATTCGAACCATATCCTGCGCCGTGCAACGGGTGATCGGGCCCAAGCCAGAATGATCGCCAAACACCGCAGTGATGCCAAATATGTCCCGCGCCCAATCGGTCATCTTTTGCGCCGATTGTGCCTGATTGGTCGCGCCACTGGCCGCCAAACCCACCGCCTCAGCGGTGATATTGGTGGAATATTTCAACATTTTTTGCAGCAATGCGGCCAAGGGCGCGCTTTGATCTTGCGCCAGTCGGTTTGTGTTTTGTGGCAAATCGGCCAAACTTTGCGCATCGGGCAAGGGGATGCCCTGCGCGGCGCAAAGGGTTTGGAACACTTCGGCGGCATAGGGCGCAGGACGGCGCAAGGGCAACCAACGGCTGCCGCCGGTGCCCAAGGCGGGGGCCGCAACCGACCAGATCTCTTGGGGTTCCTCCGCTTGATAGGTAAACAATGGCTGATCGCGGGTTGCGATTTTGACGTTTACACCGCGCACCGATGGCACAAACCGCAGCCCTTCGGCGTTCATCCCAACCGTCCAGCCGTCATTCGCCCGCGTCCAGACAAAGTTCACGCGATTGTAATTCAACATCAACCCGCTAAAGGCAGGATTATAACCGACATGATCGGGCTGATCTGGGGCAATTTCACGCTGATAAGGCAGGGCGTTCTCATAGAAATAATAGCGCCCCGTAATGCCGCGCAGTCCCGTCTTGGCCAAGGCTGCCGCCAGATCCCCCAATCGATCTGTGTCCAGCGTCGGATCCCCCCCGCCCGCAAGGATCAAATCCCCCTCTAACGTGTCGCCGCGCAAGGTGCCCACCGCCAAAACCCGCGTCAGAAATCGATGATCTGCCCCCAATTTCTCAAGCGCATAAAGGGTCGTCACCACCTTTGTGACCGAAGCAGGGGGCATCATAAAATCGGCATCGCGTGCCGCTAAAACACCGCGCGCATCCGCCACCACAAAGGCAACCTCGCCGCCCAATTTGGCTGCTGCTACAATCTCGCCCGCCTTATCAGGCTTTGCCCAAACCGGCCAAGCGATCACGCCACCAATCGCCGCCAAAACCCCGCGCCGTGTCTGCATCTCAACCCACTTTCGCACGTGTCAAAATACCTTGGGGGTGAGCCACATTGTCTTCAATGTGGCGAGGGGGCAGCGCCCCCTTCCATCCGCCTCGCGCCCGTATCGCACTGCTAGACGCATCGTTCAAAGGCATATTCACAAAACACCATGACGGCGCATGGCGCAGACGTTCGCCCCGCGCCACGCGATTGACGCGAAAGGCCCGCGCCGCCACAGACATCCGCGCCGCCACGCCCCAACCAGGTCGCGCAAAGACGCCCACAGGCACAGCGCGTAAAATATCGCGCCAACGTTCCCATTTGTGAAACTGCACCAGATTGTCCGCCCCCATCAGCCAGACAAACTGCACATCAGGATAAATCCGTTTTAACGCCTCAATCGTATCCGCCGTCGCCCTTGTCCCCAACCGCGCCTCAAGATCGGTAATGACCACGCGTGGATCATGCATCACCGCCCTTGCCCGTGCCATTCGATCTTTCAGCGGCGCAGGCTGATGCAATTTCAACGGATTGCCGGGTGTGACCAACCACCAAACGCGATCCAATCCCAACCGCTTGATCGCCTCATGCGTCAGATGCACATGCCCCTCATGCGCAGGATCAAACGACCCCCCGAACAGGCCAATGACCATGCCCTTGCTTGCGATTGGAAACCCTGCCCGCATTTCGCCTCCATTTCGGCCCCACATTCCCCAGCAGGCCAAGGAATGTCCACAGAAATTCGACACCGCGTCGTTGCAACCTTGGATTGTTTTGGCCATATTGGTAGCGACCGATATGGGTCACACTGTTGAGGTTCAGAGTAACACAGGTGTCCTATTATGAATGAGGCGACGGACGAAACACTTGCCCGATACATCGCGAAGGCTGGCCCCAAGGATGGCCCCATCATCCGAAACATTACATTTAAGGTGTCTAACCTCGCATTGCGCTGGCGTATATTTCTATATTTTTTCTGCGGACCTCGCAAAAGGATAGCCGTTCTAAACGAAGCGTCTGGCATGATGGCAAAGCTGCTGCACAGCCTACTCTGGGACGATACTTTGATGCGGATCAGGCAGATGACGGACCCCGCAAAACAAAAAGCCAACAACAATCTGTCATTGGAACATCTCGTCAGGATTTCAGCGGACAATTCGGTAAATATGTCAGATGGTTACGCAGAAGCACAACTGAGATGCAAATTGGCGAAGACATATGCCACCAAGAACCTTGCACATTTGGATTTAGGACATGTGTTGGGTGACGAAATTTCAATCGTAACGCGGGGACAAACGACGGATGCAATAAGGGCGATATGCGATTTCGTGCATAAATTTCATTTCGAGGTGTTACATACAGACTATCAACTGATGCCGATCAAGCATCATGACGAAGAACAGCAGTTCTTGTCGCGTTTGTATCAAGGAAACCAGGCTGAAAAGGCTTTTGAGGCTGCCGCGTTGACAGCGGCACTCGCTGGCGATTGGCCAGCTTTAAACCGCGCCGACATTCCTCGTTGGCTTCGTGAAGACGACGAACTGAGCCATCTATTCTGATCCACCTAACTCTTAACCCGCGTTGCCCTTTTCCCCCAATCCCGCTAAACACCCCCCAAACGCGGATCAAAGGAAACATTATGGCCAGCTATCAATATGTCTACCACATGGAAGGCGTGTCCAAGACCTATCCGGGCGGTAAGAAATGCTTTGAAAATATCCATCTGAATTTCCTGCCCGGCGTTAAGATCGGTGTGGTCGGTGTCAACGGCTCGGGGAAATCGACGCTTTTGAAAATCATGGCGGGCATGGACACTGATTTCAAAGGCGAGGCATGGGCGGCCAAGGGCGCGAAAGTGGGCTATTTGGCCCAAGAACCCTATTTGGACCCTGCCTTGGACGTGAAGGGCAATGTGATGCTGGGCGTGGCGAAACAAACCGCCATTCTGGAACGTTATAATGAACTCGCGATGAATTACTCGGACGAGACCGCCGATGAGATGGCCGCCCTGCAAGATCAGATCGATGCGGGCAATCTGTGGGAGCTAGAGGCGTCTGTGGGCGTCGCGATGGACGCTCTGCGCTGCCCCCCCGATGACGCCGATGTCGAAACCCTGTCGGGCGGTGAACGCCGCCGCGTGGCCTTGTGCAAGCTGTTGCTTGAGGCGCCCGATATGTTGCTGCTTGATGAGCCGACCAACCATTTGGACGCCGAATCGATTGCTTGGCTGCAAAAACATCTGATCGCCTATAAGGGCACGATCCTGATCGTCACGCACGACCGCTATTTCCTAGATGACATCACAAGCTGGATTCTGGAATTGGATCGCGGCCGCGGCATTCCCTATGAGGGCAACTATTCCGCATGGCTGGAACAAAAGGCCAAGCGCATGATGCAAGAGGCGCGTGAGGATAAATCCAAACAAAAGGCCTTGGAAAAGGAACTGGACTGGATCCGTTCGGGGGCCAAGGCGCGGCAATCCAAGGGCAAGGCCCGTATTGCGCGCTATAATGAAATGGCGGGGCAGACGGTGCTGGAACGCGCCTCATCCGCGCAGATCATCATCCCCAATGGCGAACGTCTGGGCAATAAGGTGATCGATGTCGAAGGCCTGACCAAAACGATGGGCGACCGCGTGCTGATCGAAAACCTGTCGTTTTCTATTCCCCCAGGCGCGATTGTGGGCGTCATCGGCCCCAATGGCGCGGGCAAATCCACCCTGTTTCGGATGATCACGGGGGGCGAGCAACCCGATCAGGGGTCGATCACCATGGGCAACACGGTGCAACTGGCCTATGTCGATCAGTCCCGCGATGCTTTGGATCCTGATAAAAATATCTGGGAGGAGATTTCGGGCGGGTCCGAAGTGATCCAACTGGGCGATATGCAGATGAACAGCCGCGTTTACACGGGCGCGTTTAACTTTAAGGGCACGGATCAGCAGAAAAAGGTGGGGCTGCTCTCGGGCGGGGAACGCAACCGCGTGCATATGGCGAAGCTGCTGCGCTCTGGCGGGAACGTGCTGCTGCTTGATGAGCCGACCAACGATCTGGATGTGGAAACGCTACAGGCGCTTGAGGCCGCGATTGAAGATTTCGCCGGCTGCGCGGTGATCATCTCGCACGATCGGTTCTTCTTGGACCGCCTCTGCACCCATATGCTGGCATTCGAGGGCGAGGGCCATGTCGAATGGTTCGAAGGCAACTTTGAGGCCTATGAGGCGGATAAGGTGCGTAGATTGGGGCCTGACGCGCTGGAGCCGAAGCGGGCGAAGTATAAGCGGTTTTCGAGGTAAACGTTTGGGTTGAACAACTCAAAGATGTCAAATAGCCTCCCATGGTGAAGCTTGATCATCGTGGGAGCATGTAGTGCAGTTCGAATACATTCCTTTATTGCAGCTCGTCGTAAACCCTGACAATGATCGTCATGGCCACCAAAACACTGAGCAAGATGCGGTGAATTGGCTGTTCGAACATCATGGCGTTTATATGATGAACTTGATCGAGGATGTAGCAGACCTAAACGAAATTCTTGATCCGCCATTGGTCGTGAAGGATGCAGAAAAATACGTAGTATTCGATGGAAACCGACGAGTATCAGCATTGAAAGCTCTAGCGGGTTTAGTCGCGCTGCCCGCGCCCTATGATGCCAGAATCGCCCAGTTTCAGAAGAAATTCAGTCCAGCTGCGAATTTCTCGGTAGGTTGCCAAGTTGAGACTAGGCCAGATATTGTTGATCGCATTCTTTCTCGTCGCCACAACGGAACAGATGCCGGACGGGGACAATTAAGTTGGGATCCGCGAGCGAAAGCGAACAATGCGGCTCGTGTAGGTGGAACTCAATATTATGAGATCTCGGCAGCAATTGAGAGATACTTGGATAGCGTCGGTTACAAGACCGAAAGTAAATTCAAGCGATCCACAGTTTTTCGGCTTTTCAACACCAAAAAACGTCAAGAACGTTTTGGAGTTAAGCTGGGAAGTGACGGTAATCTGGTCTTCGAAAGACCTGAAGAAGATGCAAGAGCCGCACTCATAAAGGTTGTTGATGATACTATGAATGGTGAATTGACTCTTAAGGATTTGCTCAATCTTGATGGCATCAATTCATACCTAGAGAGAATTTCTGACTTGCTAGTCCCCGAAAGTCAGAACGGAACAAAATCAACAAGTTATCCTATGGCTGCAGCGACCCTGCCTGCTGAAAACATTAAACCAGTACGTGCCCGACAACGTGAAACCTTGATCCCGAACTACAAGTCCTACGGCGATAACTTCAAACGAAAAGGTGTTGGAAAGATTGAAAGAATTTGGTCTGAATTGCAGTTTCACTTGAAGTTGAACTCTCATCCCATTGCTATCGCGAATCTCTTTCGCTCCCTTATAGAAACCACAACGCATTTTGCGCTAAATGACGCTGGAACTAAGCGCGGAACTACCCTTTCGGGGTCAGTTAAGTCTTTAACGGATTTACTTGTCGAACAAGGATTGCTGGACAAAAAAGTCGGGGGCGATATCCAACGATTTGCAAACGACGATAACTCTCATCGGTGTTTGGAAGCACTTCATCGCGTTATTCATAGCCCTATTCTTAGCTTAGGCCGCGACGACCTGTTGGCGATGTGGGACGTTGTAGAACCCTATTTGTTGGCGGCGTTAAATGTAAGAGCGCAGTCTTGATTTAGATTGGCTTTCTCCCCGTCAGATTTGCCCAAAGCAAATCTGACCGCGCCCGAACCGCCCCACAGGGGCGGGCGCGGCTAGTGCCTTGCGCCCCAAGAGCCCCTGCGGTTCGGGCGCGGCCATCTTTGCACCCGATCATTGGGTTGCTGCATCATCAGTCTGCTGCATCGACAACCCTGCCCTCGCAGGCGTGCTCGGGCGTTCGGGGCTGAAAAAGGTCCACTGGACCTTTTTCGCGGGCTTTGCCCGCCGCCCCTCACCCCTTGTAGGGTGCGTGGTCTCCACGCACCGCGCCTTCAGGGCATTATCCCGCCGCTGGGATTGTCCTGCGGCTTGACTTGGGCCCATGATCCATAGCACTCTGCCGATAATGCAGCTGTATCATTTGCTGCCCCAATTATTAGGACATATTATGCGCTATTTACCGCTTGCCTTCATTTTCATTGCCAGTGCCGCAAATGCACAGGATTTGTTGACGGCCTCGGCCCCCGAAGACATCGCGGCCGTGATGCAGGACGCGGGCCTGCAGGCCAAGATCGACAAAGATCCGACGGGCGATCCCATCATCAACTCGTCCGTCGCGGGGGCCAATTTCAATGTGCTGTTCTATGGCTGCACGGCGGGCGCCGACTGCAGCTCGGTGCAATTCAATGCCTGTTTCAAGATGGATCAGCCCACCACTTTGGACGTGATCAACAAATGGAACGTCGATATGCGCTATGGCAAGGCGAATTTGGACCCAAAAATGAATTCCTGCCTGCAGCAAGACATCGATATGTCCGCAGGCATTGCCCCCGATACGCTGAAAAATGCCCTGCAAAACTGGTCGCAAGTCTTGGGGAAATTCACGACGACGATTGGCTACTAAGACCGATTGTCAGATAGACTTGGCACGGGGCGGGGGCGGCCCGCCTCGTCTATCGCGACAAAGGTGAACAGACCCTCAGTCACCTTTTCGCGCCCCTCTTGGCCACGTCGACGCACCCATGCCTCGATCTGTAGCCCCATTGACGTGCGCCCCACCCGCGCCACGGCAACATAGATGCACAAGACATCGCCCACTTTGACAGGGCGAATAAACTGCATGGCATCAATCGCGACTGTGGCCACCCGCCCCTTGGCGCGGTCAGCGGCCACGATCCCTGCCGCCATATCCATCTGCGACAAAACCCAACCGCCAAAAATATCGCCGTTCGTGTTCACATCCTTTGGCATCGCCAGCGTGCGCAGGGTCAATTCACCACTCGGATCAGGCGTGGGTTCCATCAGCCATTTTCCCGTAAAATCGATCCCGCAAGATACAGCGATCCGCAGATCAGCACACGGGCCGTCGGGTTGATCGTTGCGATCTCTGACAAGGCTGTCGCAACCGAATCCGCCTCAACCGCGTCAATCCCCGCGCCCCGCGCCGCCGCCACAGTTTCCGCCGCCAGCAGGGTGTTTTTCTCATTTGGGATGCTGACACCGAACAGTTGCAAAACCTGCGTGGCCAAAGGCTGCATATAGCCCGCAACATCCTTTGTGTTCAGCATCCCGCAGATCAAATAGGTGTCGCGGGCAGGCATTTCTGCCAAGGTTTCTGCCACGGCCACCCCACCCGCCGGGTTATGCCCGCCGTCCAGCCACAATTCCACCAAAGGCGCTAATTCAACCAGCGGCCCCACCCGCAACCGCTGCATCCGTGCAGGCCAAAACGCGCGGGTGACGGCGGCTTCACAGGCGGATTCGTCCTTGCCAAGATAGCGCAACGCCGCAATCGCCGCCCCCGCATTTTGCACCTGAAACGGCCCAAGCAGATTGGGCAAGGGCAGATCCAACAGCCCGTTTTCATCTTGAAAAATCAGCCGCGCATTTTCGGCCCAGACGTGCCAATGCTGACCATACGCCAGCACGGGCGCGCCCACACGTGCCGCCTGCGCCTCAATGACATCCAAGCCTTCGGGCGATTGGGGGCCGACGATCACAGGCACGCCGCGCTTGATAATTCCCGCCTTTTCCCCCGCGATTTTGGCCACGGTATCGCCCAGGAATTGTTGGTGATCCAAGGACACAGGCGTGATGATCGTCAGCTTGGGCGTCATCACATTGGTCGCATCCAACCGCCCGCCAAGCCCCACCTCTAGCAAGGTATAATCCGCCGCCACCCGCGAAAACGCCAAAAACGCGGCACAGGTGGTTATTTCAAAGAATGTAATCTCATCAGGCCCATTTGCCACCACGCATTCATCCAGCAGTGCGGTCAGGTCCGCCTCAGAAATCAATTCCCCCGCCAGACGGATGCGTTCATGAAACCGTGCCAAATGGGGCGAGGTATATGCGTGAACGCGTGCGCCACCCTGTTCCAGCCCTGCGCGGATCATCGCTTGGGTCGATCCTTTGCCGTTCGTGCCGGCGATATGGATCACGGGGGGCAGGCGGGTTTCGGGATGGCCCAAGGCGTCCAACAGCCGATCCACTCGGTCCAAGGTCAGATCGATCACCTTGGGATGCAAGGTCATCATCCGTTCCAACACGGCGTCAGAAGAGGTCATGCCGGCAACTCTTGCCCAATCACACCGGGGGGGGGAAGTTCACCTTTGATGGCAGGCGATTGGCGGGTCAGCATTCGCACAATCGTCATCAATTCATCGCGCATATCTTTGCGATGGGTGACGCGGTCCAACATCCCGTGATCCAGCAGATATTCGGCGCGCTGGAACCCTTCGGGCAGTTTTTCGCGAATAGTTTGTTCAATCACCCGCGCCCCCGCAAACCCGATCAGACAGTTCGGTTCCGCGATTTGCACATCGCCAAGCATGGCATAGGACGCGGTCACCCCGCCCGTGGTGGGATGGGTCAAAACGACGATATAGGGCAGACCCGCCTCGCGCAGCATTTGCAGCGCGACCGTCGTGCGCGGCATTTGCATCAGGGACAAAAGCCCCTCTTGCATCCGCGCCCCGCCCGATGCCGAAAACAAAACGAACGGGCGTTTCAATTTGATCGCCCGCTCTGCCCCCGCGATGATGGCATTGCCGACATACATCCCCATTGATCCTGCCATAAAGGAAAAATCTTGCGCGGCGGCAACGATTCCCGTGCGGCCGATTTCGCCCTCGGCGACCAACATGGCGTCTTTTTCGCCTGATGCTTTTTGCGCGGCCTTAAGGCGGTCGGGGTATTTCTTTTGATCGCGGAAATGCAGGGGATCGACCACGGCATCAGGCACCTTGACCTCGACAAAGGTGCCGCCATCGAACAGGGAACGAAACCGCTCGCGCGGGCTGATTGCCATATGATGCCCGCAATTTGTGCAGACATTCAACGCAGCGGCCAATTCGCGGTGAAACAACATCGTGCCGCATTCAGGGCATTTCGTCCACAGATTGTCTGGCACCTCGCGGCGCGAAAACAGGCTGTCAATCTTGGGACGAACGTAGTTGGAAATCCAATTCATGCGCAGCAACCCCTATCCAGTGTTGCCCCCCAGATAAGGCGGAACGGCGGGAAATGCAATCTGGGCATGGGCCAGGAATTGGGCAAAGGTGACGAGGTGGGGGCGTTGGGTGTCAAACCAATGCAGGCAACAGCCCAATCTGTCCCAGAATCATCTTTTCGGGAAAACCAATTTTGCGTTCATACATGAAACTTACCGAAACGGCTCTGTGGTCAAATTCGTCTTGGTTCATAACGCCAAACAGCCAATTTACTTGGTTATAAACCTGATCCCCTTTTGGGGTGACGATGACCAATAGCGTGTCATCACGTCTATGTGCAATGCACAGTCCCGTCTCTGCGCGGGCCAATTGCGTCACCTCGTTGTGCGTAAGAACCAGTTGAGAGCCACGCGCCTTGCCGCGCCAATCTACAGTTTCTTGAACCGAAAGATATCTGTCCTTGTCATCCATCCAGATAAATTCGGTCGGCGCGGAGATGCGGGATTTACCACCAAATATTCTGGCCAAGGAGATGTTTTCCAGAACAATTTTGCCCGTCTCTGTTGCATCCCAATGCATCAAGACGGCCCCAAAAAAGAATTTTCCAAGGTTTTGTGATATCACGCACTACCCCCTAAATCTGCCTTTGCAACTATGACGATTGCTGCCAATATGTCCAGATGAGCGATGAAGCAAATGCCCAGTGGTCCGCAACCGAGATTGATCTGATCGTCGCGGATTATTTTGCAATGCTGACAGGTGAGTTGACGGGGCAACCCTCGATCAAGGCCCGCCATAATGCGGCCTTGCGCGACCAAATTGGGCGCAGCAAAGGGTCTATCGAGTTCAAACATTGCAACATCAGTGCAGTTTTGGACGAATTGGGCCAGCCGTTTATTCGCGGCTATCTGCCACGTTTCAACTTTCAGGCAGCGCTTGTGCTGGGTGTGCAAAGGTATCTGGAAACCCAAGTGCCGATTGAGGATATTGTCCTGAATCCCCAAAACCATCTTATGCAATCTGCCGAGATTTTCATTGAGAATCAGCCCGGGCATACGCCCGCCCCCGATGTCGAAAGACTGCCCGAAATGCAGCGGCTGATCACCAAGTTTGATCCTGCCCTGCGGGATGATCGCAATCGGCGTTTGGGCCGATATGGCGAAGAAAAGGTTCTATTGTCCGAACGGGGCAGATTGTTGCGGCTGGGTCGCGACGATTTATCGCGCCGTGTGCGTTGGGTGTCGCAAGAGGATGGCGACGGCGCAGGCTATGACATCCTCACCTTTGATGGCAGGGGCCGCGAGCGGTTTCTTGAGGTGAAAACCACGCTGGGCGGCAAAAGAACCCCCTTTTTCTTGACGCGGAATGAAAAAGAGTTTTCGGATGATGCGGGGGATCGGTTTCGCATTTTCCGCCTATATGATGCGGCAAAATCACCCCGCGCCTTTATGCTGGAACCGCCGTTGGAACGATCTGCCAATCTGTCGCCGCAGGTCTGGAAGGCCAGTTTCACCTAGGGCCGCAAATGCCGCACCCTTGCGCCCCATTCTATTGCTGCCGCGTGCAGGCGGTCTATGGACAGCTCTTCGCGCACTTCTTCCAGCATCCGCAATTCCACCTCGCGCAGGGTGCCGTCGGCGGTCGCGACATCGCAGGCCAGCGCATAGGCGGTTTCGAACAATCGTTCGGGCAGGGCATCGCGGATCAAACCAAAAAGGGCGTCCAGCCCATCCTCAACTTCAAACAGATCAAATACCGTTTGCGCCACGATACGGATGCGGTCGCCGTCATATTCGGCAAAGACGGGCATATGATTGACCATGCGCTGGATCGCCACCAACTCGGCGGTGCGCATCTGCTCATCCGAGGCTGAAACCGCGATCATGACAGCGACCAGCGCATCTTGGGGCGAGAGGGAGGCGGGGGTATCGGACATGATCTTCTCCTTTTTCCTAATAATATTGACCTATCGCCCCCACGGCAATAGAGGAAGGGTCTGTATCAAGAGGATAAACCGATGACAGCTTTGCGCGACGCAGGATTGAAATCCAAGGCTTGGCCCTTTGAAGAGGCGCGCGCGCTGCTGAAACGGTTCGAAAAAAAGGCCCCCGAAAAGGGCTATGTATTGTTTGAGACAGGCTATGGCCCGTCGGGGCTGCCGCATATCGGCACCTTCGGCGAGGTGGCCCGCACCACGATGATCCGCCGCGCCTTCGAGGCGATTTCCGACATTCCAACCCGTCTGATCTGTTTTTCCGACGATCTGGATGGGATGCGCAAGGTGCCTGAAAACGTGCCAGATCAGGCAATGCTGGCGTTAAATATGCAAAAGCCGCTGACATCGGTGCCCGATCCTTATGGCCAATACGACAGCTTTGGCGCGCATAACAATGCGATGCTGCGGCGGTTTTTGGATACGTTTGGCTTTGAATATGAATTCATCTCTGCGACCGAATTTTATGGCTCGGGTCGGTTTGATGACACGCTGCGTTTGGCCGTGGAACGTTACGATCAGATCATGGCGATTATGTTGGCTAGTTTGCGTGAAGAGCGCCAACAAACCTATTCCTGTTTCCTGCCGATCCATCCCGAAAGTGGCCGTGTTTTGTATGTGCCGATGAAGCATATCGACGCGGTGGGTCATACCATCACCTTTGACGATGAAAATGGCCGCGAATGGACCCTGCCTGTGACGGGCGGCAATGTGAAATTGCAATGGAAGCCCGATTTTGGCGCACGCTGGGCGGCGCTGGGGGTGGATTTTGAAATGTATGGCAAGGATCATTCCACCAATACACCGATCTATGACGGGATTTGTGAAGTGCTGGGCGGGCGGAAACCCAACCACATGAGCTATGAGCTGTTCTTGGATGAGGAAGGCCAGAAGATTTCGAAATCCAAGGGCAATGGCTTGACGATTGACGAATGGTTGACCTATGCGGCCACCGAAAGCCTGTCCTATTTCATGTATCAAAAACCCAAAACCGCGAAACGTATGCATTTTGATGTGATCCCGCGTGCGGTCGATGAATATCACCAGCAGTTGCGCGCCTTTGCGGATCAGGATGTCGACGCGCAGGTGAACAATCCCGTTTGGCATATTCATCACGGTGCGCCGCCTGCGAGCAAAATGGTGGTGACATTTGGGATGCTGTTAAACCTTGCCTCTGTGGCGGGGTCCAAGGATGCGGCGGGGCTGTGGGGGTTTATCAAACGCTATGCGCCCGAGGCTTCGCCCGAAACCCATCCCGATTTGGATGCGGCGGCGGGATTCGCGGTGAATTACTTTGCCGATAAAATCGCGCCATTGCGGGTGTTCCGCCTACCGACCGATATGGAACGCGCCGCGATGCTGGATCTGCGGGCACGGTTGTTGGCTTGGGACGGTGAGGCGAGCGATGACGCCCTGCAAACCATGGTCTTTGCCGTGGGCAAAGATCACGGGTTTGAACCGCTGCGCGATTGGTTCAAGGCATTATATGAGGTGCTGCTGGGCGCGTCCGACGGGCCAAGATTTGGCGGGTTCGTGGCGCTTTATGGTGTGGCCGAGACGATCGCGTTGATGGATCGTGCATTAGCCGGCGAATTGGTGTTGTAGGTAGGGTGCGTGGTTTCCACGCACCAAGCGCGGAAGGTGCGTGGACACCACGCACCCTACAAAAGATCGCGCCGACCTCTCTGATGGAGAGGGCGGGGCTGGGGGTTTCACACCCCCACGGCACTACGTGCCTTCCCCCGTGGGATATTTGGGAAAAAGAGAAGCGCATGGGCTAAAATGTCTTAGCGCAATCTGTGCTTGTGAAAATTTGAAGTGGGGCGTAGCATTTTTGCAGAGAGGAATCGTCATGCGCCTTTTTGTATTTTTGATTCTGATCTGGGCCGCCGTGCCTGTGCTGGCCCAACAAGACCCGATCCGTCAGACCATTCAATCGCAGTTAGATGCGATTGCCGCCGATGACTATGTGGCGGCCTTTGATTTTGCCTCGCCCAATATCAAGGGAATTTTTGGGGATGCTGCCAATTTTGAGGCGATGGTGCGCCAAGGCTATCCGATGGTGGCTGAACATCGCAGCGTCACGATGATGGAATTGCGGTCCGTGGCGGGTAATCTGTGGCAAAGGGTGCAGATTATCGACCAATCAGGTCGCGCCCATTTGCTGGATTATATGATGATCAAGACCGATCAGGGGTGGCAGATCAATGCGGTGCAATTGTTGCCGAACAATGATCTAACGACATGAAAAAGGCGCGGCAGGTTGCCCTACCGCGCCTGATTTTTCGGGAAACCT
Organism: Cypionkella sp.; assembly: GCA_040398785.1. Classification (GTDB taxonomy): domain Bacteria; phylum Pseudomonadota; class Alphaproteobacteria; order Rhodobacterales; family Rhodobacteraceae; genus Cypionkella. Next base: position 157,616 of record JBBATJ010000008.1, on the reverse strand, counting down.
AATTATTCTTCGGTTTCGACATAGCCTGCGGGTGCCGCCACGTTGGCCACAACAAAGTTGCGGGCGATTGTGGGCTTGACGCCTTCGGGCAGGGCGATATCGCCAATATGGATCACGTCGCCAATTTTGCGGCCCGTCAGATCGACGGTGATGTGATCTGGGATATCAGAGGCCAAAACCTCAAGTTCCACATCCGAGCGCACAACGGTCAGGGTGCCGCCGCGCTTGAGGCCAGGGCTGGCCTCGTGGTTGATGAAATCAACATGGATGAACAGATTGATACGGCTGTCATCGTGCAGACGCATAAAGTCGATATGCGTGGGCAAATCTTTGACTGTGTCGCGCTGAACGCCGCGGCAGACGACGTGGACGTCGTCGTGACCGGTCACTTTCAGATTGAACAGGGTCGACATGAAACGGCCCTGACGCAGACGCTTGAGCAGGGCGTTGTAATTCATTTTGATCGCCATTGGCGCAACATTGTCGCCATAGACGACACCGGGTACAAATCCATCGCGACGAGATTGACGAGCGGCCCCCTTGCCTGTCCCCATCCGTGCCTCGGCGATAAGATCTGGGATCTCACGTGCCATAGTATTTCTCCATATAAGTCCGCCAACGTTCAAGGGTGCATGGCGCGACTTGGGGTCATTAGCGGGGAACGGGTGCGAATGAAAGGCAAAAAACGCCGATTTGGGGGTTGGCGTCGCGACTGTGGGCGATTCTGTCGCTGGTATTGGCGTAAATGGGCGGCATTGCGTTAAGCGGCAGGTCTAAGGAGATCGCTATGACAGCCTTGACCACATTGATTCGCGCCCGCGCGCCGCTTGCGGCGTTTGGGGCGATGGGGGTGCTTTGGGGCACATTTGCCGCCGATGTGCCTGACATTCAAAAAATGTTGGATGTCCCTGCCCAGCAGTTGGGATTACTGTTGTTTGCAACGCCGATGGCGGCGGTGACGGCGATGATCTTTGCGCCACGATTTGGGGTGGTGGCGGGGCGCCTTGCCTTGCCCATTGCATCGATGATGATGTGTTTTGCCTTTTTGTTGCCGGGTCATGTGGCAACGCCGATCCTGTTTGCGGCCAGTATGTTGGCCTGTGGGGCTGGGACAGGCCTGACCGATGTGGTGATGAATGCCCGTGTCGCAGCACTGGAACAAAAGCACGCAGCCCCCCTGATGAACCTGTGCCATGCGGGATATAGTTTTGGTCTGGCTTTTGGGGCGATTGCAACGGGCGCGTTGCGCAGCATGGGTCTGCCGCCCAGCGGGGTTTTGGGGATTATGGCGGTCTTTGCGGCGGCGATTGCGGGCCTAACCTTCGAGGCAGATGGTCGGATCAGCGGCCTTGCGCGCCCCAAAGGGCAGGCGCATTTGGGATGGGTGCCGATTGTCGGGGGCGCGATTGTGATGATTGCCTTTATGACGGAAAACGCGGCGGAAAACTGGTCGGCCTTGCATATTGAACACACCTTGGGCGGCAGTCCCAGCGCGGGGGCCATGGGGCCTGCCATCATGGCGATCACTATGGGGGTGGCGCGGTTGTTTGGGCAGGGATTGGCGCATCGCATGGCACCGCGCGTTATGCTGACGGGTGGGGCGGTGATATCGGCGATTGGGGTGTCGATCGCTGCAGTGTCGACCACCCCGAATATGGCCTATGCGGGATTTATCATCATGGGGATTGGATCATCCGTCATCGCACCTACGGCCTTTTCGCTGGTGGGGCAATTGGTTGAACCAACGGCCCAAGCGCGCGCCATCGCCCGCGCGACATTGTTTGGCTATTTCGGCTATTTCATCGGCCCGCCCAGCATCGGATTTCTGGCGGGGATGTTTGGCCTGCGGGCGGCCTTTGTCTTTGCGGCGGTGCTGTTATGTGCGGTGCCGTTTCTGGCCGCGTCGATCATGCGACGGCGATGAAACGGCGGTCAGGGACGATCCACATAGCCGCCACAGCGGTCAGCATCGCAAAGGCCACCCACGGCATCACAAAGGCAATCGGAATGGCGGATACATAGACCAGCGCCGAAACCTTGCCCTTTATGTCCGACCCCAGCGCCTTGGCAAAGGCCGAATCTTTGCCGTGCTGGGCCACAAGGGCGCGGATCAATAATGTATAGGCGATCCCGCACATCATCAGATCAAAGGCAAAGACGGCCATCGGTGCCGCCGCAAAGTCGTTTTCTCCGATAAAGCCCGTGGTAAATGGTATAAGCGACAGCCAAAACAGCAAATGCAAATTGGCCCACAGAACCCATCCGCCCACGTGTTTCACCGCGTGAAAGGTGTGGTGATGGTTGTTCCAATAGATACCAACAAAGGTAAATGACAACACATAGGACAAAAACACCTGCCACAGCGGCCACAGCGCCGCCAGATCGTGGCCATGAGGCACCTTTAGTTCCAGCACCATGATCGAGATGATAATGGCGAAAACGCCGTCGGAAAATGCCTCTATCCGTCCTTTGGTCATCTATGCCTCCCTTAAATACCGAGCAATGATCCATGAAAAAGACCCGCAGGGCAAGCCTGCGGGTCAAGGTTTGGTCATCGGGGGGAGGATCCCGCAGACCTTCGGGGCGGCGGACCGCCCCAATTCGATCACATATTATAGGCGCGCTCACCATGTGCGGTCAGATCTAGACCCTCACGCTCGGCATCAGCCGAAGGACGCAGACCAAAGATTTTGTCGATCGCATAGAACAGCACCAGCGAGACACCACCCGACCAGACCAGCGTGACGGCCACAGCCTTAATCTGTGTGATCAGTTGCGCGCCCATGTCATAGGTGCCTGCGACGGCGGGGAACACCGTGTAATCGACCCAGCCCTGACCGCCATAGGCAGGATTGGCCAGAATGCCCGTGCCAATCGCGCCCACAATGCCGCCGACACAATGCACGCCAAACACATCCAAAGTATCGTCATAGGAAAAGGCTTTTTTCACATAGGACACAAAGACATAACAGATCGGCGATACGATCAGACCCAGCAGGATAGCCCCCATCGGCGACGCATAACCCGCAGCAGGGGTGACAGCCACAAGACCCGCAACAGCCCCCGTCACCGCACCAAGCAGCGAGGGGCGGCCATGACGCAGTTGCTCCACCAAACTCCACGACAAGGCCGCAGCAGCGGTGGCAACAAAGGTGTTCATAAAGGCAAGGGCGGCATAGCCATTCGCCTCAAGGTTAGAGCCCGCGTTAAAGCCGAACCAACCCACCCACAGCATCGACGCGCCCACCATGGTCAGCGTCAGCGAATGGGGCGACATATTTTCTTTGTCAAAGCCAATCCGTTTGCCGATGACCAAGCAGCCCATCAGACCCGCGATCCCCGCATTGATGTGAACCACTGTGCCGCCTGCAAAATCTAGACCGCCCCAGCCCCAAACCAGACCCGCATCCGCCGTGTTATCCGATAGAAAATCTGGGCCGCTCCAATACCAAACCATATGCGCGATTGGGAAATAGACGATGGTGACCCAAAGTGCGCAGAACAGCATCAATGGCCAGAACTTGATCCGCTCGGCAAAGGCACCGACGATCAGCGCGGGGGTGATGCAGGCAAAGGTCATCTGGAAGATGACAAAAGCATATTCAGGGATATAAACGTTATTCGAGAAGGTCGCGGCATAAGTGCCGACGCCCACATTGGCCAGAAACGCCTTGGACAGACCGCCCATGTAGGGTGAGCCACCCGTAAACGCGATGGAATAGCCAAAGGCCACCCACAGGATCGCAACCATCGAGACAATCATAAAGGTCTGCATTAGAACCGACAGCATATTTTTGGTGCGCACAAGCCCACCATAGAACAGGCCCAAGGCGGGAACCGCCATCAACAGCACAAGGGCCGAAGACACCAGCATCCAGGTTGTGTCGCCCTTGTTGACCATCGTGGCCATTTGCTCGACTGTGGGGGCCTTGATCGGGCCTGCCGCGTCTTGTGCCCAAGCGGGCAGGGCAGCCAACAGGCCAAGGCCTGCCAAAGTTGCTGCTTTTATCATCGTTTTCATGTTCATTTCGCCCCCTATCCTACAGCGCATCGTCATTGGTTTCGCCGGTGCGGACGCGCAACGCGCTCGCCACATCCAAAACGAAAATTTTGCCGTCGCCGATTTTGCCCGTGCGGGCGGTTTTTGTGATGGTTTCCACCACGCTGTCAGCCAGTGAATCGGACACAACCAATTCCAATCGCATTTTTGGCACAAAGTTCACGGCATATTCCGCGCCACGATAAATTTCCGTATGGCCCGACTGCGCGCCAAAGCCCTTAATTTCGGTGACCATCATCCCGCGCACACCGATTTCAGTCAGCGCTTCGCGGACCTCATCCAGTTTATAGGGTTTGATGGCTGCTATGATCATTTTCACGGTGCACCCCTTTTCTAGGCCCGAAATTGGCCTTGAAATCATCACGCCGCCTTCGCAGGTGCAGCACAAGATTTCGGCGGTATAAAAACCAGTGTCATGCCAACGTCACAAGTCAATGATTAAAAAATAGGCGTTAAATAAAGGTTAAGCGTAAAAATAGTGCGAATGAAATGCGCGAATCGGCTTGCCGCCTTCTCCACATCTGTCGCAATTGCGGCTAGATAGTTACAAAGCAAAAGTATTGGAGCGGATATGGCGGGCGGCGACAAAAAGGCACCTTTGGTCGCGGATCGCCGCATTGGCGTAGCGTCCCGTGGCACGGCGTCCAAACCAGCCGCCGCGAAAAAAACCCGCACCCCAAAAGGGCCGCGCAAAACCGGCCCCCGCAACATCTTTTTGCGCATCATCTGGTTTTTTCTGCGTCCGTTTTGGCGCATCTTCATGTGGTTCTTTTGGCGGATTGGGATCCTTAGCCTGCTCATCTTGGGCGGCTTTGTGTATAACTATTACATCAAATTGCCCGAAGTTTCGGCTCTATTGGATGCACGCGCCAAAGGCTCGGTGACGCTGATGGACCGCAATGACAAGGTCTTTGCCTGGCGTGGCGAAACATTCGGCGGGCAGATCACATCGGAAAATGTCTCGCCCTATTTGCGCAACGCGGTTGTTGCGACCGAGGATAAGCGGTTTTATCATCATTTTGGCGTAAGCCCGCGCGGGATTGCATCGGCCATTCGCATCAACCTGTCCGAAGGTCGCGGCCCCCTAGAGGGCAATGGCGGGTCCACAATCACCCAACAAGTGGCGAAATTGTTGTGTTTGGGGGTGAAATACGATCCCACAAAGTGGAAATCCGAAGCTGCCTATGAAGAAGATTGTCGCGGTGGCGGCGTTAAGCGTAAGTTGGAAGAAATTCCTTTCGCCATCGCGATGGAGTTCAAATACACCAAGGCGGAAATTCTGACGATCTATTTTAACCGCGCCTATCTGGGGGCAGGCGCGCGCGGGTTCGAGGCGGCAGCGCAACGTTATTTCGGCGTATCGGCCAATCAGGTGGACCCTGCGCAGGCGGCGATGTTGGCAGGATTGCTGAAAGCGCCGTCAAAATTTGCGCCGACGAACAATCTGCAACGCGCCCAAGATCGCGCGAATGTCGTTTTAGGATTGATGCAGGATCAAGGCTATTTGACCGCAGATCAGGCGGCAGAAGCGCGCGCATATCCCGCCCAATTGTCCGCCGAGGCACAGACAAAATCGGGTGGCTTTTTTGCCGATTGGGTGATGGAAACGGCCCCCGATTTTCTTACCAAGGACACGACAGAAGATGTGATCATGCAGACGACCTTGGATCAGAAATTGCAAAAAGATGCCGAGGACGCCTTGGCCTATGTCTTTGACAATAAAGTAAAAGAGGGGTCAAAGACCCAAGTTGCGATTGTTGTGATGTCGGCAGATGGGGCCGTGCGCGCCATGGTCGGCGGGCGCAATTCGGCGGATGCAGGCAGTTTCAACCGCGCCACCCAAGCCAAACGGCAAACGGGGTCTTCGTTCAAACCCTTTGTCTATGCGGCGGCGATGGATATGGGTATGTCGCCCAATGACGTCGTCGATGACGCGCCTTTGACAATCAATATTCCCGGTTCTGGCCCTTGGACGCCCGACAATTACGACCATGAATTCAAAGGTCCGATCACCCTGACCCAGGCCTTGATGGAAAGCCGCAACATTCCCGCCGTCAAAGTGTCGGAACGGGTGGGGCGCGATGCGGTGCGGGCAGTGGCGACGGGCTTCGGTATTGACAGCGATCTTGCGGCGGGTCCCGCCTTGGCATTGGGGGCCAGCGAGTCCACGCTGATCAACATGACGGGCGCCTATGCGGGGATTTTGAACGGCGGATCGTCGGTGACGCCCTATGGTCTGCGCTCGCTGCGGCTGAAAACCGATACCGAACCCTTGATGGGCGCAGGCGGCGGCATGGGCGAGCGGGTGATTTCTGAACGCGCGGCGCAGATGCTGACCTATATGATGACCCAGGTGGTCGAACATGGCACGGGCCAACGCGCGCGGCTGGACGGGCGCGAGGTGGCGGGCAAAACTGGCACGACAACGGCGGCGCGTGATGCTTGGTTCATCGGATTTACCGCCGATTACGTGACGGGTGTGTGGATGGGGTATGACGACAACACGCCCTTGGTCGGGGTGACCGGGGGCGGTCTGCCCGCTGAGATTTGGCACGAGGTGATGACCCGCGTCACCGATGGTATGCCCGCCACGCCGTTGAACATGATCCAAGCCCAAGATTTGCCACCAGGCGGATTGGTCGATCCCAGTGATCCCAACACCATGCCCATTGATCCCAATGATCCCAATGCGGGTCTGGTCACCGCCGCACCACCGGATCCCAACGATCCCAATGCTGGATTGGTGACATCCGATCCACAGCCAAGCGGCTTCGAAGGATTTCTGCGCCAACTTTTGGGGACGGGGAACTGAACGGGGTTTTCTTTTGGCTGGGACTGGTCTAGATTAGAACTATTCTAAAAAGGATGTCGCCATGATTGCAGGACTGTCAAACCGCCGCCGCTTTTCTGATCTGTCGGAACAGGAAATTCTTGCACTTGCGATCTTTTCCGAAGAGGACGATGCGCGCATTTATCGCAGCTATGGTGCGCAGTTGCGCGCCGACTATCCCGCCTCGGCCGCCGTGTTCGACGGCATGGCGACCGAAGAGGACGACCACCGCCGTCTTTTGATCGATTTGCATCAGGCGCGCTTTGGCGATGTGATCCCGCTGATCCGCCGCGAACACGTGGCGGGATTTTATGCGCGCCGCCCTGTCTGGCTGACCGCCAATCTGTCCCTTGAACGCATACGCGAAGAGGCCCACGCGATGGAGGCGCAGGCGGCCGCGTTTTACACCCGCGCGGCGGCCAATACATCGGACGCCGCGACGCGCAAACTGCTGGGCGATCTGGCCGCGGCCGAGGCGGGGCACGTCGTGGCGGCAGATGGGTTGAACAGCACGCATTTGGACGGCGCGGCGGGGTCGGACGAAGAGGCAGGCGCGAAGCGTCAGTTTATCCTAACATGGGTGCAGCCTGGGCTTGCGGGGCTGATGGATGGATCGGTATCCACCCTTGCGCCGATTTTTGCCACGGCTTTTGCGACGCAAAACACCTGGACGACGTTTTTGGTGGGCATGGCGGCCAGTGTGGGCGCGGGGATTTCGATGGGCTTTACCGAAGCCGCGCATGATGACGGCGTTTTGTCTGGGCGCGGCAGTCCGTATAAGCGGGGCCTTGCCTCGGGCGTTATGACCATGCTGGGGGGAATGGGCCATGCCCTGCCCTATTTGATCCCAGATTTCTGGACAGCGACCAGTATTGCGATGGTGATTGTGTTTGTTGAACTGTGGGCGATTGCCTGGATCCAAAACCGCTATATGGAAACCCCATTTCTGCGCGCGGCCTTGCAGGTTGTGCTGGGCGGTGTTTTAGTATTCGCTGCAGGGGTTTTGATCGGGGGCGGCTGATGTATCGCAAAGGCGAGGTAAGTTATCAGCCCTTGGCGCTGCCTGACCGCGTGCAAATGTCGGCCGATGACAGCCTGCAGGCCGCGATAGATTTCCGCGATTATATGCGCAAACGCCATTCGGTGCGGCAGTTTTCCAAGGCACCTGTCGACGCTGCCGTGATCACCGCCTGTATTGCGGCCGCCGCGAGTGCGCCGTCAGGGGCAAACCATCAGCCATGGCATTTCGCCGCAATTTCCGACCCCGCGATGAAGGCGCAGATCAGGCACGCCGCCGAGGAAGAAGAGCGCGCCTTTTATCAAGGCGGCGCGGGGGATGAATGGTTGGCCGCGCTGGAACCGATTGGGACGGGTGTTCATAAGCCGCATCTCACGGACGCCCCATGGTTAATCGTGATTTTTGCCGAGCGCTATGGCCTGACGGAGGACGGGGTGAAATATAAGAATTATTACGTTCCCGAAAGTGTGGGAATTGCCACGGGGTTCTTGATTGCCGCGATCCATCATGCGGGACTGGTTTGTTTGGAACATACCCCCAATCCGATGAAGTTCTTAGCGCAACTGTGCGGGCGGCCTGCATCGGAAAAGGCGGTGATGATTCTGCCTGTGGGATATCCTGCGCTGGATGCGACGGTGCCTGCCGTGGCAAAGCGGAAAAAACCCTTGGACCAGGTGATGAGTGTGATTTAAAGCAGGCCCCAGGGGGCTTTGCCCCCAAAGCAGACTGGGGGGCTTTGCCCCCAAAGCAGACCGGGGGGCTTTGCCCCCAAAGCAGACCGGGGGGCTTTGCTCCCAAAGCAGACCGGGGGGCGCTGCCCCCCTGGACCCCCCCGAGGTATTTTTGTCAATGTGAAAGCGAGACGAATTTATGGATGTGATTTCACAACAGCGGGCCTTTGGCGGGGTGCAGGGGGTTTATCGGCATCGGTCACAGGCGACGGGGGGCGAGATGACCTTTGCGGTCTATATGCCGCCCCAGTCGGGTCAGGTGCCCGTGCTGTGGTTTTTGTCCGGTCTGACCTGCACGCATGAGAATGCGATGGTCAAAGCAGGCGCGCAGAAATGGGCAGCCGAGGCGGGGATGGCGGTCATTTTCCCCGATACCAGCCCGCGCGGTGAGGGGGTGGCCAATGATCCCGCTTTTGATCTGGGGCAGGGCGCGGGGTTTTATGTCAATGCGACCGAGGCCCCTTGGCACCCGCATTTTCGGATGTGGGATTATATAGCGCATGAACTGCCCGAATTGGTTTTTGCCAATTTTGATTTGGACGCTGCGCGGCAGGGGATCACGGGCCATTCGATGGGCGGGCATGGGGCGCTGACCTTGGCGATGGGATTGCCGGGGCGGTATCGGTCGGTGTCGGCCTTTGCGCCGATTTGCAACCCTGTGGCCAGTGATTGGGGGCGCAAGCAGTTCACCGCCTATTTGGGTGCGGATGAGTCGCTGTGGCGCGCGCATGATGCCAGCTTGGTTATGGCGGAACGCGGATTTGACGGGCCTGTCTTGATCGATCAGGGCGGGGCTGATCAGTTTTTGGACCTGTTGCGGCCTGAAACCTTGGCGACGGCGATGGCCGCGCGCCGTCAGTCAGGCGCGTTTCGGAGTCAAGCAGGCTATGATCACAGTTATTTCTTTGTCGCGAGTTTTATGCACGATCACATTGCGTTTCACGCGGGGGCCTAGGGTGCGTTATTTTGCCGTTGTTTTGATGCTGTCGGCCACGCCCGTTTTGGGCGACGCTTTGGCCTTGGTCAATCAGGCGCGGGCGGGCGCGGGATGCGGGGCGTTGGTGATCAATCCGCAATTGCAGGCAGCGGCCGAGGGGCACGCGGCGGCCATGGCGCAGCAGAATTTCTTTGGCCACACGGGCGCGGATGGGTCCAAGATGCAGGGACGGATTGCGGCCCAAGGCTATAATGGCCGCAAATTGGCCGAAAACATCGCGGCAGGTCAGCCCACCGCCAAGGATGTCGTGGCGGGCTGGCTGAACAGCGCGGGTCACAAGCGCAATATGCTGGATTGCGATTTCACCGAGACGGGGCTGGCGCTGGTCGATCAGCCTGATGACAAACCACTTGCGGGTAAAGTCGCGGCATACCGCTATTATTGGGTGCAGGTCTTTGGCAGACGCTAAGGGGCGGTTGTTTATTGACGCAGATGCCTGCCCTGTTAAGGCCGAGGCAGAGCGGGTGGCCACGCGGTTTGGGATCAAAATGTATTTGGTGTCAAACGGCGGGATCAGGCCGTCAGCCAATCCTTTGGTTGAAAGTATATTCGTGGCAAGCGGCCCAGATGAGGCGGATAAGTGGATTGCCGAGGCCTGCGGTCCGCGCGATGTTGTCGTCACGGGCGATATCCCGCTGGCTGCGAAATGTATCGCAGCGGGGGCGCGGGTTGTGAAACATGACGGGGGCGAATTGACGGGGGCCAATATTGGCAATGTTCTGGCAAGCCGTGATTTGATGGCGGATTTGCGGGCGGCGGACCCATTCCTGCAAGGGGGTGGGCGGGTGTTTTCACGCGCAGATCGATCACGGTTTTTGGACGTTTTGGACAGGGTTTTGCGGGCCGCGTCCCTGTGATGTCGGCTTTGGAACAGCAATTCCGCTGCCGTTCCGATCAACTGGCCATATGCGCGCACGTCCTAAAAATCTGACGGGTATTTTGCTGGCTTTGGGCGGCGCGGTCATGCTGTCTTTGAACGATTTGTCGATCAAGTTTTTGTCGGGCCATTATGCGCTGCATCAGATCATTTTGATCCGCGCCTTTATCAGCCTGCTGATCGTTTTGATCGTCATTCGCGCCTCTGGCACGGCCTATCGTCAGTTGCGCACTAGGCGCTGGCGGGAGCATCTGTTTCGCGTATCCATCGTGATGATTTCCAATATCACCTATTTTCTGGGCCTGTCAGCGATGCCACTGGCGGATGCTGTGGCCACGGCCTTTATCGCGCCTGTTTTGGTCACGCTGATGTCTGCGGTGATTTTGGGTGAGGTGGTCGGGCCAAGGCGCTGGGCGGCGGTGGCCGTGGGGTTGTTGGGTGTGATCGTGATGACGCGTCCTGGGTCTGGCATGATCCAGCCTGCGGCGATTTTGGTGCTGATTTCGGCCTGCTGCTATGCGGGCAGTCATATGATGACGCGGCGGATGCGTGATACGGAATCGGCGATGACGCTGAATTTCTATGTGCAGCTTGGGTTTATTGTTGTCTCGTCCAGCATGGGTCTGTGGGTTGGCGATGGGCATCTTGCGGGCGGGGGTGGCACCTTGGCGTTTTTGTTCCGCCCTTGGATTATGCCTGCGCAGGGCGATTTATGGGCGTTTTTGGCCACGGGGATGGCGGTTGGCATTGGCGGATTGATGATGTCTCAGGCGTATCGCACCACCGAGGCGGCGTTGGTTGCGCCCTTTGAATATATCGGTATGCCGATGGCGATTTTCTGGGGTGTTTTGGTTTTTGGCACTTGGCCCGACCATACGGCATGGATTGGCATTGCGCTGATCTGCGGCGCGGGGTTGTATACGTTGTGGCGGGAAACCATGCGGAAAAAGGATGTGGATGTTGCAGCCCCAAGCGGTGATCTTTGATATCGGAAATGTGCTGATCGAATGGCACCCCGAGCGGTTTTATGATGGCCGTATCGGGGCCGAACGTAGGGTTGCGTTTATGGATCAGGTTCCGATCCATGCGGCCAATTTGGCGATAGATGCGGGCGCACCGTTTCGGCAAACTTTGGTTGATTTGGCGGCAGATTATCCAGCATGGGCCGTGGAAATTATGTGGTGGCATGATGATTGGCGGTTGATGGTCGATCCTGTGATTACGCGATCGGTCGCAATGTTGCGGGCGCTGCGCAAACGCGGGGTGGCCGTGTTCGCGCTGACCAATTTCGGGGCGGAAACATTCGATTACGCCCTGACGCAATTTGATTTTCTGAACGAATTTGACCGCGCTTATGTGTCGGGCAAATTGGGCCTGATCAAACCCGATCCCGCCCTTTATGCCTATGTTGAGGGCGATTGCGGCATAGCCCCTGATCGGTTGTTGTTCGTCGATGATCGCCCTGAAAATATTGTGGCCGCGGCGCGGCGCGGTTGGCGCGTGCATCAATTTGAAAGCGCGTCAGGATTTGCCGCACGGTTGGTGGCCGAAGGGTTATTGCAGGAGGCTGATCTATGAAATTCATCGGTAAGGACGCCGAGGCGCGGCTGACTTGGGCAGGTCTGATGGCCGCATTTGAGGCGGGGCATAGATTGCCGCGGGCCGAGATCAACGATCTGTTCCTGTATCGCGGCGCGGATACGATGCTGGACCGTGCGGCATGGATTTCGGGTCTGGGCGCGCTGGTCAAAGTGGCGACGATCTGCCCAGACAATGCGGCCCTTGGCAAACCGACCGTCAATGGTGTTGTCAATTTGTTCGATGACAAAACGGGCGAGTTGACCGCGCTGGTCGATTTTCATCTGGTGACGAAATGGAAAACAGCGGGGGATAGTTTGCTGTCCGCCTCTCGTCTTGCCCGCAAAGATGCGCGCAAATTCCTGTTGGTGGGGGCGGGGACAGTCGCGGCGTCGATGGTTCATGCCTATCGGTCGATCTGGCCCGATGCCGAATTCACCTGTTGGAGCCGGAGTGGCACGCCCCTTATGGGTCTGCCCGTGGCGCGTGATCTGGAAACGGCGGTGCGCGGCGCGGATGTGATTTGCACGGCCACGATGGCCAAGGAACCGCTGATCCGTGGTGAATGGCTGCAACCAGGCCAACATCTGGACCTGATCGGCGCCTATACCCCTCATATGCGCGAGTTGGACGATCTGGCCATGTCCCGCGCCCGCGTGTTCGTGGACAGCCGCGCCACCACTGTGCATCATATCGGTGAGATTATGGATCCCTTAAAATCAGGCGCGCTGACCGAAGTCATCGCCGATTTCTACGACGACCCCGCCCTGTTCACCCGCCAATCGGACCATGAGATCACAATCGCCAAAAACGGCGGCGGCGCGCATTTGGATTTGATGACGGCGACCTATATCGCCGCGCAAGGTTAGATCATTCCAAATTGGTATGACGCGCCCGCATGGCGTCTGGGGTGACGCCCAGATGATCGCGTAAGACAAGGATCAGCAATTCAAAGGTCAGGAATTGCGCCCCCTCAAACAAGGACCCCATCGGCAGCACCGATGTTCCCCCCAAATCATTCGCCATGGTTTGCGCGCGAATGACCAGCATTTGATCACAGGCCATAGGTGCCTGCCCATCTGGGGTGGCGGTGATGCAGAACGTCCGCGCCCCCGCCTGTTTGGCCACATCAATCAGCGCCTCAACCGTTGACAAATGGCCTGGCCCCGCACTGACGAGCAGCAAATCGCCCGCCCCCACGGGTGGCGTGGTCATATCGCCCACCATATGCACATCCAGCCCCATATGATAAAGCCGCATCGTCAGGGCGCGCATCATGATGCCTTCGCGGCCCACCCCATAAACCGCGATTCGTTTCGCCGAAGCCAAGGCGCGCACCAAATTCGTTAGGGCGGCGGGATCAACGGATTGCGTGGCCCGTGCTATTTCCTGCGCGGCACGGTCTGCCAGTTCATAAAAATCGTCCATCCGACACCCCTAGCTTTCAGATTTACGCCGATCAAACAGCCGCATCCATAGGCCGACCCTTGGCACGATCCCCGTGTCAAACCGCGATTTGTTTTCCAAAACGGGGCGGTTTTTCGACACGGCTGCCTTATCCTCGCGCAGCACGATATAAATCCCTGCGGCGATGATGACGGCCGTGCCAATCCCTGTCATCAAGTCGATATCTTCGTTGAAAAACAGATATCCATACAGGATCGCCCAGATGATCTGGCTGTATTGCATCGGCGCCACGATGATCGCAGGCGCGCGGCGATAGGCGGCGATGATCAGCACGCCGCCCAAAAGTCCCAGTCCCGACATGGCAAACATCATGCCAAAATGTTCGGCAGGCACGGGGATATAGACAAAGGGCAGGGCAATCGCCATGAACAAAAAGTTGGCAACCATCGGATACAGCATCAGGACAACGCCCCGCTCGTCATGCCCAATCTTACGCACGATCACGGATGTCATCGCCCCCAGACCCGCCGCCGCCATCGCCGCCAGATGCCCAAGGGTCAGCGGCATTTGCCCCGGGCGCAGCACGATCACGACCCCAATCAGGCCCACGATGATCGCCATCCAGCGGTGAACCCCAACCTTTTCCCCCAGCATCGGAATGGCCAAAAGGGTGATCAAAATCGGCATGGCAAAGATGATTGCATAGCACTGCGCCAAGGGAAGGACAGAAAACGCATAAAATCCCGCTACAGCGTTCAACACAGAACTGCCCGTGCGAATGGTCGTCCAATAGGGATGTTTTGGAATCAAATTGCCATCCGTGCGGTCGCGCATCAGCATCAATGTGACCAACGGAAATCCAAGCAGACCCGAGAAAAAGATCAATTGAAACGCGCTGTAACTGCCGCCCAGTGTTTTGATCAGCGCGTCATGCGTGGCATATACGCCAAAGGCTGCCAACGAAAACAACGCCCCCTTAAGATTTGACTGCGGCCGCATCGCTGCTCCTTGCACTGGTTAAGATATACAGGCCCGCGCCGATGATGACGGCCAGACCGACCCATGTGGCATTTGTCACGGACTCGTTAAAAATATACGCACCTGTGATCGCAGCCCAAAGGATCTGACTGTATTGCATGGGCGAGATGATGATTGCGGGGGCAATGCGGTATCCTGCGATCAGCATGATCGATCCGCCCACACCGCATACCGCCATCGCCCACGTCAGGCCAATATCACTGATCGTCATTGGCATATAGACAAAGGGCAGCATGATCCCCGCCGCCGCCAGTTGCGTTAGCATCGGGTAGATGATGTTGACGGCGTTGCGTTCCACTGTGGCGGTTTTGCGCAAGATCACAAAGTTGAACGCCGAGGCGATGGACCCAATCACCGCCGCCAAATGGGCCCATTGCAAGGGCTGTTGCCCCGGTTGCAGTGCGATCAAAACGCCTAGAAATCCGACCAAAACCGCAATGCCGCGCCCCAAACTGATCGGCTCTTTCAGCCACCACGCGGCCAAGACAGAAACCATCAAAGGCGCGGTAAAAAAGATCGCATAGCACTGCGCAAGGGGCAGCTTGCCAAAGGCATAGACAACGAACACCGCGTTGACCAAGGCCACGGCGCAGCGGATCGCCATCCAACCGGGCAGGCGGGGGCGAAAACTGCCCTGCGCTGGGTCCAGCACCATCTGGATCATCACAAGGGGAACCGCCGCCAGACCCGAAAAGAACATGATTTGGAACGGGTTAAATCCCGCGCCCAAAAATTTGATGATATTGTCATTTGCCGCATAAACCGCCATCGCACCCAATCCCAACAGCGCACCGCGCAGGGGCAGGGTTGGGGCTGAATAAGATGTCAAGATATGCCCCGCCGGTTGAATATGTTTGCGCAAACATAAGGCCCGCACTATCGCGCGGGCCTTGGGGAAACACAAGATGCCCTGTGTCCGGGGTTTTACAAACTTGCGTTCAGCGCCGCCACGATCGCATCGCCCATTTGGCTGGTGGAAACGGGGGTGCCGCCTGCGGGGCCCATCAAATCGGCCGTGCGCACGCCGTCGGCCAGCACCTTTTCAACTGCCGCCTCAACCCGCGCCGCCTCATCGAGCAGGCTGAACGAATAGCGCAGCGCCATAGCGAACGACAGGATACAAGCAATTGGATTGGCCTTGCCCTGGCCCGCGATATCGGGGGCAGAGCCGTGGACGGGTTCATACAGCGCCTTGGGGCGACCATTGGCCATCGGCAGACCCAGCGAGGCGGAGGGCAGCATACCCAAAGACCCCGTCAGCATTGCCGCCATATCCGACAGCAAATCGCCAAACAGATTGTCGGTGACAATCACATCGAATTGCTTGGGCCAGCGGCACAACTGCATTGCGCCAGCATCCGCATACATATGCGACAGCGCGACATCGGGATATTCCTTGTCATGGATCTCTTGGACCACTTCGCGCCACAGAATCCCCGATTCCATAACATTGGCCTTTTCCATCGAGCAAACTTTGTTGCCCCGTTTGCGCGCCAATTCAAACGCCGACCGCGCCACGCGGGCTATTTCCGATTCCGTGTAACGCTGGGTGTTGATACCCACACGCTCATTGCCTTCGGTGAAAATACCGCGGGGTTCCCCAAAATAGACGCCGCTGGTCAATTCCCGCACGATGACAATATCCAGACCCGCCACGACATCTTTTTTCAGCGATGAAAAATCCGCCAGCGCGTCAAAGCATTGCGCAGGGCGCAGGTTGGAAAACAAATCCATTTCCTTGCGCAACCGCAGCAAACCGCGTTCAGGTTTTACGGAAAAATCCAAAACATCATATTTCGGCCCGCCGACCGCGCCCAGCAACACCGCATCGACCGCTTGGGCCTGCGCCATGGTGTCATCGGTCAAAGGCGTGCCATGCGCGTCATATGAACAGCCGCCGACCAGACCTTCGGAGACGTCAAAGGTTATGCCGCGCTTCGCGTCGAACCACGTGATGATCTTTTTTACCTCGGCCATGACTTCGGGACCAATGCCGTCGCCTGCAAGGATAAGGAGTGATGGATTTGCCATTTGGGCCTCGCTGATATGGGTTTTAGGTGGCCTAGCCAATGCCCGTGGCAGGGTCAAGCATCTTGAACAAGGGCGCGGATTTCCGCGGCCAGAAAATCAAACACACGGCGGATACGCGGGGTTTGGCGCAGCGCTTGGGGGGCGGTCAGCCAGATCGGCAGGGCAGGCATTTCGACAAAGCCTGCGACACGGGTGACAGTTGGGTCTGCATCGGCAACCACACATTGCATCCCGCCAATCCCCAGACCCGCGCGCACAAGGTTCCAATAAACGATCTGGTCATCGCAGCGCACCGGAAAATCTGTGCGCTGGGCGGCATAGCCCAAACGTTCCATATAGCGCAGCAGGACATCCGATTGATCCAATCCGACAAAGATATGCTGGCGCAGCGCGTCGGGCGTGTCAGGCAGGCCATGTGCGGCGACATAGGAATTTGCCGCATAAAGCCCCATTTTGGTGTCACAAAGATGGGTGGCGATCAGGTCCAATTGCGTGGGGCGATACATCCGCAGGGCAATATCCGCCGCGCGGAACAGCAGGTTTTCGGTTTCATCGGTGGGCACCAGTTCGATCTGGATCAGGGGTTCCGTGGCGCGCAGTTTTGCGATGATCTGCGGCAGGATGTAATGCGCCACAATGCGACTGGCGGTAAGGCGCACTGTGCCAGACAGCGCGCTGTCCTGACCCGCGGCGGTCAGTGACAGGCTTGCCGCCGCATCGCGCATCGCGCGGGCATGGGGCAGGATCTGTACCGCTTGATCGGTCAGCGCCAATCCCCGCACCTGGCGGTGAAACAGGGTCAGGCCCAGTGCTGCCTCAAGATCGCTGATATGACGGCCCAATGTGGGTTGGCTAAGGCCCAACTGCCGCGCTGCCGCCGACAGCGAACCTGTTTCCGCCACGGCCAGAAACGAACGGGTCAGGGTCCAATCCAGTTTATCCATGCACTTATGAATATCATATCGGCAGATATTGCCAATGTTATGAATAGATGGCGGGTGGTAAATTTCTGTCAGTCAGGAAAGGAAAACAAATGTCAGTTGTTCTTATTGCCGGGGCCTCGGGCCTGTTTGGCAGTCACGCAAGCGCCGCCTTTGCCGCCGCTGGGTGGCAGGTGCGGCATTATCAGCGCGGCACGGATATGGCCGTTGCGGCCAAGGGCGCGGATGTGATCGTCAACGCGCTAAACCCGCCGAATTATCACAATTGGGCGCAGTTGATCCCCCAGATCACGGCGCAGGTGTTGGATGCGGCACGCGAAACGGGGGCGACGATCCTTGTGGCGGGGAATGTCTATAACTATGGCACGGCAGCGGGGCCTTGGGGGCCAAATACGCCGCAAAATCCGCAGACCCGTAAGGGGAAAATTCGGGCGCAGATGGAGGCGGATTATCGCGCCTCGGGTTTGCCCGTCATCATTCTGCGCGGAGGCGATTATCTGGACGCTATGGGCCGCGCGCAAGGGATGAAACATTGTCTTGCAGCGCTGTCCAAGGGCAAGATCACCCCCTTTGGCGCGCCCGATGTGCCGCGCGCCTATGCCTATCTGCCCGATATGGCGCGGGCGGCGGTGTTGTTGGCTGATCGGCGGGCAGATTTGCCGCGCTTTGCCGATATTCCCTTTGCGGGGGTCACGTTTTCGATGGCACAAATGCGTGTGGTGTTTGAACAGATGTCAGGGCGCAAGATACGCTTGGCAAAATTCCCTTGGATTGTGATGCGTTTGACCGCGCCTTTTTGGGAAATGGCGCGGGAGTTGTTGGAAATGCGTTATTTGCACGATCTGCCGCACAGTCTAGACCCCGCTCCCTTGACCGCGATCTTGCCTGATTTCAAAGCCTTGGACCTAAGGCAAGTGATGGAAATTCAAGCAAAGACCTATGGTTTGATGTCCACCCAAACGGGGCGGTGACCCGAGGCAGTCGCAAGAACGGCGGCCAAGGGATCATCGTCGCTTGGCCATAATACCCCTGATTTCACGATTTGAATATCCTTGCTGGGCAGGATTTGATCCACACGCAGCCCGCCAATCCCGTCAAACAGTGCGGTGTCCAACTGTGGGTCGCCGCGCTGACCCAAATCCAGCCGCGCCGAATCCCCCTTGGCCACGGGGTCTTGGAGTTGATCCATCAGGGCGGTGATTGCCGCAGGTAATCCCGCACCATCCTTTGGGTCCAGATTGGGTTTTCCAATGACCACAAAGGGTGATTTTGGTGGATCAATGGGCAAATCCCCCGCAATCAAATGCGACCAAAACGCGGTCTCGTCATGGTTGCGCTTGCCATTGCGGTCGTTTGGCCCATCAAACACGGGCGGCGTTGCCCCATAGGCCAACAGGGCCAAGGACCGCCCATCGGGCAGCGTCACCTGAACTTGGTAATGCCCGCTGGTCGACAGACGTTGCAAACGGCGCAGCGCGGAGTCGGCGTCAGGTGACAGATTTTGCGGCAAATCCGCCCAGATAAACCCGCTGTAATCGGTCACTGCCCCCAAGGGCATTTTCGATAAAACCGCCATCCCTTCGGCCCCGGGATAACGCCCATAGGCCATCGCATCCCGCGCCTCGCCCTTGCGGCCATTTTGGTCGATATCAAACCCCGTTGGCAGTCCCGTATTGGGGCGCAGGGCCATCGCATAGGGATAATGTACGCCCGATTTGGCCAACAACTGGTTCAGCGCCGTCAAAGTTTCCCCGCGCAAATCGTAATCAATCCCTGTCAGCAGCAAAACATCCGCCCGCAGGGCCGCGATACTGGCGACCACCGCCTTTTGGGAGTCATTCCCGCCCTTGGACAAGGATTGCAGCACCAATCCCGGCCCACGATCCGTTAACGAGACATCATAAGTCGCAAGCCGCAGGGGGGATTGTGCCATTCCCAAACTTGCCCAAAAAATCAGGCAGGCGCATATCGCTGTGAAGGTGGCAAAGTCGCGTGCGCGTTGCGCGATTGCACGATCAATTCGGCGATCCGCAACAGGGCAAGACCGCGCAAAATCAAACTGGCAGGAAAAAAGGCCCATAGGGAAACGATCCAAATCAAGCTATGTGGTGACAAGCCCACCAAAATCGTCGCATTTCCAAGAATAATTTTGGCCGCCACTGGCGCCAAGAATGGCAATAAGAAGCCTAACAAAATGTTAACGCGGCCATGACGCGCAAGGCGGGTCACGACATCGGCCCCCGCCGTGGGGTCAAACATCGGCAGGTTCACCCAAACATTCAACGGGCGCCTGGAATTGGGCCAACCGCCGATCCGCACGATCACCGCAAACAGCGACAGCCATGATACCGAAATCATATAGGCCAGACCCGCCGCGCTGCGCAGGGCGGCAATCTGCGCTTCGGACGCCACAGATTGCACCAATTGGGTCAACAAACGCACTGGGCTTAGGGGGAAATCCATCGCAAGACCGACACCTGTTCCAATCCGACCCACCATCTCGGCAGCGACCTTGGGCAAGGCAACCTCATCTTGGATCAGCGTCAGCGCCGTGACGGACGTAAACAGCATCAGATATCGCAACCGATTAAAGGGCGCTGCATCACGAAACTCGATCAAACTGGGATAAATGGCGTTATATTCGGCAAAGATCAGACCGCCAGCCAGCAACGCCGCCAGCGTTACCATCTGTTTGGTGTCTGAAGACACCTCGACCATCAGCACAGACGGAAGGGCGACCAGCACCACAACCAGTATTGCACGGATGATCGCGCCAAAAAGCCGCGAATGCACTGCCCTTCACCCTTTATACGGACGAGATTGATCAAACGCCAATCTCTTGTTCCGATCTATATGGCCACTTTGTGGCACCTTGCCTCAATATTGCCCTAATTGTGCCTAGGTTTGTTTCGTCTTGCAACACATTGATTCATTTGAACGGTTTTTGTGTTCGATTTAAGGGCAATGTGTTGCAGGATTGAATCATCCTTTGGACAAGAAAAAGGCCGCCTCTGGGGGCGGCCCTATATATAGTGGTGAGGCGGGGTTTAGGCCCAAGAACGTGTATGTGCCGCTTTTGCCTCATAGGCGTCAATCGCTGCTGCTTTTTCCAGCGTCAGGCCAATATCGTCCAACCCGGTCAGCAGGCAATGCTTGCGATGCGCGTCGACGTCAAAGGCAAACACTTGCCCATCCGATGTCGTCACTGTTTGGGCAACCAAATCCACAGTTTGGCGCGCATTCTCGCCGCGCTTAGCGTCGTTCATCAAAATGTCGACAACCTCGGCGGGCAGAACGATCGGAAGGATGCCGTTCTTAAAGCAGTTGTTATAGAAAATATCGGCAAAGCTGGTGGCAACCACACAGCGAATCCCGAAATCCAACAAGGCCCAAGGCGCGTGTTCGCGGCTGGAACCGCAGCCGAAATTGTCGCCCGCAATGATAATCTCGGCCTTGCGATAGGCGGGCTGGTTCAGCACGAAATCAGAAATTTCTGTCCCGTCCAGATTATAGCGCATCTCGTCAAACAGATTTTTCCCCAATCCCGTTCGGGCAATGGTTTTTAGAAACTGCTTGGGGATGATCATATCCGTGTCGATATTGACCAAAGGCATAGGCGCTGCGATGCCAGTGAGGGTGGTGAAGGGGGTCATGGGTGGCCTCTTAAGTTGACATTAACGCCCTTGGGTCTATATAGACCTGAAATGGGCTGGAGTTTTTCGGTCGGCGATGGGCTGCTGGGGTATCTCGGCGGCCCATAGCTTTTTTAGGGGAAGCACTTTGGGTGGGGTAGTTCCATCTTGGTGCGAAGTATATCAGCAGCTCGGTTCGGTTGCTTCGGTCGAAGATAAGAAAGCCCCAAAGGGCGCGCCGCCAAATCAGCGATTTGCAATCCAGTTGAGTTTGAGCGCTTATCGACGAACATTGGTTCCCATTCAAACTCTTTTACGTTGGGATCCGCTCGCCCGATTGTCGGATTGCCTGAAGCTATACGTCTGAATTCAAGTTCCAGATGCGTATCTTCATTTGCACCCCGTGCCTCGAAAACAACATTAACCCGTACATTGCTTTCGCCCTTTTTCAAAAGTGCGCTAGCTGCCTTTTCCATACAAAAAGTTAATGCGATTTCGTACGGGCTCCAAGGATTGACATACTTAGCGGAGAGTTTTTTCTTGTCGATGATCGCACAACACAGAGAAAACTCTCCTGCTTCCATAATCGCGGTGGTATTTGTAATAAACGCATTCCTAGCAGCTTCGTTCACTTGCAGAAAAGCAAACGCATTTGCTTGGCGCCGAATATCTCTTTCGTGCAAAATGAGTTGGTCATGTCCCACAGCGTCGAACTTGAGCATTTGCACTTTGGGAACCAGACTTGCAACATAATGCGTTTTTTTAACTATGACGAACACCAAAACGAAAACAGGAAAGTCAGTCATGTCTGCGCCCAAAACGGGTGAGCCGCTTTCATCCGCGTAAATGATATACTGGCTGAAAGCGGCCATTACTTTACATCATCTCGCGCACATCGGTCAGATGACCGGTGATCGCCGCCGCCGCTGCCATGGCGGGCGACAACAGATGCGTGCGGCCACCGCGGCCTTGGCGGCCTTCAAAGTTGCGGTTGCTGGTCGCGGCGCAACGTTCGCCTGGGGCCAGTTGATCTGGGTTCATCGCAAGGCACATGGAACAGCCCGCAAGCCGCCATTCAAATCCTGCATCAATGAAAATCTGCGCAAGGCCCTCTTGTTCGGCCTGCGCGCGGACCAGACCCGATCCAGGCACAACCATCGCCCGCAGACCGTCCTTTTTCTTTTTGCCTTTCAGGATTGCCGCCGCCGCGCGCAAATCCTCAATCCGACCATTGGTGCAGGATCCGATGAACACCGTATCAATGGCTATATCCGACAGTTTCTGACCAGGTTTCAGACCCATATAGTCAAGCGAGCGCTGCACAGCCTCAACTTTACCACCCGTAAAATCGGCGGGGTTTGGCACAACGCCCGTGATCGGCAAAACATCCTCGGGGCTGGTGCCCCATGTCACGACAGGCGCGATATCCTCGCCCTTTAATGTAATCACCTTGTCCCAATGCGCATCGTCATCGGAATAAAGGGTTTTCCAATAGGCAAGCGCTGCCTCCCATGCCGCGCCCTTTGGCGCGTGGGGGCGGCCCATGCAATAGGCAAAGGTTTTCTCATCTGGCGCGATCAGGCCCGCGCGTGCGCCGCCCTCAATTGCCATATTGCAAACGGTCATACGGCCTTCCATCGACAATTCGCGAATGGCTTGGCCGCAATATTCAATCACATATCCCGTGCCGCCTGCGGTGCCCGTCGCGCCAATCACCGACAGGGTGATATCCTTGGCGGTCACACCTGGCCGCAACGACCCCGTGATTTCCACCTTGAAATTCTTGGCCTTGCGCTGGATCAGGGTTTGGGTGGCCAGAACGTGTTCCACCTCGGACGTGCCGATCCCATGCGCAAGCGATCCGAATGCGCCATGCGTGGCGGTGTGGCTGTCACCGCAGACCACGGTCATGCCGGGCAGGGTCCAGCCCTGTTCGGGGCCGACGATATGCACGATGCCCTGACGGACATCCGAGACAGGGTAATAATGGATACCAAAATCTTTGGCATTCTTGTCCAGCGCGTCCACTTGAATGCGGCTGTCTTCGGTCATCGTGGCGGCATTGGCGCGGTCCAGCGTGGTTGGCACGTTATGGTCAGGCACAGCGATGGTCTTTTCGGGCGCGCGCACCTTGCGGTTGGTCATACGCAGCCCTTCAAAGGCCTGAGGGCTGGTGACCTCGTGGACCAAATGGCGGTCAATATACAAAAGGCAGGTGCCATCAGCGGCCTCATCTACCAAATGGTCGTCCCAGATTTTGTCATAAAGCGTGCGTGCGGTCATGGCGCGTTCCCGTGATTTTGGAATTGAAAATGCAGTCCAAGGGGCGTTACGCCCCGCAGTCATCAACTTTGCGCAAGAATGGCGCGGGTGGCCCCGTAAAACCGCCAAGGCAGGCGATCATGGTCACTGATGTTGAAAAATCTGTTCATGGGCCTTGTGATACGCGCTTTTTGGCCCAAGTGCAACGGGAACGCGGCACGCCATTGGAATGATGCCCACACCGCGCTATCTTCTGCTGACAGGAGCCAATATCATGCGATTCATCCCCATGCTTTTCGCCGCGACCGCGATCATGGTCGCCCAGACAGAGGCCCAAGAAACCATGCCCAAAATGATGTATAAATCCACCGAAACCCCCGCCTATCGCGTTGAAAAGACCCTTGGGGATGCTGAAATACGCCTTTATGCGCCCCGCATTGTGGCCGAGGTCACCGTGACAGGTGAGCGGTCAGGCGCCATCCGCGACGGGTTTCGGGTGCTGGCGGGCTATATCTTTGGCGGCAACACGGGTCAGGCCAAGGTGGCAATGACATCCCCCGTCGCCCAAATGCCCGCCGAAAAAATCGCCATGACATCGCCTGTGACGCAAACTGCGGTCGATGGTGCGTGGGTCGTGCAATTCACCATGCCGTCAGAATACACGTTGGACAGCTTGCCAAAGCCGAAGGATGCCAACATTCGTTTCGTCCCCCAAGCCGCGGATCGCCAATTGGTTCTGCAGTTTTCGGGTCTGGCGGGTGCTGCGGTTCTGGCGCAAAAAGAGATGGATTTGCGGGCGATTGCTACGGCCAAGGGTCTGGAGTTGGCAGCGGGGCCGATGTATTATTTCTACGACGCCCCGTTTACCCTGCCGTGGAACCGCCGCAACGAGGTGGCATTTCACTTGCGCTGAAAGGCCCGCATGACCCACCGCATCTTTGCCATGCCCTTTTCGCGCGTCTATCCGCTGTATCTGGCCAAGGTCGAACGCAAGGGCCGCAGTCGCGCCGAAGTGGATCAGATCATACAATGACTGACGGGCTATGATGCCGTCTTGCTGCAAACGATCCTAGGCCATAATATTGATTTTCGGGCGTTTTTCGCACAGGCCCCGTGCTTGCACCCGGCGCGAGATCAGATCACAGGCATGATCTGCGGGATTCGGGTTGAACAGATATCCGATCCCTTGATGCGCGAGATTCGCATTCTGGATAAAATGATCGACGATTTGGCCAAAGGCAAACCGATGGCCAAAATCCTGCGGGATTAAGAGGCGGCGAATTTGCCGCGTGCGATTTCACGTTCGCGCATTTCCAGATCATACAGGCTGGCTGATCCCGACAAATACGCCATTTCTGCGTCGCGGCGCGACATTGGACGCGGGAAGATGAATTTCAACAATTTCATAGCAATACCTCCATTGGTTCTTGCTTTTCCAATATGCTGCATTGCGGCATGAATTAAAACGGACGTTACGGAATAGGCGCTATGCGCCCCATGCAACGCCTTTGTCGTCAAATGTACACAAAACACGTTTTCCTCTTGCGATAGGGCGGTTCAACCGATAACCGCAGCTTTTCGAGGATTGGGGGCGCCCCAGTTGCGCCTGCACCGTTGAGATTGCCGTGCAGCAATGCTAGTCTGTGCAAGTCAGCGTCAAGATGGCGCGCATTTAGGAGGACATGGTCCTGTCGCATTCTGAACCTGCCCATACGGACACGACCACAGGTCTGCCCGTGGGAACCCGCGCCGCGCGGGACAACACTGATTTTACCTCTGAACAGATGCTGGCCACGGTCATCGCCTCGGTTGAAGATGATAAGGCCGAAGATGTCGTGCAAATTGATCTGCGCGGCCGTTCCGATGTGGCCGATTTTATGATCGTCTGTTCGGGGCGCTCGACACGGCAGGTCGCTGCAATTTCGGAAAAATTGGCGGATCGGATCAAGGCAGAATATGGGTTCACCCCCAAGATGGAGGGGTTGGAAACAGGCGATTGGGTGCTGATCGATTGCTTTGATGTCATCGTGCACGTGTTCCGCCCAGAGGTTCGCGAATTCTATCAGCTGGAAAAAATCTGGATGGCGGGTTCGGCGCATCGCGGGGCGTAATGCGCGTCCATGTTTGCGCGGTGGGGCGATTGCGGTCAGGACCAGAACGCGACCTGAGCGATGACTATTATACCCGATTTGACCGCACAGGTCGCCCTTTGGGTCTGGGCCCCTTGGCCGAGATTGAGGTTGAGGATAAGAAAAACCTAGGAATGGCGGCCGAGGCCGTTTTGCTGGATCGCGCAATCCCCACAGGGGCCTTGATCGTGGCAATGGATGAACGCGGCAAGGTGATGACCAGCCCTGATTTCGCCGATCATCTGGCGCGCTGGCGTGACGGCGGGCAGCAAGATGTCGCCTTTGTCATCGGCGGCGCGGATGGGATTGACCCCAGTCTGCGCGCCCGCGCTGATTTCGCTATCAGCTTTGGCGCGATGGTCTGGCCGCATATGCTCGTGCGGGTGATGCTTGCCGAACAGCTGTACCGCGCCGCGACGATATTGGGGGGCGGGCCGTATCATAGGTTGTAGGGTGTGTGCTTTGCACGCACCATTGGCCAACCAGCGGTGCGTGGGGACCACGCACCCTACAGCGCAGATATTCCTGTTTTTCAAATCCCTTGGCACCAAAACTTCAGACCATATCCTGCGTCTGGCGATGGATTTGCACGCCGCCCGCGCAAACTTTCCTTCAGCTTTGGCGTCATGGCCAGACTGTCATATCGGCTGTAGGGTGCGTGGTTTCCACGCACCTTTGCCCGACCAGCGGTGCGTGCAAAGCACACACCCTACAGATCAAACCGCCCCGTTTTCAAATACCTTGGCACCAGGACCTGATGCACCAAGTGCCGCGTTTGGCGATGATTTTTATACTGCGCCTTTCCCCGCCATGTCCCCATCACCGCCTTGCGGATACGGTTCCAGCGCGTCAGTTTGGCGCGAAATTTTTCTGGCTTGGCCACGAAATCCCCAAGCTCTGGCATCGCGCCGCGCTGTGCATGCCACAATTCGCCAAAAGGGCAGGGGCCGCCCCATGGTTTGGGTCGGGTCAAGAAATGGATCACTTTTATCGTGTCAGGGTGCGACAACGGTGATTGCCAGACACGATCCAGCGCATAAAAATTATACCCCGCGTCCAAAAACCGAACACGTCCCCGAGCGATGTTGTTTATTGCACTTTCGTCGCGGGTTATATTGGGGCAGTCGGGGTCCGCCAAGGTCGACAGGCAAGATTGTGCCAAGCCTTCTGCCCGCCAAATCGGCAGGTTCATCACCAAAAACCCCGCGTTGATGTAAAATTTGAGCGGCAGGTTAATCTCTGCGGCAAAGGCGGGGGTCGGTGAGGGGCAGCGCACTGCGCCAAGGATATGATCGCCCAAATCACACGTCCACGCCCCAAATAATGACCCTGTCACCAATATATCGCAATCCATGTAAATGACGCGATCTGCATCGGGCAGCACGTCTGGAATGAACAGACGCGCATAGGTTGCACGTGTCAGATGCGTCCGCGAAACGGGCAAACCCGCCAAACGATCAGCTGCAATATCAAGGCAGTCAATCTGAACGTTTAACCTGCGGCGCAAGGCGTCCAATTTCGCCAAACTGTGCGCGGACCAATCACTGCATAAGACCGAAAATCGTGCCTCGGGGTTGTGCCGATGGGCGGATGCGATCAAAACCAGCACCCCGATCACATAGTTTTCATCCGAAGCCGTTACAATATGCATAGATCACCTATTTACCACATAAATATAGCAAAATTGGCCGACAAGGGGAATACCATTCCCGCATTGCCGTGATATCTTTGGCGGGTTAGAACTGGCGCGACATTGGGCGCAAGCAGGGGCAGGCCATGACACCTAAGAAACCCGTCGTTTTGTGTATCTTGGATGGTTGGGGGATCAATTCTGATCCTACTGTTTCCGCCCCCGCACAGGCCAATGTGCCGCATTTCAATCGTCTGTGGGACACTTGCCCACACAGCACTTTGACCACCTTTGGGCCCGATGTCGGCCTGCCTACGGGACAGATGGGCAATTCCGAGGTGGGTCATACCAATATTGGCGCGGGTCGTGTGGTTGCGATGGATTTGGGGGCGATTGACCTTGCGATTGAAGATGGC
Source organism: Cypionkella sp. (assembly GCA_040398785.1). Taxonomy (GTDB): domain Bacteria; phylum Pseudomonadota; class Alphaproteobacteria; order Rhodobacterales; family Rhodobacteraceae; genus Cypionkella. Next base: position 130,039 of record JBBATJ010000008.1, on the reverse strand, counting down.
AGTTTTTCTCAGAACCCAGCCCTTTTGGAATTTGTCGCGCGGTTGAAATCTTCGGGCGGGGCGGCGCATTTGATGGGGGTTGCATCTGATGGTGGCGTGCATGGGCATTTGACCCATGTTATCGCCGCGGCCCGTGCGATTGTGGCGCAGGGTGTGCCCGTTCTGCTGCACGCGATCACGGATGGGCGGGATGTGGCGCCCTCATCCGCTGCGGATTTTATTGCCACGTTGACGGCGCAACTGCCACAGGGGGCAAAGGTCGCCACGGTCATTGGCCGTTATTGGGCGATGGACCGCGACAGCCGCTGGGACCGCGTGGCGCGCGCCTTTCAGGCGATGATCCATGCCGTGGGCGAACGCGCGCCCAACGCCGCGGCCGCGATTGCGACCAGCTATGCCAAAAAGGAAACGGACGAATTTCTGGCCCCCACTGTGATTGGCGATTACAAAGGTGCCGTCGACGGCGACGGGTTTTTCTGCCTGAATTTCCGATCTGACCGCGCGCGAGAAATTCTGGCCGCGATTGCCGCCCCCAATTTCAGCGATTTTGACGCAGGACTGCGGCCCAAATGGGCGGCGATGTTGGGAATGGTGGAATATTCCGCCGATCATAACACCTATCTGCAAACCGCCTATCCCAAACGCGCCATCCCGAATACTTTGGGCGAATGGGTGGCCTTACAGGGCCGCACCCAGTTTCGTTTGGCCGAGACGGAAAAATATCCCCATGTCACATTCTTTCTGAATGGCGGGCGCGAGACGAATTTTGCGGGCGAAGACCGCGCCATGCCAAAATCACCCAAAGTGGCGACCTATGACCTGCAACCCGAAATGTCCTGCGCCGAAGTGTCGGATGATTTGGTGGCGGCGATCCAGCATGGCTATGATCTGATCGTGGTCAATTTTGCCAATCCCGATATGGTCGGCCATACGGGCAGCCTGCCTGCCGCGATTTTGGCCTGTGAGGCGGTCGATGTCGGTCTGGGCCGTGCGCTGGCGGCGTTGGAACAGGCAGGCGGTGCGATGATCGTCACCGCCGATCACGGCAATTGCGAATTGATGATTGACCCTGTGACAGGCGGGCCGCACACCGCCCACACCACCAATCCCGTGCCTGTCATTTTGGTCGGTGGCCCTACGGGGGCACGGTTGCGTGATGGCGGTCGCTTGGCCGATCTTGCGCCCACATTGTTGCAGCTGATGGGACTAACCCCGCCGCCCGAAATGACAGGCCAAAGCCTGATCGTCGCATGATCAACAAGGCGTGCCTGATCCTGATCTTGTCAGCCCATGCCGCATTTGCAGGCGTGGCCGAGGATGCCGCTACCGCCGCCGCCAATCTGCAATCGGCAGTCACCGCACTGACCACCGCCGAGGGATCAAACGACCGCATTGCAGCGTTGACAGAAACCATCCGCGCCTATGAGCAGGGCCTTGCGGCGCTGCGCGAAGCCCTGCGCCAAGCCGATCAGCGCGAGGTAGAACTGACGGCTGAATTTGAACGCAAACGTGACAGCATCGCGCAACTTTTGGGCGTGTTGGCGCGGATCGAGGCTGAACCCGCGCCTTTGCTGATGATCCATCCGACCGGCCCACTTGGGGCGGTGCGATCTGGGATGCTGCTGGCCGATGTTACGCCTGCGCTGCAATCTCAGGCCAATGCCCTGCGTGGCCAGTTAACAGAACTGTCCAATTTGCGCAATTTGCAACTGGCTGCAGGAAAAACGCTGACCGAGGGGCTGGACGCCGCACAAAAGGCGCGATCTGATCTGGCGCAGGCCATTTCCGACCGCACCGACCTGCCGCGCAAATTTACCGAAGACCCCGATGTATTGCGCGGCCTCTTGCAAAGCGCCGACACGTTGGACAGTTTTGCGGCGGGTCTTGCGCTGGATGGTCAGGCCGACAGCGGCTTTGTCGACGCAAAGGGCACTTTGGGTTTTCCCGCGCTGGGCACGCTGCTGCTGAAACCCTTTGAAGTGGACGCGCGCGGCGTGGCCAAACCCGGGATGACCCTTGCCACCCGCCCTGCCGCCCTTGTCACCAGCCCTTGGGCCGCAACGATCCGTTATCGCGGCCCACTTTTGGACTACGGAAATGTGATCGTCTTGGAACCGGGGGATGGTTACCTTATGATCATAGCAGGTCTACAAGATGTATTTGGAGAACAAGGCGAAGTGGTGGCAAAAGGCGCGGCTTTGGGTTTAATGGGAGGAACACAAAGTGATGTTGCCGATCTTTTGGCCCCCGCCAAAGAAGGCAGTAGCGCCCGCGAGACAGAAACGCTTTACTTGGAAATTAGAAAAGGTGCGGCCCCTGTGAACCCGATGGAATGGTTTGCGGCCACCGCCAGCGCCCTGTGATAGGATGAATGCGATGAAGAAATTGGTATTGGCGGCGCTTGCGGGAACCCTTGCGGGGGGCGTTTTGACGGCGCAATTTGCGGGGCCCATGATCGCCCAAGAAACAAAGGGCGATGTCAATGTTTACGAACAGCTTGATCTGTTCGGTGATATTTTTCAACGCATTCGCGCCCAATATGTCGAAGAGGTCGACAGCAAAAAGCTGGTCGAAGCCGCGATCAATGGGATGCTGACATCCCTTGATCCGCATTCCAGCTATCTGAACGCCAAAGACGCCGAAGATATGACCACGCAGACGCGCGGCGAGTTTGGCGGGTTGGGCATTGAAGTCAGTCAAGAAGATGGTTTCGTCAAAGTGATCTCGCCCATGGACGGCACCCCTGCCGCGGCGGCGGGCATTCAGTCGGGCGATTTCATCACCCATGTGAACGGCGAATCGGTGCAAGGCCTGACCTTGGATCAATCGGTAGATCTGATGCGCGGCGAGGTGGGATCGGAAATTGTGATCACTGTGGTGCGCAAAGATGTCAAAGAACCCTTTGATGTGTCGATCATCCGCGACACGATCAAAATCGTCGCCGTAAAGGGGCGATTGGTGGGCAATACGATGGTGCTGCGGATTACAGCGTTTAGTGATCAAACCTTTAGCGGCCTGCAAGAGGCGATTGCCAAGAATATCAAAGACGCAGGCGGCATGGACAAAATCAACGGATTTGTGATCGATCTGCGCAACAACCCCGGTGGTTTGTTGAAACAGGCGATCCTTGTGTCGGATGCGTTCTTGGACAAGGGCGAGATTGTGTCGACCCGTGGCCGCACAGCCGAGGATTCGACTCGCGACAACGCCACCCCTGGCGATTTGGCCGAAGGAAAACCCATGGTCGTTTTGATCAACGGCGGTTCGGCATCTGCGTCGGAAATCGTGGCAGGCGCCTTGCAAGACCAACGCCGCGCCATCGTGGTGGGGACCAAAAGTTTCGGCAAAGGATCGGTGCAAACCCTGATGCCGCTGAAAAATGGCGGGCAAATGCGCCTGACCACGGCGCGCTATTACACGCCATCGGGGCGCTCAATTCAATCCCTTGGCGTCATGCCCGATATCGTGGTCAATCAGCCCGTTGTCGATCCCGCCGTAGACGGCGTTGAGGCAAAGGCAGCAGTTGATGCGAAAAAACAGCGCTCCGAGGCCGATCTGCGCGGCGCCATCACCAACGATTCCATGTCAGAGGATGAGAAAAAGCTGCTGGAAGAAGAACGCGCCCGCACCGAAGAGGCCGCCAAACTGCGCGATGAGGATTATCAACTGGCTTACGCAGTCGATATTCTGCGCGGTCTGAATGCGGTGGCCGCCAAACCATGACGGATCTGCCCTATCGCCCCTGCGTGGGGGTCTGTTTGATCAACGCGCAGGGGTTGATTTTTGCAGGACTGCGTCGCGACAGCACCGCCTTGGCATGGCAAATGCCCCAAGGCGGAATTGATGAAGGCGAAAAACCCCGCGCCGCCGCCCTGCGCGAATTGTGGGAAGAAACGGGTGTCACGGCGGATTTGGTCGAATTTGTCGCCAAAACTGACGATTGGGTGACCTATGATCTGCCGCCCGAATTGCTGGGCCGCGTTTGGGGCGGCAAATATCGCGGCCAGCGGCAAAAGTGGTTCCTATATCGCTATCTGGGCGATGACGCGCAGATCAATATCGCGACCGAACATCCCGAATTTTCTCAGTGGAAATGGATCACGGCGTCCGAGATGCTGATCTCTATCGTGCCCTTCAAACGCGCCGTTTATGACAGCGTTGTGGCAGAGTTTCGCGCCCATTTGGCCTAGGCATTCATACTGATAAAAATACCTTCGCCGAAGGCAGCTTGATGCCGCCAACCGCCCCTATTGTGGCAAGATCGTGCAGGGGCTTTGCCCCCAAGATTTTTCGGAGAAAAATCTTCCCCCCAGGATATTTGGACAACGAGGAAGGGGCGCAACATCTTGGGGATAAGCCGCCGATGTTTCCCAGATAAAGTGGGGCGGCGTTGACTCTGGGCGGGGTTGCGGGGGATGATAGGGCGCAAGAATCAGCCAAGGACCGCGGTTTGCGTTTCACCAAATTACGATTGAATGGGTTTAAAAGCTTTGTGGACCCGACCGATTTGGTCATTCACGATGGGCTAACCGGTGTCGTGGGGCCGAATGGGTGCGGCAAGTCGAACCTTCTCGAGGCCTTGCGTTGGGTTATGGGGGAAAACCGTGCCTCTGCCATGCGGGGCGGCGGGATGGAGGATGTGATCTTCAACGGGGCGGCCACGCGTGGGGCGCGGCATTTCGCCGAAGTGGCGCTGGTTCTGGACAATTCTGACCGTCTCGCCCCCGTTGGGTTTAACGATGCCGATATCATCGAGATCACGCGGCGGATCACGCGGGATGCGGGATCGGCCTATAAGCTGAACACCAAGGAATTGCGCGCCCGCGATGTGCAAATGTTGTTTGCCGATGCCAGCACAGGATCACACAGCCCTGCCCTTGTGCGGCAGGGGCAGATATCGGAACTTATCAACGCCAAGCCCAAGGCACGGCGGCGGATTTTGGAAGAAGCGGCAGGAATTTCCGGCCTTTATGCGCGGCGGCACGAGGCGGAATTGAAACTCACGGGGGCGGATCAGAACCTGCTCCGCGTCGATGATGTTTTGGAAAATCTGGCGCAGCAGTTGTCCACCCTGACGCGGCAGGCAAAGCAAGCGGCGCGGTACCGCGAGATCGGCGAAGAATTGCGCCGCAATGAGGGGCAGTTGCTGTTCCGCCGGTGGCGTGAGGCGGATTTGGCGCGCAGCGAGGCGGAGGGTCTTTTGCGGCAGCGCGTGGTGCTGTCGTCGCAGACCGAAACTGCGGCACGGCTGGCGGCCAAACACGTGGCGGATGCCGAAGATGTCTTGCCCCCTCTGCGCGAGGAAGAGGCGATCGCGGCGGCGATTTTTCAGCGTCTGATGTTGCAACGCGATCAATTGAACGATCAAGAAACCCGTGCGCGTGCCACAATTGAAACCCTGCGTGCAAGGATCGCCGAACTGACCCGTGATACAGACCGCGAGGCGGGGCTGAACCGCGATGCGGGCGAGACGATCACGCGTCTGGAGTGGGAGATTGACCAGCTTGCGCGCGCCCATGACGGGCATGAGGCGGCCTTGGCGCAGACATCAGAAATCGCGCGCGCAGCGTCGGCGGATTTGACCATGGTGGAAACCCATCTGTCGCAGGCGACCGAAGATGCTGCCCGATTGGCCGCGCGTCATCAGTCGGTGCAGCGGATGCTATCGGACAGTCGCGCCCGTGTGGACAAAGCCACCTTAGAGGCCATGCGCGCCGAAGGCGCCTTGGCCGTTGCAACGCAGGCGCAAGTCCTTGCGGATGTCCGCTTTGTCGAGGCAGAGGCTGTCATGATTGAGGCCACAGACCTGGCCGCGTCCGCCGAGGAAACACTTGTCTTGGCCGAAGGGGGGCGCAGCGAAACACAAAGCCATGAGGCAGAGGCACGCGCCCGCAAATCCGCGGCCGAGGGCGAGGCGGCGGTTTTGCGGGCCGAAGTGGCGGCCTTGACGAAACTGATCGACCGCGAACAACACTTTGGTCAGCAGATTTTGGACCGACTGCAGGTGCAATCGGGCTATGAGCGGGCGCTGGGCGCGGCACTGGCGGATGATCTGCGCAATCCTGAAGGGGCGGCGGATATTGCCACAGGTTGGGTGCAATTGCCCGACTATGACACGCCCGCGCCTTTGCCTGCGGGTGTGACGCCGATCACAGATTTTGTGACGGCACCTGCGGTTTTGACGCGGCGCTTGGCGCAGATTGGTTTGGTCGTCGATGGCGCCCTGTTGCAGGCGCGCCTGTTGCGGGGCCAACGTTTGGTCAGTTTGCAAGGCGATTTGTGGCGCTGGGATGGGTATCGCGCGGGGGCACAAGATGCGCCCTCTGCCGCTGCACAACGTTTGGTGCAGTTGAACCGACTGGCGCAAATCCGTGCCGACTTGGCCGAAATTGAGGGTCGACTGACATCCGCCACAGCCGCCCATGCCGCCTTGGGCGCGCGGTTGGCTGATTTGGCGCGGGCTGAGCAAATGGCCCGCGATGCGCGGCGTGCGGCGGATGGGCGCGTGTCGGACGCGGGGCGCGCGCTGGCCCGTGCCGAGGCTGATAAGTCCATCGCATTTGGTCGGGTTGAGGCGGCGGAACTGGCCGTATCGCGCTATCGCGACGAAGCGGACGATGCCCGCGCGCATTGGCAAGAGGCCCTATCGAACACCGAGGATTTGCCCGATTTAGACGCCGCCCGCGCCGATTTGGATCATGCCAAAATCTCCGTCGAGGCCGCGCGTCTTACGATGTTGTCGCGCCGTTCCGCCCATGAAGAATTGCGCCGCGAGGGCGAGGCGCGGGTGCGCCGTCGGCAAGAGGCTGTTAAGGAATTGGCGGGTTGGACTCATCGCCAAGATACCGCCGAACGTCGCATTGCCGAATTGACCACGCGCCGCGATGAGGCGTCTGATGAATTGTCCGAAGCCGTCGCAGCCCCCGAAGAAATTGCCATAAAACGCGAAGAATTGGGCGATGCCATTGCCGAGGCAGAACAGCGCCGCAGCCGTGCCGCTGATATCTTGTCCGCTGCCGAGGCTGGCCTGCGCGCCGCCCGCGATGCCGCGCGTGAGGCTGAGCGGTCGGCAGGTGAGGCGCGCGAATCCCGCGCCCGCGCCGAGGCCCGCGCCGATGCCGCCCTTGCCACAGTCACCCTTGCCGTGGAACGTATTGCCGAAGAGGCAGGTGCCACGCCGGGTCAGTTGCTGGATACGCTGAAGATTGATCCCGACAAAATGCCCAATGCCGACCACTTCGATACCGAAGTGCAACGTCTCAAGCGCGCCCGCGAAGCCTTGGGCGCGGTCAATCTGCGGGCCGAAGAGGATGCCTTGGCCGTCACGGCCGAATATGACCAATTGGCCCAAGAAAAAGTCGATCTGGAAGAGGCGATCAAGAAACTGCGCGCAGGTATCGCCAGTTTGAACCGCGAAGGCCGCGAACGCTTGTTGGCCGCGTTCGAGCAGGTCAACACCAATTTTGGCAATCTGTTTACCCATCTGTTCGGCGGTGGCGAGGCGCGCCTTGTGCTGGTCGAATCTGATGATCCCCTAGAGGCGGGTTTGGAGATTATGTGCCAACCACCGGGCAAAAAATTGGCGACTCTCAGCCTTTTGTCGGGCGGAGAGCAGACCCTGACGGCGCTGGCGTTGATCTTTGGCGTGTTTCTTGCCAATCCCGCGCCGATTTGCGTGCTGGACGAGGTGGACGCGCCCCTTGATGATGCCAACGTCACGCGGTTTTGTGATCTGTTGGATGAAATGACCCGCCGCACAGAAACGCGGTTTTTGATCATCACACACCATGCGGTGACGATGGCGCGGATGGACCGCTTGTTCGGCGTGACCATGGCCGAACAGGGTGTCAGCCAATTGGTCAGCGTCGATCTAAAACGGGCCGAGGCCCTTGTGGCATGATCAGCGCTATGCAAAGCGCGGGCTTTCATGGCGTTTCCGACGAGGGCGGCGTGATCTATGCCCGCACCCGCGCGGATCTGCCCGAGTTTACGGCAACCCCGATGGGCAGTGATTGGCGATTTGCCATCGTCTGGCCGTTGCGTGCCACGGTGTCGCAACTGTCGGGGTGGAATGATCTGTATCCCGACACGCCTTTGGACACCGACACGGGCGAGACGCGCATGACCATGATCGCAAGCCCACATGATCTGACCCATTGGGCCAAACGGGTCGATCTGATGCTGGTCAAATGCACCGAATGGCGCAGGGCAACCCGTCAGCGTGATGAGGGGATGTGATCAGCGCAGAACCTGCAACCGATCCTGCAGCGTGACCACCCCGTCTTGCTCAATGGAACACAGCACGCCGCGCAGGCGCAATTTGGGGTGGCTTTCGACCCATTTCAACGCATCTGCCCCATAGCGCACCTTCCATTTGACGCAACCATAGTTTGGCTCGTCCGAGACGCGCAACACTGCACTGCCCACACGGATCAGCGTGCCGATGGGCAAGTTTTCTTCTGACATATCCAAATCGGCCACGATTTGATCGCCCGGATGCACAATGTTTTCGCGGTCTTGCCAGACCAAATCCAACACCCGTTGTGGCAAAATCGATATCTGAACCCGTGGATCAGGCCGCCCATCGGGCAGGGTTAACCACGCTGTGGTCAGCCAGCGGTCTCCGATCACGCCGTGCGATTGCGAAAGGGTGAGATGATCGGGAAAGGCGCGCGTGCCACGGTCAGGGCGCAGGCACAGACAATCAATCACCGCATCGGTTTTTGGGGCCAAAATGACGTTTGGTAGGGCGGCATTGAATTGTGACAACATCGGCGCATTCCTGATTTTCGTCCACCCTAGCCACAAACGTGGCTTTTGCGCAACAGGCCCTCGACTATATTTCCACGGTTTTAAAATTGACCTATTTTTAATCAGTTGCAGTGACACTCTGATGAAAATGAGGGGTTTGTGATGATGGATTTTTTGCCCAAAGATCTGGCTGATGGTTTTGACGCGGCCCATCGCAGCCGTCAAACCCGCAAATCGCGTTTGCGTGTTCAATTGGGCGAACAACTTGTGCCAGTATTGCAGTTTTGGAAAGACGGCTTTGCGCTGGATGGGGCGGTGACGACACATCTGCGCGGGTTGGTGGATATTTTTGACGGCGCACGCCATGAATTTCAATGCTTAATCGTGGCATCGCGTGTCGAAAACGGCAATCTGATCTGCGATTTCAAACGCGCCACGCGGGTCGAGGATCGGGCGGCACTGGATTACTTCCGCGACGAATTCGCGCCTGTGGGCTATCTGCCCAAGGCCTGACATCTGGCATAAAACCCCAGCTTGCGCTTTCATACTGATACAAATACCTGCGCCGCAGGCACCGAAGGGCCATGAACAAAGCTGGTGTTTGCTGCCCGAAAGTGCCTGCGGCGCAGGTATTTGGGTCAGTATGAAACTTGGGGCGTTCCTATTGCAAATCCCCAAAGGCGGTTTTCAGGCGTGACACCGCCTCATGGATGACGCTGCGCGGGGCGGCGAGGTTAAAACGCAAAAATGTCTCGCCCCCTTTGCCAAAGGGCGTGCCGTGGTTCACGGCGATTTTTGCGCCCTTTTGCACGCGGGCGATAAATTCCTCAGACGTCATGCCTGTGCCTGCAAAATCCACCCAAGCCAGATAGGTCGCCTGCATCGGCATCGACCGCAATCCCGGAATTTCCGCAATCCCCGCATCAAAGACCCGCGCGTTCTCGGTCAGATAGGCGGTTAAGGCATCTACCCAAGCAGCCCCTTCGGGCGAATAGGCGGCCGTGGCCATTGTGACACCAAAAGAATTGGGCGAAATGCCCATCGCGTTCATCCGTGCGGCAAACCGCGCCCGCAACACAGGATCGGCGATAATCACATTCCCCGAATGCCCGCCCGCGATGTTAAATGTCTTGGTTGTCGCCGTCATCATGACCAAACGTTCAGAAATCCCATCTATCAGCGCCATCGGCAAATGCTTTTGCCCGCCTAATACCAGATCATGGTGAATTTCATCGGAAACCAGGATCAAATCATGGCGTTTGCAAAACGCGGCCACGCCTTGCAGTTCTGACGCCGTCCAAACCCGCCCACCTGGATTATGCGGCGAACACAGGATCAGCATCCGCTCATTTCCCGTCATCTGCGCGTCCCAAGCGTCAAAATCCATGGCGTAAGTGCCATTTTCGAACGCGAGTTCGCATTCCACCACCGCGCGCCCCGCGCCCCGGATCACACGGGCAAAGGCGTGATAGACGGGGGTCATCAGAACAACGCCGTCGCCAACTGCGCTAAAGGCATCAACGCACAGCGCCGTGCCATTGACCAGTCCGTGCGTGGTGAAAATCTGGTCGCGTTCCACGTTCCAGCCATGCCGCGTCTGCATCCACCAACGGATCGCGTCCAAATACGCCGCATCATCGCCGTAATAGCCGTAAATTCCATGCGCCGTCATGCCCGTCAATGCGGCTTGCACACAGGCTGGGGGGCGAAATTCCATATCCGCAACCCACATGGCAATGCCGTCCTTTGGCGAGACACCATACAAGGGCTCCATCAAATCCCATTTATAGGAATGGGTTCCAAGGCGTGGGATGACGGTATCAAAATCCATTAAAGACTCCATATTTGGCAATTAATTCTGATTATTTACAAAATTTTGGAAAATCAATCCAAAAATCTGCAAAAATACAGAATGATCAGTTTTTTGTACCAGCGCCGCGACAACAGCCATCGGACACTTGCACGAATTCCTTGTAACGCTTAAATCCGATGCATGATACGCCCCATTCTGATCCATCCTGATCCCCGTCTGAAAAAGCCATGCGATGCTGTGGCCGAAATTACGCCTGAAATCGCGGCTTTGGCGGCCGATATGCTGGAAACCATGTATGACGCGCCGGGCGTTGGCCTGGCTGCGCCGCAGATCGGCCTTCTAAAACGCGTCATCGTGATGGATTGCATCAAAGAGGGCACACCCGAGCCGATGGTTTTGATCAATCCCGAAATTCTGTGGACCTCGGACGAGCCGAATGTTTACGAAGAAGGCTGTCTGTCGATCCCCGATCAATATGCCGAAGTCACCCGCCCCGCCGAGGTGCGCGTGACATGGCTGGGGCTGGACGGCGCACAACATGAACGCACATTTGAAAAACTATGGGCGACCTGCGTGCAGCATGAAATCGACCATCTGAACGGCAAGTTGTTCATTGATTATTTGGGCCCGCTGAAACGGCAAATGATCACCCGCAAGATGGAAAAGATGAAACGTGAAATGGCGCGCGAATGACCGCCCGCCTGTGTTTGCCCTATCCGCATCCAATCCTGCGCCAGCCCGCCGCCGATGTCCCTGAAATCACCGAGACTGTGCGCGGGATTTGGGCCGATATGGTCGACACGATGGAGGCCATGCCGGGGGTCGGCCTTGCCGCTGTGCAAATCGGGGTGGGTTTGCGTTTGGCGGTGGTGGATGCATCCGATACGCGGGGGCAGGCGATATTGATGGCAAATCCGCGCGTGCTGCACGCCTCGGCGCAGATGCGCGACCATGAGGAGGCATCCCCGAACTTGCAAGGCGTCTCGGTGGTGATCAGCCGCCCGCGCGCTGTGACAGTGGAATATCTGAACGCGGACGGCGCGCTGGAACAACGCGATTTCGTGCATCTTTGGGCGACTTCGGTGCAGCATCAAATCGATCATCTGGCGGGCAAGATGTATTTCGATCATCTATCAGCCGTGAGGCGCAAAATGCTGCTGGCCAAGGCGGCGAAATGGGCCAAGCGCGCATGAAGATCATCTTTATGGGCAGTCCTGATTTTTCGGTGACTGTGTTGCAGGCCCTTGCTGCGCGTCATGAAATTGTCGCGGTCTATTGCCAGCCCCCCCGCCCCGCAGGGCGCGGCAAGGCGGACCGCAAGGGCGCGGTGCATTTGGCCGCCGAAGGTATGGGCCTGCCCGTGCGCCATCCCGTCACGTTGCGTGACCCAATTGCCCAATCCGAATTTGCCGATCTGGGCGCGGATATTGCGGTGGTCGTGGCCTATGGTTTGATCCTGCCCCAAGCGGTTTTGGATGCGCCGCGTTTGGGGTGTTTGAACATTCACGCCAGCCTGTTGCCCCGTTGGCGCGGTGCCGCCCCCATCCACCGCGCCATTATGGCAGGCGATGCAGAAACAGGGATTTGCATCATGCAGATGCAGGCGGGTCTGGACACTGGCCCCGTTTTGGCGCGTGAATCGGTTGTGATTGGCGCAACTGAGACGACCGCCGCCCTGCATGATCGCCTGTCAGATTTGGGCGCGCGGATGATCTGTCAGGTGCTGGAGGCGCTGCCCCTGCCCGCCGTTCCGCAATCGGATCAAGGTATTCTTTATGCCGCCAAGATTGATAAATCCGAGGCGCGGGTGGATTGGACCCGCCCCGCAGAGGTCGTCGCGCGTCAGATCAATGGCCTGTCAAACTTTCCAGGGGCGTGGTGTTTGATGGGCGGCGATCGGGTGAAACTGTTGCAAGCGGGCCTTGCCACGGGGGGCGGCCCTGCGGGCGCGCATTTGGGGGGGCTGGTTGTGGCCTGTGGGCAGGGTGCGGTGCAAATTTTGATGTTGCAGCGCGACGGCAAGCGCCCCGTTGCCGCCGCCGATTTCCTGAACGGCATCCCCATGCCCGATCATCTGGAATAATCTGCGCGCCCTCTTAGATTTAGGCAGCGCCTTCCTATATTAACCCCAGATGGAGGCGGCTATGACATTTCTAGCAGTGATTATTTTTGGAATTTCGGCGGGGTTTTTGGCGACAAAAATCCTGCGTCTGAACACGGACGTTGCAACGACCATTGCAATCGGGGTGGGTGGGGCGCTGATTGGGGCTTTGATCTTGCGGCTGGTGTCTTGGCTTGCGGGCATAGCGGCGGGGTTTGTGGGCGCGGTGCTGGGCGCGCTGGTTTTGGTGTGGCTTTATAAGAAATATCTGGCTTAGGTCAGGCTGCGAATGACTTCGGCCAAGCGAAAGGTCTTTCCCCCCGCCTCGGCCCAAGCAAGGCGGCCTTGCCATGCTGCAAAAACAAGGGCGGCGGCGTTGCGCCCTTTGGGCCCCGATCCGTAATGCCGCGCCAAATTGGTTTCCAACGTATTGCGCCACAGGGTGGCCGCAGCCAAGGTAATGTGATCGCGTTGGCTCAGCGTTAAAAGTGCTGGAATATCAATATGCTCGGATTGATTCTTAAGAAAATTTTGGACATCCTTGGTCGTCCCAAGATCTACATTCGCCCGTTCAATCAAGTCTGCCCAAGCGGCGCGCAAGGCGGCTTGGCACATTTGGGCTTGGCTGCCGAACCGCAACACAAGGGCCGGGGCAGATAGGCCGGTTGCCGTCGCAATGGCCGAAAATGTCGCCGCGCGTTCACCTTCGGTCAGCAGGCGTTGCAAGACCGAATATAGAATTACTGAATCTGGAATCTGTTTTGTGCGTGCCATGGGTTCAGTATGAAACATCGTCTCAAAAACTCAAGCCCTTTGGCGTCATGTCGATTTGAAAGGCGCCATGCCCGCGCGGGCCAATTCATCGGCGCGCTCATTTTCGGCGTGGCCCGCATGGCCTTTGATCCATTTCCACGTTACGCGGTGGGTGGATTGCGCGGTATCCAGCCGTTGCCAAAGATCCACATTCTTGACTGCCGCCCCGCCCGCCGTGCGCCAATTCTTGCGTTTCCAGGCAAAAATCCATTCCGTCACGCCATTTTTCACATAAGCGCTGTCGGTGACGATGGTCAGATCGGATGATTTCGTCAGCGCCTCTAGCGCAGAGATTGCCGCCATCAATTCCATGCGGTTGTTGGTGGTGTGGGCCTCGCCGCCCTGAAGGGTGCGTTCTTTGACCACCGCGCCCCCGTCACGCGCCAGCATCAACACGCCCCAACCGCCTGGGCCAGGATTGCCCGAACAGGCGCCGTCCGTATATGCAAACAGATCGGGCATTAGGGTTGCACGGCGCGGGATTTGGCGTCGTCTATGGCGCCTTTGGGGGTGAATTTGTGCAAAACCTCTATCGCGGCGGCGACGCGGGGGGCGTCAGCCTCAATCGGAAAGGGGGGCAGTAGCAAATCAGCGCCCGCTGCAAAGATATGCGCGGTGGTCGATCCGCCCCCAACGGGGGCCATATCCATCTCAACCACAGGCTTTGCGGCCAAATCGGCGGCAATCGGGGCAAGGGCGGCTTGCAACGCGGCCAAATCATCGGCGGCCAGAGAATCGCTGCGCGTGGCGCAATCGGGGGCCGCCTCGCCGTAACCTTTGCAATAGCGCGTGGTCACCGTGCCATCTGCGGCAAAGCTGACATCATAATGCCACGCGTAAATCGGCGGCAGGCTGCCGCTGTTTTCAGAATAAAGGGCGATCGATGTATCGGCATGGGCGGCAGTGCCAAAGCAAGCCAAAAGGGCAAAACGCAACATCATTTTCGGTTCCAATTATATAAAGACAATTGTTGTGCCAAAACAGGTCAGCACGACGCCGGTTAAAATCATCCGCAAGCGCAACCACCACGGCGGCGCAAGACTGCGAAAGGCATAGTCTAACCCAAGGATCGCGGCAAAACCCACCGCCAGCGCGATCATCCGCGCCTGATCGTCCAAAAAGGACGCAAAGAACGCCCAAAGCGCGGGGATAACAGACAGGGCATAGCCAAGGTTCCAGCCCTTGGCGGCAAAACCCCACAGAACCCCCGACATAAAGGCCAAAATCACCGTGCCATAGTTCAGCAGAATACCAATGCCGATCGCCACGGGCAGGGCCGCGCCGCCAAAACTGGCCAAGGCCGCGCCAAGGACAACGGGGATCAGACCTGCAAGGCCAAGGATCAGCGGGGTGCGGGGTATGTTCATACCGGTTCTCGCAGAATACGGGGCACTTTAAATTCCACGTGCTCGACTGCGGTTTCCACCAATTCGACTGTCACGCTGTAACGGGCGCGAAAGGCGTCGATCACCTCATTGATCAGCACTTCGGGGGCGGATGCGCCTGCGGTTAGGCCAAGGGCGTGGATGCCCTCCAGCGCGCGCCAGTCAATTTCCGTGGCGCGTTGGATCAGTTGGGCATAGCGGCACCCCGCGTTTGCCCCCACCTCGACCAAGCGGCGGGAATTGGACGAATTGGGCGCGCCGATCACCAACAGCGCATTAATCTTGCCCGCAATCGCCTTGACGGCAGCTTGGCGGTTGGTGGTGGCGTAACAGATGTCTTCTTTGTGTGGCCCAAGGATCGCCGGAAAGCGGTTGTGCAGCGCCGCGACAATTCCCGCGGTGTCATCGACCGATAGGGTGGTTTGGGTGATATAGGCCAACTTGGACGCATCGCGCACCGACAGGCGCGCCACATCGTCCGCCGTTTCGACCAACAAAACCTCGCCCTGTGGCAACTGGCCCATCGTGCCGATGGTTTCGGGATGGCCCGCATGGCCGATCATGACCATTTGCAGACCCGCCTCATGGTGGCGCTGCGCTTCGTTATGGACTTTGGTCACAAGGGGGCAGGTGGCATCGACCGCAATCATCTGCCGCGCCGCCGCCGCCATTGGCACGGATTTCGGCACGCCATGCGCGGAAAAGACCACAGGGCGATCATCGGGACAATCGTCCAATTCCTCAACGAAAATCGCCCCTTGGGCGCGCAGGGCATCCACCACATATTTGTTATGCACAATTTCGTGGCGCACATAGACAGGCGCGCCCCATTTTTGCAGCGCCAATTCGACGATTTTGATGGCGCGGTCTACGCCCGCACAAAACCCGCGTGGGGCCGCCAGATATAGGGTCAGGGGGGGAAGGTCAGCCATAACGATCCTTTGCTTTTGCGCAAAGTTAAAGCGGGTCTGCGTGCAGGTCCAGCCCCTTGGATGAAAAAGGGTCAAGACGTGATGTCTTGACCCTGAATGTCGTTTCGCCAGATCGCCGCGCTTTATTCTGTCGGGGCGTTTTGCGTCTCATATTCTGGGCGCGGCTCGCGCGGGGGGCGGCCAATCACGTCGCGCAATTCATCCAATTCGATGAAATTGTCCGCTTGGCGGCGCAGATCATCCGAGATCATCGGCGGTTGGCTGCGGATTGTCGATACAACCGACACGCGCACGCCTTGGCGTTGCAAGCTGGCAACCAAAGGCGTGAAATCACCATCACCCGAAAATAACACGATATGATCGACGCGCGGCGCCAACTCCATCGCATTGACTGTCAATTCGATATCCATATTGCCTTTTACCTTACGGCGGCCCATCGAATCGGTGTATTCTTTGGCGGTTTTGGTGACCATGGTAAAACCATTATAGTTCAACCAATCGACCAAGGGGCGCAGAGGCGAGTATTCGTCATTTTCCAGCAGCGCCGTGTAATAGAATGCCCGCAACAGTTTGCCACGGCGCAAAAATTCCTGACGCAGCAACTTATAATCGATGTCAAATCCCAGCGATTTGGACGCCGCGTATAAATTGGATCCGTCGATGAACAGGGCCAAACGCTCATCTTTATAGAACATCATAATTTTCCTTGAACTTGGCTATGACCGACGCCCAAATAGCGGTATTCAGGTCCGCGCCTTTCTTTTGTGGGATGGTATGTGGACCGAATAACACAGCCGCGCAAGATCAGCCGTGCAGGTAATTGGGAAACTATACGTATGAGTAAAATTTTCGAAAAAAACGCACAAATTTTGGTTGCCTTTGGGGGGAATCTGGATTTTGACGGCAGCGCGCCGCAAGAAATTATCGGACAGGCGCTGATTATGTTGCAAGGCATGGGCCTAAAACTGCAATGTCAGGGTCGTTTCTTTACGACACCATGTTTTCCAGCGGGTGCGGGGCCAGATTACGTTAATGCAGCGGCGATTTTTAGGACAGACCAAAGTGCAGAAGAGGTTTTAACGCAGTTTCACCACGTCGAACAGCATTTTGGCCGTGCGCGCGAAAAACGTTGGGGCGGTCGCACCTTGGACATTGATCTTTTGGCGATGGGCGATGCGGTTTTGCCAGATTTGGCAACCTATGCCGCTTGGCGCGATTTGCCTGCAGATCAACAATCGCAAAAGGCCCCAGATCGGCTGATCTTGCCGCATCCGCGTTTGCAGGATCGCGCCTTTGTTCTGGTGCCGTTGCGCGATGTGGCCCCTGATTGGTGCCATCCCGTCAGCGGTCTAACTGTGCGCCAAATGTGCGACGCTTTGCCGTTTGCGGACTGCGCCGCCGTTGTGCCGCGCCTTGACTGATTTATGCCCTTGTCAAGCGCGACATTTCTGCCTAAGTAGCGACTTTACAGCCCCCATCCTAATTTGAGGTGTCCTATGGCCCGCGTGACGGTTGAAGATTGCGTTGATAAAGTTCCCAATCGTTTCGAATTGGTGATGCTGGCCGCCCATCGTGCGCGCGAGATTCAGTCGGGCTCGTTGCCAACTGTGGATCGTGACAACGACAAAAATCCTGTGGTCGCCCTGCGCGAAATTGCCGAGGAAACCCAATTGGCCGAGGGTCTGCGTGAACGGATGATCGAAAGCCATCAGACCCAGATCGAAGTGGACGAGCCAGAAGATGACCAAATGGCCCTGCTGATGTCAGGCGATATTGATCGTCCCGCACATGACGATATGTCGGAAGAAAAAATGTTGCGCGCCTTGATGGAAGCGCAAGGAGAAGCCTAGTCTTAGGGGGTGGGGCGCAATGGCGCGCCCCCCCATTTTATGGCCCAAAGGGGCGGCAAGATGATCGACGTCGAAGACCTGATCGAACTTGTCCGCAATTACAATCCCCGCTGCAATGATGCGTTGATCCGTCAGGCCTATGCTTATGGCGCCAAAATGCACGAGGGGCAGTTTCGCAAATCGGGCGAACCCTATTTCACCCATCCTGTCGCTGTGGCCGCCATTTTGACCGAACAGCATCTGGACGATTCGACGATCGTGACAGCCTTGCTGCACGACACGATTGAAGACACCAAATCCACCTATACCGAGGTGGCGCGTCAATTTGGCGAAGAAGTTGCCGAACTGGTCGATGGCGTGACCAAACTGACCAATCTGCAATTGTCATCGACCGAAAGCCAACAGGCCGAAAATTTTCGCAAACTGTTCATGGCGATGTCCAAGGATTTGCGGGTTATTCTGGTCAAACTGGCGGATCGTCTGCACAATATGCGCACGATTAAATCCATGCGCGAGGAAAAGCAGGCGCAAAAGGCGCGTGAGACGATGGAAATCTATGCGCCCCTTGCGGGCCGTATGGGGATGCAGTGGATGCGCGAGGAACTTGAGGATCTTTCCTTTCGCGTCCTCAACCCCGAGGCGCGCAAATCCATCATTCGCCGCTTTGTAACCTTGCAACGCGAAACGGGCGATGTGATCCATCAGATCAGCGCTGATTTGACGTCGGAACTGGATAAGGTGCAGATAGAAGCCGATGTTTACGGCCGCGCCAAGAAACCCTTTTCGATCTGGCGCAAGATGCAAGAAAAGGATCTGGCCTTTTCCCGCCTGTCCGACATTTACGGATTTCGCGTGATTTGTAACGATGTGGCCGATTGTTACCGCATTTTGGGGGTGATCCACCAACGCTGGCGCGCCGTGCCAGGGCGGTTCAAGGATTACATCAGTCAGCCGAAAAACAACGGCTATCGGTCTATCCATACCACCGTATCGGGGCGCGATGGCAAGCGGGTCGAGGTTCAAATCAGAACCCGCCAGATGCACGAAGTGGCCGAGGCGGGCGTGGCCGCGCATTGGTCTTACCGCGAAGGCGTGCGCGCGCAAAACCCCTTTGCGGTTGATCCTGCCAAGTGGATTGCGTCGATGACCGAACGTCTGGACGAGGGCGACACCAGCGAATTTTTGGAAAACGTCAAATTGGAAATGTATTCCGATCAGGTGTTTTGTTTCACGCCCAAGGGCGACGTGATCCAATTGCCGCGCGGGGCGACGCCGTTGGATTACGCTTATTCGATCCATACCCGCATCGGCAATGCCTGTGTTTCTGCCAAGATCGACGGCATCCGCGTGCCACTGTGGACGCGGCTGAAAAATGGCCAATCGGTTGAGATTATCACGGCTGAGGGCCAAAAGCCGCAGGTCAGTTGGATTGATATCGTCATCACAGGCCGCGCCAAGGCCGCCATTCGGCGTTCTTTGCGCGAAGAGGATCGCGGTCGATTTGTGCGTCTGGGTCAGGAACTGGCGCGCAATGCCTTTGAACACGTTGGCAAAAAGGCGACGGATAAGGCGCTCCGCACCGCGGCCAAAATGCTGGGATTTGCTGATGAGGCGGATTTGCTGGCGGGTCTTGGGTCTGCAGAGCTGACCGCCCGCAAAGTGGTCGAGGTTTTGTATCCCGAACTGTCCAAAACTGTGGGCGATGAGGTCGACAGCGCCCGCGCGGTCGCAGGCCTGACGGCCGATCAAAGTTTTAGCCGCGCGCCCTGTTGCCAACCCTTGCCAGGAGAGCGGATCGTTGGCATCACCTATCGCGGCAAGGGCGTTGTCGTGCATTCCATTGATTGCCGCGCCCTTGAGGAATTGGAAGAACAATCTAACCGCTGGGTCGATTTGCAATGGCATTCGGGCCGTCATGCCGCCGTCAATTCGGTGACATTGGATGTGGCGATTGCCAATGACGCGGGGGTTTTGGGCCGTATTTGCACCCTGATCGGCGAGCAAAAGGCCAATATTTCTGATTTGCGCTTTACCGAACGCAAACCCGATTTCTATAGACTTTTCATCGACGTTGACTTGCGCGATGTCGAACATTTGCACATGGTGATGACAGCACTTGAAGCCGAGACGGATGTGGCCCAAGTATCACGTCACAGGGATGTCACGCGCAAACCCTAAAGACGACAACAGAATTACAAAGGGCGAAAACAGTGGTCTTTAAGCGCAGAGAACCTCTTGGCTGGGTGGCATGGTTGGTGCAGATGGTCTATCCGCGCGGCGGATTTGTCCGCGCCACGCGCTATGTGATGCACCGCATGAGCAGACTTCCAGATGATCCTTACCGCGTGGCGCGGGGGGTGTTTGCGGGCTCACTGGTGGGGTTTCTGCCCCTGCCTGGGATGCAATTCGTGTTTGCGTGGATTGCGGCACGACTGATGCGCGGCAATTTGCTGGCCGCCCTCTTGGGCACGTTCAACACCAATCCCGTGACCACGCCCTTTATCGCTGTTGCATCGATTTCCTTTGGCCATTGGCTTTTAGGGGTCCAAGCACCGCTGACCGCACCTGCGATCGGCAACGCGTTTGTGCGGGCAGGGGCGGATTTGTGGGATAACTTTTTGGCGATGTTTAACGCCAATACAATGCAATGGGACGGGCTGATCAGGTTTTGGCAGGATGTGTATCTGCCCTATTTTATCGGATCGTTCTTGATTGGTTTTGTGCTGTCGGGCATTGCCTATTACATCACGATCCCCTTGGTCATGGCCTATCAAAAGGCGCGTGCCGCCAAGGCGATAGAGCGTAGCGAAAAGCGTGGCCGTTTGCGGTCAGCCTTGGCAGTTGCCGCGCAACGGATTAAACCTAAGTCGCGGGATGATACGGCAACAGACGAATGAGGGTTAAATGGGCAAATTGCGGCTGGGCGTGAATATTGACCATGTGGCGACGTTGCGCAATGCGCGCGGCTCTGTTTGGCCTGATCCCCTGCGCGCCGCTTTGTTGGCCGAATCGGCGGGGGCCGATGGAATCACAGCGCATCTGCGCGAAGATCGCCGCCATATTCGGGACGCAGACATAGAGGCGTTGCAGGCAGGCATTGGAATTCCGTTGAATTTCGAATGCGCCGCGACGGATGAAATGCAGGCGATTGCCCTGCGCCTGAAACCCCATGCGGTTTGTTTGGTGCCCGAAAAGCGCACCGAACGCACGACCGAGGGCGGTTTGGATGTTGCGGGCGATGATAATCGCCTTGCCGCCTATATCGCGCCGTTGCGCGATGCGGGCTGTCGCGTGTCGATGTTCATCGGCCATGACGCCGCACAAATCCGCGCCTCTGCCCGCATTGGCGCGGCGGTGGTGGAACTGCACACGGGCCATTATTCGGATCTGCACGCCGAAGGAAGGTTGATTGAGGCCGAGGCGGAACTTGCCGCGTTGCGTGATGGTGCAGCACTGGCACATTCTTTGGGCCTAGAGGTCCATGCAGGCCACGGCCTGACCTTTGACAATGTCTTGCCCATTGCCGCCATTCCACAGGTGATGGAACTGAACATCGGGCATTTTTTGATCGGTGAGGCCGTGTTCATGGGTCTGGCCGAGGGGATATTGGAAATGCGCCGATTGATGGACCTTGCGCGCGCATGATTTTGGGGATCGGCGCAGATTTGGCCAATATCGACCGCATTGCGGCGACATTAGACCGATTTGGCGACCGGTTCCGCAACCGCGTCTTTACCCCCCGCGAACAGGCCAAGGCCAGCAGCCGCCCTTACGGCGAAGCTGCCACTTATGCCAAACGCTGGGCCGCAAAAGAGGCCTGTTCCAAGGCGCTGGGCACGGGCCTGTCTATGGGCATTTCTTGGATCGATATGTCGGTAGCCAATCTGCGCACGGGCCAACCTGTGATGCAATTGACAGGCTGGGCGGCGGAGCGTCTGGCGCAGATGACGCCTGCGGGACATGAGGCGATTGTGCACGTCACCCTGACCGATGACGCGCCATGGGCGCAGGCCTTTGTCGTCATTGAGGCGCGTGCCCTCACCTTCCCACAGCTTGACTAAATTGCGGCTTGCGCGCACAAAGCGCCCGAACTCCATAAGGATACGATCATGGCCAAGACGGAAAAAAGCGAAAGCTGGTTGGAAACAGTCAAGACCGTGGTTTATGCCCTGTTGATTGCGGGCGTGTTTCGCAGCCTGTTCTTTCAACCGTTTTGGATCCCATCTGAATCGATGAAATCGACCCTGTTGATTGGCGATTTTATCTTTGTGAACAAAATGGCCTATGGCTATTCGAAATACTCTTGCCCCTTTGCCCTATGCCCCATTTCGGGCCGTATTCTGGCCACCCCGCCAGAACGCGGCGATGTTGTCGTGTTTCGTCATCCCCACAATGATAATGATCTGATCAAACGCTTGATCGGCTTGCCTGGCGATCAAATTCAGGTCAAGGCGGGGATTTTGTATATCAACGGCGCCATGGCCCCCCAAACGCCCAATGGCGATTTTGAAGAGGTCAACGCCCCCCAAGGTCCGATGAACAATATCCCGGGATGCGCCAACGCCCCCGTTGAGGCGGGTGGTGTTTGCAAAAAGACCGCCGCCCTTGAGACTTTGCCAAATGGCCATGTCCATGCCGTCTTGAATATCACTGACACCGGGGCTGCCGATAATACGGGCGTCTTTACTGTGCCAGAGGGTAATTATTTCGTAATGGGTGACAACCGCGACAACTCACTTGACAGCCGTTTTGATCCTGGCGTCGGCGGCGTTGGTTTTGTGCCAGCTGAAAATTTGATAGGCCGCGCTGATCGGATTATCTTTTCCTCGGCAGGGCGGTCGATGCTGGCGATTTGGACATGGCGTTTGGACCGCTTTTTCCACCCCGTTCAGTGATGCTTTCGGTCTTTCGGTTTCGGGGAACTGCTACATTTTTGCAGGCTTTGGCCAGTGTGTTGATCTATGTCATCGTCTTGGTGGCCCTGATCCTTGCTATGAATATTGCCCCCTTGCTGGGCAGATACCTGTTTCCGATTTTGGGGCTGTCTACTGTGTCGATGCTGACCATTTCGGCGCGCAGATTGCATCATGCAGGCCGCGCGGGACGCATGGCTGCCCTAACGCTTGTGCCGCTGGTCGGTATTCTGGTCGCCTTGGGGATCGCATTTTTGCCGCAAAAGCGGGCGCATCTGAACGCACATTTGGGGGCGCGGGCGGCCGGCTATGTCGCCATTGTGATGATCCTTTGCCTGTCATTGTGGCGGGTTTGGTGGCAGCCGTTTTTGATCGTCAATGACAGCATGAAGCCGACGCTTTTGGTGGGGGATGTTGTGATTGTGGCCTTGGAGGGTACCACAAGGCACGGGCAAGTTATGGCTGTGCGCGCACAAGGCCGCGTGGTGGTGCAGCGTGTGATGGGCTTGGCTGGCGACACTGTGGCGGTAAAGTCGGGTCAAGTAAGCGTCATGGGCACGCCTTTGCTGCAATTTCCCAATGGTCGCTTGGATGAGGTGATGGGCCCACAAGGACCAGATGCGATCCGCCCGCGCTGTGAAAACGGCGTTGTGGGGGATGGCGCGATTTGCAGCGCCTCGCAATTGCGCGAAGTTTGGCCCACAGGGAATGCCTATCAGATTTTGAATATTGAGACGGGATTTGCCGATAACTTTGGCCCTGTCAGCGTGCCGGCAGGCACCGTTTTTTTGCTGGGCGACAATCGCGATACGGCCATCGACAGCCGCTATGATACGAATGCTATGGGGTTGGGGTTTGTGCCCTTGGTGGATGTGGTGGGGCCTGTGCAGCGGATTTTGCTGTCCTCGTCGGGATCTTCGCTGTTACAGATTTGGAATTGGCGCTGGGATCGCGTCTTGGGGGCGGTAAATTGATGCGGCTGTCAGCGGAAATGAAAACATTCGAGACGCGCATTGGTCATGCCTTTGCCAAATCGGAATTGCTGCTGCGGGCTGTCACACATGCGTCTTTGTCATCGCCAACGCGCCCCGACAATCAGCGGCTGGAATTTTTGGGGGATCGGGTGCTGGGCCTTGTCATGGCCGAAGCCTTGTTGAACGCGGATACAGGGGCAAGTGAGGGTCAGCTTGCGCCCCGTTTCAACGCATTGGTGCGCAAAGAAACCTGCGCCGAGATTGCCCGCGATATTGGTCTGGGCGATGTGCTGAAACTGGGGCGGTCTGAAATGCTGTCAGGTGGGCGTAAAAAGGACGCGCTTTTGGGTGACGCGATGGAGGCGGTGATTGCCGCCGTCTATCTAGACGCGGGCTTTGACGCGGCGCGAGCGCTGATCTTGCGGCTTTGGGGCGCGCGGATTGGGGCGGTGGAACAAGACGCGCGCGATCCAAAATCCAGCCTGCAAGAATGGGCCCAAGCCCGCGCCATGCCGCCGCCCATCTATACCGAAGTGCTGCGCGACGGCCCCGACCACGCGCCGCAATTCACTGTCGAAGTGCGTTTGGAAAACGGCGAGACGGACAGCGCCCGCGCAGGATCAAAACGCATCGCCGAACAAATGGCCGCGCGCAGTTTGCTGGCGCGGTTGGGGGGGTAATGTGATGATTGTCAAAATTCGAGGCCTACAAGGGTTTAAGCCAAAACGGACCGCGACTTGCCACAATTCCCCCCCCTACTGCAAATCGGCTGGAGTTGGGGGGCGGATTAGCGTATGCGGCACGAAACCTGAATTGAGGATTATATGACCGATACACCCACCCGCGCAGGATTTGTGGCGCTGATTGGCGAGCCGAACGCTGGAAAATCGACGTTGCTGAACCGAATGGTGGGGGCCAAGGTCTCTATCGTCACGCATAAGGTGCAAACGACGCGCACGCGGATCAGGGGTGTCGCGATGGAGGGGCAATCGCAGATCGTGTTCGTCGACACGCCTGGCCTGTTTCGTCCGCGCCGCAGACTGGACCGCGCCATGGTCAAGGCGGCTTGGGGCGGGGCGACCGATGCCGATCTGATCGTTTTGCTGATTGAGGCGCAGCGCGGTCTGACCGCAGGCGTGGAAACCATCATCGACCGCATGAAGGATCAAATCCCCCAAGGTCAGCCTGTGGCCTTGGCAATCAACAAAATCGACCGCGTCAAGGCTGAGGTGTTGCTGGCCCTCGCGGAAAAGTTGAACACGGCTTACGGCTTTGCCAAAACCTTTATGATTTCGGCGGAAAAAGGCTATGGCGTCAAAGATCTGAAAGAATGGCTGGCGGGGGAAATTCCCCAAGGCCCGTGGTTCTATCCCGAAGATCAAATCGCCGATCTGCCGATGCGGATGATCGCGTCGGAAATGACCCGCGAAAAGCTGACCCTGCGTTTGCACGAAGAATTGCCCTATCAATTGACGGTGGAAACCGAAAAATGGGAGGACAAAAAGGACGGCACAACACGGATTGACCAGATCGTCTATGTATCGCGCGATGGGCATAAAGGCATTGTTTTGGGCAACCAAGGTGAGACGATCAAGGCGATCGGCCAATCCGCCCGCGCGGAAATTTCCGAATTTCTAGGCCGCACAGTGCATCTGTTCCTGCAGGTCAAAGTGCGACCGAACTGGATGGAAGAACCCGAGCGTTTCGATGAAATGGGTCTGGATTTCCGCGATGGCGACGCCTAAGGCGCGCCTGTGATACGGCTGACGGCGGGCCTGTGGGTTTCGGCCTATCTGAACCGATTGCGCCTGTCGGAAATCCCCGCCTATGTCATGGCCAAGGGCGATGCGACGGCGGGGGCTGTTCTGGTCAAAGTGGCGACTTTGGACGGGCAGGCGGTCATCCATGAACGACGCTTTGATCTGGAACGTAATGCCCGCGTTTGGCAGGTCTTGGCCCAAGGGTTGGAAAACGATATCGACGCCATTCTAAGCCGCGCACGCAGCCGCGATCCCGATCTGTGGATTATTGAGATTGAGGATCGTTTGGGCCGCAGCTTGCTGGATGATTTTTCCGATTAACGGCGCAACAGGCGCGCGGCAATCCACAAGGACAGCCCGCACAGGCCAAACACAAAAACAAGACCGACACAGTTGCCCAAGACCGCGCCCAAACCAAACTTGCCGATATCAAAAAAGAAATAGGGATACGACCCTTGGATAAATCCGCGGATCAGCGCATAGCCGCAATAGACAGCAGGTAAGATCAGCCATATCGGCAATCGCGACAGGCGCAAATCCTTGGGCGCCCAGATGATCCACCAAATTGTGGTTAGGATGGGAACAGCCACGTGCACAAAGAAATCGGGATACCATTCTGGCGCGGGTTTGGGAATTTCGGGGGCCAAAAGCAATCGGTAAATGATGCCCACCATGATGATCGATAGGGTGATCGTGCTGGAAAAATCCGAAGCAGTCTTGCGCCCCGCGGCCACGGATACCATATGCAGCGCCACCAAAACATTGGTAATATTGGTGAAATAAAACGCCATCAGCCAGGCGCGCGGTCCCCATTCGGGAATGGTTGCGCCGTTGATGTGAAACTGCCATCCTAGGCC
The DNA here is from genome assembly GCA_040398785.1 of Cypionkella sp. Classification (GTDB taxonomy): domain Bacteria; phylum Pseudomonadota; class Alphaproteobacteria; order Rhodobacterales; family Rhodobacteraceae; genus Cypionkella. The sequence goes on along the minus strand of JBBATJ010000008.1, from coordinate 103,890 downwards.
GATCAGGGCAAGGGCGGCGATACCAATGGCGAAAAGACGTTGGATGCGATTTTCATTCATCCCCCAATTCTGCCGCAACGGAACTGCGTGTCAAGTGTGCCCTTGCGTCATAACCTTTTGCTTGGCACAGTTATGCGATGGAATGGCAGGGCACGGGCGCGATCCTTTCCATGCGATTGCATGGGGAAAGTGCCGCGATCATAGAGGTTTTTACCGACACGCAGGGGCGTCATGCGGGGGTTGTGCGGGGCGGGGCCTCACGCAAAATGGCGGCGCATTTGCAGGCCGGAACCCAAGTTGCCGTGACATGGCGGGCGCGTTTGGGCGAACATATCGGCACTTATTCGGTGGAACCCATTCGGGCGCGGGCGGGGATTATGGCGGATCCTTTGGCGCTGTCTGGGTTAAATGCGGTTTGCGCGCTGGCGCAATTGGCCCTGCCAGAACGCGAGTCCCAAGGCGTCTTTTGGGCGCAAACAATGGCGCTGTTGGACGCAATGGATCGTGCGGCGGATTGGCCCCCCGATTATCTGCGCTGGGAATTGGAATTGCTGCAAACCTTGGGCTTTGGTCTGGATTTGACCCGTTGCGCCGTGACAGGCGGACGCGAGGATTTGGCCTATGTTAGTCCCAAAACGGGCCGCGCCGTGGGGCGCGAGGCGGCGGGGGAATGGGCGGCGCGCCTTTTGCCTTTGCCGCCCGTTTTGTTGGGTCAGGGGCCAGCAAACGGCGTAGAAATCGCCCAAGCGCTGCAACTTACAGGATTTTTTCTGAACCGAGGGCTTGTGCCGATCTTGGGTGGAAAATCCCTGCCGGCCGCACGTGGGCGATTGCTGGCGGTTTTGGCGCGCCGCGCGTCGCAGGTTGAATAGACACCCCAATCCAATAGCGCGATTGTGACGTATGGCTCTTAAATATGCATCTCCTGATTTGCGCCACAGCACAGCGCCAAAAATTCAGCATTTTGGGCTGCTTGCGGGTCTTGAGGCATCCGTGCGGGGCACATTGATTTCCACGATTCCGATTGCCGTGTATGATGCATTTGGATCAGCCCAAAATCTGTCGCAAGTTTATTTTGTCGCGGGGGTAATCACCCTGATCTGGGGCCTTTTGGTGCCGCGTATGACCCAGATTTGGCCACGCCGCTGGGTCTATGCGGGGGGATGTGGGCTGTATATGGTGGCAATGGTGCTGTTTATTCTGGGGCATCAATGGTCTGTGCAGACGGGCATTCTGGTGATGGGCATGGCGACCGTCACCTGTTTTGTATGTTTCAATGCCTATGTCTTGGATTACGTGCCGCGCGCAGATTTGGGGCGCACCCAAAGCCTGCAAATGGTGTATGCGGCGGCCCCTTGGGCGATTGGTCCTGTGGCAGGGGTCTGGATGCGTCATCATTGGGATCCATTGCCGTTTTTGGTGGGCGGAGTTTTGGCGGTGTTGCAACTGTCGGTGTTTTTGTACCTGCGCTTGGGGTCAGGACGGCAAATTGCGCGCGCCAAGGGCCCTGCGGTCAATCCCTTGGCCTATTTGGGGCGGTTTTTTCGGCAACCCAGGCTGATTGCGGGATGGTTGTTTGCCGTCATTCGCAGTTGTGGTTGGTGGATTTATGTCGTCTATCTGCCCGTATTTTGCATCGAAAATGGTCTGGGCGCGCAGTTGGGGGGCATGATGTTGTCGACCAGCAATGCGGTCTTGTTGGCGTCGCCATTTATGGCTGCATGGGCACGCAAAGTAACCGTGCGCGTCAGCCTGAGGGCCACCCTGGTCTATTGCGCCACTTTATTCACCCTTGCCACGGTGTTTTCATCGGTGCCAGCCTTGGCTGTGACGTTTTTGTTCTTTGCAGCCTTTGGTTTGGTGAATTTGGATGTGGTCGGTGGATTGCCATTTATGATGGCGGTCAAACCCAGTGAGCGGTCTGAGATGGCAGCGGTTTATTCCAGCTTTCGCGATGTGTCGGGGATTGCCACACCTGCGGCGGCGTGGTTGATCCTTTGGGTCGCACCGCTGAGTTTTATCTTTGTCGCCTCCGGCGGAGCCTTTGCTGTTGCCTATGGCATTGCGGGTCGCTTGCATCCGCGGTTGGGGGTCTTGCGTCCTTCGCGCGGCCGGCCCTAAACAGATAGGCCGCGGGGGGCAAGCCCCCCAAGATTTTTCGGAGAAAAATCTTCCCCCCCAAGGTATTTAGATCAGTATGAAAGCTATAGGGCTTTGTGCGTGATCAGCCATTCCGCAGTTGCGCGCAAAGCACCCTCGGCGGAAATGAAACGCATATCCAAATCTGCGCGGGTGCGGGCGTTTGACACCGCATGAGATTGGCCCAGTTCAGGCAGAATGGCGCGGATTTGCGGATCAAACATCGCCAAGATCCGCAGAAAGAACTTCGGCGCGATTCGGGTGGCGATAGGACGGTCTGGATAGGCACGTTTCAGGGCTTTGCCCATCTCGGGCAGGGTCATCATGCCTGTCACGCAAGGAAAGCGTTTGCCCGCAGACGAAGGGGTTTGTAACGCGCGCAGGTGCGTCTCGGCGACATCGCGGACATCGACGACGGCAAAACCTATATTTGGCAGCATCGGATCTTTGCCGCGCAACAGGCGCGCGATCACGGAAATTGAACTGCCAAAATTTGCGTCCAAGGGCGGGCCCATGACAAATCCGGGATTGATCGCTGTAAGATACATCCCCTGCTGCGTCGCAAATTCCCAAGCCGCCGTTTCGGCCAAAGTTTTGGATTTCGCATAGGCAGAAGTTTGCGCAGAGTGCGGATCACACCATGTTGTTTCATCCATCATGCCGCGGTGCAAAGGATCGGTCAGCGCCACGGTTGAGGATGTCAAAACCACCCGCATAACACCCGCCGCACGCGCCGAGGCCAAGGCGCGCAAGGTGCCGTCAACGGCAGGGCGGATCAGATCATCGGCATTTTTGGGCTGTTCTATGGGAAATGGCGATGCGGTGTGGATCAGGGCGGTGACACCCTCCATCGCCTCGACCCAACCGTCATCGCTGTTCAAATCTAATGCCACAAACGACAAGTTAGACGTATCTGCATGGGGGGAAATCGCGGTGGATACCTCATCCGCGCGTGCCAAGGTTCGCACACTGCCGCGCACTGCAAAACCCGCGTTCAGCAACTTCACCGCGATATGTTTGGCGATAAATCCTGAAATCCCTGTCAGCAGAACAGTTTGTGTCATTGCGCCCTCCTTGGTTTTCTGGGGCGTATAGGGCAGGTCGCGTTGAAAAGCAAAGCTAGTCCAGCAAGCGGCGCGCAATCACTTGGGCCTGAATTTCAGCGGCGCCTTCAAAGATGTTCAAAATGCGGGCGTCACACAGGACGCGCGAAATTTTGTATTCCAGCGCAAAGCCATTGCCGCCGTGAATTTGCAAGGAATTATCCGCCGCCGCCCATGCGACACGCGCCCCCAGCAGCTTGGCCATCCCCGCCTCTAGGTCGCAGCGGTGACCGTGATCTTTTTGCCATGCCGAAAAATAGGTCAGTTGCCGCGCGATCATAATTTCAACCGCCATCATCGCCAATTTGCCTGCAACACGCGGAAATGCGATCAACGATTTGCCAAATTGTTTGCGCGACATTGCATAGTCCATCCCCAATTCCAGCGCCGATTGCGCCACACCAACGGCGCGGGCGGCGGTTTGAATGCGGGCGGATTCAAAGGTCTGCATCAGTTGCTTGAATCCCTGTCCCGTCACACCGCCCAGTAGATTTTCTTTGGCCACTTTGAACCCGTCAAAGGCGATTTCATATTCTTTCATGCCGCGATAGCCCAGCACTTCAATCTCGCCGCCCGTCATGCCGGGGGTGGGAAAGGGATGCGCGTCCGTGCCGGGGGTTTTCTCGGCCAGAAACATCGACAGACCGCGATAGTCGGTTGTGTCAGGGTCGGTGCGGGCCAGCAGGGTCATCACTTGGGTGCGCGCGGCATGGGTGATCCAAGTTTTATTGCCCGTGATCGTCCAGCCGTCATCGCCTGCGACGGCGCGGGTGCGCAGCGCGCCCAAGTCCGACCCCGTATTGGGTTCGGTAAAGACCGCCGTGGGCAAAATCTCACCACTGGCCAGTTTCGGCAACCAATGCGCCTTTTGTGCATCCGTGCCACCGCATAGGATCAATTCGGCCGCAATTTCTGTGCGCGTGCCAAGCGATCCAACACCGATATAGCCGCGTGACAATTCTTCGGACACCACAACCATCGACGCTTTTGACATACCAAACCCGCCAAATTCTTCGGGAATGGTCAGGCCAAACACGCCCATTTCGGCAAGTTTTTCGATCATATCCATCGGGATCAAATCGTCGCGCAGATGCCAGCCATGGGCGTGGGGGATGACCTCGTCATCGGCAAAGCGGCGGAATTGGTCGCGGATCATTTCCAGATCATCATCCAGACCCGTTGCACCAAAGGTGGCGCGGCCCTGATTGTCCTGCATCAATTGCGCCAGTCGCATCCGCGCGGCGTCGGTATTGCCCGCCGCGATCACTTGGGCGGCAATGGCGCTGGGCGTGGCCGTCAGGCCCATATCCGACAGGCGCGCCACTTCGCCTTGGCTCATCGCGATGCCGCCGTAAATTTGCGCCAGATATTCGCCAAAAGCGATTTGGTGGATCAAGGCCTCGATTTCGCCAAACTGGCCTGCGGTCTGCAATCCTTCGGCCCAAGCCTGCATTTGCACCAAGGACTGCCGATATGTCGCCAGCCACGCCAGCGCATGGGCGGCGAATTGGTGGTGTTCCAGCGCCGCCGCGTCAATCTTGCCCGCAACGGTCACATGAGCGCGCAGCGTTTCGCGGGCGGATGTGAACAGTGCGTCCACCTCGGGCAGGGTGGCGGCAGTTTGGGGCAAAAGATCGGCGATATGGGGCAGGGGACCATCAAAGGACATAGGCGGGCCTTTCATTTAGATTTGGCAAAGGCCTAGCTTGTTTGCAACTGCAGCGCAATAAGGTTTCACAATATGCAATACATTTGTTCGAAAATGTCGCAGTCGATTTTGCCTTCATCTTGCCGCCGCATCCGCCTAGCTTGCCGCAAGGAGTGCAAATGACCAGTTTTCTTCCAAATTTGGCCCTGCAGGCGGTGGTCTTTGCCGTTTTGGTCACGCTGTTTGCGGGATTCGTAAAAGGGGCAGTGGGGTTTGCTATGCCGTTGATTATGATTTCGGCTTTTTCCAGTTTTCTGTCGCCTGATATGGCCTTGGCGGGATTGGTCTTGCCGACCCTGTTTTCCAATATCAGCCAAGCTTTTCGTCATGGGGTTCGCCCTGCCCTTGCCGTGTCAAAAGCCTATTGGCGCATTTTGGCCGCCACAGTGATTTTCATCCCGATTTCGGCGCAGTTTTTCTGGATGATTCCCCATGCCTTGTTTTTGTGGATGCTAGGCTTGCCGATCACCCTGTTTGCACTGGCGCAATTGTCGGGGCTGTCGCTGGACCTGCCGTTACAACATCGTGCGCGCGCGGAATGGGTGTTTGGCATCATTGGCGGACTTTATGGTGGGGTGTCTGGCATTTGGGGGCCGCCATTGATTGTGTATCTGTTGTCGATCAGGACGTCGAAACAAGAGACGGTGCAGGTCCAAGGGGTGGTGTTCTTGATCGGTGCATTGGTTCTGCTCATGTCGCATCTACAGTCGGGATTGATGACCAACCGCGCCCTTGGATTTTCGGCGGCTTTGGTGTTGCCTGCGCTGATCGGGCAGACGATTGGATTTCGGTTTCAAGACCGCTTTGACCCCATGAGGTTTCGCCGCTTGACCCAAATTTTGCTGGTCCTGACGGGGTTAAATCTGATCCGTCAGGCGAGTGGGCTGTAAACAATGCCTGTGCATCTATGCAGCTTTCATACGGGGGCATCGCTGCCTATATTGCCCTGAGATAGGAGAATATGATGCAAATTGAATTGGGCCTTGATACCTTTGGCGATGTGACAAAAGACGCGGGCGGGGTTGATCTGGCCATGGATCAGGTGCTGCGCGATGTGGTGTCTCAGGCGGTTTTGGCCGATCAGGTTGGCATTGATTTTATGGGTCTGGGCGAGCATCACCGTTCCGATTTCGCCATATCTTCACCCGAGGTGATCTTGGCCGCCATTGCGGGCCAGACCAAACATATCCGCCTTGGCACGGCGGTCACAGTGCTGTCCTCTGATGATCCGATCCGCGTTTTTCAACGCTTTTCGACGTTGAACGCGATTTCCAATGGGCGGGCCGAGGTGATCTTGGGCCGTGGGTCATTCACCGAAAGCTATCCTTTGTTCGGCTATGATTTGCAAAACTATGAGGTATTGTTCGAAGAAAAGCTGGATATTTTCGCCAAACTGGTGCGCGAAAAATCCATAACCTGGTCAGGTCAGCACCGCACATCGCTGACCGATCAAATCGTCTATCCGCCTTTGGGGCCACAGGGGCTGACCGCTTGGGTCGGTGTGGGCGGCAGCCCCGAATCGGTGGTGCGGGTGGTGCGTCAGGATTTGCAGTTGATGTTGGCGATCATTGGCGGCGATCCACGGCGATTTTTGCCCTATATTGATCTGTATCACCGCGCCTGTGCGCAACTGGAACGCCCTATCCGCCCGATTGGCATCCATTCGCCAGGCTTTGTGGCCGCAACCGACGCAGAAGCGATTGAAACCCTGTGGCCCGCCTACCGCGAAATGTTTGGCCGCATTGGGCGCGAGCGTGGCTGGCCCCCCACGACCAAAGAACGCTATTTGGATGAGGTGCAGAATGGATCCCTTTATGTCGGCAGTCCTGAAACCGTGGCGCGCAAAATTGCAAGCACCGTGCGGGATTTAAAAATCCAACGCTTTGATATGAAATATTCCACAGGCCCCGTGCCACATGAAAAACTGATGGACTGTATCCGTCTTTACGGCGAAAAGGTTATCCCGATGGTGCGGGATATGGTGAATTGATGGTGGATTTATCGGCGTTTCTGGGATTGGCGGATATGCCGCTGGGGGAATTGGTCGCCAAACCCACCAGCCTGACGGGCGATCAATTCGAGGCATCGGTTGCCCTTGCCCAGCATGATAAGGTGGAAATCGGCGTCTGGGAATGCACAGCGGGGCGGTTCACCGCAGACCGCAGCACCTCATCCGAGTTTTGTCATTTCATTTCGGGTGTGATTGAAATGACCCATCAAGACGGCACAAAACAGCGTCTTGGCGCGGGGGATGCGATCTTTCTGCCGCTGGGCTGGCGCGGAGAATGGCACGTGATTGAACACGTGCGCAAACTTTATGTGATTACGCAGGCGTAAGGCGGGGGCTAAAATGCGTGTGCAGGGCAATGCCCGCGCCCGCAAGTGCCACCAGCGCCATGCCCAATATCGTAATCCCATCTGGGGTGTGTCCAAAGACAATCCAGCCCAAGATCGCGGCCCAAACCAGATGCAGATAATTGATTGGCGCAAGGACGGACGCAGGGGCCAAGCGATAGGCGGCGGTGAATAGAAAATGCCCCACTGTTGCCAAGACCCCCAAGACCAGCAACAGCGCCCAGTCCCAGCCTTGGGGAATTGGCCCAACGCCCGTCACCGCAATCATCACCAAAAACGCAACCAACCCGACCCAAGCCGTGTGAAACAACATCGCAGCCATGGTTTCCGTTTTCGCCAAAACCCGTGACAGGATGTGATAACTGGTCGCGCAGCAAGCATTGATCAGAGACAGGACAACACCAAACCCGTTCAACCCTGCCCCGGGTCGAATGATCAACAACACGCCCAGAAATCCCAATCCCGCACCGATCCAACCCGCCATACCTGCGCGCTCGCCCAACAGCGGAATCGCCGCCAGCATCACCAGAAATGGCGACAGGTATATAATCGCCACCGTCTCGCCGACAGGCATATAGCGCAGCGCCAGCCCCATGGTCAGCGACCCCGCCGTCAGGCTCAGCGCGCGCAGCATCACCAATCCCGTGCGCTGGGTGCGGATCATCCCGCCCTTGGGCCCCAAGATGCCTGTCAGCAGCCCAAGATTGACCGCGTAGCGCAGCGCCATCACCAAAGGCACCGCATAAAGCATGGTCAAATGCTTGCTGATCACATCCCCCACCGCAAAAAACAGCACGGCCAGCGACACCAGCAAAACGCCTTTCAGGGGATTCGCGGTCAGGGGCATTCATCACATCCTTTGGTGGCTATTTCAGAAAATTTGAACACTTTAATTCACCACATGGCTGGCGAAATTATCCCTTATTTCACCACTATATCCGAAAATATATAGAGACAGACCATATGCGCATTTTGGTCGGGATCGGGTGGGGTGTTATCAGTGATGTTGGATTTATTGATATCCAATGGTTGGGGTTTTGTATTATGGCATCCGTTGATGTGATTTCAGCACGCAAGAACGGCATTGCGCCACAGTCTATCTATGTTTTCGGCGAACGCAATTCGGGCACGAATTATGTCCATCATTTGATCACGCGAAATTGCGTGCTGCCTGACACGCAAGGGCGTCTTTATGATGCCGCAAACGAGGTGGCTTTTGGCTGGAAACACGGTTTTCCAAATATGTTCGCCGCCCCCGACAACGTCTTGGCTATTGCCGTATACCGCGAACCGATTGCATGGCTGCAAAGCCTGTGTCGTGCGCCTTGGCATACTGCCATGCATCTGCGCGGTCTGCCGTTTTCCGATTTCATTCGCCGCGAATGGCAGGGCGTGATTGATGACGAACATTTCGGCTTTGATCCAAGCAGCCCGATTTGGGGCAAAGAATTGATGTCAGACCGCGATCCTTTGACGGGATTACGCTTTGCCAATGCCATGCGGTTGCGCAATGCGAAAAATCGCGGCTTTGCCACGCTGGACAACCGTTTTGGCAATGTCTTGCGCCTGCGCTATGAAGAGGTTGTTGCCCAACCCGAAGTATTTTTGAACGCCTTGTGCAAAAACTATGGCTTTGTGCGCCGCAGCACATTCAATCCGATTGAACATGACCGCGCCACGCCGGGCCGTGGGGTGTTTGTGGCGAAACCTGTGCAGCCGATTTCGGCGGCGGATCAGGCGTTTATCCGCAGTGAATTGGACTGGGGCATTGAAAGAACCTTGGGCTATGGCGCGTCGGATGCGCTCTTGCAACAGGTGGCGTGATCGTCTATACGGCGCGTAACAGATGCGTCGGGGTCCAAACCCGCCGCTACCGAAACACACGCGGGCCTGTCGGCCCGCTTTTTATTTTTAAGGCCCTTATGTCTGATTTGATCGCCAAAACCGCTATGGATCGCCGCCTTGCCGATATCGTCACCCCTGTGATCGAAGGCTTGGGGTTTGAACTGGTGCGCATTCGTCTGATGGGCGGGGCCACGCGCACCTTGCAGATCATGGCTGACCGCCCCGATGGTGGCATCGAGGTGGACGATTGCGGCGAAATTTCTACCGCCGTATCTGCCGTTCTGGACGTCGAAGACCCGATTGAGGAAAATTTTATCCTAGAGGTGTCGTCCCCCGGCATTGACCGCCCCCTGACACGTCTGAAAGATTTTGAGATGTGGAAAGGCTGGGAGGCCCGCGTTGAAACCACCGAATTGATCGACGGGCGCCGTCGGTTCAAGGGCACGCTCGCAGGCGTCGAATCTGACGAAGTGCTGATAGACATCGAAGAAGGCGCAGAAACCGTGACCATCGGTCTGCAATTTGACTGGCTGTCGGATGCGAAACTGATCCTGACGGATGAATTGATCAGCGAAATGCTGCGCCAGAAAAAGGTCAGCGGACATTTTGACGAAACACAGTTTGATGAAATTGAAACGTCCGAGGGCGACAACGACCCTTCGGAACCAGTGAAACACTAAGCGGGAGATTTCCGATGGCGATTACCTCTGCCAACCAGCTAGAGTTGTTGCAAACCGCCGAAGCGGTGGCGCGCGAAAAGATGATCGACTCTGAACTGGTGGTTCAGGCGATGGAAGACAGTCTCGCCCGCGCCGCCAAGTCGCGTTACGGCGCGGATATGGACATTCGCGTCAATATCGACCGCAAAACGGGCCGCGCAACCTTTGTGCGCGTCCGCACCGTTGTGGCGGATGAGGATGTGGAAAATCACCACGCACAAATTACGATCAAACAGGCCAAGGATTATCTGGCCGATCCGCAAATCGGCAATGAAATCATCGACGAGGTTCCCCCCGTCGATCTGGGCCGAATCGCTGCACAATCCGCCAAACAGGTGATCTTGCAAAAGGTCCGCGAGGCGGAACGTGATCGCCAATATGAAGAATTCAAAGACCGCAAAGGCACGATCATCAATGGTCAGGTCAAGCGCGAGGAATATGGCAACCTGATCGTCGATATTGGTCGTGGCGAGGCGATTTTGCGCCGCAATGAAAAAATCGGCCGCGAATCCTATCGCCCGAATGATCGTATCCGCTGCTATATCAAAGATGTGCGCCGTGAGGCGCGCGGTCCGCAAGTGTTCCTAAGCAGAACCGATCCGCAATTCATGGCCGAACTGTTCAAAATGGAAGTGCCAGAGATTTACGATGGCATCATTGAAATTAAGGCGGTTGCTCGTGACCCAGGCTCGCGCGCGAAAATCGCTGTGATCAGCAACGACAGCTCTATCGATCCCGTTGGCGCGTGCGTCGGGATGCGCGGCAGCCGCGTGCAGGCCGTTGTCGGCGAATTGCAGGGCGAAAAGATTGATATCATTCCGTGGAACCCCGATCCCGCGACCTTTTTGGTCAATGCCTTGCAACCCGCCGAGGTTAGCAAAGTTGTGATCGACGAAGAGATTGGCAAGATCGAAGTTGTGGTTCCAGATGAGCAACTGTCGCTTGCCATTGGTCGTCGCGGCCAAAATGTGCGTCTGGCCAGCCAGTTGACAGGCCTTGATATTGATATCGTCACCGAATCCGACGAATCTGCCCGCCGTCAGGCCGAATTCGCGACACGCACCAAGCTGTTCATGGACACGCTGGACATCGACGAGATGATGTCGCAACTGCTGGTTTCTGAGGGATTCACCAACCTTGAAGAAGTGGCTTATGTCGAATTGGACGAACTTTTGTCCATCGACGGATTTGACGATGCGACCGCAGGCGAATTGCAGGCTCGCGCCCGCGACTACCTAGAGGCCGCGAACAATAAGGCGATGGAAAATGCCCGTGCTTTGGGGCTTGAAGACAGCCTTGTTGAATTCGAAGGGCTGACGCCGCAAATGCTGGAAGCTTTGGCGAATGACGGCATCAAAACCCTAGAGGATTTTGCAACTGTCGCCGATTGGGAATTGGCGGGCGGCTGGACCACTGTCAAAGGGCAGCGCGTCAAAGACGAAGGTGTCTTGGAAAAATTTGATATGTCTTTGGAAGAGGCACAGACCCTGATTATGACCGCCCGCGTGATGCTGGGCTGGGTGGATCCATCTGAAATGGACGCACCCCAAGATGAGGAGGCCGAGGTCTGATCTCAGACCTCGGATGTGCAGACCGTGACACGCGGTGGCCGCCAAAACGATCAAGACGACCCCGAGCGCAAATGCATTGCTTCGGGCGACGTTCAGCCAAAGGCGGGATTGATCCGCTTTTGTCTGGACCCTGACGGCATGGTCACGCCCGACATTCTGGCGAAATTGCCGGGGCGCGGATTTTACATTTCATCCGACCGCATTTTGATAGAAAAAGCGGTGGCCAAGGGCTTGTTTACCCGCGCCGCGCGCCAACCTGTAAAGCTGCCTCCCAATTTGGCCGATATGGTCGAATCCCTGATGCTGCGCCGCGTGATTGATTTGATCAGTCTGGCGCGCAAGGCATCGGATGCGGTGATGGGTTATGAAAAGGTCAAAGAATGGTTGGCCAAGGACAAAGCAAGGGTTTTGATTCAGGCCTCTGATGGATCAGAACGCGGAAAAACCAAACTGCGCGCGCCCGAAGGGGCGGGGCGGTTTATCGGAATCCTGTCAGCACAGGAATTGGGTTTGGCATTTGGGCGCGAACGTGCGATACACGCCGCGCTTGCTGCTGGTGGACTCACATCGCGTGTTGTAGAGGAAGCGGCAAGGCTGGCTGGACTTCGTCCCGAATCCAGTGGGCATATGGGCGGCGAGACCGCCGAAAAGGATACGAAAGACGCATGACCGATTCTGACGGCAAAAAACCCCTCGGCCTGGGTGGCGCACCGCGTTCAGGGCAAGTGAAGCAAAGCTTCAGCCATGGACGCACGAAAAGCGTGGTGGTCGAAACAAAACGCAAGCGCGTTGTGGTGCCAACCACCACACCGGGCAAGCCCGCTGTTGCGGCAACGCCGTCGAATGCGCATTTGGGCGATCCGTCCAAGCGCCCCGCTGGCATTTCCGATGCGGAAATGGAACGCCGTCTGGCCGCCCTTAAGGTTGCCAAGGCGCGTGAGGCCGAAGACACCGCCCGCCGCGTGATCGAAGACGCCGCCCGCGAAGAGGAACGCGCCCGCAAACGCGAAGAATCAGAGACCAAGGAACGCGAAGAGCGTGAACGCGCCGCCGCCGCCCGCGCCAAAGTCGAAGAAGAGGCTCGTGCCAAGGCCGCTGCCGAGGCTGAGGCCGCTGCCCGCGCCATTGCGCGCAAGGCCGATGTCTTGGGCACCACGCGCCGCCAACCCGAAAAACCCGCCCCCGCCGCGCCCGCAGAGCGTCGCACGAACAATGCCGCCGCCCCTGCCGCACCCGCGCCTGCTGCGGATGATCCGATTGCCCGCGCGCCAATGGGGGCCAAACCTGGCCTTGCAGCACCGCGCAAAACCGACCGCGAACGCGAGGAACGCGAACGCAATGCCAAAGCCAAGGGCGATGAGGGCCGCCGCACAGGCCGTCTGTCGCTGAACGATGCCTTGGCAGGCGAGGGTGGTCGCACAAGGTCCCTTGCCGCGATCAAGCGCAAACAGGAAAAGGCCCGTCAAAAGGCCATGGGCTTTGATAAGCCCGAAAAGCAGGTGCGCGATGTGCAACTGCCTGAAACGATCATGGTCTCGGAACTGGCCAACCGTATGGCCGAACGCGCCGCAGATGTCGTCAAAAGCCTGATGAAAATGGGCATGATGGTGACGATGAACCAAGCGATTGACGCGGATACCGCCGAACTTGTGATCGAAGAATTCGGCCATAAAACCGTGCGCGTGTCCGATTCGGATGTGGAACAAGCGATTGAAACCATCGCAGACGCAGACGAAAATCTGATCACACGTCCGCCGATTATCACCATCATGGGCCATGTCGACCACGGCAAAACCTCGTTGCTTGACGCTTTGCGCAAGGCCAATGTGGTCGCGGGCGAAGCGGGCGGCATTACCCAGCACATCGGTGCCTATCAGGTTGTCACCGATTCTGGGGCGAAACTGACGTTCTTGGATACGCCTGGCCACGCGGCATTTACATCGATGCGCTCTCGCGGGGCGGCGGTGACCGATATCGTCGTGCTGGTTGTGGCCGCCGATGATGCTGTCATGCCCCAAACCATTGAGGCGATCGCCCATGCCAAGGCCGCCAAAGTGCCGATGATCATCGCGATCAACAAGATGGACAAACACGGCGCTGACCCGACCAAGGTCCGCACCGATCTGTTGCAACACGAAATCGTTGTCGAGGCGATGTCAGGCGATGTCCAAGACGTTGAAGTGTCCGCCAAAACGGGCAAGGGCCTGAATGATCTGCTTGAGGCGATTGCGTTGCAGGCGGAAATTCTGGAACTGCGCGCCAACCCCAATCGCGCGGCATCCGCCGCGGTGATTGAGGCGAAATTGGACGTAGGCCGTGGTCCGATTGCAACCGTTCTGGTGCGCAACGGCACGCTGCGCAAAGGCGATATCTTTGTGGTCGGCACGCAGTGGGGCAAGGTCCGCGCCTTGGTGAATGACAAAGGCGAGCGTGTGGATGAGGCGGGACCATCTGTGCCCGTCGAGGTGTTGGGCCTGTCTGGCACCCCATCCGCAGGCGATACGCTGAACGTCGTGGAAACCGAGGCGCAGGCGCGCGAAATCGCTGATTACCGCGAAAAGGCCGCCAAGGACAAACGCGCCGCTGTGGGTGCGGCCACCACGTTGGAACAGCTGATGGCCAAGGCCAAGGCGGATCAATCCGTGGCCGAACTGCCCGTGTTGGTCAAGGCAGACGTCCAAGGTTCAGCCGAGGCGATCGTGCAAGCCCTTGAAAAGGTTGGCAACGACGAGGTGCGGGTGCGCGTTCTATCCTATGGCGTGGGCGCGATCACTGATACTGACGTCAGTTTGGCCGAGGCGTCGAAATGCCCGATCATCGGCTTTAACGTGCGTGCCAATGCGTCGGCCCGCAATTCGGCGCATCAAAAAGGTGTCGAAATTCGGTATTATTCGATCATCTATGATCTGGTCGACGATATCAAAGCCGCCGCTTCTGGTCTGCTGAAGGCCGAGGTGCGCGAAACCTTTATCGGTTACGCGCAGATCAAAGAGGTGTTCAAGGTTACGGGCATCGGTCAGGTGGCAGGTTGTATCGTCACAGAAGGCATTGCACGCCGCTCGGCAGGTGTGCGTCTGTTGCGCGACAACGTCGTGATCCACGAAGGCACGCTGAAAACCCTGAAACGGTTCAAGGACGAGGTCAAAGAGGTTCAGTCGGGCCAAGAATGTGGCATGGCGTTTGAACGCTATGAGGATATTCGCCCAGGCGATGTCATCGAGATCTTTGAACGCGAAGAAGTGCAACGCAAACTGGCGTAACGCGCCAGTACCCCTCAGAATGAACAAAGGGCCAGAGAATTCTCTGGCCCTTTTGCTATGGTGTTTTTATCAGTTTGTGCGTTTTGCTTCAACCGGACGACCGATATATATTTTATCATCAACCTTAATCTTGATCATCCCGCCTGCAACTTCGCCAACCAACAACCCTTGGATCGAAACACAGCTTCCGATTGAAATTGTTCTAAGCATCGCCAAATCCCACTGTTTCTAAGTATCTTTTACATCTTAGGGATTAAGGAAGGGTTTCGCCAAAGGCTCAGGCGTGCAGGCGTCTGTGTCATTTGGCTAAAACTATAGCCAATCACGCAAAATCGGGATCAAAGGTATATCTGCGGGCGGCATTGGATAGTCGCGCAGATCGCGCGCCCGCACCCAAGCCAGATTTTGCCCTTCCCGCGGGGCGGGAATGCCTGTCCAGCGCCGACAGGCAAACAGCGGCATCAGCAGGTGAAAATCATCATAGGAATGACTGGCGAATGTCAAAGGCGCAAGACAAGAGGATTTGGTTTCAATCCCCAATTCTTCAGCCAATTCGCGAATCAGGGCCGCCTCGGGTGTCTCGCCCTGTTCCACCTTACCACCTGGAAATTCCCAAAGACCCGCAAGGGATTTCCCCTGTGGGCGCTGCGCCAACAAAACCCGCCCCTCGGTGTCAATTAGGGCAACAGCGACGACCAGCAGCAGTTTCACGATCGATAATCCGCGTTAATCTCGACATATCGGTTGGTCAGATCACAGGTCCAAACACGGCGTTTGGCGCGGCCCATGCCCAGATCGACGTTGATGACCAATTCTTGGCCCAGCATATAATTCGCGCCGTCCTCTTCGCGGTAATCGGGGTTGCGCCAGCCTTTGGCGGCCACCAGAATATCGCCGAATTTGATCGTCAGCTTGTCGCGTTCGGCGGCGGCACCCGATTTTCCAACAGCCGCCACGATACGCCCCCAATTCGGGTCCTGGCCCGCAATGGCGGTTTTGACCAAGGGCGAATTGGCAATCGCCATCGCGGCCTTATAGGCGTCGATGTCACTGGCCGCACCCGTCACATTCACCTCGACGAATTTGGTCGCCCCTTCGCCGTCGCGGATCACCTGATGGGCCAAGTTCATCATCACGCCAGACAGCGCCACTTCAAACGCCTTGAGTGCCTCGCCCTTTAATTCCGCCGCATCCGATTGACCCGTAGCCGCCAGCAGCAACGTATCAGAGGTCGATGTATCACTGTCGACTGTGATCGAATTGAACGTCGCATCCACGTTGCGCGACAGGATTTTTTGCAAATTCACAGGGGAAATTTTCGCATCGGTAAAGATATAGACCAACATCGTCGCCATATCAGGCGCAATCATGCCCGACCCTTTTGCAATGCCTGCGATATGGATCAAACCGCCGTCACCCTGCACAGTCGCCGCAGCGCCTTTTGGAAAGGTGTCGGTGGTCATCATCGCATGGGCCGCCATTTCAATCGCATCTTCGCGCAGATCAGCCACCAGCGCGGGCACAATGGCGGTGATCTTTTCATGCGGCAACGGCTCGCCGATCACACCGGTTGAACTGGTAAAGACGCGGGCAGGCGGCAGGGTCAGCGCCGCCGCCACTTGCCCCGTGATCGCTTGCACCGCCCTGTCGCCAACCACCCCCGTAAAGGCATTCGAATTGCCCGAGTTGACCAAAATCGCCGCCCCCGCATCAGGGGCCACCTTGATCGTCAAATTATCCTGACAAGCCCGCACGCAAGCCGATCGCGTGGAGGAGCGCGTAAATACCCCCGCCATCGCGGTGCCAGCCGCCAGATGCACCAGCATGACATCCTTGCGGTTTTGGTATTTGATTCCTGCCGCAAGGGCCGAAAAAGCGACCCCTTTTATCAGCGGCAATTTCGGAAATTGGGCAGGGGCCAAGGGTGAGACGGGTTTCGCGGGCTTTTTCACCAACGACTCAATCTGTTTTTTCAAAGCCTTGGCTTTGGACTTCCAGTCTTTCTTGCTCATCTTGGCCCCCTTCAGTGGTTATTTGTCCAACAAGGTCAGATCGGACAGCAATTTCGGGTCCAACGCCTCACCTGGTTTTTCAACCGATGCGGCGTCGGTGATTTCCTTGATATGGGCAGCAATCGCCTTTTGTTGGATATCCGCTGTCAATTCTGCACGCAAGGAGTCCAGCGTAGGCTTTTCCGCGATACGGGTTTCCTTGACCAAAATCAGATGATAGCCAAAATCAGATTTGATCGGCCCAACGACTTTGCCCACTTCGGCGCCCACAACGGCATCTTCAAACGGCTTGACCATCGCGCCCAGCCCAAACCAGCCCAAATCGCCGCCCTTGGCACCTGAACCCGTGTCGGTCGAATTGGCCTTGGCAAGTTCCGCAAAATCCGCGCCCTCTTCCAACTGCTTTTTCAGCTCATTCGCCTTGGCCTCATCTGCGACCAGAATATGCGCGGCGGAATATTCTTTTTGGGGGGCGGCATCTTTGAATTTCGCGTCATAAGCGGCTTGCAACGCCTCATCGGTCACAGCGGTCTTGACAACTGCCATAAGGGCCGTGTTCGACAGATATTCGCGGCGGTTGTTTTCCAGCGTCAGCTCGTCTGTCTTGGTGGGCGTCACGGATTGTTCCAACGCGGTTTGCTGGATCAATTGATCCAAAATCCCCTTGAACAGCGTCTCATCTGGCAGGGATTTGTACTGATCGGGCAGGGATTGCTTGGCCGCAATCATATTGCCCAAGGTGATATTGGTGCCGTTTACCGTGGCCACAATGGTATCTGCGGTGACGTCCGCGGCCAACACAGGCGCGGACAGACCCGCGAGTAGGGCAAGGCTTGCCAGAAATAGATGCTTTTTCGCCATGATTTTCGCCATGTCACGTTCTCCTGATCTGTGCGCAGACTGCGCGGCGTTGACTAACCCTATGCCACCGCTTACATCGCGACAGTCACGGGGTGGGTTTGGTCTGACGTCCTTCTAGGCAAGGCGACAGGCGCGGACAAGTCCCACCCAAACACAATTAAGTTAGAAACGGGCTGGCGAGGAAAACATGCTGGGGTTCGGTGCAATAACACGCAAGATTTTCGGCTCGCCGAATGATCGCAAAGTCAAATCGGTGCGCCCCTTGGTCGCCAAAATCAACGCGCTAGAGCCAGAGTTTGCGGCGCTGTCGGATGATCAAATTAAAGCCAAAACGGCGGAACTTCAGGCGCGTGTGCAGACGGGCGGCGAAAGTCTGGACGACGTTCTGCCCGAAGCCTTTGCCAATTGCCGCGAGGCGGCGCGCCGTGCGCTTGGTCTGCGCGCCTTTGATGTGCAATTGATGGGCGGGATTTTCCTGCATCAGGGCAATATCGCCGAAATGCGCACGGGCGAGGGCAAGACCCTTGTCGCGACTTTCCCCGCCTATTTGCACGCGCTGACGGGGCGCGGGGTGCACGTGGTCACCGTCAACGATTACCTAGCCCGCCGCGATGCGGAATGGATGAGCAAGGTTTATGGTGCGTTGGGTCTGACCACGGGCGTTGTCGTGCCGTTCCAACCCGACGCCGAAAAACGTGCCGCCTATCGCGCCGATATCACCTATGCGACCAACAACGAACTGGGTTTTGATTATCTGCGCGACAATATGAAATCATCCCTTGATGATATGGCGCAACGCGGCCATGCCTTTGCCATCGTCGACGAGGTGGACAGCATCCTGATCGACGAGGCGCGCACGCCGTTAATCATCTCTGGCCCGTCCGAGGATCGCAGTGATCTTTATATGCAATGCGATGCCATTATCCCGCATTTGACGGAAGAGCATTACAAGCTGGACGAAAAACAGCGCACTGCGACCTTTACGGATGACGGCAATGAGGTGATGGAGGATTTGCTGTCCAAGGCGGGTATCCTGCCCAGCGGTCAATCCCTGTATGATCCCGAAAGCACAACGATCGTTCACCATATCAACCAATCCTTGCGCGCGCACAAACTGTTCATGCGCGACCGCGATTATATCGTGCGCGACGGCGGCGTGATGCTGATCGACGAATTCACGGGCCGTATGATGAAAGGCCGCCGTCTGTCGGATGGTCTGCATCAGGCGATTGAGGCCAAAGAGGGCGTGACGATTGAACCCGAAAACGTCACTTTGGCCAGCGTGACATTCCAGAACTATTTCCGCCTATATGACGTTCTGTGCGGCATGACAGGCACCGCCGAAACCGAGGCCGACGAATTCTATGAGATTTACAAATTGGGTGTGGTGGTTGTCCCCACCAACCGCACCATCCAACGTAAGGATGACCACGATCAGGTCTACCGCACCGCCCGCGAGAAATACCAAGGTGTTGTGACGGCGATCAAAGAGGCGCACGCCAAGGGCCAGCCCCTGTTGGTCGGCACGACGTCCATTGAGAAATCCGAAGATCTGTCCAAATTGCTGACATCTGAGGGGATTACGCATAATGTGTTGAATGCCCGCCAGCATGAACAAGAGGCGCAGATTGTCGCCGACGCGGGCAAGTTTGGCGCCGTGACGATTGCCACGAACATGGCGGGTCGCGGCACCGATATCCAATTGGGCGGCAATGTGGAAATGATCGTCATGGCGGCGATTGCCGCGGATCCATCCCTGCACCCAGACGAGGTCCGCGCCCGCGTTGAGGCCGAACACGCTGACGAAAAGGCCCGCGTTTTGGCGGCAGGCGGTCTGTTCGTTCTGGCGACGGAACGCCACGAATCGCGCCGCATTGACAACCAGTTGCGCGGCCGCTCGGGCCGTCAGGGCGACCCTGGGCGCTCGTCGTTCTTTTTGTCATTGGACGATGACTTGATGCGCATTTTTGGGTCTGAACGGCTGGATGCGGTTTTGACCAAACTGGGCATGAAAGAGGGCGAGGCGATTGTGCACCCATGGGTGAACAAATCCCTAGAACGTGCCCAGGCCAAGGTCGAAGGCCGCAACTTTGATATGCGCAAGCAATTGCTGAAATTCGACGATGTGATGAATGACCAACGCAAAGCGATCTTTGGTCAGCGCCTTGAGGTGATGGAGGCCGAGGATCTGTCCCATATCATCCAAGATATGCGCCACCAAGTCGCTGAAGATTTGGTTGACAGCTATATGCCACCCAAAACCTACGCCGACCAATGGGATGCACCCGCCTTGCAGGCAGAGGTTGCCGAAAAGATGGGTCTCGATTTGCCGATTGCCGCTTGGGCCGCCGAAGAAGGTGTGGATCAATCCGTGATGCAAGAACGGGTGATTGTGGCGTCTGATGCGCTGATGGCCGAGAAATTGGCGACCTTTGGCCCCGAGGTGATGCGCAACATCGAAAAGCAATTGTTGTTGCAGACCATCGACGGGAAATGGCGCGACCATTTGTTGCGGTTGGAACATTTGCGGTCGGTCGTGGGATTTCGGGGTTATGCCCAACGCGATCCGTTGAATGAATATAAGACGGAATCGTTCGGCCTGTTCGAATCCATGTTGAACGGCCTGCGCCAAGACGTCACGCAAAAGCTGTCCATGATCCGCCCTGTGTCTGCCGACGAACAACAGGCGATGATGGCCCAGATGCTTGCCCAGCAGGCAGCGGCCGCAAAACCAGCAGCAGTTGCAGCACCTGTGGCGGCGGGATTTGTCGCGACAGACCCTACCACTTGGGGCAATCCTGGCCGTATGGACCCTTGCCCCTGTGGGTCGGGCAAGCGGTTTAAACACTGCCACGGCGCGCTGTAAGTTAAAGTTTTATGGGAATACCGGCAAAGGGCGGCATTTTCGGCCGCCCTTTGCCATAATGATTCCACATTTCTTCACAAATCCGCCTTAGCCTGAACGTCTTTGAATGTTTCTTTTGGGGCAACAAAGACAAGGATAGGCGATGCTGTTTCCAAAAATTAGACCTGAATGGCGAATGGCTGCCAGCGCCGTCATCGTGATCTTGGCCGCCGAAGCGGCGATGACCGGCCTGTCTGGGCCTGTGCGGCCGATTGCCATCAATGATATGACGACGATAGATATCGTCTCGCAAAATGCGACTGCAGATGATGCCGCCCCGTCGATGCCTGCCATCGCGGCAGAGGGTGATATGACATCTTGTCAGATCACCTTAGACTTGTTGGAAGACGACAATGCTATGATCGGCATGACCTTGCTTGCCCCCTGTCTGCCTGACACTGATGTTTTAATCGTGCACGCTGGGCTGGTGTTTTCGGCCAAAACCATGGCCTCTGGATCCTTGTTCCTGCGGCTGCCAGCCTTAGCCGAAGATGCCAAAGTCGCCGTTAAGTTTTCCAGTGGCGAAACGGCCGAGGCGCGTATTGCCATTCCCGAAATGAAATCGATCCGCCGCTTTGCGGTGCAATGGCCCGAAAGTGATGGCTTTTCTGTGCACGCCTATGAGGGCAATGCAGGTTTCGACGATCCGGGCCATATTTGGGCGGAAAATCTGGCCACACCCAGCCCTGAAAAGGTGCAAGATACAGGTTATCTGACCCTGTTGGGTGACCCTGCAACCAAATTGCCGATGTTGGCGCAGGTCTATACCTATCCAGACAGTGCCAAATCTGAAATTATCGTCGAGGCGGCGGTCACCGAAAACAATTGTGGGTTCGATTTGATGGGGGATGCGATTTCCTCCGTCGGGGGCGCGTTGGAAAAAACAGAAATTACCGTTGCCATGCCGGATTGCGCGGCCATTGGCGACTATGTTGAACTGCCCGACTTGGCGGCTGATTTGAAACTGGCTTCGGCGAATTAACCCTGTCTGGTCATGCGCGCCCGAATGTGGTTCAAGGCGGGCAGGCAGTTTGGGGATTTCAATGCGCGGCGTTATATTGGGACGCATGATCGGGGTTTTGGCGTTCTGCGCCAGTGCCGCCTTGGCCCAAGATGTAACGCTGACCTCGCGCGACGGGTCGTTGTCTGTCCAAGGCACTTTGCGCGCCTATGATGGCGAAACCTACCGCATCAATTCAGACTTTGGGCCGTTGACCATCGATGCGACGGCTGTGCTGTGCGATGGGCCTGCCTGTCCCGATCTGACCGCGCCCAAGGCGGTGATCCGATTGGTCGGTGACCGCGAGGCGGCTGCGGCCTTGTTGCCCCCCCTGTTGGCGCAATTTGCAACGGCCAAGGGACTGACCTTGTCGGTGGATGAACGAGGGGTGACGCTGCTTCAGTCTGGCCAAAATACGATTGCCGAGATTTCTTTTACCCCGATGCCTCCCGAAGCCGCACGCGCCGCGATGCTGGACGCACGGGCCGAACTGGTCGTGGCGCGGTTTGCGGGGACGGCGGCGCGGGTTTTGGCGCTGGATGCCTTGGTTGCGATCGTGGCCCCTGACAATCCTACGCCAAATATTTCCACCACCAATTTGGCCAAGGCCTTGGCAGGCGAGATTAAGAATTGGAAAGAGATCGGCGGTCCTGATCGCCCCTTGGTTCTGCATGGATTGCAGGCTGACAGCGACATCGCGGCAGCGCTTGCGGCGCGTCTGGGTAAGGCTGCGGCGGTGTCTGTTACCCATCCCGATCTGACCAGCCTTGCTGCGGCCGTGGCGCGTGATCCTTGGGCGCTGGCGGTGACGGGGCAGGCGTTGGCGGGGGCGGCGCGCGTTTTGCCCCTGACCGACAGTTGCGGCTTTGCTTTGCAAGCCACGTCGTTGGCTGTCAAAGCCGAGGATTACCCCCTGACCCTGCCTGTCTATCTGTTGACCCCACCGCGCCGCCTGCCCCTATTGGCGCGCGAGTTGCTGGAATTTCTGGCGATGCCAAAGGCGCAACAGGCTATTTCAGACGCGGGCTATATCGCACGCAATCCCGAACGTGCGCCGCTGTCGCGCGATGGGGTGCGGTTGATGAATGCGATCAATGCTGCAGGGTCAGAGATCACTTTGGCCGACGTTCAGCGCCTGTCCAAGGCCATGGCAGGGGCGGATCGGTTGTCGCTGACCTTTCGTTTCCAAGATGGCAGCGACACGCTGGATGCCGTGTCACAAGAAAATCTGATTGATCTTGCCCGCGCCTTGCAGGCGGGATTGTTTGACCGTGATCTGCTGACATTGGTCGGGTTTTCAGATGGCACGGGGGACGCCGCGCAAAACCAGACCTTGGCCGAAGCGCGGGCAAAGTCGGTTTTGGCCAGCCTTAGCGCGCTTGCCCCTGATCTGACGCGTCTGCCCGCGATTGACGCCTTTGGCGAGGCAATGCCGATGGCCTGTGACGAAACGGCGGCAGGACGACGGTTGAACAGGCGCGTAGAGATTTGGCTGCGCCCTAATCTGAACTAAAGATACCCTTCGCTGCGAAATGACAGCTCGCGCGATTTGCCGATGATCAAATGGTCATGCAAGGTCAGGCCCAAAACGGTCGCCGCCTCGGATATTTGATGCGTCATAGAAATATCGGAATCCGACGGCGTCGGGTCGCCCGACGGGTGATTATGCACCAAAATCAACGCGCTTGCGTTCAGTTCCAGCGCGCGTTTGACCACCTCTCGCGGGTAAACGGGGACATGATCGACTGTTCCCTTGGCCTGTTCCTCATCCGCGATCAGCACGTTTTTGCGGTCCAGATACAGCACGCGAAAACATTCGGTTTCGCGGTGCGCCATCGCCGTGTGACAATAATCAATCAGCGCCGACCAAGACGACAGCAAAGGTTGGTTCATCACGCGGGATCGCATCAATCGTTGCGCCGACGCCTCAATGATTTTCAACTCTTGCACAACGGTTTCGCCCACACCTTTGACCGTCATCAACCGCACGGGCGTGGCCGAGATGACGCGATTGAAATCGCCAAAAGTGTCTAACAGCAACCGCGCCAAGGGTTTGACATCCTGACGCGGAATGGCGCGAAACAGCACCAGTTCCAGCAGTTCATAATCGGGCATGGCCTGCGCGCCGCCCTCCATAAACCGCGTGCGCAGACGTTTGCGATGATCTGCGATGTAAGAGGGAAGTTTTTCGCCCAACACGTTTTCCCCGACAGCGGGCGCGGCCTCATCCGCGTCGCCGAACAGGGGCATGGGAAATTCGTGAAAACCTTTTTTTGCCATAGGGTTACCATGACCAAAATTGGTAAAGAAAGGGTTAACCCTTCTTTACGATTTTTTACTGTCCCAGAAACCTTTGACCTTAGCAAAGAAACTGTTGCCTTCAGGATTGTTATTGCCCGCGAGCGTGTCAAATTCCGCCAAAATCTCGCGCTGGCGGGGGGTCAGATTGACAGGTGTTTCCACCGACAATTCAATCACCATATCCCCCGCACCGCCGCCGCGCAGGGCAGGCATCCCCTTGCCGCGCAGGCGCAATTGGCGACCTGTTTGGCTGCCCTCTGTCACCTTCACGCGGGATTTGCCGCCGTCGATCGTGGGCACCTCAACCTCGCCGCCCAGTGCCGCTGTGGCAATGGAAATCGGCACGCGGCAGAACAGATGCACGGAATCGCGTTGGAAAATCGCGTGTTCCTTGACCTCGATGAAAATATACAAATCCCCCGATGGCCCGCCGCGCATCCCCGCCTCGCCCTCACTGGCCAGACGAATTCGTGTGCCCGTTTCCACGCCCGCAGGGATATTCACCGCCAATGATCGTTCTTTTTCCACGCGCCCCTGACCCGCGCAGGAACGGCAGGGGTTTTTGACAATCTGCCCCGCGCCCGCGCAGGTGGGGCAGGTGCGTTCCACAGTAAAGAACCCCTGTTGCGCACGCACCTTGCCAACACCGCCGCAGGTGGGGCATCCGACGGGTTCTGACCCGCCCTCGGCCCCCGTGCCATGACAGGAATCGCAGGCCACGGATGTCGGCACGGATATGGTTTTGTGAACGCCTGAAAACGCCTCTTCAAGGCTGACGCGCAGATTATAGCGCAGGTCTGATCCGCGCTGCGCCCTTGTGCGCCCCCCACCCTGACGATTCCCGCCCATGAAATCGCCAAACAAATCCTCGAACACATCTGAAAACGCACTGGCGAAATCGCCATTGCCGCCCGCGCCAGGGCGTGGCCCGCCGCCTTCAAATGCGGCATGGCCAAATCGGTCATAGGCCGCCTTTTTGTCGGCGTCTTTCAGGACTTCGTAGGCCTCATTGACCTCTTTGAACTGGGCTTCGGCATTGGGGTTGTCGGAATTGCGGTCGGGGTGCAATTCCTTGGCCTTGGCCCGATAGGCCTTTTTCAGTTCCTCTGCCGAGGCGCCCTTGGACACCCCCAACAGGTCGTAATAATCGCGCTTTGCCATCTGAATGACCCCTATCTGGGAACGGGCAAGGGCGGCCCCGTCGGACCGCCCTTAAACTTTCCGAACGGATTACTTCCGCTTGTTGTTCCCAAGATCCTCAAAATCGGCATCGATGATATCTTCGTCGACGGGGCGTTGTTGTTCATCGTCACCATCGTCTTGATCTGCCGAGGCCTTATAGATCGCCTCGCCCAGTTTCATCGCGGCTTCGGTCAGGTTCTGGATACCGCCCTTGATCTTACCAACCTCGTCGGTTTTCAGAACGTCTTCCAGCGCGGACATCGCCAGTTCGATCACCTCAACAGTTGATGGGTCAATCTTATCGGAATGCTCGGTCAAGGACTTCTTGGTCGAATGCAGCAGGCTTTCGCCCTGATTTTTCGCCTCAACCAACTCGCGGCGGTCACGGTCAGCTTCGGCATTTGCCTCGGCGTCTTTGACCATCTTTTCGATATCCTCATCCGACAAGCCACCCGAGGCCTGAATGGTGATCGCCTGTTCTTTGTTGGTGCCTTTGTCCTTGGCCTTAACCGACACGATGCCGTTGGCGTCGATGTCAAAAGTCACTTCGATCTGGGGCATACCGCGTGGCGCGGGCGGGATGTTTTCCAGATTGAACTGACCCAGCATTTTGTTGTCGGCCGCCATTTCGCGTTCGCCTTGGAACACGCGGATGGTCACGGCATTCTGGTTATCCTCGGCGGTCGAAAAAACCTGCGATTTCTTGGTCGGGATCGTCGTGTTGCGGTCGATCAGACGGGTAAAGACGCCGCCCAGGGTTTCAATCCCCAAGGACAATGGGGTGACATCCAGCAGAACCACGTCCTTGACATCGCCTTGCAAAACGCCTGCCTGAATCGCGGCACCTGCAGCCACAACTTCGTCAGGGTTCACGCCCTTGTGCGGTTCTTTGCCAAAGAATTTCGTCACCTCTTCAATGACGCGGGGCATACGGGTCATACCGCCCACCAGAACCACTTCGTCAATGTCAGACATCGACAGGCCCGCGTCTTTCAACGCGTCTTTGCAGGGTTTCATCGACTTTTTGATCAGATCATCGACCAAGGATTCCAGTTTCGCGCGGGTCAGTTTCACCACCAAGTGCAGCGGCTGGCCCGTGTTCTTGTCCATCGAAATGAATGGCTGGTTGATTTCGGTTTGGGTGGACGACGACAGCTCAATCTTGGCCTTTTCCGCCGCCTCTTTCAGGCGCTGCAGGGCCATTTTGTCCAAGGACAGATCAACGCCATGCTCTTTCTTGAACTCATCCGCCAAGAAATTCACGATCCGCATATCGAAATCTTCACCGCCCAAGAACGTATCGCCGTTGGTCGATTTTACTTCGAACAGGCCGTCGTCGATTTCCAGAATGGTGATATCGAACGTGCCACCGCCAAGGTCATAGACCGCGATGGTGCGCGATTCCTTGCGGTCAAGGCCATAGGCCAGTGCCGCCGCTGTCGGTTCGTTGATGATGCGCAGCACCTCAAGACCCGCGATTTTGCCCGCGTCTTTGGTCGCTTGGCGTTGCGCGTCGTTGAAATAGGCGGGGACGGTGATCACAGCTTGGGTGACGGTTTCACCCAAATAGGCCTCTGCGGTTTCTTTCATCTTTTGCAAGATGACAGCGGACACTTGGGCGGGCGAGAATTTTTCGCCGCGCGCTTCGACCCAAGCATCGCCATTGCCGCCATTGATCACGGAATAAGGCATATTTTTCTGGTCTTTGACGATGATCGGATCGTCATAGCGGCGGCCAATCAGACGTTTGACCGCGAAAATGGTGTTGGTGGCGTTGGTGACGGCTTGGCGCTTGGCGGCTTGGCCGACCAGACGCTCATTTTCCGTAAAGGCCACGATCGAAGGTGTGGTGCGCGCACCTTCCGAGTTTTCAATAATGCGGGGCTGCGAGCCGTCCATGATGGCAACGCAAGAGTTGGTCGTTCCGAGGTCAATACCAATAATTTTGGCCATGATGTGGTCCCTTTCCGAAGGCGATGTTAATGGCTGAACCCCGAAGGCATTCGCGCCTGATCCCAAGTGATGCGGCAGTCCTGCCAGCGTCTTGGCGTATATAGGCAAGCACCCATGGCGCTGCAAGCGGTACAGGGCGCAGAATTTTGCCACAAATCATCTAAATTGTTGCAAACCTCTGGCAGCGGTTGCGCCAGTGTCAGGTATCGCCGGTTGGTCGTGGCACAAATACCTAGGGCAGTTGGGCCACGCCTAGGCCGCACAAGGCGCAAACCATAGCGTATCTTAGCGTTTGGCGGTCCAACTGGCCGAACTGTGGCGATTGGTGAAATTATCCAACATCAGCCCGATCACCATCACCGCCAGTGACACATAGATCGGATAGGTTATCGTTGAATAATGCGGGTGATAGTTTTCGAACATATAGCCGCGCGTTTGGTCAATGGTGTGAAACAAAGGGTTCCAAAGATACATCGACAAGATATAGCCAGGCGTCGAATTGGCGAGCAGCATCTTGCCCGAAAAGATCATATTGGCCCGTGAATACAACGATGTGATCGCGCCCATCGCCTCGGGTTGCCAAGGGGTGACGGCCTTGAACACCATGCCAATAGCGATGCCTGAAAACCACGACAGCATAAAGGCGCCAAAGACATATTGCGGCTCGTGGATGGTGATCGGGATCCAAAGCGTATGATACAAAAATAAAATAGAGGCAGCCGACAGCACCTGCAAATACAGCGCCCCAAGGGCCGCGGCCGCGATGGCCACAATCGGGTTCATCGGGGAATGCTTCATCATCGCCGATGTTGGCCCGTCGGATTTGGCCACTGCGGCAATCGTGTGGGTGTGCGTGGCAAAGTTCAAAACGCCCGACATCATATACAATACGTAATCGCCCCGCACGGCCATGCGGCGCATTCCCATCAAATTCATCATAAAGAGCATCACGGCGATCATTGTGACGGCTTGCAGAATATGCATCAACAGACCCAAAAGGGCATTGCCGTTGGTTTTGCGAATATTGCGCACGGCGGCATGAAAAATCAGCTCAAGCAGGCCCATAGTGATGGCCCATTTGGATTTGCGGGTATCCACGCGAAACATACCGTTCAACCTTTGATGCAATGTGGTGTTATTTGAAATGGGGTAAATCTTGCCGTTTCACACTTATGCCACGATAAGGGCAAATATGATATGAATCAAAAAAGCGGCAGAGTTATGGCGCGGGTTACAGGAGACGTGATGAATTTTGATATTTTGATTCCCGTTATGCGGCGTTTGGCCCTGCAGGCGGGCGCGCGCATCATGCAGGTCTATGAAAGCCCCGATTTTGCGGTGAAGTCGAAATCAGACAACAGTCCTGTCACCGAGGCGGATGAGGCGGCGGATGCAATCATCGCAGCAGGCTTGCGCGGGGCTTTTCCCGAAATCACCCTAATCACCGAAGAGCAAGCCGACAGCCATGCCCTAACCGCCAGCACCTTTTTGATCGTCGATCCCTTGGACGGCACTAAGGAATTTGTGCAGCGACGCGGCGATTTTACCGTGAATATCGCCTATGTGGAAAACGGCATTCCCCTGCGCGGGATTGTCTATGCGCCTGCCAAGGGGCGGCTGTTTTACACGCAGGCGGATGGTGAAAGCGTTGAAGAGACGGGCGCGTTTGATCTGGATATCGCGGGGCCGTTGCAGGCGCTGCGGGTGTCCAGTCCTGACAATGGTGCGCTGATGGTCGTGGCATCAAAATCGCACCGCGATCAGGCGACGGATGATTATATCGCCAAATATGCGGTGGCGGATATGACCTCGGCGGGCAGCAGTTTGAAATTCTGTCTTTTGGCCACGGGTGAGGCGGATTTGTATCCGCGATTGGGGCGCACAATGGAATGGGACACGGCGGCGGGGGATGCGGTGTTGCGCGGCGCGGGCGGCCATGTTGTGCGCTTTGACGATCATTCGGTGCTGACCTATGGCAAGGCGGGTTGGGACAATCCGTTCTTTATCGCCTATGCGCCTGGGGTGGATTTGCAAAAATGAAAACCTTGATTGTGATCCCCGCGCGCTATGCCAGCACGCGCTATTTGGGCAAACCTTTGGTCACGCTGACGGGGCCAGATGGGCCAAAAACCCTGATCCAGCGCACCTGGGAAGCAGCACGGCACTTGGCGGATATCCGCGCCGTTGTGGCCACCGATGATGCGCGGATTGCCGATCATGCGCGGGGTTTTGGGGCCGAGGTGGTGATGACCAGCCCTCAGGCTCGCAATGGCACCGAACGCTGCGCCGAGGTGGCACGACTGATGCCCGATTACGATTTGATCGTGAACCTGCAAGGCGACGCGCCGCTGACGCCGCCTTGGTTCCTGTCGGATTTGATCGCGGCGATGGGGGCCGCGCCTGAGGCCGATATCGCGACCCCTGTGCTGTGTTGTGACGGCAAGATGCTGCGGGGCCTTTTGGCGGATCGCAGGGCAGGGCGGGTTGGCGGCACGACGGCAGTGTTTGGCGCGGATCATCAAGCCCTGTATTTTTCCAAAGAGGTGATCCCCTTTGATCCCACGCCCTATGCGGATGACGACCTGACACGTGTTTTTCATCACGCGGGGGTCTATGCCTATCGAAAGGATGCCTTGTGCGCCTATCCGTCTTGGCCCGTCGGACCCTTGGAAACCCTAGAGGGGTTGGAGCAATTGCGGTTTCTGGAACAGGGGCGGCGCGTCCTGTGCGTGCAAGTTCAGGCCCGCGGGCGTCAGTTTTGGGAATTGAACAACCCTTCAGACGTGCAGATCATCGAGTCCATGATGGCGCAATGACCCTGCAGACCTCTGTCATCATCGTCAGCCGTCATCGCCCTGCGGCCTTGCAACGTGCAATAACCGCCTTGCGCCAACAGGATCACGACAATTTTGAACTGATCGTCGTGGCGGAGCCTGCGGCGATTGTTCAGATTGCGGATGATATTAAGAAAATCGCCTTTGACGAGGCAAATATATCCGCCGCGCGCAATCTGGGTCTTGGCGCCGCTGCCTCTGCCATTGTGGCCTTTATCGACGATGATTCTGTGCCAGAACCGACGTGGCTTTCGCGTCTGACTGCGCCTTTTGCAAATCCCGACGTTGTGGCAAGCACGGGGTTCGTGCGGGGCCGCAATGGGATTTCGATGCAATGGCAGGCATCCGAGGTGGACAATTTAGGGCAAGATCATCCTTTGGATGTCGCGGGTCTAACGTTGCGTCACGCCGTCCCCCGCGCCATTAAGACCCAAGGCACGAACTGCGCTTTTCGCGCCCATGCCCTGCGCGCCATTGGTGGTTTCGACCCTGCCTATCGGTTTTATCTGGACGAGGCGGATGTCAATTTGCGCATGGCTTGCCTGACTGCGATTGTGCCCGATGCGCAGGTGCATCACGGCTATTTTGCCAGTGCGCGCCGCCGCAGGAATCGTTTGCCGATCAGCTTGTTTGACATCGGGGCCAGCAGCGCCGTGTTTTTACGCCGCCATGCGCCCCACGCGGTTAACGCGGCCCAATTGATCGCCCAGCAAAGCGCGCGTTTGGCAGCATGGCAAAAAGGGCGGAAAATCACAGCGGCACAGGCCCGCGATTTGCTGGAAACCCTGACCTTTGGCTGGAAAGACGGCCTAACCCGTGATCTGCGCGCGCCGTCCGTTTTAATCGACAACTCTGACGATTTTCGGCCCTTAGGTGGAATTGGGCCGCGTGGGGGGGCGATATTTGCAGGGCGAATTTGGTCGCGCATCTCCTTGCAAAAACAGGCGGCAACCGCGGTGGCACAGGGTCAAATTGCAACAGTGATTTGCTTGTCGCCGACGCGCCGCGCGCATTGGGTTGAATTCGACCCTGCAGGATATTGGATGCACAAAGGCGGTATCTGGGGGCGCGCCGAACGAACCGACCCGCGCATCATCTGGGGCAGTTTTTCCCGTCGTGTCTGCCAAGAAATTGTCCGCATTGCAGCGGTTCGCCCCGTTGTCTGATCAAAACAAACTTTTATTTGAGGTGAAATTAACCTGAATTTATCATATGCTGATTTGAGGGCATAAAACTCTGTTCAAGCCGTAATCTAAAGTATATGTTTTGTGAAAAAGATCGGCTCGACGTAGCCAAAGGGGCAGTTTGATGAAAAGCAGAAAAGTCACAAAAGCCGTTTTTCCGGTTGCCGGTATGGGCACCAGATTTTTGCCTGCAACCAAGTCGATTCCAAAGGAAATCATGACCTTGGTAGATCGCCCCCTGATCCAATATGCCATCGATGAGGCGCGTGCCGCAGGGATTAAGGAATTCATCTTTGTGACATCGCGCGGTAAATCGGCGCTGGAGGATTACTTTGATCATGCGCCCGAATTGGAAAGCACGCTGAAACGTGCGGGCAAAACCGAACTGTTGAAACTGTTAAAAGACACTAATATGGATTCGGGTGCGATTGCATATGTGCGCCAAAACCGTGCTATGGGTCTGGGTCATGCGGTTTGGTGCGCGCGGCGTCTGGTGGGGGATGAACCCTTTGCGGTGCTGCTGCCCGATGACGTCATTGCGGCCGAAAAGCCCTGTTTGGCCCAGATGGTTGAGGCCTATGCAGAAACCGGTGGCAATATGGTCGCCACAATGGAGGTCTCGCCCAAGCAAATTTCATCCTATGGCGTCTTGGACGTGCAAGAGGATATGGGCAGTGTGGTGCGCGCCCGCGGCATGGTGGAAAAGCCCAAGGTTGAAGATGCGCCATCCAATCTGGCGGTGATCGGGCGCTATATTTTGACGCCGCAGATCATGACCAATCTGAATAAAATGAAACAAGGCGCAGGGGGCGAAATTCAATTGACCGACGCCATTGCGGCAGAAACAGGCTCGGGCGAGGTTTATGGCTATCGCTTTCGCGGGCAGCGATATGATTGCGGATCCAAGGCGGGGTTCTTGCAGGCAACGGTTGCCTTTGGCTTGTCGCGCCCCGATTTGCGCGACGAATTCGGCGCTTATTTGGCGGATATGATGGCACTGCAAAAGGCGGCACAGTGATCTGGTGATCCTTTGGCCGCACATCTGATCGATCTGACGCGGCTGGTGTCGCGTCTAGGACGCGGGCCTATGACGGGGATTGATCGGGTCGAATTGGCCTATTTGGATCAATTTCTGGGCGGGGACTCTCTGCTGTTTGGTTTGGTGCAGACGGGCTTGGGATATCTGCTGCTGGATCGTCGGGGATGTTGCGATCTGTCTAACCTATATCATGGGCAGGGCGAAATGCCGCGCGGCAGGTGGTTTTCGCGCAACGCGTTACGTCATCGCGCACAAAGTTGGGTGCGCCGTCGCGCCATTGTCCGCCGTCCTGCCCCTATGATCGCAGGACTGTTGCGCAAACTGCCAGACCCTTGCACGTATTGGAATGTGGGTCACAGCAATCTTGGTGCCGATACTTTGGCACGGATGGTGGGGTTAAAGGTTGTGGTTTTGATCCATGACACAATCCCCTTAGACCATCCCCAGTATTGCAGGCCCGATCAAATCGTCCCCTTTGCCCACAAGATCGCGGCGGTGGCGCGCTATGCGGATTGGGTGATCCATATCTCGCAGGATGCCCGCACCAAGACCGAGTTGCATTTTGCCAAACATGGTCGCGTCCCGCAGGGCGTCACGGCGCATCTGGGCGTGACAGGTGTTGCGCCGCGACCCATGCCGCAGACTGGCCCCTATTTTGTGGCGTTAGGCACAATCGAGCCGCGCAAAAACCACGCGCTGTTGTTTGATATCTGGGAAACGCAGCCCGATTTGCCGCAACTGCACGTGATTGGCGCAAAGGGCTGGGCCGCGCCGGCAGTGTTCGCGCAGATGGATCGGCTGATCGCCCGCAATGCTGTCATCCATCACCCGAATTTGGATGACGCGGGCGCGATGGGCCTGCTGTCTGGGGCAAGGGCGCTGGTGTTTCCCAGCCTTGCCGAAGGGTATGGTCTGCCTCCCATTGAGGCAGCCAGTTTGGGCGTGCCGATCATCGCCAATAATCTGCCCGTTCTGCGCGAGGTTATGGCCAATAAGGGTGGCGTTGACTTGGCGGTTTACCTAGACGTCACAGACAGCTATGCTTGGATCGAAACAATCACCGCATTCTGCCATCAGGGTGGGTCAAGGCCGAATAGATTTAGACCAAACACTTGGTCGCAACATTTCAAGACTGTCTTAACAACGTTGGATTAGACTGAAAATAGTATAAAGGCGGGCATAGGTCGCGTGGGTTTGATGTCTCGATATATGTTGCGTTTGGCGCGCAAACGCTGGCTGTTTCGTGCCTTTCGCAAAAGGCGCGAGTTGCGTTCGGTTGTCAACCAAACCGACGCGATCAAATCTGACGCGATCTTGGTGTTTTCGACCATGCGCAACGAGCGCGTGCGCCTGCCGTATTTCTTGCAATATTACCGCAAGTTGGGTGTCAGTCACTTTTTGATCGTCGACAATGACAGCACGGATGGCACGGGTGATTATCTGCGCGGTCAGTCTGATGTGTCAGTATGGTCTAGCAAACACAGCTATAAACGGGCGCGCTTTGGCGTGGATTGGTTGAACTGGCTGCAAATGCGTTATGCCCACGGGCATTGGTGTTTGGTCGTCGATCCCGACGAATTCTTTGTCTATCCCTTTTGCGATACACGGCCCCTGCGCGCGCTGACCGATTGGCTGGATGCGTCGTCGATCAAATCTTTTTCGGCGATGCTTTTGGATATGTATCCCAAAGGCCCCTTTGATCTGATCCCCTACCGCGAGGGGCAAGATCCCTTGGAAATCGCGCCCTATTTCGACAGCGGCAATTACGTGATGCGGCGCAATCAACGCTTTGGCAATCTGTGGATCCAAGGCGGGCCAAGGGCGCGGATGTTTTTTCAAGATTTGCCTGAACGCGCCCCCGCGCTGAACAAAATCCCCTTGGTGAAATGGGAACGCCATTTCGCCTATGTCAGTTCTGCGCATATGCTTTTGCCGCGCGGTTTGAACCAAGTTTATGACGAATGGGGGGGCGAAAAGGCATCAGGATGTTTGCTGCACGCCAAATTTCTGGACACATTGGTTGATAAGGCCGCCGAGGAAATGGATCGCCGCCAACATTACGCCAACAGCCACGAATACCGCGCCTACCGCGCCGGTATCGCCAAACAACCCGATCTTTGGTGCAAATGGTCAGAGCGGTATATCAACTGGCGGCAATTGGAAATTCTAGGCCTGATGTCCAAGGGGAATTGGGCATGACCGTTGGCTTTATCATGCTGTGTCACACCGAATTGGACCGCGCCGCCCAAGTGGCGCGGCACTGGGCCCGCAACGATTGCCCCGTGGTTATTCATGTTGACGCCCGCGTCAAAGCGCGCGCCTATCAACGTCTGGTCGCCGCCCTGATTGATGTGACCAATATCCGTTTTGCGCCCCGCCATCCGTGCGAATGGGGCACTTGGGGGATTGTGGCGGCCACGATTGGCGCGGCAAGGATCCTGCTGCACGATTTTCCACAGGTGCGCCATGCGTTTTTGGCGTCTGGGTCTTGTGTGCCTTTGCGCCCTGTTGCCGAGATGAAGGCCTATTTGGACGCCCGTCCCCGCACCGATTTCATCGAATCTGTCACGACGTCCGATGTGGGCTGGACTGTGGGCGGTTTGGATATCGAACGCTTTACGCTGCGGTTTCCGTTCAGTTGGCGCAAAAGCCGCAAATTGTTTGACGGCTATGTCCGCCTGCAACGCCGCCTGCGGTTCAAACGCACCATCCCCGATGGTATTACCCCCCATCTGGGCAGTCAGTGGTGGTGCCTGACACGGCAAACTTTATCGGCGATCATTGATCATCCGGATCATCGCCGCATCAACCGCTTTTTCAAACGGGTTTGGATTCCCGACGAAAGCTATTTTCAAACCCTTGTGCGCCAAGTGTCGGGCCAAGTTGAAAGCCGATCCTTGACCCTTTCGAAATTCGATTTTCAGGGCAAACCGCATATTTTCTATGATGACCATCTGCAACTTTTGCGCAAATCAGATTGCTTTGTCGCGCGCAAAATATGGCCGCACGCGGGGCGGCTTTATGCGGCGTTTCTGACGGACGCGTCTGCCCCTGACAGCAGTGGCGAACCCAACCCAAATAAGATAGACCGCCTGTTCGCCAAGGCTGTTGAGCGGCGCACCAAGGGCCGTTCGGGCCTGTATATGCAAAGCCGGCATCCGAATGCCGGCTGGGAAAACGGCTATACTGCGGCACCCTATTCGGTATTCGAAGGGTTCAGCGATGTTTTTCAGAATTTTGAACCTTGGCTTGCCAAGGCCACAAATGCGCGCGTGCATGGACATCTTTACGCCCCTGACAAAGTGCATTTTGCAGGGGGCGACCCTGTATTTTGCGGCGGCTTGTCCGATTCTGCCATCGCACGCGATTACCGTCCCGACGATTTTCTAACCAACCTGATTTGGAATACCCGCGGCGAGCGGCAATGTTTTCAATTTGGGCCAACAGATAACCCAAATGTTGCCGATTTCATCGCCCGCGATCCAAATGCACAAATCTCTGTTATTTCAGGGGCTTGGGCGATTCAGATGTTTCAGTCCAACCAAAATTTTACCGATATTCGCAAACAAGCCGCCCTTTTACAAAAGGTGGAAACCGATATTCTAACCCTGTTGCGCAAACCCTTTGTCAAGGCAAGGGTGCGGATTTGGTCCTTGGCAGAGTTTGTCGAAAACCCGATTGAACCCTTGCAAAGCATCATCGATGAAATCAGCCCCCGTGCGATGCGGCGATTGACCGAAGCCCCTGTTTTGGTCGATCTGACGGGTTTTGGTCAGTTCCTGCAGGCACTGCGCAATCAAGGGATGCAGCCGACGCTGATGGGGGATTTTCCGCTGGATCACGGGCCGCGCAGCACAATGGCGCCACGTGGTCGCCCCTATCTGGTGAAATAACGTGGCCGATGGGTTCAGCAGTTTTGTGATCTTGGGCGAAATGCGCACGGGGTCCAATTTTCTGGAAATGAATATGAACCGCTTGCAGGGGTTCACCTGTTACGGTGAGGTGTTCAATCCGGTTTTGCTGGGCGATCACAAGCGCACAGATATCTTTGGGATGACCATTGAACAACGCAACGCTGACCCGCTTGCCCTTTTGGCAATGATGCGGGCGCAGACGGCGGGCTTGTCGGGCTTTCGGTTTTTTCATGACCATGACCCGCGCGTTTTGGATGCGGTGTTGGCGGATCAGACCTGTGCGAAAATTATCCTGACCCGCAATCCTGTCGAAAGCTTTATCAGTTGGAAAATCGCGGTGGAAACCCATCAATGGCGCATGATGAACCCCGCGAAACGCATGACAAGCCGGCCCATTTTCAACGCGATTGAGTTTGAACGCTATCTGGAAAATCTACAAGATTTTCAGGTGTTTCTACTGCGTTCTTTACAAACGACGGGGCAGACCGCCTTTTATATCGACTATGAAGATATTCTTGATTTGGATGTCCTAAACGGGCTTGCCGCCTTTTTGGGGTTGCAAGACCGACTTAAGAATATCGACACGACACTGAAAAAACAAAACCCCGAAGCGATAGAAGCCAAGGTTGCCAATGCGGCGGAAATGGCGGCGGCGTTGGCGCGGATGGATCGGTTCAATTTGGCCCGCACGCCCAATTTTGAACCACGCCGCAATGCGGGTGTGCCCAATCATTTGGCCAGTGATGCCCTGCCGTTGATCTTTATGCCAATTGCAGGCGCCCCTTGGCGTCAAATCAGCGATTGGATGCAAAGCTATGGCGGTCTAACCAGCGCGTTTGAACGAAAATCCCTGCGCCAGTGGAAAGAGGCGCGGCCAAATCATCGCAGTTTCACAGTTCTGCGCCATCCCTTGGCACGGGCGCACGCTATGTTTTGCGCCTTTTTGACCAGCAACTTGCAACCCGAATTGCGGCCCTATTTGGCCAAGTTTCACGGACTGAAACTGCCACTCTCTGGCACCGCGTTTGCGTCGGATGCTGAATTTCGGGCAGCATTTCTGGAATTTTTGAAATTCCTGAAACGCAATTTGACCGGGCAAACGGGGTTAAAGGTGATTCTTCAGTTCGCCTCGCAAACCGCCGTTATCCAAGGATTTTCCCAGTTGTATCCCCCAGATTTTATTTTGCGGGAAAAGGATATTACGGCGGGCTTGTCGCAGATGGTTCAGGGCTTTGGTGCGGTCATGCACCCCCTTCCAAATGAGATCGGAATCGCCCCAGAATATCCAACTTTGGCCGCGATTTATGACGCTGAATTGGAACAGGCCGCACGCGCAGCCTATGACCGCGATTACACCGGTTTCGGTTTTGGCACTTGGCGTTAGGCCACCAATGGCGCGCGGTTTTCCGTTAAAATGGCATAGATCGTTGCAGGATCATTATTCGCGCGCAGTTTGGCGCACATATCGGCGTCGCGCATCGTGCGCGATACCAATGCCAAGGCCTTAAGGTGTTCCACCCCTGAATTGGTCGGCGCAAACAACGCAAAGATCAAATCGACAGGCTGGCGGTCCACACTTTCGTAATCCATCGGTTTTTCCAAACGCAAGAACACGCCGACCACCCGATCCATTGCGTGCAGGCGAGTATGGGGCAGGGCGATTCCGTTGCCTACGCCCGTCGCCCCCAATGTTTCGCGCTCTTGCAGACCATCGATGATCATCGAGGCGTCCAGCCCATAGGATTGTGCGGCCAACTCGCCCAGTTCTTGAAACAGGCGTTTCTTATTGGAGAGTTGGCCCATAACCTTAACGGCGGGTGCAATCAAAAGCGTCGAAAGTTCCATCCGTCGATCCGTATCTTGCGGCGTTCCGCATCACTTGCTGTTGCGCGGGTCGATCCAGCCGATATTTCCGTCAGTGCGACGGTAAACGACATTCACGCCCGCATGGCCTTCGTTGCGAAACACCAGAAAATGTTGGTTCGACAATTCCAACTGCATCACAGCCTCTCCCACAGTGATCGAGGGGATTTTGGTTTCCATCTCGGCAATGATGATGGGTTGCAGCTCGGCGGTGTCAGACTCGTCTGGTTCCTCAGTTGAGGCAATGATATACGATGACGCGCCGCCAAACTCAACAGGGGCGGGGCGGTGTTGATGATGATTGCGAATGCGGCGTTTGTAACGGCGCAGTTGCTTGTCCATCTTTTCGCGGGCAGATTCAAAGGCGGCATAGATTTCGGTCGCGTGACCCTTGGCTTGGGCGGTTAGACCCGTCGACAGATGGATCACCGCTTCGCAGACCAGCTCGTGCGCCTCACGCGAAAACACAACCACCGCCTCTGTCGGGCGCTGGGCGTATTTTTCGACGATCTCGCCAAGTTCGGCTTTGACGTGGATTTGCAAGGCTTCGCCGATGTCGATTTGTTTGCCGCTGATTTGGTAACGCATGATGCCTCCTTTAAGTGACCACCACCTTACCGCAAGGCGATAAGGTAATTCTTTGAAATATAGG
Source organism: Cypionkella sp. (assembly GCA_040398785.1). Taxonomy (GTDB): domain Bacteria; phylum Pseudomonadota; class Alphaproteobacteria; order Rhodobacterales; family Rhodobacteraceae; genus Cypionkella. Next base: position 65,490 of record JBBATJ010000008.1, on the reverse strand, counting down.
GAAAATTTCCATCACTGCTTGAACGGCACATGAAAACCATGCAGGGCCTTTGGGGGCCGCTTGGGGTGATGGATCACTGGCGAAGCTGTTTCGCATCCTTTTCATTTTGGGATGCTAGGGGGGTGTTGTCAACAACTCTGACGCGTAGAAGCGCAGTTTTTCAAAACATTTTGAAATTTTCGCCCAAGTAGACACGGCGCACCATCGGATCATCGACAATTTCTTGGGTTGTGCCGGTTTTTAGAACCACCCCGTCATGCAAAATATAGGCGCGATCCACAATCGACAGGGTTTCGGCGACATTGTGATCGGTGATCAAAACCCCAATGCCGCGTGATTTCAAATCCTGCACCAGATGGCGGATTTCGCCCACGGCAATCGGATCTACCCCCGCAAAGGGTTCATCCAGCAGCAAATATTGCGGGTCAGCGGCCAGACAGCGCGCAATTTCCGCCCTTCGGCGTTCGCCCCCCGAAAGGGCCATGGCGGGGGCACGGCGCAGATGGGTTATGGAGAATTCGGATAGCAATTCTTCTAGGCGTTCACGGCGTTTGTGGTGATCGCTTTGGCGAATTTCCAGCACGGCCATGATATTATCTTCGACGCAAAGCCCACGAAAAATCGACATTTCTTGGGGCAAATAGCCTATACCCAAACGCGCGCGGCGATACATCGGCAGGGCGGTCACATCGCGTCCATCGATTGCGACTTGGCCCTGTTCGGGCGTCACCAGTCCCGCGATGGAATAAAAGCAGGTGGTTTTACCACAGCCGTTTGGCCCCAGCAGGGCCACCACTTCGCCACGGTTAAGGTGCAGCGACACGTCGCGGATCACAACGCGCCGCTTATAGCTTTTGCGGATTTGGCGCACCGACAGGCCAACATCCGCGTTGATCGGGGACGCGCCGTCCATCATGCCGACCCAGTCATTGATTGGCCTTTGGGGCAAAGCTGGTCTTTACCCCGCCTTCAAGGGTGCCCAGGCCCGTTTTTAGATCGACAGTCATTTTCGGCGCGGTCAGAATGGTGTCGCCTTGGGTCAGGCGCACATTGCCGGACATCACCACTTGGCCAAGGTCCACGCTATAGATCGCCTCGTCTGCGGCCGCCGCGTCCGTGGCGTTGACCAACAAAACATTCCCCGTCGCAAACAGCCGCGCAATGCCTGATTTGTCGGCCTTGTATTCCACCCGCAAAAGGTCGGCCGACAGGCGCATCGCGCCTTGGATCACCAAAACCTTGCCCGCAAACTGGGCAGAGCCGTCTTTTTGGTTGATGGTTAGGGATTCGGATGTCACATCGACGGGCAGGGTTGGATCGCCCTTGATCCCGCCAAAAGCCACGCCGGCCGTTTGCGCCACCGCAATCTGTGCGCAGATCATAAGAATAAGACATAGGGCAATGCGTGACATTTGAAATCCTGTCATTTCAACGGCTGGTATATCAGATGAACGCCAGAATTGAAAACAAGAAGATAGTCGCGGGCGGCATCATCGGAAACGCTGAGCCGCATTTGCCCCGCCGTCAAATGACCCAAAGCCCCCGTTCCTGTCACGCTGCCGCGACTGGACATCGACATACGGTCCATCACGACATCCATCGCGTCGGTTTTCAAATCAAAGCCGTTGCTGCGCATTTCGACCCCGCCGGTCAAAGCGGCCTTGTTGTTGTCATAGGCAAGGGCGTTTGCCAGCACCTCGGTCAAATCGCCTTGTTTTGATGTGATCCGCGCCACAACTTGTTTCGCGCTGCCGCCCGTTGTTCCATCGGGCACCACCACGGCGACACTGATTGAAATCGCGCTGCCATCGTCCGTCATACCCGCATATTGGGCATCCGTCACTTTGGGTTCGCGCAAACGGTCGGCGACATCGACTGTGGCATAGGGAATGGCGGCCTCGGGGTCGATGACGCGCGAAAAGATGAACAGGCTGGACAGGATCGCAAGCGCTACCAGCGGCAAAAACAGCTTTAGGGTGGTGACAATCTGTGTATGCGAATCGGTCCAAGCGCGCATCACATCACCCCCGCGCGCAAGCAATCATGGATGTGCAAAATGCCGATCGCGTGGCGTGGGGCGGCAGGGTCCACCACCAAAATGCAAGTGATCTGCGCCGTGGTCATCAGCGCCAGCGCATCTTGGGCCAAGGCATCGGGGGCCAAACTGCGCGGATTGGCTGTCATCACATCCCCCGCCTGCAGCGCCATCAACCCCTCCATATTGCGGCGCAAATCGCCGTCGGTGATGATCCCCGACAGCAACCCCGACCCGTCCGTCACACCCACCACACCAAACCCCTTTTGGCTGATTTGCAAAAGCGCCTCTGACATAGGGCGATCTGCGGTGATCAGGGGCGGATTTAGATGCATCAAATCCCGCACCCGCAACAGTTTTGCGCCCAGATTGCCACCCGGATGGAACAGGCGGAAATGTTCGGCGGTAAAGGCGCGGTGCTGCATCAAGGCCACGGCCAGGGCATCGCCCAAGGCCAGCGCCATTGTGGTGGATGTCGTGGGCACAATCCCCGTATCGCAGGCCTCAATCGCATTGGGCAACGCCAGTGCAACATCGCATTGCCGCATCATCGTGCTGTCTTTGCGACTGGAAATGCCGATCATGGCAATGCCAAAGCGGCGGCAATGGGTGATGATATCGGCCAGTTCCGCCGTCTCGCCCGAATTGGACAACAACAGCGCCACATCCCCCCGCGTCAGCATCCCCAAATCACCATGGCTTGCCTCGGCAGGATGGACGAAATGCGCGGGCGTGCCCGTGCTGGCCAAGGTCGCGGCGATCTTGCGCCCAATATGGCCCGATTTGCCCATGCCCGACACGATCACCCGCCCCGTCGTGTTCAGGATCAATTCTGCCGCGCGCACAAAACTGTCGTCCAAGGCCGCGGACAACAGCGCCAAACCCTCAGCCTCACGCGCGATCACCTGCCGCGCGGTGATCAAAAGATCAGTGGTGGAAAAGGTCATTCGGCTCCTCCCAGCCCAGCAGATCCAATTCGGCGCGGGTGGGCAGGAAATCAAAACAGCGTTGGGCCAAATCCAAACGATCCTCGCGGATCAAAATCGCCTCAAGCGCATCTTTCAGCTTGTGCAGATACAACACATCCGACGCCGCATAATCGCGCTGCGCATCGGTCAACTTGGCCGATCCCCAATCCGATGTCTGCTGCGCCTTGGACACATCCACCCCCGCATATTCCTGCACAAGATATTTCAGCCCATGCCGATCCGTATAGGTGCGGATCAGTTTGCTGGCGACTTTGGTGCACCAAACGGGGGATGTCCGCACGCCAAAGGCCGCAAGCATCGCCGCAATATCAAACCGCCCAAAATGGAACAGCTTAATCACATTCGGATCAGTCAAAAGGCGGGTCAAATTGGGCGCACTGGTCTGCCCCTTGGCGATCTGCACCAAATGCGCATTGCCATCGCCAGATGAGAGTTGCACCAAACACAACCGATCCCGCGCAGGGTTCAGCCCCATGGTTTCCGTGTCAATCGCCACCACTGCGCCCAGATCCAGCCCATCGGGCAAATCGTTTTGATAAAGATGAATGGTCATTCACGCCCCCAAGGTTTCCGCACAACTAGCCCCGCAGGCAGGGGGGGTCAACTGGCCCGCGTTATTTGCCCGACTTTAGGCGGTTATCCTCGCGGCACAGCATTTGTCCGTTTGCAATCTCGGTCTTACCGCCTGAATGCCACGGGTTGATATGGTCCGCCTCCATCTCGCCAATCTGGAATTGCTTGCCACAATGCGCACAAATACCCGCTTGCCGTTCATACAGGGTCGTTTTTTGCGAATTGGAAAAGGTGCGCAGGTTCAAATAGCGTTCCTTGCGGGTCAGAACATATTCGTAAATGCCCTTTTTGTTTTCGACCTCTTCATCGGCCATCAGGCGGGCAACTTCGGCCTCAAGCGCCACAGGGTCCAGCGATGCCGTGCCAAATTCGCGGTAAAACCCACCCCAATCCAAACCCTTCATTTCCTTGCGATATTTCGGAAATGTCTGCCGCGCCCAAGTGATTACCGATTGAAAATAGGCCCACAGGGGTTCGGCAGTGTCATCTTGTTGATGCTGCCCCATGTAATCTTCGATCTGGCCGTTCGATATCCATTTGATCACGGTTTCCAGATAATCTTGCCGAATGGCCGCGCCGTTCAAATAATCGCCGCCCACACCATAGGCCGCGCCCCCCGTGCGGCTGAAATAACGTTTTGCATCCGTCACCCAAGACCCCGAATAAACCGCATTGCGCAATTCCTGATCGGTCAGTTTTTCGCCTGCGATGTTGATGGTTTTGAACCAGTCCAGCTTGTCGCTGTCAGACCCGTCGCAAATATAGACAGTCAGTTTGTAATCCAGAATGGCGCGTTGCGGATCGTCTTGCAGGTTGTGAAAATACAGGGGCGAGTCTGACAGCGGCGGCTTGATCGAAAATTTGCTGGTCACATATTGGCAAATGGAAATGGTGCGCTGTTGGCCGTCAATCACCTCATAGCCGCCATCAGGCCGCGCCGCCCAATACATTACATTCAGCGGAAACCCCTTGACCACTGTGTCAATCACCGCGTTGCGCTTGTCATCCTTATAGACAAATTCGCGCTGAAACTTGGGCCGAATGTCCAGCCTGCCGTTATATCCCGTCACCCCGCCCTCGGCATTGTCACTATAGTTTTGCACCAGTTCCGCGATGGTGATTTCGGTGAGGGTGATTTTCATTTTTGTCCCGTGTTTCTGCGGATCAACAATCGCACATAGGTTGCAACATAGTATTTTCCGTCCACCTCGTAATAGGTTCCCGTCGCAGGTGGTGACGGCACCAATATTGCGGGCTGGTCATTCAGCTTGGACACTTCTTTTCGGGTGCCTTTGTCCACTTGGGTTTGTTTGGGATAGGTCTTTGACGCCATGCCAAACCAAGTCTTTGCAATGCCGACGATTTCAAACTGGTCAGGGTTGTGGCGATCCAAAAAGGTGATCGGCACGCCCATCAGGTCATAATAATCAGCGGGAATATCGGCTGTCTTGCTGACGTCGATCGCTTCATAGTTGTCGTATTTTGGATAGGCTTCGGGCGAATACGCCTTGAAAAGGATCAAATCCTCGTGGCGTTCTTTGTAATCCATGTTGGTGAACCAACCACAGTTGCGAAAGTTCACCAGCCCCGTTGTCGCGTCATAAACCCCATCCGCAAAGGCCTTGTCATGCGCGGTTTTGAAATAGGCGTTGCCCGCCAGAAACCCCGTGCCCAGCCACATCTTGCCGTCGCGGATCAGGGGGAAAATCTCTTTGTAAGTGATCGCGTTTTTGGGACCAATAATCAGGAATTTCTTCCCATGCTCCACCAGCTGCTGCACATAGTCGCGGAACAGCGAAAACGGCGGGTTGGTGACGACGATATCGGCCTGTTTCAGCAGATCAACACTCTCGGCGCTGCGAAAATCGCCGTCGCCTGTCAGGGGATGAATGCCGATTTCTGACACATCTGGCACGCGGTTGTTGTTTTTGTCGCCGTGATAGTCCAGCCAAACCGCCTGTTCCGCCGCGCCTTGGCTGAACACATTCATATTCTGACTTTTGTAACAGGTGGTAATCAGCCGTTTCAGGCCCAATTCTTCGAAATTATGCGAGAAATAGGTGAAAAAGTTGCTGACCCGTGGATCATCACAGTTGCAATACACCACTTTGCCGCGAAAATGGTCTTTGTAATGGGCCATTTCCCGTTCAATATCGGGCAGTTGCGTGTAAAATTCGTCCTTTTTCGCCTCTCGGGCGGAATTCAGGTTAGAATTCTTGCGATCTAAAGCCATTGATTTGAAATACTTTTTGAAAAAAAATTTGGCGCTAATCCCGTTAGGGTAGTGCAGCCTTGCCCGCAGGTCCAGCAGGTTTTGCGCCAATTGCCAATCCCGCCCGCCCGTGGCAATCATACATCATGCAAGATATGACACCGCGCAAAGGCCCCGTGAAGTTAAAGGACATCGCCACGATGGTGGGGGTGTCTTCGGCCACGGTGTCGCGGGTGTTGAATTTCGATCAGACGCTGTCGGTCAGCCTGGCGGTGCGCCAAGCGATCATCGAGGCTGCCGAGTCGATGAATTACGCCACCCCCCGCAATCGCAAGGTCGCGGGTCCGACTGTGGCCGACAAAATCGCGCTGGTGCATTTTTTGCGGCCAGATCAAGAATTGGCGGACCCCTATTATGTGTCCCTGCGCATCGGAATTGAGGCACGCTGTGCCGCGTTGAAAATTGAAACGGTGAAAATTTACCACACCGACGCCATGCCCGACCCGAAACTGTTGCAGGCCACCGCGGGGGTGATTGCAATTGGGATGCACGAGGTGGACGAAATCGCTTGGTTGAAACGGCATAGCCGATTTTTGGTCTTTGCCGATTATATCCCTGAGGATGAAGAAATCGATTCCGTGGCCGCCGACCGCCCCCGCGCTATGCGTAAACTGCTGAACGCGCTGACGGATATGGGCTATGCGCGGATCGGCTTTGTCGGTTGGTGGGACCATGCGGGAACGGCCAACAAATGGGAGGAGCGCGGCCTGGCCTATGCCGATTTCATGCGCGAGCGGGGCATTTTTAACCCTGCCCATTGCCTGTTTGATACCAACACGGAATCGGCAGGCTATGCGTTGACCAAACAAATCATGGGCGCGGCCCACCGCCCCGACGCGCTGATTGCGGGCAATGACAATATGGCCGTGGGCGCCTATCGCGCCTTGCACGAGATGGGGTTGAAAATTCCCGATGATGTCGGCGTGGCCAGTTTTAACGATATCTCCGTGGCTAAATTCCTGTCACCGCCCTTGACGACAGTGCGCCTGCCGTCCGAAGTGATTGGCGAAAGTGCTGTCGATATGCTGCTGGAACGGATCAATGGCCGCGACACCGCCAAGCGCGCGATGATGGCCTCAACGATCATCTGGCGCGGCTCTGCGCGCAAACCCTAAAGCGGCATAAATGCCTTGGGCGCAGGTGTTTTGCCCGCATGACAGGCCTTTTGCACAATCCGTTGCTTTCACTTAGGCGCAAATATCCCCGCCGGAGGCACCTTTATGCCGCAAAAGGCGTCCAAGGATGGGGGCGTTTCTGGGTCATTTGCGATCGACCTGAAAATTTTACTAAATTTAATTGCGCTGCAATTTTTTCCGCGCTAGCCTTTCGCCTAGAGGCCAATGGGACCGCCTCACATCTGGGAGGATGACAATATGATGACTGCCGTGACATGGCACCGCTCACTTCTGGCTGCGGCTGGGGTAAATCTGCTTTTGGCATCGACGGCGATGGCCGCCGATGTGACCGTCTGGTGCTGGGCACCTGAATTTAACGGCGCCGCGATGAATGAGGCGATTGCCCGTTACACCGCCACCCATCCTGATGACAAAATCACCGTCGTCGATTTCGCCAAGGCCGATCTGGAACAGAAATTGCAAACGCAATTGGCGTCGGGCACGACCGAGGGTCTGCCAGACATCGTTTTGATCGAAGATTACGGCGCACAGAAATATCTGCAATCTTTCCCCGGCGCGTTTGAACCCCTGACGGATAAGATCGATTACACCCAATTCGCGGATTACAAGGTGTCTTTGGCGACTGTCGACGGGCAAACCTATTCGCTGCCGTTTGATTCGGGCGTAACGGGTCTGTTCTATCGTTCGGATTTGCTGGCCGAGGCGGGGTTCAAATCTGCGGATTTGCAAGACATTACTTGGGATCAGATGATCGACATCGGTCTAAAAGTTAAGGAAAAGACCGGTAAGCCTATGTTCTCGATCGACGCCAATGATGCGGGCGCGATGCGGATCATGCTGCAATCGGCAGGGTCGTGGTATTTTAAGGAAGACGGCACAGCGAACATTGCGGGCAATCCCGTGTTCAAGGCGGCGCTGCAAACTTGGGTGAAAATGCTGCAAACTAAGGATCTGTATAAGGCCGTCTCGGGTTGGGGCGATTATACGGGGGCCTTTAACAACGGCGACGTTGCGGGCGTGTTCACGGGCGTTTGGATGACGGGCGGGATAAAGGGCAACAATATGTCGGGCAAATGGGGCGTGGCCCCAATCCCGAAACTGGCGGGTGTTGAGGGTGCGGGCCATGCGTCGAACCTTGGCGGGTCCAGCTGGTATGTGCTGTCTTCGGCGCCAAGCAAGGATGTGGCGATTGATTTCCTGAAAACCGTTTGGGCGGGTGACGCTGATTTCTATCAGAAAATTCTGGTTGGTCAGGGCGCATTCGGGGCCTATCTGCCCGCGCGCGCAGGTGAGGCCTATTCGGCATCCGACGACTATTACGGCGGCGAGTCGGTTTGGGCCAATTTCTCGGAATGGCAATCAAAAATCCCAGGCGTGAACTATGGCATCTTTACCAATGAGGCGGATGCCGCAGTAACCGCGCAATTGCCGGGTCTGGTGGCGGGCGGTGACATTGATGCGGCGATTGCCGCGATTGATGCACAAGTCGCCCAGCAAATCCAATAAGACTGAATTCCCCGCTTGGGTCGCCAAGTGGGGATTTTCTTTGGGGGGATGATGTTGCAAAAACGGGATCGCGAAAACTGGGCGGGCTGGGCCTTTGTTGCACCTGCTATGGTGCTGATTGGGCTGTTTATGGTCTATCCGATTCTGTGGTCGCTGTGGATGTCGTTCCAAACCGGCAAGGGGATGAATTTCAAATTCGGCGGCTTTGCCAATATTTATCGTCTGACCCAAGACGGCGTTTTCATCCAAGCCTTGTCGAACACCCTCATCTTTTTGATCTTCCAAGTGCCGATCATGCTGATCTTGGCACTGTTGTTTGCGGTGGCCTTGAACAATCCCAAACTGCGCGGACGGGCCGTTTTGCGCACCGCGATTTTTCTGCCCTGTGTGACGTCTTTGATCGCCTATTCCGTGCTGTTCAAATCCATGTTTTCGCCCGATGGCGTGGTCAATGACACGTTGATGGCGCTGCATATTATCGGCGAACCCATCGGCTGGATGACCGATCCGTTTTGGGCCAAGGTTTTGATTATCAGTGCGATCACGTGGCGCTGGACGGGGTATAATATGGTTTTCTATCTGGCCGCTTTGCAAAATATCGACCCCTCGATCTATGAGCAGGCGCGCATTGATGGCATTCCCGCCCGCGCGCGGTTTTGGCGCATCACCGTGCCGATGCTGAAACCTGTGATCTTGTTCACCACCGTTTTATCCACCATCGGCACGCTGCAATTGTTTGATGAGGTCAACACGATCACCTCGTCTGGCACCACCAGCGGCGGGCCTGCCAATGCGACCCTGACCTTGTCGGTTTATATCTATAATCTGACCTTTCGCTATATGCCGACCTTTGGCTATGCGGCGACGATTTCTTGGGTGATCGTGCTGTTGGTCGCGGTGCTGTCTTGGGTTCAATTCAAAGTGGCAAAGGATCGATAGATTGGCCCGTTTATTTGCCGCAATTCCCCGTCTTTTGATCCTTGCAGCGCTTTGGCTTGCGGCCTTTATCTCGGTCTTTCCGTTCTATTGGATGATCGTGGGCGCGACCAACACCGCCAATGATGTGACAGGCGGCAAGGCCACATTCGGGACCAATCTGATCCCCAATATCGCCAAGTTTTTCGAATTGGTCGATGTGCCGCGCGTGTTCTTCAACTCATTCTTTGTGGCGATCACGGGCACGGCGGCAACGCTGATCATCTGTTCTATGGCGGGCTATGGGTTTGAGATTTTCAAATCCCGCCAGCGTGACCGCATCTTTGGCGGGTTGTTGCTGCTGCTGTCGGTGCCCTTTGCGGCGATGATGATCCCGCTGTTTGTGATGTTCGTCAAATTGGGGATTATGAACACCTATCTGGCCGTAATCCTGCCTGGGATGGCGGCGATTTTCATGATTTTCTATTTCCGCCAGAACACCAAATCCTTTCCGACAGAACTGCGTGACGCCGCGCGGATCGACGGGCTAAAGGAATGGCAGATATTCTTGTTCATTTATATGCCCGTGATGCGGTCAACCTATGCAGCCGCCATGATCATTGTGTTTATGACCAATTGGAACGCCTATCTGTGGCCGCTGATATCCTTGCAAACCAATGAGATGAAGACAATCACGCTGGTCGTGGCATCCTTGGCCTCGGCCTATGTGCCAGATTATGGGCTGATTATGGTGGCCAATGTGATGGCCACGCTGCCGACGATTCTTGTGTTTTTTCTGCTCCAACGCCGCTTTGTCGAAGGGATGTTGGGCGGCGTCAAATAGGCTGGCGACAGGGTCGCACAGCGGCCCGCAAAGACCAGTGGTTCGCAAAAACGGCCTGCGCCTACAGGACAAAAGCAGAGCCTGTTGCAAAACAGTGCTAAGTATTTGGTTAACGAACAAGAAATCAATTGACCCAGTGACTGAGACGTCGCTAGATATACACTGGTATATTTAAACGCGCGTTTTTTGCGCATTGTATTCTGCAGCGTATTTCCTGGCGTATTTTTGCCTTGGGTCCGCGGAATGCGTGTCGATGGACGGACCAAGAAATTTATTGGGCCTTGGGGCCTGCAAAATTATAGTCGGGGGAAGACATGGGTAAGCAAGGTAAGATTGATTTCGTGCAATCGGCTGTTGCGAAAATTGCGCAAGCGCGGCCAATGCTGCCCGTGGCCCCCATGGAAAAGCGCGTTCTGATGGATGCGGTGATGGATTGGGATATTGGCGGTCTGGACCATGTCACCACACTGATTTCGGGCATTCACCATATGCTGGACAGCCAGTTGGATGGCTATAGTGATTTTCTGGATCGCTTCGACAATCTGACAGGCGACGCGCTGCACAGTTTGGACATTTTGGCCGATGCGGGCAGTCGCATGGGCGCGGACAATGATGCTGATCTGGTCGCGATGATTGACCATATGCGCGAGGTGGTGACGCAGATCAAAGCCGGCTCTTTGTCGATGTTGGACAATCTGGTGGGCGCGGGCAACACCGATCACGACGCCGAGCTGGAAACGGCGGTGCAAAACAGCCTGACGACGGCAGCGGCAGGCAATGGTGCCACGATCGACGCCGCGATCACCACGACACAAATGGCCAATACCTTTAACCTTGCGGCCTTTGGTTCGAATACAGTGGGCGATAAGATCGACGCCTTGGTCAGCAGCCTGCACAGCACTTGGGCAACAATTGGGATTACAGACGTAACCGCGAAAGCTGCGATCCTTAGCGCGGCGGACGATTATTTTGACCACCTTTTGGGCGCGGGGCTGTCGGTTGACCTAAAGGATATCACAGTCGACGGCGATACCGTCGTGCGCTTTACCCAAGGCGCCGATACGACCCAGGTCGCTGTGTCGATCGTTCTGCCCAGCTTTGGGTTGGATTTGGACCGCTTGTTAGATATTGGCCTAGATGGGGCGACGTCGCCCGTGTCGCTGTCGTTTGATGGCACGTCAGGGGCGATTAATTTTGCCTTGGCCAGCACCATCGCAAAGACGGGCAATGTTGTCGATTCCATCGGGATCGACATCACAGATTTCGATTTCGCCACCCTATTTCAGGTGGGCGGTACCGTCGCCATTGGCGCGGATGATGTGATTAATCTGGGTCTTTTGACGGCGGGGGCCACATCGGTTGAAACGGCCATTTTGCGCGGCAATGTGGTGGTGGATGCGGGGCTGAACCTGGGCGGTCAGATCAATCTGACAACGGCAGGTGGGCAGACGATTGGGTTGCAATCCCATGCCACCAATCCGAATTTGGATATTGATGTTGAAATCAAACAGGTTGGCGCTGCCGTTTTTGAAAATGTATCGGCCTTTACAGAATATGACCTGATGGCGGTCAATTTGGGTGGGGCGCTGGGGTTCTTTGCCGATGCCGCAGACGCCGACAGCAGCGACCACACCTATACAGCGGCGATTACTGTTTCCAGCGTGTTGAACAATCCGACTGTGACTGCGGCCAACGCCGCCGCGCAGTTTATCCGCGATGCCAAGATTGGCTTTGATGTAAGTTTTGCAGGAATTGCGGATGCGGCCCTGCGTGAGACATTGGAATCTTCGGTTGAATCCCTGGCGGCGATGGGGATTGACCAGATCACAGGGTTCTTGACCAGTGTTGGCAATTTGGTCGCGGATGTCTTGGATGCCGTCACAGTCGATGTCGAGATTCCGTTTACGGATATCGAAATTCACGATGTCGTTACGGGGATCAATGATATTTTTACGGGTCTGGCAGATGCCTTTGTGCTGAACCCCGCCGATTTGGGCTATGGTGATCGCCTGCCCACGATGAGCAATCTGATCGCAGGCACCCCAACCCAAAGCACGGGCGAGGTAGATTTTAACGGCCTCTTCAACGCGCTGAGCGATTTTCATGAGCTGTCGTTTGTGGTGGTGACGCGGGCAGCGGATGATACGATCACCCGGCAGACTGTCGCCGTGGATCTGACAAGCAATGCCATTTGGGCGGATGATACCAAAACCGATGCAGAGCGGTTGGGCGCACTGGCATTGATGCTGGACACGGCTTTGACGGCCAAAGGCTTTGATGTCGTCATAATTGATGGGGCGTTGCAGATCAGCGTTGATCTGGCGGGACATCCTGGCACGACCTTGGGCCTGTTGGGCGGGACCAAGACGGTTGACCTTGGCCTAGCTGGGTCTCAGGACATATTTGATGACAATCTGGGCCTGTCCGATTTGGGCTTTGGCAGCGATACCTTTACCGATACCCAAGGTGTCGCGACCGAGGCCACCTATACCAAAGCGCTGGCCGTGAATGACACTCTGGACGCGCTGAAAGTGTTCAAATTTGAAGCTGCAGATATGACGGCTTTGTCGACAGGTCTGGAGCACGCCGCCGATGTTAAGATCACCTATGTTGTCGATGGCAATGTCCGCGAATTGACGCTGACAACGCCGTCTGGCGGTTGGTATTCGGGCGGTCAAGCCAATCTGGCGGGGATCATTTCCGCTACGAATGCGGCTTTTACGGCAGCGGGAATCCCCGTGGCGGCGGGTCTGACGTTTGAAACCTTGATCACAAAACTGACCTTTACCCTGTCCGACAGCGCCCCCGCCGATAGCGCCTATACCTTCACAATCACCGGCCTGCCCGCAGTTGAGGAATTGCTGCAACTCGCTGATCCTGTGGTCAGCGAATTCATCCCAGGCGCCGATTTTGATCAGGCAATGGTGGGTGTCGCGGCCCTGCGCTATGTTGCGATTGTGGATGGGGAAACCATTGATCTAACAGTCGAAAAGCCTGCCGATGGCTGGTATGTGCCCGCCACGGGCGCGCCCAATCTGGATGGGATGATCGACGCCTTTAACGCGGCCTTTGCCGATCAGGGTTTGCCTATTTCGGCGGTTCTGAATGGCGCGGGCGATGGTATTGAATTTTCCGTGGCCGTCGGCACCACGTCAGAGATTTCATTCGGGATTGATCCCGATAAACTGACCCGCGCGACGGATTTGGACACGTTGATCGAATGGGTCAATGTGCGGCTGAATGACCAGACCCTGCTGAATGGCGCGGAACTTAAGCTGACCGAAGAAGGGAAGCTGATGTTCATTTTCCCATCGCTGCAAAACAATATCCTGACCTCGACGGTGCTGTCGACCGAAGACCTGAGCGCCGGCCTGATGACCAACCTGTCGCTTGAGGCACGCTTGGTGGCCGCCTTGAACGCCAAGTTTGACGCGTCTATTGGGATTGATCTTTTGGGCTTTGCTGCAGACCTGATCGGGGCCTCTGGTGATAATATTCTTGCGGCCAAGGCCGCCGTCAAGGCCGAAGCCGAGGCTGACGCCGCAGCCACGCCAGACCCAGATGACACCGCGTTGGATGTGATTTTGGATGCGGTGCTGGACAATGTGATCTTTACCGATCTGGCGCTGGCGGTGAATGTCAGCGCCGTGGTGACGGGATTCCAAGGATCTCTGGACTTGGGTCTGATGGCGCTGCAACTGGGCCGCGACCATCCCGATAATAATTTCATCACCCTTGCCGCGCAGATGGATGTGACGCTGGTCGGGCACAATGACTCGGACGGTTTCGTCAATGATGTGTCCCTGCGCAATCTGATTGATGCGGTGACCTACAAAGACCCTGTTACCAATCAATATGACAGCTTACGCGGGCTGAACGGTCTGATTGGCCGCAGCGATTTCCAAGGTGCGATTGTCACCGATGGCGCGGGTCAGGCGCTGGACGCGGCGGGCGATCCCGTGACCGCCGCCGCAGGTGTTCAGATCGTGGACGCAGACGACTATATCCTGAAGGCGGGTGAAACCCTGTCGATGCTGCATATCTATCTGGGCGATGTGGCGCTGGACACAGTGGGGATTGGGGGGCTCAATCAAGGATTTATCGACGGGGTTTCGGTTGTCGTTGATAATATAGTCCATCCTGGCGACACACTCAGCTATAAATTGCTGGGCGCGGGCGCGGATTCGGTTGAGGCAATGGCCAATTTGGGCCAAGGCGATATTATTGACAGCTTTTCGACAATTGCGACGATGTTGCAAGTCTTGGGCAATTCACTGAAAGAAAAGCTGCCCTTCTTGGATGAAAACATTCCACTGTTGAACTTTTCGGTGCTGGATGCTGTCGATTTCGCCAAGGATTTCTCGGACGCACTGAAAGAAATGCGCGACGATCCGTCGGTTGGTCTGGCGCGGGCGGATTCCTATCTGGAACAGTATTTCGGCGAGGACACTGTCACGCTGACATGGGATGCAGACGCGAAAACATTGATTTTTGCGCTGAATTTGGAATTCCTGCGCGATTATTCCGAAGAACTGGCGTTCAATTTTGATCTGGATGCGCTGCTGGGGGATGCGCTTAAGGATATGTTGGGCGATACCGTGGCGGGATTGGTCACGGGTCTGGTCGATGTGGCAGGCGACGGCAAATTGGTGTTTGACCCCGATTTGACGCTGAACTTTACCTTTGGGATTGATCTGTCGAACACGTTGATGCCTGCGACCGATTTGGCGACCGAAGACACCTTGCTGACCGATCTGACCACCGTCGGCACAATCAGCCAATCCGATCGCAGCATGGCATCAGGCACGCCCGATTTCCAAATTCGCTGGAAAGACAATGATCTGGGCACCAACGAAGTGGTGCGGATAGACATTGATGGCATTGAGACCTTGGGCGATTTGGTTGCCAAGATTTCGGATGCAATCGCCGACGCCTTTGGCCCGACAGTCACCTTTGAATATGATCCAGATACGGGCGTGATCAGCCTGTCCGACAGCAATGCCGAACTGTTTGATTATGCCGATGTGAACACGCTATTTGGCAATGATGAGGTGATTTCCACCGATGGCACGCCTGTTGGCGATTTCGTGCCGCAAATCTTGGATCTGCTGCCAGGCTTTACGGCCTTTGCCGCTGCCTTCAGCTTTAGCCTTGGGTTCAGTCTGGACAATGGCGACAGTTTTGACGGCGAGGGGGTTTTGGTGGACCTAGCGGCAGATGCGGGCCGCCTGACCGCCGCCGATTTTGCTGACGCCTTAAACACCGCCTTTGCCGCGCTGGATATTCCGCGCACAGATATCAACGGCAATGCCGTGCCGGGTTGGACGATTGCGCTGTCGCAAATTCTGACCGCCACTGTGAACGCAGGCAAAATCACGATCCAGACCACCAATTTCACCGATGCCATTGGCGCGGACCCTGTTGTGTTTGGCGTCACGGGGATTGACGTGTCGCATGATGTGACATTCACCCTGACCGAACTGGGCGGATCGAACGCGCTGGAACTGCTGGGATTTGCGGCAAGTGGTGTGGCGGTTTCGGGCAATCTGAACTCCGAAGTCTTGAATGAGGGCACCGATATCGGCGCGCCGCGTGTGTTCCTTGATACCGAAGCGTCGGGCATCTTGTTGGAAATGCGGGCGGGTGCGCCCGACGGGTTGAACCTGAAACTGGGACTAGGGCCGATTGCGCTGAATGTGGTGAATGGCACGGCGCAACTGACGGCAGGGGCAGGATCGTCTGACCCTGCGTTTTTTGGGATTTCCTTTGTCGATGTGGATGGCGACGATTTTGACGGCCAATACGATCTGTCGGATATTTTCAACATCATCGGCGATCCTGACCGCAGCTTTGCCGATGTGTTGGCTCTGAATATCGGCATAGGCATTGATGTCAAATTGCCGTTCCAAGACAGCCTTGGCCTGTTCAATCCCGAAGAACACGGCCTGACCTATACCACCGATCTGGTCACCACAGGCGGCCCTGTGGCGTTTTCTGATATCGATTTGGATGATCTGGGGGCCACGTTCAGCGGTGATTTGCTGAACATCGCCAATGGGGATCCGCTGGAGGGGGATTTTCAGCTTCATCTTCCAGAGCTGTCCGATTTCTTGTCGGATTTCAACGTTCTGGCGTTTTTGAACGATCCGCGCGCGGTGCTGGACGGGCTGGATTTGATTCTAAATCAGATGCAAACCTTGTTTGATGACTACCTTAGCCAGATCAAACTGCCGATTGTGGGCGATGCGATCAGCTCTTCGGTGACCTTCTTTAATGATTTCCGTTACAACGTGATCGAAAAGGCGCGGGTGATTGCCGAGACGCCAAAAGATGACGGCGAATTGCCGACCACGATTGATCTGATCACAGGCTGGCTGAACGATCAGTTGAATGAGATTTTCAACGAGGGCAATCCCCCGATCCAATTCATCCAAGCGTTTTTGAACACCGAAGGCACCACGCAGGAAAGCTATCTCTATGGCGCAATCAATTTCAGCGCCACGATTTTCGATGAGATGCTGGATATCGCGCTGGATCTGGGCATTCCTGGATTTGATCTTGAGGTGAAAGAAGGCAGCGCGGTGCGGCTGACCTTGGGATACAGCGTCAACCTTGGCTTTGGCATTGATCAGACGGGATTCTTCTTGCTGAATGACACGGACAAGAACGAAATTTCCATTGATTTCAAGGCAGATGCGGGCAGTTTTGAAGGCTCGATGAAGCTTTTGAATGTGCTGGGGGTGAATGCCGAGGCGGTGGATGTTTCAGCCGCAGGTGTCGTCAGCAATCTGGGCGATGGCCAAGGTTTGGGAACGATGGAACTGACCGCAAGTCTGGGTGCCGCCCTGTTTGGCGATGATGGCTTTGATATTGTCGACGGCACGGCGGGTGCCGACGAAGTGTCGATGGACCTATCGGAAATCCATCTGAAAAATGGTGTGAATGAGACGCTGGAATTTGAAAAGGTCGTCTACATCACCCAGATGGACACGTCCAAGCTGATTGCCTTTGGCTTTGTCGCGGCCGTTGATATCAACATCGGTCTAGAGGCGAATATTCTGGACCCAACAACGGGCAATCCGATCCAAGTCAATGGCGCCGATGTCGTGCCATCGGCCCTGACCGAGGTGGTGTTCCGTGGCCATTATGACAGTGCCGAACACGATCAGGGATTCCAGATTGACAAGCTGACCTTTGAAAATGTCCGCATTGATATCACGGGCCTTTATAATGCTGTGATCAAGCCTGTCATTGATCCGATCAAGGAATTCATTGATCCGATTGCCGATGCGCTGGCATGGATGAACGAAGCGCCGTTTTCCTATATCAAGGACATTCTGGCCAACGCCTTCCCGATTTTCGGAATTGCGGTGTCGATTGCCGACACGATCATCGCGATCAATGATTTTATAGATGTGATGAACGAAACGGGCGGGCAATATATCTTTGGTGATTTTGATTTCACCGAGGCTGTGCAAGACGGAGGCAAGGTCGAAACATCCAAGGCGAATGTGGATTCGTCCCATGCGACCCATGCCGCAGGATCGGGGGGCAATCCGTTTGGCGTGTTCGGCAATACCCAACGCGGGTTCTCAATTGAAATTCCGCTGCTGACCGATCCTTTCTCGGCGATCAACTTGCTGACGGGGGATTTCGATAAGGTCGACCTGATCAAGGTCAATGTGACCTTGCTGAACTTTAACTTGCCGCGCACCGATATTGTGCAACTGCTGTTGGACGCGATTGATGCGCCCGGCTGGGTCAACAAAATCATCAAAAACGTGCTGGAGGCCGAGGTAGAGGCCCGCGCGATCCTAAAATTCACCATGGGTTACGATCTGGGCGGGATTGTGAATTTCGTCAACTCGTTGGACCCAGAACGGCTGCTGGACGGGATATTCTTTGACTCGGCCCCAGGATCGTTGATCGATATTTTCTTTGGCTTCCGATTCAAGCTGGATGTGGGCATCGCGGGGATTGACGGCGGGGCCCATGCGGGTCTGCAACTGTCGTTCAATGATCCGAATGACGATGGCAAGCTGCGCATCCCCGAACTGCTGGCGATCTTTGACGCAATTGGCGACGATCCCAGCAATTTCTTTAACTATCTGTTCGATGGCAAATTCGAATACGGGGCGAATCTGTCCTTTTGGGCGGGGATAAAATTGCCGTGGCCGCTGCCTGATCTGACATTCGATGTCACGCTGTTTGATTTTGGCGACACGATCCCCTTGGGCGGATATGACCTGCCTGCCAAGATTTCGCAGGATGTAAGCGCGGGCGAGACTGCAATTTTGAACATTGGCGCGCGGGCGGGGGGGAACATGACCTCGAACGACAAGGACGGGAATGACAATATCGTCATAACGGGGCCAAATTCGCCGATTGCCGTGAATGTGACCAATGAATTGGGCAATATCACTGGGTCATTCAACCAAGCGGCGGGCGGTCTGATCATTCCCGCAGGTGAGGGGAACAACACGATCGATCTGTCCAAACTGACCTTTGGCAAGCCTGTTGTCGTCTATGCCGGCGGCGGCACGGATACGATCATTCTGCCCAATTCGGGCCTGAACGTGATTTTCGCAGGCGACGGCACGGATACGATCACGCAAACGGGGGCCTCGACGGGCACCTATGTGATCTTTGGGCAGGGCGGCGCGGATAAGGTGAATATCCAAAACGGCAATGTCATCTATTTTGGCGACACTGATTTCGGGATGCGCGATCTGTTCATGACGCAATTTGCGTCGGGCGGGTTGACGGATGCGGGGGTGCGGGCCTTGCTGGGTCTGAACGCCGATGGAACGGTGGGCAGCGGTGGCCAGTATAAGGCCACGGATGCAAACGGTGCCGCGGCCACGCTGTCGCTGAGCGCATTGCTCGACCGTTACACGGAACTGACGCAATTGTCGGCGGCCAGCACGGTGGAAACCGTGACCACAGGCGCGGGCAATCACGTGATCCTAACAGGGCGCGGTGTGGATTTGATTACCACCACGGGCAGCACGGGCACCGTCAAAATCTATGCGGGCGACGGGGCCGATTTGATCAAGGCAGGTGGCGCGGATCTGTATATTGAAGGTGGCGCTGGATCGGATCGGATCTATACCTCTGCCGTCAAAGCCGAGGTTTGGGGCTGGGGCAAAGCGGCGGGCGAGGCGGGCACAGGTGCAGGCACCGCGATTGATGCGCTGTCACAACGCGACGGCGCGGATCTGATGGTGGGCGGTGCGGGTGCCGACAAATTCTATGGCCAAATCGGCAATGATCTGATTGAGGGCAACGCCGGCAATGACACGCTGATCGGCGGCTCTGGGATTGATCTGATCACAGGCGGCACCTTTGCCATTACCAAAGTTGCGGGGGGGGCTGCGGTCAACCTGCAAAACTTTAACCCAAGTGTTGGTTTTGGTGGCGCGATCAATGTGTCGGTCAACGACGCGGCAGATGGGGACGACAGTATCACGGGCGGTATTGGCGCAGATATCCTGATCGGTGGTGGCGGCAACGACACCGTGGACGGCGGCGACAATGCCGATGCCGTCATTGGAGATTTCGCAAAAATTCGTCTTTCTGCAAATCTGGTCGCCGAAGATATCCAGACCGAATATGACAATTCCGCCAATGCGGGCACTGACAGTCTGTTGGGCGGTTTGGGCAATGACATTTTGATTGCGGGCGGATCGTCGGTTGGGTTTGAATCCATCACCGACCTAGAGGGGTCCAATGTCGTCTTGGGCGACTTTGGCAAAGTTTCCGGCGCGCGTTTGTCCGAAGCGGTGACTTTGGTCGAATCCTTTGCGTCATCGAGTGGTGGCGCGGATAAGATCACCTTGGGCATGGGCAATGATATGGCCATCGGCGGCGAAGGCGATGACACCATCGACATGGGAAGCGGTGGCGATATCGTGGTTGGCGATCTGGGCAAGATCGACATATCCAACCGCACCATCACGGGCAGTGGCACTGCGGCGGGGGATGATGTGATTTCCTTTGGCGGGGTCGAGCAACCGGATGTTGCCGATATCGCGATTGCGGGTCTGGGCGATGATCAGGTCAACGCGCGCAGCGGCGGCTTGTTCCTGCTGGGTGACAATGGTGAGATTAAGGTCAATGCTTTGGGTATGTCGGCCCTGCGCAGTTATTCCCAAGGGCCCACCGATGGGCCTTCACGTGACAAGATTAGCAAAATGGTCGACAGCATTGTCTCGGCCAATTTGGCCGCAGATGGTGATGACACAGTGACGATGGCCGAAACCGGGTTCTTGCGCGGTGTCACGGGCGGCGGCGATGATACTGTCGAATTATCGGCGGGTATTAGCTATGTTTTGGCTGATGACGGCACGCTGACCATCACCAGCACGACGGTGAAATTGGTCTCGGCGCAATCGCTGAATGCAGGGGATGATAAGGTCACCAGCTATGCCACGACGGATCTGATTGTGGGCGGCGCGGGCAATGACAGCATCGCGCTGGGCTATGGCGACGACGTCGTCTTGGGCGATGGCGGCACGATAGAGGTTAAGACCCTGTCGGGTGTCACCACGACCACAGTGACCACCGACGCGGATGCCTTTGGCAATGATACCGTGACCGCTGATGCAGGTGCATCGGGGGCCAAGACAGTTCTCTTGGGTTTGGGCAACGATAAGGCCAATCTGGGCGATACGGGCAGCTTTGTTTTGGGCGATAATGGTCAGGCCACGCTGAAAGGCGGTGCATGGCTTGGAAACACATCAGGTGCAACCGGTGGCAAGGATGATATCACCACGGGGTCTGGCATTGACATCATTCTAGCAGGTCTGGGCAATGACACAGTGGATGCGGGTGACGGCGCGAATGTGATCATCGCCGATACGGGCACCTTTACCAAGGATAAGATTGTCTCGGCCTTTACCGCAACGGATGGGGACGACAGCATTACCGCAGGCACAGGCCAAGACCGCGTGATCTTGGGCGGCGGGGCGGATATGGCCAATCTGGGCGACGGCGATAACCGTGTTCTGGGCGACAGCGGCACGATTGATTGGACAGTTTTGCTGGAAGAATATGTCCAAAGCAGTGATGTGATCAGCGGTGGCGCGGATTCGATATTCACGGGCTTGGGGCTTGATGTCATCCTTGCGGGTGCGGGCGCGGACAGTGTGACCGCAGGCGACGGCGCGAATATCATCGCGGGGGATGCGGGCAAATGGACACCAAATAAACTGACCTCGGCCAGCAATACGGGGGACGGCGCGGATACTGTCACCGCAGGCACAGGATTGGATCGCGTGATCCTTGGCGGTGGCGCGGATGTGGCCAATCTGGGCGCGGGCGACAATCGGGTGATTGGCGACAGTGGCGAAATGATTTGGAACGATGCCGAAACCGAAAGCGTCGAAGTCAGCGATGTTTTGATCGGCGGCGCGGACAGCATTACGACGCTTGGCGGCAATGATATTGTCTTTGGCGCGGCAGGGGCCGACACGATCAGCGCAGGCGATGGGGCCAATATCATTTTGGGCGATACTGGCAATTGGACGCCCGGCGGTCTTATCTCGGGCAACACCACTGCGGATGGGGCCGATAGCGTTACATCCGGCACAGGATTGGATCGCGTGATCCTTGGTGGCGGCGCGGATGTGGCCAATCTGGGCACGGGCGACAATCGGGTGATTGGCGATAGCGGTAACATGGACTGGCGTGTTGTTGCGAATGAAACTGTCCTTGTGACCGATGTTTTGATCGGCGGCGCGGACAGCATTACCACGACGGGCGGCAACGATGTGATCTTTGGCGCGGCAGGGGCCGATACGATCAGCGCAGGGCATGGGGCCAATATCATCGCGGGCGATGCGGGCTATTGGACGCCGGGCACATTCAGTTCGCTGTTCAATACCGCGGATGGCGCAGACAGTGTGACCTCTGGCACAGGCCAAGACCGCGTGATCTTGGGCGGCGGCGGTGATGTGGCCAATTTGGGCGACGGCGCGAACCGCGTCATCGGCGACAGTGGCGAGATTCTGTATAGCGCCACGGAATCTGTCACTGTCTTGAACCCAACCAAGGGTGGGGCAGACAGCATAACCACGGGCAGTGGCCAAGACATCATTTTGGGGGCGATCGACGCCGACACCATTTTTGCGGGCGACGGCGATAACATGGTGCTAGGCGATACGGGGTCGGTCACTTTGGACGCCTCAGGGCGCGCCACCATGATCGGGCAAGATACGCTGAATGGCGGCATAGATGTGATCACCACAGGCACAGGCCGCGATGTGATTATCGCAGGTCTGGGTGGCGATAGCGTGATTTCGGGCGCGGGTGATGATGCGATCTTGGGTGATTTGGGGCAGTATTTCGCCTCGCAGGGGGGCAGTAACGGCATCCTGCAATCCCTGACCACAACGCCCGTGATCGGTGATGACACGATCAGTTCCGGCACGGGCGACGATATGGTTCTTGCAGGTTTGGGCGATGACACCGTGAACGCGGGCGAAGGCGAAGATTTGATCATGGGCGACAACGGCTATGTCACCTTTGCAAATAACGCCGATATCGCTGTGCTGGAAATTCGCAACACGGCCTTGGGCGGGAATGATCTGTTGATCACCGAAGGGGCGGTTGGCGATGATATCGTCATCGCCCAAGTTGGGGCAGACGATGTCCGCACGGCGGGCGGCGATGATGTGATTGCGGGCGATTTGACGCGCATTTTGTTGTCTGATCCACGCACCGCTTTGGCAGGTCAGTCTGCGGCGGATCGGTTGGTTTTGTTTGAAGGTATCGAAAGCAGTCTTGGCTTTGACGACACGATCACGGCGGGCGATGGGCGTGACATCATCTGGGCCGGTTTTGGCGCAGACAGTGTCTTGGGCGGCAATGGCCAAGATATCATCATCGGCGATTCGGCGATCATGACGCGGGGCTGGACCGTTTTGGCGGGCGGCACTGTTTATGAAAAGTTCAGCATCGACAGCAACTTTGCGTTTTTAGATGGTGGCTTGGATTCGATTGCGGGCCAAGATGGGCCTGACATCATCATCGGCGGTTTGGGTAAGGATTTGTTCTATAGCAACACCGAGGATGATTTGCTGTTTGGCGATTCCTATGCGGGGATTTTCAACAGCACAGACCCATTGGGCTTTCTTAGCAATCCTGGCGCGAAACGCACCATGCTGACGTCGAACTTTGCAGGCCCGGGCGCGATTGACGTGGTGTCCGAGGCGCAACAAAATGCTTCGATCGGCAATTCGATTGATTTGATTACGGGGCAAGACCTGTCGAACCTGATCGATCTGTCCCAAGTGCGCGCCGAAGCCGAAGCCCAAGATGTGGCCCAACGCCAAGCGCAATTGGCCCAAAGCGCAGGACGCGAAAATATTGAAGCAATTTTTGATATTCTGGGCAGCCAAGAGGTGTTACGCGCAGTGGCCGAATTGATTGCGGCCGGGGCGGGGCAGGATTTGATCAGCTCGGCCTTGCAAAACTATTTGATCGGGTCTGGTATCTTGTCCCAAGCTATTGACCCCATCCAGTTGGAAGTGATTTTGAATGCGATTGTGGCACAACTGACCAAGACCGCGATGGCTGAAACCAAACTAGAGGCGCAAGGTTCTATGCGCATCGCAGCAGAATAGGATTGACCATGTCAGAGACCAAAGAAACCAAAGTTGTCAGCAAAACCTCGATGAATGGTGTCACCATCGTCTGGCATGATGACAAAATGGAAAGCGTTTACGCCAATATCGGCACGGCCACCGCCAACCGCGAAGAATTTTTTCTGCTGTTTGGCACGCATCAAAACTGGCGCGGAAATGCGTCAGAGACCAAAGAAATTGATGTAGAACTGTCCAAGCGCATTGTCATGAGCCCCTTTGCCGCCAAACGGCTAGCGGCGATTTTGGCCAGCTCGCTCAAGGCCTACGAAGATCAATTCGGCAAAATCGAAATCTAGCGAGCATAGGTTGTCCGCGTGCTGGATCAAGTTGAATATGTCTATCTGGCCAAGCCAGACGGGGCCGATGTTGCCATTTTTGGCCAACTGCCGGACTCGTCTGTGCGGCAAGGGTTTTCGGATATGTTCCAAGACCGACCAGCCGCGCGCAAAGTGGATCAATTTACCTTGGTGTCGATCCCCATAGGGGAAAATCTGTGGTGTATTTGGATGCTGGGTCTGGTGCCAACGGTCACCACCTTGCCACGGGTTTTGACGACGATTGCGGCGCTATCGCGGGCCTATGCATCAAAGTCTGCCCCATCCAGCCCCACCAAAACCGCCGATCTGGCGGGGCCAGAGGCGGTATTGGCCGATCTGCCGCGCCGCAGACGTCAAACTCCAAAGGTTTTGATGGCGCGGATGACGGCCTATTTGGTCGAACGGAATGCGGGCAGCGCGGTGTTGGTTTTGGCCGTAAAAAACGGTATCGTTCAGAAAACATGGGCCTCAGATGAAACAGTGGCCAAGGTGCAGGGCGAATTGCGCGCGGCCTTTGTGCAGCAAATGCAAGGCGCGCCAAAGCGTGTTTTGGTGAGCAGCACCGACCCCTTGGATTTTGAAACTGTGCTGATCGCGCAACGTCTTGGCGCGCAAAGTCTGGGGTTTTATGCGGCGCCGGCTGCGTCGGGCTATGGAATGATCTTGGTTGATCCCGCGCAGGATGCGTCTGCGGGCCCTGTGGCCGAGGTGGCGCAAGCGCTGCAATTCAGCCGACCCATCAGCACAACCCCATTTCTAAGCAGGGCGCGCAAGCAGAGTCTTGCGGCCTTGGGCCTGATTTTAACGACTTGGCTGCTGTGGCCCGCGCCGATTTGGCTGACAGTAACAGGTGTTTCCGTGCCCGATGCGACAGTCACCACCAGCGTCACAACCGAGGCCACCTTGCAGCAAATGTTCGTGCGGGTGGGCGATCAAGTGGTTCAGGATCAGCCGATTGCGCAACTTTTCTCGGCGCAACTTGAAGAACGTCGCGCCCAAGAATCGTTGCAAATTAAGGTTGAGGAATTGTCGGCCCAAGCGGCTATGGCCAAAAACGACTTTGGCGCGTTTCAATTGGCCCAGCAACGCGGCGAGATTGCCAAAACCCGTCTGGCGCAACTGCAGGCGCGGATCGGGCAACTGGCAATCAAGGCCCCCGTGGCGGGGCAAATCGTGGCCGCCGTCCCGGATTCAAACAAGGGCGCTGCAGTGCCCACAGGCACGCAAATTGCCCAGATCCAAACGGCGCGGGAATTTCTGGTGCGGCTGAATCCTGCGCGGGTCGATGCGCGGATATTGGCGCGCGGCATGGTGGGGCAGATTTACTTTCGCGGACTGGGGGATCGCACCTATGCGTTGGAAATGATCACGCCGCCCGTTGCCATTCTGGACCCCGCCACCCGAGCAGAAAAACTAGAGGCTTTTGCCAAAATTACCGCTGCAGACGATGGTCGATTGATGGGGGGACTGTCAGGCTATGCCCGAATCCAAGGCCCACGGCAGATTAGGATCGTATCACTCACCCGCTATATGGTGGAATTTGTAAGGGTAAAGGCATGGACCTACCTCGGCCTAGCCTTGTAAGGCAGTTGCAGTTGCACCTGTCGCCCGAAGGCAAGGGGTTTGCCTATCTGCTGGCCGACCGCGCGTCGGGGGGCATTTTGCGCCTGTCGCGTCCTGCGGCCATCGCCTATGAAAAATTTGCCCGCGCGGCATTGGGTGACCCCGCCGCCCGCGCCGCCATGACGGAAGATGAGGCGAAATTAGGCTATATGTCGCTGTCGATGACCGGTCAGATGCGCAAAAGTTCCGAGCAAGGGCCAAAGCATTTCAACCCTTTATCGATGCATTTTGATCTGATCGATGTTGGGCCTTGGCAGGATTGGCTGCGGCCTGTGGCGCATTGGATTTTTTCCTATGTTGGCGCGGCGGTTTTGGCGGCGATGGTGGTCTTGGCCGTTGCGTTTGGCATTCGCAATGATTGGTCTGCCGCCACCGCCTTTAAGAACGCGATGACAGTTGAGGCGTTTTTGACCTTTGGCTTGATCGCGCCGTTCTTAAAGCTGATCCATGAACTGGGCCACGTTACGGCCTGCACCCGTTTTGGGGTGCGGGTGCGCGATGGGGGGCTGAATGTCATCGGATTTTATCCCATGCCGTTTGTCGATTGCTCTGAGGCAGATTTGATTGCGCAACGCGGTCAGCGGATCATGATTTCTGCGGCAGGGGTTCTGACCGATTTCACCATCGGGCTGACGGCATTTTTGTTGTGGCACATCACGGAAAACGATCAAACGCGCAATATTATGGGCTATGTTTTCGTGTTTTCAACGCTGAATTCGTTGCTGTTCAATGCCAATCCCTTAATGCGTATGGATGGGTATTTTGCGGTGTCCGACGCATTGGGGCGGCGCAATCTGGGGGCGGATGCGACCCAAGTGATGCGCGGGGCCCTAACCTTTGTGAAAACCTTTGGCACCTTGGGGGAATTGCCCGCTGTGCGGTCTGATTGGGCGTTGCTGACCTATAGTGTTGTGACATCGTTGTATCGCGTGACGGTTTTGCTGGGAATTTTATGGGTCGCGCTGCCACAGTTTTTCGGGTTGGGTGTCGTCGCGGCGATCTGGGGGGCCTATGCGATGTTTGGGGCCAAATTGTTGGAACCGCGCGCGCCCCTAAACCCGTTGATTGCGCGTGAAGCGGCCCCTGTTTTGCGCAACAGACGCCTGCGCTGGGGGGTAATTTTTCTGGGCGGCGTTGCGCTGTTGTTTGTGCCCATTTCGCCGCGCGTTGTGATCGATCTAAAGCCCGACACCCAACGGATTTACAACATCACCAATCCGCGTGCGGGGGTTTTGCAGACTGTCATTCCCAGCGATGTCATGGTTGTGAAGGGGCAAGTTATTGCGCAATTGGCCAATCAAGATATTGCGGATGCGGTGGTTCAGGCCGATCAGGCGGTGCAAGAGGCTGCAATTGTCAACGCCATCGCCCAAGGCAAAGGTGCCGCCGAGATGAAGTCGGGCGCGGAACGCGTGGCCAATGCGGCCGCTTTGCGCAAGCTGGCCCTGTCCGAATCAGCCGCGCTGACCCTGCGCGCGGCCCAAGATGGGCGCTTTACCATGACCCATATCGTGACAATTGGGGCATTTTTACCGCAAGGCAGCATAATTGGGCAGATTCTGCCCGTGCATAATACAATTGTTTTGACGGGAGCCTTTCCCGAAAGCCATGTTACATTCTATGATTCTGGTTTGGCGTGCGTGGATTTGTGGACGGGCCACAGCTATCGCAAGATTGATTTAAAAGGTGCAACATTAGTCGAAGAGGTTCAACAAGACCAAGCCACCCAAAGTCGTGGCTTTACCCTAAGACTTGAAACCGATGCCGACGATTTGGGTGCATTTCCCCAAGTGCGATTGGCGTTTCGGCCGATCGCAATTTGGCAACATCTCGCGTTTTGGGGCCAACGGAAATTGGCGCAGTTTCGGGATGCCCAGCTTGCGGAAACAGAACGTCGGATTGAAAATTAAACGATAGGCGACTTGGGAACCAAGCGCAAAAGAGGGAAACATTATGACGAAACCTATTTTATCCGCAGCATTGCTTTGCGTCATCGCTGCAGTTTCTGCCTGTGACAAATCCACCAGCAAGGCCACGCCCGAACGTCTGAGCGCATTGCTGAGCAATGGTATTCCTGATGAAAAACAGGTCAAACTGGATGAAAAACTGGCCAAGACGTTGGCGCGGGAAAATTCAATTGCTGGGTTGAACGCGGATTTCGGGCAAGATGCCTTGGCCAATCCTGACGCGGTGGATCTTGCGACGCTGTTGACCGCCACCTTGCAGCGCAATCCCGACATTGGCCGCGCCGCCCAAGAGATTAACCGCGCCGATGCGCGCCGCCTGAATGCAATCTTTGGTTATTTGCCCCAAGTTTCTGCCAGCTTTACCCAAACACAATTGGATCAAAACGTGATCTCGTCGGATAACGCGGTCTTTGAATTGGGGCGCGCGCAATATCCTGTGACCAATCTTGGCGTGTCCTTGCAGCAGCCGATTTTTGATATGTCGCGGATTTATGGCATCCAATTGGCCAGCACAGTGCGATCCAATGCCGAAGTCAGTTATATTGCGGCAGTGCAATCGGCGCTGTATCAAACCTTTGACACCTATTTGCAGGCCTCGCAAAGCAAATCCGCCTTGGATGCCTTGCGCGCGCGGGGGCAACTGGTGTCGCGTCAGGTGAATTCTGAAACGGGTCTGGCCGATTCTGGTCTGACAGATGAACAAAGTGCGCGGTCTTTGGCGGCAGAATTGGCACGGATTTCGGGCGACGCCTCGATCGAAGAAAGCCGCTATGCAGACGCCCTGAGCAAGCTGTCGTTCATGACGGGAACCGCGATTTCGGGTGTGAAACCCGGAACGATGCCACGCGGCATTTCGGGGACAGAGCGCAAGGTTTCCGCCGAAGAGGCGATTGCGGCGGCGGAAAAGAACAACCCGGCGCTGGTGTCGGTCGCCATTGGTGTGGTCGAGCGTGACATTAC
Organism: Cypionkella sp.; assembly: GCA_040398785.1. GTDB lineage: Bacteria > Pseudomonadota > Alphaproteobacteria > Rhodobacterales > Rhodobacteraceae > Cypionkella. Next base: position 36,707 of record JBBATJ010000008.1, on the reverse strand, counting down.
CCGCAAACAGGCGATTGCTGCCGATTTCATGCCCGTATTGAACGCCTTTGCAACGCTGGAAAACGAAGATCGCGCCGCGTCGCGGTTTGGTGGCGGTTCGGTGACCAGTGACACATCGGTTGGCGTGAAATTGACCTTGCCGATTTTGAATGCCAGCGGTCGCGGCTATGCGACCTTGGAAACCAACGTCGATCTGCGCGAAGCTTTGGTGACCTATCACGCGCGACGCCGTCAGGTGGCCACCGACATCAACGCGACTTTGGAACGGATGAAAAATATTACGGCGGCGATTGGGTCGCTGTCTTCGGCGGCCAAATCGGCCAACGAAAACGCGGATGCCGAAGGCGCAAAGCTGGAAACAGGGGATTCGACCGAGGTGCAGGTTGTCGCGCGCGCGCTGCTTGCCAATCAACTGTCCGAACAGGTTCAATACCAGCAGATGGAATATCTGCGGGCATGGGCGCGGTTGCAGTTCCTGACAGGGGCAATGTCGTCTGCGGTTGCCCCGTAATGCGCAGATATTGTGCGGTTTTGGTGGGATGTCTTGCGGGGCCGCTGGCCGCGCAAGATGTGTCACTCACGCCGCCACCAGGTTGGCCCGACAAGACTGCTGCCGCCATAGCACCCGTCTTGTCAAACCAAATGCCTTGCACCATCTCGCCGTGGCAAACTGTCAACCTTGCCGCGCCCATGGTGGGGGTGATTGAACGTGTGATGGTCAAACCCGGTCAGGCGATCCAACAAGGCGATACGATTGCGGTGTTCGAATCTGGAACGGCCCGCAATGATCTGTCGATGGCCGAGTTCAAGGCCAATTCAACCAAAGGCTTGGACATTGCCCGCAGTCGCCTTGCAGGGTTGCAAAAGCGGCTGGATCGTTTGATGGCCGCGCAATCCAGTCGCGCCGTGCCTGCTGCAGATTTGGAAAACGCCCAGCTTGAGGTGAATGTGGCCCGTGGCGAGGTGTCGCGCGAATCCGACGCCATCGCCTTTGCCAAGCTAGAGGCGGCGCGCGCGCGCCATGTGCTGGAAAAGGCGACAGTTGTCAGCCCCGTCACCGGCAGCGTGGGCGAGACGCTGATCGATCCAGGCGAAAGCCCTGGCCAAGAACCCATTGCCACGATCTATGTCACCGACCCCTTGAAAATTGAGGCCTATTTGCCCACCAATTCGGTTGTTAATTTTCTAAAGAGCAACAGCTACACAGCTGAAATTGCAGGTAAATCGTATCCAATCACCTTTGACCACCGCGCCAATGTGGCGGATCTTTCGTCCAACACTTTGTCGATATTTTTCAAAATTTCCGCGCCAGATGTTTTGCCTGGCTTTGATTGCAAAATCATCGCACAGGGCCAGCCATAGGATTTATTATGACCAAACTTTCCGTTTCTCTTATGTTTGCGCTTTGCGCCGCCCCCGCCATCGCGCAAAATGCTCCGCGCAATGAATTATCTGCAGGGGCCACATATTCCAGCCTGCATGGCGCCGTGGGTCTGATTGGATTTGACGGTCATGACATCGGCGGCAGTGGCGTTGATCTGTCGTTGGATTACCGCAAGGGCCAGACGGGCAGCGGCGGCACGGCGCAATTGCGTTATAGCCGCGATATTGCGGGGGATAAATTGGGCCAAGATGCGCAACTGATTTTTGATGCGGCATTTATGGGGTCAAATTGGTCGGATGAGGCCTATCAAAGTGACACGTCAAAACTTTCCATCGGCTTTGGCGCGGCCGTGTCACCGAATTTTTCCTACACGAGCAAACTGTTTTGGCAAAATGACAATTTATCGGATTTGGGGGCCAGTGCATCGCCGTTGGTCACCGCTGCCGAAGGGCAAAGCACCTCGGCGGGGCTGGCCTTTGATGGGCATTTTGGCCACCTTGAAGGCGGCGCTTTGCCGTTGTCTGGGTTTGGATTGGACACGGGTCTGTCTTGGGCGGGTTTAGGGGATCGGATGTCCAATTCCGCCTATGCCGCCTTGACCTTTGCCCACCCGATTGGGGCGAAAAAGACTGTTGTCCTGCGGGCCGAAGGCGGGGCCATTGCAGGATTGCAGGGCCAAGACGTTAGCATTTTGGATCGCGCCTTTTTGGGCGGCGCGGGGGGGCCACGGGGCTTTGGGTTTGGTGGTATTGGTCCGCGTGATTTTGTGGATGGCAGCGTCGATACCCCGCTGGGGGGGCAACGCTATTCGACTGTTTCAGCAGAAATTCGCGGTGAGTTTTCAGAGAAATTGGCCGTTGGTGCCTTTGTCGATGGCGGTGCGGTTTGGGATTTGGGCGCAGTTCCCCTGACGGGCGCGATGGGACCGATTGACGACAGTCGCAAAATGCGCAGTTCTGTAGGGCTTGCGTTCTATTACGACACCGCCTTGGGCAAGTTAAGCGTCAACCTTGCCCAGCCGCTGCAATCCCAAGCGCATGACAGTTTTAACGAAATCTCGGTTGGTTTCACCCTGACGCGCGATGGGATCAAAAAATAGGTCTGCGTCGCATGGTCTGACGATTTCATTCTGACTGCAAAAGTTTTACTAAAAAAATTGCGCAGGATCAAATCCTAGGCTAGCGTCCAAGTGTGCCAATAGGCATTGGGACAAGCAGGGGGGACTATGCGCAGCATTATCGAATTTAACGACGGCTGGATGTTAGACGGGGTGCCTGTGCGCCTGCCGCATAATGCCGTTGATCTGCCCTTGTCATATTTCGACGAAAACACCTATCAGCGCGAATTCACCTATGAGAAAACCTTTACCGCCGATTTCGCAGGGTTTGAGGCAGTCTTACGGTTTGATGGGGCGATGGCCAATGCGCGGGTCTTTTTGAACGGCAAACAGATTGCCGCCCATGCCGATGGTTATACGCCATTCACGGCACGATTGACGGGGATTTCTGGGGAAAATACCCTGCGCGTGGTGATTGATGGCGCGGAAAATCCCGCCATTCCGCCCTTTGGTGGCGCGATTGATTATCTGACCTATGCGGGGATTTACCGCGATGTTTTTCTGTGTCTGACAGCACCTGTGTCGATTGGACAGACCAAGGTCGAAACCCCTGATGTTTTGGCCGATACCAAAACCGTGAAGGTCGCGGTTACGCTGAACAATCCGCAAAATCTGGCCCTGTCTGGGCAGCTGACGGCGGTTTTGCGCGATGGTAAGGGCGTTGAAATTGCCCATACCAGCGCGGTTGTGACGGGCGCGCAGGTGTCCTTGGTCTTTGCGGGTCTAAAAAATATCGCCCTGTGGGATATCCACGCGCCGCATCTTTACAGCGTCGATCTGACGCTGGTCACGCCGCATGGCACGGATGAAACCCAAACGACTTTCGGCTTTCGCGCCGCAGAATTTACCGCCGATGGGTTTTTGCTGAACGGCAAGCCGCTGAAAATTCGCGGCCTGAACCGTCACCAATCCTTTCCCTATTCGGGTTACGGATTGGGCCGCGCCGCCCAAGAACGCGACGCGGAAATTTTGAAACACGCGTTGCATTTGAACCTTGTGCGCACGTCGCACTATCCGCAATCGACCTATTTTCTGGATCATTGTGACCGCATCGGCCTGCTGGTGTTTGAGGAAATTCCAGGCTGGCAGCATATCGGCGATCTTGCGTGGCAAGATGCCAGTGTGGAAAACGTCCGCGCCATGATTACCCGTGATTGGAACCATCCCAGCATCATCATCTGGGGCGTGCGCATCAATGAAAGCCAAGACAATCACGATTTTTATAACAAAACCAACCGCTTGGCGCGCGAACTTGATACAACGCGCCAGACGGGCGGCGTGCGCTATATCACCGAATCTGAGTTGATCGAAGATGTCTATACGATGAATGATTTCATCATGGGCGCGCATGAGCAGGGCGGCAACCGCCCCCGCACGGCCCTACGCCCCCAGCAAGAGGTGACGGGTCTGCCCCATATGGTGCCCTATCTGATCACAGAATTTAACGGCCATATGTATCCCACCAAAATGGGCGATCAGGAACAACGCCAGGCCGAACACGTGACCCGCCATTTGCAGGTGCTGGATGCCGCTTATGGCGATCCAAATGTGTCGGGCTGTATCGGTTGGTGTGCCTTTGACTACAACACGCACAAGGATTTCGGATCAGGCGACCGCATCTGTCATCATGGCGTGATGGATATGTTCCGCGAGCCGAAATTTGCGGCATATGCCTATGCCAGCCAATGTGATCCATCCGAGGCGGTGGTGATGCAGCCCGTCACGTATTGGGCGCGCGGCGAGCGTAACATCGGCGGTATTCTGCCCCTGATCGTTTTGACGAATTGCGATGAAGTGGAATTGCAATACGGCAATAACACCCCCAAACGTGTGGCCCCTGATCGGGCAGCCTATCCCAACCTGCCCCATGCCCCCGTCGTGATCACCAAGGATAACTTTTCGGAATCCGAATTGGGTCAATGGGGAATGAAATGGGAATCTGGCGTGATCCGTGGCTATGTTAAGGGGCGCTTGGCGGCGGAACACCGCTTTGTCGCGGATCCTTTGCCTACAACCTTGCAGGTGGTGGCGGATTCGTCGCAGATTGGCCCCTCGGACGCCGTTCGGGTGATGATCCGCGTGCTGGATCAGGTGGGCAACAAATTGCCCTTTATGTCTGATCCTGTCACGATCACGGTGACTGGTCCTGCGCGGCGCTTGGGGCCTGAAACCGTGCCTTTACGGGCGGGGGCGACGGGTGCTTGGGTGCAGGCGGATGCGGCGGGGGATATTGCCGTGACCGTCACGCATGACCGTTTGGGCAGCCATACCATTCATCTGACGGCAAGGGGGAAGGCATGAGCGGATTACACCTAAAATCCCTGCGCAAGGCATATGGCGCGCATGAGGTGATCAAAGGCGTCGATTTGGACGTGAAATCCAAGGAATTCGTGGTCTTTGTCGGCCCTTCGGGCTGTGGCAAATCCACCCTGCTGCGCATGATCGCGGGTCTCGAGGCGATAACATCGGGTGATTTGCACATCGGTTCCACGCGGATGAACGATGTCGACGCCAGCCAGCGCGGCATTGCCATGGTGTTTCAATCCTATGCGCTTTATCCGCATATGACGGTGCGCGAAAATATGGGCCTCGCGCTGAAATACGCGGGCGAGTCGCGCGATGGCATCACCAAACGCGTCGATGAGGCGGCGCGGATTTTGGAATTGTCGCATCTGATGGACCGCAAGCCCAAGGATTTGTCCGGCGGCCAACGTCAGCGCGTGGCCATTGGCCGGGCGATTGTGCGCAAACCTGATGTGTTTTTGTTCGATGAACCCCTGTCCAATTTGGACGCGGAACTGCGCGTTCAAATGCGGATCGAAATTGCGCGTCTGCACAAGGAACTGCAATCGACCATCATTTACGTGACGCATGACCAAGTTGAGGCGATGACCTTGGCTGATAAAATCGTCGTGCTGCGCGACGGGGTGATCGAACAGGTCGGCGCACCGCTGGACCTGTATGACAATCCTGACAATCAGTTTGTGGCGGGGTTTATCGGATCGCCGCGGATGAATTTTCTACCTGCGGTGGTGGTGGGTGGGGCGCTGTCTTTGCCACAATATGGTGGGCAGGTTATTCCTATGCCGCCCTTGACGCGGGCTTTGGCCGATGGGGAAAAGGTGACTGTCGGCATTCGGCCTGAACATTTCAAGGCGGGCGGAACGGCGGGCTTGGATGTAAAGATAGAAATCATCGAACATCTGGGCGGTGAATCCTATGCCTATGCCCGCGCGGGGGACGCGGATGTGCTGACCATTTCCACCAGTTCGGGGCGCGATTGGACGGGGGGAATGGCGATCAAGGCCGCCTTTGATCCTGCCAAAACATTGCTGTTTGATACGGCAGGCAAGCGCCTGCGTTAATTGATTTTGCAGGCCTCCGCCTGCGTTAATTGATTTTGCAGGCCTCCGCCTGCGTTAGGGGAAAAGATGAAACGCAACGCACCGCTTTCGGTTTGGCGTCCGCTGAACATTGATCAATTCCTGCTGGGCGCGCCGCATTATCCCGAACATGTGGATGAAAGTTACTGGCAGCGCGATGCGGAAAGATTGGCGCAGGCGGGGGCAAACACTGTCCGCATGGGCGAATTTGCCTGGCATATTTGGGAACCGCATGAAGGGCATTTTGAGTTTGATCTGTTTGACCGCGCCATTGCTGTTCTGGGCGATGCAGGCGTAAAAACCATCCTTTGCACCCCCACCGCCACGCCGCCGCGTTGGCTGACGGTGAATTACCCCGAAGTGTTGCGTGTCGACGCCAATGGCCGCGCCACAGGCCACGGATCGCGCCAACACGCCGACACGACCAGCCCCGTTTACCGCGCCCATTCCCGCCGTATCACACAGGCGATGGCGCAGCATTACGCAGGCAATCCAAATGTGATCGGCTGGCAAACCGACAATGAGCTGAACACGACTGTATCCGAAAGCCACTCAGCATCCGCGCGACTGGCGTTTCAAAACTGGCTGCAATCGCGTTACGGCAATATCCGCGATCTCAACCGCGCTTGGGGTGGGGATTTTTGGGCGCTGGCCTATGATCATTTCGGCCAGATCGACACCCCACGCGACATGGCCCCTGGGTTTTTGGCCCCCGCCCATGTGCAAGATTATCACCGCTTTTTGGCCCATGCGACCGCAATGTTCCAACGCGATCAGGTCGTGATCCTGCGCGAAACCAACCCCGATTGGTTCATCTTTCACAATCTGGGCGCACTGACCGACATTGATTTTCGCGGCGATTTTGGGCGAGATTTGGATTTCATCGGCTTTGACATCTACCCGATGCTGTATGACGAGTTTCGCCGTGGCGGGGGGCACGCCGCCACCCAAGCCGCCTATCTGGATATGTGCCGCGCCCATACGGGCAATTTTATTGTGCCCGAACAGGCCAGTGGTTTTGGCTCTCAGCCTGGGTTTTCCACCCTGAACCCTGAACCAGGTGAAATGCGGCGGATGGCGATGACATCCGTGGCACGGGGTGCCGATGGGGTGATGTTTTTCCGCTGGCGGCCTGCGCATTTTGGCGCGGAAATTTACTGGATGGGCGTGATTGACCATGATGATGTGCCGCGCCGCAGATACGGCGAGGCGACGCAGTTTTTTGGCGAGATGAACCGCCTTGCCCCTGCGATTTTGGGCACGTATGTGCGGATGGATGTGGGCATTGCGGGCGCGGATTTTGACAATGAACAGGCCTATAAGACCTATGCCATGGGCCTGCCCTCGCCTTTGCAAGATGCAACCGTGCTGCACCGCGCCTGTTACAATGCCAATATCGCTGTGGGATATATTCATCCCGAGGATGATTTATCAAAGCTGAAAGTGTTCTATGTGCCGCATTGGGTGATGTGGAAACCCGAATGGACGCCGCGCGTGGCGGCATTCGTGCAGGCGGGGGGCACGTTGATCCTGTCGGCCATCACGGGGACGCGCGATATTGATAACCAAATCCACCGCGAATTGGCCCCTGCGGCGGGGCTATCGGCCTTGGCGGGGGTCAAGGTGATCGAATTTGGTCGTATCGCGGCTGAGGGGGCGTCGGGCCTGTTTGCCCAATGGCCTGACGGCGTGAACGGCGGCTATGTCCCCGCGCGGCCCTTGGATGCCAGTTCCGCCAGCCGCGCCTATTCCTTTACAATCGGCAACCGCAGCTTTCAGGCCGCGCATCTGTACGAGCAGTTGGAATTGGCAGACGGCACAGTGGCGCTGGGCCAATGGTCGAATAGGTTTTTGACAGGCCAAGCCGCCGCCACATCGCGCCGCCATGGGGCAGGGCGGGTGATTTATCTGGGCACCTATCTGACCGATGATCTGGCGCAGGCGATGATTGAAACCATGCTGGAACCCGCAGTGCCCTTGATCGCGGATCTGCCTGCGGGGGTCGAGGTGACAGTGCGTCAATCAGACGACCGCGCCATATGGTTCATTTTGAACACGGATGACGGCGAAAAACGCATCAAAAACGCGCCGCAAGGTATTGATTTGCTGACAGGTTTGGCCTGTGACGGGGCGCTGACGCTTGGGCCTTATGGATGTGCGATCCTAACGCAAAAGGGGCCGTAATTTGTTCAGCATTTCGGCCAACAGTTTTGCGCATTCAGATTCAGAATCCGCCTCAACATAGCATCGAAATTCGGGGGCGTTGCCTGAGGGGCGCAGATGCACGATCTGCCCGTCCGCCCGCGTCACGCGCAACCCGTCTGTGTGATTGACTGCGCGCAGCGGCCCAAAGAACCCTGCCGCATCGCCCTGCAAACCCGCAATCAAGGCCGCAGATTTCGCGATATCCACCCCCGTCAAACGATCAGCGGCGGTAAAGCGCGGCGGCAATGTGGTGACCAGTGCCGCCAGACCCTGCCCCTTGGACAGCATCAAGGGTGCCAAGATCGGCAGGATCGCATCGCGCGTCATTAGGGGTGGCAAGGGGCCGTCGGCGGTGAAACCCAACAGGAACCCGCCATTCGCCTCAAACCCCACAACGCGGCCAGTTGCCGCCTGCTCAGATGCCGCCTGCATCGCAGCAATCACAAAGGGTGATCCGATTTTGGTCAGATGCACAGTCGGGGCCATGTCCCGCACCATGCTGTTCGTTGAGATCGGGGTGCAGATCACATCCGCCCGCAGATAGCGCGCGGTCAGGATGCCCAAGATATCGCCCTTGATCACGCGGCCATTTTCATCGGTCAAAAGGGGGCGGTCTGCATCCCCATCGGCGGAGATGATCGCGTCTAAACCATGCGCCGCGCTCCAATCCCGCAACTGGGTCAGCATTTCGGGGGCCAAAGCCTCGGTATCGACGGGAATAAAATGATCGGCGCGGCCAAGCGCGATGGCTGTCGCCCCAAGGGTAGTCACCAAGTCCATCATAAGATCGCGCGCTACGCTGGAATGCTGGTAAACCCCAATCCGCAAACCCGTCAGATCGCCAAAGCCATAGCGGGCGATGTAATCGGCATTGGCGGTGGTGACTATGTGCCGCGTCCCCGCCTTTTGACCACTGGCGCGGCCCAAGGCCGCCAAAATCGCCGCCTCATCTGATTTGCTGATCTCGCCCTGCGGTGTGTAGAATTTCAACCCATTGCGGTCGGCGGGAATATGGCTGCCTGTGACCATGATCGCCGCCGTGCCGCGCAAGGCAAGGGCGGGGGTCGGCACGGGGCCGCAATCGTAAACATCCATACCCTCGGCCATCGCGGCGGCAATGATCCATTCGCTGATCTGCGGCGATGAGGGGCGCAGATCGCGCCCTACGGACAATCGACCATCATGCGGGCAAGCGGCCAAAAAGGCGCGGGTATAATCGGCGATCATATTGGGGGTTAGCGATGTCACCAAACCACGCAGGCCACTTGTTCCAAACCCAACCGACATTTTACCCCCCTATACGATAAATCCGTATTTTTCCCATTCTACATCGGTCACTTGCCGCGCCATTTGGTCATATTCGGCGGATTTAATTGCGGCAAATCCCTGATGTAGTTCCGCCCCCAAAATACGCCGCATCGCGTCTGAGGCGGTAAAACGCGCAATCGCATCCTGCCAATTGTTTGGCAAATCCTGCGCGGCGATATCTACATCGGTCTTTGCCGCAATCCCGTCCAAGGCGCATCCCAAGGTGACGGCGGCAATCAGATAAGGATTGGCGTCCACCCCCGCAATGCGATGTTCAAAATGGCGGCTTTTGGCGGAACCATCGGGGATACGCAGGGCAACATTGCGGTCTTCACGCCCCCAAGCGGTGCTTGCGGGGGAATAAATCACGCTGGAAAACCGCCGCCAAGAATTCAAAAATGGGGCCATAATCAGCATCGTATCGGCCATCACCGCCCGAATGCCGCCGATCGCTGACAGCATCAACGGCGACAGCGCACCCGCCACATCGTCCGCAAACAGATTGCGGCCCAGATCATCGGCCAAAGACAGATGCAAATGCATCCCCGAGCCTGATTTATCGCCAAAGGGCTTGGCCATAAAACAGGCTTCCATATCGAACCGCCGAGCCGTCGCGCGGATCAACCGCTTGGCCAAAACGATATCATCTGCCGCCTTTTCCAGATCACCATAGCGCAGGGTAAATTCAAACTGCCCCGCCGCATATTCGGAAATAACCGTTTCAAACGGCAGGTTTAGGGATTTCGCACCTGCATAGACCGCCTCAAAAAAGGGGGACATCTCGTCCAATTCATCAACGGACATTGTCTGGGTCTGGGTATTTTTGCGACCCGTCAGGGGATAACGCGCGGGCTGCACCTGCCCCTGAGTGTCGCGATTTTTATCCAGCAGATAAAATTCCAATTCCATCGCGCCCATGGGGTGAAAGCCTGCCGCATTGGCCCGCGCAATTTGTGCCATCATGGCGGCGCGCGGATCGGACGCGTGCGGTCCCTTGGCGTCAAACATTGTCACCAACACCACGCCGCGACCTGTGGCGGGGTTCAGCCCCAGCCTGCCGGCCACTGGCCAAACGCGACTGTCACCGCCACCATCTGCGGCCAAGGCCAGGGCCACATCATCACCCGCCACATCTTGGGCAAACAAGGATGCAGGCATTCCGCGTCCATCGGTAAACAGGGCGGCCAATTCGTGGCGGCGGATCATCTTGCCCCGCCCAATTCCGTGCGCATCGGTCAAAACAATGTCGATCGCCGTGACATCGGGATAGCGATCCAGAAAATCGACAGCCTCTTGGGCGGGATCAGGGCGCATGGGCTGACCTTTTGAAAAGATTCATCAGTAACTCTATGCTTTTGCCGCTTTCAGTCTGCGCGCGCAACTGGCAATTGGCGCCTTGTCTGACCTTGGCAAACTGTCACAAAAGACTCATCTTGCCACAATTTGAAATTCTCCTATAGTTAAAAACTTAAGGTCATACGGGGGGTGTAAAAACGCCTCGGCGGGCCATCGGCTTTGACTTTGGAGGAGGTCACATGTCAGGTGCACCCAACTTTGACCGGCAAATGCTGGCGGTTGCGTTTTCTGAAATTGACGCGGCGCGTCAAAGTCTGCCACAAGCCGCGCTGACGGCCCTCGCCCAAGAGGTGGTGCAGCGTGTTGCGCAAAATTTGAATGCGGCACCTGGCGCGGTGTTTCATGATGACGATGTCACCGCCCTGTGCGAAGCGCTGTTGTCGGATGATCCGAATGCTGCAGTTGTTCTGATCGAGAATATGCAGCGCCGCGGGGCCAGTTATGATGATCTGTGTTTGTCCTATATTGGGGCCGCCGCCAGTCAAATGGGCGAATGGTGGGAAAACGATCAAATTTCCTTTTTTCGGGTGACTGTGGGGGCGGGTCGGATTTACGCGATTTTGCGCATTCTGCGGTTGCAGCGATCAACATCATTGCCTGATCTGCGGCGCGTGGCGGTCTTTGCGGCAGTGCCGGGCGAAAACCACACTTTGGGCATCACGATGGCGGCAGATTTGGCGCGGGCGCGGGGATGGGACATTGATCTGTTGATAGGCCTGTCGCATGAAGACCTGATGCAAGAGTTGCTACAGCGCAATCCCGCCCTGATCGGCCTGTCTGCCAGCGGCAAGCGGTCCATGCCCGCGCTGACCAAATTGATCGTGGCGCAACGTATTGCCAATTCTTGCACACATATCGTTGTTTGTGGGCAAATCGCCAATCTAAGTGTCAATCTGGTGGGCGTGACAGGGGCGGATGCGGCGGCCATGGATTTTGAAACGGCCTATGCGCAGATGGAACGTCTGGTTGCTGTGCCCGAGGGTAAATTGATCTAGGGTCAAAAAACCGCGTGATCGCCCAGATCGATGGTTGCGTCGCCGTTGACCAATTTTGCATAGTGGTCGAACAGCGTATCTGTCCCTGTCGAAGGCGTGGCATCTGCATCATAGCTGTGATTGACAAAATCCCAAACCAGCATTGATTCCGTCGCGTAGTATCGCCCAATGCGGGCCAATTCTGCCTTATCTTTCAGGCGGGGCAGGACATGGCCAAGGGTGGTTAGAACCGCGATGATACTGTCCAAAAAGCGCACGGAAACGGATCGGTATTTTGGGGGCAAGTTCATTTGGCGAAACAACTCTGCACCCTGATCTAGGGGCGTGATCGCGGGGCCAGGGCCGCCGATGGGCAAAATGCGGTTATGCCGCGCGGGGTCGGTCAGACAATCGGCCAGATATGTGGCCAAATCTGTGTCTGATATTGGCTTGCACGCCGTTTGCAGACCATCGCCAAAGATCAAAAACGGCTTGCCCTTTTTCAGACGCGCCACCTGACCCGATAGCGATTTGAAAAACGCCGTGGCGCGGACGATGGAGAAGCTGACACCAGAGGCGGTCAATTCCGACTCAAACGCCAATTTGGCCTGTTGAAAGGCCAACAACGGCTTTTGCACGCAAATCGCTGATAGCAGCACGAAATGCCTGATCCCCGCTACCTGACCCAAGCGCAAGGCATCGCAATGCGCGCGGTGGTCAATTGCCCAAGCCGTGGTGCCTGTGCGCGACGCAAGGCAGGACACAATCGCGTCGAAACGCTCGCCTTTGAAACCATCCTGCGCCAAGGACACAGGATCGGTCACTTGGCCTTGTCGGACCACCACATTTGCGGGCAGATCATTGGGCGCGCGGACAAAACAAACCACCTCATGCCCGCGGGCGACCAAGGCCGCCGCCGTGGCGCGGCCAATCGTGCCTGTCGCGCCCAGCATAAGGACTCGCATCAGCCCCGCACCGTATCAATCATCAGTTGCACATTGTCGGGATTGGCATCGGGGGTGATCCCATGGCCCAGATTGAAAATATGCGGTCCCTTGGCAAATGCATCGACCACATGGCGGGTCGCATCCACCAAGGCCTGCCCCCCCGTCACCATATGTTCAGGCGCAAGATTGCCCTGCACACAGCCCGTGATTTGGACATTTGCCGCCGCCCATTCGGGGCTGACCGAATTGTCAATCGCCACGCAATCCGCGCCCGTGGCTTGCGCAAATCCGACGTAACCTTGCGCCCCTTCGCGGGGAAAGGCGATGATCGGCAGGTTGGGATGCAAGGCCTTAAGGGCGGAAATAATCCGTTGCGCGGGTTTGACGGCGAAATCGGTGAAATCCTGCCCCTTCAGACTGCCCGCCCATGAATCGAACAGCTTGACCACCTCGGCCCCAGCCTGAACTTGGGCGGAAAGATACAGGATCGTCGCCTCAGTTATCACATCAATCAGCGCGGTAAAGGTGGCGCGGTCGGTGGATTTCAGCAGATGCGCGGCCCCTTGATCCTTGGACCCGCGTCCTGCGATCATATAGGTCGCCACCGTCCAAGGGGCGCCTGCAAATCCGATCAGCGCGGTGTCGCGCGGCAATTCCCGCGCCAGAATTCGCACTGTTTCATAGATGGGTGCCAAGGTTTCATGGATATCTGTGATGGGGCGCAAGGCCCGAACCCCCGCCATATCTGTAATGGTCGACAGACGCGGGCCTTCGCCGTTTTCAAACCACAGTGTCGCGCCCAAGGCCTGCGGCAACAGCAAAATATCGGCAAACAATATCGCCGCGTCAAAGCTATAGCGGCGAATGGGTTGCAACGTCACCTCGGCGGCCAATTCGGAATTGTAGCACAGCGACAGAAAATCCCCCGCCTGTGCGCGCGTCGCGCGATATTCGGGCAAATAGCGCCCCGCTTGGCGCATCATCCAAATCGGCGGGGTGGGCAAGGTTTCCCCCGCAAGGGCGCGCAGCAAAAGTTTGGTCATAGGGGCCTCGATCTATTTGGGTTGGGTGATGCACTTGCGTCCGTATCGCAATCGCGCAGAAAATCAATGATGGGGGCGGCCACCAGGGGCGCGGCCTCTTCGTGTACCAAATGGCCATACTGCGGGATATGGGCGCGGACGGCATTTTGCAACTGTGTTGCAGCGCGGTCTGATACCTCTGGTGGCACAGTGCGGTCATTCTGGGCGGTGATCAGCAGGCAGGGCAGTTTGATCTGCGGCAGGCGGCGCAGCAAAGGATCAAGGTTCCATTGTGCCATCATCGCCAAGCTGCCCGCGATATGTTCGGGGCGCTGCAACAGGTGCAGGTATTGCGACTCTCCCGCCGTATCCAATTTTGACCCTGTCGAGGCCAACAAATCCCGCAGCTTTTGCGGATTGCCCGCCAATTTGCTGAACATCTGCGGCACAAAGGGCAAAAGCGCCAAGGTACGGGCAAGAATGGGAAACAGCCAGCCCGACACACCGTCAAACCCCGCGAGGGCGGCGTTGATGCCGATCACCGCCCGTGTGGGGATCTGTTGGGATACTTCCAGCGCAATCGCCGCCCCTGCCGAATGGCCGATGATCGCAAGGGGGAGCCAGTCTTCGGCCTTGGCAAGGATCGCGATATCGCGCGACATCGCGGTCAGCGCGCATTCCCCCCTTGGCCCCAAAACGCTAAAGCCTTGGCCAGGCAAGTCAATTGCTATGACGCGGTAATCGTGCGCAAGCAGCGGCATCAGATGGCGAAAGCTGTGGGTGGCCCCCCCCGCGCCGTGGATCAAGATCAGCAAAGGCCCCGCGCCCATCTCTTGGATATGCCACAGATGCCGCGCCGCGGGGACATGGCGCGAGGCATCGCGGTGCGGCCAATCTGGTGGGATTACAGGCGCGCGCATATCAACCCGCCAAGGCGGTTTGCAGCACCGCAGAAAGCCGCGCCGAATCTGCGCGCGGCAGGGCCAAATAGGGCGCGCCCAGTTGCCCCGCCAGTTTGTGCAGCGCGGGTTGTGGACGATTGGCGATATCTAAGACCAGCGCGGGGATTGCCGCCGCCAGAATGGCGCGGGCCAATTGGGCGCTGTCGGCCTCTGCCATGGCGCGGTCAGGCGTGCCGTCCAACGCGATATTGCCGCGTCCATCGGTCAACAGCGCAATCGTTGGCGTCATGCCGCGCGCCCGCGTTTGCAATCCCAATTCATAGGCCATGCGCAACCCCGCCGCCAGCGGCGTCCCCCCGCCGCCGGGCAGGCCTGACAACCGCCGTTTGGTCTGCACCAGCGACCGCGTGGGCGGCAGTAACAGTTCTGCCGCCCTGCCACGAAAGGCAATCAGCGCCACATGGTCGCGCCGCGCATAGGCCTGTGCCAGCAGCAATTCCACCGCGCCCTTGGCCTCGGCCAGACGCGACAGGGCGGATGATCCCGACGCGTCAACAGTAAAGATCAACACACGATCCGACGTTTCTTGATAGCGTTTGATCCGCAGATCATAGGGGCGGATTTCCAATCTGTCAGGGCGATCAGGACGGCGGCGTAGGGCCTGCCAAGGGGCGGCGGCGCGCAGGGTTGCGACGATATCAATCCGTTTACCCGATCCCAGTTTTCCCGCCCGTGATGGCAGGGGGCGACCGCGATGATTGCCCTTGCGCGCGGCGCCCGATCCGCCGCTGCCTTTGGCGGCACGCGCAGCCTTACCCGCCGCCAATTTGGCCAGCAAATCGGCGGGCAGTGCGGCACGAATGGCCTCTAGCAAGATATCATCAGGAATGCGGTCGGATTGGTCTTGGGGCTGTTCGGATTGATCCGTCGGCGGTTCTGGCGGTTCTGGTGGCGGTGGTTCTGGGGCCTGATTTTCGCGGCTTTCGGGCAAATCACCGCGATGGGCAAGGGTCAGCTCTGCCGCATGGCGCAAGGTATCATCCGACGCGATATCCTCGCCGCGCCACGCGGCCAAGGCCCGCGCCGCAGACAGCGCCAATAAGGGTGCACGCAAGGACGCAATCCCCATCGCGGTCGCAACAGTGGTTAGGCTGACCAGCGCGGTTTCGGGCAGTTTGGTTTGCGCCAGCCGCGCCCGTGCCGCCGTGATCTGATCCAGTGGCAAATCGATGGTTTGCGAATAGGACAAATCGCCCAAATCCAAAAACAACCCCAACCGATCCGCCAAGGCGCTGGGCAGGGTTTCCTCGGCGCCTTCGTCTAATGCGATAACACAGGGGCCGCGATCGTCCAGCCAAGCTGACAGCCGCGCCGACAGACCCAAGGGGCAGCGTTCCGCCATCGTCAGGATAATGGGATCAGTCTTGGCCAACAGGCCCGAAGTGCGGCGCAATTGCCCCGCCGCCAATGTGGCCGACAGATCAACGCCGCCATAAAGGGCTGTATCATCAATCCCTGCATGAACCCGCCGCGCCGATGCGGGCAGGGCCGCCACGACCATATCCCGCACAGGCCCAACCCTTGCGCGCAGCCACAGCCCCTTGATCCCCGCAGGATCAACGACCAACACCGCCAGCGCGCATTCCACCCGTTGGATTGACGATAATGGCTCGCTCACGGCAGGTTTTCCGCCACAATGCGTGCCACGCGTGCGCCTGATCCCGCCTCATCCAGCGGATCACGGCGCAGGCGATGCCCAAGGGCGCTGATCGCCACGGTCCGCAAATGGGCGCGGGTCACGGATTTTGCACCCTCGAACGCGGCTTGGGCGCGCGCCGCGCGCAGCAAGGTCAACTCACCGCGCAATCCGTCTGATCCAAGGGCAATACAAAGCGACGCGCAATCATGCAGCACGGTGTTGGGGGTTTTTAAGGCAGGCAAGGCGGCGCGGGCCGCCAGAATGCGGTCGCGCAAGGCGCTGTCTTGGGCGCGCCATTTTTTCATGAAAGACGCGTTTTTATGTTCATAATCATCGCGGCGGCGCATCACCTCGACACGGGTTTCCACGTCGCGCGGCGATGTCACCTCAACGGATAGACCAAAGCGGTCCAGCAGTTGCGGGCGCAGTTCCCCCTCTTCGGGGTTACCCGATCCGACCAGAACAAAGCGGGCGGGATGGCGGATCGACAGGCCCTCGCGCTCTACCACATTTTCACCCGATTGCGCGACGTCTAGCAGCAGATCAACAATGTGATCCTCTAGTAAATTCACCTCGTCGATATAAAGATATCCCCGATTTGCCCGTGCCAAAAGACCCGGTTCAAACGCCTTTTCGCCGCGTGTCAGGGCGCGTTCAATGTCCAAGGCCCCCACAACGCGATCCTCGGTAGCACCTAGCGGCAGATCGACCACGGGCGTAGGGCGCGTGACCATTTTGCCCGATTTTGGTCCTGCCCATTCTGGCACATCTGCCAGACGGGCGGAATTGACGGGGCAACCATCTACAGCGGTGATTTCGGGCAACAGCGCCGCAAGTGCGCGCACGGCGGTCGATTTGCCCGTGCCGCGGTCGCCAAAAACCAAGACCCCGCCAATGGCAGGATCGATGGCGGTCAAAACCATCGCTTGTTTCAT
This sequence comes from Cypionkella sp., assembly GCA_040398785.1. Taxonomy (GTDB): domain Bacteria; phylum Pseudomonadota; class Alphaproteobacteria; order Rhodobacterales; family Rhodobacteraceae; genus Cypionkella. The sequence goes on along the minus strand of JBBATJ010000008.1, from coordinate 19,475 downwards.
CGCCTCTTGGCCGACGATTGCAGAAAAGGGGAAAGGTTGGCTCATGTATGCGTCTTTCTAACCAGCGGGCTGTCACCGCCCCAAGTGCCCCAATCGTCTAGTATGCGAAAACGGGCATAAAGTTCTTCACGAAACCAACCCTCGGCGCGGACGGCGGCAATGGCGCGGCCATGTGGCCCATCGCCCCGCGCAAAATGCGCCATGGTCTGCGTGTCGGGCCAGATCGAAAAGGTAATCTGATGCAGCAAAGGCACCTCACCAATGCCGATCTTAAAGATCACATTCGGGTCTTGGCCGATGACATTCGATATATCAGGCACGCGCCGCCAAAAGCGAAAAAACGTCGAAAGGCGCATGGTGGCGCGGGTGAGGGCGACGACAGGGCCGTCATTTGGCGCGGTGTCGCCCACGGAAAAGGGCGCAACCCCCGCCCAAACACCCCGCGATGACGTGGGTTCCAACAGGATCGTCCAGTTTTCCGACGCATGGCGGCGCCAACGCCGGTAAACGGGGGCCTGATCGATCATGCGCCGCGCCGTGTCAGGATCGGGCCAAGTGGCAAGGATCGCCCAAACGGCGGTATTGGGTGTTGGGGTGAACCCATGACCCGTGCCAGAACCGCAAAGTTTCCAAAATCCCACCTCGGCCATGCGAATGAATGACAGCCGTGCCGCCCCCATTTGGCCCAGAACCCAGAATCGGGCAGGCCATTTTTCGAATCGAAACAGGGTTAGGCTGACGGTATTGATGATCGACCCCCAAGGTATGTGTAAGAATAGTCTGACAGTTTTTGCCGCCTAGGCAAGATGATTTGCGGATTTTTTGCAATGAAACGCAACTATTGTAAATATTTCTAGACAGTATATCGTAATCGTATGTTGACAGAATCTGATCTTACCCGCCTTTCAATGCCCCCCAGTTCGGGGGCGGATGCAATTGTTATCGGCGCGGGCCTTGGTGGCCTTGCGGCGGCGATGCGACTGGGGGCCAAAGGATATCGGGTCACTGTCATTGATCGTTTGGATGTCCCAGGCGGGCGGGGCAGTTCGATCACCCAAGGCGGTTATCGCTTTGATCTGGGACCAACGATTGTGACAGTGCCGCAGGGTCTGCGCGAATTGTGGGCCGCCTGTGGGCGTGATTTTGACAAGGATGTGGATCTGCGCGCGCTTGAGGCGTTTTATGAAATCCGCTGGCAGGATGGGTCAACCTTTACCGCCCGCCAATCCACAGATGCCATGCGGGCCGAAGTGGCACGTTTGTCGCCCGATGATCTTGCGGGCTATGATAAATTCCTGCGTGATTCCGAACGGCGCTATTGGTTCGGGTTTGAGGATTTAGGTCGGCGGTCGATGCATCGTTTGGTCGATCTGATAAAGGTTCTGCCCACATTCGCCATGCTTCGGGCGGATAAATCGGTCTATGCCCATGCAGCATCACGGGTCAAGGATGAGCGTCTGCGTTTCGCGCTGTCGTTTCATCCGCTGTTTATTGGCGGTGATCCGTTTCATGTGACGTCGATGTATATCCTTGTGTCGCATTTGGAAAAAGAATTCGGCGTGCATTACGCGATGGGTGGGGTGGCCGCGATTGCCCTTGCCATGGCGGGGGTGATTGCCGCCCAAGGCGGGCAGTTGCGTCTAAATGCCGAGGTGGATGAGATTGTGATCAAGGACGGCGTGGCACAGGGCGTGCGTCTGACCGATGGCACATTGCTAAGTGCGGATGTGATCGTATCAAATGCCGATGCGGGGCACACCTATGACCGCCTGTTGCGCAATCACAAACGCAAACGCTGGACGACGCCAAAACTGGCGCGCAAACGTTGGTCGATGGGGCTGTTCGTTTGGTATTTCGGCACCAAGGGCACGCGGCTGAAATGGCCTGATGTGGGGCATCACACCATCGTTGTGGGGCCGCGATACAAAGACCATATCCGCGATATCTTTATCCGTGGCAAGTTGGCCGATGACATGAGCCTGTATGTCCATCGCCCTTCGGTCACCGATCCCACTGTGGCCCCCGCAGGCGATGACACATTCTATGCCCTCTCCCCCGTGCCGCATTTGGGCATTGGCGATACGGATTGGGCCGATCAGGCGGAAACCTATCGCCTCAAGATGCAAAAGATGCTGGAAGAACGGCTTTTGCCTGATCTGGGCGATCATCTGTCCGAACAACTGGTCTTTACGCCCAATGATTTTCAAACGCGGTATCTGTCGCCCCATGGCAGCGGCTTTTCCATCGAGCCGCGCATTTTGCAATCGGCATGGTTTCGCCCGCATAACATATCCGAAGAGGCCAAGGGTCTGTATCTGGTCGGCGCAGGCACCCATCCGGGCGCAGGTGTGCCAGGTGTGATCGCCAGTGCCGAGGTCTTGGGAAAATTGGTGCCAGATGCGCCGCGAACTGCAAGTCTAAGGATGGCCGCAGAATGATTGATCCTGTTGATATGCAGCACTGCCGCGACGCGATCCGCACGGGGTCATTGTCGTTTCATGCGGCATCCAAACTGTTGCCAAAACGGGTGCGCGATCCTGCACTGGCACTCTATGCCTTTTGCCGTTTGGCCGATGATGCGGTCGATGACAGCGATGACAAGGCCCCAGCAGTTCTGGCCCTGCGCGATCGATTGGATTTGGTCTATGCGGGGCGTCCGCGCAATGCGCCTGCCGACCGCGCCTTTGCCGCTGTCGTTGAAGATTTCGATATGCCCCGCGCCCTGCCCGAGGCCTTGCTAGAGGGACTGGCTTGGGATGCGTTTGGTCGGCAATATGACAGCTATTCGGATTTGCTGACCTATTGCGCCCGTGTGGCCAGTGCCGTCGGTGCGATGATGTGCGTCTTGATGAAGGTGCGCGACGCGGACGCGTTGGCGCGGGCCTGTGATTTGGGTCTGGCGATGCAACTGACCAATATCGCGCGCGATATTGGCGAGGATGCGCGGGCGGGGCGTCTGTATCTGCCGCTGCATTGGTTGGATGAGATGGGTGTGAAACCTGCGGATTTCATGGCAAATCCTGTGCCGACACCGCAAATCCGCGCATTGACGGGGCGGTTGTTGGACCAGTCCAATGCGCTTTACAATCATGCCGAGGCGGGAATAGCCGCCCTGCCTCTGGCGTGCCGCCCGGGGATCTATGCGGCGCGCTATGTCTATGCAGGCATCGGTGGCGCCGTGACGCGGGCGGGATGTGACAGCATATCCACGCGGGCGCGCACCAATGCACGGCAAAAATTGGGCTGGTTGGCCCTGTCATCTTTGCGCAGCCTGGCCTCTGTCATGCTGCCCATACCTGCCACATTGCACGCAGAACCGCGTCCCGAAGTGGCATTCCTTGTCCAAGCGGCGGCGCGCAAATCCACCCGTTTCAGCCGATCTGACGCACTTTTTGCAGCGCTTGCGCAGTTAGAGGCGAAAGATCGTGCAAACCACCCCTTGGATCGGGCCAGCGTTTAACATAGCTACGCTCTGGTATGGGAGGGGTTGCGATGGATTGGCCGATATTTTTCACCTATTTGGCCGCTTGTGCGGCCGCTGCGGCCACGGGGGCGATGATCAAACCAGATCAGTGGTATGCAACATTGAACAAACCGCGCTGGACGCCACCTGGATGGGTGTTTCCTGTGGTCTGGACCAGCCTTTATATCCTGATGGCGGCTTCGGCCACGCGTGTGGCCGGCCATGGGCAATCCACCGCGCTGTGGTCAGTGCAAATCGCACTGAACACCCTGTGGACGCCGATCTTTTTTGGTCTGCACCGAATGCGGTCGGCGCTGATCGTGATGGGGTTTTTGTGGGCAGCAGTGGCCGCGACGATGGTCAGTTTCTTTTCGGTTGATTGGGTCGCGGGGCTGATGTTCGTGCCCTATCTGATCTGGGTCAGCATTGCGGGAATGCTGAATTATACCGTGCTGCGGATGAACCCCGAACAGGCCTAGGGGTCATTTGTAGGGTGCGTGGTTTCCACGCACCACGGGTTGCCGGCGTTGGTTTTCGCTGGAGAGGCTGATGGGGGGCCAGCCCCCCAAGATTTTTCGAAGAAAAATCTTCCCCCCCGGGATATTTGGACAACCAAGAAGGGGGGGGCTAGGGCCATTGGGCGCGGCGAGGAACGCGGACAGCAAGCATAGCTTTTACGATAGGAGATTTGAATCGGTTCAGGTCGAGGGCCTCATGCACCCCTGTGACTGTTTCCCCATCGATCACCGTTTCTACGACCGAGCGGCTGTAGAAGGGCGCATCCAGCAGGGCCATGGTCTGGCGGGGTTTTGATCCAATATCACACCGCGTGTCGCGTTTGATCGCCCATGCCGTGCGGGTCAGCGCCGTGAGGGGCGGCGGGTTGATCTGGTGTGCCGTGCCGTCTGCGGCCACATCTAATCCCAGTTCCAGCGTTGATCCATCCGCGCGGATGCCATCGTAAAAACAGGTCGTGCCGCCATTCGCCCGTGGATAACGCCCCCAAGTCCAGCGTTTGAAATCCGCCTCCAGCGCCGCTGTGCCAAAATTAGCGTCAAAATAGCCGTGTCCCGACCACCTATGGCCTTGGGTCAAATCCACCTCAATCCGCGCTGATGGGGCAAAAGGGCGCCAGATGTGGTTGGGGGCAAGAACCGCCTCAACCTCTGTCACGGCTTTGGGGGTCAGTCGAATTTGGCCTTGCACGCGGGACACAAGGGGCAGCGATGACACCTCGTTGACATCAATCACCAGCGTGCCGTTTTGCCAAGACATACGGCTGGGCCCAACTTGCAACGCATCGCGGCTTTGGCGTAATGCGTTGCGCCCACGGTCTGTCATGGTAAACCGCCCGCCCGGGCCATAAGTGACCACATTGATACAGCAATGGCTGGCAGGGTCGCGCCGACCTGACCATGCATACCACGGCGAAAAGACTGAACCGATAAAGCCGATCACGGAAACAGCGCGGTTGCCGTCATCAGATATTCCATCGACATACCACCATGCATAGCCGTCTGGCGCGACGGTTACATTGAAGTCAGGTCTTTCAAGATCGCCTCGGCCGCGTGCCGACCTGAGAGGGCCGCCATCGGCACCCCCGCCCCCGGATGCGCCCCACCCCCCGCCAGATACAGGCCCGGCAGCGTCGTGCGCGCCGTTGGGCGCTGAAAACTGGCTTTGATCCCCTGCGGACTGCGCCCATAAATCGCCCCCTGAGAGGCTGGAAACATTTGGGAAAACCCTTGGGGTGTCATCAGCGCTTGATCGGGCGGGTCGTGATCGAAGGTCAGGCCGAATTTGGCCAGTTGAGGAAAGGTCTTGGCGCGGCATTCTGCGATCTCCGTCGGTGATAAGGTGGTCTTGGCGGGGGCATTCATGATGATTTCAAAGCGTTCTAGGCCTGTGGCGGGCCCCATGCCCCGATCTTGGGCGCAGATATACAGCGTCGCCTCTTGGGGCATCTTGCCCTTGGAAATGGGCAAAAATTCCCGCGCTGGATCGCCGCCAAAAAATACGTTGTGATGCACCAGATCAAACGGGGCGGGGGCCGCGGCAAAGGACCAGACCCACGCCGATAGGCTGCGCGGATGGGCGGCCGAAGGCGGTAAGGATTGCTGCGCGCCATTGCCCAGCATTCCTGCAAGCAGGGCGGCAGGATCACCATTGAACACCACCGCATCGGCCGGAATGGCCTGTCCGTTGGACAAAACCACCTCGCGGACACGGCCACCTTGACGCATGATATTGTGTGCTGAAAGACCATAAAGGGGTGTGACACCCACCCGCACGGCCAAATCGGCCAAGGCGCGCGCAAGATTGTGCATCCCACCTTGAACAGCCCAGACGCCCTGCGCCTCGGCCTGCCAGATCAGCGCCAAAACGGCAGGTGACAGATCAGGTGCCCCGCCGACATAGGTGGCATAACGGCCAAACAATTGCCGCAGGCGCGGATCGGAAAAGCTGCGCGTCAAATGATTGGTTAGGCTGCCATGCAGGGCGGGCCAGATCGTCGGCGCCAAAAGGGCGTTGCGCGCGATACGGGACAAATTGGGACGTGCAGAGCGCATCATCGGCTGATCAAATGCGGCATAAAGTTTTGCCGATTGCACGTCAAAGGCGCGAAATTGATCTGCCGCCTTCGCCCCCGCGAAATCGGCAATCGCTGCAACATTATGCGCAGGGTTTGTCGTTAAGTCCAAGCGGCTGCCGTCCAGCCACCAATGCCGCGCGAGCAACGGCTGCGGGATCAGCGTCACATGATCGTCCAGGGTTTCCCCCGCCGCGGCGAATAGATCATCGAACACACCGCGCATCGTCAACACCGTTGGACCCGCATCAATCGGCCCTGCAACAGAGGGAATACTGCGCATTTTGCCGCCCGCATGGGATTGGGATTCAATCAAGGTTACGGACATACCCGCAACGGCCAGCCGAATGGCGGCGCATAATCCGCCCATCCCCGCCCCGATCACCACAATTTTTTGCCCAGCTTGAACCATGTCTAATTGTTGACTCTTGAATCCAAACTGTCCAGTATGATTTACAGAATTGTGTAAGTTTTAATTTACACATGGGTCTAACGGGTGTCCTGCACAAGGGGTCGGCACATGATTACACAGCGACTTGACAACGCCACCGCGCAGGTTTTGCGCCGCGCTATGGGCGGGGATGCCCCGTCAAAGTTGGCGCAAGCCTTGCATTATGCGGTGACACCGGGGGGCGCGCGGATTAGACCGACGATCTTGCTAAGTGTGGCGCTTGCCTGCGGCGATGATCGCCCTGCACTGTCGGATGCCGCCGCTGTGGCGCTGGAATTGATTCATTGCGCCAGTTTGGTGCATGACGATCTGCCCTGCTTTGATGATGCCGATCAGCGGCGCGGCAAGGCCACAGTCCACCGCGCCTTTTCCGAACCTTTGGCGGTGCTGACGGGGGACAGTCTGATTGTGCAGGCCTTTGATGTCTTGGCCGAAGCGGCGGGTAAGGACGCGGATCGTGCCATGAAATTGATCCGCATACTGTCGCGCCGCACGGGGATGCCTGACGGGATTTGCGCGGGTCAAGGCTGGGAGAGTGAGGCAGATATCAACCTATCCGCCTATCACCGCGCCAAAACGGGGGCCTTGTTCATTGCGGCCACCCAAATGGGCGCGGTCGCCGCAGGTCAAGATGCCGAACCTTGGGAAGAACTGGGCGCGCGCATCGGCGAGGCATTCCAAGTCGCCGATGATCTGCGCGACGCCCTCTATGACGCCGAGGCGCTGGGCAAACCTGTGGGCCAAGACGCCGCGCATGGCCGCCCCAATGCCGTGACGGTCTTGGGCCTGCAAGGCGCTATTCGTCGTTTGCAAGATATCTTGGGCGGCGCGATTGCGTCGATTCCATCCTGCCCAGGCGAGGCCATGCTGGCCGATATGGTGCGCCGCTATGCCGAAAAGATGACGCCTGTTGCGCCGGCCCTGCACCGGGCGCGGGGTTAGTATGACCCAAACCCAAGGGGTGCCCCGCAACAGGATGTTGCGGCTGGCGGCGTCACGCAAGTTTCAGGCTTGGGCGGGGCGGATGCCAATTTTGCGGCGTATTGCCCGCGCCGAGGGGGCGGCGCTGTTTGATGTCGTGGCGGGGTTTGTGAATTCGCAAATGCTGATGGCCTTGGTCGATTTGCGCGTGCTGCATAAATTACAAGATGGGCCACAATCCACCGAAATTATGGCGGGTCTGTGTGCCGTTCCGCCTGCGCGGATGCAAGTTTTGTTACAGGCGGGCGCGGGGTTGAAATTGCTGCGACGCCAACGCGATGGACGCTTTGCGCTGACAGTGCGCGGGGCGTCTTTGCTGGCGGTTCCGGGATTGCAGGCGATGGTTCTGCACCACCGCGCCCTGTATCAGGATCTGACTGATCCGACAGCGTTTTTGCGCGGCGGCACGGATACCAATCTGGCGCGGTTTTGGCCCTATGTCTTTGGCGCGGCGGGGGCGGTTGATGCAAACGTGACCGCCACCTATTCCGATTTGATGGCCGAAAGTCAGGTTTTGGTCGCCGAAGATGTGCTGAACATGGTCGATTTTTCAGGGATTAAGCGCCTGTTGGATGTCGGCGGTGGCACGGGCGCGTTTTTGGCTGCCGTGGGGGCGGCGCATTCCACGCTGCGACTTGATCTGATGGATTTGCCCGTGGTCTTGCAAGGCGCGGGCGCGCGGTTGGCGTCAATGTCAGATCGGCTGACCCTGCATCCGGGCAGTTTCCGCGATGATCCGCTGCCGCAGGGTGCGGATGCGATCAGCCTCATTCGGGTTCTTTATGACCATGATGATTCGACTGTGAAACACCTGTTGCGGGCCGTTTTTGACGCGCTGCCATCGGGCGGCCGTTTGATCATTGCAGAACCTATGTCGGGTGGGGCCAAACCAGACCGTCAAACCGATGTGTATTTTGCGGTTTACACCATGGCGATGCAAACAGGGCGCACAAGGTCGGGTGCCGAGATTGGTGAAATTCTGGCACAGACTGGATTTTCAAGTATCTGTATTAAAACAGGTTTTCGCCCTTATGTGGCATCAGCTGTCACAGCAATTCGGCCATAATCGAATTGAAATTTACAAATGTGTCTATTTAGATTGACAGGTTGATATGTAAGTTTAGAATGACAGTAACGAATTGGTATGCGGTGATATGTCGCAATCCAACATGAGGGAGCTAACGTGAAAACCAACGCAGTCATCTTGTCGGGTCCAAAAGACCTCAAGCTCGGTCAGGTCATTCTGAACGCGCCTGCTGCGACGGATGTTGTGGTGCAGATCGCGTATTCGGGGATTTCCACAGGCACGGAAAAGCTGTTTTGGACGGGTAATATGCCCCCCTTTCCGGGCATGGGATACCCGCTGGTTCCTGGTTACGAGGCGGCCGGCGAAGTGGTCGAGGCGGGGACTGATTCGGGTCTGCGCGTTGGTGACTATGTTTTCGTGCCCGGCGCGAATTGTTTTGCGGGCAATGACGATGGTCCTGTGCGTGGCCTGTTTGGAGGGGCATCGCGGACATTGGTCACGGCGGCCTCGCGGGTGACGAAAATTGATCGCGGCTGGGGGCCAGAGGGCGCACTGCTTGCGCTGGCTGCCACGGCGCAACACGCGTTGTCGGGTCATGCTTTGCCCGATCTGATTGTGGGTCACGGGGTTTTGGGGCGGCTTTTGGCACGTCTGACGATTGCCGCGGGTGGGCCTGCGCCCACAGTTTGGGAAACCAATCCCGCGCGTCACGGCGGGGCCATCGGCTACGGCGTTGTCCAACCCGATGATGATCCGCGCCGCGATTACACTGCAATTTATGACGCCTCTGGCGCGCCTGATCTGCTGAACAGCCTGATCGGTCGTCTCAAAAAGGGCGGCGAAGTGGTTTTGGCGGGGTTCTACACCGCGCCCATTTCCTTTGCCTTTCCGCCCGCCTTTATGAAAGAGGCGCGGCTGCGCATCGCGGCCGAATGGGCCGCGCAAGACATGATTGACACGCGCAATCTGATTGCGTCGGGCGCTTTGTCCTTGGGTGGTTTGATCACCCATACCAGCGCCGCCGATCACGCCACCAACGCCTATGAGACAGCCTTCACCAATGCAGACTGTCTGAAAATGATTCTCGACTGGAAGGGCCAAGCATGACACTCGATATTCCAAATCTAAAGGATTTCGACAACCGCCTGCGCGAAGAGGCGGCGGCAGAGCCAAGCCTTGAAATTCCGCATGGCCCGCCCACCAAGAAAACCCAGATCATCGCGATCTATGGCAAAGGCGGGATTGGCAAATCCTTCACCCTTGCCAACCTGTCACATATGATGGCCGAAATGGGCAAACGTGTGCTGCTGATCGGCTGCGATCCGAAATCGGACACGACCAGCCTTTTGTTTGGCGGTAAGGCCTGCCCCACGATCATCGAGACCTCGACCAAAAAGAAATTGGCGGGCGAAGAGGTGAAAATTGGCGACGTTTGTTTCAAGCGCGGCGGTGTGTTCGCGATGGAACTGGGCGGTCCAGAGGTGGGGCGCGGCTGCGGTGGCCGCGGCATCATTCACGGCTTTGAATTGCTGGAAAAACTGGGGTTCCATGATTGGGACTTTGATTATGTTTTGCTCGACTTTTTGGGCGATGTGGTCTGCGGCGGCTTTGGGTTGCCGATTGCCCGCGACATGGCGCAAAAGGTTATCCTTGTCGCAAGCAACGATCTGCAAAGCCTCTATGTCGCCAATAACGTCTGCTCGGCTGTGGAATATTTCCGCAAATTGGGCGGCAATGTCGGCATCGCGGGTCTGGTGATCAACAAAGACGACGGCACGGGCGAGGCGGCAGCCTTCGCCGAGTCGGTCAATATTCCCGTCTTGGCGGCAATTCCCCAAGACGATGATCTGCGCAAGAAAAGCGCGAATTATCAGATCGTTGGCACCAATGAAAGCCAGTGGGGCGGTCTGTTCACCGCCTTGGCCGAGGCTGTGGCGATTGCACCGCCTGTGCGCCCCGCCCCCCTGACCCAAGACGGTTTGCTGAACCTGTTTTCTGCCGAAAGCACGGGCAAGGATTTCGTCCTGACCCCTGCGACCGATTTGGATATGCGCGGCAAGAATGCCGTTCTGAAAAAGTCGCTGGAAGTGGTTTACGACAATGTCTGATCGTTTGTCATCCATCCAGAGGGTTTCACCATGAGCGAGGTCAATTATGACAGCGCCCAAGATGCGCCCTTGACCCTGATTGCAGGGGACCAAATTGCAGAGGAAATGTCTGCAATAGCCCAAGATTCGCTGAACCAGCCTCCACTGGTCCAGACGGAATTGGCCCAGCCCGTTGATGGGATGGGCTGTCACGCGGGGGCTGCCACAATGGAGGCGGCCGCCCGCGCGGCAGGCAATTCCGAATTGCTGGATCAATATGCGGCGGATTATCCCCAAGGTCCGCATGACAAACCCCAATCGATGTGCCCTGCCTTTGGCTCATTGCGCGTGGGTCTGCGGATGCGCCGTGTGGCCACGGTTTTGTCGGGGTCGGCCTGCTGTGTATATGGGCTGACCTTTGTGTCGCATTTCTACGGCGCGCGTCGTTCCGTGGGCTATGTGCCGTTCAATTCGGAATCGCTGGTGACGGGCAAATTGTTCGAAGACATCCGTGATGCGGTCCATGAATTGGCTGATCCAGAACGCTATGACGCGGTGGTGGTGACCAATCTGTGCGTGCCCACGGCCAGCGGTGTGCCGCTGAAACTGCTTCCAAGTGAAATCAACGGCGTGCGAATCGTGGGCATTGATGTGCCAGGATTTGGCATTCCCACCCATGCCGAGGCCAAGGATGTTCTCGCAGGGGCTATGCTGAAATACGCCCGCGCCGAGATTGAGGCAGGCCCCGTGGCCGCGCCCGCCTCTGGTCGCTCTGACCGCCCAACAGTGGCCCTTTTGGGCGAGATGTTCCCCGCCGATCCCATGATGATCGGCGCAATGCTGGGTCCAATGGGATTGGCCGCTGGTCCCGTGGTGCCCTGCCGCGAATGGCGCGAACTGTATGCCGCCCTTGATTGCGATGTGGTCGCGGCGATCCATCCGTTCTACACCGCCGCCGTGCGCGAATTCCAATCTGCGGGCCGCAAAGTTGTCGGCTCTGCTCCTGTGGGCCATGACGGCACCGCCGCTTGGCTCGCCGCGATAGGTGACGCTTATAACGTCAACCCTGCCCAAATTGCCGCCGCCCAAAACGCGTTCCTCCCCGCGATCAAGGGGGCCTTGGCAGGCAGTCCGATAAAGGGCACGATCACCCTGTCGGGCTATGAAGGTTCGGAACTTCTGGTCGCGCGCCTCTTGATAGAATCGGGGGCAAATGTGCCCTATGTCGGCACGGCTTGCCCGAAAACCCCTTGGTCCGCCCCTGATCTGGAATGGCTGACCGCGCGCGGCGTCAAGGTGAAATTCCGTGCCTCCCTAGAAGATGATCTTTCCGCGATGGAGGCGATCCGCCCTGATCTTGCCATCGGCACAACCCCCTTGGTGCAAAAGGCCAAGGAAAAGGCGATCCCTTCGCTTTACTTTACCAACCTTATTTCCGCCCGCCCCTTGATGGGGCCTGCAGGCGCGGGATCACTCGGCCAAGTCGTCAATGCCGCCATGGCAGGGCGCGCCCGCATGGAGGATATGAAAGCCTTCTTTGCAGGCGTCGGCACGGGCGATACGGCAGGCATCTGGGAAGGCGCACCCAATCTGCGCCCCGATTTCCGCGAACTGCACCAAAAGAAACTCGACAAGGCCGCCCGCGCCGCCAAAGCCGAGGAAATGATATGAAACCCGTATCGCTTTCATACTGGCACAAATACCTTGCGGGGGTGCGGGGGTGCAAAACCCCCGCTGGCCTCGGGGCAGGTGCGCTATGCTAGTGCAAGATCACGACCGCGCAGGCGGCTATTGGGGCGCAGTCTATGCGTTCTGCGCCGTCAAGGGATTGCAAGTGGTGATCGACGGGCCTGTGGGCTGCGAAAACCTGCCTGTCACCTCTGTGTTGCATTACACGGACGCGCTGCCACCGCATGAATTGCCAATTGTGGTCACGGGTCTGGGCGAAGAAGAATTGGGCCGCGACGGCACCGAGGGCGCGATGCGCCGCGCTTGGAAAACCCTTGATCCTGCCCTGCCGGCCGTGGTCGTTACGGGTTCTATTGCCGAAATGATCGGCGGCGGCGTCACGCCAATGGGGACGAATATCCAACGCTTTCTGCCCCGCACGATCGACGAAGATCAATGGCAGACAGCAGACCGCGCCATGACATGGATTTTTACCGAATTTGGCATGACCAAGGGCCGTATGCCGCCCGAAACTCCGCGCCCCGAAGGGTCGCGTCCACGCGTCAACCTGCTGGGGCCCATGTACGGCGTCTTTAACATGGCGTCCGATTTGCACGAACTGCGCCGTCTGATCGAAGGCATTGGCGCCGATATCAATATGGTGATGCCGCTGGGTGCCCATGTCGCGGAAATGCGCAATCTGGTCAACGCTGACGCCAATGTCGTGATGTACCGCGAATTTGGCCGTGGTTTGGCCGAAGTTTTGGGCAAGCCCTATTTGCAAGCGCCGATTGGAATGGACAGCACGATCAAATTCCTGCGCAAATTGGGCGAGATGCTGGGGCTGGATCCCGAACCCTTTATTGAGCGTGAAAAGCATTCCACGCTGAAACCCGTCTGGGATTTGTGGCGCTCGGTTACCCAAGATTTCTTTGCCACGGCCTCCTTTGCGATTGTGGCCAGTGAGACCTATGCACGCGGCATTCGCAATTATTTGGAATCCGATCTGGGCCTGCCCTGTGCCTTTGCCGTGGCACGCGAGCCGGGCAAAAAGACCAACAATGAGGCGATCCGTGGCCTTTTGAAACAACATCGCCCCCTTGTGGTGATGGGGTCGATCAATGAACGGATGTATCTGGCGGAACTAAAGGGCGGTTTTGGCCCCGCGCCCAGCTTTATTCCCGCGTCTTTCCCGGGGGCTGCGATCCGCCGCGCCACGGGCACGCCGATGATGGGATTTGCGGGCGCAGTGTGGATTTTGCAAGAGGTTTGCAACAGCCTGTTTGACGCTCTGTTCCACATCCTGCCCTTGGGGTCGGAAATGGACTCGGCTGCCGCCACCCCCACGACATTGCGCCGCGACTTCCCTTGGGATGCCGATGCGCAAGCGGCGCTTGACCGCATTGTGAACACCCACCCGATCCTAACCCGTATCAGCGCCGCGCGCACCTTGCGCGATGCTGCCGAAAAGGCAGCGCTGGATGCAGGCGCGGAACGTGTGGTGCGCGAAACCGTAGAGGGATTGCCAGGGGCAATGTCGCTGCAAACCACAGGAGGAAGACCATGAGTGACTACTCCGCCAATATTCCCCATGTCAAAATGGTGAATAAGGCCGAATTTGCTGTCTATTTCGCCCTGATCTTCAGCCTAGCGGTTTTGCCGCACGTTGTGGGTTGGGCCTATCAAGTGCTGCGCTATATGCGCCTGCCCCGTCTGGGACCAGTGGCGCGCGCGCTACGGGACGCACAGGCGGTAACGCCCATGATTTTTCGCGGTTAACCCCGCGTAAGGAATTCGTGTTCCCGTAATGGGGGGCGCGAAACATCGGAGGGGCATTCCGCCCACCGTGACCCGGCCGCAGGGAATGCGGCGTCAGTCTGAATATCCGGAGGTTATTATGGCTGATAAATCTGACCTGTCTTTCACAGGTCTAACGGACCAGCAGGCGCAAGAGCTGCACTCGGTCTACATGAGCGGGCTTTGGTTGTTCGTAACCATCGCCGTTATCGCGCATGTGGCTGTGTACATCTGGCGTCCGTGGTTCTGAAGGGGATCAAGATATGAGCAAGTTTTACAAAATCTGGCTGATTTTCGATCCACGCCGCGTATTCGTGGCACAAGGGGTTTTCTTGTTCTTGTTGGCAGCGATGATTCACCTCGTCCTGCTTTCGAACCCCTCTTACAACTGGTTCGACATTGCGTCGGCCAAATATGGCCGCGTGGCCGCTGCGCCCGCGCAGTAACTATTTCTAACATGGGTGCGGGCAGACCTGCGCTGCCCGCACCAAATCCACAAAATGAAACAATGACGGCCCCCAGCGCAGACCGCGCCGCGTGGGTTGACGTCTTAACGCGGAGAGGGAAGCATGGCACTGCTCAGCTTCGAACGAAAATACCGCGTGCCGGGCGGCACGCTGATCGGCGGGAACCTGTTCGACTTTTGGGTCGGGCCGTTCTATGTCGGTTTTTTTGGGGTCACGACATTCTTCTTCGCGGCCCTTGGCACGATCTTGATTTTTTACGGGGCGGCGATGGGTCCAACTTGGAACCCTTGGCTGATTTCGATCAATCCGCCCCCGATCGAAAATGGTTTGGGATTTGCGCCCTTGATGCAGGGCGGATTGTGGCAGATCATCACCTTCTGTGCGGCGGCGTCGTTCATCAGTTGGGCGCTGCGCGAGGTTGAAATTTGCCGCAAACTGGGCATTGGCTTGCACGTGCCTGCGGCCTTTGGCGTCGCAATTTTTGCCTATCTTACGCTGACGGTGATCCGCCCGATGTTGATGGGCGCTTGGGGCTATGCCTTTCCTTATGGCATCTTTAGCCATCTCGATTGGGTGTCCAACACCGGCTATACCTATGGCAACTTTCACTACAATCCTGTGCATATGATTGCCGTAACGTTCTTTTTCACCAATGCTTTGGCTTTGGCGTTGCATGGCGGGTTGATCCTGTCAGCGGCCAATCCGCCCAAGGGTCAGGTGATGAAGACCCCCGACCACGAGGATACATTCTTTCGCGATCTGATCGGTTATTCTGTTGGCACTTTGGGCATCCACCGCGTTGGATTGCTGCTGGCGCTGAACGCAGGGTTCTGGAGCGCGATTTGCATTCTGATTTCAGGCACCATCTGGTTTGATCAATGGGTCGACTGGTGGAACTGGTGGCTGCAACTTCCATTCTGGGCCAATATACCAGGAGGCGTAAATGGCTGAATATCAAAACATCTTTACCCAAGTTCAGGTGCGCGCAGCCCCTGAAATGGGGATGGTCGAAAATGTCGAATTGGGCAATCGGACGGCGTCGGCGCGTTTTTCCAACCTACTGGGTTGGATCGGTAACGCGCAATTGGGGCCGATTTATCTGGGCACCTTTGGTGTTGTCAGCCTGATTTGCGGTGCGATCTGGTTCATGATGGTGGGTTTTTGGTTCTGGCATCTGGCCGGCTATAACCCAGCAGTGTTCATGCGCGATCTGTTCTGGATGGCGCTGGAACCGCCTGCCCCTGAATGGGGTCTGCGTATTCCGCCGATGGATCAGGGCGGTTTGTTCTTGCTGGCAGGGTTCTTTTTTCTTGTCTCGCTGTGGACATGGTGGTTGCGCACCTATCTGCGCGCCGAGGCCTTGGGTCTGGGCAAACACGTCTCTTGGGCCTTT
The DNA here is from genome assembly GCA_040398785.1 of Cypionkella sp. Classification (GTDB taxonomy): domain Bacteria; phylum Pseudomonadota; class Alphaproteobacteria; order Rhodobacterales; family Rhodobacteraceae; genus Cypionkella. Next base: position 3,551 of record JBBATJ010000008.1, on the reverse strand, counting down.
GCCGCTGCTTTGTGGTTGGTGATGGTTTTGGGTCTGATCCGTCCGGTTTTGATGGGTCATTGGTCCGAAGCCGTGCCCTATGGCATCTTTCCGCATCTGGATTGGACCAACCTGTTCAGCCTGACCTATGGTAATCTGTTCTATAACCCCTTCCACGCCCTTAGCATTGCCTTCCTTTATGGATCGGCCCTGCTGTTTGCGATGCACGGGGCGACCATTCTGTCGGTGACCCGTTTGGGCGGCGATCGGGAATTGGAACAGATCGTCGATCGCGGCACTGCGTCCGAGCGTGCAGCCCTGTTCTGGCGCTGGACTATGGGGTTCAATGCCACGATGGAGGGGATTCACCGTTGGGCTTGGTGGTTTGCCGTTCTGGTTCCGATCACAGGTGGTATCGGTATCTTGTTGACGGGAACTGTCGTGGACAACTGGTTTGTCTGGGCGCAAGACCACGGCTATGCGCCTTTGAATTGAAACCTGAAAGATCGTTGGAAAGGATAGATTATGTCTGACGAACATTACTTTGGAGAGCAAAGCGCGCTGACGCGACTGCGGACTTGGGCCTTTGGGCAGATGGTTTGGGGTGCGTTTATTGCTGCGGCTGGGTTGGTGATTGTGGGGGTTATCTTGTTGGTGATCCTTGGCGTCAGTCACTTGCTGCCCGAACAAAGCAAACAGGCACCCTCGCCCTATACATCGATGATCTTCGCACCTTTGGTGACGGATATCGTCTAGCCACATTCGGTTGGGGCGGTGATCACGCCCCAACCACCACGACGTTCGGGCCAAATGCCGGCCCGGGCCTGGGTTCCACAGCCCGGTTCCCTTCCTGTTGGCAACAGGCACTGGTGCCGCGTGCGACCCACCCGGCACCCTTTTTAACAAAGGACAAACGGATGCGCGTCCCAACCCCCTTTTTGGACAACGTTCACACCCCTGCCGATCTGCGCGGGTTAAGTGACAGCGAGCTGACACAGGTGGCCCATGAATTGCGATCCGAGGTGATTTCGGTCGTGTCGCAAACGGGCGGACATCTGGGATCATCCTTGGGCGTGGTGGAACTGTCGGTTGCCATTCATGCCGTGTTCAACACGCCGTTGGACAAATTGATTTGGGATGTGGGACATCAATGCTATCCGCATAAAATCCTGACCAATCGCCGCGAAAGGATGCGGTCGCTGCGCCAAGAAGGTGGCCTTTCGGGGTTCACCAAACGATCTGAATCCGAATATGACCCCTTTGGTGCCGCGCACAGTTCGACCAGCATTTCCGCCGCCTTGGGATTCAGTATTGGGCGCGATATGGGAATGTCGACGGGGGATGCCATTGCCGTCATTGGGGACGGCGCCATCACCGCCGGCATGGCCTATGAGGCGATGAACGCTGCAGGCCACTTGGGCAAACGCCTGTTCGTGATCCTGAATGACAACGACATGAGCATTGCCCCCCCAGTCGGCGCCTTGAACAAATATCTGAACAACCTGTCCGCCCATGCGCCCTTTGCCGCTCTGCGCAGTGTGGCCGAGGGGCTAGAGGCCGCTTTGCCGCCGCCCCTGCGCGATGGGGCACGTCGGGCGCGCGAATTGGTGACGGGGGGCGCGCATGGCGGGACGTTGTTTGAAGAATTGGGGTTCACATATGTTGGCCCTGTCGACGGCCATAATATGCCCGAACTTTTGGCGACCCTGCGTGCCGCCAAATCGCGCGCCACAGGGCCAGTGCTGATCCATGCGATCACAGTCAAGGGCAAGGGCTATGCCCCAGCCGAGCGGGCCGCAGACAAATATCATGGCGTCGCAAAATTCGACGTTCTGTCAGGCGTGCAGCACAAGGCCGCCAGCAACGCCCCCGCCTATACCGCCGTCTTTGGTCAAACCCTGACCGACGAGGCCGCGCGCGATGGCCGCATTGTGGCGGTGACAGCCGCCATGCCGTCTGGCACGGGTCTTGACATCATGGCGTCGCGGTTTCCCGCACGGGTGTTTGATGTGGGCATTGCCGAACAACACGCAGTGACCTTTGCCGCAGGCATGGCGGCGTCTGGGCTGAAACCCTTTGTGGCGATTTACTCGACGTTTTTGCAGCGCGGCTATGATCAGATTGTGCATGACGTAGCGCTGCAGGGTCTGCCCGTGCGCTTTGCGATTGACCGCGCGGGGCTGGTGGGCGCCGATGGGGCCACCCATGCGGGGGCCTTTGACATCGCGTTTCTGGCCAATCTGCCAGGTTTCGTGGTGATGGCCGCCGCAGATGAGGCAGAGTTGGTCCATATGGTCGCCACGGCCGCCGATTATGACGCGGGACCAATTTCGTTTCGCTATCCGCGCGGCGAAGGCGTCGGTTTGCAAATGCCCGAACGCGGCCAAGTTTTGCAAATCGGCAAGGGTCGCGTGATGCGCGAAGGCAATGATGTCGCCATCCTGTCTTTTGGCGCGCATTTGTCAGAATGTCTGCTTGCCGCCGAAATTTTGGCGGCCGAGGGGATTTCTGTGACCGTGGCCGATGCGCGCTTTGCTAAGCCACTGGATACGGGTTTGATCGCGCAACTTGCCAAACATCATTCCGCGCTCATCACGGTTGAACAGGGGGCCACGGGCGGCTTTGGCGCGCAGGTGCTGCATCACTTGGCCAATTCGGGGGGCTTGGATCATGGGTTGCGCGTCCGCACCCTGACGCTTGCCGATCGGTTTATTGATCACGCAAGCCCTGCCGCCATGTATCGCGAGGCAGGTTTAACGATGGTCGATATCGTTGACAGCGCGCGACGAGTCGTAACGCCGCACCACGCCGCAAAACGCGCCTAAACAAAAGGCCCCCAGATCGGGGGCCTTTTGGTTTTTCTTGACGTGATTATTGTGCGGCTGCAGGGCTGAACTGCGACAAATAGGCATAGACATCCGCAGCAGTCGCGGCATCCTTGACCTTATACATCATGTTGCTTTTGGCTTTTTTGTCGTTCAGCGTGGTTTGCCAGAATCCCGTTGGATTTTGAACATAGGCGGTAAAGCTGACTTCGTCCCACTTCAGACCAGCAACACCAGCGGCTACGATGGATTTGCCATATTTGAAATCAGGATAGCTGCCAGCCTGACGGCCAAAGACGCCGTACAGGTTCGGGCCAATTTTGCCTTTACCAGCCAAAACTTCGCCCGCGTCATTGATGACGGCATGGCACGTTGAGCATTGCTTGAACGTAGCTTCGCCTTTGGCTGCGTCGCCTGCCGCAAAGGCGGGGGCAGCTGCGGTGGCAAGAACCGCCAGAAGTGCGAGTGTCGATTTCATTGGGTGTCTCCCTAGATTATCCCAAGAGTGTTACGTGCGAGTGTGGATATCAGATCACAAATATCAACGCTAGGCCACAGCGTGTGATATCGCGCAGCGCTGCCAAAGGGATGAAAGCGCCTGTGCCAAATGGTCAATATCCGCATCCGAATGGAACGGCGAGGGCGTGATCCGCAACCGTTCCGTGCCCTTTGCAACGGTTGGATAGTTGATGGGTTGCACATAGATGCCCCAATCCTTCATCAAAATATCCGAAATCATGCGGCATT
>JBBATJ010000007.1:0-253419 GCA_040398785.1 Cypionkella sp. | reverse complement strand
ATCTTGCCGAGAAAATTCTACTTATGCACCCCCTTACTTTCGGGGGGGATTACCGGAACTCGAGGCGGTTGATCGCACTTGGGTGAACCTGCGTGTTCAAAGTGATGGCGTCCTTCTGCCTCTCAGCACCATGCATTATGCAGGTTCGACTAGAGCTCCATTTCCTTCAGTATCGGTGTTCATCGCGCCAATTTTTCCCCGCAACGCCCGACTACAGAGATATTGGCTCAGTAAGTCGAGCAAACTGTCGACATCCGCCATCTTGACGTTGAAATGCCATCTGGCTTGGGTGATTACCGCTGAAACGCAAATTTATGCAATCTTGGATCACTATAGCACGCAATAAAGCGCCCCGAAATGACGGCGGTTGTGTGCCCCCGCAACCAGTTATTCCCTTTTAACCCACGCTAATCCCATGCTTTTTGGCGTTTTCGGGACGGAAAACGCTTGGTTTGAGGGCATGGTTCAACGACCGCCATGCTTACGCCGCCATTTTCAGTAATCACGCCAAAAGGGCCATCGCAGTTTGCTCATCTGTTACAAGCGTTGTGGGGCCGATGGTGCGGATTGTGGCGCGGATGGCATTTAGCTTGTCTTTTCCGCCCGAGATCAGCACCCGTTCGGGGGTGCGCCGCAGTCGGGCGATGTTGACTGAGATCACGCGGCCGTTGACCTCGTGGTCGACCAACTCGCCGTCTTGGTTGATAAAATTGTAGAGGACGTCCCCGATCGCCCCAGCCTCAATGAGTGAGCGGCGGTCAGCTTCGGACAGATAGCCCGTGCGGTAACTGGTGGTCAGGGTGCTGATGCCACCGCAAGACAAGAGCGCCATATCCAATTTATCTGCCATCTCAAAGATCGCGGACAGACCACAGCGTTCCAGCAGGGCGTACTTGGTTTCGGGACTGTCGACAACGGCGGGGGCGGGGATCAAAAACCCCTCGCCTTGGAACAATTCGGCAAATTGCCACGCAAATTCGGCGGGGTTAAACCGCCGTGCGGCTGCAATCCCGCCCAGCAGGGACACAACCCGAAAGTCATCCAACGTGGCCCCCAGAATAAAGGGCAAGGTGTTTGACAAAGTGCGGCCCCAGCCCACGCCCACCGTCATACCGTCCCGCATCGCGCCCGAGATAAAGTTTCCCGCGGCGGCGGCAATTACTTTGACGGGGTCGGCGTCAGCATCCGCAAAAGGGGCTACGATGACGCGGTTGATCGCAAAGCGGGTTTCGACCTCGCGTTCCAGCAACAACAGGTCGGTCAAGGGGGCGGCAATCGTGATCCGCACCTCGTTGCGGCGGCGGGCATCGGCCAAAAGACGCACCACCATCACCCGACTGATGCCCAATTGTGTTGCGATGTCATTTTGGGTTGCGCCCTCGACGTGGTACAGCCAAATCGCCCGCGCGCGCAGCCTGTCTGCTTCGCTTTGAATGCCCACGCCGTGATGTTCAGTTTGCATTACGAACTTAGCCTTTTGATCAGCCCTCGGATTCGACAGAACGGATCATCCTATTGATAATACGCGCCACCCGATCTGGGCATTCTATCTGCGCAATATGCCCTGCCCCAGTCAGAAGGTGAAGGGCGAATTCCCCATCCGCTTGAATGCCATGGGCATGGGGTAGGATGTGGTCACTGCGGCCCCAAACAATCTGCAACGGACATTCGGCACGTTTTAGGGCGGGGCGCAGATCAAAGGATTGAACGCCGTCTGGAAACAGCGCCTGCGCCATGTCGGACTGACAGGCGCGCAATTGCGCATCCGAACGGGCACGCATTGCCGCGCGGGCATAGTCATCACTGATGCCATCTGGCGTTGCGGTCAGGCGGCGCAGCCATGGGGCCAAGCTTTCGACGCGGCTGGCGCGGACAATGCCGTTTAGGGCGGCTGCATCAACTTCGGGCCCAAGACCTGCGGGTGCAATCAGCGTCAGGCTGGCGACGCGCCGTGGTCGAATATCTGCCAAGGCCAGTGCAAGGGCCGCGCCAAGGGAATGGCCGACAAGATGTATGTCTTCGCTGTCCCGCGTGGCGTCATCAAAAGCCTCGACCACCATGCGGGCTAAGTCTTGAAAGTTGTTCACGTGCCGTTTGGGGGATTTGCCATGACCGGGCAGGTCAATGCGTAGCAAGGGGGAACCGATGCCAAGCGCCTTTTCCAGCGGTGCCCAAGATTGGCTGTCAGCGGTAAAGCCATGCAGCAAAACGATGGGTTTGCCTGTGCCCTGACGGCGCGAGATATGCAGGGATCCTGGCTCGTGGTTCCAGTCTGAGAAGGCTTGGACGTCTGCGGGGCGCTCGTGTACAGCGCGCTGCCCGACGACGTCGGCCTGTTGGATGCGGCCAAGTGGGCCAGTGCCCTTCACGGTGTCCAAGGTCATGCCATTGTCGCGCACGGCCTTGCGTGCTGCGGGGGTGGCGCGTGTGCCTTGACCCGTTGCGATTTTAACGGGTGGCGCGACAACCTCTGGCGCGCTGGTTTTCAGCGGCGCTTGCCCTGCAGCTAAACCTTCGGGATAGATGTAGGCTATGGTGCTGCCCACGGGCACTTTGTCGCCAATCTTTGCGGTGATGTAATGCAGACGGCCTGTGGCTGGGGCCTCAACCTCCATCGCGGCTTTGTCGGTTTCAATGTCGAACAAGGGCGCGCCTTGTTGCACCATTGCGCCTTCGGCCACGTGCCAGACGGCCAATGTGCCATGGGTCATATCCATATCAACTTTGGGCAAGATCACTTCGGTGGGCTGCAATCCTTCGTTTGATGCAGCGGCGGGCGCAGCCGTTACGGGTTCGACGGCTTCGCCTTCGGCGTAAAGCAGGGCAATTGTCGTTCCGACCGCCACCTTATCACCAACTTTGGCCGTGACCTGGCGCAAATAGCCTGTGGCTGGGGCCTCAACCTCCATCGCGGCCTTGTCGGTTTCAATGTCGAACAGGGGCGCGCCTTGTTGCACCAACTGCCCCTCGGTGGCGTGCCACGTGGCAAGCGTGCCGTGCGACATATCCATGTCCACCTTGGGCAGGATCACTTCGACGGGCATTATCAGACCTCGCGCCGAACAAGGCGACGCGCGGCCGCCTCAATCGTGTCAACCTGCGGCACAGAGGCGCGTTCAAGATCGGGGTTATAGGGCACGGGCGCATCGGCGGCACCAAGGCGCAAAATAGGCGCGTCTAGATAATCAAACGCGTCGCTTTCCGCGACCATCGCGCTGATTTCGGCGCCCACGCCGTAAGCTTTGACGCCTTCGTAAACCACCATCAGCTTGCCCGTCTTGCGCACCGATGTCAGGATTGTGTCGCGGTCAATCGGGCGGATAGAGCGCAGATCGATCACCTCAATATTGATGCCCTCTGCCGCCAGCTTTTCTGCCGCCTCCAAGGCGCGGTGCAGCATGATCGATCCTGCAACGATGGTCAGATCGTTGCCCGTGCGGCGCACCAGTGCCTTACCGATGGGGGTCAGATAGCTGCCTTCGGGCACGTGGCCTTTTGTTTTGTACAAAAGCTTGTGTTCAAAGATCATCACAGGGTCAGGGTCGGCCAAAGCGGCCAGCAGCATCCCCTTGGCATCTTCGGGGGTTGAGGGTTGCAGCACCTTGAGCCCCGGCACATGGCCAAACCAGGCCTCGATGCTTTGGCTGTGCTGGGCGGCAGCACCCGTGCCAGATCCCGATGGCATTCGAAACACCACAGGAACCGAGGCTTCACCGCCCAGCATATAGCGCAATTTGGCGGCTTGATTGACGATTTGCTCCATGGCCAACATCGCAAAATCGGAAAATTGGAATTCAAAAATCGGCTTTAACCCCGTCAGCGCCGCGCCCACGGCCACGCCCGCCCCGCCAAGTTCGGAAATCGGCGTGTCCATCACGCGGTCAGGGCCAAAACGGTCGATCAGATCCAGCGTCACTTGAAACGCGCCGCCATAAACGCCGATGTCTTCGCCCATCAAAATCACGGCAGGGTCCGCCTGCATAGCAATCGCCATCGCTTCGCGGATCGCTTCGGCATAAGACAGCACGCGCGCGTTGGTCTCAAGCGATGTCACAGGGTTCGATTGGACATTCATAATGCGGCCCCTGCATAGACATAGCGGGTGACTTCGGACAGATCAGGTGCGGCGCTGGCCTTGGCAAATTCAATGCCCTTTTGCACATCGGCCACGGCCTCGGCGGCAATAACATCTGCGGCTGCATCATCCAAAATCCCATGCGCGATCAATTCCGCGCGAAAGCGGGCGATCGGGTCTTTGGCCATCCATTCCTCGATCTCTTCTTTGGTGCGATAGCGGTTGCGGTCGGATTTGGAATGGCCGCGCCAGCGATAGGTTAGATTTTCCACAAGGCTGGGCCCCTCGCCTGCACGGGCGCGGGCAATCGCGATATGCAGCGCCTCGGAGACGGCGGAAAAATCGTTACCGTCCACCGTGATGCCTGGCATGGAATAGGCGGCGGCCCGCTGGGAAATCTGCGGGACAGCCGTGGAACGGGCGGTTGATGTCGACATCCCGTAGCCATTGTTTTCGCAAACGAAAATAACGGGCAGTTTCCAGACACTGGCGATGTTCAGCGACTCGTGGAACGCCCCCTCATTATTGGCACCATCGCCAAAGAAACAGACTGTGACATCGGATTTGCCAAGACGTTTGGCCGATAGGGCCGCACCGACCGCGATGGGCAAACCACCGCCCACAATGCCATTGGCCCCAAGGTTGCCCGTTTTGACATCGGCAATATGCATCGACCCGCCACGGCCATGGCAATATCCCGTTTCCTTGCCAAAGAATTCTGCAAACATCCGTCCAACATCCGCGCCTTTGGCGATACAATGCCCGTGGCCGCGATGGTTTGACGTGATCTTATCGTCATCGGTCAGTTCCATGCAGCTTGCCATGGCGCTGCCTTCTTGCCCGATGGACAGATGCATCGTGCCGTGGATCATGCCCCTAGTGTAGCTGTCTTCGGCCCCTTCTTCAAAGCGGCGGATCAGATACATCCGCTTAAGCGCCTCGCGCAGTTGCGCGGGGGCATATTGGCGAATGGCAAAGGGGCGGTTGTCGGCGTCCATCATCACAACCCCAACATTTTATCTTGGCGCGCCCGCAGCGCCGCAATCTTGCTGTTGGTGGGCACGGCGGCGTTGGCGCGGGTGATCAAATCACCCTTCTTAATGGGCGCTGTGACCTTGGCCCCCGTCAACAGACCGCAAGGGATCGCGGCGGCACCGCGTGCCTCGGCCGCCGTCATGATCCAAGCGCGATAGCAATATTCGCCGATCTGATCCAGCGTTTCGCCCACGGCCATATCCTTTTTGGCCACCGCACAAACCTCTGCCGCGGGACGCGCCATTGGGACCATGTCGGCCTTGCCATAAAGGACCGCGCGGGCGCAGGTCAGCGGCACCTCAAGCGATGTCAGATGATAGGGGCGGAAAAACGTGAAATAGGGGCCTTCGCCCATTTTCAGATCTTCCATCCGTTCGCGAATGCGCGGATGATCCATTTCGGCGACAACAAAAACGCCTGGGGCCACGCCTTTGCCGATGGAATAATCCACCCGCCCTTCGCCAGATGACAGAACACCGCCCGCGTGGGCGGGGATCAAAACTTTGTTCAACTCATCGCGCGAACAGGCGGGGCCGTGCATCCCAGGACGGTCGGGGATCAACCCCGTGGCATTGGCGATGGCGGCCATTTCCACCATGGTTTTTGATCCATCAACAAACTCGACCAACATACGGGGGTTCATATGACGGCGAACCGCCTCTTCGGTATAGGCATCTGGGGTTGCATCAAAGTTCAGCGGGTTGTTCTTACCCTTGCCCGCGCTGACGATGCGGTGTCCCATCGCGCTGACAAATTCGATCAACTCCATACAAGAAGACGGCTCATCGCCCGCGCCAAGACTATAAACCACGCCAAGGCGCTCTGCCTCGGACCGCAGATAGGCCCCAATTGTCACGTCAGCTTCGACATTCATCATCACCAGATGTTTGCCATGTTCCATCGCCGCAAGGCCGATTTCCGCCCCAACTGAGGGAATGCCCGTCGCGTCGATCACCACGTCGATCAAGCCCGATTCCAACAGCGTTTCAACGCGCTGGGTGGTGGCAATCTTGCCAGATTCAATCGCGGCGTTCAGCGCATCCGTGGTATCGGTCGCCACAGCACGATCAGAATCGCCATAAGCAATGCTGACGGAGCGCCCCGCCGCTTGGGGGTTCAACTCACTGATCGCGCCAATCTCGATACCGCGCATATGAGCCACGCGACTGACGATGTCAGTTCCCATCTCACCTGCGCCAACAAGGCCGATTCGCACGGGTTTTCCAGTTTCAGCGCGCGCAGCTAAATCCTTAGCAAGGCCAGTAAGGGCGACATTCGTGGGCATTTTGGGGTCTCCTTGATAGTGTTACGATAAGATATCTGTACATTTGCCTTTTTGTCAATCATAAGTTCATCAAATGATGGAGGTGAACGTGGAAAAAATCGCATTGAGTTGCAATAATCTATGCACACACAACGGCATTGAGTTGCCAAAGTTCAGAATAGCGGGTGTTTTGCCGCTGATTTGCTATGGGATATGGCATAAACCTGTCACCACGACCCAAGAGCGGACGCGCAACCTGCCGCCAAACAAAAAGAAGAGCGAACATCACATGGTATGGTCGCCCTGTCGATCGGCGCGGAACAGAGCGCAAAAAGTCGGTTCAACGTTGTCCTTGGGCGCAAAAAGGCTTGATCAATCCGATCTGGACATAAACATTGGTAAATAGGGGGAAAGCATGACTGCAACATTTGACTATACCGCGATGGGTTTCATCACATTTGACGCGCTTTGCCGGCCCGTGACGCAAATCCCGCCAAAGGGAGATACCTATTTCGTTGAGGAATTGACGCTTGCCGTCTCGGGTGCCGCGGGAAGCGCTGTGATTGTCGCTGCCAAACACGGTCTGAAAACCCAAGCGGTCGGTGGCGTAGGGCCCGACGATATGGGCGATTGGGTTCTAATGAAGCTGAACAAGTTTGGCGTTGATACAAAACTGATGCAGCGTTGTGCGGATTTCAGCACCTCGTCCTCGCTTGTCACAACGCGCCCCGATGGTCAGCGCCCCGCCTTGCACAAACGCGGGGCAACGGATGGTTTTTTCATTAGTGATGCTGATCTGGACCGCGTGCTGGACACAAAAATCCTGCACGTCGGCGGGGTGGGCCTGATGAACCGCATGGATGACACAGGACGCACCGCCGAAATCATGGCCGAGGCCCGCCGCCGTGGCGTGATCACCACGCTGGATGTCTTTGCATCGACCGCAGAAGATCTGCCCAAGGTCGAACGTTTGCTGCCCTATACTGATTATTTCATCCCGTCAGAAGAAGAGGCACGGGCGCTGTCGGGGCTGCACGCAAACCATGATCTGGCGCATTTCTTATTGGAACGCGGTGCGGGTTGTGTGATTTTGACCTTGGGCGCGCAGGGTGCCTTTTATTGTCACAAAGATGGCACAGAATTCAGCACGCCGTCTTTTCTGGTAGATGTTAAATGCACGTGCGGATGCGGTGACTGCTTTAATGGCGGCTTTGCGACGGGGCTGCATTTGGGGCTGACACCGCAAGAATGTGTCGAACTGGCACAGGCGTCCTCGGCGCAAAACGCCACTGGACTTGGCAGCCAAGCAGGGGTGCGCGATTTGCCGCATACGATGGAATTCATCGCGACCACACCGCAGAGATCAAACGTGTAGCTTTTCGTTAGGGCTGCAATGGTCTAAGCTGACCAAAATAAGCAGAGAGAAAATGAAAAATCCGTTGCCCAACCCGTTGCCAGATGCCATGCCGCTGCGCGATGCGCTGCGCGGTTTGCGCCATGCGGTGCGGCGCGGTGGGGAAACTTTGCTGGATGTGATGCCGCTGGACCAATTACCGCCACCCGCGTCACAGCTTGCGGGCGCAATGATTCGTGAGATGGGCGAATTGGCCAAGGGAATGGGTGAGGTCGCCTCTGGTTTTGCGCGGCTTGCCCTTGGCGGAAATGATACGCCACATGGGGCCCCTTTGCAGTTGACGGCACGTATTGGCGCAGAGGATACCTTTGCGCAGGGCATTTATGCGGCCTTGCGTCTTGTTCTGCAACGGTTGGATGCGCCCTCGGTCTATGTCAGTGAAACGGCGGCGCGTATGGCCTTTGTGTCTCTGCTGCCAGACCAAAGACAGGGACAAAACGCGGATATCGCGGCGGCCCTGTCGCTGTCTTTGGCAGAGGTCAAGGTGATGCGGGGCACCTCTGCGCAGGATGCGGCCCATGTTCCTGGCAGGGCAATTGAACACGCGGCTATCTTTGCCGTCATGCTTTGGTTGCAATCCAACCGCAGTGAGGCCGAGGATGAGGCCGCCCTTGCCTCTGCCACCGACTTGGCCTTGGTCGTCGCAACCGAGGCTGATGCCGCGTTTTCTGCGCGCGACAGCGCCAAACTTGCGGCCCTTTATGCCGAGTTTGCCGCCCATGTCTGACCTGCCACCCCTATCTGGCAGCCTGCCGCCCACAAATGAGCCCTTGCGGATCGCCGTGCGGCGGATGCGGTGGTTCCGTGCGGCCTTTGACGCTTATGTAACGGCTATCGGGGACAAGATCGGCTGCACCTACAAGATCGACGATGCCAAGTTGGCCGGCATTTTTGTGCGCTGGCTGCGCGCGGTCGAGCGTCAAAAACCCGCCAACCGCCAAGATCGGCACGACTATTTTGAATTCGCTGCTGGTCTTATGCTGCGCGAATTAACGGCGGATATGCCGCTTTCGGCGTTGATGCCGCCCGCGAAAAGTGGGGCAGAGTCCGCCGCTGCTTTTTGGCCCGAAGGCTATGCCTGTACGATGTTTTGCCTGACCGTCCATTCCGCGGCGATGCAGCAAGAATTCAAAGACAAGCCGCAGGTGTCTGTGGCGATTGACGATTTACGGCATTGGTGGTCGTTCAAGGAAAATGCGCAAATGGACGCGTCTTTTTCGGTTGGCTTTCTGCTGACAGTGCTGGGGCATCAGCCAAACTGGATGATGCCAGATGTTTTCCGCGTTCGGTTAAGCAACGAGCTGCAACAATCCTGATTGCCAATATAGAAATGCATCCACAAAGGGTCTAGGCGACGAATCAGCCGGGTGGATGCTTGTCTTTGTCGATTTGCAGCTTTTAATCCCTTCGTTCCTATGACGAAAGCTGCCCAAAACATAGTGAGACATCTCGCAAAATCCGTCGGACAACGCAATTGTTCTTGCTGTGGCGATACTGGGAGGCTTTGTACATTATTCTCATCTGGCGGTCATGTGTACGCATGAAGGTGCGCAATCTGCCCAGACCTTATCGCGCGAAACACGAGAGGCGGGCAGCAACGCCTGAAATCTGCGGTTTACGCGGCGTTGCAAACATCGAAACACGCGCTGATAAAGCCATGATAATAAGGCGTAAATCGGTAACTAGAACGGCCATTTCTTGCCTGATATTGACATATAGGCAATGAAGGTTTGTCTTTAGAGTTGGACCTGTATGCGCGATAAATGCAGTCGTCCGGAACAAACTATGCGGGCCTGTGATTTTTCTAGATTGACAGGCTGCTTGAACATAGTTTATCTTGATGTAATAAATGTTCCTTCGGGAGGTGGAGCAATATGGCAGAAATATTCGATCATACGGGTGCCGCTGTCACCCATGGCAGGGCCCGCGTTAACGGGATCCGCATGCACTATGTCACGGCGGGGCAGGGCGAGCCGCTGTTGTTGCTGCATGGCACGCCCAAAACCCATTTCTATTGGTACAAGCTGATCCCGCTGTTGACGCCCTATTTCCGGATCGTCGCCCCCGATCTGCGCGGCTTTGGCGATACCGACAAGCCGCCAGCCGAAGAAGGTTATGACAGCTTGACCAACGCCAAGGACATGGCGGCGCTGATGACCCATCTGGGCCATGATAGTTTTCACCTTCATGGTGAGGATCGCGGGGCAGAATTTGCCTATGCTTTGGCCGCAACAGAGCGGGCGCGCGTCAAAACGCTGTCCTTTTCGGAAATGCTGCTGTCGGGTGAGGGACTGGAAGAATGGTCGAATTTCACCCCTGAAAACGTATCGTCGCAGTTCAATCTAAAAGGCGTTTGGGTTTGGCATATCCCCTTCTTCTGGATCCCGCATCTGCCCGAAATGCTTATCACGGGGCGCGAGCGTGAGTTCTGGGAGTTTTGGATCAAGGCCGAAACGTGGAACCCCAACGCGATCACCAATGAGGCGATTGACGAATGGATCGCCAGATTGTCGGCACCAGGTGGGTTGCGCGGATGTTTGGAAACCTATCGCGCTGGCATGAAGAACGCCCGTATTAACAAAGAGTTGAAACAGTCGAAACTGACCCTGCCCATTTTGACCGTAGGCGCGCCGGAATTTTTTGGCGAATTGGTGCGCGACCAGATGGAAAAAGTGGCAGTCGGCGTGGAGCGATCCGAAGTGTTCCAAGAATGTGGGCATAGCCTTGCGCTGGAAGCCCCTGAACGTCTGGCCCTGACCCTGCGTGAGTTCATGTTGAACAGGGCCTAGGTCGAAACTAACCGAATTACTGCAAATGGCAGGCCTCTGACGAGGAGGCTTTGTCACAATCAAAAACTGGAGGAGAAGACAATGAAACACCTAAACTTTAAACGTGCAGCACTTGCGATGACTGTCGCACTGCTGCCAAACTTTGCCTTGGCGGACATCGCCGCTGATATCCAGCATCCGCTGTGGTATAAGGCACCGTCGGACAAGACGATGCAATTCGCTGCGATGGACAACCTGGAAGGCGTCGTGGTTTCCGATGGCCAAGATGGCGCTGCAGGCTTTCCCGCCGCTGATCTGAAATTGACCGACGAGCAGATTGCCAAGGTCAAAGCTGGTAACTTTACGGTTGCGATTTCCATGGGTTGGATGGGCGACGATTGGGCCAGCCAACAGCTGATCGGCCTGAAAGAAACCTTTGAATCGATGGGCATCAAAGTTGTCGCCGAAACCAACGCGAACTGGGATGACGCCAAACAGATTTCCGACCTAGACGCGATTGGCGTGCTTAAGCCCAGCTTGCTGGTGTCGATCCCGCTGAACGGTCAAACCACCGCTTCGGCTTATCAAAAGATTGCCGCTGCTGGCACGAAGATCGTGTTTATCGACCAAGCAGTTGAGGGTATGACGGCAGGTAAAGACTATTCCTCGATCATCTCGTCCGACAACCTGCAACTGGGTATGTATCTGGCCGATGAACTGGCGGATGCGCTGGGCGGCAAAGGGAATGTCGCGGCGATGTACTATGCGGCAGACTTTTATGTGACCAACCTGCGTTATGAGGGCTTTATCGCCCGTGTGATGGCCAAGTACCCTGACCTGCACGTGATTGCCGCTGCTGGCCACAACAACCCCAACAAGGGCCAAGAAGTGGCTGACGGTCTGTTGGCGCGTTATCCAAACCTGGACGGCGTTTATGCAAGCTGGTCGATCCCTGCGATGGGGGCTGTGACCTCGGCCACAGTAGCGGGCCGCACGCCTGACAACTTTAAGATCGTGAACGAAAACTTTGACCAGATCGTTGCCTTGAACATGGCGCAGAATGGTTTCATCGCGGGCATCTCGTCGCAGCGTCCCTATGACCAAGGTGTCGCCGAAGCCAAGACGGGCGCGCTGACCCTGATCGGTGAAACAACGCCTCCCTATATCGTTGTGGCACCGGTCAAGGTCGAACGCAGCAATCTTGCCGAATCGTATAAGACGATTTACCGTGTAGATCTGCCTGCTGACATGGCCGCAGCTCTGGCCAACTAAGGCGCTTGAGGGCGCGGTTCACGCCGCGCCCTCTCTTAATTTGGGAACTCTTGCCATGACCGCACCACTGATCCTTGAGATGACGGACATCGCCAAATCCTTCGGCTCTATTCCTGTGCTCAAGCGCGTGAGTTTCGCGCTTCGCCAAGGCGAGGTTCATGCGCTGATGGGTGGCAACGGCGCGGGCAAATCAACATTGATGAAAATCCTGACTGGGGTTTACACGCGCGACGGTGGTACGATCAAGGTCGAGGGGCAGACAGTAGACCTTTATGGGGCCAAGGGCGCCGAACGGGCTGGCGTCGCCATGATCTTTCAAGAATTCTCGCTGGTGCCGACAATGACTGTGGCCCAGAATATTTTCCTGAAACGCGAGCCACGTTTTGCTGGAACGCCTTTTATAAATGGCGCAGAAATGGTGCGCCAGTCGCGGGCTATTTTGGATGAATTGGGGGTGGAGATCGACCCCGATGCCTTGGTCAGCACGCTGAGCGTAGGATATATGCAGATCGTCGAGATCGCCAAGGCCCTGTCCAAAAAGGCGCGGATCTTGGTGATGGACGAGCCGACATCGTCCCTGTCCGAAGCAGAGACTTCGGCATTGTTCGAACTTGTCGGGCGGTTGCGGGCGTCAGGCATTTCCATTGTCTACATCTCGCACCGCATGGCCGAAATCCTGTCGCTGTGCGACCGCGTGACAGTGATGCGGGACGGCCAAACAGTGATGACCGAAAATTGCGCCGATCTTTCTGTGGCCCGCATTGTCGAAGCGATGTTGGGGGCGGGCAATGCGGCGTCCTTTGTCTGGAAAGACCGCAAAGTGCCCGACAACGCGCGTCCTGTGATGCAGGTGCGCAATCTGCGTCTGGCCAAGCGGATCGAAGATGTCAGTTTTGACATTCGCGAAGGTGAAATTGTAGGGCTGGCGGGTTTGATGGGATCAGGCCGCACAGAAATTGCAGAAACCCTATTTGGACGCCGCAGGGCTGTGTCTGGCGAAGTGGTCTTTGACGGCGCACCCGTTGTCAGCCAAGCGGATGCCATTGAACGGGGCATGGCGCTTGTTCCCGAAGATCGCCGCAAATTTGGTCTTGTGCTGGATCATTCGGTCAGTGACAATATCATCCTGCCCAACCTGAACCGCTTTACCCGTCATCTGTTTGTACAGGATGCGGCCGCGCTGGACGTCGTGCAAAATACAATTCGCGATTTGTCGATCAAAACCGATGGGCCAGACAAACTGGCGCGGCTTTTGTCTGGGGGAAATCAGCAAAAGATCGTGATCGGCAAGTGGCTGGTCCGCGCCCCGCGCCTGTTGATTTTGGATGAACCCACAATCGGCGTTGATATTGGCGCGAAATCCGAGATTGTCGACACCGTCCGGGCCATGGCCGACAAGGGCACGGCAGTGTTGGTCATCTCATCCGAATTGGAAGAATTGATGGCGATCAGTGACCGCATTTTGGTCCTGCATGGCGGACGCATCGCCCAAACTGTGAACCGCCGCGATATCGCGACAGAGGAGGAACTTCACCATGCAATCCAAGGCCACAACCACGCGGGCGCTGCCTAAGGTTCAGTTGCAAAACTACGTCGTCTACATCTTTTTCGCTGTGGTTCTGACGTTTTTTGCGGTCACGATCGGCGACAAGGGCTTTTTGTCGGTGACAAACCTGTTCAACATTGCCCGCACCACGGCAATGATCACGGTGATCGCGGTGGCGATGACATTTGTGATTTCGGCGGGCGAGTTAGACCTTTCGGTTGGCTCCATCGCCGCCCTGTCCGCGCTGACCTGTGGCATGGTCATGCAGGCGGGGTTTGTCTGGCCGCTGGCGGTTATGGCAGGGCTGACGGCAGGCTTGATCGTCGGCAGCCTAAACGGGTTTTTCGTGACAGTGATTGGCATTCCATCCTTTCTTGTTACGCTTGGCATGATGCAATTTGTGCGCGGATTGGATATGCGGGTCACCTATACCAATCCGATTGCCATTTCGAACCCGACCTATAACGCGATCTTTGGCTCTGGCAGCGTGTTTGGCATTCCGTCCTTGTTGATCTGGTCAGTCGCCGTGGCATTGCTTGGATTTGTTGTGCTGAAATACACAGGATTCGGGCGCGAAATACTGGCCACAGGTGGCAACCGCATGGCGGCGGAATATTCGGGCGTCAACACCCGCCGCGTCAAGTTCGCCGCATTTCTGCTGTCAGGCGCTGCGGCTGCGCTTTCGGGATTGCTTTACACAGGCATGATGCAAACAGCGCGGTTCAACTTTGGCGAAGGGGCCGAGTTGATGGCAATTGCCGCCGTTATTCTGGGCGGGACCAGCCTGTTTGGTGGCAAAGGCACGATCCTTGGCACGTTTGCAGGATCGCTGCTGATCGGCACGATCAACAATGGACTGATCATCATGGGTCTGGATGTATCTGAGCAAATGATGGTCGCAGGGGGCATCATCATTCTGGCCGTGGCCTTTGGCAAAAAGCCGACGAATTAAGGGTCGATCGCACTATCGCTATGGCCCAAAGTTACGGGCCGAGAATGAGCAGATTTCCGATCTTCTAACAGGCCTAACGGACGCCCGCAAAACTTGGGGGTTTGGCCTATGTTTTCTGCATTTGCGCAACGTGAAGGGCCATCCATGGAACCACAAACGGGTTTACCGGATCTATTGTGCATTGGAACTGAACCTGCGGATCAAGTCGCGCAAGCGGCTGAAGCGCGACAAACCCGATGCTTTGGCAGTACCAGAGGCACCGAATATCACCTGGTCGATGGATTTTATGGCAGACAGGCTGGCAGACGGCCGCCAATTCCGGCTGCTCAACGTTCTGGACGACTTTAATCGTGAAGGGCTGGGGATCGAGGTGGATTTTTCGCTACCAGCCGAACGGGTCATTCGCAGTTTGGACAGGATTATCGAATGGCGCGGCAAGCCAAGCACCATTCGGGTTGATAACGGCCCAGAATACATCAGTGGCAAGCTTCTGATCTGGGCCGAGAAACTGGGAATAACCATCCAGCATATCCAACCCGGCCAACCGCAGCAGAACGCCTATATCGAGCGTTACAACCGCACTGTCCGGCAAGAGTGGCTGAACCAATACATCATCGAAAGCATCGAGGAGGCCCAACATCACGCCACGCAATGGCTATGGACTTACAACATCGACCGACCCAACGTGGGCATCGGTGGCATAACTCCCGCACAGAAACTGAAAATGGCCGCGTAAGTTCTACGGACTCACCCCGTTAAAAAAGGGGGAGATTACCGATCACCGCTGAATTCGCTTGCGCAAAGGACTTTGGAAAGGCACATCGCAAATGTCGCGGCGACGAAAGCAAGTTTTTTTATAATGCTTCCGAAAGGCAACTTTGAGGCAGCGTAAATCAGAAATTTGTCTTCACAATCGAACGATCAATCACGGGCCGTTGCAAGATTGTGTACCAAGCAATCACAATACGTAAAAGAGGGTAGGTTCGGGGGCAGGTTTAGAAAAATCTAAATTATTCAATGATTTCAAAGGCAATTGGCGGAAGCGGTGGGATTCGAACCCACGGTAGGGTTCCCCCTACGCTCAGTTAGCAACCGAGTGCTTTCGGCCTCTCAGCCACGCTTCCGTTCCCCTTCATTTAACGGGGCAAGGCAAAGGGGGCAAGAGGGAAAAGTTTGGCATGGCCCGCGCGGTGTCAATTTCCAGTCAGTCCGACCAAAATGGTGGTCTGGCCCAAACTTGGGGCCTGTCGCGCAGGTTTTCACCGACGCGGGCTGGGTTTGCGCCGCTCGATCCCAGAACACCAACTGATTTTGATGTCTCTGGGTGGTAGAACTGGGCATCTGTTGCCCAGCAACATTTCAGCGCTCAAAGCGATTGGATAAAACCCGCCGCATTTGCCCCAGGGGTCGCCCAATCCGCTGGTCTCAAGGGCCGCTTCATACTGCGGATCACTTTCATAAATGACCTTGGTATCGCCCCCAAGCCAGATAAATGGCTCTGGTCGACCAATGCCCGCAACTGCCGTTTCATTCCAGCAAAGACGGTCCACATTTTCCGCAATCAAATCCCAATTGGGCAGATAAAGATCGGCCCGAGACCGCTTTTGCCAGTCGATATTTCGGTGAAGTTCTGCGCCATTGGGAAGATAATCCAATGTCGTATAATACATCACCAAAATCATGACAGGATAAGTAATAACAACATAAAAAAGGCACCTAAGACAAAACTTCATCAGCCAGCGAAGGGATCGCCAAACCGCAGAAAGAATAAAGATCATGGGTTAAACTCTGCGTCACGGCCAATGTACTGGCTTTTATCTCTGTCAATCAGCACTGCAGCTTTGAAATTTGCTTCCCATTCGCCCGTTATCCTATAGGCAGTTCCACCCAATTCAGAAATAGCAAAAAATACAGCAGAAACAGCGTCTTCGTCGATTTCAATTTCATCGCCTTGCGGGCCTTCACCAATGCCATATATTTCGCCAAATCGTTGCAGTAAACGCCGTATTCTGTCGGGTTGTTCGCGTATCCATGCCGACATACTGCGCATATCGACTGGATCGGTGAATATATCCTTAAATTGAAAATTTGCCGCACCTTCAATGTTTAGCATTTGCTGAGAGCGGCTTATTGCGCCGTTAAACTCGCCAGAAACGGTGCTATTTCCATGGGAAAACGCGACTGTGCTGAAATCATAGTTGAAAGAAAAATCATAGGGCAGCTTATCCCTGCGCGCTGCATCGGCAATCTGGTCAGCAAGGCGGCGATAGGCACCCTCATTGCCGTCTAAATAGGCGTATTGGTTGATAACTTCGTCAAGATGGCCAATTTCGGCCAAGGTTACCTCTTGACCGTCGCCCATATAAAAATGCCAAATGAAATCGTTGTTTTCCCAATGGTAGGCTGACGCATCGCTGGCCTTTGCCTGTTCAAAATAGGCAAATTCCGTCACGCCGTCGATATAGGGTTCGGCCACGCATCGGCAATTGTAATCATCACCGGGGTTTCCTGTTTCTGGCGGATTTGCCCGCGAAAAGATGCGCCCATCATTTATCCGATGCGCAAGTCGCACGCGCCCGTCCGCTTGGCTCCGCCAAACATAGTCTTGCGTGGTCTGTGATTGTTTAAAAGAAACTGCGATCGGTTTGCCACTGCGCAAATATTGGGCAAAGGCCTTGCGATATGCGTCTGCGTTTATAACATTCATGACAGCTGCCCAAAACTGCGGTTTGGGCAAGATCTAGCATCTAAGTTAAATTTTTGTAAACGCTGCGGTTGAGTTGGTGTTCAGACGAAAACGGGTGTCACGCATTAAACAAGAAATGCAGCACATCGCCGTCTTTGACCTCGTATGTCTTACCCTCAACCCGAAACTTTCCCGCCTCTTTCGCGCCAGATTCGCCGTTGCCTGCGATATAGTCGTCGTAGCCGATGGTTTCCGCCCGAATGAAACCCTTTTCAAAATCGCCGTGGATGACGCCCGCGGCTTGCGGCGCAAGGGTTTTCGCGGGGATGGTCCAGGCGCGGGCCTCTTTGGGGCCGATGGTGAAATAGGTTTGCAGGCCCAGCAGTTTGTAACCCGCGCGGATGAGGCGATCCAAGCCTGCCTCATCCAGACCCATTTCGCCCAAAAACATTTCCGCCTCATCTGCGGCGAGTTGGGAAATTTCTTCTTCAATCTTGGCGGAAATCACGACCGATGCCGCGCCCTGCGCCTTGGCCATTTCGGCCACGCGGGCGGATTGGGAATTGCCTGACGCGGCACAGGATTCCTCGACATTGCAGACAAACAAAACAGGTTTGCTGGTCAGCAGTTGCAGCAGACGCCATGTGCGGCGGTCATCTTCGGCCACGACCACCGTGCGGGCGGGTTTGCCATCGTTCAACACCGCCAAGGCCGCGCGCAGCAAGCGGTCCTGATCCAGCGTGTCCTGATCGCCGCCGCGCAGTTTCTTGCCCAAGGCGACAAGACGGCGTTCAATTGATTCCATATCCGCCAGCATCAGCTCGGTCTCAATGGTTTCGGCATCCGCTACGGGATCGATGCGGCCTTCGACATGGGTGATGTCACCATCTTCGAAACAGCGCAGCACATGGGCGATGGCGTCACATTCGCGGATATTGGCAAGGAATTGGTTGCCCAAACCCTCGCCCTTGGACGCCCCACGCACCAGACCTGCGATATCGACAAAGGTCATGCGCGTTGGGATGATCTGTTTCGATGCGGCAATCGCCGCCAGTTTTTCCAACCTTGCGTCAGGCACAGCCACTTCGCCGACATTGGGTTCAATCGTGCAGAACGGAAAATTTGCCGCCTGCGCCGCCGCGGTGCGGGTCAACGCATTGAACAGGGTGGATTTGCCAACATTCGGCAGGCCCACGATTCCCATTTTAAAGCCCATTTTCGTCTCCTGTGGTTTTCGCAGGCTATAGTTGGCGCGGGGCAAAGGATCAAGCAGATCGAACGCAACGGCCATATTTCATAAAACTGTCACAAAACTGAAATATAGCCGTCACCAATACGCAATAGACCCAAATGACGAATTCATTTGGCCGAACCCAAAATAGGAGCGATCCATGTCCCGCCTGAAATTTACCGCCTCAGCCCTTGCCCTTGTGGCGCTGTCTGCAACCGCTGCCTCTGCGCGCGAACAGTTGCAAATTGCAGGGTCATCGACAGTGTTGCCCTATGCGACCATCGTTGCCGAAGCTTTTGGCGAGCAGGGCACGTTCAAGACCCCCGTGGTCGAGGGTGGCGGTTCGGGCGCGGGTCGTGCGGCATTGTGCAAGGGCGTTGGCGAAGAAACCATTGATATTGCGAACTCGTCCTCGGGTATTAAGCAATCCGATATCGACACGTGCACCGCAAATGGCGTGACTGAAATCATGGAAATTCGGATTGGCTATGACGGCGTCGTTTTTGCGTCAGACATTGCTGGACCTGATTTTGCCTTGAATGGCACGGCTGTTTATTCTGCCATTGCCGCGAAAGTCGTCAAAGATGGTGCTTTGGTGGACAATATGGCCAAAACTTGGGCCGAAGCCGATGCAACCTTGCCCGCCCAAGATATCCTTGCGCTGATCCCAGGCACCAAGCACGGCACGCGTGAAGTGTTTGACATTAAGTTGTTGGAAGCAGGCTGCAAGGCCACAGGCGCATATGATTTGTTCTTGGCGGCGGCTACGGGTGCAGATGATAAAGAAAAGGCGGGAAATGCCCTAAAAGAGTGCCACAACGTGCGCACCGATGGCACCGTGGTTGAAATTGACGGCGACTATACCGAAACTCTGTCACGTTTGGACGCGAACAAGCAGGCCGTCGGCGTATTCGGCCTGTCGTTCTATGAAAACAACACTGACAAGCTGAAAGTTGCGACGATTGACGGAATTGTGCCTTCGGTCGATACAATTTCGGATGCATCCTATCCCGTGTCGCGCCCCTTGTTCATGTATGTGAAAAAGCAGCACATCGGCGTGATCCCAGGGATGCAAGAGTATCTAGATTTCTTTGTGTCTGACGATATGGCAGGCCCTGGTGGCAAGCTGGCAGAATACGGTCTGGTGCCTGATCCAAAACTGGCAGAAACCCAAGCTGCTGTTGCGGCGGGCACGCTGATGGCGCCATTGGCCAAGTAATCCTATCGGGCGCGCGGGGTTTCGCGCGCCCTTTCTCTTATCATACAGGTCCATGATGAACCTTGGCATTTTGCTGCTAATCCTTTTGGCTTTGACTGTCGCAGGCTATGTGATGGGACAACGCCGCGCGATAACGTCCGCAGACGGTGATATCCGCAAACTGCACTCGCTGCCGGCGTTTTACGGACGCATCACAGCGATTTGGATTTTGCTACCCGCTTTGGTGTTGATGGCGGGATGGTTGTTGGTCGAAGGATCGATGGTCCAGCGCAACATATTGGCGCAAATCGCGTCCGAAGATGTTGCCGAGGGCACCACTGCCGAGCTGATGGTTGCCGACGTTGCGCGTCTCGCAGAGGGTCTTGCCACCCTTGAGGGTAAGGGTCTGAATATCGCGGCATTGATCGCTGACCCTGTGGCGCTAAAGGCGGCTTTGAACGATTCGGGTATCGCGATGGGCAAAGACCCAGATGCCGCCATGATTAAGGCGGCCGAAGTGGTCGAAAGAACGCAAATAAATTCGCGCCTTGGGTTAACGATCTGCGCGCTGACGCTGGCGGTTTTAGGATTTGGCTATGCATTGTCGCGGATCAAGCCGGAATATCGCGCCCGCATCGCGACGGAACGCTTTTCATTGGTGCTGTTGATCCTTGCCTCCTTGATCGCTGTTTTGACCACAGTCGGTATTGTCGTGTCCCTGTTGTCGGAAACGATCCACTTTTTCCGTATCTACCCGGCAACAACATTCTTTTTCTCGCCGACCTGGAGCCCAAAGTTCGGCGGCGGGTCAGAGTTGGGGATTTTGCCGCTGATCTGGGGCACGTTGTATGTATCTTTCATCGCCTTGCTGGTCGCGGTGCCGATTGGGCTGATGTCGGCGATTTATCTGGCGGAATATGCGTCAAAGTCCGTGCGCGCCTATGCCAAACCCTTGATTGAGATTTTGGCAGGTATCCCCACAATTGTGTATGGTTTGTTTGCGCTGGTGACAGTCGGCCCCTTGCTGCGCGATTACATCGCCATGCCGATGGGGTTGGGCAATTCGTCTTCGTCGGTGATGACGGCGGGCTTGGTCATGGGGATCATGGTTATTCCGTTTGTGTCGTCCTTGTCGGATGACATTATCAACGCAGTGCCGCAATCTTTGCGCGATGGATCACTGGCGCTGGGGGCCACCCCAGCCGAAACAATCCGCCAAGTTGTTATTCCTGCTGCCTTGCCCGGCATTGTCGGCGCAGTTTTGTTGGCGGCGTCGCGCGCCATCGGCGAGACGATGATCGTGGTTCTGGGCGCGGGCGCTGCGGCGAAATTGTCCTTGAACCCGTTTGAGGCGATGACGACAGTCACTGTCAAAATCGTCAGCCAGTTGACGGGCGATACCGAATTCGCCTCGCCCGAAACATTGGTGGCCTTTGCCTTGGGTCTGACGCTGTTTACCCTGACGCTGATTTTGAACATCATCGCACTAGTGATTGTGCGTAAATATCGGGAGCAATACGAATGACCGCCCTGCCCACACCCGAAGGTTCCCTGTTCAACGCCGATGCACGCACCAAATCGCGCAATGCGGCGGAAAAGCGGTTTCGCCTGTATGGGCTGGTTGCAATTACTTTGGCGTTGCTCGCGCTGCTGTGGTTGCTGATTTCGATCTTTTCGGCGGGTCTGCCTGCGTTTCGCCAGACGTTTATCGATATGCCGGTGAAACTGGACGCCGCGGTTTTGGACAAGCTGGGCAACCGCAATCCAGAAGAAATGGCCAAGGTCAGCACGATTGGTTATGGTAAGGTTCTGGCGACCGCGTTGGCCGCCGAAGTTGCCGCGCGCGGCGTGGACGCAGGCGGTTTGGACGCCAAAGCCTTGAATGAAATGATATCTGAGGAATCCGCCGCGACCTTGCGCAATCTGGTCTTGGGCAATCCGAAATTGCTGGATACGACCATTCACTTTTCCGCACTGGCGAATGGCCGTATCGACGGCTATTTCAAAGGCCGCGTGACGATGGAGACCGCGGCACGTGACAAAAATACTTCGCCTGAAAAACTGGCCCTTGCGGATAAGTTGCGGGCGATTGGCGTAGTCAATATGCGGTTTAACACGGGCTTTTTCACCATGCCCGATGCGTCTGACAAACGGCCAGAGGCGGCAGGTCTGGGCGTCGCGATCATCGGATCGTTCTATATGATGTTCGTGGTGCTGTTCCTTGCGCTGCCGATTGGGGTTGCAGCGTCGGTTTATCTTGAGGAGTTCGCGCCCAAGAATCGCTGGACCGATTTGATTGAGGTGAATATCGCCAATCTGGCCGCCGTGCCGTCGATTGTGTATGGTATCCTTGGTCTGGCTATTTTCATCAACATCGCGGGCCTGCCGCAATCGGCGCCCTTGGTGGGCGGTCTGGTTTTGACACTGATGACCTTGCCACGGATTATCATTCCAACCCGCGCCGCCCTTAAGGCTGTGCCACCATCCATCCGCGATGCAGCGCTGGGTGTTGGCGCGTCGAAACTGCAAACCGTGACCCATCACGTGCTGCCCCTTGCCATGCCTGGTATTTTGACGGGCACGATCATCGGTCTGGCCCAAGCCTTGGGCGAAACCGCGCCTTTGCTGTTGATCGGCATGGTGGCCTTTGTCCGCGATTTCCCAGGTGCTCCGCCTTCGGGTCTGCTAGATCCTGCCTCGGCCCTGCCCGTGCAGATTTATAACTGGACCCAGCGCGGCGATCCTGGCTTTGTGGAACGGGCCTCGGGGGCAATCATCGTTCTGTTGGTCTTTTTGATCCTGATGAACACTATCGCCATTATCCTACGCCGCAAATACGAACGCCGTTGGTAGGGGGCAAAACCATGAAAGATATGAGAGTGGAGCGCGACGTGCAAACCGAGACCATTAAAATCGAAGCCCGCAAAGTCCAAGTTTATTACGGCACGAACCACGCGCTGAAAGATGTGGATGTGGATATTATGGACCGCACGGTGACTGCCTTTATCGGCCCGTCGGGTTGCGGAAAATCAACGTTTTTGCGCTGTATCAACCGCATGAATGACACGGTTGCCTCTGCCCGCGTCGAAGGGTCGATCCGCCTTGAGGGCGAAGATATCTATGACACCCGCGTCGATCCCGTGCAATTGCGCGCCAAAATCGGCATGGTGTTTCAAAAGCCGAACCCTTTTCCCAAGTCGATCTATGACAATGTGGCTTACGGCCCCAAAATCCACGGCATGACCCGTTCCAAGGCGGAACTGGATGAAATCGTGGAAAAATCCCTGCGCCGCGCCGCCCTGTGGAATGAGGTTAAGGATCGTTTGACCTCGCCTGGCACGGGCCTGTCAGGCGGTCAGCAACAGCGTCTGTGCATTGCCCGCGCCATTGCCACCTCGCCCGAAGTGTTGCTGATGGACGAACCTTGTTCCGCCCTTGATCCCATCGCCACCGCGCAGGTCGAAGAATTGATCGACGAATTGCGGTCAGAATATTCGGTTGTGATCGTCACCCACTCGATGCAACAGGCTGCCCGCGTGTCGCAACGCACGGCGTTCTTTCACCTTGGATATCTGGTTGAATTTGGCGAAACGGGCCAGATTTTCACCAACCCAAAAGACCCGCGCACAGAATCCTACATCACCGGCCGTATTGGTTAAGGAATAGAAAAATGGTTCAATCCTCGCATATTCGTTCCGCCTTTGACCAAGACCTAGAGGGCGTCAAGGCACAGGTGGCCAAAATGGGCGGCCTTGTGGAAAAGGCTTTGCTGTCGGCGGCAGATGCGCTGGACACGCGCGATGTCGAATTGGCAAAGCAAGTGCGCCGTGAAGATGCGGCCATCGACGCGCTGGAAGAAATGATCCAAGCTGAATGCGCGCGGATCATCGCGATCCGCACGCCGATTGCGTCGGATTTGCGCACGGTTCTAACGGTGATGCGTCTGGCAGGTGGCCTGGAACGCGCAGGCGATTATGCCAAAAATCTGGCCAAACGCACTGTGGTTCTGGCCGAAATGCCCCAGATTGATGGATCATCGGCTGCTGTCAAACGCATGACCCGTTCGGTTGTTGCCATGTTGTCCAAGGCGCTGAACGCCTATTTCGCCGAAGACGCAGCTTTGGCCGAAGAAGTGCGCCAGTCGGATGTCGAAGTGGATCAGATGTACAACAGCCTGTTTCGCGAATTCCTGACCCATATGATGGAAGACCCGCGCAACATCACCGCCTGTATGCACCTGCATTTCATTGCGAAAAACATCGAACGTGTGGGCGACCATGCGACCGGGATTGCCGAACAGGTGATCTATCTGGTCACAGGTAATTTTCCGGATGAGGACCGCGTCAAAGGCGAAGACGCGGCAAGTCTGCAAAGATAGGACGAGTATATGGCACGATACGATCAGCCACCTGTTGTTTTACTCGTCGAGGATGAACCCGCCCAACGCGACGTTCTGGCCTATAACCTAGAGGCCGAGGGCTTTCGTGTGGTGCAGGCCGATAATGGCGAAGACGCCTTGTTGCTGGTCGCCGAAGAGGCCCCCGATATCATCATCCTTGACTGGATGATGCCGCGTCTGTCGGGGATTGAGGTATGCCGCCGTCTGAAAATGGCCCCCGATACCCGCAATATCCCTGTGATTATGCTGTCTGCACGGTCCGAGGAAGTGGATCGTATTCGGGGTCTGGAAACAGGCGCCGATGATTATGTCGTCAAACCCTATTCGGTGCTGGAACTGATGTCGCGCGCAAGGGTGCAACTGCGCCGCGTGCGCCCGTCGACTGTGGGCGCCTTGCTAAGCTTTGAGGATATCCAGATGGACGCCGAAACCCACCGCGTTTTGCGGTCGGGCGATACGCTGAAACTGGGTCCAACCGAATTTCGCCTGCTGGCCACCTTCCTTGAAAAGCCCGGTCGGGTCTGGAGCCGTGAGCAGTTGTTGGATCGTGTCTGGGGCCGTGATGTCTATGTCGATACCCGCACTGTGGATGTCCATATTGGCCGCCTGCGCAAGGCGCTGACAGAATTCGGCGGCCCTGATCCCCTGCGCACTGTGCGCGGCGCGGGATATGCGCTGGGTTGATGGGACTTTAGGTTGATCGACGTCCCTTTGCCCGTTATAGGGCATAAAACATTTAGGGAGCCCGATCATGTCAAACGCCGCTTTGGAAACCACGATCAACGCCGCTTGGGAAGCGCGCGATAGCATCACGACTGCCACCCGTGGTGAGGTCCGTGACGCGATTGAGGCGACCCTAACGGCACTGGACACAGGCGCGCTGCGCGTCGCCGAAAAGCGCGGCCAAGATTGGCACGTCAATCAATGGGCGAAAAAGGCGGTGCTGTTGTCGTTCCGTCTGAACGATATGGCCGAAATTTCGGGCGGCAATGGCGGGTCCAATTGGTGGGACAAAGTGCCGTCAAAATTCGCAGGCTGGACGGAATCCGATTGGCGCAAGGCAGGCTTTCGCGCCGTGCCCGGATCCATCGTGCGCCGCTCGGCCTTTATCGGCAAGGGCGTTGTGTTGATGCCGTCTTTTGTCAACCTGGGGGCTTTTGTGGATGAAGGCTCCATGGTCGACGGCTGGGCCACTGTCGGGTCATGCGCCCAAATCGGCAAAAACGTGCATCTGTCGGGCGGCGTCGGCATTGGGGGCGTGCTGGAACCTATGCAGGCGGGTCCAACAATTATCGAAGATAATTGTTTCATTGGCGCGCGGTCCGAGGTGGTTGAGGGTTGTATCATCCGCGAAGGGTCCGTTTTGGGCATGGGCGTGTTCATCGGCCAATCCACAAAAATCGTTGACCGCGAAACGGGGGCTGTGTTTTACGGCGAAGTGCCCGCTGGATCGGTCGTTGTGGCGGGGTCTATGCCATCGAAAAACGGCATTAACTTGTATTGCGCGGTCATCGTGAAAAAGGTGGATGCCCAGACGCGCAGCAAAACCTCTATTAACGAGTTGTTGCGGGACTAGGCGGACAGGAAGGTTTCGGCGTCGTCTTGCTGCACTGCGCCGATCAAACCAAGGTCGGTCTTTCAGCATTACGTTGCAAAATCTGCGCCATCCGTAACGTGGCGCAAACGGCCGTTCGTTTCCCGAGAACCAGGCTATGCGACCAGCACTTGCCATTTCTGGCCCTAAAACGGCATCCACGTGGCGGATGTCCGATCTCGCCTGTGGCCTGTCTGGGTTTTTGGCGCCTGATGTTTCTGGGCGTTATGATGCTGGCGATCCAATGGTTTCCCAATTCTGACAGCTTTGATCGACACGCCGTGCAAAGGTCACCTGCACGTGCCCGGCTCCAATGACCGTAAAATCGCAACGGGCGCAATCCATTCCCCGACATTTTGGCCCCCCACATTCTGAAAATATCATGATCGCGACTTATTATGTGTAGACATAATTCAGATACTTGCCTACTAATTCGCAAGCAACACCTTTTGCGGAGCATACCCCGTGCAAAACTCCAACGTCGTTTTGACATCACTGCGGGCGGCCACGATGCGTTCGGGGGATGATCCTTATGGTTTGATCGAAGATGCTGCGATTGTTTTGGCTGGTGGCAAGATTGCATGGGTTGGGGCGCAGGTGGATTTGCCAAGCGACTACGCCGCCTTTCCTGCGCGCGACATGGGCGGGCGATTGGTCACACCCGCGCTGATTGACTGTCACACCCACGTTATTCATGGCGGCAACCGTGCGGCGGAATTTGAGATGCGGCTAAACGGCGCAAGCTATGAAGACGTCGCGCGGGCGGGCGGGGGGATTGTCTCAACTGTGGCCGCGACGCGCCACGCCTCAGAAGATGATCTGGTTGCAGCGGCGCTGCCCTATGTTGATGCGATGATCGCCGAGGGCGTGGCGGTGATCGAGATTAAGTCGGGATATGGCCTGACGCAGGACACCGAATTGCGGATGCTGCGCGCGGCACGGCGGATTGGTCAGTTGCGCCCCGTGCTGGTGCGGACCAGCTATCTGGCGGCCCATGCCGTCCCCGCGGAGTATACGGGTCGTGCCGATGCCTATATCGATCAGGTTTGCATTCCCGCGCTGCACGTGGCCCATGCCGAAAGGCTGGTGGATGCGGTGGATGGATTTTGCGAAGGGATCGCGTTTTCAGTCGCCCAAATTGAACGGGTGTTTCAGGTGGCACAGAGCCTTGGACTGCCGGTCAAGCTGCACGCTGAACAGCTTTCTAACCTTGGTGGTGCTGCACTGGCGGCAAAGTATGGCGCGATGTCAGCCGACCATCTGGAATATCTGGACGCGGCGGGGGTGATCGCCATGGCCGCCGCTGGAACCGTGGCGGTGATTCTGCCCGGCGCGTTTTACACCCTGCGCGAAACGCGAATGCCGCCGATTGATGTGCTGCGCCAACACGGCGTGCCGATGGCGGTGGCGACCGATATGAACCCTGGCTCGTCCCCCATGTCTTCGCTGCTGCTGGCGATGAATATGGCCTGCACCCTGTTTCGCATGACCCCAGCCGAGGCGCTGGCGGGGGCCACCACCCATGCCGCCCGTGCGCTTGGTCTGACAGATCGCGGCACGCTGGCGTCGGGTCAGATCGCCGATCTTGCCGTCTGGAACTGCGGCCATCCTGCTGAATTGGCCTATCGCATCGGCTTTAATCCCCTATCCCAACGCATAATCGGAGGCGTCCTTTGACCGCACTTATCCTTGTTCCCGGCCAGACCACTTTGGCGCAACTGGCGCGCGTCTACCGCGAGGAACTGTCCGTCACGCTGGACCGCGCTGCCCGTTCGGGGATCGAGACTGCTGCGGCTGCGATCAATGCCGCCGCCGCTGGTGACGTGCCAGTTTACGGGGTGAACACGGGTTTTGGCAAACTGGCGTCTCTGCGCATCGCCCCCAAAGATACCGCCACCCTGCAGCGCAACCTGATCTTGTCGCATTGCTGCGGCGTGGGTGATGCCATCCCGCGCGCCCATGCGCGGTTGCTGATGGTGCTGAAACTGCTGAGTTTTGGCCGTGGCGCGTCCGGCGTGCGCTGGGCGTTTGTCGAACTGCTAGAGGCGATGTTGGCCCATGGTGTGACACCGATTATTCCCGCGCAAGGGTCGGTTGGGGCGTCGGGCGATCTGGCGCCCCTATCCCATATGACTGCGGTTTTGATTGGCGAGGGTGAGGCGGAATATCAAGGCCGCGTTATGAAAGGTGCCGAGGCCTTGGCCGCGGCTGGCCTGACCCCGATCCAACTGGGCCCCAAGGAGGGGCTGGCCTTTATCAACGGCACACAGTTTTCCACCGCCTTCGCGCTTGCGGGTCTGTTTGACGGCTGGAATGCGGCGCAGTCGGCGTTGGTAACATCGGCGCTGTCGACCGATGCGATCATGGGGTCAACCGCCCCTTTGCAGCCCGAAATCCACCAGCTGCGCGGCCATGCCGGACAGATCGAGGCGGCAGGTTTCATGCGGGCGCTGCTGGCAGGATCCGAAATCCGCGAAAGCCACATTGTCGGCGATGCGCGTGTGCAGGACCCATACTGCATCCGCTGTCAGCCGCAGGTCACAGGGGCGGCGATGGATGTTCTGCGCCAAGCGGCCCATACGCTGGAAATCGAGGCCAATGCGGCAACCGACAATCCCTTGGTGTTGACGGGGGCAGGGCTGATCGTGTCTGGCGGAAACTTTCATGCTGAACCCGTGGGATTTGCCGCCGACATGATCGCTCTGGCTTTGGCGGAAATCGGCGCGATCGCGCAGCGCCGCGTTGCCTTGATGGTGGACCCCGTGCTGTCGTTTAACCTGCCCGCGTTCCTGACCCCGCGCCCTGGCCTGAACTCTGGCCTGATGATTGCCGAAGTGACGACGGCGGCCCTGATGTCTGAAAACAAACACATCGCAATGCCCTGCGTGACGGATTCCACGCCCACATCAGCCAATCAAGAAGATCATGTCAGCATGGCCGCCCATGGTGCAGTGCGTTTGGGCAAGATGGTGACAAACCTGAACGTGATCCTTGGGGTCGAGGCGATATGTGCGGCCCAAGGCATTGAATTTCGTGCGCCGTTGCAGACCAGTGCGCCCTTGCAAGGCGTCGTCGCACGCCTGCGGCAAGACGTGGCCACGCTGGGCGATGATCGCTATCTTGCGCCCGATCTGGCTGCCGCGGCGCGTTTGATTGGCAACGGTACCTTGGCGCAGGCCGCTGGACTGGCCCTGCCAGAGCTGTCAGCATGATGCCGGTCGTTGTCAAACAAGGCGACAGTCCGGTCATTCTGGGCCTGCCGCATGGGGGGACATTTGTGCCAGATGCCCTGATGTCGCGGCTGAATGACCGTGGCCGTGCGCTGTCGGACACGGATTGGCATATAGCGCAGCTGTATCACGGGCTTTTGCCTGGCGTCACAACCGTCGAGGCCACGTTTCACCGCTATGTCATCGACGCCAATCGCGACCCAGCGGGCGCGTCGCTGTATCCGGGTGCCAACACGACATCTTTGTGCCCAACGACAGATTTCGACGGGTTGGATATCTGGACCACAGGGCAAGAGCCAAGCGCGGACGAAACTGCCGCGCGGCGGATGCAATATCATGTTCCCTATCACGCCGCATTGGCGGCCGAAGTGGCGCGGGTGAAAGCGCGGCATGGCGTGGCGATTGTCTATGATTGCCATTCGATCCGCTCAAACATCCCGTTTCTGTTTTCGGGGCTGCTGCCGGTCTTTTCCATCGGCACCAATGACGGGCAGACCTGTGCGACACAGGTGTCGGATGCCGTCGCAACGCCCTGTTTTGCGGCCAAGACCTTTGACGCCGTGTTGAATGGCCGCTTCAAGGGCGGCTGGACGACGCGCCATTATGGCCAACCCGAAACAGGTGTTCATGCGATCCAGATGGAACTGGCGCAACGTGCCTATCTGGGGGCCGAGGCCGCACCTTGGGCCTACGCCCCCCAGATCGCCGCACCCTTGCGCGCGGTTCTGGGTCACATCTTGCAATCCCTAGATACCCTTGCCCGTTCGGGCGCTCTTACCCCATGAAGGAGCCTTCCATGCTTGATCGCAAGAACAGCCGCGATGTCTATCCTGCCACCGGCACCGAAATCACCGCGAAATCGTGGCAGACCGAGGCCGCTATGCGGATGCTGATGAACAACCTGCACCCTGATGTTGCCGAGAACCCGCATGAGTTGGTGGTTTACGGCGGCATTGGCCGCGCCGCGCGGTCCTGGGGCGATTTCGACCGCATCGTTGCCACGCTGAAAGACCTGAATGATGATGAAACCTTGTTGGTGCAATCGGGCCGGCCGGTCGCCGTGGTGCGCACCCACAAAGACGCCCCGCGCGTTTTGATCGCCAATTCGAACCTTGTGCCGCATTGGGCAACTTGGGATCATTTCAACGAATTGGATAAAAAGGGCCTGATGATGTATGGTCAGATGACCGCAGGATCATGGATTTACATCGGCACCCAAGGTATCGTGCAGGGCACATATGAGACGTTCGCCGAAGCGGGCCGTCAGCACTTTGGCGGGTCACTTAGGGGCAAGTGGATCCTGACGGGCGGTCTTGGCGGCATGGGCGGGGCGCAGCCCTTGGCGGCGGTGATGGCAGGGGCCTGCTGTCTGGCCGTTGAATGTGACGAGACGCGGATCGATTTCCGCCTGCGCACCCGCTATGTTGATGCCAAGGCGCACACGCTGGACGCGGCGCTTGCGATGATCGCCGAATGGACGGCCAAGGGCGAGGCCAAATCGGTCGGCCTGCTGGGTAATGCGGCCGATGTATTCCCCGAACTGGTGGCCCGCATGAGGGCGGGCGGCGCGCGCCCCGATATCGTCACCGATCAGACATCGGCGCATGACCCGCTGCACGGCTATCTGCCCCAAGGTTGGAGCGTTGCCGAATGGCGCGCCAAACAGGAAACCGACCCGAAGGCGGTGGAAAAGGCCGCGCGTGCGTCTATGCGCACCCATGTGGCGGCGATGGTGGATTTCTGGAATGTGGGCGTGCCGACGCTGGATTATGGCAACAACATCCGGCAAGTCGCACAGGAAGAGGGGTTAGAAAACGC
Organism: Cypionkella sp.; assembly: GCA_040398785.1. Lineage (GTDB taxonomy): Bacteria > Pseudomonadota > Alphaproteobacteria > Rhodobacterales > Rhodobacteraceae > Cypionkella. The sequence continues at coordinate 222,937 of JBBATJ010000007.1, read as the reverse complement.
CTTTGCTTTCCCCGGCTTTGTGCCCGCCTATATCCGGCCTTTGTTCTGCAAAGGCATTGGCCCGTTCCGTTGGGTGGCGCTGTCTGGCGACCCTGAGGATATCTACAAAACTGATGCCGCGATGAAGCGGTTGTTCCCGGAAAATGACCATCTGCACCGCTGGCTGGACATGGCCGCCGACCGCATTGCGTTTCAGGGCCTGCCGGCGCGCATCTGCTGGATCGGGTTGGGGGATCGGCACCGCGCGGGGCTGATGTTTAACGAGATGGTCAAGTCGGGCGAATTGAAGGCCCCGATCGTGATTGGCCGTGACCACCTGGACTCCGGCTCTGTTGCCTCGCCCAACCGCGAGACGGAAAGCATGAAGGATGGATCGGACGCGGTATCGGACTGGCCACTGCTGAACGCGCTGGTCAACACCGCGTCGGGGGCCACTTGGGTGTCAATCCACCACGGCGGCGGCGTTGGCATGGGCTTTTCGCAGCATTCGGGCGTTGTGATCGTGGCAGACGGCACCGATGATGCCGCCAAGCGACTGGAGCGCGTTTTGTGGAACGATCCAGCCTCTGGCGTCTGGCGTCACGCCGATGCGGGGTATGAGACGGCAATTGACTGCGCGAAAGAACGCGGCCTGCGCCTGCCAACTATTCTGGGCAACTGATCACCGCTTATCCCTTACTTTGAGGGTGCGCCGCCCTCAAACCGATTGCCGTGGCGATAATCGCAGGGCGCTTCTTGCATTTGCAGATGCAGGCCTGTGCCCGTGAACGGATGGGCGCGGGCCACATCTTCGTCGAAATCTATCCCCAGTCCTGGCGCGTCTGGCGGCAGGATATAACCGTCTTCCCACTTGATTGTATTCTTGATCAGTTTCAGGTGAAATGCGCCGCCCGTTTGGATGGTTTCGGCCATCAGAATATTAGGGATGCTGGCGGCAAAATGCACATTCGCCGCCCATTCGACGGGGCCCGCATACAAATGCGGGGCCATTTCGGCGTTATACACCTCGGCCATAGCGGCGATTTTCTTGGCCTCCCATATGCCGCCCACGCGGCCAAGTGCGGGTTGCAAAATCTTAACGCCGCCCAAACGCAACAGCGCGCCAAATTCGGTTTTCGTCGTAAGGCGTTCGCCCGTGGACAAAGGAATGCGCACTGACCGCGCCACTTCGGCGAATTCGGCCAAATTGTCTGGCGGAATGGGTTCTTCATACCAAAGGGGGTTATAGGGTTCAATTTCGCGGCCCAGACGGATCGCGCCTGCGGTGGTAAACTGGCCATGCGTGCCGAACAGCAAATCGGCCTTATCCCCCACGGCCGCGCGAATTTTGGCGCAAAATTCAACGCTGCGGGAAATGTCGGACATGGCGGGCTGATGGCCGCCGCGAATGGTATAGGGCCCAGCGGGATCGAACTTGACCGCCGTAAAGCCCTGTTTGACACATTTTGCCGCGGCCTCAGCGGTCATATCGGCGTTAACCCAGAACTCGGCGGCGTCCTGATCGGGTTCGGGGTAAAGATAGGTATAGGAGCGCACCCGTTCATTCATTTTCCCGCCCAAAAGCGCCCAGACGGGACGGTTTCGCGCCTTGCCCAAGATATCCCAACAGGCGATTTCCAGCCCCGAAAACGCGCCCATCACGGTGGGATCAGGCCGCTGGGTAAACCCCGACGAATAGGCGCGGCGGAACATCAATTCAATATTTTCGGGGTTTTCGCCCTGCATATGCCGCGCAAACACATCCTCAATCACGGCGCGCATCGCATCGGGGCCGACAGTCGAGGCATAGCATTCGCCGTATCCCACAATCCCATCATCCGTGGTCAGTTTTGGAAAAATCCAATAGCGCCCGCCCCATCCCGGCGCAGGCGGGGCCACGACGAATATTTCCAGATCTTTCAGTTTCATCGCATCTCTCCCGTTTTCGCTATGCTAGGTGCGGGCCGCACAGTTTCGCGGCAAAGCGCGACAGGTTTGGCATATCCGCGACGCTTAACCATGCCCAATCCGCGCCAAAAATCCCGAAATGAGCGCGCCATAGGCGGCGGGCTGATCCAGCATCGGCAAATGCCCCGCGCCCCGCATCAGATGATATTCTGACCCAAGGATCACATCCGCCAATTCGCGCACCAAATCGGGCGGGGTCGTGCCGTCATTGGCCCCCGCAATCACCAATGTCGGCAGGCGCAGGGCCGCCGTGGGCGTATAAAAATCTGTCCCCGCAATGGCACGCGCGGCACCGATCCAACCATTGGGCGCGGTTTGCACCAGCATCTGACGCAACATCGGCATCTTGGGATGATCCCGCCACGCGCGGCCCAGCATCCGTTCCATCGCGCCATCGGCATAATTTTCCAGCCCCGTGCGCGCCACCGCATCCGCGCGGGCATTCCACAGATCGGCCGTGCCGATTTTCGCGGCGGTGTTGGACAATACCAACCCCCGCACCAAATCCAGCCGCTTGGTCGCCAGCCCTTGGGCGATCAAACCGCCAAGGGAAATCCCCACCACAACGGCATCCTTGATCCCAAAATGATCCATCGCCTGTTCGACATCGCGGATCATCGCACCCATCGCATAGGGCGGCTTGGGCGCGTCTGATCCTCCATGCCCGCGCAAATCCAGTGTCAGAACCCGCACCGCGGGCAGGGGCACATCGGCCCACAACCCGCCATGTGTCCCAAGCGCGTGCAGCAAGACCACAGGTGGGCCGTTGCCGCGCAGATCGGCATTCAGGCGAATATCGGGCAGATAGATCAGCGGCATTCAGGCGACCTTTTGCAGAAAATCGTGAATCAAGGCGATGCTTTCCGCCTCATCCAAAAACGGAATATGGGCGCGTTCGGGCACAGAGGCGAACATCATATCAGGGCGGTGGGATTGCATTTTTGCCACCGTATCCCGCGACAAAAGATCAGAGTTTGCGCCACGGATCAGCCCAAGCGGCAGACCTGCGCAGGCGTCAAACAGCGGCCACAGATCGACCTCTGGTCCGTCAAATCCCGCTATAAACGCGTCACGCAACGCGGGGTCATAGGTGATTTGTAGGCCCTTATCTGTTTCATGGTAATGCAACCGAACCTCGGCCAACCAGCGATCTTGTGGCACATTGGCAAAGCCCTGCATCAAAGCGGGCATTTTGGCGGCCATGTCCGCATAGGTTTTGGCGGCAGGATTGCGGCCAACATAATCGAAAATCCGCACCAATCCCGCGCGTTCGATCACGGGGCCGACATCATTCAGGCACAGACCCAACAGGCGGGGCCGCGCCATCGCGGCCAGCGCCATGCCAATCAAACCGCCCCGCGATGTGCCCAAAATCGCCACTTGCGTCACACCCAGATGATCCAGCAGTTCCAGCACATCTTGGGCCTCGCGCAGAACGGTATAGTTGCCCGTCCAGTCACTCGCCCCCCGCCCGCGATAATCCATGCGGATCAGGCGAAGGGCGGGCAAATGTGGCCGCAGATAGTCGAAATCCCCCATCGTGCGCGTCAACCCTGGCAGGCATAACAAGGGCAGGCCCGCTCCCTGATCCTGATAGGCCAATGTCGTCCCGTCCTTGGTCACAAAAAACTGGGTCATCGCGCGCTCCTTTGGGATAGATTGCCACGGCGCGGGCCAAGGGACCAGTGCTTGCAGAATGGGCCGCATCGGCTTAGATGAAAGCAACAACTGCAGGAATCCCAAAATGTCCGATATCGGCCTCGAAAAACGCGCGCCCTCGAAACGAGTTGCGGCCTTGCGCGGGCTTGCGCCGTTCATTTGGCCTTATCGGACGATGGTGATCGTGGCGTCGATCGCGTTGGTGCTGACATCAGGGGTCAGTTTGGTTTTGCCGATGGCGGTGCGCCGTGTGGTTGATGGGTTCAGCGCGGGCAATATGGTGCTGCTGGATCAATATTTCGCGGGGGCCTTGGCGATTGCGGCGTTGTTGGCGGTGGGCACGGGGATCAGGTATTTCTTTGTCACCAAACTGGGCGAACGGGTCGTGGCCGATATTCGCAAGGCCCTGTTTGACCGCGTCATCGGCATGAGCCCCGCATTTTTCGATCATCTGATGACGGGCGAAGTTCTTAGCCGCATTACCACCGACACAACCCTAATCTTGTCCGTGATCGGCAGTTCGGTTTCCGTGGCGCTGCGCAATTCCCTAACACTGATCGGCGGGATATTTCTGTTGGCCTTTTCATCCGGCAAATTGACGGCCCTTGTGTTGCTGATCGTGCCTGCAGTCGTCGTGCCGATTGTGGTTTTGGGGCGGCGTCTGCGCAATCTGTCGCGCGACAACCAAGATTTGATCGCGCAATCGTCTGGCAATGCGTCCGAGGCGCTGATGGCGGTGCAAACCGTGCAATCCTATACGCATGAGGCGCAGACACGCGGTGCCTTTGGTGCGGTGACAGAGGCGTCTTATACCTCGGCGCGCACGCGGATTATGACGCGGGCCATCATGACCGTGATCGTGATCTTTTTGGTCTTTGGCGCGATTGTTGGCGTGTTGTGGATTGGCGCAAGCGATGTGCAGGCAGGCCGCATGACGCCCGGTGAATTGGTGCAATTTCTGATCTATGCGGTGCTTGTGGCGGGGGCCGTTGGTTCCCTGACCGAGATTTGGGGTGAATTGCAGCGTGCGGCGGGGGCCACGGAACGGCTGGTCGAATTGCTGAACGCCAATGATCCTGTGACGGACGATCTTGCGCCCAAATCTCTGCCGCGCCCTGTGCGGGGGGAAATTACCCTGACGGATGTTGTGTTTCATTACCCCTCGCGCCCCAATTCTGCGGCGCTGGATGGTATCAGTCTGACAGTAAAACCAGGCGAGACCGTGGCGCTGGTCGGCCCATCGGGGGCGGGGAAATCGACTGTGCTGCAACTGCTGATGCGGTTTTATGATCCGCAATCGGGGTCGATCCGTTTGGACGGGATTGATTTGCGCGACATGGCGCGGCAGGATTTTCGTGGTGCTATGGCCCTTGTGCCGCAAGACCCTGTGATTTTTGCCGCCTCGGCGTTTGAAAATATCCGCTTTGGCCGCGAAGACGCCACCCGCGCCGAAGTAGAGGCCGCCGCCCATGCCGCCGCCGCCCATGATTTTATTGCCGCTTTGCCTGACGGATACGACACCTATCTGGGCGAGCGTGGCGTGATGATTTCGGGCGGACAAAAGCAGCGCATTGCCATTGCCCGCGCTATTTTGCGCGACGCGCCTGTGATGTTGCTGGATGAGGCGACCTCGGCGCTGGATGCGGAATCCGAACGCGCTGTGCAACAGGCGGTCGATCATCTGGCCAAGGGGCGCACAGTGGTCGTGGTGGCCCACCGCTTGGCCACAGTCAAACGCGCCGATCGGATTGTTGTCCTAAAGGACGGTAAGATCGTCGCTATTGGCACGCATGACGCGCTGGTGGCCGAAGGCGGTCTTTATGCACGCCTTGCACGGTTGCAATTCACCGATGGTTCAGAATCTTTCCCATTGTCTTAAAGGTGATGTAAAACTAGCCTTAAGATTAGGCAGGTGGTGCCATTTTAAGGAGAAGATTATGGGATTGTGGAATTTCGTCAAAGAAACAAGTTCGTCTTGGTTTGGCAGCAAGGCGGATGCGGCAACTGTGCCCACCGCCGATAAGCTGAAAACCGAAATGGAAAAAATCGGTCTGGACACCAAGGGCGTCGAATTGAAAGTTGACGGCGATAAGGTTGTGGTGACGGGCGATGCTGTATCGGCAGAGATGAAGGAAAAGATCATCATCGCCGCAGGCAACGCGCAAGGTGTCGCCCAAGTTGAGGCCGCTCATCAGGGACCAGAGCCTGTGTTTTATGTCGTCAAAAAGGGCGATACTTTGTCGGCAATTGCCCAGCACACCTTGGGCAAAGCCAGCCGTTATCCCGAGATATTTGAGGCGAACCGCCCCATGCTGACCCATCCTGACAAGATCTATCCAGGTCAAACCCTGCGGATTCCCGCCTAACGCGATAGACGTTGCGCAGAAATAGCGCAACGTCACCTGGCCAGCCCTGCGGTTCTGCTTGGCAAATCTTGTAAACCCCTGCATCCTTGCCCAAATGTCCTGAATGGGGCGATCTTGGGGAGGAAGATCATGGGAGTTTTCGCATCACGTGCGGATGTTGTGGCTATTGAGGCCGAGTCGTCTTGGGACGCGCGGGCCATGCCAAAATCAATCTATGCATTCCTAAGCCAGACCGAGGCCGCGCATGGTCCCCGTTCGGCGATCAGTTTTCAGTTGCAGTCAGGACCAAAAGATCCTGCGCAAACGCTGACGTGGACCGATCTTAAGGGCCGTGTGACCCAAGCCGCAAATTTGTTTCGCAGTCTTGGTGTCGGTGAAAACGATGTTGTGGCCTATGTTCTGCCCAATGCGCTGGAAACGGCGGTGACGCTGATTGCGGGGGCGGTCGCGGGGATTGTGAATCCGATCAATCCGCTGCTGGATGCTGATCAAATTGCGGCCATCCTGCGCGAAACCAAGGCCAAGGTTGTCGTCACGCTAAAGGCCTTTCCCAAAACCGATGTGCCGCAGAAATTGGCGGCGGCGTTGGTGAATGCCCCCAATGTCACCCATGTTCTAGAGGTGGATTTAAACGGCTATCTCACCCCCCCCAAAAGCTGGATCGTGCCGTTTGTGCGCCCCAAAAATCCGATTGCCCACAAGGCCAAGGTGTTGGATTTCCGCGCCGAATGCGCCAAGCAACCCAAGGATCGACTGACCTTTGCGGATCGCACCACTGATCACGTCGCCGCCTATTTTCACACGGGCGGCACGACGGGGATGCCAAAGGTGGCGCAGCATATGGCCAGTGGCATGATTTACAACGGCTGGCTGGGCAAGCGATTGTTGTTCAAAGAAACCGATATCGTGATGTGTCCGCTGCCGATGTTCCATGTGTTCGCCGCCTATCCGATCCTGATGTCCACCATCGCCTCTGGGATGCACGCGGTGTTTCCAACGCCCCAAGGTTATCGCGGCGAGGGGGTTTTTGACAATTTCTGGAAGCTGATTGAACGCTGGAATGTGACCTATATGGTGACAGTGCCGACGGCGTTGTCGGCCCTGATGCAGCGGCCTGTCGATGCCGATGTGTCGACCCTGCGCGGCGCGTTTTCGGGATCTGCCCCCCTGCCGATTGAATTGTTCAACCGGTTCGAGAAGGCGACAGGCGTGCAGATTGTCGAAGGGTATGGTTTGACGGAATGCACCTGTCTTGTGTCTATCAACCCGCCCGAAGGCGGTAAGAAAATCGGCTCGGTTGGGTTGGTGTTCCCCTATAGCCGCGTGCGGATTTTGGCGATTGATGCGGCGGGTCAAGTGCGCGATTGCGGCCCCGATGAGGTGGGCGAAATCTGTGTCGCCTCACCTGGGGTTTATACGGGTCATACCTATACCGAGGCGGATAAGAACAAAAATCTTTACGCAGACGGGTATTTGCGGACGGGCGATCTGGGGCGGTTGGATGCGGAAGGCTATCTGTTCATCACAGGCCGCGCCAAGGATTTGATCATCCGTGGCGGCCATAACATCGACCCCGCCCTGATTGAAGAGGCGATGATGGGCAATCCCCAAGTCGCCTTTGTCGGGGCGATTGGGCAGCCTGATAAACACGCGGGCGAGGTGCCTTGCGCCTATGTCGAATTGGTCAAGGGCGCTGTCATCACAGAGGCAGAGTTGATCGATTTTGCCCATGCCCATATCGCGGAACGTGCCGCCATGCCCAAACATATTCAGATCATGGCGGAATTGCCGAAAACTGCCGTCGGTAAGGTGTTCAAACCCGATCTGCGCCGCCTTGCGATCACCCGCGTTTATGACGCCGCCTTGCATGAGGCGGGGCTTGCCGCCCAAATCACCCGCGTGATTGAGGATAAAAAGCGCGGTCTTGTGGCCCAAGTCACAGGCGCGGGGGATGATGCCCAAATCACCGCCGCCTTGGGTGAATTCATCCAGCCTTGGGAACGCGCGGTTTAGGGTTCGCCTTGTTCAAGGTTAGCAGCGTTTGCACCAGCAATGCGCGGCCGTCGTCGGGGGACAAGGTATCCACCCCAGCGGCGGCCACACCAGCGGCGGTCAGCGTCAACAACCGCCCTTGTAGGCTGGAAAAGGCCCGCCAATAGGTTCCCGTTGCTTTGTCTTCGATCAGCAAAAATAAGGTTTCGTCGTCGATTTGGGACGATTTTAAGATTACATCTTCGGGCTTGCCAGTGCTGCTGAGCATGGCCAGACCCGCGTCAGAATTAAAGAAACTGGTCATGGCGACAGGACCAATCGACAGGGCTGCATCGGACCCTGCTGCCCCAAGGCTTGCGGTGACCAATGCGGCCGCAAGTTTCGATCCCGCCGAACAGCGCCCCATGAGGATAACAGCGCTGTCGTCGCCCGTGCGACTGGCCTTGGCATCCACGCAATAGCCCTTGGGTGGGGCGATCGTGACAGCGCCATCTAAAACCACGATCTTGCGGTTTTGGGACCCGAAGTCAAAGCTTTGGCAAGCCGAAAGGCCCGCCAAAGCAATGAATACAAGGGATTTATTGATCCATATAGACATGGCGCTCTGACTTTGCGCCAGGATGGGTGACGGCACCGTGACGCGCGCCGCCGACCAGTTTGGCATATTTCCACAAGGCACCCGTGGCATATTGCGTCTCGCGCGGGCCTTTCCAGTTGGCTTTGCGCGCGGCCAATTCCGCATCGGTCAAGGCCACGGAAATTTCCCCCGTAATCGCGTTCAGGCTGATAAGGTCGCCGTTTTGCAGCAGGGCAATCGGGCCGCAATGCGCAGCCTCTGGCCCGACATGGCCCACGCAGAATCCGCGTGTTGCCCCCGAAAAACGACCATCCGTGATCAGGGCAACCTTTTTGCCCATGCCTTGGCCCGATAGGGCGGCCGTGGTTGACAGCATTTCGCGCATACCAGGGCCGCCTGCTGGGCCTTCGTTGCGGATCACGATCACGTCACCTTCGGCATAGGCGCGATTTTTGACGGCCTCGAACGCGTCTTCTTCGCATTCGAACACGCGTGCGGGGCCGCTGAACACCTGCTCTTCGGGGGTCATACCCGCCACTTTTACAATCGCGCCCTCGGGGGCCAAATTGCCCTTTAGGCCGACAACGCCGCCTGTGGCGGTGATTGGGGTCGACACGGGGTAAATCACGCGACCATCCGCCTCGCCCACAATTTCCGACAATTCATGCCCAATCGTGCGGCCAGATGCCGTCATGCAATCTTCGTGGATCAAGCCCGCCTTCATCAATTCCTTTAGAACGACGGGCACGCCGCCCACCTCGTATAGGTCTTTGGCAACATATTTGCCGCCGGGACGCAGATCGACGAAATAGGGGGTGTCGCGCATGATATCGGCCACATCGAACAGATCGAAATCAATCCCCGCCTCGTGGGCAATTGCGGGCAGGTGCAGCGCCGCATTGGTCGAACCACCTGTGCAGGCCACCACGCGGGCCGCATTTTCCAGTGATTTGCGCGTGACGATATCGCGGGCGCGGATATTTTTCTCAATCAGATGCATCACGGCGACGCCCGATGCCTCACCATATTGATCGCGCGATTCGTAAGGGGCAGGGGCGCCTGATGAATTCAGCAGCGCCAAACCAATCGCCTCGGACACACAAGCCATTGTGTTGGCCGTGTATTGCGCGCCGCAAGCCCCCGACGATGGGCAGGCAATGCGTTCCAGAATGGTCAACTCTGCCTCGGAATAATTGCCCGCCTGCAGTTTTCCGACCGCCTCGAACACGTCTTGGACAGTGACATCTTTGCCATTCAAACGGCCTGGCAGGATCGATCCACCATAAATGAACACCGACGGCACGTTCAGCCGCACCATCGCCATCATCATCCCGGGCAGGGATTTATCGCACCCCGCAAGGCCGACCAGCGCATCATAGCAATGCCCGCGCATGGTCAATTCCACAGTGTCCGTGATTGCATCGCGTGAGGCAAGCGATGAACGCATCCCCTCATGCCCCATCGCGATCCCGTCTGTCACGGTGATGGTGGTAAATTCGCGCGGGGTGCCGCCACCCTTTTTGACGCCATGTTTGACGATCTGCGCCTGACGGTTCAGCGCGATATTACAGGGGGCGGCTTCATTCCAGCAGGTCGCAACGCCAACCCATGGCTGATGGATTTCTTCCTCGGTGATCCCCATCGCGTAGAAATAACTGCGATGCGGCGCGCGGGCTGGACCTTCGGTCACATGGCGCGAGGGAAGTTTGGATTTGTCGAAACGCTGGTTGGTGCTCATGGCGGGATCCTTTGGAAAGACTTCCGCAAAGGGATAAAGACCCAAAGGCCAAGGCACAAGCATCATGATTATTTTATGGGCAAAAAGGCGCAATGCGCGGTGCAATTCCTGATTGAAGAATGCCGTCAAGCAGGCCACATTGCGCCAAAGGGGCGATGTGATGACAGACAAACGCGTATTTTCGGCGGGATATGAACCGCTGCTTGCCTATACGGCGATGATCCGCCCCGCGCTGTGGCGCGTCATAGTCGGAATTGCGCTGATCGCGCTGATCTATATGATCGCCGTCACATTGTTTTTTCTGGCACTTGGGTCGGTGTTCGACAATCCCATGGGCCGCACGCCCCGCGACGTGACCCTGTTCCTTGGCAGTTTTGCGACGCTGATCTTGGCCGTATGTTTGGCGACGATCTGGCCTGCGGGCCGCCCCATTGCCACATTGATCGGCCCCTATCACGCCCTAATGCGCGATTTTTGGCGGGTTCTGCGGGGGGTGATCCCGCTGATGGGCCTGATGTTTTTGTTCACCCTATCGCTAGAGCCTGCGGTTGCCCGCCATGTGCCCTTGATGCAACTCTTGCCATGGCTGCCATTGGCTCTACTTGCCCTGTTGATCCAAACCAGCGCCGAGGAATTGGTGTTTCGCGGCTTTATCATGGGTCAACTCGCGGCGCGGTTTTCGCATCCTGCGATTTGGTTGGGCTTGCCTGCCATCCTATTTGGCGCGCTGCATTATGATCCAAGCAGTTGCGGCGCGCAGGCGTGGGTCATCTGTCTTGCCACGGCGCTGTTTGCGCTGATCGCGGGGGATTTGACGGCAAGGACGGGCAATCTGGGCGCGGCGATTGCGCTGCATTTTGCCAATAATTTCTTTGCGATGGTTTTGATCGGAGAGACAGGGCGGATGGATGGATTGGCCCTTTATACCATGCCGCTGGATTTATCCGACACGGCAATGCTGGCCGCGCAATTTGTGTTTACGATTGTTCTATGGCTGGCCGCGCGATTGGCCCTGCGCGTTTAGAACCTGTTCAGACTTGCGGCCAAAATGCGGCTTTGTTTCCATCTCGCCCCCTAATTTGTTCAAAAATCCCTTGATTCCAAGTGTTTCCGAATTGGCGACGATGCACAGGATAACCTTTGGATTGTCGCGCCCCCGCCCATATCCTGCCTGATTTCGCGATCAGAACTGATCCTTAGACAACCAGCTGCCTGGGGATACACATGGATCGACTAACAGAAATGGAAGCCTTCGCCACAGTTGTGGATCAAGGCGGATTTACGGATGCGGCGAAAAAGATGGGGATTTCCAAATCTGCCGTCTCAAAACACGTCTCGGCGCTTGAGGCGCGGCTGGGGGCGCGGCTTTTGAACCGCACCACCCGCCGCGTCAGCCCGACCGATATTGGCCTTGCCTATTACGACCGTGCGCGGCGGGTTTTGAATGACGCGGGCGAGGCGGATGCGCTGGTGACATCGATGCAATCGGCGCCGTCGGGTCTGTTGCGGATTTCGGTGGCCACCGATTTCGGGGTGAACCTGCTGTCGCCAATTTTGGGCGATTTCATGTTGGAATATCCCGATATCACGGTGAACATGGTTCTGAACAACCGCTTTGTGGAATTGATTTCCGAAGGGTTCGATATGGCGATCCGTGTGGGCGATCTAGAGGACAGCAGCCTGCGCGCCCGCAAACTGACCGAGACGCGCAAGCGGATGATCGCGTCGCCCTCCTATTTCCAACGCTTTGGCCGTCCGCTGAAACTTGAGGATCTGAACGACCACAAATTGCTGCATTATTCCAATTCCTCGAACGGGAATGTGTGGAAAGTCACCGCGCCTTCGGGTGAAAAACGCCAGATTCGTTCAGCGGGTTGGTTGACGGTGAATGATGGGCAATCTTTGGTCAATGCCGCTGTGTCGGGGCTGGGGATTGCCTATTTGCCGTCCTTTTTGTGCGCTGAGGTGGTTAAATCGGGTTTGGTAGAGGTGGCTTTGCCCGATCTGCCCGTGGAAACCTTGGGCGTCTATGCGGTCTATCCGCCAGGCCGCTTTACCCAACCCAAAGTGCGGGCATTTATCGACTTTTTGGCGCGGCGCTGTGCGGAACAAGGCCCTGATCTGTGGTAAGTTCAGGGGGTAACCGCCACCTCTAGCCTGCGATTTTGGGCGCGACCTGCGGCTGTATCATTGGGGACGATGGGCGCGGTATCGCCTGCCCCGATTGCGCTGATGCGGTCCGCCGCAATGCGATACTGCGATATCAAAACAGTGCGCAACGCCATTGCGCGTGCCAAGGACAGCGCCACATTGTCCGCCGCCTGACCTGATGTATCCGTATGGCCCGTGATGGTCACCCGTTTGTTCGGGTTCGCGGCCAGCCAATCGGCCAGATCCTCTAGGGCGGGTATCTGGGTATTTTCCATTTGCGCCTGACCCGAGGCAAACACCGCCCCCCCTATGACCGCAACGGTGCCGCCTGTCAGGGCAGCGCCCAGGGCAGACAGTGGCGATTTCGACGATTCCGTCACCCTAGGCACGGGTTTTGCCCCATCGCCCATCCGCGTCACCTGCACAAACCCATAATTGGCAGAACGGCTGACCATCAGGCTGACACGATCATCGCCCTTTTGCCCCAAGAGATAGCGGAAATCGCCTAAATCGACGTGCATTTCAGGTTCGGGCAATAATTCCAGACCATAGCGAAAATCAAATCCACCGCAGGCCCGTGTTTCACATTCATAAATCAGCCTATAACCTGCTGCGATCAATTGCGCGCGCAGGGGGGCCACTAGCGAAGCTGTAGACATATCGGCATCTGCGGGCAGACGAAATGCGCTGTCTTGCACGGGCGCGGTCATGGTTACAAAGGCATCATCGTGAAACGGGCCGATGGCCAAACGGCGTGTTGCCATCGGCGCGCGCGTTTCCAAGATCAACACGGCCTGATTTGGAAATATCAGGTCCAAACCCCAAACAGGTGCGCTATGCAGTGCGATGATGACCGCGAGGGCAAGGTTGAAACGCCGTATCATGGGCCGCTTTCAGATTCAGGTTTTTTGCCGATAGTGATACCCGTCTATCACCTGCATCCCCAATTTTTCGTAAAGGGCCCTTGCAGGGGCATTGGCGGTCGTCACAACCAACGCCAAGGTATCAGCCCCATGGTCGTGCGCCCAGACGGCTGCAGCGATCATTAGATTTTGCGCGGAACCTTGCCGACGATGGGGGGGGGATACCTCTAGGGCGTGCAGCATCGCGGTCTGGCCCGTCTTTGCGACAAAGGCGACACCCGCCACCCGATCCTGATGGCGCACCAGAATGGCGGTCTTTTCGCGCGCGCGGTCCATAACCTCCAGTCGGGCAGGGCCGATGCCCGCCTCGGCCCAAATCTGGCGCGCAACGGCAAGGGGCGGCCAATGCGGATAGGTTTTGCCCGTCGATTGATCCGCCAATAGGGACACAGGGGCGGCATAGACCAGAACGGGATCGACGATCTGAAATCCCATTGCGTCTAGGGTTTGGTCCAGTGCCGTATCTTGGGCGCGGATCAAAAACAGCGGCGTTTGTCCCAAATCTTGCATTGCAGAAATGGCTTGTGGGATGTCAGTCCAATCGCCCACCGCACTTGCCGCCGAGACACGCTTGCCACCGCCCGCGCCCTTGCGGATCAGCCATGGCCCCAACTGCCGATACGAGGCGGCGGGCCAAGTGGCATCCATCACCGCCAAAAAATCAACTTTAGTCATGAAACAGCCGCGTCAATTCCCCAATCGCCGCTGCAATCTGGCCCCCATCCGTGCCCCGCACCACAAGGTTGGTGCCCTGAACTCCTTCACGCACAAAGGGATAGGATCCCATCGATAGTTCAGGATAACGCGCGGCCAGATCGCCAAAGGCGCCCGCAATATCGCCTTCACCCCGCAAAACGCGGATGCTGTCACTCAGCAGCGGCGCACCCCCCGTCAGGCGTGGCAAAACACTTGCGACCATGGCCTGAAATATGCTGGGAACCCCCGCCATCACATGGACATTTTCGATGCTAAACCCGGGTGCGGTCGATACGGGATTGTCGATCAAAACTGCGCCATCGGGAATGCGGGCCATGCGTTGGCGCGCCTCATTGAACGGATGTCCCACCCGTTCGTAATGCGCGGCCAGCAGGGCCATTGCGTCAGCGCGATGCGTGATCGCCACGCCAAAGGCCGCTGCCATCGCATCCGCCGTTATGTCATCATGCGTCGGCCCAATCCCACCCGAGGTAAAAACATGATCCACCCCCCCCCGCAACGCATTGACGGCGCCCACAATCGCCGCCTGATCGTCAGCCACAACCCGCGCTTCAATCAGGGCAATGCCGTGGCCTGTGAGGGCCTTGGCCAGAAAATGCGTGTTGGTGTCATGGGTGCGGCCCGACAATATTTCATCCCCAATGACAAGCATGGCGGCGGTTGGATTGGTCATGGGCATCTCCTTTGGGGTCGCCTTACAGTCTAACCCTTATTTGAGGATCTGCCAGAGGGTGCGCGCCTTGCTCTGGCAAATCCGCGCTTGGGGGGTTATCTTGGGGCAAATGGTTGGGGATAATGACGTGGACGAACTACGAGGGCGGGTCACCCGCGACGGTATTCGGATTTATGAAGATGCGGATTTCGCAGGGATGCGCACTGCAGGCCGCATTGCTGCCGAGATTTTGGACATGGTTATCCCCCTTGTGCAGGTGGGCGTGACCACCGCCAGCATTGATGATTTCATCCGCGAAGAGGTGGACCGCCGTGGTGTGGTGTCCGCCACCATTGGCTATCGCGGCTATCAACACGCGTCTTGTATTTCCGTCAATCATGTTGTCTGCCACGGCATTCCCGGATCCAAGGTTCTGGCCTCGGGCGATATTTTGAACATTGATGTCACGGTGATTGTGGACGGATGGTTTGGCGACACCAGTCGGATGTATGTTGCGGGCGATTTGTCGCGCAAGGCGGAACGGCTGATTGATGTGACGCATGAATGTCTGATGCTGGGGATAGCTGCCGTGAAACCAGGCAACACCTTTGGCGATATCGGCTATGCCATTCAGACCTATGCCGAGGCGCAGCGTATGTCCGTGGTGCGGGATTTTTGTGGCCATGGGTTGGGCCGCGTGTTCCACTCGCCGCCGAATGTTTTGCACTATGGTCGGGCAGGCACGGGCGCTGTGCTGGAGGAGGGGATGTTTTTCACGATCGAGCCGATGATAAATCTTGGCCGCCCCGAGACCAAGGTTCTGGCCGATGATTGGACCGCCGTCACCCGCGACAAAAGCCTGTCTGCGCAGTTTGAACATTCCATCGGTGTCACCGCCACAGGATGCGAGATTTTCACCCTATCGCCTGCGGGTATGTTCCACCCAACCTATCCGTCGACCTGACAAATCGTTACCACTGTATCGCCGTACTTGCGCTGATCGAGTTGCGCAAATCCAGTGGGTGGTTGCGGGGGGGCGTTTTCTTCCCAGACGATCAGCGCATCTGGGGCAAAGCAGGGTTTCAGCGCGGCCAACGCCGCCTCGCCCATCTGTTTGCCATAAGGCGGGTCTAGAAAGATCAGATCAAACTGGCCCGTCAGGCCCCCCCGCATCGCGTCTTGGCGCAGCACCGCACAACGATCTTCGGCCCGCATCAACGCGATGTTTTTTGCCAAAATTTTCGCCGATACTGCGCCGTTTTCCAAAAACGTCGCCTGCGCCGCGCCGCGTGACAGCGCCTCTAGGCCTAATGCACCTGTGCCCGCAAATACATCCAAAACATCCGCGCCCATAACGGGATTGCCATAGCCGCCGTTGATCAAAAGGTTAAAGATCGCCTCGCGCACGCGGTCAGATGTGGGGCGCAAATGCGCAGCAGTGTCGCCCGCACCAAGCGGTGTCAGGTGCAGGCCCCGCGACGCACCCCCGATGATCCTCATGCGCGCAGCAATGCCTTAAGGTCGGTGGCAGGGTCAGCAATTGCCGCCTTATCGGGGGATTTTCCCATCTCAATCAACCGCTTGCCCACCATATAGCCGCGCGGATCATTCATCGCATCCACGGCCAACAGATGATCCCCCGCGTAATACCAAAACGACACCATCGCCCCATCAGGCCCGCGCGTCACGATATTGTCATAGCCCGTGTTCAGCCCCGCGATTTGCAATTTGCAATCATATTGATCCGACCAAAACCACGGTTTCGCGTCATAGGGCGTATTTGCGCCCAACATATTCGCCGCCACAACCTCGGCCTGATCAATGGCGTTGCCGACCGATTCCAGCCTGATCCGCCCATCGCGGTAAGGAAATGACGCGCAATCCCCCGCCGCCCAGATCGCAGGATCGGACGTGCGGCCATAGGCATCGGTGGCAATGCCGTTGTCCAAAACCAATCCTTCGGCCAATTGCGTGTTGGGTGTCACCCCCACCCCCGCAATGACAAAATCGCAGGGCAATTCGCGCCCATCACTCAGGCGCACGCCCGTCACGCGCCCCTCACCAAGCAGACGATCTATCCCCGTTTGCTCCATGATCTGCACGCCATGCGCGACGTGCAAAGCGCGGATGTAATCGGATGTTTCAGGCGCCGCCACACGTTGCAAAATACGCGGGGCCATTTCCAGAACGGTCACGTCCAACCCCAATTTGCGCGCAACCGCCGCCGCCTCTAGGCCGATATAGCCACCGCCAACAATAATCAGCCGCCGACCCGCGTTGAATTCAGGGGCCATGGCATCCACATCGGCCAGATTGCGCACGGTATAAACCCCTGCCATATCCCCGCCAATCGCGGCAGACAGGCGGCGCGGCGTGGAACCTGTGGTCAGTGCCAGTTGATCATAGGGGATCATTTGCTCATCTACAGTGACGGTTTTCGCCACGCGGTCCACCGACACCGCCGCCGAACCCAGCCGCAAATCGATCTGATTGTCACTGTAAAACGCGGCATTGCGCAGCCATAGCCGTTCTTGGTCCATCTCGCCCAAAAGATAGGCTTTGGACAGGGGCGGGCGCTGATAGGGGGGATGCGTTTCCGCCCCAATCATCGTCAAACGCCCGTCAAATCCCAGACCGCGCAGCTTGGCCGCAAGGGCCGCACCCGCCTGTCCCGCACCGATAATTATGATATGCTGCATAGCACCCTCTGGTCGTGATCTGCTGATCAGCCTATATCCTAGGTCAGGTAAATTACAACGCACGAGAGGTAACAATATGACGATCACAGTCGGAAGCACCCTGCCCAATGCCACCCTGATGCATATGGGCGCGAATGGGCCAGAAGGCGTCGATTTGGGCGCGAAACTGCGGGGCCGCAAAGTGGTGATTTTCGGCCTGCCCGGGGCCTATACGGGCACCTGCACCACCGCGCACGTGCCAAGTTTTATCCGCACCAAGGCGGCGTTTGATGCCAAAGGTGTTGATGAAATCATTTGCCTTTCGGTCAATGACCCCTTTGTTCTAAAGGCTTGGGGCGAGGCGACGGGCGCCACAGCGGCAGGGATCACCATGTTGGGCGACGCCGATTCGGCATTTTCCAAATCTATTGATATGATCCTGCATCTGCCACATATCGGGTTGAACAACCGCTCTGCGCGTTATGCCCTGTATGCAGTGGACGGCGTGGTTCAGGTGCTGCACCACGGCACAGAATCGGGCCAGTGTGAGATTTCTGGCGGCGAGGCAATGCTCGCCGCGATCTAGGCCTTTCGCTGGATTTTCTTTTCCAGCTTTTTCGTCCAAAATGCGACACCGCCGATGCCAATATCGGCGGTGGCCATTGCGTTCAGGTCCAAATCCTGTTCCAAAAACTCGCGCGATTGGATGTATTTTGGCTTGGGGTTGGCATCATGCCAGCCGATCCCCCCTTCGGCAGACAGAATTGCCTTGGCCAAATCGGTGTCTTGCGCAACACCTTTGCGCGAATGATCCCCGTCGATGAACACAAAATCCATGCGCCCATATTGCGCGACGAAATCCTTGGCGACGATGGCATGGGAATCGCCGATAATCTGGGTAAAGCGGGGCCGATTTTCATCGCTGACCAGCGATCCCACCTTATCCAAACCCAATTCGATATTGTTATATTTGACCGGGTTTTCCAACTGTTCTGGCGGGATATAGGCGATGGAAATCACCTTTGCCTTGGGCAACAGCGACAAAAAGAAATTGCTGGACGCCCCCATATAGGTGCCAATTTCAAAAATGCGATCAGGGCGCAGATGCAACAAGGCGGCGGCCAAGGCATCCAAGTCGGCCTGAACCATCATCCCCGCAGACGGCGCCAACGTGTCCAGCGCCAAGGATTTGCCCCGTGCGGTCGCCTTATCCGAGACGTTCAAAAATTTATACCAATCGTCAATACGTGTCAGCATCAATAAATCCAATAAAATTGTCTACGAATTTGATACAATGCTTTCGCGCCCTGTCCAACCGAAAGACGCGTTCAGGCCAGTTTATTGGCCCTTATCTCGCATAAACAAGAAATCGGTTCGGAATGATCGCGCACCACGGCGGCATCTGGGGCGAACTTGTCCATCCTTTGGGCCAGTTTGATATCCAAGATCGACAGTCCCTGACAATCATGCGTGGTCAGGGTGACATCGACGATGTTATATTTATTTGACCATTCGGGGTGATGATTCAACGCCTCAGCCGCCAAGGCGGCGCGGGACATAAACGCCCAAGCCTCGGAAAAGCTTTTGAATTTCCAGATTTTGCGGATCGCGTCGCGGCCTGAAACCGCGCCCCAACCCGTTTCGCCCAAGGGCGGCAGGTCCGCCTGACGCGCCGCATCATCCAATAAATCGGCCATAATCTAATCCTCGGTTGTGACGCGTTTGAACGGGCCATAGGCCGTCAGAACGTCGATTTCTTCGTCTACGGCGCGGCGTTCCTCGGTCAAATACCGCGCCACGGCGTCGCGGAAATTTGGGTCTGCGATGTAATGCAGCGAATGAACAGGTGTTGGCAAATAACCCCGCGCAAGTTTGTGTTCGCCCTGTGCGCCTGCCTCAACGCGCGCCAACCCCTGTGCAATCGCCCAATCAATCGCCTGATAATAGCACAGTTCAAAATGCAAACAGGGATGATCTTGGGTGCAGCCCCAATAGCGGCCAAACAACGTATCGCGGCCAATGAAATTCAACGCCCCCGCCACGGGGGTTTCGCCGTCAAAGGCCAGCACCAGCAGAATATCATCGCGCATGGTGCGCTGCATTTCGTCAAAGAACCGCCGCGTCAAATAGGGCGTGCCCCATTTGCGCGCACCCGTGTCTTGGTAGAAAATCCAAAATGCGTCCCAATGGGCGGGTTCAATCTGATCCCCCGTCAGGGCGCGGATGGTCAGCCCTGCAGATTGGGCAGTTTCCCGTTCTTTGCGGATCATTTTGCGCTTGCGGCTGGACAGGTCTGCCAGAAAATCATCAAAGCTGTGATAGCCGCGATTTTCCCAATGAAATTGCTGGGTAATGCGGTGCAACAGGCCGAATTTCCCCGCGAGTGCCAGTGCCTCATCTTCGGTGCAAAAGGTGATATGCAGCGATGACAGCCCGTTTTGATCGGTGATGCCAATCGCCGCCTCGGCCAATGCTTCGCGCTGGGCGATATCCCCTAAAAAACGCCGACCCGTGGCAGGGGTGAACGGCACCGCGCATTGCAATTTCGGGTAATACTGCCCGCCCGCGCGTTCATAGGCCTGCGCCCAGCCGTGATCGAAAATATATTCGCCTTGGCTGTGGGATTTCACATAGATCGGCATGGCCGCGACCAGATCGGGACCCCGGATCACAAGGGGCCGCGCCTGCCAGCCCGACCCTGTGGACCCTGATCGTTCCAGTGCCGTCAAAAACCGATGCGTGGTAAAGGGATCAACGGCGCGGCCCCCACCTGATCCAGTGTCAAACATCCCGTCCCATTCAGGCGCGGTGATCTGGGACATATCGGACAGCACTTCAATCTTCACGCCCATATCCTTTGATCTTCACCCCCCAAAGATAGCCCATTGGTGAAAATCAGCAAGAACCGACGGAAACAATTCCCGCCCGCGTTTGATCGGCAGAACATAAAGAGGTTGGTATGCAAACACGTTTTTCCCCCTATTGGGTTTGGGCAATTTTGGCCCTGCCCGCCCTGTCGATGATTTCGCCGTTTTTTGATGAAAACACCCGTGCGCTGCGCGGTGTGCTGCATGGCTCGGGCGAGTTTGCGGCGCGGTTTATGATTATATCCTTGATGGCGACGCCCCTGATGATCGCAACGCGCGGCAGTCGTTTTGCGCGTTGGTTGAAATCCAATCGGCGTTATTTTGGCGTGGCGGCCTTTGCCTATGCCGCCGTGCATACAGCGGCCTATGTGATCGGCGAGGGCAGTTTGACCCGCATTTTGGTCAAGGCCAGTGATTTTGATTTGGCGACTGGATGGCTTGCATTCGCGGTGTTTATTCCGCTGGCGGCGACGTCGATGGATTTTGCCGTGCGTAAGATGGGTCTGTGGTGGAAATGGTTGCAACGTTGGACCTATGCGGCGGCGGTGCTGACCCTGTTGCACTGGGCAAGCCTGCATGATTGGAACGGCTGGGTCGCCCCTGCCGTGCATTTCACCCCGCTGATCGGGCTGACGATTTATCGGTTATGGTGGATATATCTGCGCCCAAGACCCGTTCTGGCGTGAATGAAAGGCCCCCAGTTGGGGGCCTTTTGATTTTATTTCTTCAAAGCCACAAGAATGTCCTTCAGCACGTCCAACTCGGATGGACCAGCAGGGGCGGCAGGCGCCGCCGGCTTGTCGCCTTTTAGTTTGTTCACGGCCTTGACCAGCAAGAACACCACAAAAGCAATGATCAGGAAATTAATAACTGCGGTAATGAACGCGCCATAGGCGAACACTGCCGCCCCCGCGTCGCGCGCCACTTGCAGGCCCGCGCCCGCAGGCACATTGCCCGACAGAACCACATACATATTGGTGAAATCGACCCCGCCCAAGATCAGCCCGATAATGGGGTTGATCAAATCGCCGACCAGACTGCTGACAATTGCCGTAAACGCAGCCCCAATGATGATACCAACGGCCAAGTCCATGACATTGCCCTTGGCGATAAAATCCTTAAATTCCTTGATCATAACGCGTCCCTTTCAATTTATTTTCCCGAATGCCTGCATTTTTGCGCAGTGCTTTCGCCTTATCGCACAAATCTATTCAAATTTTTACAAAAATATTCGATAGACTAAGCGGGAAACATATTGGAGCGATACCATGACCGACCTAAGTTCTTTTGCCATCACCCATCGTTGGCCTGTGCGCACGGCGGGCGCTGTGCAACTGTATTCCTTGCCCACGCCGAACGGGATCAAAATTTCCGTGGCACTAGAGGAAATGGGTATCCCTTATGACGCGCATTTGATTGACTTTGCAACGAATGATCAGACCAGCCCCGAATTTTTGTCGCTGAATCCCAACAACAAAATCCCCGCCATTCTTGACCCCAACGGGCCGAATGGCGCCCCCCTCGCCCTGTTTGAAAGCGGCGCGATCTTGATCTATTTGGCGGAAAAATCGGGCAAGTTTCTGCCCGTTGCCAACCGCTATCAGGTGCTGCAATGGCTGATGTTCCAAATGGGCGGTCTGGGGCCGATGTTTGGTCAGTTTGGGTTTTTCCATGTCTATGCAGGCAAAGACATCGAAGACCCGCGCCCCAAAGAACGTTACCGCGCCGAGTCGGAACGTCTGCTGCGCGTGCTGGATGAGGCTTTGATGGGCCAAGATTGGATCGCAGGCGATTATTCCATCGCCGATATGGCTATTGCGCCGTGGATTCGCAGTATGCGCGATGGGTATAAAGGGGGTGATTTGGTCAAACTGGACCAGCGCCCGAATGTTCTGGCCTATCTAGAGCGGTTCTTAGCCCGCCCTGCCGTTCAACGCGGGTTGAATGTGCCTGCGCGCGGTTAGTCACTCGCCATAAGGCACCCAGATGGTTTTCACCTCGGTGGCGGCGCGTAAAAATGCGTGGGCATCGGGGGAAAACCAATCGCGGGCGTTGTTGACCCAAGTGCGTTTGACATTGCCCGCGGATTCGATCTGGATGGTTGCCGAAATTGGGCTGGAGGAAAACGACCAAACCGCATCCAGATCCAAATGCCCCGCCACGGGTTTTGCCAATTCCCGATGGCTGCCCGTGACGATATTGACCACACCTGCGGGAAGATCGGATGTTTCCAAAACCTGATAGAAATCCGTGGCCGACAAAGGGAAGGCCTGCGACGGGACCAAGACACAGGTATTGCCCATCGCAATCAGCGGCGCCATGACCGAGACAAAGCCCAGCAAAGGGGCCTCATCTGGACAAAACGCGCCGACGACGCCCACGGCCTCATTCATCGCCAATGCGACGCCACGGATCGGGACCGCCTTGATCGCGCCGTCATATTTATCCGCCCAAGCGGCATAGGTGAACAGAGTGGAAATGGCGGCCTCTACCTCGGCCGTGCCTGATTTGCCTGTCATATCCTGAATGCGGGTGGCGAATTCGCCTGCACGGGCCGACAGGTTTTCGGCGATATAATACAGGATTTGCGCACGGGCATGAGCGGTGGTTTTGGCCCAAGCCTTGGCGGCCTGTGCGGCCTCAACCGCGTTGCGGATGTCTTTGCGATTGCCCAATCCCACGTGACCCAAAAGCCGCCCTTTGGGGGACCAAATGGCTGTTGAATAGCCGCCGTCGGGGCGGGCCTGTTTGCCCCCGATGAACAGTTTCGCGGTGCGGTCTAGCCCATCCACAACCGCATCCTTTGGCGCGGGAACGGCGTGCATTTCGACCAAGGGTTTGGTTTTTTGGGCGGGTTTTAGATAGGCCTCAAACCCCTCCCATCCGCCTTCGCGGCCAAAGCCCGACTCGCGCATACCGCCAAAACCTGCCGCCGCGTCCAGCATATTGGTCGCATTGACCCAAATCACCCCCGCCTTAATCTTGGGTGCCATATCCAGCGCAAGGTTCAGGTTTTCTGTCCAAATACTCGCCGCCAGTCCATAGCGGGTGTTGTTGGCCAATTCGACCGCCTCGGCGGGGGTGCGGAACGTCATCGACACGAGGACGGGGCCAAAGATTTCCTCTTGCATCAGGGGGCTGGCCGCGCCGAGGCCCGTAATCAGCGTCGGCGGATAAAAGCACCCCTCTGGCACCGCACAGGCGGCGTGATAGATCACGCCATCCGACCCTGCGACAAGGGATTTGATATTCGCCAACTGGCTGGGATCGACAATCGCGCCCATATCAATGCATTTGTCCAAAGGATCGCCAAGGCGTAGGCCATCCATGCGGCGTTTAAGTTTCTCATGAAACCGATCCGCGATGCCCTCTTGGACCAACAAGCGGCTGCCCGCGCAGCAGACCTGCCCCTGATTGAACCAGATCGCATCCACCAACCCTTCGATCGCGCTGTCGATATCGGCGTCGTCAAAGACGATATAGGGGGATTTGCCGCCCAGCTCTAACGTTAGCGCCTTGCCTGCAGTCGCCTGACGGATTTTCCGCCCCACCTCGGTTGACCCTGTAAAGGCGATTTTATCCACATCGGGATGCGCGACTAAGGCCGCACCCGTCGCGCCGTCGCCCGTGACGATGTTCAAAACGCCCTTGGGCAGGCCCGCCTCACGGGTGATTTCGGCAAACAGTAGGGCGGTCAGGGGGGTAAATTCGGCGGGTTTTAGGACCACGGTATTGCCCGCCGCAAGGGCAGGGGCGACCTTCCACGCCAGCATAAGCAGCGGAAAGTTCCACGGGATCACGGCCGCGCAAACGCCCACTGGCGCCATCCCCGGCAATTCCTGATCGCGCAATTGCGCGAGGCCCGCGTGATAGTAAAAATGCCGTGCGACCAATGGGATGTCGATATCGCGCGTCTCGCGGATCGGCTTGCCATTGTCTAGGGTTTCCAAAACCGCAAACAGCCGCGCGTGTTTTTGCACCAGCCGCGCCAGTGCATAGAGATATTTGGCGCGGGCATGGGCGGGAAGGCGCGCCCATTTGCCTTGGGCGCGGCGCGCTGCCGCAACAGCCTGATCCACATCCGCAACTGTGCCTTGGGTCACATCGGCCAGATGGGCGGCGCGTGCGGGGTTCATGGTGGCAAAGGTCTGGCCCACATCCGTCCAGCCGCCGTCAATCCAATGGCCAAAGCGGCCCCGATGTCCCGCGATCCATGCCAAGGCCTCGGATGCCGATTCAGGCGCGGGGCCATAGTCCATGCTGTCAAAAATATCACGAACAGTCATGTTCTATCCCATCGCATGGCGGTTAGAGGCCGAATAATGGCCCGTCAGGTAATGTTCCAATTGCCGTTCAATATCGCCCAGCAAACTGCTTGCCCCAAAGCGGAACAGATCGGGTTGCAGCCACGGATGGCCCAGCTCGTCCTTGATCAAGGCCAGATACAGCAGCGCGTCCTTGGCCTTGGCAATGCCGCCCGCAGGTTTATAGCCCACCTTGACCCCCGTGCGATCTTGATAATCGCGAATGGCACGGATCATCGTCAGCGTTACGGGCAAGGTGGCGTTGACCGATTCCTTACCCGTTGAGGTTTTGATAAAATCCGCCCCCGCCATCATGCAAATCAAACTGGCGCGGGCAACGTTGCGCAGACTGCCCAATTCACCCGTGGCCAAAATCGCTTTGACATGGGCATCGCCGCAGGCCGCGCGCATTTCGCGCATCTCATCATAAAGGGCCTGCCAGTTTTGCGTTAGAACATGGCGGCGCGAGATCACGATATCAATCTCCCGCGCGCCTGCCTGCACGCTTTGGCCAATTTCGGCCATGCGCAGATGCAAGGGCGACAGACCCGCAGGAAAGCCCGTGGACACCGCCGCCACGGGGATATTCGACCCCTCTAATGCGCGCACGGCCACCTCAACCATATCGTGATAAACGCAAACCGCCCCAACGGTCAGCCCCGTCATACCCAGCGCGTCCAAAACGGCAGGGGCCACGGGTTGGCGGGCCTTGACACAAAGACGCTGCACCCGCCCTGCCGTGTCATCGCCCGACAAAGTGGTCAGATCGATCACCGATATCGCCTTTAACAACCATGCCGCCTGATATTCCTTTTTGACCGAACGCCGCCCGCCAATGGTGGCCGCCCGCCGTTCAATCGCGGATGTATTGGCCTGCACCGATGCCACCCAATCCAAATCCAACCCCATGCCGGGATTGCGCGGATGGGTCAGTTGCGGCAATTGGATCGTTTGGTCCAGCATCTGCATAGGTTCACCTGGGCGTTGTTCAGGCCAGTTTGATCGAATGGTCTAAAATGCGCAAGCGTTCTAACTGCTATTGGCTGTCTGACCATGTGCTGTCCGTGCCAGTGGGCGGCACATCGCGGGATTTTAAATAGGTTCTGGCCAGATAAATCGCGCTGATCGGCGCGGTCACGACCAAAAACAGGGTTACCAAAACCTCATGCCACCCGCCGTTTTGAATGGCCGACGCGATCAGAACGGCCCCAACCCCCACCGTGCTGGACTTGGTCGTCGCATGAAGCCGCTGCATGGGCAAAGGCAGGCGCAACAGGCCGTAACTGCCGATCAGGCCAAACAGCCCACCCAACACCAATAGGATCGCTTCAATCATCTTTTGTCTCGCAACAAAAAGCGGCAATAGGCAACTGTCGCCACAAACCCCGTCGCCGCCAACAGCAAGGCCGATTCAAAGTTGATCGCCGATCCTGTTTTGATGCCATTCAGAACGATCAGTGCAATCACATTGATAACCATCGTATCGGCGGCCAAAATACGGTCCGTGATATGGGGCGCGGTCAGCAGACGGATCAGATTCAACACCAAACCAATCCCAAAGCAGGCTATTGCAAATATCAACGCATAACTCATGCGAATATCCTTTTCAAACGGGCCTCATAGCGGGATTTAATATCGGCGCGCGTGGCGTCAGGGTCTGGTGCGTGCAAGGCATGGATCAGCAAAACGCTGCCATCGCTGGAAATATCTGCCGTCAGCGTGCCCGGCGTCAAGGTGATGGTTCCCGCCAGCAGCGCAATCGCCTGCGCATGGGGCAGATCAATCGGCACCGTGATAAAGGCCGATTTGATCTGATCCCGTGGCATGAAAACGATGATCCACGCCACCTGAAAACTGGCGACGATCACATCCCAGACGACCAAACCGATATAGCCGATCAGCGATAAGGGGCGGATGATTCTGGGCGTAGGCGGAATGAACGCACCAATCCCCAGCGCCAGCAAAACCGCCATGACCATCGTTCCAAGATGCAGATCACCGATCAGCAAAATCCACACGACCCCCAGCAGGGCCGATAAAATCGGATGCGGCACAAGTCGGTGCACGTCACTTGCCCCCAAGGTTTTGCACCGCAATGTAAGCGGGCAGATCAAACATTCTGGGGTCTGACATATAATCCATCACAGGCGCAGCAAAGATCGTCAGCCCGATGATCGCCGCCAGCAAAACGCCACTGGGCCATAGATGTTCCGATCCCAGTGGCGCGTCATCGGATTTCCAATACAAATCTGACCCCATTTTGGCAAAACCGATCATGGTGAATAAGGAACCCAACAGGATCGCCGCCCATGCAAAAGGGTCTGGAACCGCCTGCAAGATTATCACCTTGCCCACAAATCCAGACAGAGGCGGCAGGCCCACCATGGCCACAGCCCCCGCCAAGAACAGCGCCCCCCCGCGCGGCATCCGATCCGCCAGTAAAAACAACAGCGCCGCCGCAAGGGTCGAATGCAAGGTATAATACAGCGCTGCCGCCAATCCCGCAGGCGTAAAGGTGGATATCGCCAAAAAGACCACCCCCATCGATCCAATCGTGCCATAACTGACCAACACCGGCAGGCTTTGCGCCGCCATGGCCCCCAAACCGCCAATCAGGATCGTGGCAAGGGCGGAGCTGTAAATCACATCCCCCCAAAGTGCACCCGTTGCGGGCAATCCTGTTGGAAAGACCACTGTGCCAAAACGGATCACCGCATAGGCTCCCAGTTTTGTCATCACCGCAAACAGCGCTGCCACAGGGGCGGATGTTGCACTATAGGTGCGCGGCAACCAGAATTGCAGCGGCACCAAGGCCCCTTTGATTGCAAAAACCGCCAAAAACAGCAGCGCGGCCACGCGAACCAAGCCCGCATCTTGGGGCGGCAGCAGCGGCAGTTTTTGCCCGATATCGGCCATGTTCAGTGTGCCTGTCAGATTGTAAATCAATCCCAGCGCCAACAAAAACACCGCCGATCCTAGCAGGTTAAATCCAACATAATGCAGCGCCGCCCGCCGCCCGCCATGCACCACCAACCCATAAGAGGCGATCAACAACACCTCAAAGAACACAAACAGATTGAATGCATCCGCTGTCAGAAACGCACCATTCAGCCCCATGATTTGCAACAAAAACAGCGGGTAAAAATGCTGTCCCTTTTGGTCCCAACCGCTGATGGTCGCATACATCATGACGACGGCAGACAGCCCCGCCACCAAAAGCAGCATCAAGGATGACAATCGGTCCATCACCAAAACGATGCCAAAAGGTGCGGGCCATGATCCCAAAAAATATGCCCCTGTCAACGGCATCAGATGCAGCGCCAATAGACCGATCACTGTCAGGGCCGCAAAACCGCGCGCCGCGCGTGGTAAGATCAGGCACAGCGCCGCCATCAGCGCGGGCAAGACGATCGGCACAATCCCCAAATGCATCATGTCGCATCATCCGATTGGTCATCGCCTGTCTGATCGTAACGCCCAATCGCCATCACCACCATGACGGCTGTCATGCCAAAGGAAATCACAATCGCCGTTAAAACAAGCGCTTGGGGCAGTGGGTCTGCATAGGGGCCCGCGCCCACAATCGGCGGCAGGCCAACAACCAGACGCCCCGCGGCAAACAAGAACAAATTGACCGCATAAGACAGCAACGACAGCCCCAATATCAGCGCAAAACTGCGCCCCTGCAACATGAGGTAAACGCCGCCCGCCGTCAGCCCCCCGATGGTGATTGCAAACAAGGCCTCCATCATTGGCGCCCCTTTGCCAATGTCGTCAGCGTCAGCGTCACAGACCCAAAGACGCATAAGGCGATTCCCATATCAAAGGCCATTGCAGTTGCCCATTCAAACGGGTCCAGCGGAAAGATCGTCAAATACCCATGGCTCGAGGTTAAAAATGCCGCCCCAAACAGCCAACTGCCCATTCCTGTCAGCGTCGCAAGCGTTATTCCCGCGGCCAAAACGCGCGTCGCATTTAGGCGCACAGTGCCTTGGATAAAAAGTCCAATCGCAACGACCAACCCCGCCACAAATCCCCCGCCCGGCATTTGATGCCCGCGCAGATACAAAAAAACGCCCAACATCATCATGATTGGCAGCAAAAACTGCATTGCGGCGGACAGCATCCGATCCTCGGCCCGCGCGCCCAACAGACGTGTGACTGTGTTGATATTCGCGGCAATAATCAGGGCGGCAATGCCCAGCACGATAATCTCGCCATAGGTGTCAAAGCCGCGAAAATCGACGATGATGGTATTGACCGCATTGGCCCCCCCCGCGCCTGGTTTCGACTGCGCCAGATGAAAGGCGGAAATAGCGTCCAAGGCTGGTGGTCGCAGCAGCATGACAAAGGCCAACAATCCCACCCCCAAACCGGCCGCAACAGCCACAGCCGCATGACCCAGACGCAGCGCGCGCGGCGTTGTTTGGGGCAGATAGGTCAGCGCCGACAGCATCAAGATAACCGTCACCACCTCGACTGTGATTTGGGTCATCGCCAAGTCTGGCGCCGAGAAATAGGCAAAGGCAACGGCGATCATCAGCCCAATCACGCCGACAAATATCAACGCAATCAGGCGTTGATGCTGCAAAACAACTGCGGCGATCAAGCCAGAGATCAACACAGCAAACAAACCCAAGGCGGGGATGTTTGGCGCGGTCATCGGCCGCAAAGCGGGCATTGGCCCCAAAACATATGCCGACAATCCCACAAGGGTGACAATCGCAAGGACGATCGCAGGCACCAGCGCCATATCGCCCCGCCCAAGGGCCGCAAACATTGCTAAAATTCGATCAAAGTCCCGCTTTGCGTCCCGATGCGGCACGTGATCCCACAAACGGCGCAAGGCGAGATATTGATCCATAATCAACAGGCCGCCCAAAATGGCAAAGACCGACATCCACAGCGCAGGGCTGTCCAGCCCGTGCCAATGAACGATCTTGGTTGTCACACCTTGCCCCACCACCGCGCTGCTTGCGGCATTGACAAGCCATCCTGTCAGGGCCATCGGCGCAATGCCAATCGCCACCACCAAAACCACCAAAACCGCAGGCGCTGTCCAAAGCCCGATGCTTGGGTCTTGCCCATCCACCGCGCCGCGCGGTGCGCCCAAAAATCCATGCGCCAGAAATCGAAAACTATACCCAACCGAGGCCAGCGCCCCCAATGTGACCAAAATCGGCACAAGCCAAGCATTGCCCATCCAACCCGTCTGGGCCGCGACCTCTAGCGCCATTTCTTTGGACAAAAATCCGTTGAACGGCGGCAGACCCGCCATCGACAATGTGGCGACGAAGGTCAAGACAAAGGTCATCGGCATCATATTCCGCAATCCGCCCAAGTTGCGAATGTCGCGCGTATGCATGGCGTGATCGACAATGCCGGCAACCATGAAGAGGGCGGCCTTGAAACTTGCGTGGCAGATGATGTGAAACACCGCCGCCGTGGCCGCCGCCTTGGTTCCGCATCCCAGCAAAAACGTGATCAATCCCAAATGGCTGATGGTGGAATAGGCCAAAATCGCCTTAAGATCATCTTTGAACAGCGCGACCACGGCGGCGTAAACCATCGTCACCAGTCCCGTGCTTGCGACGATATAAAACCATGCCTCGGTGCCTGCAAAAATGGGCCACAGACGCGCCATCAAAAACAGCCCAGCCTTGACCATCGTCGCAGAATGTAAATAGGCCGAAACGGGTGTGGGCGCCGCCATCGCGCGGGGAAGCCAGATATGAAACGGCATCTGTGCCGATTTGGTAAATGCGCCCAACAGGATCAAGATCATCGCGGGCAGGGCCAAAGGACTGGCCGCGATCACCTGTCTTTGGGTCAAAATCACCGACAGATCGTAACTGCCCGCGATCTGCCCCAAGATCAGCAACCCTGCCATCAGCGCCAGTCCACCCGCCCCCGTAATCGCAAGCGACATACGCGCCCCTTGCCGTGCCAAGGGCAGATGGTTCCAATAGCCGATCAGCAGAAATGACGAAACCGATGTGATTTCCCAAAATACAACCAGAATCAGAATGTTATCTGACAAAGCTATTCCCAGCATCGCGCCTTGGAACAACAGCAAATACCTGAAAAAACGGTCTTTTGGCCCGGTTAAATAGAACTGTGCATAAAGGATGATCAGCAGGCCCATGCCCAAAATCAACAGCGCGAACAACAGCCCCAGCCCGTCCAGCATAAAACGCGCATTCAGGCCATAGGCGGGCAGCCAATCGATCTGGGCGCTGACAGATGTGCCCGCCAAAACGGCAGGAATGTGCCTGACAATCCCGATAAAGGCCGCCATCGTTACAGCACCTGCCACAACAGCAGGCGCGCGACCCACCAGCACCAAAACAGCCCCAACAAACGGCAACAAGGCAATAAATGCCAATGACATCAGCGATCCTTAATTTTCGACCAAATTAAGGACGATGTGACAATATGCAAGGCCTTGCGGCCTAGATCGCCTTCATGTTGGCAATAAGCGTGTCTATATTGCCGCCCGCTTGATCCAGCATCGCGCCAACTTCGCTGCGTTCTGATGCCAGCAGGTTGATCCCCTCGATGATGATATTGAAAAACAGATTTTTTCCTGATTTGTCAGACACGTGCCACCGCAGATCAAACGGCGCTTCGCCCGCCAATTTGGCAACAGTGACCACCTCGTAATAGGATTTTACGGGCTTGGCGTCGATCACCTCGATCGAGCCGCCAATAAATTCGCGGAACCGGCGGCCGTATTTGGCGCTGATATAGGTTTGAAATGCGCCGGCAAAGGCCTGCAACTGCGCAGGGCTTGCTGATTTCGCCGCAACCCCAAGCGCCGAGCGGGAAATGACCGCAACGTCAGCGTAGCGCGCAAACATCCGTTCAAAATCCTTGAGCATAGCAGCCTCTGGCTTGCCCGAGGCGATGATCCCATTGATATCTGCCACAACTTTGTCGATCAGACCGCGTGCCTGATCCACTGTCAGCGCCGCGACAGGCATCGGAAGCGCCAGCGCCACCGATCCCAGTGCAAATCCCGCCGCAAAACGGCGACGAGACATCAAGGATGATTTATTGTGCATAGGGGTCCTCATAGGGGTCGGCGGAATTGGTGTCATCGACGGACTGGCCCAAAGCATAACGGCGGTTTTGCAAATACAAAAGTCGCGCCTGCGCATAGCTGTCCGCACTGTCATATAGGATAGAGTCGACAGTTTCTACATATCGGCCGCGATCAATCACACGTGATGCGGTCGACGTGATCGTGCCGATATAGGATTCGGGTTTGGGCAAAACAAAATTCAACGGGCTGATAAACAGATCGACGATATCACCGCTGATGTCGCGCACTGTGGTCGGACCAACGGCAGGCACCTCTAGGTAACGGCCTTCGCCAAATCCCCAAACGTGCAGCGTTTCCCCAAAATCAGTATCCGACCCAGCCACGCCAATGGCTGTGGCCGGATCAAATATCCCGCCGATGCCAACTGTGGTGTTGATCGCAAATTTCAGGGTATTTTCGATGGCCTTGCCCAAACGCAATTGCAAGACATTGTTCAGCACATCGGCAGGGCCAGACAAGTTGCGCGCAAAGTTTGTCACACCTTGCGCCACAGGCCCGCCCCCAGGTTTCACAACCGAAGTGGCAACAGGGCGCAAAATCGTGCGGTCAAAAAAGATGTTGAACTTGTGCATTTTGCGGTTCAACGCCTCATCTGGGTCGTTAATTTGTGCCGAAGGGCTGGGCGCCGCACAAGCAAGCAGCGTGCAGGCCAAGAAAATCATCAAAATATGATTCGTCTTGGGCAATAGTGATGGTTTTGTAACGTTCATCCGTGCATAGTCCCGCTGAGCCTCAAGCCTAAGTATTTATCATATCTAACGACAATTTGACAGTTACGCCGCACATTCTGTGATTACAACGGGTTCTCAAAGTATATGCGCCTGAATCACAGAATATTTGCCCAATTTACGTTTAGAAAGACGATGCGATGTGGAAAACTTTGACTGCCCATTCTGCCTATAATCGTGGAATGGTCGAATTGCTGGCCGCGCAAAAGGGGCAAACCACCCTGCTTTGGGCTGTCGGGCTTTTTTCGTTCTTTGCCAATTTGTTGCTGTTTACAGGTCCGCTTTACATGATGCAGGTCTATGACCGCGTCCTTGGCAGCCGATCAGAGGCCACTTTGGCCGCCTTAACAGGTCTTTTGATCATGCTGTTTTTGGCGATGGGTGTTTTAGATTATGCAAGGTCGCGAATACTGGCGCGGATTGGCGCAAAGATCCAAGATCAGTTGGATCGCCGCGTTTTTTCCGCCGCCATGCAAAAGCTGACGTTGTCCCCCCAAGACGGCAATGCCCAGTCAGCACAACGTGATCTGGAATCGATCCAGCGTCTGTGGGCCTCGCCTGTTTTGCTGGCGTTGTTCGATATTCCGTGGACGCCATTTTTTATCTTGGCTGTTTTTGTGTTCAATTTTTGGCTGGGTATTTTGGCCATGGCGGGGGGCATTTTCTTGGTCGCGATTGCCGTTTGGAACCAAAAGGCGACGTCGCCACAATTGGGCCAAGTGGCGGGTCGCACGATGGCCGCCGAACGCATTTCCGATCTGATCAAGCTAGAGGCGGAATCGGTGCAGGCATTGGGCATGACGGGTGCTGCCTTTGATCGCTGGCAAGTCGCGCGCAAGACGGCCCTGACGGAATCGCTGTCGGTTGGCGATCTGGGCGGCAAGTTTTCAGGCGTGACCAAGACATTTCGAATGTTTCTGCAATCGGCCATTTTGGGCCTTGGTGCGTTGATGGTGTTGCAGGGGCATATGTCGGGCGGTGCGATGATTGCAGGATCGATCCTGATGGGCCGCGCCTTGCAACCCGTGGAACAGGCCGTGGGTCAATGGGCCACTGTCACCCGCGCGCTGGATGCTTATCGCCGCCTGTCGGTTCTGTTGACCGAGGTGCCAAAAAGCCGCGATGTCACCGCCCTGCCGCATCCCAAGGCCAATCTTGGTGTGCAAAATCTAACGATTGTCCCCCCAGGCGAGCAGCAGGCCGTCCTGCGTGCTGTCAGCTTTGATCTCGCCCCAGGACAGGCCCTGGGCGTGATTGGGCCTTCGGGGGCGGGGAAATCATCGCTTGCGCGGGCCCTGATTGGGGTTTGGAAACCCTCGGGCGGCAAGGTGCGTTTGGATGGGGCCAGTTTGGATCAATATGACGCCGATGTTCTGGGCGGCTATTTCGGCTATTTGCCCCAGCGCGTGACATTGTTCGAAGGCTCTATTGCCGAAAATATCGCGCGCCTGCAACGCGATGCCGATCCCGCCAAAATCGTCGATGCCGCCAAACGCGCCGCCGCCCATGACATGATCCTGCGCCTGCCCGAAGGCTATGATACCAAGGTCGCAACCCTTGGCGGGCGTCTGTCTGGCGGGCAAATTCAGCGCATTGGATTGGCGCGCGCGCTGTTTGGCAATCCAGTGATTCTGGTTTTGGATGAGCCGAACTCGAACCTTGATAACGACGGCACAATCGCCCTGAACACCGCCATTCGCACCACCAAAGAGGCGGGGGGTGCCGTGTTGATCATGGCGCACCGCCCCGCCGCCATTCAGGAATGCGATCTGCTGTTGGTTCTTGAGGATGGCGCACGCCGCGCCTTTGGCCCGCGCGATCAGGTGCTGCGCGATATGGTGAAAAATCACACCGATATTGTGCGATCAACTGGCGCTGGGGGTGCAATATGAAAGACGCATTTTCGGCCCGTGGGGCGGTTTTGGCGGGGGGGATCACCCTGGGGCTTTTGGTGTTCGGTTTTGGCGGCTGGTCGATGCTGACCCACATTTCAGGCGCAATCATCGCCCAAGGTCAGCTAGAGGTGGAAAATAACCGCCAGATCGTCCAACATCCCGATGGCGGCGTGGTCGCCGAAATCAACGTCAAAGAGGCGCAGTCGGTGAAGGCGGGGGATTTGCTGATCCGTCTGGATGGTACGCTGTTGCAATCCGAACTTGCCATCGTTGAAGGTCAGTTGTTTGAGGCCTTGGCCCGCCGCGCCCGTCTGGAGGCAGAGCGTGACGACAAAGACGCCCCGAATTTCCAAGGCGAAATTGTCGACATCGCCAAAACCAAACCCGATATCGCCGAATTGATCGAAGGTCAGCGCGCCCTGTTCTTTTCGCGCCGTGACACGCTGTTGCGCCAAACCGAACAGTTGCAAAAACGCGGCAGTCAAATCACCTCGCAAATTGAGGGGATCGTGGCGCAAACCGCGGCACTGGATCAGCAAATTGCGCTGGTGAACCAAGAACTGGACGCGCAAAAAACCCTGCTGTCTAAGGGGCTTGCCCAAAGCAGCCGCGTTTTGGATTTGGAACGCAGTGTGGCGGAATATCAGGGCAACCGCGGCGAGTTGATCGCCAGCCGTGCCCAAGCCGAGGGCCGCGCGACCGAAGTGGATTTGGAAATCCTGCGATTGGCGGCCCAACGCCGCGAAGATGCCAGCACGCAATTGCGTGACATCGGCCAGACGGAATTGGAATTGGCCGAACGCCGCCGCTCGCTGACCGAACGCATTTCGCGTTTGGACATTCGCGCGCCTGTGTCTGGGCAGGTCTTGGGTCTGCAAGTGACCAGCCCGCAATCCGTTCTGCGCCCTGCGGACCCTGTGCTGTTCATCATCCCCCAAGATCGCCCCTTGGTGATCACCGCGCAAATCCCCACGATCCATATCGATGAGGTGCATGTCGGCCAAAGAACCCGCTTGGTCTTTCCCGCCTTTTCTGCCCGCACCACGCCCGAGATTTATGGCCGTGTGATCACATTGGCGGCCGATGCCATGGTCGATCCTGGCACGAAACAGCCGTTCTACCGCGCCGAAATCGTGCTGGAAGATGGAGAAATGGCGAAACTTGCGCATGAAACCCTCTTGCCAGGGATGCCTGTTCAAGCCTTTATTGAAACGGGGGCACGCACGCCCATGGCCTATCTGCTGAAGCCCTTTACGGATTATTTCCAGATGGCTTTCCGCGAAAGTTAAAGGAAAACTTCATGTCGACAATTGATGCCCGCCTTGCAGAACTGGGCGTAACCCTGCCCGATGCCCCCGCACCCGCGGCCAATTATGTGCCCTTTGTTCGGGTTGGAAATATCGTCTATGTTTCTGGGCAGATCAGCCAGAATGCGGCGGGCCTGATTAAGGGACGTTTGGGCGCGGATATGGATATCGCGGCTGGGTCTGACGCCGCGAAATCCTGCGCGATATCGCTGCTCGCACAGGTGAAAAAGGCCTGTGATGGCGATCTGTCGCGCGTGGTGCGGGCAATCAAATTGGTGGGATTTGTCAATTCTACGCCTGATTTTATCGACCAACCCAAGGTCATCAACGGCGCATCCGATTTTCTGGTCGCGGTTTTGGGGGATGCGGGGCGGCACGCGCGGTCGGCCGTATCCGCCGCCAGCCTGCCCTTGGGTGTTGCAGTGGAAATAGAAGGTATGTTTGAAATCAAATGACGCCCCTTCCTGTTGAATTCCGAACCCGCCCCTTTGCGCATCGCGGCTTTCACAACCGCGAGATAGGGCATATTGAAAACAGCCCCTCGGCAATTCGTGCTGCGATTGCGGCGGGTTACGGCATTGAAATTGATGTGCAATTGTCGCGCGACGGCGTGGCGATGGTGTTTCACGATGAAACGCTGGATCGTTTGACGGATCAAACGGGTCTTCTGGCCGATCATTTGGCCGCTGATCTGAGAAAAATTGTGCTTAAAGACAGCACAGATGGAATCCCCACCTTGGCGGAGGTTTTGTCCATCGTCGCGGGTCAAACCCCGCTGCTGATCGAGATTAAGGATCAAACAGGCGATATGTCGCAAACGGATGCGCGGCTAGAACAGGCGACTGCCGCCGAGTTGAAGCAGTATCAAGGCCCCGTGGCCGTGATGTCCTTTAACCCGCATTGCATGGCGCATATGGCGCAACTTGCGCCGCAAATTGCGCGCGGGCTGACCACCTCGGCCTATGACTATAGCGATTGGGCGCCCTTGGACCCCGCCATTTGCGATCAACTGCGCGAGATTCTCGATTATGACCGCACAGGCTGCGTCTTTATCAGCCACGAGGCAAGCGATCTGTCCCGCCCCCGCGTGCGCGATTTGCAGACGCAAGGCGCACATATCCAATGCTGGACGATTAAGACAAAGGCGGCGGAACAATCTGCCCGCCGCCTTGCCGATAACATCACGTTTGAGGGGTTTATTCCCTAGGGCCGTTGCTGCATTAAGGTGCCTCCGGCGGAGGTATTTTTATCAGTATGAAAGCGTGATTTGACCTGGTGCCACGGACCTAGATTTTTAGCGCTTCTGCACCCGAAATAAACGGCAGTCCCAATGCCGCGCCCACGGCTGCATAGGTCAAATGCCCCGCATGGACATTTAAACCCGCCAACAGATGGCGATCATCTGCGCAGGCCTGTTTCCAGCCCTTATTCGCCAAGGCCAGCATAAACGGCATGGTCGCATTGCCCAAGGCTAGGGTCGATGTCCGCGCCACAGCCCCCGGCATATTGGCCACGCAGTAATGCATGATGCCGTCTATTTCATAGATCGGGTCTTGGTGGGTGGTGGCATGGCTGGTTTCAAAACAGCCGCCTTGGTCGATCGCCACATCCACCAGCGCCGCTCCGGGTTTTAATTCGGACAGTTGCGCGCGGGAAATCAGCTTGGGTGCCGCCGCGCCTGGGATCAGCACAGCGCCAATGATCAAATCAGCCTGACGCGCCAATTCAATTGTGGTGGCCGCATCGGCATAACCACATTTGAACTGCCCACCAAAAACGTCATCCAAATAGCGCAGGCGATTCACAGAGCGGTCCAACACCGTCACATCCGCGCCCATCCCCGCACTAATTTTTGCCGCATGGGTGCCGACGACACCGCCGCCGATCACCAAAACCCGTGCTGGCAAAACACCTGGGACGCCGCCCATCAACACGCCGCGGCCACCATTCGCCTTTTGCAAGGTCCAAGCGCCCACTTGCGGTGCCAAACGCCCCGCCACTTCGGACATCGGCGCAAGCAGGGGCAGACCACCCCGATCATCGGTCACGGTTTCATAGGCGATACAGGTCGCACCTGATGCCAACAAATCCGCCGTCTGC
Organism: Cypionkella sp.; assembly: GCA_040398785.1. Lineage (GTDB taxonomy): Bacteria > Pseudomonadota > Alphaproteobacteria > Rhodobacterales > Rhodobacteraceae > Cypionkella. Next base: position 185,231 of record JBBATJ010000007.1, on the reverse strand, counting down.
TCTGGATCGGGGGCAAGATGCAGATAGGTGAACAGAATTTGCCCCGCGCGCAGGCGTTTGCGTTCGATGGCTTGGGGTTCTTTGACCTTAACGATCATATCGGCGCTGGCAAAAACCTCTTCTGCTGTGGCGATGATCTTGGCCCCTGCCGCCACATAATCGGCGTCAACAAACCCCGCACCAACCCCCGCTTGGGTTTCGATCAAAACAGTATGACCCGCATTCACCGCCTCACGTGCAGCATTCGGCGTCATGCCAACACGAAACTCTTGCGGTTTGATTTCCTTTGGGCATCCGATTTTCATAACAATCTCCCTGATTAAGATTGTGCAAGGATCATCCAAAACAAACGCAATTGCTTTGATATTATTGTGACAAACGGTGGGTTTTGTGCAAGAATTTTCGAAGAAAATTCTTTTTTGGTGCAGAAATGATCGCAGATAATATTCTTGACGAAACGGATCGGCGGATCTTGCGGGTTTTGCAGAAACAGGGGCGGATCACCAATGCGGATTTGTCCGAACAGGTGAATCTGTCGCCTTCGGCCTGTCATCGACGGGTGCAGAGGCTGGAGGAGGACGGCTATATTGCTGCTTTCGTGGCCCTTTTGGACGCGCGCAAATTGGGGCGGCCCACAACGGTTTTTGTGGAAATCACCCTGATCAGTCAGGCCGAGGATGTGCTGGACGCCTTTGAACGCGCCGTTGCCCGCGTGCCTGACCTGCTGGAATGTCACTTGATGGCGGGCAGCGCCGATTATCTGCTGAAAATTATGGTGCAAGACACCGAAGATTTCGCCCGCATTCACCGCCAACACCTATCGCGCCTGCCGGGTGTGCGGCAGATGCAATCGTCATTCGCGCTGCGGACGGTGGTCAAGACGACGGCATTGGATGTCTAGGGGGCATCTGTCACATCCCCGTTACAATGTTTCGATATTTCCCGAAATATGGAAATGATAAACGCCCTTTCCGCCTTTGAGGCGCTTGGACAGCCGACCCGTTTGGCGGTGTTTCGTCTTTTGGTGCAGACGGGGCCTGATGGGCTGGCGGCGGGGGATATCGCCCTGACCTTGGATTTGCGGCCGAACACCCTGTCAACGCATCTTTCCATTCTGTCCCAAGCGGGGCTGATCACGGCATCGCGTCAGGGTCGATCCATCCGCTATGCGTCCGATATGCAGGGGTTGCGCGCCCTGATCACTTGGCTGCTGCAAGATTGTTGCGGCGGCAAACCTGAAACCTGCGGTCCGATCTTGGATCAGATCGCCTGTGCTTGTTAGGAAATCGAATGGCTAAGACTTATAACATACTCATCCTCTGCACGGGAAATTCTGCCCGTTCTATCTTGGGCGAGGCCGTGTTTAACCATGAAGGCGGTGGCAAGTTCATCGCCTATTCGGCAGGATCAAAACCTGCGGGCCAGCCCAATCCTTTTGCGATTGATCTGCTGCGGCGCGAAGGCATTGATACCGCCTTTGCACGCTCAAAGAGTTGGGATGAGTTTGCCCTGCCTGACGCGCCGAAAATGGATTTTGTGATAACAGTTTGTGACAATGCTGCGGCTGAGGAATGCCCCTATTGGCCCAGAACTGAAACGAATGCGCCTGTGTCGGCCCATTGGGGTCTGCCTGACCCTGCGGCTGTGACGGGGTCGGACGCGGAAAAGGCATTGGCCTTTGCGGACACCTACCGCGCGCTGACACGCCGCGTTCAGGCCTTTGCCGCCCTGCCGATTGCAACGCTGGACGCGCTTTCGTTGAAAAAGGAACTGACCCAGATCGGAAAAACTGAATGAACCGCGCGCTTGTTTCCGAAGGTCTTGGCACCGCCCTGTTGGTCGCGGCTGTGGTTGGGTCGGGCATTATGGCGGATCGCTTGACCGATGATGTAGCGCTGTCGCTGCTGGCCAATACCATCGCGACGGGGGCGGCACTGTTCATGCTGATCGGGGTTTTTGGCCCCGTGTCGGGCGCGCAGTTCAACCCCATCGTGACGCTGGTGTTTTGGTTGAAACATGAGATGACAGCACGTCGCGCGCTGGGATTTGTGATCGCACAATGCGCGGGTGGCATCATCGGCACATGGGCCGCCCACGCGATGTTTGATCTGCCGATTTTGCAGATATCGACCACAGTTCGCACGGGTGGCGCACAGTGGTTTTCCGAAGGGATTGCCAGTTTTGGTTTGATTGTCGCAATCCTTGGCGGGATCGCGGCGCGGGTGAATGTGGCGGCCACAGTCGCCTGTTACATCACGGCGGCCTACTGGTTCACCGCATCGACCAGCTTTGCCAATCCCGCTGTGGCCCTTGCGCGGGCGCTGACCGACACATTCGCAGGCATCCGCCCCATCGATCTGCCTGCCTTTTGGGTGGCGCAGATCATTGGGGCCTTGGCGGCGCTGGCCCTTGGGCGCTGGTTGTTTGAAAAATAACAAAACCCCCAAAACAAAACCCCCGACCTTGCGGGCGGGGGTTTCTAATCGGGCCTAAACCCCAGTGTCGCGGAATGGGCGAACCCTTACATTCCGCCCTCGCGTTGAAGCTTTTTCCGCGCGAGCTTGCGCGAACGGCGCACGGCTTCGGCGGATTCGCGTGCTTTTTTGACGGAGGGTTTCTCGAAATGCTGTTTCAATTTCATTTCGCGGAACACGCCTTCACGCTGTAGCTTTTTCTTAAGGGCCCGAAGGGCTTGCTCAACATTGTTATCACGGACGCTGACCTGCATGTGGTTTTCACCACCTTCCTAAGCTAGAGTTGCACAAATTGTGCAGGCCCATTGCGCATAGCAAAAACGCCCTATCTTGTCTAGGATAACTAAGAGGATCAAATGCAGGCGGATAACAGCATGGATACGGCGAAATCACGGCTTTTGACGGCGGCATTGGTGCACGTGCCTTTTGACGGGTGGTCGGACGTGACACTGCGGGCGGCGATGGCCGATTCGGGCACTGCGGCGGGGCTGGCGGCGGGATTGTTTCCACGTGGCGGCGTTGATCTGGCCGCCGCCTATCACAAATGGGGCGATCAGATGTTGCGCGACGCATTGGCGCAGGCTGATCTGACCGCGCTGCGCTTTCGCGAAAAAGTGACCCATGCGGTGCGCCTGCGTCTGGAATTGGTCGACCAAGAGGCGGTGCGCCGTGGTGTGGCCTTGTTCGCCCTGCCGCAACACATCCCCGAGGGGGCTGCACTGATTTGGGGCACGGCGGATACGATCTGGACCGCCTTGCATGACACATCGCGGGACATCAACTGGTACAGCAAACGCGCCACCCTATCGGCGGTCTACAGTGCGACCGTTCTGTATTGGCTGGGCGACAGCAGCGAGGGCAATGCCGACACGTGGGCCTTTTTGGATCGACGCATTGAAAATGTGATGCAGTTTGAGAAAATAAAGGCTGGTTTTGGGCAAAATCGTATAGGTCAGGCCTTGGCCCGTGGTCCGTTAAAGATTTTCCAACGGATTTCAGCGCCAATGGCCGCAAACGACCTGCCGGGTCGTGGTAACGACTAGGGGGATAAGATGGTTCTGTTTAACGCAATGCTGGCGATGGAAATTTCCACCCCGGGCGGGCCAGATGTGCTTAAGCCGGTTTCAGTGCCTGTTCCAACACCGGCACAGGGGCAGATTGTGGTGCAATTGGCCTATGCGGGGGTTAATCGGCCTGATGCTTTGCAGCGTGCTGGTTCTTATGCGCCGCCGCCGGATGCCTCGCCTTTACCTGGCCTGGAGGGGGCAGGTGTTGTTGTTGCTTTGGGTGAAGGGGTTCAGCGGTGGAAGTTGGGCGATCAGGTCTGCGCGTTGTTTGCAGGGGGGGCCTATTCTGAATATGCAGCCTGCCTTGAAAGCCACGCCTTGCCTATCCCTGCCGGGATGAGCCTGCGTGACGCGGCCTGTCTGCCTGAAACCGCCTTTACTGTCTGGTCCAATGTCGTCATGCGGGGCCGTTTGCGCGCAGGTGAGCGGTTTTTGGTGCATGGCGGCAGTTCGGGAATTGGCACAACGGCCATCCAAATTGCCAAGGCTTTGGGTGCGCGAGTTTTCGCGACCGCGGGCACGGATGCCAAATGCCGTTTGTGCGAAGACTTAGGGGCCGAGAAATGCTTTAACTATCGCGATACGGATTTCGTGGAAAAGATGCGCGAATACGGCGGGGCCAATTTAATTCTGGATATGGTCGGCGGCAGCTATTTGCCGCGAAACATTAAAACATTGGCCAATGATGGGCGACTTGTGCAGATCGCCTTTCTGGAGGGGTCTAAGGCCGAGATTAACTTTGCCGAAGTGATGATGCGCCGTTTGACGATCACAGGGTCGACCTTGCGTCCACAATCTGACCAAGCCAAGGCGCGGATCGCCGCCGAATTGGAACAGCATTTTTGGCCAATGATTGCGCGCGGGGCATTTCAGGTTGTCATCGACAGCGAATTTCCCCTGTTCGAGGCGCCCGCCGCCCATTGGCGATTGGAAAGCGCAGGCCATGCGGGAAAAATCGTGCTCCGAATTGAAACCTAGGCTGTCACTTTGGCGCGATAGGCGGTTTCGATTTCGATGACGACTTGCGCGATACGCTGGGCAAATTTTCGGTCCATCCGCGTGCGCGCAAGACGCATAGATTGGATAAACAGACGCGCCGCGAGATTGCGGGGCGTCACCTCGATTGAGACGTTCATGCGGGTGCGACGGGCCGACATTTCTGCCAGATCGGCGGCCAAATCAATCTGTATTGCGTTGGATTGTGCGGACAAATTCAGTTTGTTGGGCGCGACCATCTTGGTCAGGCGCAGATCCAATTTTCGCAGCTTGCCGCGATACGCAAAGGATGTGGTCCAAGACATTCCCGCCGCCTCTTGGCGCAATTGATCGGTCCGCGCCACTTCGGCACCCCGCCGCATGGCCGATCGTTCCCAGCCGTCAAAATCAGCCAGATAGGCAAACACAAATGCTATCGGCGCCTCGACATCCTGTTTCAACGCAAACTTCATTAAATCTTTCCCGTTCCAATACTTTTGAATATCGACACATATTCCTTTTTGTCAATGATATGACCCTAGCTGACGCGGTCTTGTAACCAAGATTCAATCAAAAATTGGGCAATGGCACCTTGTCGGCCAGGCTTGATCGCAGGGTGAACTCCACCCTTGATTGCAACCAAATCTTCACGAGTCACCCATTGCGCGTCTTCCAATTCTGCGGGGTCAATTTTGATCGTTTCGGTTTGCGCCTCGGCGATGCAGCCGATCATCAAAGACGCTGGAAAAACCCAAGGTTGGCTGGCCAAATAGCGCACTTTGCCAACCCGAACACCTGATTCTTCGAACACTTCGCGGCGCACGGCAGCCTCGATCACTTCGCCAGGTTCTACAAAGCCCGCAAGAAGCGAATACATACCCTGTGGCCACTGCGCCGATCTGCCCAACAGCAGGCGATTTTGCGACACAACCAACATGATCACCACGGGATCAGTGCGCGGAAAATGCGAACGACCGCAGGCAGGGCACAGGCGTTGCCAGCCCGCGTGGGAAATGTCGGTTTTCTGACCACAAGCCGCGCAAAAACCGTGGCTTGCGTGCCAATTCATCAACCCTTTGGCAATCGCCATGCATTCCGCATCCAAGGCCGATAAGGTCGTCATCATCATCCGCAAATCCACAAACGCGGCTCCGTCTGGCAGTTCGGGATGAAATTGTTGGCTGGGGTCCAAAAATCCCGCCTGCATGGGCATAACATCGGGGGTCCAGCGCGAAATATCGATGGCAAATCGCGCAATTCCCGCCACCAGACCCAAAAACACTGCGCCGTCCCCCAGATCAAAGATCGGGTGCGATGTCGGCAGCCAAACGGCGCCTTGGCTGTCGTGAAGGGCGACTTTGCCTTGCCAAATCGGGGTGCAAACCCCACCTTTTTCCAAACGCGCCTGCACATCAGCCTGATCGCGCAGATGGGCGGCGCGGTCCAATAAGGGCACCCCCCCCAGCGCACCAGAGCCGCCAAACGTCACCAATTCTGCAAATTCCATGCTGCACCCCGCCTTGCGCATTTGTCTTACTGTAAAATCTTAGCTGGGAACATGACAAATTATGTTTGAAATTCACAACTTAAGGGTGTATTGCCGCGTTATAGCTGTTGAAGCTTGTGATAAAAATGGTCACGATAGGCCGAAGTAATTGATACAGAATGAAATGATTTGGCCAATATTACAATGGCGTCCCAGCAATGCGCAGTGGATCTGACATGGCAATAGCGCGCAAATTGAAACTGCGGGTGTTGGCGACAACTGATTTGCACGGTCATGTTCTGTCTTGGAATTATGACACCCATGAAATTTCTCCATCGCGGGGTCTGTCGCGCGTTGCCAGTTTGATCGCTGTGGCACGCGCAGAGGTGGAAAACGCGTTGTTGTTCGACAATGGGGATTTTCTGAACGGCTCTGGTCTAAGTGTGGCGGTCACGACCGACGTTCATGATCCTGTCGGGCATCCGATGGTCTTGGCGATGAACCATTTGCGTTATGACGCGGTTGCGGTGGGGAACCATGAATTCAGTCACGGCATTGACTTTTTGCGCTCTGCTTTAGCAGACGCAAATTTTCCGCTGATTTGTTCCAATTTCGCCTTTTCTGGATTGGATTTTATCGTGCCGCATATGCTGTTAAATCGCGAAATGCGGGATGATCACGGCGATTTGCATCAGATTAAGATTGGGGTGCTGGCGCTGCTTCCGGCGCAAACATTGGTCTGGGAGGCGCGTCATTTGACGGGAATCGCAATCGCTACGCCCATGATCGACGCAGTCGAGGACACCGCCCAGCAGTTGCGCGACAAGGGTGCCGATATTGTGGTCGCCCTTGCCCACAGCGGTTATGAGCCGGAAACAGACACCCAACACGAGGATTCCTTTGCCAAATTCGTAACCAGAATGACGACTGTCGATGCTGTTTTGGCGGGCCACAGTCACAAGGTATTTCCCGAAACTGATGCGATGCTGAATGATCAAGCCATTGTTTCGGCAGGATTTTATGGATCGCATTTGGGGGTGATTGATCTGGAATTACAGCGCGACGTGCAAGGATGGATTTGCGTCAAACGCAGCAGCGCCGTGCGGCCCGTGGCCAAGCGCCACGGGTTGGGCCTGACCGCATTGGTCGGCGAAGACCCTGCAGTTGTGGCGATTGCCGCCCAGACCCATGACCAGATCGTCGCCGCCGCAGATCAGGTGGTCGCACACAACCCCCGCCGTCTGCACAGCTATTTTGCATTGGTGTCGGACAGCCCTGCCCTAGCCCTGGTGGCAGCCGCGCAAACCGATCACATCCGCCGCCACCTGACGCAGGCGCAATTTGCTGATATTCCGATCCTTGCCGCCGCCGCACCCTTTAAGGCAGGCGGCAGGGGCGGGCCTGACAATTATACTGATTTAATGGCGGGGCCGTTGCGGCTTCGGCATATTTCCGATCTTTATACCCATCCAAATCATCCGGTGGCGTTTTTGGTCACGGGGGCAGAATTGGCGCAATGGTTGGAACGTTCGGTCAGCATATACCGCCAGATATCTTTGGGTGCAAAAGACGCCGAATTGCTGGATCCTGATTTTCCCAGCTTCAACTTTGAGGTGATTTTTGGCCTGACTTATCAAATCAACCTAGCCATGCCTGCCCGATTTGATATGTTCGGTCAGGTTATAAACCCTGACGCAAGCCGCATTGAAAATCTGTGTTTTGCGGGGCGGGCGGTTGTGGCGGATCAGCCGTTTATTCTGGTTTCCAACAGTTTTCGCCGCGAGGGCGGCCAAGGATTTGTGGGAACGGGATCAGAACGTGTCATATTTGCCGGAGAAGCCCATGTCGCGCGATTGGTGATAGACTACGTATCCCTTGGCGGCACCGTGCCGCAAATTGACCCCCAAAGGTGGCGTTTTGCCCAGATGCCGCACACGAGCGTTGTGTTCGACAGCAGCCCAAAGGCAAATCAGGTCATTGATGAATTGCCGCATCTTGGCCTGCAACCCTTGCAGACGCTAACTTCGGGGTTTCAACGCTTTCGTTTGCAATTGTGATCGGCTATGCCCGCTGAAGAACATAGGTTGGGGATTTGCCATGATAGATGCCATTCTTTTTGATCTGGATGGAACCCTGATCGACACGGAATCTGTGGCCATGGCAGCGGGCAAGGCGGCTTTTGCCGCGCTGGGGCATGACGTGCCTGTGACGTTCTTGCATGAGTTGGTCGGCGTTGATTTGCCCACAGCGGGAATGAAAATTCAATTCGCCTATCCGCAGATTGATCTGGGCCAATTGAATCAACATTGGCGCGATGGATTTGAATCTGCGATTGCCTTGGATTTACCGATGAAACAAGGGGCAGTTGCGCTGTTGCAAATGGCCTTGCGACCTATGGCGATTGTCACATCGTCGGATCGTTTGGCCGCACATCAGAAATTGCGGATGGCGCAGATTGACCATCACTTTGATCATGTGATCACTGTGGATGATGTCAAAATGGCGAAACCTGCGCCAGAACCCTATCTGTTGGCCGCGCAAAGAATGGGCGTCGATCCGGCCCGCTGTCTTGTGTTCGAGGATTCCGAGACGGGGGCAGAGGCGGCGCATCGTGCGGGCTGTATCGTGGTCCAAGTGCCCGATCTCGCCCCCAGTCAGGGGCGCTGGGCACATCATTTGGCCGATGATCTGCTGGCAGGGGCGAAGCATTACGGTTTGATCTAAGCCTTGCGAATCTAACGGACCCCTCCTATATCGGGGGCGAGAGGTTGGCGCGGGCAAGCGCCTCGCCAACCCGGTCAGGTCCGGAAGGAAGCAGCCGTAACGAATCCCGCTTGGGTCGCAGTCAGCCTCTCACCTCTATTCCAGCATTGACCATCGCAAAGATCATCGTGGTCAGCGACCCGTTCAGATCAATTGCGCGGCACGCATCCAAGCGCACAGTCACATGATAGCCAAGGCGCGCCGCATCCAGCGCCGAATAGGCGACGCAAAAATCTGTCGCCAATCCGACCATTGTGATATCGCGCAGGCCGCGTTCCGTCAAATACCCATGCAACCCCGTTTGCGTCTGTTTGTCATTTTCGAAAAACGCCGAATAGCTGTCGATTGTGGGGCGAAAGCCTTTGCGCAAGATCATGTCGGGGCGGGTGACATTCAGTTCGGGATGAAACGCCGCGCCTTGGCTGGCGATGACACAATGGCGCGGCCACAAAACTTGGGCCCCATAAGGCAGGACCACTTCGTCGTATGGTTCGGCATTGGGATGCATATCCGCGAATGAGGTATGATCCGCGGGATGCCAATCTTGGGTCAGGATCACCGCCTCATAATCTGCCATCAGCGCGTTGATGGGGGCCACAACCTCATCGCCGCCCGCCACGGCCAATGCCCCAGTCGGGCAAAAATCATTTTGCACATCTATCACGATCAATGCTTGCGACATTGCATCCCCCTTTTTGCAATCGGTAGGATGTGTGCGGTGCGGGGTCAAGCCGCTTGAAACCCAATCCCAGCGGCATTATGCAAAGCCCATGTATATCGTGGCCGCCCTGTATCATTTCGCCCGTTTCGACGACCCCGCAGGTTTGCGCGGGCCGCTGAATGATCTTTGCGCGGAACATGGCGTGAAGGGCAGTCTTTTGCTGGCGCGCGAAGGGGTGAATGGCACGATTGCGGGCTTGCGGGCGGGGATTGATGCAGTATTGGCACATTTGCGCGCTTTGCCTGGATGCAGCGCGCTTGAGCATAAGGAATCGCTGTCTGATGCCATGCCCTTTGGCCGTATGAAGGTCAAACTGAAACGCGAGATTGTCACGATGGGCCTGCCCGATGTGGACCCTTTGGCGCGGGTGGGATCCTATGTGACGGCCACGGATTGGAATGCGCTGATTGCGTCCGATGATGTGGTGGTGATTGATACCCGCAATGATTACGAGGTGGGAATTGGCACCTTTGCGGGGGCGGTCGATCCCAATATCCGCAGCTTTCGCGATTTTCCCGCGTGGTGGCAGGCGCATAAAGATGAATTTCAGGGCAAGCGAATTGCGATGTTTTGCACGGGCGGCATTCGGTGCGAAAAATCCACCAATTATCTGCTGGGGCAGGGGGTGAATGATGTCTTTCACCTAAAGGGCGGTATTTTGAAATACCTTGCGGATGTCCCCCCCGAAAACAGCCTGTGGAATGGCGAATGTTATGTGTTCGATGGGCGGGTGTCCGTGGGGCATGGGTTAAAAACTGGCGATTACGACACCTGCCACGCCTGCCGCCGCCCAGTTTCCGCCGCCGATAAGACGCGGGCGGAATATGAACGCGGTGCATCTTGCCATCTTTGCGCGGCGGAATACACCGACGCCGACCGCACACGGTTTCGTGAACGCCAGCGCCAGATTGATCTGGCCGAGGCGCGGGGCGAAAAGCCGTTTATTTCAAATAGGTTGGATTAGCCGCCGCGTTGCGACCACAGGTTGAAAAACCGCTTTTCATTGCGACATATTTGCGGAAAGATGCTTGGTAATATTTTACCTTGTCGAATTTGCATGATTTCGATTTCCCAGTGACCCTGTTGGTGGCGCGGCTTTTGGCACAAACTGAATTGGGGCAGGCTATGGAATTAATTGACTTAGGTGCAACACGCGGAGGCGAAGAAAAATTTGTCGCTTTCTTAAACCAGATTTGTGATCGGTTCGGCATCGATCATGCCGCCTATGCGGGAAACAATCCCGTATCTGGGACCATGCACGGATATGTAAATTATACCAAGGAATGGAAAAACAGATATATCTCGGAAAGTTATCATTTAATCGACCCTACGTTGCACAAGGCGGCGCGCAGCATCGCGCCTGTAGATTGGCGGCGGATCGACCGCGATGAAAACTTTCAAACGATATTCAACGCCGCCAGTGATTTTGGCATCACGGATCAGGGACTGACAATTCCCGTGCGCGGACCGTTTGGGGATATTGGAATGCTGAGTGTGACGCGAAAATGCTCTGCCCAAGAGTGGGAAAAGCTGATCGCAAATATCATTGTCGATCTGCAATCCGTGGCCGTGCATATCCATGATACGGTGATGCGGTCAGATGCGCTCAGCCAAGTTTTGCGCTTTCCCACCCTGTCCCAGCGCGAGATTGAGGTGCTGCAATGGACGGCGGCGGGCAAATCTTATCAGGATATTGGCGATATCTTGGGCATTTCCCATCGCACGGTCGAGGTGCATTTGCGCTCGGGCCGCGAAAAACTATACGCCATGACCACCCCACAGGCGGTGGGCCGCGCAATATCCCTTGGGTTGATCTATCCTTTGTGATCAATCTACGGGTTTTCCTTAAAAGACTACGGGATTCCCCTAATGGAAAACAACCCTGAATTGGTTAACGTCCTCTTATTGTAACCTGCTAAGAGGGCAAAATGATTATTATAATCGATGCGATGAACAAAGATCGTTTCAGCGATGTGTTGGACGATATGTACCGTTTGCGTGCCCGCGTGTTTGGCGATCGTCTGGGCTGGGAAGTTCAGATCAAGGATGGCAAGGAGATCGACCAATTCGATCATCTGGACCCTGCCTATGTGATCGGGCTTGATGAACATGGCCATGTCATTTCCTGTGTGCGTGCGCTGCAAACGACTGGGCCGCATATGTTGTCGGATGTGTTCGCGGCGATTTTAGATGGGCAGCCGCCTTTGCGTAGCGCGAATGTTTGGGAATCGACGCGGTTTTGTGTCGATACCTTGCGGCTTAAGGATGTGCGCCCGAATGCGATTTCACAGGCGACCTGTGAATTGATGGCAGCATCCTTGGAATATGCGCGCAATTCAGGGATCACCGATATCGTCACCGTTATTGACCCAATCATGGACCGTGTTTTGAAACGATCAGATTGCGCGCCCTATGATTATCTGGGCAAACGGACACCTATGGGCAAGGTGGATGCACTGGCCGCGCTTTTGGATTGCACCCAAGACCGCATTGACCGCGTGCGCGCCTTTGGTGGCATCACGGGCGATGTGTTTATCACAGATGATGATCTGCGCGCCCGACGTGACCGCAAAAATGGCATGAATGTCATTCATATTCCACCGCGTGATATCACCGCCAAGGATGATTTTCACAAAGGTCTGTTGGAATATTGCCGTCATCAAATCGCTTCGGCCCATTCGCAATCAGAGCTTGAGGCAGCTTTGGCCCTTGTGGATGCGCTGTCTGAAAAAATGGCGCGGCGGGATTTGGCGCAGTTAAAGAATGTGATCCAGATGTAACCTTGGGGCCATGCCGCAATCCGTCGCGGCTTGGCCCCCATCCCCCATTGATTCCGCCCAAAACTTGCGTCAAGGCTAGGGCAAGCAATGGAGATGCCCCGATGTCGCACAAGACCCGTATTGATCACAGCTTTGCCCGCCTGAAACAGCAGGGCAAAAAGGCCTTTGTTGCCTATATCATGGCGGGTGATCCTGATGAGGCACGGTCTTTGGCAGTGATGCAGGGACTGCCTGCCGCAGGGGTCGATATCATCGAATTGGGCCTGCCATTCACCGATCCCATGGCGGACGGCGAGACGATCCAACTGGCAGGGCAGCGCGCCCTAGAAGGTGGCATGACCTTGGATAAAACCCTGCAGATGGTGCGGGATTTTCGTGCAGGCGATAACCTGACGCCGATTGTCCTTATGGGTTATTACAATCCTATCTATTCGCGCGGTGTGGATTTGTTTTTGCAGCAAGCGGTTGAGGCGGGCATTGACGGGCTGATCATCGTTGATCTGCCGCCCGAAGAAGACGCCGAATTGTGCATCCCCGCCCAAGCCGCTGGGATGAATTTCATCCGTTTGGCCACGCCCACCACCGATGCGAAACGCCTGCCCGTGGTTTTGCAAAATACCTCGGGCTTTGTGTATTACGTCTCGATCACAGGGATTACAGGGGCAGCGGCGGCGCAGGCCAGTGATGTCGCCCCCGAAGTGGCGCGGATCAAGGCCAGCACGGATTTGCCCGTGATCGTCGGATTTGGGATTAACACGCCAGCCACGGCGCGGGCGATCGCCAGCGTGGCCGATGGCTGCGTTGTGGGGTCCGCGATTGTCAAGGAAATCAACTCTGGCCGTCCTGTGCCAGAGGTTTTGGATTTCGTGGCCAAACTGGCGGCAGGGGCCCACTCCGCGTGACGCTGGGTTCCGCGTGACAGCCCGCAGGGATTAGGTCATCTTACCGCAAACGGAGGAATAAATGACCTATCCCCATATGCTGCGCCCCTTGGATTTGGGTCATATCACCCTGAAAAACCGCGTTTTGATGGGGTCGATGCATACGGGGTTGGAAGAAACGGGTGATTGGTCGCGTGTCGCCGCATTCTATGCCGCCCGCGCCACTGCGGGGCTGATCGTCACGGGTGGGATGGCCCCGAACCGCGAAGGCGGGGTGTTTCCGGGTGCTGCGGGCCTGTTTTCCGATCACGATATCGAAAATCATCGCAGAGTCACCGATGCGGTTCATGCAGCGGGTGGGCGGATTGCGATGCAAATCTTGCACGCAGGGCGCTATGCCTATGGTGCCGATTGTGTCGCCCCGTCGGCGATCAAATCGCCCATTTCCCCCTTTGCGCCGCGTGCCTTGGACAGCGACGGGATTGAAAAACAGATCAACGATATCGTCACCGCCGCCCTGCGTGCAAAACAGGCGGGTTATGACGGCGTAGAGGTGATGGGATCAGAGGGTTATTTTCTGAACGAATTTCTGGTCACCCATACCAACAAACGCGAAGATGAATGGGGCGGCGATTATTCAAATCGGATGCGCCTGCCTGTCGAAGTGGTGACACGAATTCGCGCCGCCGTTGGTCCCAATTTCATCCTGATCTACCGCATTTCGCTGATCGATCTGATCCCAAATGGGTCGACTTGGGACGAGGTGGCCCTGCTTGCCCGCGCGATTGAAACCGCAGGGGCCACAATCTTGAACACAGGAATAGGTTGGCACGAGGCCCGCGTTCCCACCATCGCGACATCGGTGCCGCGCGCCGCCTTTGCCCATCTGACAGCGCGTTTGCGCGGCGTGGTCACAATCCCCGTCATTGCGTCAAACCGCATCAACGCGCCCGAAGTGGCCGAGGATATTTTGTCCAACGGCGGCGCGGATATGGTGTCGATGGCGCGGCCCTTTTTGGCCGATCCTGATTTTGTCACCAAATCCGCAACAGGTCGGCGCGCCGAAATCGCGCCTTGCATTGCCTGCAATCAGGCCTGTCTGGACCATACGTTTTCGGGCAAATTGACCAGTTGTCTGGTCAATCCCCGTGCCTGCCATGAAACCGAACTGCGCTATGATCCCGCCCCGCGCCCCAAAACCATCGCCATTGTCGGCGCGGGGGCGGCGGGGATGATGGCGGCGCTGGTCGCGGCGCAGCGCGGTCACAAAGTGACGCTGTTCGAACAGGCGCAGACGCTGGGCGGGCAGTTAAACCTTGCCCGCCGCGTGCCGGGGAAAGAGGAATTCGATGGGTTGGTGGCATGGTTCACGGGCCAGATCACCCGCGCGCCGATTGATCTGCGGCTGGGGCATAGGGCCAATGCCGCCGATCTTGCGGGCTATGACGAGGTGATTATCGCCACAGGCACCGCGCCGCGCAGTCCTGACATTATCGGCGCAGACCGCGCCCTATCCTACGGCGATGTTCTGATGGGTGCGCCTGTTGGGGCGCGGGTTGCGGTGATTGGCGCGGGCGGGATTGGATTTGATGTGGCCGAATATTTGACGACCGCGCATCACAATGCCGACGCATGGCGGCGCGAATGGGGGGTGGGGGATCCTGCCACCACACGGGGCGGTTTGGCCTTGGCCCAACCTGCCGCGCCCTTGCGCGAAGTGTGGCTCATGCAGCGCAAAACGGGCAAGCTGGGCCGCAATCTGGGCAAGACCACGGGCTGGATTCACCGCGCAGCACTGGAGTCTAAGGGCGTGCATATGCTGGGGGGTGTGACCTATCATGCGATCACCGATCAGGGCATTGAAATTGAACAAGACGGCCAGCGCCGCCTGATCGCTGTCGATACGGTGGTGATTTGCGCGGGGCAAGTGTCAAACCGCAGTCTGGCCGACCTGCTGCCCCATGCGCATATTATCGGCGGGGCTGACGTTGCGGCAGAGTTGGACGCGAAACGCGCGATTGATCAGGGTGCGCGGCTTGCAGCCGCGCTGTGACAACAGGGGCAGGCGGGATCGCGTGCGATGTTGATCACCCGTGTCTCGCTGTAAAGCGCGTCATAGATCAGCAACCGCCCTTGCAATCCCTGACCGGCGCCTGTCAGATATTTGATCGCCTCGGATGCCATCATCGACCCGATCACACCCGGCAACGCGGCCATCACCCCCGCCTCGGCGCAACTGGGGGCCAGACCCGACGCGGGGCGATTTGGAAAGACGCAAGCATAACAGGGGCCATCTGGCGCATATATGGAAATCTGCCCCTCCCACTGCGAAATTGCCGCCGAAATCAACGGCTTACCTGCGGCCACACAGGCGGCATTGACCAGATATCTTGTGTCAAAATTGTCCGACCCATCCAGAATCAGATCATATTCCCCGATCAATGTGGCGGTCGTATCATCCAAACGGCGATGATAGGGCAGAACGGTGATAAAGGGATTCAAGGCCTGCATGGCCATCTGTGCCGACTGCACCTTGGCCATGCCAATGCGGGCATCGGTGTGAATGATTTGGCGTTGCAGATTGCTGCCCTCGACACTGTCGTCATCGATGATGCCAATCGTGCCCACCCCCGCCGCCGCCAGATACAACAGCGCAGGCGCGCCCAACCCCCCCGCGCCAATCACCAAAACCCGCGCCGATTTCAGCCGTGATTGCCCCGCGCCGCCAATCTCGCGCAGGACGATATGGCGCATATAGCGGGCCAGTTCGCTGTCCGAAAACGGGCCAGCTTGGGGCATGGGGGCGGGTTTCGATCGGGCCTGCAACCACATCAACCCCGCACGATATAGGCCGATCACTACGGCCAAAACCCCGACCGACAGCCAAACCCGCACATCCCCACCCGTGGCCATACGCAAACCATTCTGAGCAGGCAGGGTTAAGTTGACGATCACCACCATCGCCCAAAGGGCCGCGATCATTGCCCAGCGTAAAGACTTGGGTGTGCCCAATGCCCAACCCAAAACCCAAAACCCCAAGGCCAGAAAAATAACTGTCATGCAGCGCCCGTTGATCCAAAGCCGCCCATGCCGCGATCTGTGTCCGACAAGCGATCTGTCACCGCAAAACGCACTTGCAGCACGGGGGCGATCACCGCTTGGGCAATGCGGTCGCCGTGTTGGACCCGATACGGCGCATCCCCCAGATTGATCAACGCCACCCCCAAAGATCCGCGATAATCACTGTCAATCGTGCCGGGTGTGTTGGGCAGAGTGACACCATATTTGGTCGCAAGACCTGAACGGGGGCGGATTTGCATCTCATATCCCTTGGGAATTTCCACCCGAAGGCCTGTTGGGACGATCAAACGCTGCATCCGGCCAAGGGTCACGCCTTGCGCCCGCTGGTCAGGGGGCAGGTTGGCACAAATATCCGCACCCGCAGCACCCGCCGTTTGATACTGTGGCAGGGGCAGCGATTGGTCTGCCCAATCTTCCCATAAAATCAGCACCGTAATCATGACAAAGCATCCGCGATACGCTGGGCCAAGGCCTGTGCAACGGCGGTTTTTGACATCCGTGGCCAGACCTCAGACCCATCGGACGTGATCAAAATCACCGCATTTTCCGCGCCGCCCATGATTCCCGTCTGCGGCGAGACATCATTGGCCACAATCCAATCGCAACCCTTGCGCAGACGCTTTGCCGCCGCATATTCGGCGACATTTTCCGTTTCGGCGGCAAAACCGACCACCAGTTTGGGGCGTTGGGCCGATACCGAGAGACCCGCCAAAATATCGTGATTTTCCGCCAAGATCAGGTTGGGCAGACCGCCCTTGTCCTTTTTCATCTTTTGCGCGCCTGCGTTTTCCACCCGCCAATCGGCCACCGCCGCCGCCATCACCGCCGCATCCGCAGGCAAGGCCGCATCGACTGCCGCTGCCATTTCAGCGGCCGTTTCCACCGCAATCACCCGCACCCCATCAGGGGCAGGGACAGACGCTGGCCCCGTAATAAAACTGACTTGCGCCCCCAAATCCCGCAGGGCCGCCGCAATCGCGGTCCCCTGCGCCCCAGATGAGCGATTGGCGATATATCGCACAGGATCAATGGGTTCATGCGTCGGGCCAGAGGTGACGATGATATGTTTGCCGCGCAAACGTCCATCCGTCAGGCGCGCCACAATGGCGGCCAAAATCTCATCAGGTTCCGCCATCCGCCCCGGGCCATATTCGCCGCAGGCCATGTCCCCCTTATTCGGACCAATGATCGCAATGCCATCGGCGCGCAGTTGCGCCAGATTGCGCTGTGTCGCGGGGTGGTTCCACATCCGCACATTCATCGCGGGGGCCATAAGCACAGGCGTATCTGTGGCAAGCAGCAGCGTTGACGCCAGATCATCCGCCCGCCCCCCCGCCATTTTCGCCATCAAATCCGCCGTGGCAGGCGCCACCACAATCAAATCCGCAACGCGGGACAATTGGATATGACCCATCTGGGATTCGTCGGTCAGATCAAACAGATCGGTATAAACCTTTTCCCCCGCAAGCGCCGCAACCGACAATGGCGTGACAAATTCCGTCCCCGCGCGGGTCAACACCGGCGTGACAACCGCCCCAGCCCCGCGCAAAAGACGGATCAGCGAAAGGGATTTATAGGCCGCAATGCCGCCGCCGATGATCAATAAAATTCGTTTGTCGCTTAGCATGATCGGCCCCTTTGACACAGGTTTAGGGCCATCGACGCGCAAACTCAACTGCCTAGAGCAGGGCCAAGATTTCAGGCGACTGATGTTCCAAATGCTTGCGCAGTTTGCCATAGGCAGCCGCCTCTAGCTGGCGAATACGTTCCTTGGACAGGCCCATTTCCACGCCCAAAGATTCCAGCGTGCGCGGCTCGTCCAGCAGGCGGCGCTGGGCGACGATGTGTCGCTCGCGGGCTGACAGGCTGGCCATCGCGGCCAAAAGCCATGTGCGCAGTTGCGACAGATCATGCGCGGCCTCTACCTGTTCGGCAGCTTGGGGGCTGTCGTCTTCTAGCGCGTCAATCCAGGCGCGACCATCTTCATCTGCCGCTTGGGTGGCATTCAGGGATGCATCTGACCCCGACAACCGCCCCTCCATCATCGCGACATCGGCGACAGACACGCCAATTTCATGCGCCACTTGTTCGCGCAACTGATGTTGATCCAGCGCGATCCCCATACCCGCCGCCTCGCGTTCCAATTTGGCCTGAACGCGTTTCATATTGAAAAACAAAGACTTCTGCGCCGAAGTTGATCCTGTCCGCACCATGGACCAATTGCGCATGACGTAATCTTGGATGCTGGCCTTGATCCACCACACCGCATAGGTTGAAAATCGTAAACCGCGATCGGGGTCAAACTTTTCTGCGGCTTTCATCAGACCAACGCTGGCCTCTTGGATCAGGTCATTCATCGGTGCACCGTAACGGCGGAATTTTGATGCCATAGAAATCGCAAGCCGCATATAGGCGGTGATTAACCGATGCAGGGCCGCCTCATCCCGATGATCGCGCCACGCATAGGCCAGTTGCAATTCTGTTTCCGCATCCAGCAGTTCCGCCTTGCGCGCGGCGCGGGACATCACCTTATCTTCGGTTCCATCAAATGACATCGGATATCCCCATTGTTTTGATCTTTGAATGGTATACGCGCCCCAATATGTATTGGATCACGATCAATTTTTGTGACGAAGGTTTCCACAAATGCTGATTGGCAATGAATCTAAATTTCCACTAATCCACCCTAGAAAGGAGATTTACTATGTATGATCTGGTGATTGGGGACCGCAGTTATTCAAGTTGGTCCTTGCGCGGCTGGTTGTTGTTTGATGCTTTTGGCATTCCCGTCAAAACCCATCTGGCGCGTCTTTATTCGGACGAATTGCCCAATATGCTGCGTGACTATTTTCCCGCAAAGACTGCGCCCACGATGCGGGCGCCAGATGGCACGATTGTTTGCGAATCCTTGGCCATTGCCGAGGAATTGGCCGCGCGTCACCCTGATGCGGGCCATTGGCCGACAGATCCACGCGCGCGCGCCACGGCGCGGGTGCTGGCATCTGAAATGCACGCGGGATTTTCGGCGTTGCGTAATCATTGCCCGATGAATCTGCGCGTGTCCTATACCGATTGCGCGCCCCCACAGGCGGTTTTGGATGATTTGGCGCGGTTGGAAAAAATTTGGGCTTGGGCGCGGGAGGTCACAGAATCGCAAACGCCTTGGCTGTGCGGCGAATATTCTGGAGCGGACGCATTTTTTGCGCCAGTTGCTGCGCGGGTGGCGGGGTATAATTTGCCCGTTAGCGTGGCTGCACAGGCCTATGTCGACGCACATCTGGCGCATCCGTCGTTTCTAAAATGGCGGGAATTGGGCCTGACGGATGGGGCGGATCAGCCGTTTTACAAACGCGATTACCCAACGCGCCCTTGGCCAGAAAAATAATTTACCAATCGGTAACCATTATCAGGCTATTCGTTAACCAAGGTTAAGGGGGCGGGTGATGGTGGCGCGGGCCTATACAGTGGCATTCGAAGGGGTTGAGGCCCGCTTGGTCGAGGTGCAATGCGCCGTGGCCGCAGGTCTGCCCTATTTCGGCATCGTTGGCCTGCCAGACAAGGCCGTGTCAGAGGCGCGCGAAAGGGTGCGCGCCGCGATGGCCGCGATGTCCATCGCGCTGCCGTCCAAACGAATCGTTGTGAACCTATCCCCCGCTGATCTGCCCAAAGAGGGATCGCATTTCGATTTGCCGATTGCCTTGGCGCTGCTCGCGGCCTTGGACATCATCCCCAAAGATGCGGTTGAGGCCACTGTGTCATTGGGAGAATTGTCGTTGGATGGGCGGCTGGTGCCTGTGATTGGCGCGCTGCCCGCCGCAATGGCCGCGGCTGAAGAAAACCGCGCCCTTTTGTGCCCCAAGGCCTGCGGGGCCGAGGCGGCTTGGGTCGGTGCGACCCAAGTGCTGGCGGCATCCACTTTGGACGAGGTGTTGCGCCATTTCACCGGCCAAACCCCGATCCATCCCGCCGAGGCGGGCGAGGTGGTTGCCGCGCCCTTGTCCCGCGATCTGCGCGACGTTAAGGGCCAAGAGCGCGCCAAACGCGCGCTAGAGGTTGCAGCGGCGGGGCGGCATCATCTGCTGATGGTGGGCAGTCCGGGATCGGGAAAATCGATGCTGGCGGCGCGGCTGTCGGGGATCTTGCCGCCCCTGTCTGCCGCCGAGGCGCTGGAAACATCGATGATCCATTCGCTGGCGGGGTTGTTGTCAGAGGGTGGCATTTCGCGCAGCCGTCCATTTCGCGAACCGCACCATACCGCGTCGATGGCCGCGATTGTGGGCGGCGGTAAGGGCGCGAAACCTGGGGAAATCAGTCTGGCGCATAATGGCGTTTTGTTCATGGATGAATTTCCCGAATTTCCCCGCGCCGTGCTGGAAACCCTGCGACAGCCGATTGAGACGGGCGATGTGGTGGTGGCGCGCGCCAATGCCCATGTGCGATATCCGTGCAAGTTCCTTTTGATTGCGGCAGCGAATCCCTGCAAATGCGGCTATCTGTCGGACCCCGCGCGGGCCTGTGCCAAGGTGCCGATTTGCGGCGAGGATTATTTGGGCCGCATTTCTGGCCCCCTGATGGACCGATTCGATTTGCGGGTCGAGGTGCCGCCCGTCGCCTATACCGATCTGGATCTGCCCAGCAATGGCGACAGCTCTGCCATCGTTGCGGCGCGTGTGCAGGCCGCGCGCAATCTGCAAACCGCGCGTTTCAAGGGTCAGACGTCTATGCGCGTCAATGCCGATCTTGAGGGCGGTATGTTAGAGGAGTTGGCCGCCCCCGACCCCGAAGGGCGCGATTTGCTGGCGCGGGTGGCGCAGAAATTTGGTCTGTCCGCACGCGGCTATCACCGCGTGCTGCGGGTGGCGCGCACCATCGCCGATCTGGATGGGTCGGATCAGGTGCGCCTGCCCCATATTGCCGAGGCGGTCAGTTTCCGCATTGTGGGGGCTAAGGGCTAAAGGCCGCGTTTCGCCTCAATCACCTGCCAGATTTTTTCGGCGGTGTTGGTGCCGTCAAAGCGTTCTAATTCCTGAATCCCCGTGGGCGAGGTGACGTTGATTTCCGTTAGATAATCGCCAATCACGTCAATTCCGACGAAAATCTGCCCTTTTTCGCGCAAAACCGGGCCAATTTTAGCGCAAATCTCAAGGTCGCGGTCGGTTAGCCCCACCTTTTCAGGCCGCCCGCCCGCGTGCATATTAGAGCGCGTTTCGCCGTTTTGGGGAACGCGGTTGATGGCACCCACAGGTTCGCCATTGACCAAAATCACCCGCTTGTCGCCCTGTGCCACGGCAGGCAGGAATTTTTGCACGATCAACGGCTCGCGATTAATCCCTGTGAACATCTCATGCAGGGACGCCAAATTGCGGTCATTCGGGTCAAGCCGAAACACCCCCGCGCCGCCATTGCCATACAGCGGTTTCAAAATGATATCGCCATGCCGCGCCTTGAAGTCCCTGATCATTTGCAGATCGCGGGCAATGGCGGTGGGGGGGATCAGATCGGGAAATTGCAGGACCAGCAATTTTTCGGGATAATTGCGCACCCAGAACGGATCATTGACCACAAGGGTTTTGGGGTGGATCATATCCAGAATGTGGGTGGTGGTGATATAGCCCATATCAAACGGCGGGTCTTGGCGCAGCCAGACCACATCGAAATCGCCCAAATCCACCTGTGTTTCAGGGCCATAGGTCACATGATTGCCAATTTCGCGCCGCAAGGTGATCGGAAAGCCGCGTGCAATGACGCGGCCGTCCATAAAGGCCAGTTTGTCGGGCGTATAAAAGAACAGCGAATGCCCGCGTGCCTGCGCCTCGAGGGCTATGCGAAAGCTGCTGTCGGCATTGATATTGACCGCGCCGATTGGGTCCATCTGCATCGCGACCTTAAGGGGCATCGAACTCTCCTATTGCTTTTGCCTTTGATGGCGCAAGCGGGGGAAAGATGCAAATCTTCAGGGGGCAAAGTTTTCCAAAATCTGAATTATTCCCTGCCCATCGACAAGGGCGGCGTCCAACTGCACCTCTGTTAACTGGCCCATCGGTTCTGTTTCCAAAAATTCGGCTGCGGTTTGGTAAATGCGCGCAACCTGACGCGGGGACAGATGTTCGGCGGCCTGCGCATGGGTGGCGCTGTGTTTCACCTCGATGAAAATCACCTTATCGCCATCGCGGGCGATCAGATCAATTTCGCCCGCCGTGCCGCGCCATCTGTGGGCGCAAATCATGCGCCCCTTACGTTCATAGATTTGGGCAACCTGTTGTTCGGCGGCAAGCCCCGCGTGATAAGATACAAGGCCGCTCATGATCCCGACCGTTTTAGGGCCAATTGATAAACATCGCGCCGCGCCAAACCATAGGCCTGCGCCACGGCAGAGGCTGCATCTTTCATCGACATATGGGTAAGTGCCTGATCCAAAGCCTGTTCCACCACATCCGCATCCGCCACCTGTTCGGGTGCGCGGTCCACCAACAGTACAATTTCACCCTTAACATCGCGGTCCTGAAAGGCTGTTGCCAAAGCCCCCAAAGTATCCCGTGATATTTCTTCAAATTTCTTGGTCAATTCGCGGCAGACCACCGCAGACCGAGATTCTCCCATAACATACGCCAAATCGGTTAATGATTGGTTAATACGCTTGGGGGACTCGTAAAAAATTAAGGTCGCTTGCACTTGGGCAAGATCGCGAAAAAATGTCTCGCGTGCGGATTTTGTGGCGGGAGGGAAGCCTGCGAAAAAGAATCGATCCGATGGCAGACCAGATACTGTCAGCGCGCATAACACCGCCGATGCGCCTGGGGCTGACAAAACCGAATAACCCTCGGCAATGGTGGCGCGGGACAATTGAAAGCCAGGATCGGAAATAAGGGGGGTTCCCGCCTCGGAGGCGTAAAGCACCGATTTGCCTGCCGCGATTGCCCCCAGCAGGCGCGGCAGGGCTTGATCGTTGTTGTGTTCGTGATAGGCGACCAAAGGGCGGTCGCGCAGCGGCACGCCGTGAATTTCCATCAAATGCCGCAGGGTCCGGGTATCTTCGGCGGCCAAAACATCTGCGGATGCCAATAAATCCAATGCTCTTAGGGTGATATCGCGTGCCGCGCCAATGGGTGTTGCTATGAAATACAAACCCGCCGACAGCCGCAGCGTTTGCGGCACAAAGTTCGAATTGGACATGGCCGTCCCCCTGATGCGTTTACTTCTGGTCCTAAGTTGCATAAGACTGCGGTTAAATCCACTGGGGGGCGATGATTATCATGGTTTCGATTTTTACCCGTATATTTAAATCTTTGGGCTGTATTTTAGGTGTGGTTGCCGGCTTATCTCTGGCGGCTTGCGCGCCCAGTTCGGCACCTAGGGCCGCGGGTGGTGGTGCGGTTCAAGTTGCGCTTTTGGTGCCAGGTGGTTCGGGCCAAGCCTCGGATGAGGTGTTGGCGCGGTCTTTGGAAAATGCGGCAAGATTAGCGATTGCGGATCTGGGCAATAGCAAGATCACGTTACGGGTTTATCAAACGGCGGGCCAACCCGCACAGGCGGGTTTGATGGCAAAGCAGGCCGTGGCAGAGGGTGCGCAGATCATCCTTGGCCCCGTTTTTGCCCAAGAGGCGAATGCGGCGGGTCTGGCTGTCGCAGGATCAGGCGTGAACGTGTTGGCCTTTTCCAACAATCCAGATATCGCGGGCAACAATGTCTTTATCCTAGGGCCAACCTTTGGCAACACCGCGCAACGGCTGGTTTCTTATGCGGCGCGCAGTGGCAAATCCAAGATTATGATCGTCAATGATCGCAATATCGCGGGCGAATTGGGGCGTGCGGCGGTGGAAATTGGGGCCGCAGGCGCGGGCGCAACCATTGTGGCAAGCACCGATTACGAGTTTTCGCAAAGCGGTATTGTAGACGCCGCGTCCAAAATTGGTGATTTGGCAAAGTCATCAGGCGCACAGGCGATCTTTTTGACGGCAGACACGGCGGGGGCGCTGCCCATGCTGAGCCAATTGTTAAAAGAGCAAGGGTTGGGCGGCGAGGCATCGCAATTTGTTGGTCTGACGCGTTGGGATATTCCTGCCGCCACCCTTGCGCTGCCGGGTATTCAAGGGGGTTGGTTCGCCATGCCAGACCCCAGCCGCTATGGCCAATATGTCACCCGCTATCAAACCGCCTATGGCGAGCCACCGCACCCGATCTCGGCGTTGGCCTATGACGGGATTGCGGCGATTGGGGCACTTGCGGGCTTTACTGCAGCGGGACCGATTACCCGCGACAACCTAACCCAAGCCTCTGGCTTTGTCGGCGTCAACGGCGTGTTTCGTCTGATGGCTGATGGCACCAACCAGCGTGGTTTGGCCGTGGCGCAGGTGCAAAACAATCAAATCGTGGTCATCGAAGGCGCGCCTGTCAGCTTTGCAGAGGCCGCGTTCTAGGCGGGGCGAGACATGAATATTCATATGCCCAATGCCAATTTGCTGCTGCCTGCGGCACAGTTGGGCGATGCAGAAAAGATCACCGCGCAGATTTTGGCTGAGGCCCCTAATGGCACAGATCCAAAATTGGTGCGCGATATTTCGGTGCGGCATTTGTTGGCGCTGAAATCTGGTGTGAACGCGCGGCTTGAGGCGGCGTTTCGCGCGTCGCCTTTGGTGGCGCGCCCCCTTTTGTCGGCGCAATCCTTTTTGACGGATGTCTTGGTGACAGTTGCGCTGAATATCGCCACGCAGCGCCTGCATCCTGTGCCAAGTCGGACCGAACGCCTGACTGTGATTGCGGTGGGCGGATGTGGCCGCGCAGAAATGGCCCCACATTCTGATGTCGACTTGCTGTTTCTGACCCCGTCAAAAATCACGCCTTGGGCGGAAAACGTCATCGAGTCGATGTTGTATATTTTGTGGGATCTGAAACTGAAGGTGGGGCATTCCAGCCGCACTGTGCCTGATTGCATCCGTTTGGGGCGCGAAGATATCACCATCCGCACCGCCCTTTTGGAACAACGCTGGATCGCGGGCGATGCACAACTGGCCCAAGAATTAGAGCAGCGTTTGTGGACCGACCTTGTGCGCAACACGGGGCCACAATTTATTGAGGCCAAGCTGACCGAACGCGCCGAACGCCACAAACGCCAAGGCGGGCAACGCTATGTTCTGGAACCCAATGTCAAAGAGGCCAAGGGCGGGTTGCGCGATCTGCAAACCCTGTATTGGATCGGCAAATATCTGCACCGCGTGCCCTCTGCCGAGGGGTTGGTGGGCGCGGGCCTGTTGAACCGCGATGAATTCGATGGCTTTGAACGCGCAGAAAACTTTCTTTGGGCGGCGCGGTGCCATTTGCATTATATCACGGGCCGCGCGTCAGATCAGTTGACCTTTGATCTGCAGGTCGAGGTGGCCGAACGTATGGGTTATGTTGACGCGGGCGGGCGACGCGGCGTTGAAATTTTTATGCATGACTATTTCCGCCATGCCACCCGCGTCGGCGAGTTGACCAGCATCTTTTTGGCCGAGTTAGAGGCGCGCCATGCCAAACCAGAGGCGCGGCTGTTCGGGTTTTTCAATCGTAAAAAGGTGGCGACAGGATATAAGTTGATCCAAGGCCGGATCGATAGCGACACTCCCGAACGGTTTCTGGCCGATCCGCTGAACATCCTGAAAATCTTTCAAGAGGGGCTAAGATCGGGCTATTTGCTGCACCCCAACGTCATGCGCCTGATTGCCGCCAATTTGCATTTGATCGACGATCATATGCGCGACAATCCCGAAGCTGTGCGGATTTTCCACGATATGTTGCTGAACCACGGCAACCCTGAACGGGCGCTGCGGCGGATGAATGAATTGGGGGTTCTGGCGGCCTTTATCCCCGAATTTGAAAACATCGTCGCGATGATGCAATTCAACGTCTATCACCACTATACTGTAGACGAACATATCATCCAAACCATCAGCGTTTTGGCCCAGATAGAGCGCGGCGAGTTGGTCGAAGAGTTGCCAGTTGCTTCGGGGATTTTGGCCGAAGGGGTGAACCGCAAGGTGATCTATACCGCGCTTTTGCTGCATGACATTGGCAAGGGCCGTCCCGAGGATCATTCCATCATCGGCGCGCAATTGGCGCGGCGCATTGCGCGGCGTCTGGGTCTGAACGACGAGGACATTGAAACAGTGGAATGGCTGGTGCGCTATCATTTGTTGATGTCAGACATGGCGCAAAAGCGCGATATTGGCGATCCGCGCACAGTGCGCGATTTCGCCAAGGCGGTGGGCAGCAAACGGCGGTTGGATTTGCTGACGGTGCTGACAGTGTGTGATATTCGCGGCGTGGGGCCGAATACGTGGAACAACTGGAAAGCCATGTTGATTCGCCAGTTATACGGCCAAACCGCTGATGCCCTGCAAAGCGGTCTTGAGGGCAGCAACCGCACCCAGCGTGAAGATGACAGCAAATCGGCGTTGCGGGGGCGGCTTGCCACTTGGGACGAGGCCGATATTTCCCGCGAACTGCAGCGGCATTATTCGCCCTATTGGCAGGGGTTATCCACGGACACGCATTTGGTCTTTGCCCAACTCTTGCACGGGTTGGATGACGCGGAAATCCGCATTGATCTGCATCCCGATCCCGCCCGCGATGCCACCCGCGCCAGTTTCGCGCTGACGGATCATCCGGGGATATTCTCGCGGCTTGCGGGGGCCTTGGCATTGGTGGGGGCCAATGTGGTCGATGCGCGCACCTATACATCCAAAGACGGCTTTGCCACTGCGGTGTTTTGGGTGCAGGACGGCGACGGCAAACCCTATGAGGTGTCGCGCCTGCCCCGTCTGCGCGGCATGATCGAAAAAACCCTGCGCGGCGAGGTTCTGCCCCGCGATGCCCTTGCCGACCGCGACAAGTTGAAAAAACGCGACCGAGAGTTTCGCTTTCCCACCCATATCATTTTCGACAATGAGGGGTCGGATATCTATTCTATCATCGAGGTGGATACCCGCGACCGACCAGGTCTTTTGTATGATCTGACCCGCACCTTGGCGGTCAATCATATCTATATTGCCAGTGCGGTGATTGCGACCTATGGGGCGCAGGTGGTGGATGTGTTTTATGTTAAGGATATGTTCGGCTTGAAACTGCACGCCAAATCCCGCCAAGAGGCGCTGGAAAAGAAACTGCGTCAGGCGATCAAGGACGGCGCTGACCGCGCGGGTGCTGTCTGATGGGAAAACCCCGTGGGTTGATCCGAAACACGATTGTGTTGGGGGGATGGACGCTGCTGTCGCGCGGGTCGGGGTTGATCCGTGATGTGTTGATGGCGGCCTATCTGGGCACGGGGCCCGTGGCGGATGCGTTCAACGTGGCCTTTGCCCTGCCCAATATGTTTCGTCGCTTTTTTGCCGAAGGCGCGTTCAATCAGGCCTTTGTGCCGATCTATGCCAAGAAACTTGAATCGGGCGAAGGTGCCGCAGAATTCGCGTCTGATGCCTTTTCGGGACTGACGACGATTTTGGTGATCTTGTCAGTCGTCGGCACCTTGGCCATGCCTTGGCTGGTTTGGGCGATGGCGTCTGGATTTGTTGGCGATGCGCGCTTTGATCTGGCGGTTGATTTTGGGCGGATCACCTTTTGCTATATTCTGTTTATCTCGCTGGTGGCGCTGCTGTCTGGTGTGATGAACGCGCATGGGCATTTTTCCGAGGCGGGGTTTGTGCCGATCCTGATGAACCTGATCTTTATCGCCGCCATTGGGGTTGCGGTGTATTTGGGTTGGGATATGGGCGCGACTTTGGCATGGACTGTGCCTGTCACGGGGGTTGCGCAACTGGCCTTTACATGGATTTCCGCCCATCGCATGGGCTTTCGTGCAAGGCTTGCCCTGCCGCGCTGGTCGCAGGATTTGAAACATTTGTTGATCATCGCGGGGCCTGCCATTTTGGCAGGGGGCGTGGTGCAGATCAATCTGTTGGTGGGCCGCCAAGTAGCAAGCCATACGGCAGGCGCGATTTCATGGCTGGTCTACGCGGATCGGCTTTATCAACTGCCCTTGGGCGTGGTGGGGATTGCGATTGGCACGGTCCTGTTGCCCGATCTGTCGCGCAAACTGCGGTCAGGTGATGAATTGGGCGGGCGCGACAGTTTTAACCGCAGTATCGAATTTGCGCTGGCCCTGACCCTGCCTGCGGCGATTGCCTTGGTGGTGATCGCCCTGCCGTTGACCTCCGTGCTGTATCAGCGCGGGGCCTTTGGGCCACAGGATACGCAGGCGGTGGCGCTGGCGCTTGCCATATATGGCGCTGGCCTGCCTGCCTTTGTGCTGCAAAAAATCTGGCAGCCGTTGTTTTATGCCCGCGAGGATACGCGCCGCCCGTTTTTATATGCCGTGATGGCGATGGTGGTGAATGTGGGTTTGGCGATCGGCTTGATGCCGATTTTGGGCTTTGCGGCCGCGGCGATTGCCACGACAGCGGCGGCATGGATCATGCTGGGGCAGTTGATCTGGGGCGCGCGCCATATGGGAATTGCGGTGGATTTTGATGCCCGTGCGCTGCACCGTATTCCGCGGATCATTGCCGCCTCGGTGCTGATGGGGGGCGCCCTATGCGCCGCCACCTTGGGTTTGATCCCCGCGCTGACCGATCCCCTTTGGCGCTATGGGGCCCTAACGGGGTTGGTTGGGGTTGGGATGGTCAGTTATTTCGGGTCTGGCGTGGCTTTGGGCGCCTTCAAACTGTCAGAGTTTCTCCGTCAGCGTTGACGGATCAATGCGCGCAGTTTCGCGATGCCGCCCGGAGCCAGTGCAAAAGACAGCAAAAACCCCGTGGCAAAGGCCACAAGGTCCGCAATCCATTCACCCCCGCCGCCAAACAGCAAACCAAACACCAATTGCACCGCCAACAAAAATCCGATCATCGAAAAGGCGCGGATTTGATTTAACCCCGTGCCCGCCAATTTTACCCAAAGCAAATAGGTAAAGGCACCAATCAGCCCGTAATCGCCCGGATAGGCCCCGAACAAGGGCAGATCAATCATCGGCAGACTGGCATAGACCACCGCCCCCATCGCGCCAGATATAAAATAAACCGCCAAGGTCGCAGCACTGCGAAACACTTCGCCCACATATTTCCCCAAGGCCAAAAGGATCACGATGGCAAAAATCGCATGGGTCGGATTGATGTGCAAAAACGGATAGGTCACAAATCGGCTGAGCAATTCAAAATCAAACGCCCCTGCCATGGCCTGCTCGCGCCAATAGGCGGGCCAGATGCCATAGGTTTCAATCGCCGCCGTGCGCCAGCCAATCGCATTTGCGCCCCCGACGATCTGCGCCGCCCCAAGACCGAACAGAATTTCCAACGCAATCATTGGCATTGCCAACAACCAAACAGCGGGCGGCAACGGGTTTATCGGGGCTTGATTGTAATCTTGCATAGTTCCTCGCAGGTCGGGATTGATTGACGGCCCCTGTGCA
Source organism: Cypionkella sp. (assembly GCA_040398785.1). Taxonomy (GTDB): domain Bacteria; phylum Pseudomonadota; class Alphaproteobacteria; order Rhodobacterales; family Rhodobacteraceae; genus Cypionkella. The sequence continues at coordinate 155,568 of JBBATJ010000007.1, read as the reverse complement.
CAGCGATAAGCCCTAGGCACAGATTATTCCAGATGGAGTTGACGATGTCGGATGCAATGGCCTCGGCTGCTTTTCCAAAGCGCATTTTTTCGGGGATCCAGCCCTCGGGGGGGTTGACCTTGGGCAATTACCTTGGGGCGCTGAAACGCTTTGTCGAAAAGCAAGATGAAGGGATCGAGACGGTCTATTGTCTGGTCGATATGCACGCGATCACCGTCTGGCAAGACCCCGCCAAGCTGCGCCATGCCACGCATGAGGCGGCGGCAGGGTTTATCGCGGCGGGGATCGATCCTGTGCGCTCAATTCTTTTTAATCAATCGCAGGTGTCGGCCCATGCCGAATTGGGCTGGATTTTCAACTGTGTGGCGCGGATGGGCTGGATGTCGCGCATGACGCAGTTCAAGGATAAAGCGGGGAAAAACAGCGAGAATGTGTCCTTGGGCCTCTTTGCCTATCCTGCCCTGATGGCCGCCGATATTTTGGCCTACAGGGCGACGCATGTGCCCGTGGGCGAGGATCAGAAACAGCATCTGGAACTGTGCCGCGACATTGCGATTAAGTTTAATAACGATTTCGGCGTGGAGTTTTTTCCCGTGGTGGAACCCCTGATCGAGGGGGCCGCGACCCGCGTGATGAGCCTGCGCGATGGGACCAGCAAGATGTCGAAATCGGACCCATCCGATCAAAGCCGCATCAACCTGACCGATGACGCCGACACGATTTCCAAGAAAATCCGCAAAGCGAAAAGCGATTCGGACCCACTGCCTGAAACGATCGACGGGTTGCGGGATCGACCAGAGGCGCGCAATCTGGTCAATATCTATGCGGCCTTGTCAGGGATGACGGCGGCAGAGGTGGTCACGCAATATGCAGGCGCACAGTTTGGCACGTTTAAGCCCGCGCTGGCCGATCTGGCGGTGGAAAAACTGTCACCGATTACGACACGGATGAGCCAGTTGATGCAAGATACTGCCGAGATTGACCGTATCCTTGGCGAAGGTGCAGCGCGGGCTGACGCCATCGCGCGGCCCATTTTGAACGATGTCTATGATATCGTGGGGATGATCCGCTCGCGGTGGGCATAAGCCGTCCGATGGGCGTTGTAGGGTGCGTGGTTTCCACGCACCACTGGGCGGGATTGGGCCATGGTGCGTGGAAACCACGCACCCTACTTCTTGCCGCTATCGCGGGATCATAACCTTCCGATGTCATAAATTCGCGATAAAGTTGTGGCACCTTTTGCGTGGGACCATGTCCCGATCTGTCCCCACTTGCTTCCCCTCGTTGCCTTGCTTCGAGGGGCTTTTTTGCACATATTGGCCGCCAAATCAGCGGATCGCTTGCCTTTCGCAAGGCCAATCGCCATGATTGCGTCAAAGGAGACCAGATCATGCGCAAGTTTATGGTCGTTTTGGATGACAGTCGCGAATGTTTGAACGCGATGCGCTATGCAGCAATGCGGGCGGCGAAAACCGGGGCGGGGGTGCAGGTTTTGGCAATCATCCCCCCAGAAGAATTTCAACATTGGATCGGTGTTGCCGACCTGATGCGGGCCGAGGCGCGCGAACGGATCGAGGTTCATTTTGAGGTCTTTGCGAAATGGATGCGTGATCGGCAGGGTGTGAACCCAGAGTTGATCATCCGCGAAGGTGACCAAGTGGCCGAGATTTTGGCCCAAGTTCGCGATGACCCGTCGGTCGGCGTTTTGGTTCTGGGGGCTGGCACTGAAAAATCTGGGCCAGGGCCATTGGTGACGCAAATGGCGCGCTCTTCGGGCAGTTTGCCGATCCCTGTGACGATTGTTCCCGGCGATCTGACCAAAGAGCGGCTGGAGGAAATCACGTAAAACCCCCATATATGGGGGTTTTATGATTTTTACATCCGATAGGTGGTGTGACACGCCTTGCAGGCGCCACCGACCCCGCCCATGCCGGCCTGAACACCCTCAAGGGTGGTTGCATCCAGTGCTGTGGCGGCATCAGCCAAACCTTTGGCTTTGATCAAAAAATCATCCCAATTGGTCCAAATCTCGGGCTTAGCTTCGGATGCGGGATCGCTGCCTGCCTGTTCAAAGACCGAAGAGATTTTTGCGGCGCCATCAACCAAAGTGGTCTTTGCCGTCTGAGCCGCTGCGGCGTCAAAGGCGACATCGCCCCCTGCCATACCCCCCAACGCTTTTGCGGCGCCGCCAAAGCTCTTCATCAAATCTTTGTGCGCAATAACCACAGGATCCGTCGCGGTGCCTTCGGCAATCGCAAGGCCTGCGATCAGGGCCGCGCCACATACAATCGCGGCAAATTTAAACTTCATTATTTCACTCCTCTGCTATGATTTTTGTCAGCATAGGAACAATCCCTGCAGTTGAGAATCGTTTTTTGATGAATTTTGCGCGTTCACGCAAACGTGATGACGCGCGCTGATCTGCCGCAGCGCGCCACATTTCGCCGCTTTTTCTGATATTTTACAATTCCGTTACACAGACATTATTTTTGTGTCACAAAACCAGCGTAAACGCGCTCCAGATCAAATTCGGATCTTCAACGGAGCAAAATATGTCCCTTATGAAAATTGGCGCAAGCGCGCTGTTCGCCGCGTCCATGCTGGCATCGACCGCAATGGCAAATGACGCCATTCAGATGACCGGTTCGTCGACCGTTCTGCCTTTTGCCACGATCGCTGCTGAATCGTTTGGCGAAAGCACTTCGTTCAAAACCCCAATCGTTGAAGGCGGCGGCACTGGCGCTGGCATCAAAAAGTTCTGCGAAGGCGTGGGCGATGGCCAAGCTGATATCGCGAACGCGTCGCGCAAGATGAAATCGGGCGAAGTCAAGGATTGCAAGGCGCATGGCGTCGAAGGCATCTTGGAAATCAAGATCGGCTTTGACGGTGTTGTGTTCGCGTCCGACATCAATGGCCCTGCGTTCAAATTCACCCCATCCAACTGGTACAATGCTTTGGCCGCTGAAGTCGTGATCAACGGCAAGCTGGTTCCAAACCCCTACACCAAGTGGTCGGAAGTTGACGCAGGCCTGCCAGATCAAGAAATCCTTGCTTTCATCCCAGGTGAAAAGCACGGCACGCGCGAAGTGTTTAACCAAAAGGTTATCGAATCGGGCTGCAAGATGTTCGGTTCGGACAAAGTGATCAAGGCGGCTAATGGCGGCGACGCTGCAAAAACCACCGAGACCTGCACCAAAGTGCGCACCGATGGCCGCGTTGTTGAAATCGACGGCGATTACACCGAAACCTTGGCCCGTATCAAGGCAAACCCAACGGGCGTTGGTGTATTCGGTCTGTCCTTCTATGAAAACAACAAAGACACGCTGCAAGTTGCACAGTTCCAAGGCACCGTTCCTTCGCGCGCAAACATTGCTTCGGGCGAATACAACGTGTCGCGTCCTTTGTTCATCTATGTGAAAAAGCAGCACATTGGTGTGACCCCCGGCCTGAAAGAATTCGCAGAATTCTTCGTGTCGGACGATATGGCTGCTGCTGGTGGCAAATTGGAAACCTATGGTTTGGTTCCCGATCCAAAGCTGTCGGCAACCCAGGCGATGGTTGCTTCTAAGCTGTAATCTTAAATCTGACCCAAGCAGATTTTGGGCTGGAACCGCAAGGTTCCAGCCCTTTTTCGACTCGAAATCAGCGTCAGATTAGAACATAATAAGAACATTATGGCGCATCGACGAATCTTATCCCTTTGGTTTCCCAAACTGGCCGCCGAACAGGTGTTGCGTCAGCGCCGTGATACTTTGCCCGCGCCTTTCGCAGTGATTGCCGATCAAAATGGGGCAAAGGTGTTGAAATCCCTGAATGATTTGGCCGAATCTGTGGGATTGCGGGCGGGGCAACCCCTGCGTGATGCCCAGGCGATGTGTCCCGCGCTGATGATTCGGGCCGAGAATTTGGCGGCCGAGGCGGCGTTTCTGGCGCATCTGCGGCGCTGGGCGGGGCAGTTCAGCCCTTGGGTCGCGCCCGAGGGGGCGGACAGTTTGGTGATTGATCTGACAGGCTGCGCGCATTTGTTTGGCGGCGAGGCGGCGCTGTTGGCGCAAATCAGTGCCGATTGCGCGGATTTGGGTCTGACGGTGCGCGCCGCGATTGCCGATACGCGCGGGGGGGCATGGGCGCTGGCGCGCTATGCGGGGCAGGTCAGCGCCGCCTATCGCAATGGCGATTCCATCGCGCAAGAGGCGCGTGCGACGCGGTCGCGTGCGGTGAAACGGCGGGGATGGGAGACGGCAGGCGCGCAGATTGTGCCCGATCAGGCGGTTATCGCCCCCGTGGGGATGCTGCGCGAGGTATTGGCACCGCTGCCCCTTGCGGCGCTGCGGCTGGACGCGGCGGCGGTGGATGGATTGCAACGGTTGGGGCTGCGCTGTGTGCGCGATGTTCTGGCCCTGCCGCGTGCGCCCTTTGCCCGCCGTTTTGGCGCGCCCGCGCTGCGGCGGCTGGATCAGGCCTTGGGCGTGGAACCCGAACCGATTGCGCCAATGCGGGCGGATGCACATTTCGCGACAAGGCTGAGTTTTCCTGATCCCATTGGGCTGCGGGGGGATATTGAGGCGGGGCTGGATCGTTTGTTGCCGCGCCTGTGTGATGGCCTGCGTGCCAAACTGATGGGGGCGCGGATGCTGCGGTTGCAGGCGTTTCGTGCGGATGGGGGGGCGTCGGTGGTGGAAATAGGTCTGGCGCGGGCGGCCAATTCGGTGGATGCAATCCGCCCCTTGTTGTGGCTGAAACTGGATCAGATTGATGTGGGATTCGGGGTGGATTGTTTGCGCCTGCACGCCTTTGTCGTGGAACCCCTGACACCCATGCAGCACGCAGGCCATCTGATCGCCAGCGCCCGCGCCGTGGGGGGGCAAGATACCGCTGTGGCCGATCTGATCGGCAAACTGGGCGCAAGGCTGGGCAGTGATTCGGTGCTGCGACTGCTGCCAAGCGCCAGTCATATCCCCGCCAAGGCCACGCAAATCCATGCCGCCGCCTGGTGCGAACCTGATCTGCCCGAATGGCAAGCCCCCCCCAATCTGCGCCCAATGATGATCTTTCCGCCCGAGGCGGTGACCGCCCCGAATGACCCCACCCCCCCCGCGACATTCCGATGGCGCAGACGCGATTTTACGACGCGCGTGGCGATTGGGTCCGAGCGTATCCTGCCCGAATGGTGGTTCGATGACCCCGAATGGCGGTCAGGCCCGCGGGATTATTGGCGCGTGGAAACCCAAGAAGGCGAGCGTTTGTGGCTGTTCCACTGCCCCAACGATCCGATGTCAGGGGGGTGGTTTTGTGAAGGGGATTTTGATTAGGGGGTAGGGTGCGTGGTTTCCACGCACCTTTGGCCCCAGACTATGGTGCGTGCAAAGCACGACACCCTACAGACCGCTTCGCAACAGCAATCTGGGATGGGCAATCCTATTCAAATCTCATCCGCGCTTTGACGGCTTGTGCAGCAAGCAAGGCCTTTCAGGAAGCATGTAGGGTGTCGTGCTTTGCACGCACCATTCTTTTGCTCCGCCCGCCCCGTCGGAATATGTTGCAAAGAACCGCATGATTCGTCTCATCGTGATGGATCAAGTGGTCGAGCAAAGCACGCTCATGGCGGCGCGGGGGTGTATTGGTGGTTGAATGGGGATGAGTGAGGTTAATGTCGAGATTCGGTTAAAGCCGCTAAGGAGGACTTTCTTTAAGTATTCCTGTGCGCACCTAATCGCATGTTTAATCGTTCTGTTGGTTCCAACCAAGAGTTTTGAGAATGATCTGTATGGACTGGTGGCAATCACGGTTGCACTTGGTCCAATCTATTATTTTTTTCATATTTACGAAGAAATTAAGGAAGTAATTAGTGGAGAGCCAAAATGACTGATCGTAAATTGGACATATTTAACTCAGTATACACAGTGAAGTAGTGTGCGTGGTTTCCACGCACCTTGGTCAGAACTGGGGGCCAATGGTGCGTGCAAAGCACACACCCTACAGATAGGGCCTTAATATCGCCATAGGATGACTGCGTAGGGTCAGGCGCATGGATATGTAATCCTCAACCACCGCCTCGCCCTCGGTCATCTGCTGAAACACCACGGCGGGTTCATGCACCGCTTCGCCGTCCAGATCCATTGCAAACAGCGGCAGGGGTTTTACCCCCGATATGGCGCGTGCCTCCCAGAGGGCCGCGCGGCGCGCCTGCCCAAGGATAGCGAAACAATCTGCCTCGGCAAGCCGCGTCACAGTATCGGCGGGCACGCCTGCGCGCCGCCAGACATCGCCCACCTCACTGTAACCATTGCCGCGCGCCGCGACGATCCATTGCGCCTCATCCTCGGCCATGCCTTTGATCTGACGAAATCCAAGCCGCAGCGCCAGACCGCGATCGGTTTTCTCCATCACGCAATCCCAATGGCTGGCATTGATGCAAGGCGGCAGCACCTGCACCCCATGTTCGCGCGCATCCCGCACGATCTGCGCGGGCGCATAAAAGCCCATCGGTTGACTGTTCAGCAAAGCACAGGCAAAAATCCCCGGATGATGGCGTTTGATCCAAGCACTGGCATAGACCAGCAGCGCAAAGCTGGCGGCATGGCTTTCGGGAAAGCCATAAGACCCAAACCCCTCAATCTGCGCAAAACAGCGCGCCGCGAAATCGGCGTCATAGCCATTCGCCGCCATCCCCGCCAAAAACCGATCATGGAATTCCGACACGGACCCATGTTTCTTGAACGTGGCCAATGACCTGCGCAACCGATCCGCCTCTTCGGGGGTAAACCCCGCCCCCACAATCGCAATCTGCATTGCCTGTTCTTGAAACAATGGCACGCCCAGCGTCTTGGCCAAAACCGCCCCCAGCGCATCGGACGGAAAGCTGACGCTTTCTTGGCCATTGCGGCGGCGCAGATAGGGATGGACCATATCGCCCTGAATAGGCCCCGGCCGAATGATTGCCACTTGGATCACCAGATCATAAAAACAGCGTGGCCGCATACGGGGCAAGAAATTCATCTGTGCGCGGCTTTCGACCTGAAACACCCCCAGACTGTCGGCGCGGGCCAGCATGTCATAGGTGGCGGGATCTTCGGCGGGCAGGGTGGCCAGATCATAGCGCCCCGCCCCGTGTTTCTCCATCAAATCAAAGCCTTTGCGCAGACAAGACAGCATCCCCAGCGCCAAAATATCGACCTTAAGGATGCCCAAAGTGTCGATATCATCCTTGTCCCAGCAAATCACCGTGCGATCATCCATCGTGGCGTTTTCAATTGGCACCAATTCATCCAACCGCCCCTCGGTGATGATAAACCCGCCGACGTGCTGCGACAGATGGCGGGGGAACCCTTGGATTTCTTGGATCAAATCCATCGTCTGACGCAATCGGCGATCGGTCGGGTCCAGACCGATTTCGCGCAGGCGCGACTCCTCCATCTCCTTGGCGCGGCCAAAGCCCCAGATTTGGCTGGACATTGCCGACAGCGTATCCTCGGTCAGGCCCATCACGCGGCCCACCTCGCGCACGGCGCGTTTGCCGCGATAATGAATGACCGTGGCGCACAGGCCTGCGCGGTGGCGGCCATAGCGTTCGTAGATATGCTGGATCACCTCTTCGCGCCGTTCATGTTCAAAATCGACGTCGATATCGGGGGGCTCGCCCCGCGCCTCGGATATAAAGCGTTCAAACACCATCGTGCCGATTTCGGGCGAAACTGAGGTGACCCCCAGCGCATAGCAGACAATGGAATTGGCGGCGGATCCACGGCCTTGGCAGAGAATCCCCTTGTCGCGGGCAAAGGCCACGATGTCATGCACGGTTAAAAAATAGGGCTCGTAGGCAAGTTTGTGGATCAACGCGAGTTCATGCGCGACTTGGGTGCGAACACGCGCGGGGGCACCATCGGGATAGCGCCAGCGCAGACCCTCTTCGGTCAGACGCGACAGACGGGCGGCGGCATCCTCGCCACCCGTCACCTCGGACGGGTATTCATAGCGCAATTCGTCTAGGGAAAAATTCAGCGTTTCAGTCAGATCGCCCGCGCAGTCCACTGCATCGTCAAATCCGCGAAAGATGCGGCGCATTTCGGGATCGGATCGCAGGCGCTGCTCGCCATTGGGCAAGGCGCGGCGGCCCAATTCCTCAATCCGCAGGCCTAGGCGAATCGCGGTCAGGACATCGGCCAATTTGCGGCGCGATCCGTGATGCATCATGGGGGCGGCAGAGGCGATTGTGGGGATGCCCAGATCATCCGCCAGCGCGGTCACTTTGGCAAACCGCGCCTGATCGCGGCCATCATAGCGCGGGGCCATCAGCAAATGCGCATTCGGGATGCGCCGCGCCTGATCGCGCCAATCGTCCCCTTGGGCGGGATGGATCAACAGCGCCATATCCCCCGCCCAAGTGAGCAGATCCTCCATCCCCAGATCACAATCGCCTTTGTCGGCACGACGGCGGCCCAGCGTGATCAAACGGCACAAATTGCCCCAGCCCTTGCGGTTTCTGGGCAAGGCGGTGACGCTAAAGCCACCCTGCAACACGATCTTTGCAGCAGGGATCAGGCGGATTTTCGGCCCCCCATCCCGCGCCAATTCCCGCGCCTTGGTATGCGCCCGCACAATGCCCGCGACCGAATTCACATCCGCAATCGCAATCGCATCCATCCCCATATCGGCGGCGCGCATGACATAGTCTTCGGGGTGCGAGGCCCCCGTCAGGAATGTGAAATTCGATGTGATGGACAATTCGCAAAAGGCCATGGGGAATCACGCTAGAACAAAGTAAGAACATTATAGCGCAAGATGGGCGGCTTGGGTAGGGTTTGGGTTGCCTAAAGCACCATCTCAACAATCCCTCTTGGCACCGAATCAAGGCGCAAAGCGCCGTCGCGCCCTCCCTCCCCCCAGGAGGGCGCACTTTGCCGTCCGTGCCCAGAACTGGCTTCGGGGGCCCTGAACCGTAAAAGGTGCAGAACCACTGTTGCAGCGCCCACCCGATGGAGTGCGCGGCCCTATGATGGGATTGTTGTGGGGGAGTGGATTCTGACCTGAATGGGCGGACATCTGTAGGGTGCGTGGTTTCCACGCACCTTACCTGACGGATATCTGTATTTGTGAAAGGCCGCACGGGGGGCCAGCCCCCCGGGGCGGCGCCTCCCCCCGCGATATTTGGAAAAAAGAGAAGCGGTTAGCTGGGAGGATTGGCGGCGATATAGGCCTCAAGGTCCAAAGCAGCTTCGCAGTCGCCACATAGTTTTTTTAGGGTGGCCAAATTTTTGGCGGCGTCTTCGGGGCGTTTCAAATCGACAAACATCTCGCCTTGGTATTCCAGCGCGCCGATATGGTCGGGTTTCAGGCGCAGCGCCTCATCATAGGCTTGGCTTGCCTCGCCCATGCGGCCCATTTTACGGCTGGCAAAGCCGAACAGGTTCCAGACATCGGGATTGGTCGGATCTGTTCCCGCCAGTTGTGCCAAAATGCGCGCAGCGGCTGGATAATCCATCGCGTCAATCGCCGCTTGGGCGTCTGTATAGTTGGGCAGTTCAACGGGCGCTGTCGCAGGTGCCACAGTTTGCGCCGGTGCCGTATCGACCGCAAAGGCCATCGATCCAGCCGCCAGTACAAGACTTGTCGTCACGATTAGTTTCATCCAGTTTGCCATTCTCACGTTCCCCCAAGTGCAGGTGTGCCATAGCATAGATGCAGGGCAAAAAAATGCCAAAAAGCACGATCATGCCAAAGCATAGGGCGGCAAGTCGATGATGCAGGGCCAAGTTTATCCTTTGGCGATGGCCGACGCCAAATCTTGGGCCTCTTCACAATTGCCGCACAGGGCTTGCAGTTTTTCTAAATTTGCCTTTGCTTTGTCCAGATCGCCAAGGATAACGAACATCTCGCCTTGATATTCCAACGCACCAAGATGCTTTGGTTTGATCCGCAAGGCGTTTGAATAGGCATAGGCTGCCGATTTCATTTTTCCCAGTTTGCGGCTGGAAAACCCCAAAAGGTTCCAAGCATCGGCATTTTCCGTATCTGCCTTGGTGATTTGCGACAAGGCATCCCATGCGGATTGGTAGTCTTGGGCATCAATCAACTGACGAACGCTGTCCATAGAGGCCATGGCGGCGGTATTGTCAGAATTACCGCCCGAGTTTCCGCCTGAACTGCCGCCCGAATTACCGCCCGAATCAACGGCAAAAGCGGGGGCGGTCATCAGGATCAGGGCAAGTGTCAGTGCGTTTACAAACTTTTGCATGATTGTTCTCGATTCTGAATGTATTCTTTTGATCCTTTATAGCGCGAAAGACTATAAAAGTCATCAGGTAAAGGATTTGATTTTCCTGCAAGACTGCGCCAACGCTGGAAATTGGTCAAACGATCGGGCACAACATTCCGAAAGGAGCGCCGATGGACCCTATCACCCTAGCAGCCGCCGTACGATCTGGCGACCGTCGCAGTCTGGCGCGGGCGATCACCTTGGTCGAAAGCGCGCGGGCGGATCACCGCGAACAGGCCTTAACCCTGTTGGCGGCCTTGGGAACGGCGCACCAAGCCCTGCGCATAGGTTTGTCGGGCACGCCTGGGGTGGGCAAATCGACCTTTATCGAAAGTTTCGGCTTGATGCTGACCGCGCAGGGATTGCGGGTGGCGGTGCTGGCGGTCGATCCGTCATCAGCGCGGTCGGGCGGGTCAATCCTGGGAGATAAGACGCGGATGGAGCGTCTGAGCCGTGATCCCTTGGCCTTTATCCGTCCCTCGCCCAGTCAGGCGCATATGGGCGGCGTGGCGCGGCGGTCGCGTGAGGCAGTGGCCCTGTGCGAGGCGGCTGGATTTGATGTTATTCTGATCGAAACTGTCGGCGTGGGCCAATCGGAAACTGTGGTCGCGCAGATCAGCGATATTTTTGTGTTGCTGCTTGCGCCTGCGGGGGGCGACGAATTGCAGGGCGTCAAACGCGGCATCATGGAGATGGCCGATCTGATTCTGGTCAATAAGGCCGATGGCGATCTGCGGGCTGCAGCCCAGCGCACCTGTTCGGATTATGCAGGCGCTTTGCATCTGTTGCGCCGCCGCCCCCAAGACCCCGATGATTTCCCCAAAGCGATGATGGTTTCGGCCATAGAGCAGGCGGGGTTGGCCACCGTTTGGGCGGAAATTCAGGCGTTGACCGCGTGGCGGCGCGACAAGGGACATTGGGCAGACCTGCGCGCCCATCAGGCAAAGCATTGGTTTATTGAGGAATTGCGCCAATCCATGCTTGCCACACTGACCCGTGAACCCGTCAAAGGCCTGATTGATCGCTTGGGCGATCAAGTGGCAAAAGGCGAAACCCGCCCTGAAATCGCCGCTGTCGAGGTCTTGGCGGCATTGGGGCGCCAGTAGAGCGGCGCAAATCGCGCAAATTTGGGGCTAGGGCGCGGTTCCTTGCTTGACGCGGGGCGGCTTTGCCAGTATCGACCCGAAATCGCATTTGGTTGGCCCGTTTTGGGACCAGCTTTCTTTTGAAGACAAGGATCACGCAATGTCGCGCGTCTGTGAACTTACCGGCAAGGGCCCAATGTCTGGCAACACTGTCAGCCATGCTAATAACAAATCCCGCCGCCGCTTTTTGCCAAACCTGAATCAGGTGACCCTGATCTCGGATATCTTGGGCCGCTCTTTCAGCCTGCGTATTTCGGCGGCCGCTTTGCGCACCGTTGACCATCGCGGTGGTCTGGATGCATTCATGGCAAAGGCCAAGGATGACGAATTGTCGGCGGATGCGCTGAAGATCAAAAAAGAGATTTCCAAGGCAATCTCTGCCTAATTTTGGATGATCGTCTTCAAAGGCCCCGCTGTCAGCGGGGCTTTTTGTTTGCGCTTTGATACCCCTTTTATTTAAGGGCAGGCCGTTATAGATGCGGGGTATGGCCCTGTTTCGACCCCTTTTTGGATTATGCCTTGCGCTGATACTGGCGCTGACATCGGTGACGATGGCGCAGCATTATGGGCCGATTGGCCGAACCATGGTGATCTGCGGCAATGGGATGGCGCAGACGGTCACCTTGGACGGCCAAGGGCACAAAGTGCCGTTGACACACACTTGTCCTGATTGCAATTTGGTCGCGCTGCATCTGCCGATTGCCCAATACTTGCCGCAGCGGCCAAATTTGGGCAGGGCAATTTTCTTGGGGATGCAGGCGGTTGGCCGTGTTCAGATCCCAAGGTTCCATGCCGACGCGCGGGGGCCACCTGTTTTGATGTGACGGCAAAACTTCACATCAAAGGAAAACAGATGACACGTTTCAAAATGCTCTTGGCAGTTGCCCTGATTGGCCTGCCGTTTATGACCTTGCCTGCCCATGCCCATAACGGCGTTCATATTGTGGATGCCTATGCCCGTGTCACGGGAACGTCGGGGGCGATTTTCTTTACCATCGAGAATCACCAAGATGACGACGACCGCCTGTTGTCGGTCACCACAGATGCGGCCGAAATGGCAGGGCTGCACACCCATATCGCGGCCGCGGACGGCGTGATGAAAATGCGCGAGGTGACAGAGGGGTTTTTCATCCGCGCTTATGGGGATCATGCCTTGATACGTGGCGGCGATCATATCATGCTGATGGGTCTGACGCGGGCGTTCAAGGATGGGGATATGATCCATCTGACCCTGACCTTTGAACGGGCCGGCGTGGTTGACGTGGATGTGCCCGTTGATAACGCGCGCGCAGACGCGCCGATGGATCACAGTAAGATGAAACATAACTAGGCGCTTGCGGTGGATTACTGCATCAAAGTGCCTCCGGCGGAGGTATTTTTATCAGTATGAAATGGCTTTGTGTTTATCGGACCTTGGCCGCCGCCTTGCCTGCAGCAGCACCCGTGGCCCAACAGGCGGTCAGCAGATAGCCGCCTGTTGGGGCCTCCCAATCCAGCATCTCGCCACAGGCAAAGACGCGGGGGAGGGCAATAAGTTCCAGATTGGGACCAAGGGCGGTAACGCCGCCTGCGACGGATATCGCCTCATCTAGGGGGCGGGGGCCTGACAGGGGAATGGGCAGGGATTGAATCGCCGAGACTGTGTCGATGCCGCGCCCAAACTCCATGATCAAACCAATCGCAGCGGGGGACAGGCCCAGTTTTCGCAGACGATTGGCGCGTGTTTCAGAGGGTTTCATCCGCCCAAGGCGCTGGGCGATGTCATCCACATCTGGCATTAGGTTTAGCGTCAGCTTTGCCCCATCCCGCAGAGTGCGGCTGATGGTGTATATTCCGCCGCCTTCGATCCCGCGTTCAGAGATCACGAATTCCCCGCGTTCGCGCTGATCCCCCGCCATCAAGACCGCGCCCTTGATCGCCGCGCCAAAATGGCGCTGCATATGTGGGGTCCAATCGACCGAAAACCCCATGTTGGCGGGCTTCCACGGGGTGATTTGGACGCCTTTATCCGCGAGCCACGGCACCCAAGCCGCATCAGAGCCAAGCCGCGCCCATGACGCGCCGCCTAGTGCCAAGACGGTCACGCGGGGATGCAGGATTTGCCGCCCATCGGGTGTGTCAAAGCCAAAGCCATCGCCGTCAAACCCCGTCCAACGCCAGCGGGTGCGCAGGGTCACGCCCATATCCGACAGGCGTCGCAACCATGCGCGCACAAGGGGTGACGCCTTCATGGTGCGGGGAAAAATCCGCCCCGTAGACCCCGTAAACACCTCTTGCCCCAAAGCACGGGTCCAAGCGACCATTTCGCGCGGGCCAAACTCGGCCAAAAAGGGCCGCAAAAAATCACCTTGATAGGCCGCGATGAAATCTGCGGGCAATTCATCCTTGGTCAGGTTCAAGCCTGACTTGCCCGCCATCAGCAATTTGCGCGCGGGGCTGGCTTTTGCCTCAACGATCAAGACCGATCTGCCCGCCCGGGCCAATTCCTCGGCCGCCATCAGCCCTGCAGGGCCTGCACCGATCACAAGGGCATCGATCATGCTGTTGCCCTACGCATTTCACCCAATCGGCGCGGATTGGGTGTAGAAATATCTTTGGATTTCAAGGCATTCCAAATTGCAAACCGCAGTTGAGACATATGGCAATTCTTGCCATCGTCTATGTCATTGCGCCAGTTTTTCACAATAAAATCCACGCTGCTTTCCCCAATTCGCCAATTCGCATTCGGGCGGATCAGGTTTATGCACCAAAAAGGCCAAATCCGCCACCGCTGATTTGATCAAAGTGGCGATCACTGTAAAACCTGTTTTACAGGCCAATTCGCCTGTTTTTAGATGTCACCAGCACTTTGTCGTGTCGACCATGACCCCATCTAAAACAACACAGACCCCGCGACATCACCGAAATGGAATGTGCCCGACGTCATTATTGTTTCCTGTTGGGCGAAATATCGTCCAAAATTCCCAAGGTCATACAGCGCCGCCATTGGGGGAGCGATTTATTTTTATAGATATTTCATATATGTATCGATCAGAATAAGTTTAAAAATAGCCGCGTCGCGTTGAAAAAGAACCCGCGTTTGCCAATGGCCATCATCGAGATAGACCCAAAGATTCATCATAAACACCCGCCAGAGACAAAATTGCGGTCAAGCCGCAGCCACCCTGCGGCGATCTGCCCTGCTTGGCCCGAAACGCCAATGATTTTGTCCCCATTCAGAATCGATTTTGCATCCTTGAAAAACGGTGCCGTTTCATTTCCCAACGACCCGTGTCATTCACCAGCAAAACGGTCCTGCCGCGAGGGGGGTGCAGTTTATAGGTGGCGATAAAGCGCCAAATTTGCCCTAAATGCTTGACCGCGCCCAGACAGGGGGCGATGTTGCTTGCGAACAATGCAAAGGGGCAGAAAATGGCAAATTGGTCGATTTTGGGCATATCAGGCGTTGCCCTTTTGGCAGTAACGGGGTCAGCCCTTGCGGATGTGACCCCCGAAGATGTGTGGCAAAGCTGGCAAGATATGTCGAAATCGGCAGGGCAAATCATCACCGCCGAAAGCGCCACGCGCGATGGCGATACCTTGGTTGTCAGCAATATCACTATGACCAGTGCCTCACCCGCGGCCACAGTCGATGGCACAATGGCGCAACTGCGATTTACCGATGCAGGCGATGGCACTGTGTTGGTGGAAATGCCGCCCGAATATCCGATCACCATGACCCTGCCCGCAGGTCCAGATCGCCCCAAATCCGTTGAGATTGCGCTGGATATCAGTCAAGACGGCGCGACATTAACCGCAAGTGGCGATCCAGATGCGGTCAATTACGATCTGACTGCGCCAAATTTGAAGATTAAGTTGAACCGCATTGATGGTGTTGCCGCGCAAAATATGACTGTTGAGGCGACGTTTGCCGACATCAGCGGCAGTTATTCCACCGACGCAACCGCCACGATGACCAGTGATTTCACCATCGGGGGTATTGCCTTGGCAGTTCTTGGCAGCGATGCCACGGGTGAGGTGCGGATGACTGCGGCGATCAAGGATGTCACCTTGGCCACCAGCGGTGCGATGATGGGTGCGATGGGCGGGCCAGATTTCATGGCCGCCTTGACGGATGGCGCGAAAAGCGCCTCGGAAATGACCTATGCAAGTGCAGACTTTGACATTGAAGTCACGGCGCCCGCTGGGCCTTCGACAGTGACCGGCACGTCGGATTCTGGAACGATATCCGCCAGTATCGGGGCAGAGGGGCTGGATTATTCGGTTTCGCAACAGGGCGTGTCGCTGAATGTCACCTCGGCAGATATGCCCGTGCCCACAATGTCGGCTAAATTTGATGAGTTGGCCTTTGGGATCAAAATGCCTTTGGTTCCATCGGATGTGGCGCAACCCTTTGCCTTTACGACCAAACTGACCAACATGACCTTGTCTGATGAAATTTGGGCGATGTTTGATCCGATGAACGCCCTGCCGCGTGATCCGCTGAATTTGGCGATCGACACCGACGGCATGATGCGGATTACCCAAGCGGTGAACCCCCAAAACCCGTCCGAGGTTCCTGCGCAATTGGACAGCATAACATTGAAAGAACTGCAACTTTCCCTTGCAGGTGCAGAATTGACGGGCACAGGCACTGGCAAGATGGATTATCCTGCCGCAGGCGCGCCTGTGCCGTCGGGGGTATTTGATCTGAAACTGACGGGGGCCAATGCCTTGATGGACAAGCTGGTCGCGGCGGGCTTTTTGCAGGCGGATCAGCTGATGATGCCGCGCATGATGCTGGCGATGGTCGGCCTGCCCGATCCAGCGGGGGGCGACGCGCTGATTTCAAAAATCGAAATCAAGGATAAGGCCGTTTTTGCCAATGGACAGAAACTGTATGATATGCCGTAACGGGTCTTGAAATTTCGTCGCAAAAGATGACCTAAGGGGAAAGCAGAATAGGAAAGACCCTGACATGAGCCATGATTTGCAAAACCTAACTGACGCCCTGTTATCCGCAGCAAAACGTGCGGGCGCAGAGGCGGCGGATGCGATGGCCATGTCGGGGGCGTCTTTGTCCATCGATATCCGTGCAGGGGCGCTGGAACAGGCCGAACGGGCCGAATCGATTGAAATCGGTTTGCGGGTGCTGATCGGTGGGCGGCAGGCCTGTGTTTCGGCGTCAGATATATCGGCCCGCACGATTGAAACACTTGCAGAACGTGCCGTTGCGATGGCACGTGAGGCGCCTGTTGATCCCTATGCGGGTCTGGCGGACGGCGATCAATTGGCAAAGGCTTGGGATTTGGCGGCGCTGGATTTGATTGAGGATACAGCGGAGCCTGATGCGGCGGCGCTGGAACATATGGCGCGGGCGGTGGAATCTGCGGCGCTGGCACAGGCGGGGATCACCCAAGTTGAGGCGTCATCAGGCCATGGTCGCCGATCTGTGCATCTGGCGGCAAGCAATGGATTTTCGGGCGGCTATGCGCGGTCCAGCACATCGGTTTCCGCCGTCGCCTTTACAGGGTCTGGCACCGCGATGGAGCGGGACTATGCAGGCGAGGGGCGGATTTACCAATCCGATCTGCCCGATTTGACCGAGATCGGCAGCCTGGCCGCAACCCGTGCGCTGGCCCGCGCGGGGGCGGTGAAACCGAAAACAGGCACCTTCCCTGTGATTTTCGATGAGCGCGTGGCGTCGTCGTTGATTGGGCATTTGCTGTCGGCGATCAATGGGGCGGCGATTGCGCGCGGGGCGTCTTGGGCGATGGATTTGCTGGGCAAACAGGTGTTGCCGTCGCACTTGTCCCTGATCGAAGACCCCTGCCGTGTGCGCATTTCAGGCAGTCGCCCCTTTGATGGCGAGGGCCTGCCCAGCCTGCGCCGCGATGTGGTGCAAAACGGCGTGCTGATGGGCTGGACGCTGGATTTGGCGACAGGGCGCAAACTGGGAATGGCGTCGACGGGCAATGCGGCGCGGGGAACATCTGCGCCGCCGTCGCCGTCCAGTTCCAATATGGATTTGACCCAAGGCGCGGTCAGCCGCGATGATCTGATCCGCGATATGGGGACGGGGTTGCTGATTACATCTATGATCGGTTCCACCATCAACCCGACCACGGGCGATTATTCGCGGGGGGCTGCGGGCTTCTGGGTTGAGGGGGGACAGATTCTGTATCCTGTCAATGAATGCACTATTGCGGGCAATCTGCGCGATATGTTGGTGCGGATTATCCCCGCCAATGACGCGCGCGCGCATTTATCGACCCGCGTGCCCAGCCTGTTGGTCGATGGGATGGTTTTGGCGGGGGCATAGTTTAGGCTTTGAACAACATCGCCGCGCCTATAGCTGTTCCCGTGCGCGAGGCAGAGGCTGTGACGTGCCGCCCCGTGATCTGGGCAAGGGCGGCCAAAAACCACGGATTGGCAGAAAACGGCCCCTCAATCAGGGTTGGTCCCGCCGCGCCAATCATGTCCAAGCACCCCGCCGTGCGCCGCGCCAAATAGCGACCCAAGGCCACCTCGGCCATGCCGTCGGTTTCAGGGGGATGCGAGAATTCCAGCGCATCGGTCAGGGTCAGGCCCGTGCGGTCCACCTCTGCCACATCCTCGGGCGTGGCCTGCGCGCCCCGCGTGAACTGATCATAAATCCGCCCGCCCATAAAACGGGATGACGGAACAGGCGCGCCCATCGCGTTGACATTGATCAGCACGTCTTGGGCGGGGTCTAGCGTCACCGCCTTGCCCCCTATCGCCATAGAAATCACCCAAGTGCCTGTTGATACAACAGAAAACGGCGGATCGCGTCCGATCAAATGCGGCAAAAGCGATGCGTTGCTGTCATGGATGCCGCACAGAACGGGAATTTCCCCCAGACCCAAGGCGGGCAACGTCATCCCCAAAACCGCGTTGGGCGGCAGGCAGGGCGCGAATTTTTCCGCCAGACCCAAGGCGGCAGGCAGGGCAGACCAGCGTCCCGCCAAAGGCTGCCATAAATCCGTATGACAGCCCAGCGAGGTCACATCGCAGGCCAATGCCCCCGTCAACAAATACCCCCAATATTGCGGATAGGTGACGATGGTGGCGACCCGTGCCGACAGCGTTGGATCGCGCGACAGTTGCCAATAAAACTGCGCCCCAAGGTTTAACCCCATTGGCAGGGCGGGCGAACCTGTCACATCAAATCTGGGCCGCAGCGCGTCATAGGCCGCGCGCGTGTCATCAATCGCCGCAGTTTCATAATCCAAAATCGGCGCAGCAAGGTTGCCGTCCCGATCCAACAGCGCCGCCGTCGCGCCGTGGGTGGTGATGGAAATGCCGTCGAATCCGTGACCCTGCTGCATCTGGTGCAGGTTCACCAAAATGAAATCCCAAATCCCAACCGCATCAAAATGCGGATAGGGCGGCGTTTTCCGCACGGTATTGGGCCGTGTCACGACGGCCACCTCGGCCAGACTGTCCAGATCAACCAGCGCCAGTTTGGCATTGGTCTTGCCAATATCTATGACGGCGATTTTTGTCATGGCAGATGAAACATCGGCACCAAGGGCGTTGCCACGGGTTCATTGCTGGGATGGCTTTGCATGATGTCGGCCATATACGCCCACCATTTCGCCATGATCGGGCTGTGCGGCAGATCATCCATCTTGTGATCATCCGTCCGCCACAAAACCCCAAACAGGATCAGCGTTTCAGGGTCCAGATAAATCGAATAATCGCGGATCCCCGCCTGATGCAGCAAATCCACCAGTTCGGGCCAAATCTGATCGTGGCGACGCAGATATTCCGCCTCCATCCCCGCGTTCAGCCGCATCTTAAAGGCGTATTTCTGCATCATTTCCCCCGAACCGAACCGCGCAATAATCTGGGCGCGGCAATCACCCCGATCAGCAACAGCCCAAGGAAAATCGACATCACAATTCCCGGCACATTCAGCAAACCGAATCCGAATGTAACCAGCCCCATGATCAATGCCGCCAGGATCACACCCAAAATTCGACCCGATCCGCCAAGAATACTAATGCCGCCAAGGACGACCATCGTGACCACCTCTAATTCCATTCCCATGGCAATTGAGGGGCGCGTAGACCCCAACCGCGACGTCAGGCAAACTGCTGCAATGCCGCTGCTGACCCCCGTCAGCAAAAACAAAATAAACCGCACCCGCTGCACCCGCAGGCCCGAAAACAGTGCCGCCGTCGGGTTGTTGCCAATCGCATAAACAGCGCGGCCAAAATTCGTGCGCTCTAGCAGGATATAGGCCGCAAGCCCCATCACCGCAAACAGCGCCAATTCAAAGCTGATGACCCAAAACACATAGCCTTGACCGAAATAGGCGAAATCTTTTGGATATCCCGTAAAGGCCTGATCTCCAAGGATAATATAGCTGAGGCCGCGAAACAGGCTCATGGTGCCGATGGTGACAACGATGGATGGCAAGCGCAGACCTGCCACCAAAACCCCATTGACCACACCGCAGATCAGCCCTACCAAAACACCCGTCAGCACCAAAACGGGCACCCCCGCCCCCGCCTGCATCATCACCCCCATCATCGTCGACGCCAGCGCGATGATCGAGGCCACCGACAGATCAATTTCCCCCGCGATGATCAGCATCGCCATCGCAAAGGCAATCATCGCCTTTTCGGTGAAATTGAACGTGGCATCCGACAGGTTCCACGCGTTCAAAAAATAGGGCGAGGCAAAGGAATTTATCGCAAAGACGATGATAAAAACCAGGATCAACAGCGCCTCCCAAGACCGCAAGGCGCGGTGCAGGGCGGTGTTCAACCGATCAGGAACGATGTGCGTGTTCATATGCGCTCCTTTAGAATAAGGCGGCCTTTTTCGCGCGATGATCTGGCGTTGAACATCACCGCCAACAAAATCGCCGTGCCAGAGATTGCCATTTGCCAAAAAGGCGAGATGCCAATGACGGGCAGCGCGTTTTGGATCACGCCAAAGAACAGGGCCCCCAACATCGCGCCGCCCAAGGTGCCAACACCGCCCGCAATGGATATGCCGCCAATCACGCAGGCGGCCACAACGTCCAATTCAAACCCGCCCGCATTGTCGACATAGGCCACCGCATAGCGCGCCACCCACAGATAACCCGTCAGCCCCGCCAGCGCGCCCGATATCACAAAGGCGGCAAATTGCGTGCGGCCCACATCGATCCCTGCGTAAACCGCCGCATGGGGGTTGCCCCCCACCGCGTAAAATGCCCGCCCCAGCGCCGTGCGTGCCATGATCACCGCAAACAATGCGATCATCACGATCGCGATCCAGCCCATGATCGGCAAGCCTAAGACCACCATGCGCGGCAGGGATTTGAACGCATCTGTCATCTCATGCGCATTGACCCATTTGCCGTTCGTCAGCAAGAAAATCAGCCCGCGATAGATCGTCATCGTGCCAAGCGTCACAACAATCGACGGAATGCCCAGCCGCCAGACCAGCAGCCCATTGACCGCGCCCATCACCGCGCCAAGGCCCACGGCAATCCCGATGATCAAAGGCAATGGCACGCCCATCCCATTCAGCAGCGCCGCCACCATGCCCGTCATCGCCAAGGTGGCAGCAATCGACAGATCAATACATTTCGTTAAAATGACAATCATTTGCCCCACCGCCAAGATCATCAAAGGCGCGGTGTCATTAAACACATTGGCCAGATTATGCGGCGTGATAAAGGCAGGAAAACGCAGGGCGATCCCCCCTGTCAGGACGACAATAGCGGCCAGCAAAATCGCTTCGCGGGATTTCAGGAATTTCATGCGGCCTCCTCAATGCCAGCGGCGGCGCGGACAAGGGATTCGGGTGTCATCGTATTGCCCCAGACTTCGGCCACAATCCGCCCCTCGCGCATCACGATCACGCGGTCCGACATTCCCAAAACTTCGGGAATTTCCGAACTGACCATAATCACCGCCAAACCTTGGGCCGCAAGTTCGGCCATAAAGGCATGAACGGCGGCCTTTGATCCGATATCAATACCCTTGGTCGGCTCGTCCAGAATGATGACGCGGGGGTGGGTCGCAAGCCATTTCGCAATGACGACCTTTTGCTGATTGCCCCCCGACAGCAGGCCCACGTCCTGATCCAAACTTGCCGCGCGCAAATCCAACCGCGACGTATAGGTGCGCGCCAAGTTAAATTCCCGCGCCAGCCGCAAAAATCCTGCGTTCGATGTTTCGCGCAAGGATGGCAAGGTGACATTTTGAAAAATCGGCAGACCTTTTATCGTGCCTTGGCGGCCACGATCTTCGGGGACATAAACGATTCCTTGGGCAATTGCATCGGCGGTGGAATGGATCACGCGCATTTCGCCTTCGATCTTGCAGGCACCTTTGGACGGTTTTGTGATGCCAAACAAGGCCTGCATCACCTCGGATCGCCCCGCGCCCACAAGGCCATAAAACCCAAGGATTTCACCGCGATGCAAGGTAAAGTTAATGTCGTCAAATTCGGTCGGATGGCTGTATCCCGCCACTGTCAGCACAGGCGCGCCGATGTTGGGCTGTCGTTTGGGGAAAATCTGATCGACGCTGCGGCCCACCATCATTTGCACCAGATCGCTGTGCGTGACGTCCGCCAGTTTGCCCGCGCCCACGAATTGCCCATCGCGGAACACGGTATAATTGTCGGCGATACGGAAAATTTCGTCAAACTTGTGGCTGATGAAAAGGATCGCCTTACCCTGGCCTTTCAGGGTCTCGATCAGATCATACAGTTCGTGAATTTCTTTGTGGCTTAGGGCCGCTGTCGGCTCGTCCATAATCACCACGCGGGCGTCGATGGACAGGGCACGCGCGATAGCAACAAGATGTTTGCTGGCAATTCCCAGATCACGCAAAATCGCGTCAGGGTCCAGTGTGGCATTGACAGAGGCCAACAAATCGACCGCGCCTTGTCGTGCGGCGTCCCAATCGATCAGACCAAATCTGCCCCGTGGCGCATGGCCCAGCCAGATGTTTTCCGTCACCGTCAAATCGTCAAATAGCACGGTCTCTTGGTGAATGGCAGTGATGCCCGCACCAGCGGCAGCGGCGGCATTGGCAAAGGTAACGCTGTTGCCGTCCACCTCGATCACCCCAGCATCGGGTTGATAAATTCCCGTCAACACCTTGACGATGGTTGATTTTCCAGCGCCGTTTTCACCGACCAGGGCCGTGACCTGACCCGCGGTTAGCGTCAGTTGCACGTCCGACAGGGCCTTGACCCCCGGAAATGACTTTGAGATGCCAGAAAGGCGCAGAACAGGGGTCATGGGGAAAATCCGAAGGGGAATGGACTGGCGGATGGTCCGCCAGTCCAGAGATTTAGAAAATCGACTTGAACTGGTCGATGTTCGACGCGTCATAGGTAAAGGGGTCGGACATCGCCGCCTCGTTGTTGTCGTCCAGTTTGGCATTGCCCATACGGCCCATGCCGATTTCCGCGCCTGGCTCGGCCTTGGCACCTTTGATGATGTTGTAAGACAGCATCGTTGCCGCATAGCCCAGATCAATCGGGTTCCAGATCGCGAACGACTTGGTCGCGCCCGAGGCAACTGCCCCGGCCATTTCCGATGGCAGACCCAGACCGGTGACGTTGATCTTACCGATCAAACCTGCGTCGGTCACCGCCTGCGATGCCGCCAAAATACCAACCGTGGTTGGGGCAATGATCGCCTTTAAGTTTGGATAGGTGGCGATCAGGCCTTGGGCTTCGCGATACGATTTGTCGGCCTTGTCATCGCCGTAAACCGTCGCGACCAGATTGATGCCTGGATAGTTTGGCAGAACCTTTCTGGCCTCTTCGATCCAGGTGTTTTGGTTGGTCGAGGTGGCAGTTGCCGACAAAATCGCCACATCGCCGCCTTCGGGCAGATTATCGGCTGCCAGTTTGATGATCGTATTGCCGATCAGCGCGCTGGAAGATGGGTTCAGGTGCATTTGACGACCCGCTTTTGCGACGCCCGAATCCCACGAGATCACCGTGATGCCACGCTCCATCGCCTTTTGCAGGGCAGGGGCCACGGCGTCTGGATCATTTGCAGAGATTGCAATCGCGTTAACACCTTGGGCGATCAGGCTGTTGATCACCTCAATCTGGCCTTCGGCGGTGGTGTCGGTTGGGCCTGTATAGATGATATCCACATCGCCCAGTTCTTTGGCGGCCTCTTCGGCACCATTATTGGCCGCTTCAAAGAAGCCAATCCCCAATGCTTTGACGACCAAGGCGATTTTATAGTTTTCTGCCATCGCTGTCGACGACATCAATGCGGTGGCCAAGGCCGCCGTGGTCAGTGCTTTCGTGAAAATGCTCATTTTATCCTCCCAGATGAGCGGTGTGCGCGTCAGACCTCGCTGGCGCGTTCGGAATACCTGTCTGCGGCGCCAAGACGCGCCACAATCAGGGTAATATCGGCGGCCTCTAGCATGGCCGCGTCACGGTCGGTGATGCCCTCATCGGTGATGACCGTGTGAATGCGCGACAGGGGGCACAAAAGCAGGCTGGAACGTGCCGTGAATTTCGAACTGTCGGCCAGAACCACCAATTCATCAGCTTGGCCCATCAATTTTTGTTCGGCCTGCACCAGCATTGGATCCCCCTCAAGTAACCCAAGTGGCCCCAATCCGCGACAACCCATAAACATACGTTTTGCATAAAAATGACGGCTTCCATCCTCGTCAAACGGGGACAAAATGATGTTTTGCTCACGATAAATTGCACCTGCTGGCAGCATCACTGTGTTTTTGGAATGTTTCAGCAGATGTTCGGCAATCGGAAAGCTGTTGGTAAAAACTTGGAGGCGTTTGGCGGACAAAGGATGCACCATATGAAATGTCGTTGTGCCGCCGTTGATGATGATCGCATCGCCATCCTGGCACAAATCTGCCGCCGCGCGGGCAATGGCCCGTTTCTCGTTGATCCGAATACCTTCGTTCACGGCAAAGGGACGTGCGTTGATCGCCACAAATTGGGCAGGGGCAATAGATTCCGCCCCGCCCCGCACACGGCGCAATTTCTTTTGAACGTGCAGGGTTGCGATATCACGCCGTATCGTCGCCTCTGACGAGTCGGTCAGATTGACCAGTTCGCCCACTGTCGCCACAGGCCGACCTTCGACGGCGGATAAGATAATTCTGTGGCGTTCGCTTTCGTGCATCTGTCTCTCCTTTGGCGCTATGGTTTCCATTAGATTCGATCATTGTCAATCATTTTCAATCACAGAATAAGTTTCTGCGCTGCAGCATGATTGATACTGATCGATTGTGATTGACTTTGCGATCAATCTTGGCACATTTACCACAGACACGAAGGAGATCGGTATGACCAGTCGCGCCCTGCTAAACCAATGGGATGATACAAAAGCCGCCAATATGTGCGAATCGGAAAAGCTGTTGTATCGGTCAAACCTGCTGGGATCGGACAAACGGGTGACCAATTATGGCGGCGGTAATACCAGCGCCAAGGTCATGGAACGCGATCCCCTGACGGGCGAGATGGTGCAGGTGATGTGGGTCAAGGGGTCTGGCGGGGATGTCGGGTCTATCAAAATGGACGGCTTTGCGACCCTGTATATGGACAAGCTGCGGGCGCTAAAGGGGATTTATCGTGGGCTGGAGCATGAGGATGAAATGGTGGGATTGCTGCCCCATTGCACCTTTAACCTAAACCCCCGCGCGGCCAGCATTGACACGCCCCTGCACGCCTATGTGCCGAAATTACACGTAGATCATATGCATCCCGATGCGATCATTGCGATTGCAGCGTCGAAAAATTCGCGCGCGCTGACGCAACAGATTTTCGGCGATGACATCGGCTGGTTGCCATGGAAACGCCCTGGGTTTGAACTGGGCCTGTGGCTGGAAAAATTCTGTCTGGAAAATCCGAATGCCAAGGGCGTGGTTTTGGAATCGCATGGGCTGTTTACATGGGATGATGACGCTAAGACCTGTTATGCGTTGACCTTGCAGATCATCCAAAAGGCGATGGATTGGTTTAGCGCAGAAACGGCAGGCAAGGCGATCTTTGGCGGGGCCGTGCATGACAGCCTGCCCAGTGACGCGCGCCGTGCCGTTGCCGCCCGCCTGATGCCGGCCATTCGGGGGATGATTTCCGCCGATCACCATATGGTCGGCCATTTCGACGATCAGGCGGCGGTTTTGGAGTTTGTGAATTCCGCGAAACTTGCTCCTTTGGCCGCACTTGGCACGTCCTGCCCCGACCATTTTCTGCGCACGAAAATTTGTCCTTTGGTGGTGGGGTTTGATCCGAAAAATCCCGATGTGGACGGCACTTTGGCGGGCCTGTCGGGCCAGATTGCCGCGTATCGCGATGGTTACGCCGCCTATTATGACCGCTGCAAACGTCCCAACTCGCCGCCCCTGCGTGACCCGAATGCGGTTGTGTATCTGGTCCCCGGCGTGGGGATGATCACCTTTGCCAAGGATAAAGCGACGGCGCGAATCTCGGGTGAGTTTTATGTAAACGCGATCAATGTGATGCGTGGCGCTGATACCGTATCGGAATATTGCGGCCTGCCAGAACAAGAGGCCTTCGATATCGAATACTGGCTGCTTGAGGAAGCAAAGCTGCAACGTATGCCCAAACCGAAATCCCTTGCGGGGCGTGTGGCCCTCGTCACGGGCGGCGCGGGCGGGATTGGCTCGGCCACGGCGGAACGCTATTTGCGCGAGGGGGCTTGTGTTCTGTTGGCCGATATAGATGCGCAGGCCTTGCAGGCAACGCAGGACAATCTGTCCAAGCGTTATGGTGCGGATGTGGTGCGGTCCGTGCAAATGGATGTGACGGATGAGGGCCAAGTGATTGCCGCACATACCACCGCCGCGCTGGAGTTTGGCGGGCTGGATATTTTGGTCTCGAACGCAGGTATCGCCAGTTCCGCGCCGATTGAACAAACCAGTTTGGCGCTGTGGAATAAGAATATGGATATCCTGTCCACGGGGTATTTTCTGGTCAGCCGCGAAAGTTTCAAACTGTTTCGCACGCAAAACATTGGCGGTGCGGTCGTGTTCGTGGCGTCGAAAAACGGTCTTGCCGCCAGCCCCAACGCCAGCGCCTATTGCACCGCCAAAGCCGCTGAAATCCATCTTGCGCGCTGTCTTGCCCTAGAGGGGGCAGAGGCGGGGATCAGGGTCAACGTCGTCAATCCCGATGCCGTGTTGCGCGGATCGAAAATCTGGTCGGGCGATTGGCTGGATCAACGCGCCAGCACCTATAAGACCGATAAAGAGGGTCTAGAGGAAATGTATCGTCAGCGGTCCCTGTTGAAACGCGCCGTTCTGCCCGAAGATATCGCCGAGGCCGCCTATTTCCTGGCGTCCGATTTGTCGTCCAAATCCACGGGCAATATTTTGAACGTCGATGCGGGCAATGTTCAATCCTTTACAAGGTAGATGATGATGATCGCACATGACCTGATTGCCGCGGAAAATGCCAAACGGTTGGTAGGTTTGCAGGCAGATTACGATGCCTTGGGTGCGCATCTGGCGCGGCGGGGGATTGATATCGCGGCGGTGAAATCCAAAGTTTCCGCTTATGGCGTGGCAATTCCCAGTTGGGGGGTGGGCACGGGCGGCACGCGTTTTGCCCGCTTTCCTGGCGCGGGCGAGCCGCGCGGGATTTTCGACAAGCTGGACGATTGCGGCGTGATCCAATCGCTGACCCGCGCCACCCCCGCCGTGTCCTTGCATATCCCGTGGGACAAGGCCCCTGCGGCGGATTTGCTGGCGAAGGCGGCGACACTGGGACTGCGGTTCGATGCGATGAACTCGAACACGTTCCAAGATCAGGCGGATCAGGCGCATTCCTATAAACACGGGTCCGTGTCCAATGTCAGCAAAATGACCCGCGCGCAGGCGGTGGAACATAACATCGAATGTATCGAGATTGGCAAATCTATTGGGTCCAAGGCGCTGACGGTTTGGGTCGGCGATGGGTCGAACTTTCCAGGGCAACAGGATTTCACCCGCCAATTTGACCGCTATATGGACAGTCTTAAGGCGATCTATGCGGCCCTGCCCCCCGATTGGCGGCTGTTTACAGAACATAAGATGTATGAACCCGCGTTCTATTCGACTGTGGTGCAGGATTGGGGCACGAATTACATCATCGCGACGGAACTGGGGCCGCAGGCGATGTGTCTGGTCGATTTGGGCCATCATGCGCCGAATGTGAATATCGAAATGATCGTGGCGCGGTTGATCCGTCAGGGCAAGCTGGGCGGTTTTCATTTCAACGACAGCAAATATGGCGATGATGATTTGGACACGGGCAGCGTTGATCCTTACCGCTTGTTTCTGGTGTTCAACGAATTGGTTGCGGCTGAGGGGCGCGCAGGGTTTAACCCCGCGCATATGCTGGATCAAAGCCATAATGTGACCGACCCGATTGAAAGCCTGATGGTATCGGCGACCGAGGTGCAACGCGCCTATGCGATGGCTCTATTGGTGGATCGTGTGGCCCTGATGGCGGCGCAAGATGACAATGATGCTTTGATGGCGACCAGCCTGTTGAAATCGGGTTTCCGCACCGATGTTGAACCGATCTTGGCGATGGCGCGGCTGGAATCTGGCGGCGCGATTGACCCCGTGGCGACATATCGCGCCAGCGGTTACCGCGCCAAAGTCGCCGAAATCAGGCCCAAATCATCGGGCGCAGGCGGCGGGATCGTCTGAAAAAGGCCGCCCAGTTGGGCGGCCTTATCATTTAGCGCTTAGGCTTACTTGGTGGGACAAAGCGTTTGCTTGTGTCCTTGGCGTCGGGTTTGGCCCGTGCGGGTTTGCCCTCGGCGGCATGGGATTTGAACCCCGTTGCGCGCCCTGCATCTGGTCCACCTTGTGACTTATACCCTGCCGAACGTGGCGCATAGGGTTTTGCGCCATCACGCGGCGGAAAGGATTTGGTTGCCTCTGATCGCGGTGCATAAGGTTTTGCGCCCTCAGCGCGTGGCGCATAGGGTTTGCGGTCCCCGTCTGCGGCACGGGGGGCGTATGACTTTGCGCCCTCAGCGCGGGGGGCATAGGGTTTGCGGTCCCCATCAGCGGCCTTGCGCGGCGCATAAGGTTTTGCGCCCTCAGCACGCGGCGCATAAGGTTTTGCGCCCTCAGCACGCGGCGCATAAGGTTTGCGGTCCCCATCTGCAGCGCGTGGTGCATATGTTTTTGCACCTTCAGCGCGGGGTGCATATGGTTTGCGGTCCCCATCTTCACGCTTGGCATAGGGTTTTGCGACGGATTTTGAACCCTCTGCGCGGGGTTTGCTGTCCTCGCGCTTGGCATAGGGTTTACGATCCGCAAGGCGCGGTGCCTCGGCAGGGGCGGCATAGGATGCGGCCATTGGATCATAGCCCGCGTCATCCTCGACGATACGCGATGGCTTTGGCGTATAAGCGGGTTTTTCGCTGCGCGGCGTATATTCCGCCTTTTCGGCCCGTGGTGCAGGCTTTTCTGTGCGCGGCGTATATTCCGCCTTTTCCGCCCGCGGAGCATATTCCGCCTTCTCGGCGCGGGGTGCGCGGGTGGTCTTGGCGGGTGCGCGTTCGGGGCGGTCCAAATCAGGCTCGCCCGCGATACGTTCCATCATCACGCCGCTTTCCAATTCCAGCGTTGCGCCAAACTTGCCCGCCAATTTATCCGCGATTTGCACAAAAGTGCGGTCTTCTTGCACGCGAATCGCCCCAATACCGTCCTTGGTGATCCCGCCTGCATCGCAAATTTTCGGCAATAGCCAGCGCGCCTCGGCACGGCCAGAACGGCCCACCGACAGCATATACCAAACGGATGGCCCAAATTCGCTGCGTTCGCGGGGGGGCGCTGCATCGCGTGCCGACTCGCGCGCGGAGGTCGATTGTTCGGACAGAACCTCGGGGGCAGAGCGCCCCTCGCGCCACATACGCACAAAGCCTGCCGCCACTTGTTCCGCGCCATAGCGGTC
The DNA here is from genome assembly GCA_040398785.1 of Cypionkella sp. GTDB lineage: Bacteria > Pseudomonadota > Alphaproteobacteria > Rhodobacterales > Rhodobacteraceae > Cypionkella. The sequence goes on along the minus strand of JBBATJ010000007.1, from coordinate 126,237 downwards.
GATCAGCACACGGGCGATCCCTGCATCCTCGCCCAAGGGCAGGGACAGGATCGGGTTTTCCAACAGACGCAGATCGTCCTTGGCCTGCACCTCGTCGGCAGAGGGGGCCGAACCCCATTCCGCCACGACCTTAGCCCCTTGCAACAAACGCTGGGCCTTTTTGAATTCGGCAGGGGCCACGATCAGCGCCGAGACGCCCTTGGACCCCGCCCGACCCGTACGGCCCGAACGGTGCAGTAGGGTTTCCGAATTGCTGGGCAGATCAGCGTGAATGACCAAATCCAGACCCGGCAAATCGATGCCCCGTGCGGCCACATCGGTCGCAATACAAACACGCGCACGGCCATCGCGCAGGGCTTGCAACGCGTGGGTGCGTTCTTGTTGCGAGAGTTCCCCCGACAATGCCACCACTTGGAATCCGCGATTGCCCATACGGCCCAAAAGCTGGTTCACATTGGCGCGGGTTTTGCAAAATACAATCGCCGCGCGCGCCTCATAAAACCGCAGGGCGTTGAAAATCGCATTGTCGCGGTCACGTGCCGCCACGGATAAGGCGCGGTATTCGATATCGACGTGCTGTTTCGCCTCGCCTTGGGCCTGAATGCGCAAGGCGTCGGTTTGAAAATCTGCCGCCAGTTTCGCGATTTCTTTTGGAACGGTGGCCGAGAACATCAGCGTGCGGCGTTCGGCAGGGGCGGCGTTCAGGATAAATTCCAAATCCTCACGAAAGCCCAAATCCAGCATCTCATCCGCCTCGTCCAAAACGGCGGCGCGCAGGTTTTCCAATTTCAGACTGCGGCGATCAATATGGTCGCGCAGACGGCCAGGGGTGCCGACAACGATATGCGCGCCACGGTCCAGCGCCCGCTTTTCGGTGCGATAATCCATACCGCCCACACAGGTCGCAATGATCGCGCCTGCATCTGCATAAAGCCAATCCAACTCGCGCGCGACTTGCAGCGCCAATTCGCGGGTGGGGGCAATGACCAGCGCCATCGGCGTGTCGGCATACAGCAGTTTATCTGCCCCGCGCAGCAATTGATCGGCAATCGCGATTCCAAAGGCAACGGTTTTGCCCGAACCTGTTTGTGCCGAGACCAGCACATCGCGGCCCTGCGCCTCGGGGGCGAGAACGGATTTTTGAACGGCGGTTAGGGACGCATAGCCCTTAGACGCCAAAGCCGCAGCCAAAGGGGCTGCGATTGCAATATCTTCCATATTTTTTCCTGACGGGGGGCATTGCCCCATAAAGTACCATTGATAACGGCACCTCATTCCCCATCGCAGATCGGCCTCCTCGCCTGATCTGCCCCGGAACCCTCGGGCCGATTTAGGGCGCATACAGTGAAAAATCGCGCCTGTATATAGTTTTCCGCGCATTTTCTGCAGCGGTGACGGCGGTCTTGCCGCAACGCGGCAAAACCGCTACCTTGCGCCCAAGTATATAGGAGACGACGATGGCACAGCGATTGCATCTGGTTTTTGGTGGGGAATTGGTCACGCCCGATAAGAATGTGTTCAAAAATCCCAACGATATTCACATTGTTGGGATGTTTCCCGATTATGCCAGCGCCTTTTCCGCATGGAAGGCTGAAGCGCAGCGCACTGTCGATAATGCCCATATGCGCTATTTTATTGCCCATATTCATCGCCTGCGCGAAGAGGGGATGGCGGGTTCGTTGACCGAGGAGATGGGCGCGTAAGCGGTCCATTCGCCCTGTGAAATCCATTGGCCAGACGCTATATCAACTGACTGCGCGGCGCAGGCCAAAGCCAAGCGTGACGCGGCCTCTGCGCCCGGTTGGGCGGCTTGTCTGGTTGCATATCAGTGATGGATTGCGTGCCGAACCGATCACAGTTTTGGCCGATCAATTGAAACAGGATCACAATCTGCAGGTACTGGTCACGGGGACCGCGACCGCCCATCTCAGCGATGATGCCCCCGCTGACACCCCAGCGGATGTCGCGCAATTTCTGGCATATTGGTCGCCTGATGTGATTGTGTTGACGGGTGGCGAAATGCGACCTGCGTTGATGATATGTGCACAGACGCTTGGGTTGCCCGTCCTTTTGGTGGACGCGGTGATGCCATTTGTTCGGCGGGGCTGGATGTGGCCGGGTCTGATCCAAAGTGCCGTTAAGGCCTTTCAAGCGATTCTGGCTGTGGACGAATTGACAGCACGACACTATCGCAAATTGGGCGCCCGCACGGTTCAACGGTTGGGCCGAATGGAAAATGACGCCATCGCCCTTTCATATTTCGAATCAGAGCGGGCAGAGCTGGCAGCACTATTTGCGACACGCCCGATTTGGCTGGCGTGCGACGTCCCTGAATCTGAGGAAGCCGCTGTCATTGCAGCCCATCGCGCCGCAATGCGACTGGCGCATCGTTTGTTGCTGATTTTGGTTCCCCAAGACCCCGCCCGCGCCACCGCCATTGCCGAAGCCTTGGAATTTTCTGAGGGGTGGCTGGTCGCAAGGCGCGAATTGAACGAAGAACCTGATCCTGAAATCGCCGTCTATATCGCTGAAACGACAGATGAATATGGGCTGTGGTATCGCCTTGCCCCAGTGACATTTATGGGTGGATCGCTGTTAGGGCAGGGATCCAGCCGTTCCCCGATGGAGGCGGCGGCATTGGGATCAGCCATTATTCACGGCCGGCGCACGGGTGATTTTGGGTCCGAATATGGACGGCTTGGCGCGGCATTGGGGGCGGCGGCCGCCAGTAATCCTGCTGAGGTGGCAGATTTGCTGTCTGAATTGTTGGCACCAGATCGGGCGGCACGATTGGCCCATGCAGCGTGGGGTGTTGCATCCGAGGGAGCAGAGGTGACGGCGCGGATCGTTGCAATTATTCTGCAGTCCATGGGCGGGGCGCGGTAATGCAAGCGCCAAAATTTTGGACATTGCGGCAGCCCAATCTGATCGCACAGCTGTTGCGGCCCTTGGGGTGGGTTTATGGGCGTGCCACGGCGCGCCGATTGCGCAAGTCGGGATACCGCGCGGGCGTTCCTGTAATTTGCATCGGCAATCTGAATGTGGGCGGCACGGGCAAGACGCCCACGGCGATTGCGCTGATTGCGCGCCTGAAGGCGCGCGGGGTGACGGCCTTTGTCGTCAGTCGCGGCTATGGCGGCACACAAACCGAGCCGTTGCGGGTTGAACCCAACCGCCATACAGCGGCGCTGGTCGGGGATGAGCCGCTTTTGCTGTCGGCCTTTGCGCCGACCATTGTGGCAAAGGATCGTGCGGCGGGGGTGCGTTTGGCTGAAAGCTTGGGCGCAAGGGTGATCTTGTTGGATGACGGGTTTCAAAATCCTTCCGTTATGAAAGATTTCTCGATCATCGTCGTCGATGGCGCGGTCGGCTTTGGCAATGGGTTATGCCTGCCTGCGGGGCCCTTGCGCGAACCTGTTGCGGTTGGTCTTGCGCGGGCTGATCTGGTTTTATCCATCGGTGCGGGTGATTTGGCCACGCCCCATATCAAGGGCCAGCTAGAGGTTTTGCCCATGGGAATGGACTGGCAAGGGGCGCGGGTCATCGCCTTTGCGGGGATCGGGCGGCCCCAAAAATTCTTTGACAGCTTGCGGGCGCAAGGTGCGCATATCCTGCGCGCCGAGGCGTTGGGCGATCATGCGCCCCTATCGGATGCGCTTTTGTCGCGTCTGATGGCCGATGCTTTTGCCCAAGACGCGCAATTGGTCACCACGGAAAAGGATGCGGTCCGCCTGCCCGAACGATTTCGCGCCCATGTGCTGACCCTGCCTGTGCGATTGAATATCGATGATTGGGGGCCGATCGACGCGGCGTTTGATCGTTTGATTTCGGATCAGACCCGATAATCAAACAGTAGATATTATGACCGCAATTTTAATGCAGCCATAATATATTGTGTTGATTAGAACTAGGGTCAGAAGCGGTAATTCACACCCACGCGAATGCTGTCCGATGTCACATCTGCGTCAAGCGCGTAATTGCCATCAGCTTGGTCGGCAAAAAATGTATTTGTGCCGTAATCCATGTGAAGATATTCAAGGCTCATGCTTAGTTTGCTTGTCAGCATTTGTTCGACGCCAACACCGAAAACACGCCCTTTTAAAGACAACGATTCACTGTCCAAAACGGTTTCGTCATCAAGGCTGATCGATGTTCGTGCATTGGCAAGACCTGCGAGCCCGTAAATCAACGTTTTGCCCGCAACATAACCAATCCGCGCCGTAAATTCGCGGCTTTGATCTAGTTTTGAGGTGATTTGATCGTTTTCGTTCGCTGAAACAGGATCGTCGATCGCGCCCGAAATCGCCCCAAAATTCAACGATCCTTCAACACCTGCCAGCCAACCTGACCCCAAGTTCAGATTATATCCTGCCCGTATTCCCGAAACGGCACCCTGAGGCGCAGAATCATAAAGGGACGAAAATTCTTCTGGGGCGCCTTCAAAAAATCCACCAACTCCCATCGAAGAACTATTTGCATTAACGCCAGTTGCAGTTGCACCTGCATAAAAACCTGCCCAATTAGAAGCATCTTGGGCATAACCCGTTGCCGGAATGGCCAGCACCGCAATTGCGATCAGCATCACATTTTTCATATCGTACCTTTAAAAAAAATTACATCTGCATTGAAAGATACGCATTCATCTTTTTCAAAGATAGAAATCTTTGGGTTACAACGGGTATAACCTTTCGCCTAATACGTGTTGACGATTAAATATAAGGGCACAATGTGATCTACCCTAATCCAGCTTGCGCGCCTCAGACACCAGCATGATCGGGATGCCTTCGCGAATGGGAAAGGCAAGATTGGCCAATTTGGACACCAACTCATTGCGGTCAGTGTCCAAGGTCAGCGTGCCATGCGTAACGGGGCAAATCAGCGCCTCAAGCATACGGCGGTCATATTCGGTCATTGCAACGCCTCATCATCGCCTTTGGCCAGTGCATATTCCATCAGCGCCGCCAGCGTTTCGCGCCGCGTGATCAAGGATGGTGCCTCTAGCAAGGCTTGTTTGTCGGCGGGAGAAAACGGCAGCAGCATCGACAGGGAATTGATCAGCATTTCCGTATCCGCGCCCTTGATCCCCGACCAATCCCCATCCATGCCCGTTGATTTGAAATAACGCGTCAGCAGGTCCAAAAACCCAGCGCGATCAAAGCTGCGGTCATGTTCCTCGGCCCCCAGATCACGGGCAAAGCTGTCCCAGTCTACGCCCGCGCGGCGATAGGGGGTGAATCCCTGCACCTCATCGCGCAGACGAAAGCGTGACACGCCCGTCAGCGTAATCATATAGCGCCCATCTTCGGTTTCCGAAAAGGATGTGATGCGCCCCGCGCAACCAATGCTGGACAGAACATTGCCCCCCCGCGCGGTTTCACGCGGTTGGATCATCCCGATCAGCCGTTCGGGCGTTTTCAGGCAATCGTCGAACATCGCGAGGTATCGCGGTTCAAAAAGATGCAGGGGCAAGCGGGCACGCGGCAACAGCAGTGCCCCCGCCAATGGAAAGATCGAGATTGTCTCGGGCAGATCGGGAATATTTTTCATATCTGCCTACCTAGTGCGCAAGGGCCATCAGGCAAATATCATCGACGACAGACGGCGACGACCTGCCAGAACGGCGGGATCCTTGGGGCCTGCCGCGTCAAAGATGGTGAACAGTTGCGCGCGCGCCGCCCCATCGTTCCAGTCGCGGTCCAGTTTGAACAGATCGAGAAGGGTGTTGATCGCCTCTTCAACCTTGCCATTCGCGTGCAGGGCCACCGCCAGATCGAACAGCGCCTGACGATCCTGCGGGTCAGCGGCCACGGCAGCGCGCAGGGCGTCTTCGGGGCCGACATCGGCGGCTTGCAGAGCCAGATCAATTTGGGCACGCACGGCGTCAATTTCCTTGGCGGATGTGATCGCGGCAGGCACGGCGGCCAACAATTCTTGCGCGCGGGTCAATTCCCCCGCCGCGATATGGGCGCGGATCAGCCCCGCATAGGCCTGTGGATTTTCGGGTTCTTCCCCTAAAATCGCGGCAAAGGTTTCAATCGCGTCTAGGATTGCACCCTCGTCCAGCATCGCCTCGGCTGCCAAAATCGCATCGGCCAAACCGCCATCGGGTTCAGGGGCCATTGCGACCAATTTATCAATAAATTGTTTGATTTGCGATCCAGGAATCGCGCCTTGGAATCCATCGACGGGCTTGCCTTGGAAAAACGCATAGACTGTGGGGATCGACTGAATCCGCAGTTGCGCCGAAATCGCGGGGTTTTCATCGACGTTGATCTTGACCATTTTGACGCGGCCCTTGGCACCCTGAACGCCCGCCTCAAGCGCGGGGCCAAGCGTTTTGCACGGGCCACACCACGGCGCCCAGAAATCCACGATCACGGGGATGGTCATTGAGGCGTCGATGACATCGGCCATAAAACTGGCCTCGGTGCCGTCTTTGATCAGGTCATTGGCGGGCGCGTGGGTTGGGGTTCCGAACATGATGATCTCTCGATTTGGTTTCACCCCTATATGGGCTGAAAATCTGCCAATTTGAAGGGGCAGTTGTATTTCCTTTTGGCTGGGATAGCTTGCCCCAAAAGGGAGATAAAAATGACACTTGTGATGACCTATGGCGACAGCAACACCCACGGGACGCCGCCCATTGTGGATTTAACGAAATATGGCCGTTTTGGGCCTGATATTCGCTGGCCGACACGGATGGCGCGGGATTTGGGCGTTGATTTGATCGAAGAGGGCCTGCCAGGGCGCACGACCCGCTATGATGATCCGATCATGGGGGCGCATATGAACGGGCAGATGGGGCTGAAAATGGCGCTTGAAAGCCACGGGCCGATTGATGTTTTGGTGATTATGCTGGGAACCAATGACGTCAAGGCCCGCTTTACCGCCCATCCCGCCGAGGTGCAGGGCGGGATTTCCAGCCTTTTGGACATCGCGCAGCACCGCACATGGCAAGACCGTCATGGTGGTTTCAAAATTTTGCTGGTGTGTCCCGCCCCCGTGGTCGAGGTGGGGCCAATCAAGGACGAATTTTACGGCGCTGCTGCCCGATCCGCCGCCCTGCCCGCGCTGTATCGGGATTTGGCGGCATCGCGCGGCGTGGCGTTCATGGATGCGGGCCAACATATCGCGGTCAGCCCGCTGGACGGCGTGCATTTTGATGAGGCCGCCCATGCGACATTGGCACGGGCGGTTGGTATGGCGGTTAAACCCTTAATCGGCGGATGATTTGGCCCACAGATTGATGTCTTTTTCCTCAGATATGGCGTCAATCTGTGCCAGTTCTGCCGCGGTAAACTCCAGATTATCAACCGCGCCTGCGCAATCAACGATCTGGGCCACGCTGCTGGCCCCGATCAAGGCGGATGTAATCCCCCCATTGCGCAACACCCAAGCAATCGCCATCTGCGCCAAGGTTTGACCCCGCGCAGATGCCATCGCATCCAGCGCCTTGACCGAGGCAAGGGCGGCAGGCGTGATCACCGCAGGGTCCAGCGATTTGCCCTGTGCGGCACGGCTGTTTGCGGGAATACCGTTCAGATATTTCTTGGAAAGGATCCCCTGAGCCAAGGGCGTAAAGGCAATCGACCCAATCCCCAATTCTTGCAAGGTTTCCTTTAGCCCATCGGTTTCAACCCAACGGTTCAGGATATTATAGCTGGGCTGATGGATCACGCAGGGCGTGCCCAAGTCCTTCAAAATCCCCGCTGCTTCGCGCGTGCGCTCGGAATTATAGCTGGAAATGCCGACATACAGCGCACGCCCAGATCGCACGATATGATCCAAGGCACCCATCGTTTCCTCTAGGGGGGTGTCAGGATCTACGCGGTGGGAATAGAAAATATCCACGTAATCCAAGCCCATACGTTTGAGGGACTGATCACAAGATGCAATCAAATATTTGCGCGACCCCCATTCGCCGTAGGGGCCATCCCACATATTATACCCCGCCTTGGATGAAATAATCAACTCATCGCGGTAGGGTGCGAAATCGTTTTTCAGAATCTCGCCAAACGCCTCTTCGGCGGAACCGGGGGGCGGGCCGTAGTTGTTGGCCAAATCAAAATGGGTGATGCCCAGATCAAAGGCGGTGCGGCACATATCGCGTTTGACCTGATGCGGCGTGTCATGGCCAAAATTGTGCCACAGCCCAAAGCTGATCGCGGGCAGTTTCAGCCCCGATTTGCCAAGGCGGCGATACGGCATACGATCATAGCGGGTGTCGGCGGCGTGATAGGGCATATTCTTCTCTGTGTTAGGAATTGTCACAGGTTCGGGGGTTTTCCGCCTTGCGTCAAGGGAATGTGGTCGTGGCCGTTGCCCTTATCCACATATCGGGCCATAATGTGGATAAGTTTTCAGGGAACAGAATGTCGCACCGCAACCACAGGGCTTTGCCCAGCATTTTCGCGCTGATCTTTGCAGCGTCGCCTGTTTTGGCGGTGGGCCCAGTGCAATTTGACGTGATGGGCGCAAGTGCCACGCTGACCTCTGATTTGCGGGCCGCGTCTTTGCTGACAGGATTGGGTGACAGTGACACAGCCCAAGATATTCTGGCCAAAGCTAAGGCGGAATATGGTGCGCTGTTGGACGCGCTTTATGCCCAAGGCCATTACGGCCCCGTGATTCATATCCTTTTGGATGGAACCGAGGCCGCCACCATCGCGCCCTTGGATGTGCCCAAAACGATTAAATCTGTGCAGGTGAGCATTGATGTTGGTCCTGTCTTTGCCCTGTCCCGCGCCGAAATCGCCCCTGTGGCCCCAGGAACCAAACTTTCGGACGCATTTGCCACGGGAAAATTGGCCAGCAGCACGATCATTTTGCAAACAGCCGCGACTGTCGTCGAAAAGTGGCGTGACAAAGGATTTGCAAAAGCCGCCGTGGTGGATCAGCAACTGCGCGCCGATCACAAAACGTTGCAGCTTGCCGCACAGATCACCATAGCGCCTGGGCAAAAGCTGTATTTCGGCCAACTGATCCTAAAGGGCATTGATTCTATGCACGTGGATCGCACTTTGGCGATTGCAGGTCTGCCGACGGGTTCCGTGTTTTCCCCTGCGGAATTGGACCGCGCTGCGACCCGTCTGCGTCGCACGGGGGCGTTTCGGTCTGTTTCCTTAGAAGAAGGGGAACATATCACGCCCCCAGATCATTTGGACATCACCGCCAATCTGGTCGAAGAAAAACTGCGCCGCTATCGACTGGCGGGGGATATCGCCTCGCAAGAGGGGCTAAGCCTGTCTGGCGAATGGATGCACCGCAATTTACTGGGCGGGGCAGAGCGGCTAACGCTGTCCGCCGAGGCCACGCATTTGGGTGTCGATACGGGCGGCTTGGATTACAACATCGCCCTAGGGTTTGACCGCCCTGCCACCTTTACGCCTGACACGACCCTAAGTCTGGGCATCAGCTTTGCGCGCCAACAAGAAAACCTGCAAGATGACACTGCGCTGAACCTGCGGGGCGGTTTGATCCATTATTTTTCTAATACGTTGACGGGCAAGGCCAGTCTTGCATATCACATCTCACGCGTGATCGACCCGTCAGGGGTGACCGAGTATAGCACCCTATCTTTGCCCTTTGGTGCCACCTGGGACACGCGGGCGGTGAAAAAAGATGCGACAGACGGGGTGGCCATCAGCGCCGAGGTCAAGCCGTTTTACGGCTTGGGATATACCGACAGCGGCGTTCGTTTGGTTTGGGATGCGCGGGGGTATAAAACAGCCTCACAAAGCGGCGCCTTGGTTTTCGCCGCGCGTGTCCAAGCGGGGGCGATTTTGGGATCCAGCCTGGCCGGCACGCCGCGAGAGGATTTGTTTTATTCGGGCGGCCCTGCCACGGTGCGGGGACAGCCCTATAAATCGCTGGGCGTGTATCAGTTGACGGACGGCAGCGGCACGCCATTTCTGACAGGCGGCACGCATTTTTTGGCGGGATCGCTGGAAAGTCGGCTAAAAGTAGGTCGCAATCTGGGACTGGTCGGATTTGTTGATATCGGGCACGTCGATGCAAATGCGCAATTTTCGTTGGCCGATAATTGGCAGGCAGGGGCAGGGATCGGTCTGCGTTATTTGACGACGATCGGGCCGATCCGGTTGGATGTCGCCAGTCCCATAAGCGGCACAACGGGCGATGGTTTGCAACTGTATGTCGGATTGGGGCAATCGTTTTGATGGCGCGGTTTTGGGCGATAATTTGGCTGCTTGTCCTGCCACTGGGTGCCGATGCGCAAACTGGGGCGCAAACTGGGGCGCAAACGGATGACCGCGATTATCTGACCGCCTTGATCGAAGATAACCTGTCCAGCGCGGGGCGCAAAGTAACGTTGACGGGCTTTACCGGGGCCATGTCGTCGCAGGCGCATCTGGACAGCTTGACCATCTCGGATGACGCGGGCGTTTGGATCAGCCTCAGCAACGTCAATCTGGATTGGGCGCGCAGCGATTTGCTGTTGGGGCGCTTGACCGTTAACACATTGACGGCACATGAAATTCATTTGTTCCGTTTGCCGCCCAAATCCCCCACAGCAGAAGCAGGCAGTTTTGCCCTGCCCAGCCTGCCTGTTGCCGTCAATATTGGCACTGTTGTGGCGGAAAAGGTGATTTTAGATGCCCCTGTTTTGGGCCAATCCCTGCAAGCAAAGATTACGGCATCTTTGGCGCTGGACGGGGGCAAAGGGGCGGGCAATCTGACGATTGATCGGCTGGATAATGGGCCAAAAGGTGCGGTAAAACTGGCCATAAGCTATGACAATGCCACAACCGATTTAGGATTGGATGTGGATATTTCCGAGGGTTCGGGCGGAGTATTGGCGCAGCTTTTGCGGATTCCTGACGCGCAAGAATTGGACTTTACCGCCAAGGGTCAGGGTGTTCTGACCGATTTTGCTGCCAAGATTGATTTGACAGCAAATGGTGCAACGCGGCTGTCTGGGGATATAAAGCTAGCTGGACAAGGGTCTGATGTTACAGGATTTTCGGCAAATCTTGCAGGGGATATGGCACCTTTGTTTGTGCCGAAATACCGCGATTTTTTTGGGGACCGCGTTGGGGTCGTCTTGAACGGAACCTATGGTCCCGATGGGCAAATTGCGATCAACCAATTAGATCTGTCGGCCAAGGCCATGCAGCTTGCGGGGGATTTAACGCTGGCCGCTGATGGCTTGCCGCAACGGTTCACCCTGACAGGCAATATCCGTGATCCCTTGGGTCGCGCTGTTCTATTGCCCATGGCGCAAGAGACCCGAATCGGATCAGCAAAGATCACGGCCGCCTTTGACCGCGACAAGGGCGAGGATTGGACGGCTGGCATTTCTGTGCAAAACTGGGATCGCAGCGATCTGCAGATTGCCAATATGGCCGTCAATGCCAAAGGCAAGATCGCCCGTGACGGCGCGGCACAGGTGTTGGACGCCAAACTGGATTACAGCGCCGAAGGCGTTCAGCCCAGCAGCACCGCCCAAAGTGAGGCTTTGGGGTCAATTCTGTGGGGAGATGCCGCAATACGCTGGCGTGAAGGCGATGGGGTCGTCACCCTGACCCATGCGCGGGTAAATGGCGACGGTTATGGGCTGGATTTGTCGGGCAATCTGGGTCTGCTGTCACAAGGATTTCCCGTAACGGGCCAAGCGCGCCTGCAGCTGAATGATCTGTCACGATTTGCGCGGCTGACGGGGCGGCCCCTACACGGCATGGCGGACGCCGATCTTTCGGGTACGGGCGCGTTTCTGACAGGGGCTTTTGATTTGCAGGCCAAGGTTGCCGGTCAGGATTTGGGCATGGGCCTGGCGCCATTGGATGGCCTTATCAAAGGTGCCAGTAATGTCACCCTTTCGGCGCGGCGCGATGAAACTGGTGTTATTCTGCGCCAGATGCAAATCACGACCGAGGGGCTGGTTGCAGACGCCAAAGGGCAGATTTCTGCGGCCAAGACCCAGCTTTCGGGCCGTGTCGCCCTGAATGACTTGCGCGCCATGGGGCCGACGTATCGCGGGGCTTTGCAGGGTGAATTACAATATGACGGCACTTTGACCGATGGTATGTTCAAATTATCGTCGACTGCCGATGGCTTGCAAATCGGCCAAGCCGCGGCGGATCGCGTCATCGGGGGCAAAAGCGAATTGAAGGCCCAAGTTGCTCTGATCGCTGGGCGGCCACGTTTGGATCAGTTGGCGCTGACGAATCCCCAAGTCTCTGTCAGTGCAAAAAGCGCCGTGGGTGATCTGTCCTTTGACCTGACCGCAACCTTGCGCAATCTGGGTGTCGTTTTGCCCGCGTTTCCGGGCGGTTTGACGGTGTCTGGGCGGATCACGCCAGAAGCCGATTTCAAGGCGCAGCAACTTGACCTGACCCTAAAAGGCCCTGCAGGTATTGAGGCAAGCGTGCAGGGGCGTCTGGGCGCCGACAATGATCTGCGCATTATCGGCACATCAGAGGCGGCGCTTGCCAATGCCTTTATCACCCCGCGCAGCCTAGCGGGGCGGCTGACCTTTGATCTGCGCCTGCTTGGGGTCTTGGCGGTGCAATCTGTGACTGGCAAGCTTGCCGTGCAAAATGGCACCTATGCTGATCCCGTCTTGCCCTTTACTGTGCAAGGGATGAACATTGGCGCTGACTTGGCCCAAGGCCGCGCCGATGTGACTGCAACCGCCGCCATAACCCAAGGCGGGACGGCCAGATTGACGGGCCGCATTGGTTTGGCGCGGCCTTATCCCAGCAATCTGGCCTTGGAATTCACGTCCGTCAAAATGCGCAACCCCAATCTTTACGACAGCAGCTTGGATGGGGATTTACAGATCACAGGCCCGTTGCAAGGCGGGGCCATAATCGCAGGCGCGGTGCAATTGGGTCGCACGGAAATTCAAGTGCCCTCTGGCAGTTTCGCTACGGCGACGCGGGTGACGGGGCTGACCCATTTGGGGGAAACTGCCAGCGTCCGCCAAACCCGAGCCTATGCCTATGGCACCGATACAGGGGCGCAGACAGCACCCATTCCCTTTGGATTGGACATTCGCGTGACCGCACCTAATCGCGTTTTTATTCGCGGTCGCGGCCTGACAGCAGAATTGGCGGGGGAAATCCAACTGCGGGGCACCACGTTGGATGTGCGGCCTTCGGGCGCGTTCAATCTGGTGCAGGGGCGGTTTGAATTCTTGGGCAAACGTCTGAATTTGGACGAGGTTTTGTTACAAATGGAGGATCAGCTGATCCCTACGATCCTTGTGCGTGCAACGACACAAAACAATGACATAACCAGCATCGTTACGATCGAAGGCCGCGCGATTGACCCTGATATCACGCTCAGCTCTTCGCCTGAATTGCCGCAAGAGGAAGTCTTGGCGCAATTGCTGTTCGGGCAGAATATTCAGAACTTATCTGCCCTTCAGGGGGTGCAATTGGCGGGGGCGGTGGCAACGCTTGCGGGTAAGGGCGGTGACGGCGTTGTCGCGCGGGTTCGCAAAAAACTGGGGTTGGATGATCTGGATTTGCAAACAGATGCCACTGGTGCGACCACGCTAAAGGCAGGAAAATATATCTCGGACAAGGTCTATACCGAATTGTCGGTGACGCCCAACGGCCAACAAGAGGTGAACCTGAACTTTGTGATCAATCCGCGGGTGAACGCCCATATGGGGGTTGCCACCGATGGCAATGCCAGTGTGGGCTTTGTGATGCAAAACAATTATTGACCGCGGCCGCGTTCGGCGTCGACTGCCGCCCCCAAAAGGACTGCATAGGCGCTGACATAAAGCCACATCAACAGCACCACAACGGCGCCGATAGACCCATAAATGCGGTTAAAACTGTGAAAGTTTTCTAAATAAAGTATGAACAACCGCGTTGATGCCACCCACAAAACCAATGCGACCAACAGGCCCCATGACAACAGCGGCGGCCTTGCCCGCCCATTGTAATTCGGCCCAATGCGGTAAGCGACACCTATTGAGAAAATCATGGCACCGGTCCCCATCGCCAAGTTCGAGGTGGTCAAAACGCGGGCGCTATACTGATCCAGCGGCAAGGCTGCCATGGCAATTGGCAGAACAACCGCCATAATCAGAACCATGATAACCAGACCCACCATCCCCAATGTCATCACCAAAGCGCGGATTTGATGCCAATGCCCAGCGCGGTTTGGCAAATTATGCACTGCGTTTAATCCGCGGATCAATGCCGCCACCCCGGCCCGCGCTGACCAAATGGCAAAGCCCGTGGAAAGCACTGTCGCAAGGCCAATACTGCCCGAATTGATGCTGAGCAGCGCATCAATCTGATCGTAAATCAGCACAAAGGCCTGATCAGGCAAAAAGCCCTTGAGCAGGGCAACCTCTTGGCGGATCAGGTCTGCGTCCGAAATCAGCCCCCAAATCGCAATAATCGCCGCTGCCGCAGGAAAAATAGCCAAAAATGCATAAAAGGCGACACCCGCTGCGATTAAGTCCAGTTCTGCGGCCTCTAGCCGCCGCAGAAAATGCCAAATGCTGGCGCGCAGATTAGGGGATAATCGAAAACGGTCCATCGGCCATTGATGCGGCAAATGCACCGTTTCGGCAAGGGTGCAGTCATCGCGTTTTATAGCGGTGCAATGCCTGCTCGATCACAGGATGCAACGTATCGCATATTTCACGATGCGCGTATGGGCCCAACGACGCGGCAGCCGATTGCAGATCTTGGGGTGCGAAATCCATGCCTTCTAGCCCCATGACCCGCGCCTCGGTCGACGGAATGGCCTGCACAACCCCTGTCGCAAAAGGCGCAATTTCCGCAATCATGTCGCGGTCGATCAGCATGGGGTTGGCCAAAAGGTCGTTGGCATCTTGGGCGGCCACTGGCAGGGCTTCTGATATCCAAACCAGCAGTTTTGGACAGGGCAATTGCGTCAACAGGCGGCGCATATGCGCAAGCCAAACTTGGCGCAATTCGTCTGCAAGGATCGCAAACTTTTCGGGCGATTGATGCTGAAGCGTCAGCAGCAAATGCCGTGTAAAGTGGAATTCGGTAAAATCCACTTTGGGGTATAGGGCCAACAGCGCAGGCTTTGCAGCCAAAAATCGATCATTTCGGCGCGGATGCACCGCGTAAAAACGGTTGGAATTGTTTTGCGGTCCCAGCATTTGCACCATGGCCATCGATGATTTCGCGGCAATTTCTAGGGTGGCGGGATCGTTCAAAAACACGTCAATTCCTGCGTTTTGTTGCCCCAAATTGACCACGGGCAGGCCAAGCGCCCGTTCTAACAGATCGGGAAACGGCGCACGCACAAATTTGCCATAGGGTTCCGATCCGCCGATCACGGACACAAAGGCCCTTTCGGTATCCCGTTTTGGCCCGCGAAATGTCAATCGCGATGCCCCATAGGTGCACGTCGCAAAATCCAGCGCCCCCGCGCTGGGAAAAGCATAAGCCATAGATCCACCCGTTTACTTCACCCAAGGCCCAATTTGCGCCCTGTTTGTTACCAAAGGCCTAATTTGGGCATTTGCGACAAATCTTAGCGGAATTGACGGCTGCGCCTTGCGCCCCAAGGTGACAGCGACGTAAACTGAGGAAAAGGGGTGCGCTATGGGGATTAAATCTGTGGGTGTCGTCGGCGCAGGGCAAATGGGCAGCGGGATTGCCCATGTCTTTGCCATGGCAGGATATAATGTTTTACTGAATGATATCAATGCCGAAGGTCTGGCAAAGGCGGTTGCGCTGATTGACCGCAACATTGAACGCCAAGTGTCCAAGGGCAAAACAACTGCCGATGAAAAAACCGCCGCCCTGTCGCGCATTACGACAACGCTAACGCTTGCGGACTTGGGCAAATGCGATCTGGTGATCGAGGCTGCGACCGAAAAAGAAGCGATTAAAAATGCGATCTTTCAGGAATTGGCCCCGCATCTGGCCCCACATACGATTCTGACCAGCAATACGTCGTCAATCTCGATCACGCGCCTTGCCAGCACCACGGATCGGCCCGAAAAATTCATGGGGTTTCATTTTATGAATCCCGTGCCTGTGATGCAGTTGGTGGAATTGATCCGTGGCATTGCAACGGACAAAGACACTTATGAAACCCTGCTGGCGGTTGTCGGCACCTTGGGCAAAACCGCCGCAAGCAGCGAAGATTACCCCGCCTTTATCGTCAACCGCATTCTGGTCCCTATGATAAATGAGGCGGTCTATGCCCTGTATGAAGGGGTGGGTTCGGTCAAATCGATTGACGAGTCCCTGAAACTGGGGGCAAATCACCCGATGGGGCCGCTGGAATTGGCGGATTTTATCGGGCTGGATACCTGCCTTGCGATTATGAACGTGTTGCATGACGGATTGGGCGATTCGAAATACCGCCCTTGCCCCCTGTTGTCGAAATATGTCGAGGCAGGCTGGCTGGGCCGCAAAACCCAGCGCGGATTTTATGATTATCGCGGTGAGGTGCCTGTGCCGACCAGATAATGGCCGACGCGTTAACGCCCCAAACCCAGCGTATGGTCGCGCAACCATGCCAGGAACCCACGGGGGTTGCCCTCCCATTTGTCCAACTCGGATGCAGGGATAGGTGCGCCGATATGGGGGCGTTGGGGTTTGAACAGGGCGCGTTTGATTTCATACAAAAGCAATCCCTGACGGACCGTATCCGACAGTAGGTTCGCAATCAAAAAGGCCCGCGAGTTTTGGCCCGTAAAGCGGATCGGCAGGATCATAGCACCCGACCGCTGGATCATCTTATGGGTAAAGACGTTCCATTCCGATTCAATCGACGGGCCAAAGAAGGTTTCCGACATCGCCACCTTGCCCGCAGGAAACAGGATAATCGCGCCGCCAGCCTTGAGATGCGCCATAGTCTCATTGCGCATTTGCAGGCCCAATTCGCGGGCGTTATCCTCGTGCGGAAAGGGCACAGGGATCATAAACTCGGCAATCTCGGGGATACCTGTCAACAAAGACCGCGTCAGGATTTTGAAATCGGGGCGCACGCGGCTGATCAATTCGCCCATGATCATCCCATCGACCAAGCCGTGTGGATGATTGGCCACCACCACCAGCGGACCCGTTTTGGGGATCAGCGCGATTTCTGCGTCTGGCGTATCAATGCGAATGCCCATTTGCCGCACCGCCTTGGACCAAAACGGCGCACCGAATGGCACGCCCGTGCGTTCAAACGCACGGATCAGCCGCAACAGATGCACTTTGGCGGTCAGCCATTCAATCGCGCGGATGCTGAACACTTTGATCGGATTTTTGAACGTGCCCGCATAGGACAGCCGACGCATATCATATTTTGCCGCGACGACGGCGGCGGGCACATTCGGGGCGTTGGGCGTATCAATCACGCAGGGGCCTCACTTAGAAATCCTCGCCAAATTTGCCTGCAACTAACGCCGCAAGGGCATCGCATAGAGCATCTGCCTGCGCGCCATCCGTCGTGACGTCAATACTGGTTCCGCGCGACGCTGCCAACATCAAAAGGCCCATGATGGAATCGCCTGATACAGTCATGCCGTCTTTAAAGACCGCGGCTGTGGCATCGAATCCCTCGACCACCTCGACAAATTTTGCCGAGGCGCGGGCGTGAAGGCCCTTTTCGTTGATGATTTGCAAAGTTGCCTTGGTCATTCGTCCTGTGCCCCCAGCGCCATACTGTCTAGATATTTGCGCCCCGCGTCTAGGGCTGCACTTACGGCATCAGACACCGACAGATCGCGTGATTTCGCCAATTTAATCAACATTGGCAGATTTGCGCCATATACAATTCGCCGATCCCGTCCGACGCAGGCCAAGAGCGACAGATTTGAGGGCGAGCCACCGAACATATCCGTCACCACAACCACCCCATCGCCTTGATCCACATCATTGGCGGCGGTGCAAATCTCGGCCTGTTTTGCGTCGCGATCATGGGTATCTTCAATCGCAATGGCGCGAACGGCGGCTTGTGGCCCCACAACGTGCTCTACTGCCGCTAAATATTCGCGAGCCAGACCACCATGAGCAACGATAACGATTCCGATCACGCGGTTTGCCCCTTGGCTGCGTCTGGCAAGGCCGTCACCTTGCGTTCCAATTCACGATGCCGTTTTGACACTGGCCAGCCCGCTTCTGCAAGGACTTTGGCCAATTTTTCCGTCACAGTGACCGAGCGATGTTGCCCGCCGGAACAACCAAAGCCAATTGAAAGATGCGCTTTGCCCTCTGAGCGATGTGCGGGCAGTAAAAGCATGATTAAATCCAATAGCTTAGCAAAAAATGCGTCAAAGCGGGGATCAGATTGCACAAAGTTGGCGACATCGGCGTTGCGCCCGTCCAAATCGCGCAAATTGGATTGCCAATGCGGATTTTCCAAGAATCGGCAGTCGAAAACCATATCCAGCCCGCGAGGCAACCCGCGTTTATAGCTGAACGACTGCAAAGATACTGTCATCTGCACTGATTCTGGGCGTCCGAACCATGCAGCCACTTCGGCCTTGAGGTCATGCGGCGTCATATCCGTGGTGTCGATCAGGTGGTCGGCACGCACGCGGATCGGCGCAAGCAGGTCAATTTCGCGGCTGATGCCATCAGTCGGGGTTTCGTTGGGCGCAAGCGGATGCCTGCGACGGGTTTGTGAATAGCGCGAAATCAACTGGCTTGGCGCGCAATCCAGATAGATCAGTTCCAAATCGACGCGCGGATCACGGGTCAGTCGGTCGATCAATTCGATCAGCGCCCCTGCCGAGAAATCGCGGTTGCGCACATCTAATCCTAACGCAATGGGACGCCCAAGGCTGGGCCCATCGATCAGGCGGGGCACCAGCGACAGGGGCAGGTTGTCGATCACCTCAAACCCCAAATCTTCTAGGGCATGAATCGCCGTCGACCGGCCCGCCCCCGAAGGGCCTGTGACCAGCACCAGATGATGTTCTTGCAAAGGGTCAGCTATCGGGGTCATCGAGTTCCTAGAGCGCGCGCGCACCCACAAGATAGCACATTAGCGCGGCAGGGAAATGTAGGTAATGCGACCCATATATAAGATCAAGCGAATGCCCCAGCAATTCCATCTGCCGCAACGGCGGCAGGCGTTCGATTTCTGGCTGATCTAAATCCACCACAGCCGAGAGCGCGATATTGACCATGTAGGGCAGGCAGATCAACCCGATCCCCCGCGCCTCTATTATGCCTTGCAGCGGTTCGGGGGCGCTGGCGATCAATTGCCCATCCATCAGGGCGATATCGGTGCGATCATCCGCCACCAAAACAGCACCTAGGGCGATCATCGCCAAGGCAAGGCTGGATTTTCCTGTGCCCGATTTGCCAAGGATCAACAGACCCTTGCCGCCATGCGCCACACAAGTTGCGTGCAGGTTCAAACGGGCAGACCCACAACGAATCGCGCGCCCAAGGGTTCGGATGTGGCATCGGCATCTGTGGGACGAATATTTTCCGCCCAGATCACACCGCCATGTGCCTCGACGATTTGTTTGGAAATGGACAGGCCAAGACCAGAGTTATTGCCAAAATGCGTCGGTGGGCGGTCAGAATAAAATCGTTTGAACACTTGGGACAGGGCCTGTTCAGGAATGCCTGGTCCCGTATCCTCGACCACGATAAGCACCCGATTTTCCCGACGCCGCGCCCATACCCGCACGGCATCGCCATCCTCGCAAAACGAGACGGCATTGGTGATCAGATTCACGAATACTTGTGCAAGTCGTTCCTCTAGTCCGCGCACTTGGATCACCTCTGTCGGGAAATCAGTGATAAATTCTACCCCTTTTTCTTTGGCTTGTTGGCCCAAATAATCGGACAATCCTGTCAAAGTGTGGATTAAATTGAAATCTTGTTCTTGTTCTTTGACCAAATCAGAATCCAGCCGTGACGCGTTGGAAATGTCGGTCACAAGGCGGTCCATTCGGCGGACGTCGTGTTCGATCACCTCTAGCAGGCGTTCGCGTTGGTCGTCCCGCTTGGCCACGCGCATTGTGCCCACGGCAGACCGCAGACTGGCGAGTGGGTTCTTAATTTCATGCGCGACATCAGCGGCGAATTGTTCATTGGCATCAATGCGGTCATAAAGGGCGCTGACCATGCCGCGCATTGCCACCGACAGGCGGCCAATTTCATCGGGCCGCGCCGTCAAATCGGGAATGCGCACGCGGCCAGGCTGCATTTTGCGGGTATCGCGCCCCGTTTCCGCCGCTGCCGCCAAATCTGACAACGGGTTGGCGATGGTCGATGCCAGCACAAGAGACAGGCCAATCGACACCAAAAGCGCGATTAAGAACATCCGCAAAACCTGTTCGCGTTCAAACCTCACCAGCCGATCAATTTCCCCCGCGGGTGAGGCCATGGCAACAACGCCCGTTACTTGGCCGTTTTGGGTCACGGGCGTCGCCACAGAATAGACGGCCCCATCTTGGTTTTGGGTGGTTTTGCTGGTGGTTTGCCCTGCAAAGGCCGCGCCGAATAAATCCCGCGCAAGGTTTTCGCTGGATATAGCCGACTTTGATTTTGCTGTGCCTGTTAGGCGAGAAACTGTATCCCAGATGCTATTTAAAACAT
Source organism: Cypionkella sp. (assembly GCA_040398785.1). GTDB lineage: Bacteria > Pseudomonadota > Alphaproteobacteria > Rhodobacterales > Rhodobacteraceae > Cypionkella. The sequence goes on along the minus strand of JBBATJ010000007.1, from coordinate 105,715 downwards.
CGGTGATCAGCGTTGATCGCGCATCCAGATTGTCTTCTGGCCCCGCATCCCCCAGTTTTTGCGCCACCAAAATACCTGCAGGATCAAACAAAAACACCTCAAGCCCAGAGCCGACAGTGATTTGGTCCAATGACTTGGGCAGGGCGCCAGTCGCTTCGGCGCGGCTTTGGACCACATCGGCAATGAGCCGCGTTTCACTGAGCAGCCCTTTTTCGCGCTGCAACACAAGGCTGTCGCGGAATGGGTTCAAAAACAGCACACCAGACACCAGTATGACCAAGGCCAACAGGTTAAAGATGATGATCTTACGCGCCAAGGGGGATTTGTTCAACGCCAACAGGCCGCGCCGACCCCGCCCTTCGCGCAGGGCGGCATCGGACAAAACATCGGGCGAAACCCAGTCTTCACCCAGAACGACTTGGCCCTTAGCCGTCTCTCGTGCCAAGGCCGCGCCTTTCAAAGGGAAGTTTTGTGCTGCCGTCATTCTTCGTTGTATCTATAGCCTATGCCATATAGCGTTTCGATGGCGTTAAAATCGTCATCGACACTGCGCATCTTTTTCCGCAGGCGTTTGATATGGCTGTCGATGGTGCGATCATCGACATAGATTTGATCGTCATAGGCCACATCCATCAACTGATCGCGGCTTTTTACAAAACCTGGGCGGGTGGCAAGGGCCTGCAACAGCATGAATTCGGTCACGGTCAGCGAAACATCTTTGCCCTTCCATGCGACGGAGTGGCGCAACGGGTCCATCCGCAGATTGCCGCGTTCGATGACCTTGGTTTCTTCGGTCACGGCCACTTCGCCCGTGCTGATCGCCTCATTGCGACGCAAAAGGGAACGGATACGTTCCACCAACAAGCGCTGGCTGAAGGGTTTTTTGACATAGTCATCCGCGCCCATGCGCAGACCCAACACCTCATCGATTTCATCATCTTTTGAGGTTAGGAAAATGACGGGCAAGGACGATTTCTGCCGCAGGCGTTGCAGCAAATCCATCCCATCCATGCGGGGCATCTTGATATCCAAAACCGCCATATCGGGCATCCGACGGCTGAAAGCATCCAAGGCGGATTGACCATCGTTAAAGGTTTCCACCTCAAATCCTTCGGCCTCAAGGGTCATCGAGACGGATGTCAAAATATTTCTGTCATCATCGACTAATGCAATACGTGCCATAATGGGCGCTCTTTCTACTCGGTTGCCAAATTTTTCTTTTATACTGTGTTTTATATACGAAAGAATCAACAGCTAAGTGCGAATCACCCCGCCTCCGCAACATATAGGCGCACGAAAAACAAAGATTTGCCTAATTTGTCGTTGATCGGAAACTTTGCGTAATTTGGTTGCGCTAACATCAAAATGATTGCGCTAACAGGATTGCGTCACGCTATTTCAAATAAAATCAATATGTTATACCCAAGTCCTGACCGCCCAATCAGCGGCACGATCCATGGCCCGGATCGTTTGGGAGAGGACCGCCCATTTTGGCGGCAATGGGAGCAATTATGACACATGGACAGGTGAACCCCGCGCATCAGTTGGCAGATCAAGGCATCACAGGTCTGCGCAACGTTTACTACAACGACCAAGCGCCAAACTTAATGACGGCAGCCATTGCGCGGGGCGAGGGGCGTTTGGGCAAAGGTGGCGCGTTTCTATGTGAGACAGGTCAGTTTACCGGCCGCTCTCCACGGGATAAATTTGTTGTCCGCACGCCCTTGGTCGAAGACTCGATTTGGTGGGAAAACAACGCCCCGATGTCCCCAGACGCGTTTGACCGGCTGTATTGCGATATGCTGGACCATATGAAGGGGCGGGATTATTTCGTTCAAGATCTGTTTGGCGGGGCGGACCCTGCCTATCGTTTGGATGTGCGCATGGTCACGGAACTGGCATGGCACGGGCTGTTCATCCGCCATATGCTGCGCCGCCCAGCGCGCGCCGAATTGGATACATTCACCCCCGAATGGACGATCATCAACTGCCCATCGTTTCAGGCCGACCCTGCCCGCCACGGGTGCCGCACCCAAACGGTGATCACGCTTAATTTCGACAAAAAGCTGATCCTGATCGCCAACACCGCCTATGCGGGCGAGAATAAAAAGGCGGTGTTCACGCTGTTGAATTACCTTTTGCCCAGCAAAGGCGTGATGCCGATGCATTGTTCGGCCAATCATGCGATTGGCGATCCTGACGACACGGCGGTGTTCTTTGGCCTGTCTGGCACGGGGAAAACCACGCTGTCGGCGGACCCGTCGCGGATTTTGATAGGCGATGACGAACATGGCTGGTCGGATCATGGCACCTTTAACTTTGAGGGCGGCTGCTATGCCAAGACGATCAATCTAAACCCCTTGGCCGAGCCAGAAATTTTTGCAACCACCCATCGGTTCGCGACTGTGGTCGAAAATATGGTCTATGATCCTGACACGCTGGAATTGGATTTCAACGATGACAGTCTGACGGCCAACACCCGCTGTGCCTATCCGCTGGAGTATATTTCCAACGCCAGCGCCACGGGTTTGGGCGGGCATCCGCGCAATGTGGTCATGCTGACCTGCGATGCGTTTGGCGTGCTGCCCCCGATTGCGCGGCTGACGCCTGCGCAGGCGATGTATCATTTCCTGTCAGGCTTTACGTCCAAGGTGGCGGGAACCGAGCGCGGCGTGACCGAACCGCAGCCTACGTTTTCGACCTGTTTCGGCGCGCCCTTTATGCCGCGCCGCCCCGAGGTCTATGGCAAGTTGTTGCAAGAAAAGATCGCGCGTCATGGCGCGTCTTGCTGGTTGGTCAATACGGGTTGGACGGGGGGGGCCTATGGGGTGGGGTCTAGGATGCCGATCAAGGCGACGCGGGCCTTGTTGACCGCCGCCCTGTCGGGGGAATTGGCCAAGGGCGCGTTTCAAAGGGATCCAAATTTTGGGTTTGATGTGCCTGTTGCCGTGGCGGGCGTGGACAGCGCCCTGCTGGACCCGCGCAGCACTTGGGCCGATCCTGCGGCCTATGACGCGCAGGCGCGCAAATTGGTGGGGATGTTCGCCGATAACTTTGGCCAATATCTGCCGTTTATCAACGACGACGTGCGCGCCGCCGCAATTGTTCGTTAGACGGCCTTGGGCCGTTTGATATGGGATGCGGCCAGCATCACAAGGGGGCGCAATCCTGCGCCACCCGCATCCAGTATAGCAAAGAACTGGATCCGCATCCGTGGTTCCCAAAAGTCGTTGATATGGGATGCAAACAGGGCGATCCCCTCGTCTTGGGGTTTGCTTTCCATGAATTTGGCGATTTGGTTGGCCATATAGATCAGCTTGGATTCGGGGCCTGCGTGGTGACTGTGATCATTGGGCATGGGATTAATCCTGAATACGGTCGGTATGAGTAAAGGCCTGAAACCCGTCGGGGCGGGCAAGAGCGATCAGGGTAATGCCTGCCTGATCGGCCAAAGTGACAGCTTGGGCGGTGGGGGCGGAGACGGCGATCAGGATAGGTGCGCCAAAGGCTGCCACCTTTTGCACCATATCGATCGACACCCGAGAGGTGAGCAGGATTGCCCCTGTAGGGTGCGTGATTTCACGCACCGCTGGTTGCGAATGGTGCGTGAAATCACGCACCCTACTTCCTATCAGCTTGTCCAGTGCATTGTGACGGCCAACGTCTTCGCGGGATGCCACAAGTTCGCCGTACCAAAACCCCGCCGCATGAACGGCGCGTGTGGTGTCATGCAGGGGTTGCGCGGCGGGCAGGGCGGCAATTGCGGCCTTAATTTCATTGGGTGTCATGGTGAATTGGGCCGTCACGGGCGCGACCGCCCGCATGGCCTGTTCCAGACTGTCGATCCCACACAGACCACATCCCACGGGGCCAGTCATGGTCCGCCTGCGCGCCGCCAGTCGCGCCTCGGCCTCGGCCGTCACCCAGATTTGTATATCAATCCCAAGCGGCGTTTCCACGAAGGTGACGCTGTCGATCTGATCCGCCGTGGCAATACCTTCGGTCAAAGCAAAGCCATAGGCAAAGTCTGTCAGATCGGCGGGGCTGGCCATCATCACGGCTTGGGTTGTGCCGTTGAACGACAGGGCCACCGCCACTTCGGAGGGCAGATCCCGCACCGCGCCCACCCCGTAAGACAGGCGCGCTATGGGGCGGTGGGTCAGCATCATTCAGCGGCCGCAATCCGCCGCGAACGGCTGGCTTGGGCGTTGTATTCTGTCTGCCATTCCGTTGGGCCGTTTGACGGCGAGATTTGCACCGCCGTTACCTTATATTCGGGGCAATTCGTGGCCCAATCCGAATAGTCGGTGGTGATGACATTGGCCTGCGTGTCGGGGTGGTGGAAGGTTGTGTAAACGACCCCAGGATTGACGCGGTCGGTCAGGGTGGCGCGCAGGGTGGTTTCGCCAGAACGGCTGGCCAGACGCACGAAATCGCCATCCTTGATGCCACGGGTTTCGGCGTCATGCGGATGGATTTCCAGCAAATCCTCGGCATGCCAAACCACATTTTCAGTCCGCCGTGTTTGTGCGCCCACATTATACTGCGACAGGATACGGCCTGTGGTCAGCAAGAGGGGGAAGCGTGGACCCGTTTTCTCATCCGTGGCGACATATTCCGTGTTGATAAACTTGCCCTTGCCGCGCACGAACGCGTCCACGTGCATTAAAGGCGTGCCGTTCGGTGCGGCGGCATTGCAGGGCCATTGCACGGAACCTTTTTCCTCTAGCAGCTCATAAGATACATTCGCAAAGCTCGGCGTTGTCATCGCAATTTCCGCCATGATTTGCGATGGGTGCGTATAGGTCCAATTGGCCCCCATCTTATTCGCCAGCATTTGCGTGATTTCCCAATCCGCATAGCCATTGCGCGGCGCCATCACCTTGCGCACGCGGTTGATGCGGCGCTCGGCGTTGGTAAAGGTGCCGTCTTTTTCCAAGAACGTCGATCCGGGCAAGAACACATGGGCGTAATTGGCGGTTTCATTCAAGAACAGATCATGCACGATCACGCAGTCCATCGCGGCCAAACCTGCGGCCACGTGTTTCGTGTCGGGGTCGGATTGTAAGATATCCTCACCCTGGCAATACAGGCCTTTGAACGTCCCCTCAACCGCGGCGTCCAGCATATTGGGGATGCGCAGGCCAGGTTCGTCATCAATCTGCACGCCCCAGATTTTTTCAAAAATGTCGCGCACGCCTTGACCTTTGACATGGCGATAGCCCGGGAGTTCATGCGGGAACGACCCCATATCGCAAGACCCTTGGACATTGTTTTGCCCGCGCAAAGGGTTCACGCCCACACCCGGACGGCCAATATTTCCCGTCATCATGGCAAGGTTGGCAATACCCAAAACGGTGGTCGAGCCTTGGGAATGTTCTGTCACACCCAAACCATAGTAAATCGCGCCATTGCCGCCCAGCGCATACAGCCGCGCCGCAGCCCGCAATTCGTCTGCATTGACGCCTGTCAACAGCGCCGTCGCCTCGGGCGAATTTTCGGGGCGGCTGGCGAATTCGGCATAATCTTGGAATTCGTCCCAGTCGCAGCGGTCGCGGATAAAGGCCTCATTAAACAGACCCTCGGTCACGATGGTATGCGCAAGGGCGGTCACCACGGCCACATTGGTGCCGGGGGTCAGGGCAAGGTGGTGTTGCGCCTTGATGTGGGGGCTTTGCACAATATCGGTGCGGCGGGGATCGACGACGATCAGTTTCGCCCCCTTGCGCAGACGCTTTTTCAAGCGGCTGGCAAAGACGGGATGCCCATCGGTGGGGTTGGCCCCAATGACGATGACAACATCGGTATGTTCCACGGAATCGAAATCTTGGGTGCCTGCCGATGTGCCAAGGGTCTGGCCCAGACCATAGCCCGTCGGCGAATGGCAAACGCGGGCGCAGGTGTCGGTGTTGTTGTTCAAAAACACCGCGCGGGTCAGTTTTTGGACCAAATAGGCCTCTTCATTGGTGCAACGGCTGGACGTAATCACGCCCACCGAATGGCGGCCATGTTTTTCGATAATTCCGCCCATGCGCTTGGCGGTAAACTCCATCGCCTCATCCCATGACACCTCTTGCCACGGGTCGTTGATATTCTCGCGGATCATCGGGTTCAGGATGCGGTCTTTGTGCGACGCATAGCCATAGGCAAAACGGCCTTTAACGCAGCTATGGCCGCGATTGGCCTTGCCGTGTTTATAGGGCACCATGCGGACCAATTCATCGCCGCGCAGTTCCGCCTTGAACGAACAGCCCACGCCGCAATAGGCGCAAGTGGTGATGACAGAGCGTTCTGGCGTGCCGATGTCTATGATGGATTTTTCTTGTAGGGTTGCGGTGGGGCAGGCCGCGACGCAAGCGCCACAGGACACGCAATCGGATGTGATTGCCGTGTCGGTTTTCGCGCCGAACGAGACACGGCTGTCAAAGCCGCGCCCTTCGATGGTCAGCGCGAACGTGCCTTGGACTTCTTCACAGGCGCGCACGCAGCGCGAACAGACGATACATTTCTGCGGATCATAGCTGAAATAGGGGTTGGAATCGTCGCGGGGGATATACTGCGGATTGACCGCGCCCGAGGTGTCTTTGGCCTTGAAATGGGTCTGCACCGCCTCATAGCGCACATCGCGCAGACCCACGGCCCCCGCCATATCTTGCAATTCGCAGTCGCCATTGGCGCTGCATGTCAGGCAATCCAATGGGTGATCGGAAATATACAATTCCATCACGCCACGGCGCAGGGTTTTCAGTTTCGCGTTTTGTGTCGTCACGCGCAGGCCATTGGCCACAGGCGTTGTGCAAGAGGCTGGCGTCCCGTTGCGCCCTTCAATTTCCACCAAACACAAACGGCAGGATCCAAAGGCGTCGATGCTGTCGGTGGCGCAGAGTTTTGGCACGGAAATGCCAATTTCCGCCGCCGCCCGCATGATGCTGGTGCCCTCGGGGACTGTGACGTCAAAGCCGTCGATGGTCAGGGTGATCATGGTTTTCGATTTGGCCGCAGGCGTGCCGAAATCGCGATCTGGGATGATAAAATCTTTCATTCGGCGGCTTCCTTTGTGGCGAAATCGTCAGGGAAATGGGTCAGGGCAGACAGGACGGGATAGGGCGTAAAACCGCCCAGCGCGCACAGCGATCCCGATTTCATGGTGGCGCATAGATCGGTCAGCAGGGGGATGGCGGCGGTATCACCGCGCGCGATGCGGTCCATGGTTTCCATGCCGCGCACCGCACCAATGCGGCAGGGCGTGCATTTGCCGCAGGATTCAATCGCGCAAAACTCCATCGCGAAACGGGCCTGTTTCAGCATATCAGCGCTGTCGTCGAATACCGTCAGGCCTGCATGGCCGATCAAGCCCTCTTTGCCGGCAAATTCCTCGTATCCAAAGGGCGTATCGAACAGCGCACGCGGGAAATAGGCCCCCAAGGGACCGCCCACTTGCACGGCCTTAACCGCCCGACCCGATGCCGTGCCGCCCGCGATATCATCGACGATCTGCCCCAAGGTCAGACCAAAGGCGATTTCATAAAGCCCGCCGTATTTGACATTGCCCGCGATCTGCAAAGGAATCGTGCCGCGCGAACGGCCCAGTCCGAAATCCTTGTAATGCGCGGCCCCCTTTTGGAAAATCACGGGGATCGACGCGAGCGAGATCACGTTATTGACCACAGTCGGCTTGCCCATAAACCCCTCTAGTGCGGGCAGGGGCGGTTTGGCACGGACGACACCGCGTTTGCCTTCAAGGGAGTTCAGCAGGCTGGTTTCCTCGCCGCAGACATAGGCCCCAGCACCGACACGAATTTCCATGTCAAAGGCAGGGCCGCGCCCCATCACGGACGCGCCCAAGATGCCCGCGCTGCGGGCCAGCGTCACCGCGCGCTGCATGATATCAATCGCGATGGGATATTCGGAACGGATATAGACAAATCCCTTGGTCGCGCCAGTCGCCAGACCCGCGATCACCATGCCCTCTATCAGGGTCAGGGGGTCACCCTCCATCAGCATCCGATCCGCAAAGGTTGCGCTGTCGCCCTCATCCGCGTTGCAGACGATATATTTGCGATCTGCCTTTGCCTCGGACACGGTTTTCCATTTGATTCCCGTGGGAAAGCCCGCACCCCCACGGCCCCGCAGACCCGAAGCCGTGACTTCAGCGACCATATCGGCGGCGGTCATGTCCAGCGCACGGGTCAGGCCCAATAGGCCGCCATTGGCGCGGTAATCGTCCAATGACAGGGGGTCAATCACGCCGACACGGGCGAAAGTCAGGCGGGTTTGGGTTTGCATCCATGGCAGATCATCGACGGGGCCTAGGGCCTTGGGATGTTGAGACAAATCGGCAAATAGGGTGGGAACATCGGACAGGGTCAGGGGGCCAAAACCGATGCGACCTGATGGGGTTTCCACCTCGACCAGTGGTTCCAGAAACACCATGCCCCGCGATCCCGTGCGGATCAGATCCACGCGGATCCCCGCGGATTTGGCATGGGTCAAAATTGCTGTTGCGATTTCATCGGCACCCAGCGCCACAGCGGCACTGTCGAGGGGCAGGTAAATTTTCATGACAGGCCCTCAATCACAGCGTCCATTTTGGCGGCGTCTACGCGGCCCAACAATTTCCCGTTGACCATCGCGGCGGGGGCGCAAGCGCACAGGCCAAGGCAAAAGATCGGCTCAAGTGTCACGCCAGATTTGCTGGTTTCATGCCAATCGATGCCCAGTCTGGCGCTCGTGTGGTCCGCCAAGGCAGTGCCGCCCATGGCCTGACAGGCCTCGGCCCGACAGATTTTGACGACATGGCGGCCTGCGGGGGATTCACGGAAATCGTGATAGAATGTCACCACGCCATGCACTTCGGCGCGGGAGATGTTCAGCGCTTTGGCGATTTGCGGCAGGGCATCTTGGGGGATATGGCCAAATTCGGCCTGAACCGCGTGCAGAATGGGCAGCAAAGCCCCCTCTAGCGCTATGTGATCGTTCAGGATTTCCGCGATGCGCGGTGTGACAGCATCCAACATATTTGGCCCCTTGGCGGTTTGGCACAGGGATAGCGGGTTTGATATGAAAATCAATATCGAAAAATCGTTGAACGATAGGCTAAGGCTATCGTTTGGCCAAACGCTGCGCCTCGTCGATCAGGGCCTGCAAGACGGGCGTTTGCGGATCATGGCGCGCCGTGATCAGGCCCACCATATGTTCGGCCTCTGGTTCGACAATCGGAATGGCGATCAGACCTTGGCCCGCAAACATTTCGGCCAATTTTTTGGGCACGATGGATGCCCAGCGGCCAGACCGCACATGAGCGATCAGCGCGATTGAGGAGTTCGACTCGATCGATGGCACAACCCGCGCGCCCGCCTCGGCCAAGTGTTGGTTGATGATGCGGCGGTTTTGCATATCAGAGGTGAGAAGGCACAAAGGTTCTTGCGCGAGCATGGCCCAAGTCACTTGGCCAAGTGTCGCCAAGGCTGAATTGGGCGCACACAGAAAACGGTAAAATTCGGTATAAAGGGGCGTTTGCGCGACGCGTCCCAAAGGTTCATTGTCCAGATAGGTGATACCTGCATCCAGTTCCAGACTGTCAATGCCCGCAAGAATTTCCGCCGAGGTCCGCGACAGAATGATGACACGCAGATTGGGATGACGGGTGGTAAAAGGGGCCGTCAGTTCGGCGATCATCGGCAGGGCAGTCGGGATGACGCCAATGCGCAGATTGCCAGACAGCCCAGCATGAACAGCGCGCATTTCATCACGCAAGGCGCGCATATCGCCGACAATCCGCCGCGCCCAATCCAAAACGCGCTGGCCTTCGGGGGTCAGCCCCTGAAACCGCGACCCGCGATAGACCAATTGCACGCCCAACTGATCCTCTAGCTGGCGAATGGCCGAAGACAGCGAGGGCTGCGTGACACCGCACACCTCTGCTGCGCGGCCAAAATGGCGTTCCGAGGCAAGGGCGATGAACATTTCCAACTTGTCGATCATTTTGTCAAAGTGGCGGGTTCAGCGCGGGGTGGCAAGGGCGGGTTTTGGGTATTTTTGTCAATGTGAAAATGCAGATGTTGTAAGGGGAGACCAGAGCGCCTAGGTTTGAACCATGAAAAGATATATCCCCTTTGTGAAATCGGACCCAGTGGTGCCCGTCATTCGTCTGTCGGGCGCGATTGGCACGGGCAGGAATGGTCTGTCGGATGCGGGCCTTGCGCCTGTGATCGAGCGGGCCTTTGCGCGCAAACCTGCGGCGGTGGCCTTGGTGATCAACAGCCCCGGCGGGTCGGCGGTGCAATCCAGTTTGATCGCGGCGCGGATCAGGCGGCTTGCGGATGAAAAATCCGTGCCCGTGCACGTTTTCGTCGAGGATGTGGCGGCATCGGGCGGCTATTGGCTGGCCTGTGCGGGGGATCAGATTTGGGTGGATGACAGTTCCATCGTGGGGTCCATTGGGGTGATTTTTGCCAGCTTTGGCTTTCCTGAATTGATGGCGCGTTACGGGGTAGAGCGCCGCGTTGTCACGGCAGGGAAATCGAAAAGCTTTGCCGATCCGTTTTTGCCGCAAAACCCCCAAGATGTGGCGCGGCTAAAAGCCTTGCAAGAGCCGATCCATGCGGCCTTTATCAAACACGTGCAGACGCGACGGGGTATGCGTTTGCAGGCGGGTGATGTGTTCAATGCCGATATTTGGGTGGGGCAGGCGGCGGTTGATCTGGGATTGGTGGACGGGGTTGCGCATTTGGTGCCCAAATTGCGCGAGATGTTTGGTGACAAAGTGAAACTGCGCCATTTCGGGCAACGGCGCGGCCTGTTGTCGCGGTTTGGGGTGGTGGATGCCGTTCTGGCCGATGTGGAGGAACGCGCGCTTTGGGCGCGGTATGGTCTGTAAATGATGATTAAATCAGTGCTCTTGTTTCTGCTGATCATGGTCGCGATTGGCATGATCGGCAATGCGCTGATGCCAGGCTCGGTGAACCGCCAGATCAAAAAGCGATTGGCCGTGAAGAAACTGGGAGTTGCAAAACCGCTGGTCTGTCCGCATTGCAAGCGCTATCTGAACGGATCAGGCGGGTGCAACTGTAAGTAGGGCGAAAATGCGGGCATTGGTGACAGGGGCGGGCAAGCGGCTGGGGCGCGCGATGGCCTTATATTTGGCGGGGCGCGGCTATGATCTGGCGCTGCATTACGCCAGTTCGCGCGACGAGGCGGAATCCTTGGCCAAAGAGATTACCGCGATGGGCCGCCGTGCTGTGACCTTGCGCGCCGATCTGCTGGTCGAGGCGCAGGTGGATAAGTTGATCCCAATGGCGGTGCAGGGACTGGGCGGGGGGCTGACCTTATTGGTCAACAATGCTTCAATCTTTGAATATGACACTTTGGCCACGGCGACGCGCAACAGTTGGGATCGTCATATCGAAAGCAATCTGCGCGCGCCGTTTGTTTTGACGCAGGCTTTTGCAGCCCAAGTGCCTGATGCGATTTTGGACGCGCGGGGCGAACCGCAGGCCCAAGGCCAGATCATCAATATGATCGATCAACGCGTGCACAAGCTGACCCCAGAATTCATGTCCTATACTTTGGCAAAAATGGGGCTTTGGGCCTTGACGCAGACTGCGGCACAGGCGTTGGCACCGCGTATTCGGGTCAACGCGATCGGCCCAGGCCCCACCCTGCAAGGCAGTCGCCAAACTGCCGAAGCTTTTGCCCAACAGCGCGCTGCAACAATTTTGCAGCGCGGCGCGAATCCCGCCGATATCATTGCCGCCTTGGGCTTTTTCGTCGATTCCCCTGCCGTGACGGGTCAGATGATTTCGGTCGATGGCGGGCAGCATTTGGCATGGCAGACCCCAGATGTGGCCGTTGCCGAATAATGCAAAAGCATAGGGCGCAGAAAAGTTGTCCACTTTTTACGTTAATGTCATGTGACAATTTGAATTAGTTTGAAAAATCAGTGATTTGCGCGGTGGAATATAATTTAATATATAAAATCAATATGTTAAGTAATTGCCTAAAAAATAGGCAAATCAACGAAGTGCCCTAAAAACAAGGTGAATCTTGCTGATTAAAATATTTCTCAACCGAGTTATCCACAGAACGCGTGGACAGATTTTTGCTTGAACTTGCACAGGGATCGTTGCAGCAATGGGCAGAATCATCCCAGCGCATAATCAGGACATGACATGGTGGATACGGCGCTGACGGGTCACGATTTGATCCAGTCATATTTGAAAACCATCGACGGCCAGCCGGGTGTTTACCGTATGTTAAATGCGGCCTCTGAGGTGCTGTATGTTGGCAAGGCGCGCAATCTGCGGGCGCGGGTGTCGAACTATGCGCGGCCTTCGGGGCATTCGGCGCGCATTGCGCGGATGATTTCGGAAACAACCAGTATGATGTTCCTGACAGTGCGGACAGAAACCGAGGCCTTGCTGCTGGAACAAAATCTGATCAAGCAATTGAAGCCCCGATATAATGTGCTGCTGCGCGATGACAAATCTTTCCCGAATATCTTGATCAATACCGAACATCCTTTTCCGCAGTTGCAAAAGCATCGCGGCAAGCGGACGGAAAAGGGATCCTATTTCGGTCCCTTTGCCAGTGCAGGGGCGGTCAATCGCACCGTCAATCAATTGCAAAAGGTGTTTTTGCTGCGCAATTGCACGGATGCCATGTTTGACAGCCGCACGCGGCCCTGTCTGCAATATCAGATCAAACGCTGTGCGGCCCCCTGCACGGGGAAAATCAATCAGGCAGGATATGCCCAGTTGGTCGGCGATGCGGAAAGGTTCTTATCGGGTAAATCCACCGCTGTGCAGGCCAATCTGGTGGCGGAAATGGGTGCTGCATCCGAGGCGATGGAGTTTGAACGCGCCGCCGCCCTGCGCGACCGAATCCGCGCGCTGACGACTGTGCAGCAAACCCAAGGCGTCAATCCCGCGGGCGTCCCCGAGGCGGATGTAATCGCGCTGCATTTGGAAAATGGGCAAGCCTGCGTGCAGGTGTTTTTCATCCGCGCCAATCAAAATTGGGGCAACCGCGATTTTTATCCCCGCACAGGATTGGGCGCGGATGAGGCCGAAATACTTGAAGCATTTTTGGGCCAGTTTTACGACGGCAAGGAACCTGCCAAACTGGTCCTGCTGTCTCATCCGATTGATAACGACGATCTGATGGTCGAACTATTGTCGGATCGGGCGGGACGACGGGTTGAATTGACCGTGCCCCAACGCGGCGAAAAGGCGGAATTGATTGAGAATGCCTTGCGCAATGCCCGCGAAAGCCTGGCGCGCAAAATGTCCGAGGCCAGCACCCAAGTGAAACTGCTGCAAGGCGTGGCCGATGCGTTCGATCTAGACGGCCCGCCGAACAGGATCGAAGTCTACGATAACTCGCATATCCAAGGTGCTCATGCGGTGGGCGGGATGATCGTGGCGGGGGCTGATGGGTTCCTGAAATCGCAATACCGCAAGTTTGATTTCAAAACCAATGTGGGGGTGAACAGCGACGATTTCGGCATGATGCGCGAAATGCTGACGCGGCGGTTTGAACGGCTGCTGAAAGAAGACCCCGAACGCAAATCCGAACTTTGGCCCGATCTGTTGCTGATCGACGGCGGCGCGGGGCAGGTGTCCGCCGTGCAAGGGATTTTGGCGGAGCTGGGGGTCGATGATGTGCCGATGGTGGGCGTCGCCAAAGGCATCGACCGCGATCAGGGCAAAGAGGAATTTTACCGCGCAGGCGCCCGCCCGTTTGCGCTGCAAAGAAATGACCCCGTGTTGTATTTCATCCAACGCCTGCGGGACGAAGCCCACCGCTGGGCCATAGGCGCGCACCGCGCCAAACGCTCCAAAGCGATTTCGGCCACGCCGCTTGACGAAGTGCCCGGCATAGGCGCGATCCGCAAACGTGCGCTTTTGGCACATTTCGGATCGGCCAAGGCCGTGGCCCGCGCTGGCGTGCCCGATCTGATGGCCGTGCCCGGAATATCCGAGGGCATGGCCGAGACGATCAACAATTTCTTTAACCGCGATTAACCGCCCCGAGGGGCGGAAAATCTTTCATACTGACTAAAATACCTTCGCCGAAGGCACCTCAATGCCGCTCTTAAACGGGACGCTTGGCAAACCGCAGATAGGGCAGCTTAATGTCCAGCGCACCAAAGCGTTCCGTCGCCTGTTCATTGTTTAACGCCAAGGCCACAATTACATCTTGGCCGGGAACCCAATTGGCAGGCGTTGCAATAGGCACCCCATCCGTGGCCTGCACTGCGTCGAGTGCCCGCAGGATTTCCGCGAAATTGCGCCCAACCGACATCGGATAGGTCATCGTCAAACGCACCTTTTTGTCAGGACCGATGATGTAAACTGTGCGAACGGTTGCCGTATTGGCAGGGGTGCGCCCCTCGGCTGGCAGGTAATATTCAGCGGGCAGCATATCATAGGCCTTGGCCACAGTTAGGCTCGTGTCATCAATGATCGGAAAATCCGCAGGACTGCCTGAAAACGCCTCGATATCGCGTTTCCACTTGCCGTGATCTGCGACCGAATCGACGGACACACCAATCACCTTGGTGTTGCGTTTCTTCCATTCGGCGGCCAATTGCGCCACCGCGCCAAATTCTGTGGTGCAAACAGGGGTAAAGTCGCGCGGATGGCTGAAAATAACGGCATAGCCCCCCGCCAACCAATCGTGAAAATGTATCAAACCGGCCGTGCTTTCGGCGGTAAAGTCGGGGGCGATGTCGTTGATACGGATAGACATGGATGTTCCTTTCGATTCTCTGTCCTCTATCTAGGGCTTTCGGAAAGATTTTTCATCATCAAAGCTATAACTGCAGAAAATTAGGATAATTTTCTGGCCCGTTAAGAAATTTAGCATAAATTTCTTGGGTGCTTCCCCAGTGCAGGGAAAAATCCATGAAACAGTAACGCCGAGATGGCTATTGCTTGCGCTTATCACAAGGATCGTGCAATTTATGATCAAATTTGGAGACCGCCATGCTCAACAAACGCAATTTCTACATTAACGGCGCATGGGTCGCCCCAGTTACACCGAAAGACTGTGCGGTAATCAATCCTTCAACCGAGGAACCCTGCGCGGTCATCTCACTCGGGTCCGCCGCTGATCTCAATGCCGCTGTCTCCGCCGCCAAGGCCGCCTTTCCCGCATGGGCCGCCACACCACCTTCCGCCCGCCGCGCGATTGTTGTCAAAATCCTAGAACAGTACGATCTGCGGCTCGAGGAATTGGCCCAAGCGATTTCCATGGAAATGGGCGCGCCGATTGATTGGGCGCGCGACGAACAGGCCCCGTGTCTGCCGCGGCACACAAATAATTTCCTGGCCGCCTTTGATCAGATGGAATGGATCAAACCGCTGCGTGCCGATGCCCCGAATGACCGTATCGCGCTGGAACCCATCGGCGTTGTGGGGCTGATCACGCCCTGGAACTGGCCGATGAACCAAATCGCGCTCAAGGCTATTCCTGCCATCCTTGCGGGCTGCACCTGTATCCTTAAACCCAGCGAGGAAAGCCCGCTGAACGCCATGATCTTTGCCGAGTTTTGCCATGACGCGGGCCTGCCCGCGGGCGTGTTCAATCTGGTCAATGGGGATGGTTTGGGCGTGGGGGCGGCGATGTCTGCGCATCCCGATATTGAAATGATTTCCTTTACAGGCTCCACACGTGCGGGCCGCGCGATTTCCGCGACGGCGGCGCAGACCCTGAAACGCGTCACGCTGGAACTGGGTGGCAAGGGTGCCAATGTGATTTTCGCCGATGCCGCCCCTGATGCCATAGCCCGCGGTATTCGTAAAATGATGGGCAACACAGGCCAATCCTGCAATGCGCCCAGCCGTATGCTGGTCCAGCGCCCTATCTATGATCGCGCCGTGGAAATCGCGGCGGAAACTGCGAATTCGATAAAGGTCGGCCCCGCCCATATGGCTGGCGATCATATTGGCCCCGTTGTCAACAAACGCCAATGGGATCAAATCCAAGGTTACATCCAAAAAGGGATAGATGAGGGCGCGCGTCTGATCGCCGGCGGTCCGGGCCTGCCCGAGGATTTCAACCGCGGCTATTACGTCCGTCCCACCGTTTTTGCCGATGTCAAACCCGGCATGACGATTGAGCGCGAGGAAATCTTTGGCCCTGTCATGGTGATGATCCCCTTTGACACCGAAGAACAGGCGATCCAGATCGCCAATGACACGCCCTATGGTCTGACCAATTATGTCCAATCATCGGACGGAGCGACACGCAATCGGATGGCCCGCGCCTTGCGCTCTGGCATGGTGGAAATGAATTACCAATCCCGTGCCGCAGGCTCGCCCTTTGGGGGCGTCAAACAGTCGGGACGCGCGCGCGAAGGCGGGCACTGGGGATTGGAAGAATTCCTAGAGGTCAAGGCGATTTCCGGCTGGGCCGCTGAATAGGCGAAAACGGCGGGCAAAGTGTCGCCTTTGCCCCTCACACCCTGATGCCCCGCCGCCCTAGGCTGGGCCTATGACACAGCATCAGAACCTTCTGTCCCCTCTGACCTTACGCGGTCAAACCCTGCGCAACCGCATCGTGTTTGGCGCGCATACCAACAATATGTCGGATCAGGGCATTCCCGGGCCGCGTATGGCGGGGTATTTGGTGGAGCGCGCGCTGGGCGGAGCGGCGATGATTGTCACGGAACCTGTCCCCGTCCACCGCACGGGGGTTCTGACGCGCGGCAATTTGCTGCATTCCGATGACGCGATCATTCCGCATTTTCGCAAGATCACAGATGCGGTGCGGGGCGCGGGCGCGGTGATTTGCCAACAGCTTTACCATATTGGCGCGCATGGCGATTCGGACCTTAGCTTTGCGCCGCATTGGTCGCCCTCTGGTGGCAACAGTTATCACGATTCCGATGGCTCGCACGCAATGTCTGGGGCCGAGGTGCAGGAATTGCTGGATGCCCATTTGGCCGCCGCCATTCGCGCGAAAAAATCGGGCTTTCAGGGGGTCGAGGTTTGGGCCGCCTATCATTCCCTGTTGGATCAATTCTGGACCCCGTGGAGCAATCAGCGCACAGATCAATGGGGCGGCAGTTTGGAAAATCGCACCCGATTTTCGCGTGTGTTGATCGAAAACATCCGCCGCGCCTGTGGCGAGGATTTTATCATCGGCTTGGCCATTTCCTATGCGCCCGGCTATTCCGTCACCCTTTCGGCTGAGTCCCTCTGTGAAATTATCGCCCTTCATGATGCCACGGGCCATGTGGATTACATCACCTGCGGCGCGGGCAGTTATCTGGAATTTGACGCCATCATTCCGCCCTTTACGCATGGCGAAAAGCTGACGACACCCCTGACGCAGCAGCTTAAATCCATCGTCAAATATGCAAAAATCACCGCCGAGGCTGGGGTGCGCACCCCCGACAATGGCGAAGAGATCATTCGCGGCGGTCAGGCCGATTTGGTGTCGATCGTGCGCGGGCAAATCGCCGATCCGCATCTGGTGCGCAAAACGACCGAGGGGCGTGCGACCGATATTCGCGGGTGTATTTCGTGCAATCAAATGTGCTGGGGGCGGCGCAGTCGGGATTATTGGATTTCCTGTTTGGTCAATCCATCGGTGGGGCGCGAATATGAATGGGGCGGGGATCGGTTCACCGCGACGGACACGCCCAAAGATATTCTGGTCATCGGAGCGGGCCCTGCGGGCCTAGAGGCCGCGCGTGTCGCGGCCGAACGCGGTCACCGCGTTGAAATCCACGAGGCGGCGGGCCATGTCGGCGGTCAATTCCGTCTTGCCGGCCTGCAACCCCGCCGCGCCCAAATTTTGGACCTGATGGATTGGTACGAACGGCAGTTCATCAAACTGGGTGTGACCCTGCATCTGAACAGCTTTGTCGATGATCTGTCCGATCACGCGGCGGACCAGATCATCATCGCGACAGGGTCTTTGCCCGATCCAAAGGGACTGCAACGCTGGCGCCCTGATTTGCCGCAATTGCCAGGCATTGATCTGCCCCATGTCTATGCCCCCGAAGACGTTCTGCGCCGTGCCAATTTGGGCGATTCGGTGGTTTTGTATGATGAGGGCAGCAATTGGCGCGGCGTAGGAACCGCGTGGTATTTGGCCGAACTGGGAAAATCAGTGACGATCGTTACCCCTGAACCCTTTGTCGGGCGCGAGATTGCCCGCACCGCCGCCGATGGGGCGGCGCGCAAGCGTATGGCGCAATTGGGGGTCAAAATGCTGACAGAACATTGCCTGACCGCGTGGCACGGTAACGGCGTCACCCTTCGAAATATGTTAACGGGCTTGGATGAAACGATCCCCGCCTCTGCGTTGGTGATGGCCACAACCAACCGCGCCTTTGACCCCTTTCCGGAAACCGTGGCGGGGAAAACCCTGCACCGCATAGGGGATTGTGCTGCGCCGCGTCTGGCCGCCTATGCGTTCCACGAGGGGCGTAAACTGGCATTGAACCTGTGATATTGTATATCACCCCCGCGCAGGGCAAGATATGGGAAAGAGGAGCAGTTCATGAAACGCCTTTGCCTTGCCGTCGTCCTTTTGGCCTTTGCCCTGCCCGCGGGGGCGGAATGCTATGTCGATTACAAGGCCAAGATGGATGATCCGCTGCGTCTGCATTACGGCGTGGCTGAAGTCAGTGACTGCAGCACTGCTGAGGCCGAGCTTGCCCCGCGCCTTGCTGCAAATGGCTGGACATTGCTGACCATCTTGTCCACCTTTGGACCCGAAGGCTTGGACGAAAGGAAAGATAGTGCGGGCGAATATTTCCTTCGCTTCTGATATGCTGCGTGCGGGCAATCGCGTTGTGGGATTCGGTATTGCCGCCATAGTCATCATCCTATTGGCAGCCGCGATATTTTTATTCGCAAGCCTGCCTGATGCCAATGCGTTTAATGCCCGCGTCGAGACCCTGTTTGTCGAAAATGCCGACCTGACTGGCGGGGCCGAGATCAAACTGTTGGAAATTCTGGCGCAATCTGGCACGGCGTTTTCTGAGGTGCTGCAAAGCTATCGTTCCGTAATTTTCGTGTTGCTGGTGTTTGCGACGGCGCTGATGATCGCGGCATTGGTGTTTTTGATCACAATCATTTCGCTGAACCGCCGCATTTCGGCCATTCAGCGGTCAGGGATTCAGGTGGCATCGATCCTGATCTCACGCGAAGCGCGTGCGGTTTATATCAATGATATGGAATTTTCCCTGACCGAAGCGGCGATAGAAACTCTGTCAGTTCTGGCCGAGGCGCGGATGGATGATGATGTCCTGACGGGCGCGCAGATCGAAGGGGTCATTTCAGGCCGTGACGCCGCCGATTGCGACGAGGCAGCAGGGGCCACCCGCGTCAAACGCTTGCGCGACGCCTTGGGCAACCAGATGGTGGCAGAGTTGTTGGTGAAAACCGTGGCGCGGCGCGGCTATGCGCTGGCGGTGGCCAAGGATGCTATTCGGATCATCTAGGGCGGTTTGCGGCAAAGATGTGCCTGCGGCGCAGGCACTTTAATGCAGAGACCACCCTAAATCGGCTTGCCTTGCAACAATTTCGGCAGATCGCCCGACAATCCAGCAGCCTGACGCATGAAACCACGGCGCAGGGCGGGGGTGGCGGTGATCAGGCCCATGCCCAGATCACGCAGACCCCGGAGGACAGGATTGTCATTGGAAAACAGTCTGTTGACCCCGTCCATCCCCAATGCCATTGCCGTGTTGTCAAACTGGCGCCAGCGCGCATATCGCTGTAAAACATCCGGCGCGCCGATATCTTCGCCGCGACGATGGGCCAAAATAATCACCTCAGCCAAGGCCGCGACATCGCGCAGGCCTAGATTAAGCCCTTGGCCTGCGATCGGATGTACGCCATGCGCTGCGTCCCCAACCAAGGCCAGACGGGGGCGCACCAAGTCATTGGCCAAGGAAAGCGACAAAGGATAGCTGTATCTTGGGCCAGATAGGCTGATTTCACCCAGAAAATCACCGAATCTTGGTCGCAGAACCGTCAGATAATCGGCATCATTCAGCGCCTCGATGGCGGAGGCGCGCGGGGATTGCTCGCTCCAGACGATCTGGGAATGATGTCCACCAGCCAAGGGCAAGATTGCCAAGGGCCCCGCGGGCAAGAAATATTGATGCGCGATGCCATTGTGCGGCAATTCATGGCGCACCGCGCTGACCAAGGCGGTTTGGCCATAATCCCATCCCCTGCGGGCAATCCCTGCGCGCAGTGCCGTGCCGCTGCCCCGACCATCCGCGCCAACGATCAGCCGTGCCATGATGCTGCGCCCATCGGTGAGGGTGACTGCCGCACCCTGCGCGGTAATCTCTTGGGCCACCACAGTTTGATTGGATATCAGGGTGACGCGACCCTGCATTGCGGCCAAAAAGGCGGCGTAAAGGCGGCGATCCTCAAGCATATAACCCATTGGACCCGCGCCCAGTTCCGCCGCATCAAAGTGCAAAAAAAACGGCGCTGGGCCACGACCGACCGCGCCATCGGACGCTTTGATCTGCATAATCGGTTGTGCGTGATCCGCAAGCGCACCCCAAACCCCAATGCCCGACAGCAACCGCTGCGACGCCGACGCGAGGGAATAGGCCCGACCGTCAAATCCTTGGGCGGTGCGGGCAGGGGCCGGACGGGCGTCCACGATAACCACTTGCAAACCCGCAAGTGCCAGTCCCAACGCAGGCCCGTTCAAGCCGCCACCAATGATGATTACATCCGCTTTCATATGCTTAATATGATGCAGAACGCGGGATTGTCCATGCGCCCCGCTGTCGCTAGTCTGATCAAAAAGGGGAAAAAGATGCCGCATAATTGGTCAACGATGTCCGCAAGCGCCTTGGGGGCGGAAATTGGTGCAGGTCGGATTGATCCTGTGGATTTGGCCGCGTATTTTCTGGCCCAAGTTGACGGGCATAAATTTGGCCCCCGCATTTATGCGCGCACCACACAAACTCGCGCCCTTGCCGAAGCCAAAGCAGCATCCATGCGCGCGAAAAAGGGACTGCGCCGTGGCGTTTTGGACGGGGTTCCGATCAGTTGGAAGGATTTGTTTGACACGGGCGGCGTGGCAACCGAGTCGGGTTCGGCCCTGTTGGCGGGGCGTATCCCCGAATATGACGCCGAAGTGCTGGCGCGGGCGACGCGGCAGGGTCTGGTCTGTTTGGGCAAGACCCATATGTCGGAATTGGCATTTTCTGGCCTGGGGCTGAACCCTGTTACGGCAACTCCGCCTTGTGTAAATGATCTGGACGCTGTGGCAGGGGGATCGTCGTCGGGGGCGGCGGCATCGGTGGCCTTTGGTCTGGCTGCTGCGGCGATTGGGTCGGATACGGGGGGATCGGTGCGGGTGCCTGCGGCGTGGAATGATCTGGTGGGGCTGAAAACCAGCATCGGAGTTTTGCCTGTCGCGGGGACGGTGCCCCTGTGTCCGCGTTTTGACACCGTCGGCCCAATTGCCCGCACTGTCACGGACTGCGCCGCTTTGTTGGCTGTAATGCAGGGCGAACCCGCAATGGATATGGCGGGCGTGTCATTGCAGGGGGTGCGGCTGGCAGTTTTGGACACGGTGGCGATGGATGATTTGCGCGCGGCACCTGCGCGGGGGTTTGCATCCGCGCTGTCGCGTCTGACGGGGGCAGTGATCCAGCATATCCGACTGCCTGTTGTGTCCGAGGCGATGATGCTCGCGGGTCACTTGTTCGCGCCCGAAGCCTATGGAATGTGGCGCAACACTATTGAATCCGCACCTGACAAAATGTTCCGCCCGATCCTGGATCGTTTTCGCTCTGGTGCAGCGGTTTCGGCCAGTGATTACATCGCCGCTTGGCAACGCCTGAGCGCTATACGCGGCGAATATCAGGCTGCAGTTGCGGGGTATGATGCGGTGATGCTGCCCACGTCGGCGATCCTACCGCCCAATGCCGCGCGGTTGTTGACCGATGACGCCTATTTTGCGGCGGAAAACCTGCTTGCCTTGCGCAACACACGGATCGGCAATCTGTTGGATCAATGCGTTGTGACATTGCCCACGGATCAGCCGTCATGCGGGATATCGATCATGATGGTTGCGGGGTCAGAGGGGCGGCTTTTACGCCTTTCGTTGGCGGTTGAGGAGGTTTTAAAGGCGGGCTAGCCCTTGCATTGTCAGCACGCTTGCGAAACTATTTGCCCTGTCCAAGGTTTGAGGTATCGTGCCGCATCTTTCCCCCACCGAAGTTTGGCTTGCGCGATTGCTGCGTTATCCCAGCATCAGCGCAGTCAGCAATCTTGAGTTGATCGCCGCGATTGAGGCGGCGTTTTCGGATGCTGTCTGTTGGCGGTTTCCTGATTCCACAGGACAGAAATCGGCGCTTTTGGTGCGGATTGGGCCAGATGTCGCGGGCGGGTTGCTGCTGTCTGGGCATTTGGATGTGGTGCCTGTGACGGGGCAAAACTGGACCTATCCGCCGTTTGCCGCCACCTATGATCGGGCGCGCATTTACGGGCGCGGGTCTGCGGATATGAAGGGCTTTGTGGCCAGCAGTTTAGCGGCGGCGCTGGGCGCTGGGCGGTTGGATCGCCCGCTGTGGTTGGCGCTGTCTTATGATGAGGAAATCGGTTGTGTTGGCGTGCGACCCATGTTGGCGGCCATGGCCCAGATGGGTCTGTCGCCAGATTTGATTGTTGTGGGCGAGCCGACGCAGATGCAAATCGGTCTGGGTCACAAGGGCAAGGTTGCCTTGTCCGCAACGGCGACCGGGGTATCGGGCCATTCTGCCGAGGCGCCGCTTGCCTTGAATGCCTTGCATATTCTGGCCGATTTCATGACGGCGTTGCGCAGGATGCAGGACGATTTGGCGCAGGACGCCTTTGGCCCATATTCTATCCCCTATCCGACTGTGCACGTCGGGCGATTGAATGGTGGCGGGGCTGTTAATCTGGTGCCAAACACCGCCGAAATGGGGTTTGAACTGCGGTTCAGCGGCGATCCCGATACCCTACTGACGCGTATACATGAGGCGGCGGCGCAGGTCATTGCGCCATATCGCGCACGGTTTCCCGACGCGGCCCTTGTGCTGACCCAGACCAACGCCTATCCCGCCTTTGCCATTGATCCCGCGCGTCTGTCAGATTTCACTGCGATCTGGCCGCACCCAACCTGCCATGTCAGTTATGGCACCGAGGCGGGGTTGTTTGCCCAATCCTTGCCCGCGCCCGTGGTCATCTGCGGCCCGGGCAACATGGCCCAAGGTCACCGCGAGGATGAGTATATCGAGACCGCCCAGCTTGCCGCTTGTGATGCGATGCTAGCGCTTGCCATCCAAAAATTCTGCCAATCCCAAAGGACATAACATGGCCCATATCCGTCACCGCAAGTTCAACACCAAAGATACCTATCCCGAACAAAAGTTAGATAATGATCTGGCCCAAGCGGTCGTCGCGCGTGGTCGGATGGTGTTTTTGCGTGGTCAATGCCCGCAGGATCTGGACACGGCGCAAAATATCAACAGCCATGATCCCGTCGAGCAAACCCATAAGGTCATGCAAAACATCCGCCAATTGCTGGAAGAAGTCGGCGGTTCGATGGAGCATTTGTGCAAAGTCGTCGTCTATCTGACCGACGTGCGTCACCGCGAGGCGGTTTACCGCACGATGGGGGAATATATCAAAGACGTGCATCCAGTCTCGACGGGGGTGGTGGTGACGGCACTGGCGCGGCCCGATTGGCTGGTGGAAATTGACGGCACTGCCGTGATTCCGGATTGATCTGATGACATTTTCCTTGATCGCACGCTGCGCGCAAACGGGCCAATTTGGGATGGTGATTTCATCGTCGTCGCCCGCTGTGGCGTCGCGTTGTTCGCATTTGCGCGCCGGCGTGGGGGCGGTGGCCAGTCAAAATATCACAGATCCTGACTTGGGGCCGATCCTGCTGGCCGCGATGTCGAACGGCGCCAAGCGCGCCATGGCCGAGGTGACGGCAAATCGGCCCTTTATTGAATATCGTCAATTGCTTGCGATTGATGCACAGGGTCAAGTCGCCATTCATTCGGGCGGCCAAGTGTTGGGGATTTGGGGGCAGGCGACGGGGCGCGACTGCGCGGCGGCGGGCAATTTGCTGGCGGATACGGGTGTGCCAGAGGCTATGGTTGCGGCGTTTGTGGCGGCGATTGGCCCCTTTGGCGATCGTCTGATGGTCGCGCTTCAGGCAGGTCTGGCCGCTGGTGGCGAGGCGGGCCCAGTCCATTCGGCGGGGTTAAAGATTGTCGATCAATTGGATTGGCCCGTGGCGGATTTGCGCATAGATTGGGCGAATGATCCGATTGGGATGTTGCAAACCGCCTGGGATGTGTTTGCACCACAAATGGCGGCCTATGTGCAGCGGGCTTTGAACCCCAGCGTGGCACCTTCGTATGGGGTGGCGGGGGATGAATAGGGAATGACGATGGAAAAGATTGACACATTGGTGATCGGCGGCGGGCAGGCTGGTATTGCCGTAAGCCACCATTTGGCGAAACTGGGCAAGCCGCATCTGGTGGTGGAACGGGGCCGTATCGCGGAACGTTGGCGGTCAGAACGATGGGATTCGTTGGTAACCAACGGGCCTGCATGGCATGACCGTTTTCCTGATCAAAAGTTCAATGAATTAGACCCCGATGGATTTGCGCCTAAGGAAAACGTTGCCGCCTATTTTGAACGATTTGCCGCCGATTTGCCTGTGCGTTGTGGCGTCACAGTCACTGCGCTGCACCAAGACGCGCAGGGCGGATTTCTGGCAGAAACAGATCAGGGCCAGATTTCGGCGCGCAATGTCGTTGTGGCAACGGGTCCGTTTCAGCGGCCCTTGATCCCCGATCTGATCCCCGCGCAAGACGGGCTTTTGCAAATTCATTCAAATGCCTACAAGAACCCTGATGCCTTGCCACAGGGCGCAGTTTTGGTCGTTGGTGCGGGCTCATCTGGGGCGCAGATTGCCGATGAATTGCAGCGGTCGGGGCGCAAAACCTATCTTTCTGTTGGCCCACATGATCGCCCCCCACGGCGCTATCGTGGGAAGGACTTTGTTTGGTGGCTGGGCGTTTTGGGGAAATGGGAAATGAAATCCCGCACGCCGGGCACCGAACATATCACCATTGCGGTCAGCGGTGCCTATGGCGGCCACACAATGGATTTTCGCCGTTTGGCAGATGCGGGCGTCACCCTTTTGGGGCGCAGTCAGGCCTATCAGAATGGGCATTTAAAGATAAACGATGACTTGGCGCAAAACATCGCAGGCGGCGACGCGAATTATCTGTCAGTTCTGCGCGAGGCGGACGCATATATCATCGCGCAAGGATTGGATCTGCCGCTGGAACCCGAGGCACATATCATCGGTCCCATGCCAGTTGCGGCGCTGGATCCGATCCGAACCTTGGACCTTGCAGGGATCACATCGGTGATTTGGGCAACGGGCTATGCGCTGGATTTTGGCTGGATTAATATTGATATTTTCAACGCCAAGGGCGCGCCCAAACACCATGAGGGTGTGACCGATATCAAAGGCCTGTATTTTGTGGGCCTGCCGTTTTTGTCGCATCGGGGGTCGGCGTTTATATGGGGGGCTTGGCGCGATGGGGGCGCGGTGGCACAGCACATCGGCGCAAGACCTGACTAAGACGTGATCAATCTACGCCGAATTCCAGCATGGATTCCAACCCTTCGGTCAGAAATTCGCCCACCTCTGGCTGACCCAACAGGTAACGGCTGACCAAACCATCGTGCTGTTGGCGCGCGAGGGCTTTGGTCGCCTCCCACTCAGAGGGTTCTGCATCACCGCGCCCAATCCAAAACAGGGCGACCAAAGCATCCTTTTGCTCGTCATTCATGCTTTCGATTTCTTGCGTGATCTCATCGCGGCTCAGATCGCCTTGCGTTTCTTGCAGGGTTTGTGAAATTTCATCATCGATCGGATTGCTGCCAAGATCGGGATAATTCATCCCCTCTTTGGCCATAACGGCGTTGAACCGCAGAACCAATTCCTCAATCTCGCGGCTATCAAACGGAAGGTCAGGCATCCGCATCTCCTTATCTATGGCCCATGATACCCGACATGGGCGCAAGCACCTTGATTTGGATCAGCCCTAGATCACCCAAAAATCAAGATGGGTCAGTGTCAGGCCCGTGGTTAACTGCGCGATTTGAACCGCGGCCCTGCTGCCGTTACCATCGGCATCGTACGTGAGCAGACCTGTGTTTTGATTGTACAAAACGCGGTCAGTCGCGCTGTGACTGATGCCTGCCGTCGAACTGTAAAACGCGCTTTCGACCAACTGCCCCAAATCCAGCGCCGCCATGACCGATTTCGCCAGATGGATCGTGTCATCCGCTGTGTTGAAATCGGTGATCGTGTCGCGGTTTGATGTGCTGAGCGTTGCGTTGAATACAAATACATCCGCGCCTGCGCCGCCAGTCAAACGGTCCTGTCCTGCGCCGCCAATCAACGTGTCCGCCCCGCCGCCGCCGTTCAGCGTGTCGGCCCCGCTGCCGCCCTGAAGCTGGTCGTTCCCCGTGCCACCTGTCAGAATATTCGCGCCTGCATTGCCGAAAATCGTTTGATTGCCCGTCACCGCAGCACCATCGATATTGATTGCAGTGGTGGCCGTTGCAACAGCCTTGGCGGCTGTGCCTGTGCCAATCACCACACTGCCGACGTTGACGCCCGTGGCCAAAGTCAATGTGCTGGCCACTGTCGTCGTAAACCTCAACTCATCACCCGCGCCAAAAATCTGCTCGCCTGCGACCATCTCTGCCGCAAAAGAAATGATAAACAGATCCATGCCGGCGCCGCCTGTCAACGTATCTGCGCCTTCCCCACCGCTGATCACATCATTTCCGGCGCCGCCGTCAATCTGATTGGCCCCAGCATTGCCTGTCAAGGTATCATAGCCTGACGAGCCGATCAGGTTTTCAATTCCCGACAAAGTATCTGTGCCGACCCCCGTCGCCGTGCCAAGGGCCAAGTTAACATTGACCGCCGAGGTTCCCAGAAAACTGGCGGTGTCAATGCCTGTCCCGCCCGCAAGCACGTCATTCCCAAGGCCCCCGATCAATAAGTCATCTCCTGCGCCACCCGTCAAAACATTGGCCTGATCATTGCCCGTTAAACTGTCATTGCCAGACCCGGTGGTCAAATTTTCAATTCCAATAAACAAATCTATGCCAAAGCTGCCTGCAGATTGCGCCGTGGTGACGCCCAACGAAAGGGTAAGGCCTTCGGTCGCGGTGGCATAGTTTGCGGTGTCGGTTCCCGTATTGCCGTTCAACGTGTCATTGCCCAGCCCGCCGACCAGGACGTCATTGCCAGCACCAGCATCAATGCTGTCTGCGCCCGCGCCACCTGTTATCGTGTTTGCACCCGCATTGCCGATGATGGTGGCTGCTTGCAGCAAAGCCGCCCCGTTCACGCTGATCGCCGTGGTACCTGCGCCAATCTCAATCCGTTCGACCATCACCGCCGCAGTAGGTATTAAGGTGCCAGCCGCCGTGGTCGTAAGCCGCAAAATATCGTTGCCGCTGTCGCCTGAAATCTGTGCCCCTGCCCCCAAATCACCCACGGATGATAAGACGAATACATCATCTCCATCGCCGCCCCATAGGGTGTCAGCGCCACCCAAGCCCGCGATCGTATCGTTGCCCATACCGCCTTTTATGACATTGGCTGCGCTGTCGCCTGTCGTCATATCCGCAAAATCTGATCCAATCAGATTTTCGAACCCTATCAGTATATCATTGCCCGCACCGCCACTGCTTTGGCCTGTGCTGAGGTTGACGATCACGGCCGAACTTGCCGTCGCATAAGTGACAGTGTCGACATCGCCGCCTCCGTTCAACGAATCGTTGCCCGCACCGCCGTCGATCGTGTCATCACCTGCAGCGCCGTTCAGGCTGTCATTGCCCCCAAGGCCGTTTACCTCATCATTGCCGATGCCACCTGTCCAGACATCATTTCCCTGCGTAAGGGTTTGAACCCGATAAGGTGCAAGTGAATAGTCTAGCACATCATTCAGGCGTAGATATTCTATAAAGGACAACAGGTCCGTGCCAGAACTGATCGACGTGACAGTAAACGTATCGCTGCTGATATTATATGTGACGGTAATATTGGCCAATATCACATTATAAAATGCATAGTCCGTGCCAGCCCCCCCGACGAGGCTGTCATTTCCTGCGCCGCCCGTGAGTGTATCGTTGCCAAGGCCCCCGTCCAGCCGGTTGTTTCCCCCGTCACCTGTTAAATCGTCTGAATATCCCGATCCGATGATGTTCTCGATGCTGCTGAGCGTATCATTTCCCGCCCCGCCCGTGGTTTGTTCGGATTGGTTCAGATCAACGATCACTGCCGCGGCAGCGTCGACATAGGTTACGGTGTCGATGTTCCCATCACCTGTCAGCAGATCATCCCCCGCCCCACCATTTAGGGTGTCTTGACCGTTGCCGCCTGAAAGTGTGTCATCCCCTGCATCCCCAAAAAGGCTGTCATTTCCCGCATTGGCGATCAAGACATTGTTGACCGCGTTGCCAATCAACGTGTCATTGCCAGAACCGCCTGCAAGATTTTCAATGATCGTCCCTGGTGCAAGGAACACATTGCCAATCAATCCACCGGTAGACGATGCCGCCAAAGGATTGATATTGACCAAATTATCAAAGCTTGATCCAGATAAATCAATGATATCTATTCCACCATCATCAATGATCGTCAGGGAATATGGCGTCTGGCCATTCAGCGCCTCTGCATTGAATCCGATGCCCAACGCCGAGTTGAAACCATAGGTGTCATTGCCCAGCCGCGTTGTTGCAGCGCTGCCATATAATTCACGAACTGCAATAATATCCGCCAACATCGGCGTCAATAAATAGGCATAGCTGGCTGTGGCTGCGACGAATGTATTCTCGTCTTGTGAAAAATACGACATGACTGTCGCCTGCCAAGAATCGTTAAGATACAAATTATCTTTGCCATAGGTGGCAGAGCCATTATAATTGCCCGCATGACCCAAGCCCAAGGCATGTCCAATCTCATGGATAAAGGTTTGCAATGTGTAATCATCGCCTGCCCAGCCAATTTCAACATTCACCTGCGATTGGGTGATCTTCGCACTTTGCCCAACACGCACTACGGTCGAGTCTGACCAAGCGCCGCTTTGTTCGCTGGTAAAATAAATCCCAGCATTGCTGTCAGATGTCACAGAAAAGATAATTCCCGTCACGTCCGACCAAAGCGCCAAGGCGCGCTGGGCATAATCAATATAGCTTTGATTGTCGCCCAATTGATCCAAATTGACAGTAATCACGCGGCTGTTCGACAGGTCAAACGCGCGCGCGGTCTCATGCAGATTGTCCCAATAGCCATCCGTCAATTGATGCGCGATCTGCGTCAAAGTCCAGGCTGACCCTGACGGCGGATTGCTGATATTTTGCACCTCGACGACATAACTGCCCGCTGATTGGTTGTTCCATGCCCCCGCGTTCAGATAATATGTGCCCGACCTGTTCGCCGTATACGTAAACAAAGACCCAGACCCGTCAGGCGCATCATCGTTTCGGGCGACAATTTTGGAACTACTTGCCGAAGGATTTATCGCACCTGGTCCATACAGCTTAAGCTCGGTATCCAAGGCGCTGTTTTGCCCGTATTCATCCAATGAAAAGCGATATGTTTTCCCCAAAACCAAGTCAATTTTGATCCAATCGATATCCCCGATCGATTGCAATGCGCCTGCAAATTGATCCCCAACACCCATAGTGGCGGTGGTCAGGCTGTTGGCTGTTGCATCCCCTGTTTCCATCCCAATATTTTGCACAGGTGCACCAATCGCATGGTTGCTGGCAGGGGGGCGCGATTGTTTCATTGCGGTGCTCTGATGTCAGGTGGCATATTTGGTTTCAACCTAAGATAGTGTCGTGTTGTCAGTCTAGCCCATTTCGTCAACGCGGGTCGCGCCTAAGGCCAGTTTCCAAATGCGCTGCGATCTGGTCGAAATTTGGTGATCGCCTCGCAAGCAACAATTCTTATTATATTTCGCCTGAACAAAGGTCTGCGAAAACGTAATTCCTCATATGTATATCCTCTGCGCGCATTTTGTTGAATGCCAAAAATCAATATATTTTAGGTCGATTTTTATTTTAGTATTTACAGAATAGCACAGACCTTGGGCAAAATTTCGACAATTTGCGATCCTGCGGGATATACGCCTCGCGTCCGCGGCGAATGGGGTTCGTTTTTGCCTGATCTGTGTCAGTTACGCGCCATTTGAACCAGTTAACGTGACAAAGTGATCAAATTGATCGCCATTGTGCAACGATTGTCCTAACCGATCAATGCACCCCAAACAAAGGACGCACCATGTCTATCGGCACAATCCTATTAATTCTTTTGATTGTTTTCCTGGTCGGCGGCTTTAGCGGCCGATTTGGTGGTTATGGTTACGGCTATGGCCATACGGGCGTCAGCGTGATCGGCGTGCTGGTCATCGTTCTGTTGGTCTTGATGCTCACGGGACGCGTCTAGGGCGATTTAGCCCCCTCTTGCGGCCCTTAATGCGTCCAGACACCACGTCGGTTGGTGGCAAAGTTTTCCCCATATCCGCCCGCGCGGATCACGGGTTTGCGGGTTTGCGGTAGGGTGACATCATATGTGATACCCTTTGCACGGGCATATTCTTCGGCTGCTCCGCAGGTTTCAAACCGCAATTTCACTTGGGCTTGGGTGTCACTGCTGCTGGTCCAACCCATCAGCGGATCCACAGCCCGCGCAGAATCTTGGGCGAACTCTAAAACCCATGTATGGGTTTTCGCGGTTCCAGATTGCATCGCAGTTTTGGCAGGCTGATAGATACGGGCGCGCATGAATATCCCCTTTGATACTGACGCCTTATCGCCAAATTCGCACGAAATTGCAAGGTGCTGTCGGTTGATTACGGGGTGGGTGGGGTGGGTGTGGTGCAACCAACCGACAGCGAACGACTGCTTGCCCATTCACTTTGGCGCATCAAAAATCATTTTTCAACCATAAAGGGATTTTTAGCCAATTTTGGTTCCTAAAATTGCGTATGATTTCTTAACAATACCTTCATTGTGGTTCATCAAAGATGAACGCCCCCTTTCCCGTGAACAAAAACAGAATAGAATAGACGCAAAGGGAATCATTCATGCCCCACAACAACGACAACGCCCTATCCGAACGCCCCGAGGTTCTGACCCGCCCCAAATTGGAAGGCGGGCGCAGGTTCGTATTGCAAACGCAGTTTCAGGCGGCGGGGGATCAGCCCAACGCCATCGCGGACCTGACGCGCGGGGTTTTGGCGGGCGATCACGATCAGGTTTTGCTGGGCGCCACGGG
This sequence comes from Cypionkella sp., assembly GCA_040398785.1. Lineage (GTDB taxonomy): Bacteria > Pseudomonadota > Alphaproteobacteria > Rhodobacterales > Rhodobacteraceae > Cypionkella. Next base: position 74,350 of record JBBATJ010000007.1, on the reverse strand, counting down.
CACGGGCAAGACATTCACTATGGCCCGCGTGATTGAAGAAACCCAGCGCCCCGCCATTATCCTTGCGCCAAACAAAACCCTTGCTGCACAGTTATACGCTGAATTCAAAGGGTTTTTTCCCGATAATGCGGTGGAATATTTCGTATCCTATTACGATTATTACCAACCCGAGGCCTATGTCGCCCGCACCGACACCTTTATCGAAAAAGAATCCCAAATCAACGAACAGATCGACCGTATGCGCCATTCCGCGACGCGGGCACTGTTAGAACGTGATGATGTGATTATCGTTGCATCGGTCTCGTGTATCTATGGCATCGGATCGGTGGAAACGTATTCCGCGATGACCCAAGATTTGATCGTAGGCCAATCCTATGACCAGCGGCAAATGTTGGCGGAATTGGTCGCCCAAGCCTATAAACGCAATGATCAGGGCTTTCAGCGCGGCAATTTTCGGGTGCGCGGCGATTCGGTCGAAATTTGGCCTGCCCACCTAGAGGATCGCGCGTGGCGGATTTCGTTTTTTGGCGAGGATTTGGAATCGATCACCGAATTTGATCCGCTGACAGGCGCGAAAACGGGGGCGTTTGATCAGATCAGGGTTTACGCCAATTCGCATTACGTGACGCCGCGCCCAACCATTCAGCAGGCCATCCAAGGCATCAAAAAGGAACTGCGCCACACGTTGGATGTGTTCACCAATCAGGGCAAACTGCTTGAGGCGCAGCGTTTGGAACAGCGCACGTCGTTCGATCTGGAAATGCTAGAGGCGACGGGCGTTTGCAGCGGTATCGAAAACTATTCCCGCTATCTCACGGGCCGCGCCCCGGGCGAACCGCCCCCCACCTTGTTTGAATTCATCCCCGACAATGCCATCGTTTTTGCCGATGAATCGCACGTGTCCGTGCCGCAAATTGGTGGGATGTATAAGGGCGACTTTCGCCGCAAAACCACCTTGGCCGAACATGGCTTTCGCCTGCCGTCTTGCATGGACAACCGCCCCCTCAAGTTTGAGGAATGGGACGCGATGCGCACGCAAACTGTGTTTGTCTCTGCGACGCCCGCGAAATGGGAGATGGAGCAGACGGGCGGTGTTTTTGTTGAACAGGTCATCCGCCCCACAGGTCTGATTGATCCGCAGATCGAAATTCGCCCTGTGGAAATGCAAGTGGATGACTTGCTAGACGAAATCCGCCGCGTTGCCGCCAAAAACCTGCGGGTTCTTGTCACCACCTTGACCAAACGTATGGCCGAGGATTTGACCGAATATTTTCATGAACAGGGCATCCGCATCCGCTATATGCACTCGGATATCGACACGATTGAACGGATTGAGATTCTGCGCGATTTGCGGCTAGGCGCGTTTGATGTGCTGGTCGGCATCAACCTGTTGCGTGAAGGCTTGGATATTCCCGAATGCGGACTGGTCGCCATTCTGGACGCTGATAAAGAGGGATTTTTGCGTTCGGAAACCAGCCTCATCCAAACCATCGGGCGCGCAGCGCGCAATTCCGATGGACGGGTGATCATGTATGCGGATCGCATCACCGGCAGTATGGAGCGCGCCATTGGCGAGACGACACGCAGGCGTGAAAAGCAAAAAGCCTATAACACGCTGCACGGCATCACGCCCACGACGATCAAGAAAAACATCGACGATGTGTTGCACAATATGTGGAACGGCGACACGGATCAGGCGCGGATCACGGCGAAAATCGACACGCCGCTGTTTGGCAGCAACCTGACGGCACATCTGGACGCGTTGCGGGTGAAAATGCGCAAAGCCGCCGAGAATTTGGAATTCGAAGAGGCCGCCCGCCTGCGCGATGAGGTCAAACGCCTAGAGGCGGTGGAATTGGCCATCGCCGACGACCCGCTTGCGCGCCAATCCGATGTCGAGGCCGCCGTAGAAGAGGCCAGCCACAAGGGCGGGCGGTCCACCGCGGGACGCGCTGGGCAAAGGGGCGGAAAGGCGCGACGACGCTAGGGGACGCTTTGTGATTTTTCGCGCTGCTTGGGGTCTGGTGAAGGCACTAGGATCTTAGGTATTTGGGCCAGTATGAAAGCGCTTTCATACTGATAAAAATACCTCCGCCAGAGGCACCTTTCCACAATACGACCCTCAGGATTACACAAGATGTCGCGTTAGTTGTCGTTCACATCCTTGTGCCAGATCTTCACCTGACCTTCGACCTTGCCGAATTTGGCGCGCAAGACGAACCACGCCGCCAAGGATAGCACGGCGAAAAGGGTCAGCAACGCGGGCAGGCTTGCGGTGACGCCGACCAAAACCAGCAGACCGGTCAGCAAGGCCCCGATGGCAAAACCAAGAAATACAAATCCCGGGACCAGAACCTCAAGCACCCCAAGGCTGAAACCTGCGACCATCCACACCCACCAGACCGACCACATCATAGGCGCCCTTTCAGCATCTTGAACGCATCGCCGAACGCCTCAAGCGCCTGAGCAGGCACGATAATCGTTTGTTTGCCCGTGCCTTGGCCGACGGCGGTCAGCGCCTCGACTTGTTTCAGGGCCACTTGATATTGCGCGGCCTCTATGCCGTTTTCCTTGATGGCACCTGCGATCACGCCTGTTGCATAGGCCTCTGCATCGGCCAGAACGCGGCGCGCCTTGGCCGATTGCTCGGCGGCATAAAGTTCGGCGTCGGCGTTCAATTCCACCGCGCGTTTTTTGCCTTCGGCCTCTGTCACCTGCGCGCGGCGGGCGCGTTCGGCGTTCAATTGTTGCAGCATGGCTTGGCGGGTGGCGTCATCCAGCGCCACATCCAAAATCTCGGCCCGCGTCACCTCGATCCCCCAATCTTCGACCATTTCGCGGACATGGGTGCGGATATGGGCGGTCAACTCATTGCGGTTGGATTGCACCTGATCCAGTTCCATCTTACCGATTTCAGATCGCACGATCCCCGCCACAGTCGTGGCAATCGCGGCATCCACATCGCGGATGCGGTAGACGGTTTTTTCGGGTTCCGTGATGCGGTAAAAGACTGAAGATTCCACCTTAACCAGCACGTTATCGGTGGTGATCGCGTCTTGATGGGCGGTCGGCAATTGGCGTTCCAAAATGGACACCTTATGCGCGATCACATCGATATAGGGCAGCACAAAGTTAATCCCTGGCCCCAAAACGGCGCGCAAACGGCCAAAGCGTTCGACAACATATTTTTGGCTTTGCGGCACGATTTGCACCGCTTTGAAGATTGTGATGATGACAAAGGCGGCAAAGGCCAGCAAAACCGCATTCACGCCCAGAAAATCCTGTGGTTGCATAGCACCCTCCTGTTTGGGTTATAGGTGGGGGACGGGGCCCCCTGTGTCAACCTGCTGTTGGGGATTTGCCCACAGATTGCACCCAAAGTATGATCGCTTCACGCTCGGCGGGTTCCATGCCCGACAGATTGGCGGGGGGCATTGCATGGGTCAGGCCTGCTTGCATATAAATCCGCTCGGCCTCGGACGCGATTTGGGCGGGGGTTTCCAAAACCACGCCCTTGGGGGCCCAATGAACGCCGTCATAAGCGGGTTCTTCGGCATGGCACATAGAACAGCGGTTTTGCACAATCGTCACCACATCATCAAAGCCTGTGGCAGCGGCATATTTCAGGGCGCTGGGTGTCATCGCCGCGCTGCGGTGATGTTGCGGCGCGGTCGACAGCGCGGCGATGATCAGGAAAATCACCACTGTTACAAACCATGTCCAATGCGGACTGCCCTTGCGGGCATGGCGGGTGTTGAACCAATGGCGGATGGTGACGCCCATTAGAAACACAAGGCTGGCGATCAGCCAATTGTAATCGGTCGCAAAGACCAAGGGATAGTGGTTCGACAGCATCAAGAACACCACAGGCAGTGTTAGATAATTGTTATGCGTGCTGCGCTGTTTGGCGATTTTGCCATATTTCGGATCAGGCTTGCGCCCCGCCTTTAGATCGGCCACCACAATCCGCTGATTGGGCATGATGATCATAAACACATTGGCCGACATGATCGTCGCGGTAAACGCGCCCAGATGCAGCAGCGCCGCGCGGCCTGAAAACACTTGGGTATAGGCCCAAGCCATGCCGACCAAAATCACATACAGACCGATCATCAGGCGGGTGTTGTCATCGCCAAAACGGCTTTTGCAGATCAGATCATAGATGATCCAGCCGAACGCCAAAGACCCCAATGATATGCCAATCGCCTGCACTTGGGTCAGGTCCATCACGGCGGGGTCGATCAGATACAGGTCCGACCCCAAATAATAGACCAAGATCAACATGGTAAAGCCTGACAACCACGTCGCATAGGATTCCCATTTGAACCATGTCAGATGCTCGGGCATCATATCCGGGGCAACCAGATATTTTTGGATGTGATAAAATCCGCCGCCATGCACTTGCCATTCCTCACCATGCGCCAATGGCGGCAAGCTGGGCGTTTGGCGCAGGCCAAGGTCCAAGGCGATGAAATAAAACGACGATCCGATCCACGCAATCGCCGTGACCACGTGCAGCCAACGCGCCGCGATCTGCACCCATTCCCACAACACGATCCAGTCATACATTTGGCGCACCCCTTTTGGTCAGGCTATACCACGGGGCGTTAATCTGTTAATGCTGAAATCAATGCGAATACTTTCAACGAATGGGCGAAGATAATGTCCTATGTCGCGACAGTTAAGATGTTTGTCCGTGTGTATGAACTGGGCAGTATGTCTGCCGCGGCGCGGGATCAGCGTACATCCCCTGCCGTGGCCTCGGCGCGGATATCGGAATTGGAAAAACACTTGGGCGTCCGCCTGTTTTCGCGCACGACCCGCAGCCTGCAACCCACGGAAAACGGGCGTATTTTCTATGAGGGCGCGCAAAAAATTCTAGACGCAGTTGAGGCCGCCGAAGGTGCTGTGATGAATGTCACGCAAAATCCGCGCGGCACGATCTTTGTGTCGGCACCTTTGGGCGTGGGGCGGCGGTTCATTGCGCCCCAAGTGCCCGCGTTCAAAGATATGTATCCGCAGATTGACGTGCGCTTGCGCCTGTCGGATCGGGTGATTGATGTGACGGGCGAAGGTTTGGACATCGCCTTTCATCTGGGGGTTTTGGACGATTCCACGCTGCAGATGCGGTTGATCGCAGACTGCCCCCGCATCCTATGTGCCGCCCCCGCCTATATTGCGCGCCGCGGTATGCCGCAGGACGGGGCGGCCTTGGTCACAGATCGGCATGATTGCCTGAACCTGCGCTTTCCGGGTGCCAAGGAATTTCAATGGACGTTGCAAACCCCTGACGGTCCCCAAAAGTTTTCCATCAAAGGCCCCTTTGAATCGGATGATGGCGATGTATTGACGGGTTGGGCGTTGGCGGGGCAGGGCATCATCTTAAAGCCGATGTTCGAGGTGGCCGACCATTTGCGCAGCGGCGACCTTGTGCCTGTGGCGACCGAGACACCGCCGCTTACAACACATTTGTGTTGTTTGTCACCCGACCGCCGTCTGCGCGATCCTAAGGTGAAATTATTCGCGGATTATATGGTGGCCCATGTCAAAGAGGCCGTACGTTTGGCAATGAAAGGCTTGGCGTGAACTGCGGCCCTAAGACGGGCTGCAATAGGCCTGCGCCATCTGTCCAAAGTTCTTGTAACGATCCCAAAAGGCATCATCGCCGTTGCTTTTCGACATCCAAACCTTATGCGCCTTGTCAGGATTGTTAAAAAATTTGGCGGCGCGACGTTGATCTGCGGCGCGCAGTGTTGAATCGGCAACTTGTTGGATACAACTGCAAACGGCGGTATTTGCGGCCTTGCGATCGGATCGATTGCACGCGGTTTCAATTGGGCCCGCACCTGCCGCGCTTGCCATCACTGTCAAAGCCAGTGTGATTCGAAATATCATGCCCCAGCCTCATTCAATCGTTTAACAAAAACTTAAACCATCCTTTCATGACAAGGATGTATCGTTAACTGGTTTTTGTGCCGAATTTTTGGCAAAGGCGGAAAGCCGCCGCCCGCTTTTAGGCCTTGCCGCTGGACAGCAGGTCTGGATCGGTTGGCAAGGCAGGCATGGTGCCTTGCCAAAAGAACAGGCGCACGAATTCAGGTGCGCCCGTGCCTAAAACTTGCCAAGCGCAAGAAAATCCCTCGGCGATCATACCTTCAGCGTAATAGGGAATTTCTTCGCCGTCCAAACCGTCTTCATCCGTATCTTGGGCAGACCATTGCGCGCCATCGGCCCAGATCACTTCACCCTCAATCTGGGGATATTTGCGGGTCACGTCGATCAGGGGCTTTAGCGCATCGGTCATTGGGGATCCTATTGGGATTTCATCATACTGATGCGGATAAAAGCGCGTTCCATCACCGCCATTGCGGGTGCGCGCGATGTAGAGCGCAAGGTCAAATCGGTTTCAATCAGCAGCCGCAAAACATCCTCAAGCCGTGCCGCCCCCCATTGCCCCGCTTGGCGTTGCATCGCTTCGGCACGTGCGCCGTAAAATTTGCCGCCACCACCTTGGGTAACCGCGCTGTGCAGGGATCGAAAATGCCACATCGCGCCAATGCATAACGTGACTGGCAGGATACCTTGCCCCTCAAGGCGGCGCAGTAACGGGCCGATCAAATTGGCCTTTCGGTCCGCGACGGCGGTGATCAGATCGGTTGTTTCGGCCTCAATCGTCATGGGGGCAAGGGCGGCCACCTCGTCTGCTGTAAGGGCGCTGGCGTCTTGGTATTTAAAAAGTGCGATTTTTTCCAGAAATTGGCGAAAATCCCCGGGGTCCAACTCGCGCGACAGGTTGTTCAGATCGCCCATCGCGGCGGGGGCGATTTGGGTCAGACCCGCCCGCGCCAATTCCTGTTCGATCTCGACGCGGGTGGGGGGGGTGTTTTTCAGCTCAATACAAATGGCGCGCAGATGTTTTTCAAACAGGGTTTTCAGCGCAGATTTGCCCTTAAGATCGCCCGCCGTCACGACGATCTGTGCATCCCCCGTCCGCCATTCCGTCAAGACACTGGCAAGCGAATCGGTCACGCCATCGGTGGCCTCTTCGACAAAGACAACGCGGGGGCCTGAAAAAAATCCAATCTCGCGGCTGGCATCAAACACAGGCGCGGGCGATTTGCGGATATCCGCGCCTTGCAGGCGGGTTAGGCGCATTTCCCCCTCGCCTTGGGGTCCAATGATTGCGGCAATCGCCTCTTGCCGTTTTAGGGCCACGCGCATGGCATCCGCGCCAAAAATCAAGATACCCGCTATGGCCGGATCAGGTTTGGCCAAAAAGCTGTTTGCCTCTGCCCCTGACAGTTTCATTGTGGCCGCTGCGCCCCAAAAACCGTCAATCGCGTCACGATATCATCCGCCAAAATCCGCATAAGGCGGCGGCTTGCGTCCGCCTCGACAGTTTGGCCTGCCGCAGTCGATCCTGTCGCTGACCATGCGGTAAAGTTTTTCGCCTGGCCTTTTGCAAGCACCGCGCTGCTGATGGGATCGGTAAGGGTCCAATCCACTGTGCCAAGCAGATTGTAACGGGTGATATCGCCGCTGCTGGTCATTCCAAGGCTGATGGTTTCAGTCGTGATCTGGTAGGTTAGCGCATAGGCGGCGGCGTCGGGCCGCCCCAACCGCAGTTCCAATTGTTTGACAAGTTCAAACTCATTGCGGGTGGTGGGGGCTTTTGCCGCGACTTTGCCCATCAAATCCCCGCCCTTCGGCGCAAAGGCAGGGGTAAAGCCGCAGGCGGCTAATGGCATCAGCAGGATCAAGGCGCGGCGGCTAAGCGACGACATTGATGATCCGCCCTGGCACGACGATGATCTTTTTCACCGCAGCCCCTGCAAGGAATTTGATCACATCTGGATCGGCAAGCGCGATCTTTTCGACCTCTGCGATCGGCAGATCGGCGGGCACCGTGATTTCCGCGCGGCGTTTGCCGTTGATTTGGATCGGCAGAATAACCGTATCGGCGATCAGCAAGGCAGGATCGGCGACAGGCCAAGGGGCCTGCGCGCACAGACCCGCGCCGCCCTGATAGGTCCAGATCGATTCGGACATATGCGGCGTCATCGGGCACATCAGTTGTGCCAAGGTCCGCACCGCGTGTTTCATCGTCGCCGTCGAGGCATTGGCGCGCGACAAAGTATTCGTAAACTCATAAAGTTTCGCAATCGCCTTATTAAAGGCAAAGCTTTCAATGCCTTGTGTCACCTCGGCCACGGCCTTGGCGGTGGCCCGCATCAGGGCGTCATCGCCTTCGCCGATATGGTCAGCGGGCATTTCACCAATCCGCGCACAGAGTGCCCAGACGCGAGACAGGTGTTTGAACGTGGCCTCGGCCCCAGCGGATGTCCATTCCACATCGCGTTCGGGCGGGCTGTCGGACATGACAAACCACCGCGCCGTATCCGCGCCAAAGGCGTCGATGATATTCATCGGATCGACGACATTTTTCTTGGATTTCGACATTTTCGCGGAAGGGATCACTTCAACAAAGCGATTCTCGGGATTTGACGCATATTCAAGCAATGGGGTAATCACTTCAGCGTCGCTCCGTTCGCCACGCCCATCAGGGAAAACATCCGCCCAAAGAGCGGCTCTCATGTGCGATCCTATCTGAATACGCTCCGCCACTTCTTCAGGCAGATGGTAAACAGGGCGGCCCTTGTCGTCGCGGGTCTGATAGATTTCATGCGTGACCATGCCTTGGGTGAACAGGGCGTTAAAGGGTTCAATTGCCTTGGCGGGCAGATGGCCTGTCTTATTCATCGCACGGGCGAAGAATCGGGAATAGAGCAGGTGCAGAATCGCGTGTTCAATCCCGCCGATATATTGGTCAACATTCATCCAATACTCCGCCTCGGCGGCATCGGTGGGGGTTTTGGCGTGCGGCGCGGTAAAGCGGGCGTAATACCACGACGAATCCATAAATGTATCCATCGTGTCGGTTTCCCGCCGCGCAGGTTTGCCACAAGACGGGCAGGCGCAATCGCGCCAAGTTGGATGGCGGTCCAGCGGATTGCCGGGGATGTCAAAGGTGACATCATAGGGCAGCTCAATGGGCAGGTTTTCCTTTTTCTCGGCCACTACACCGCAATCCGCGCAATGCACGACGGGGATTGGGCATCCCCAATAGCGTTGGCGCGAGATACCCCAATCACGCAGGCGGTAATTGGTGACGCCGCGCCCGATACCCATCGATTCGCAATGGCTGATCGCTGCGGCAATCGCCGCCTCGCCCGTTTGCACGTTCTCGCCCGAAAAACCGCGCAGATAGCGGACAGGTTCGGATTTCATTGGCACATAGGCCTCGGTCAGCGGTTCATCCGTCGCCCCATCGGCCACAAAGACTGATGGAATCGGCAGGCCATATTTGGTGGCAAATTCAAAATCCCGGATGTCATGGGCGGGGCAACCAAAGATCGCGCCTGTGCCGTAATCCATCAAAACGAAATTGGCGATATAGACGGGCAGTTCAATGGATGCATCCAACGGGTGACGCACCCGAATTCCCGTATCAAAGCCGATCTTTTCAGCGGTTTCCAGCGCCTCGGCGGTCGTCCCGCCCAGCCGACATTCGGCCAAAAACGCGGCCACTTTGGGATCAGACGCCAAAGCCTTGGCCAGCGGATGATCTGCGGAAATGGCGGCGAAACTGGCGCCCATCAGCGTATCGGGGCGGGTTGTATACACCTCAAACGCATCAAACCCCGCAGGCGCTGCCACTGTTTGGAATGCAAACTGCAGACCGCGGGATTTGCCGATCCAATTGGCCTGCATGATCCGCACCTTTTCGGGCCAATCCTTTAGCCCATCCAGCGCGGCCAACAATTCCCCCGCATAATCAGAGATTTTGAAAAACCACTGGGTCAATTCGCGCCGTTCCACAGGGGCATTTGACCGCCAGCCCTTGCCGTCGATCACCTGTTCATTGGCCAGAACCGTCATATCGACGGGATCCCAGTTCACCACCGCATTCTTGCGATACACCAACCCAGCCGCCATCATGTCCAAAAACATCGCCTGTTGTTGGCCGTAATATTCGGGGTCACAGGTCGCAAACTCGCGGCTCCAGTCAATCGACAGACCCAAGGGGCGCATTTGTTCGCGCATCACCGCGATATTGTCATAGGTCCAATCTTTGGGATGACCGCCGCGTTCCATCGCGGCATTCTCGGCGGGCATCCCGAACGCATCCCACCCCATCGGATGCAGCACGGAAAATCCCTGCGCCGCCTTATACCGCGCCACCACATCGCCCATCGTGTAATTGCGCACATGGCCCATATGGATACGCCCCGACGGATAGGGGAACATTTCCAACACGTAATACTTGGGCCGATTTGGATCATGGCGCGCGGTAAAGACAGCGGCCTGATCCCAAGCCGCCTGCCAGTTCGATTCGATTTCTTTGGGTACGTAACGCGACATCTGGCCCTCATTCTTGTTTGGGCCGAAATACACTGCGACCTAGGCCCCGTAAAGCTACAGCTTACTATCCGCGATCCGCATTTGCCGCGCACGGGTCAGAATGGCGTCGATCACCGCGTTCAGCGTTTCAGGCGACACCGCCCCCCCGCCCTTGGTTTGCAACGACAGTTTCAACGAACGGGCATCCAGTGCGGGGTCTTGCACCAATATCGTGGCGCGATAGGCGCGGCCACCGCCAGGCGGCACCCCGTAACCTGTCACGATCACGCCTGTGAACGGGTCCACCGATTCGATCGGCAAAAAGTTCAGCACATCCAGCGCCGCATTCCACAAATATTTGTTCACCCCAACCGTGGTGTTGGGATTATCGCCGCCCGAAAACAGATCGCGCAGGGATGATCCGCGCGCATTCGCGTCGCGCCCCGCGTCTTTGTTTGCCTGCTGCTCGGCGGCGGACAGCGCCGATTTTGGCAGTTGCGGCGTGTTGGCCGTATCTGCCGCTGGGGTTTTGCTGCCAAACAACTTGCCACCACAGCCCGCAAGACCCTGTGAAAGCACTAATGAAAGCGCGGAAATTAAGGCGATTTTGGCCAAAGGACGCAACAACATTCCAACCCCCGATATTCGTTATCCCCTGTCTATCGCACGGGTCTGGGCCTGCCAAGGCTTTTCGGCCCCTTTGGCGCGGGCGGCACTGTTGCAATCCTGCATCAGCCCCGCAGCTTCGCAGCGAAAGGCCCAAGATCGCGTTGCAATCCATTTGAATAATTGCGAATTACACATTTGTGAAACGCCAGATTGATCTGCTGATCTGGAACCACCTTTGAAATAAACACGAGGGAAACGACATGAAAAAAATTCTTTTGGCTACCACCGTTCTGGGTCTGTCGGCTGGCTATGCAGCTGCTGACGTGTCTTGGTCGGCTTCGGCTGCTGCTGGTATCGCGTCCGACCAGGGCGGCGACTACGCACCCTATTCGTTCATGAAAATCGGCGTTAAGGGCTCGGCAGAAACCGACGGCGGCATCACCTTCAGCGCGTCGACCGACATGACCCGTGGTGAAAAGTTCAACACTGGTGGCGATTTGGGTGACGGTTTTGAATCCAAGTCTGGCTCGTTCGGCATGCCAACGATCTCGGTCGGCGGCGCGTTCGGCACAGTTTCGTTCTCGACCGACAACATCGACTTCTTTGACGATCACTGGACAGGCGAAGGCGACGTAAAGTATGTCGGCACCTTTGGCGCGATCAATGTTGGCGTGATCTCCGACATCGACAACGGCGACTATTCGGTTCAGTTGGGCTATTCGGCTAACGGCATTGCTGTCGCATTGGATACCGACAGCTTGAACGTCTACAACGCATCAGTTGCCTACACGATGGGCGCCATCACCGGCACCTTGTCGACCGACGATTCCGAAGTCACCAAGCTGAAGCTGGCCTATGCAGCTGACGCGATCTCGGCATCGATCAAAGTTGGCGATGACGACAGCTATGATCTGGTTTTGGGTTACACCGCAAACGGTCTGACCGTTGCTGCTGAAACCGATGACAGCGATTACACCAAAGTTACCGGTTCGTATGATCTGGGCGGCGGTTTGTCGATCCAAGCTGGCGCAGACAGCGACGAGTCGGCTTATGTTGGCGCAGCGATGAAGTTCTAATCGAACCTAACCGTTCGACAGACAACAGCAACTTTCTAATGCTGTAAAAGTTTCCCAAGGCCTTGGTGGTTCGCCGCCAAGGCCGAAGGACTGTTGCAAACCTGCATCATTCGCGCGGTGTTTCCAAATGGAAGCATCCGTTTCGTTGCATTCTGCCGATGGAACGGCAATTTAGCCCTCATACCCAAGTTGGTCCTGACTGATTTGGGCAAAAATTAGCAACCATGAGGGCAATTAAATGAAAAAAATTCTTCTTGCGACCACCATCCTAGGGATGACCGCTGGTTTCGCAGCTGCTGACGTGACCACATCTGCAAGCGCAGCCGCTGGTATCGCGTCTGACGCTGGCGGCGACTATCAGTCCTACTCGTCGATTAAAATCGTTGTAAAAGGTTCGGCAGAAACTGATGGCGGCTTGACCTTTAGCGCGACAACAGATCTGACCGCTGGCCGTAAGTTCAACGTTGGCGGCGACTTGGGTGACGGCTTTGAAAACAAATCTGGCGCGTTCGGCATGCCAACGATTTCGATCGGTGGCTCGTTCGGCACCGTTTCGTTCTCGGACGACAACTTTGATTTCTATGACGACAGCCATGACGAAGGCGACGTAAAGTATGAAGGCACCTTTGGCGCAATCACTGCTGGCGTTATCTCGGACGTCGACACAGGCGATTATTCGGTCAAGTTGGGCTATTCGGCCAACAACATTGCACTGTCGTTGGATACCGACAGCTATGACGTTTACAACGTTTCGGCTGGCTATACCTTTGGCAGCGTGACCGCGACTTTGTCGACCGACGAATCCGAAACCATGTATGCAAAAGTTGCTTATGCAGCAAACGGCATCTCGGCTTCGGTCAAGGTTGGCGACGACGACAGCTATGACGTTGTTCTGGGTTATACCGCAAACGGCCTGACCGTTTCGGCTGAAACCGATGACACCGATTACACCAAGGTTGAAGGTTCGTATGATCTGGGCGGCGGTTTGTCGATCGTTGCTGGCGCAGACAGCGACGACTCGGCTTATGTTGGCGCAGCGATGAAGTTCTAATCAAACCCCAGGGTTTGTGGGAAAGAGCGGGCATCACGCCCGCTCTTTTCTTTTGCGGCGGTTCGTGGTGATTGGCGGCAGAGGTGTTCCATGTCCCTATCTGAAATCGAATCCAAAATAACCGCACTGGGCCGCGATGTGGCCCTAATCGCGGTGTGCAAACTGCAACCGATGGATCGGTTGATGGCGGTCCTAAACGCGGGGCATCGCGTGTTCGGCGAAAACTATGTGCAGGAATCCGCCACGAAATGGCCCGATTTGCGCGTCCAATTTCCCGATGTGCGCGTGCATATGGTCGGCCCACTGCAAACCAACAAGGCCAAGCAAGCGCTTGATTTATTTGATGCAATCCATTCGGTGGACCGTCTTTCACTGGCTGAAAAACTGGCGCGTTTGATCCAAGAACGCGGGGCGTCCCCACAACTGTTCGTGCAGGTCAACACAGGTGTCGAGCCGCAAAAGGCAGGGGTTCTGCCCGATGATCTGGACGGGTTTTTGGCCCAATGCCGCGCGCTGGACCTGCCGATTTTTGGCCTGATGTGCATCCCCCCCGATGGAGAGCGGCCCGATCCGCATTTTGTCGCCTTGGCCCAAATGGCTGCCCGCAACGGCCTGACGGGCCTGTCTATGGGGATGAGCAGCGATTTTGAGACCGCCATTCGCCATGGGGCCACGCATATCCGCGTTGGATCGGCGATTTTCGGCGCGCGCCCTAACCGCGAATAATCAGCCGCGATTTGTGCTGCCACCGCTGGGCGATCCAGCGCAGATCATCGCGGGCAAGCGCAACACATCCCGCCGTAGGCCGACGCGGCCCCCGCCATTGATGTATGAAAATCGCAGAACCGTCCCCCTCTTGGGCATGGGGCCAATTCCAATCGGTCAGCAGGACAAGGTCATACATAGGATCAGCGCGGTGCATCCTCTCACAGCGGAACGGATGCGGTGCGGTGACGGGCAGATTGTAATCGGGGTCTGATGGATCATCCGACCACAGATCAAACGGCCCAATCGGGCGCGCCCAATCCGCAGGGGCGGTCATCCGATCGGCGCGATACACCATCCCAATGATGCGATGGGTGCCAATCGGCGTCGCGCCGTCGCCCTCACGCTTGCGGGACGTGACCCCGCCGCGCCCGATCGCGCAGGCAAACCGCCGCCCCAAAAACCGCGCGCCCCAAGGCGTCACCACCAAATCCAACGGAGTCATGTGTCATTCCTGCATTTTGTTGAAACAAACCTAGGGTGATCTGCGCGGAATTGAAACAATCCCGCGGATTTTGACAACAAAACGTGAGCGAATTGCCCGCAGCCTTGCAGGACCGCCGCGCAAAGCCCATGTAAGCGTAACGAAACCAAAGGGTGTGACATGGCGAACCTTCGTAAAATCTTATTGGTGGATGACGATGCCGACCTGCGTGAGGCGCTGGGGGAACAGCTGCTGAATACCGAAGAATTTGATGTGCACGAGGCGGGTACAGGCGCCGAAGGCATGGATAAAATCAAGCAGGGACTGTTTGATCTGATTATTCTGGATGTGGATCTGCCCGACACCGATGGCCGCGAATTGTGCCGCCGTATGCGCAAAGCTGGCGTGAAAAGCCCTGTGATGATGCTGACGGGCCATGATACCGATTCGGATACGATCCTAGGGTTGGATTCAGGCGCGAATGATTATGTGGCCAAACCGTTCAAATTTCCCGTGCTGCTGGCCCGCATCCGTGCGCAATTGCGCCAACACGAGCAATCCGAAGACGCGGTGTTCCAATTGGGGCAATACACATTCAAACCCGCGCAGAAATTGCTGCTGGATCCAAAAGAGAAAAAGGTGCGGTTGACCGAAAAAGAGACCAATATCCTGAAATATCTATACCGCGCGCAATCGTCGGTCGTGGCGCGCGATGTGCTGCTTCACGAGGTATGGGGCTATAATGCGGGGGTGACGACCCACAC
Organism: Cypionkella sp.; assembly: GCA_040398785.1. GTDB lineage: Bacteria > Pseudomonadota > Alphaproteobacteria > Rhodobacterales > Rhodobacteraceae > Cypionkella. The sequence continues at coordinate 59,260 of JBBATJ010000007.1, read as the reverse complement.
GCTGGAGACGCATATTTACCGGCTGCGCCAAAAAATAGAAGCCGATCCATCGCACGCGCGGTTGTTGGTGACGGAAAGCGGTGGTTACCGCTTGGTTGCCTGAAAACGTCACGATTGTTTCGTAATTCTGACGCAATGGGCGGCTAAAACGATATCAGGCGAAACAGCGTATTCGCCTCTCAGTTCCCCTTGCCTTGTCGGGGTTATGACAAGGCACCTCCCTGTTGGACCTGGCCGGGCCTTGTGCCCGGCCTTTTTTTGGCCAACTGCCAGTGCAGGCTGACTTGATAAGATTTGGCATAGTCGCGTAACGCAAACAGCGCTTTGCTAAACCAAAAGGCGATTATTTGGATCAATTGTTTGATTAATGCGGGTTGGCGGTTGACGCATTTTGGCGGCTCTCATATGTATCGCGGGAATTAAGCGGACTAATTTTTCAGAGCCATTTTCAAACGCGACGCTTGGCGGTGCGTGATCGGGAAGATTTAATGATATTCAAACGTATAAAAAAATGGGCGGCTTTTCTTTTGTTGACAGGCCTATCCAAGGCGTCACCGCCGTTGCCAACCCGCATGACCGCGCGGTTTAAACGTTCTGCCGCCAAACGTGACCCACGGCGCAAGCCGTTCTTTGGGGCTGATTTACAAAGCTATGAATATCTGCTGCAGTCTTGGGCGAAATTGCGCAAGGATCAGGCGCCGAAATTAGCGAATTTGATGAAATCGTTAAAAAACGGCCCTAAGTTTTCTGTTGTTGTCCCCGTTTACAATCCGCAACCCAAATTGTTAGCGCAAATGATAGAATCTGTGCGGATGCAAAGCTATGTCAATTGGGAATTATGTTTGGCTGATGATTGTTCCACCGATCCGGCGGTGCATCAGATGCTGCGCGATTATGCGGCGCGCGATTCCCGCATCAAAGTTGTTTTTCGCGACAAGAACGGCCATATCTCGGCAGCTTCAAATTCTGCGATTGAATTGGCGACGGGTGATTTTATCACGCTGGTCGATCATGACGATTTGATTGATCCAGACGCATTATTTTTTGTGGCAAATGAAATTCGCCAAAATCCCGAATCTATGATTATTTATACTGATGAGGATAAAATCACTGTAACAGGTGATCGGTATGGACCCTATTTTAAATGCGACTGGAATAGACTGCTGATTTGCACGAACAATTATGCGTGTCATCTTGCCACATATCGAACGGATTTGGTGCGAAAAGTGGGTGGTTTTCGGTTGGGATATGAGGGGTCGCAAGACCATGATTTGTTGCTGCGGTGCAGTGAACACGCAATGGATCATCAAATCAGGCACATCCCCAAGGTTTTGTATTCGTGGCGCGCGTCGCCAGGCAGCGTGGCGCATGATGGTGGCGCAAAACCCTATGCGTGGGATACTGGGCAACGCGCCGTGGCGGATCATTTGCAGCGTTTTACGGGGCAATATATTAAGGTTGAAAAGGCTGAAGGAATGTTCACCTATCGGCCCGACTGGCCAATTCAGGGATTTCCATTGGTGTCGATCATTATTCCCACGCGGGATAAACTGGATATTCTGCGGGTGACAGTCGAAAGCGTTTTGCAGAAAACGACCTATACGAATTTTGAAATCATCATCATTGATAACGGATCGGTCGAGCAGCCCACGCTTGATTGGTTGATAGCGGTTCAGTCGAAAGATGCGCGAATTCGGGTGATCCGCGATGACCGTCCGTTCAACTATTCGGCCTTGAACAATGCTGCGGTAGCCGTCAGTCGTGGGGAATATATCCTGCTGCTGAACAACGACATGGAGGTGATTTCGTCCAATTGGTTGTCGGAAATGCTGTCCTTGGCGCAGCGAAATCGGGCGGGGTGTATTGGTGCGAAATTGTTTTATCCCAATGGCACCGTGCAACATGCCGGGTTGATCGTGGGTCTGGCAGGGGTGGCAGGGCACAGCCATTATCGCACGTCGCGCAATAATATAGGATATTATGGCCGACTGATTTTTTACCATAGCCTCGCCGCGGTCTCTGGTGCCTGCCTTTTGGTATCGCGCAAAATCTATGATCACGTTGGTGGGTTGAACGAAACAGACCTAGCCATCGCGTATAACGACGTCGATTTCTGCCTAAAGGTGGCCGAGGCTGGCTATCAAAACGCTTGGACACCTTTTGCGGAACTGTTCCATCACGAATCGGCGTCCCGTGGCCATGAAGATACACCCGAAAAGAAGGCGCGGTTTCAGAAAGAGGCGGAATATATGATCGCCCGCTGGAAAACCGACACGTTCCAAGACCCCGCCTATAATCCCAACCTGACGCGGGATCGGGATGATTTTTCCTTTGGTCCGCCGATTTGGACGCTGTGACTTGAGCATGGCGCGGCCAATCGCTAGGCTGCGCCAAAGCAGGAGCGTCATATGTCATTCACCCTCGCCACATGGAACATAAATTCGGTTCGCTTGCGCGAGGGTTTGGTCGCGAAACTGATGACCGAAGAGGCACCCGACATCCTGTGCTTGCAGGAATGCAAAAGCCCTGTTGATAAAATCCCAATGGAACAGTTTCAGGCGCTGGGCTATGCGCACATCGTGGCGCGGGGGCAAAAGGGTTACAATGGCGTGGCGATTCTGTCGAAACTGCCGATCACGGATGCAGGCGGGCAGGATTTTGCGTCGCTTGGTCATGCGCGGCACGTGGCGGCGCGGCTGGAAAATGGCGTGACGATCCACAATTGCTATGTGCCGGCGGGCGGTGACATTCCTGATCGCGACCAGAATGAAAAATTCGGACAAAAGTTGGATTATCTGACGGAAATGCGGGATTTGTTTCATGGGGATCGGCCAAGCAAATCTATTCTGGTGGGTGATCTGAACATTGCGCCTCGCGAAGATGACGTGTGGAATCACAAAAGCCTGTTGAAAATTGTCAGTCACACCCCGATTGAGGTGGCGCATTTCACCGATGTGATGCAGGCGGGCGACTGGCAAGATGTGACACGCAATGATATCCCCAAGGGCAATCTCTATAGTTGGTGGAGTTATCGAAGCGCCGAATGGGACGCGGCAGACAAGGGGCGCCGCTTGGATCATATTTGGGCGACGGGGGATATTTCCGCTGCAGCGCATGGCAGTCGCATTTTGCGTGCGGCGCGGGGGTGGGAACAGCCCAGCGATCATGCCCCCGTTTTTGCGCAGTTTGATCTATAGACGCGCGAAAATGGTCAGACTTTAACAGCAAAGGACAGTGATATGACCCATCTTTGGGTGCGGGCCGAACAGCGGCCAAATGAGGAACGTGTTGGCCTAACGCCCGAGGGGGCGGCGGCGCTGATTGCCGCGGGGATACGGGTGACGGTGGAGAAATCTTCGGTCCGCGCGATTCCTTTGGACGGCTATATCGCGGCGGGCTGTCAGATTGCCGATGAAAATCTGTGGCCCTCAGCGCCGTCAGATGCGATCATCTTTGGGCTCAAGGAATTGCCCGAAGACGGCACGCCCCTGACCCATCGCCATATCATGTTCGGCCATGCCTATAAGGGGCAACCTGCGGGGCGTGTGTTGTTGCAGCGGTTTAAGGCGGGGGGCGGAACCCTGTATGATTTGGAATATTTGGTGGACGGCACGGGCCGCCGCGTTGCTGCCTTTGGCTATTGGGCGGGATATGCGGGGGCGGCGGTTGCGCTGAAATGTTGGGCGGCGCAACAGCGGGGCGCGATTGCGGGGCCTGTGGCGAAATATACGGGCAAGGCGGCATTGTTGGCGGATTTGACGGCGGAATTGCCCAGCGTTGCGCGCCCGCGTGCGATTATCATCGGGGCCTTGGGCCGTGTCGGCACGGGGGCGGCTGATCTGTGCGCCGCGATGGGCGTGGATGTGACGAAATGGGATATGGCGGAAACTGCCAGCGGCGGGCCATTTCCAGAGGTGTTGCAGCATGAGATTTTTTTAAACTGCATCCTTGCGCGGCCGGGGTGTCCTGTGTTTGTGCCCGCCTCGGCCCTTGACGATCCTGCGCGGAGACTGACCGTCATCGGCGATATCGCCTGTGATCCGACATCGGATTTCTCGCCGATCAAGGTTTATGACCGCGCCACCGATTGGGCCGCGCCTGCGCTGCGGGTGGCGACAAATCCTCTGCTGGATGTCACGGCGATTGATAATCTGCCGTCTTTGTTGCCTGTTGAGAGCAGTCAGGATTACGCCGCGCAATTGCTGCCAACGCTGACCGCGCTGACCGCGATTGAGACAGGTGTTTGGGGCCGCGCAAAGGCCGAATATCTGGCGCATAGCGCCGATCTATAGGGAGAGTGTGATGACGATTCATTGGTGCGGCACTGGGCTTTCGTCGGGGCCAGGTTTGCGCAAATTGCTGCAAGACGGGCATGAGGTGGTGGTCTGGAACCGCACCGTTGAAAAGGCACGCGAAGCCGTGGGCGATCTGGCAACTGACATTCGTCCGTTTTCATTGGCGGCCCTGTCTGCGGCGCTGGAACCGGGCGATATTGCCGTATCCATGCTGCCCGCCGATCAGCACGTGGCGATTGCGCAGATGTGTTTGGAACGTGGCGCGCATTTCGCCTCGTCTTCCTATATCGCGCCAGAAATGCGGGCCCTGGACAGCGCCTTTGCCGCCAAGGGCTTGGTATCGGTCAATGAGGTGGGTTTGGACCCCGGGATTGACCATCTGATGGCGCATGATTTGGTGGCGCGGTATCGGGAATCCCCCGCCTATCATCCTGATAACGTTCTGTCTTTTACATCCTATTGTGGCGGCGTGCCGAAAATCCCGAATCCGTTTCGGTATAAGTTTTCTTGGGCCCCGTTGGGCGTTCTTAAGGCGCTGCGTTCGCCCTCGCGGTCGTTGCGGGATTTTGCGGAATTGCGGGTGGCGCGGCCTTGGGATGCGATTACCGCCTATCAGGCCCCCTTGCCCGAGCCTGAGAATTTTGAAGTTTATCCAAACCGCGACAGCTATCCGTTTATCGAGGATTACCGTTTCGATCCCGCATGGAAACTGCGCGATTTCGTGCGCGGCACAATTCGGCTGAACGGCTGGGCCGCGGCTTGGGCACCAGTGTTTCGTGAAATTGAAACCCTGCAGGGCCCCGACGGCGACGCGCGTCTGGCCGAAATGGCGGCCGAGTTTTTGGCGGCAAATGCCTATGCGCCGGGGGAACCTGACCGCGTGGTTTTGTTCGTGTCCCTGCGCGCTGAACGCGATGGGCGGGCGGTGTTCCATGAAACTTGGGCGATGGATGCATGGGGCGATGCGCGCGGATCGGCAATGGCGCGGCTTGTGTCGATGCCTGTGTCTTTTGCAATCAATTCCGTCCTACAGGGGCAGATGACCCCAGGCGTTCACGCCGCTCCGCATGATCCGAAAATTTTAGCCAGTTGGTTGGATCAGGTCAAAACTTTGGCGCAATATATGGAACGCGTCGATCACCTGATCTGACGGATGACAAATTTTGATTGCGCGGCTATGATTGCCGTCAACAGACCGCGCAATCGGTACGATCGGACTGGCGGATGAAAAGATCGGGCAGATGAAAAGATCGGGCAGTTTTGGCAATCGAATTGCGATGTGGCGCGCGCTGCGTGTTAAGGCGGCCCAAGGGTTTGTATCTCAACCAGAGCCGCGCAGTATCGGCCTGTTCGCGCGCGGCAAGCAACTGATCTCGGGAAACTTTATCGTAGCAGGTCAGGTGGTGACCGCGCCCAATACGTCGATTTGGGATGTAAAGCCAAGTAACGCTAAACTGATCCCGATCATGCCCGACGCAAGGGCAGGCTTTGCGTGGCTGGATGATTTGGCGGCCGTTGGCGATGCACAGGCGCGACAATTGGGGCAGGCATGGACATGGGAGTGGATGTGGCGTTATGGCCGTGGTCAGGGCGTGGGTTGGTCGCCTGATTTGACGGGGCGGCGGGTGATCCGCTGGATCAATCACGCGCCGTTTTTGTTGTCGGGCCGCAGTGTAAAGGACAGTCAAAAGTTCTATCATCTGTTGTCGGCCCAAGTCGTGTTTTTGTCGCGGCGTTGGGACCGTGCGGCCCCAGGACTGCCACGGTTCGAGGCGCTGACAGGCCTGATTTATGCACAGCTTGCCTTACAGGGCATGGCCGCCCAAGTTGGCCCTGTTGAAAAACGCCTTGCCGCTGAATGCGCGGCTGAGATTGATAAGGACGGTGGCATTGCCACCCGAAATCCCGAAGAACTGCTAGAGGTGTTCACCCATTTGATCTGGGCTGAACAAGCGATGAACGAGGCGGGGCGGACCCTGCCGCCCGCCCTGACAGCTGCAATTGCGCGCATCGTGCCGACGTTGCGCGCCTTGCGTCATGCCGACGGCGGCTTGGCGCGGTTTCAGGGTGGCGGGCGCGGTGCCGAGGGTCGGCTGGATCAATCCTTGGCAGAAGCGGGTATTAAATCGGATGGGACTATCGGCCAAACCCTAACCATGGGATTTGCGCGCCTGTCTGGGGGGCGCACATCGGTGATCGTCGATGTGGCAGCGCCCGCGGGGGGGGGCGCGGGACGTGCGGCCCATGCGTCTACAGCAGCGTTCGAGCTGACTTCGGGACGGCGTCCAATGATCGTCAGTTGTGGATCAGGGCGGCAATTTGGAATGGATTGGTGGCGGGCGGGACGATCCACCGCATCCCATTCCACCCTATCCATCGAGGGAAATTCTTCGTCACGATTTGGCCTTACCAAAGACGATAGCGATATTTTGGTCGAACGGGCACAGGTTTCGGAATTGAAATATGCGACGCTTGACGATGGGCTGCACCTAAGTTTGATGCAAGACGGTTGGGCGCGCACGCATGGTTTGACCCATGCCCGCGAACTGTGGCTGACCCCTGACGGGCGCAAATTGGCGGGGCTGGACCGTATGCTTGCGCGGGGCAAAGACGATAAAGCCCGTCTTGCGGCCTTGCTGTCGGACCATTGGCTAGAGGGCATCGGCCTTGCGCTGCGGTTTCATTTGCATCCCGATGTCACGGCGATGGTGGATATGGGCGGCACGGCGATTTCACTGGCCTTGAAAAGCGGCGAAGTTTGGGTGTTTCGCCATGATGGGCGCGCGGCGCTGACGCTGGAGCCCTCGATTTATCTGGAAAAGGCGCGATTGCGGCCCAGACCTGCCCAGCAAATCGTGCTAACTTGGCGCACACGCGAACAAGAAACACGGATTGGCTGGACCTTGGCCAAGGCACAGGATACTCCGCTGGCGATCCGTGACATAGGGCAGGATGATTTGCCTGATCCCAACTGACCACATAGGGGCGACATCATGACCAATTTGGTGCCAATCGGGCGCGCATTGATATCTGTGTCCGACAAAACGGGCGTTTTGGAACTGGCGCGCGCGCTGGCGGGGCAGGGGGTGGAACTGATTTCCACGGGCGGCACGGCGGGCCTGTTGCGTAATGCGGGATTGCCCGTGCGCGATGTGGCCGAAGTGACGGGATTTCCCGAAATGATGGATGGGCGGGTCAAGACCCTGCACCCGAATGTGCATGGCGGATTGCTGGCGCTGCGCGATGATGATGAACATCTGCTGGCGATGGCCGCGCATGGGATTGAACCGATTGATCTGTTGATCGTCAATCTATACCCGTTCGAGGCGACCGTGGCCAAGGGCGCGGATTATGACACCTGCATTGAGAATATCGATATCGGCGGGCCTGCGATGATCCGCGCCGCCGCCAAAAATCACCGCTTTGTCAGCGTGGTGACGGATGCTGCGGATTATGCGGCTCTGCTGGATCAAATGAAGGCGCATGACGGGGCGACCAGCCTTGCCTATCGGCAAAAGCTGGCGCTGGCCGCCTATGCCCGCACGGCGGCCTATGATGCCGCCGTTTCGGCGTGGATGTCTGCGCAGTTGGATCAACCCTTTCCGCGTCATCGCGCCTTTGGCGGCACATTGGCGCAAAGCCTGCGCTACGGCGAAAACCCGCACCAAGCGGCGGCGTTTTATACCGATGGATCTGCACGTCTGGGTGTCGCCACAGCGCGGCAATGGCAGGGCAAAGAGATGTCCTATAACAACATCAACGACACGGATGCGGCGTTCGAATTGGTGGCGGAATTTGCAAATGATGGCCCAGCCTGCGCCATTATCAAACACGCAAATCCTTGCGGTGTGGGCAAAGCCGCCACGTTAAAAGAGGCATATCTGCGCGCCTATGTTTGTGATCAAACCTCGGCCTTTGGGGGGATTGTTGCTTTGAATCAGATACTTGACGCCGAAACTGCCGAAGAAATCGTCAAGATTTTTACCGAAGTGGTGATCGCGCCTGGTGCCACTGATGCCGCCCGCGCCATATTTGCGGGCAAGAAAAACCTGCGATTGCTAACGACCGAAGGCCTGCCAGATGCGGGATCGCCTGCGCTGGCGTTCAAACAGGTTGCGGGCGGATTTTTGGTGCAAAACCGCGATAATGGTCTGCTGACGGCGGCTGATTTGAAACAGGTCACCAAACGCGCGCCCACGCCCGCTGAATTGGCGGATTTGCTGTTCGCTTGGCGGGTTGCAAAACACGTCAAATCCAATGCCATCGTCTATGTCAAAGACGGCGCAACCGTGGGCGTGGGTGCTGGGCAAATGAGCCGTATTGATTCAACCCGCATTGCCGCGCGCAAGGCCGCCGATATGGCCGAGGCGCTGGGCTTGCCGCAAAGCCCGACGATTGGATCGGTTCTGGCCTCTGATGCGTTCTTTCCTTTTGCCGATGGGCTGATTGCCGCAGCACAGGCGGGGGCGACCGCCATCATCCAGCCCGGCGGTTCGATGCGTGATGATGAGGTGATCGCGGCGGCGGATGCGGCGGGTCTGGCAATGGTCTTTACCCATCAACGGCATTTTAGGCACTGATATGCGTATCCTTACCCTGACTGCAATTTTGGTTTTTTGTTTGGATCAGATCAGCAAATGGTTTGTTGTCCACTATTTGAATTTGGCCAATTTGGGCCAGATTGACACGCTGGCCCCCTATTTGAACCTGCAAATGGCATGGAATGCGGGGATCAACTTTGGCCTGTTTGCCCAATCTGCCAATCTGGGCCGCTGGATTTTGATCGCCATCGCGCTGGGCATATCGGGGGCGGTGTTGGTCTGGGTGCGCAAGGAAAAACTGACGCCAATTGGCATGGCGGCGGCGGGCCTGCTGCTGGGGGGCGCTATGGGTAATGTGGTGGATCGGGTGATCTATGGGGCGGTGGCGGATTTTCTGAATATGTCCTGCTGTGGCATTCAAAACCCCTATTCCTTTAATGTTGCGGATATTTCAATCTTTGCGGGTGCGATGGGATTGGTGATGTTTTCCACCCCGCGCGGGTGAAAGACCCCGTGACGGGGCCGCTTGGATCAGGTATGCAAGTGTATCGGGGTTTGGAGGCGTAGAATGCGATCGGCAAAACTGATCTTTGTGATGGTTGTGACTGCGCTAACGCTCAGTGCTTGCGGAAATGATAAGCAGCCAAGTTTGATGAACCTGCGCTCGGACACCAATGGTCCTGATGAATTCGGTATTTTGCCGGTCAAACAGTTGGAAATGCCGAAAGATTTGGCCAATTTGCCCGAACCGACCCCGAATGGTCGCAATTTGGTGGACCCGACCCCAGAGGCAGATGCAATCCTTGCGTTGGGCGGCAAGCCTGGGGCAGGCGCCAACGACGCGGCCTTGGTGGCCTTTGCGTCTCGGGGCGGTGTGACGGCAGATATACGTGCTGTTTTGGCGGCCGAGGATTTGCGGTTTCGTCAATCCAACAATGGCCGTCTGCTGGAACGTTGGTTCAAAAACAACGTGTATTTCCGTGCCTATTTGCCCTTGTCCTTGGATCAACAGGCGGAACTGGCGCGGTGGCGTGCGCGCGGCGTTGCCACACCGTCCGCCCCTCCGATCGCTAAGTAATCACATCCGCGTGGCCCCGCTTGTGGTTGCGTGCAATCACCCTATATTCAAAACAAATATAGGGGGGGCTTGATGCGCAGGATATTTCGGCAAGGCTTTGTTTTTTCAGTGCTTTTTGTGCAGCCTATGTTTGCAGATCCCGTCACCGATTTCACCCTAGACAACGGGATGCAGGTTGTGGTCATTCAGGATCATCGCGCCCCCGTGGTCACGCAAATGGTCTGGTATAAAATTGGTCGCGCCGATGAGGTGGCGGGCCAATCGGGAATTGCACATTTCTTTGAACATCTGATGTTTAAAGGCACTGATACCATCAAACCAGGTGAGTTTTCCGAAATCGTCGCGGCCAATGGCGGCAGTGACAACGCCTTTACCACCAATGATTACACCGCCTATTTTCAACGCATCGCGGCGGATAAGCTGGACTTGATGATGCAACTGGAATCTGATCGGATGGTGCATTTGAACCTGTCCGAGGAAAATGTTGCGACTGAAAAACAGGTGATTTTGGAAGAACGCAATCAGCGCACAGATTCTGACCCTTCGGCCCTCATGAACGAACAAATGAGTGCGGCGCAGTTTTTGAACCATCCTTATGGAATCCCCGTCATCGGCTGGCGGCATGAAATTGAATCCTTAACCCGCGCACAGGCCTTGGCCTTTTACACGGCCTATTATGCGCCCAATAATGCGATTTTGCTGGTTGCGGGGGATGTTGTGCCCGCCGATGTCAAAGCTTTGGCGGAAAAATACTATGGGGTTCTGAAGCCTTCGGACAAAATCAAACCGCGCCTGCGGCCGAGTGAGCCGCCGCAACTGGCCGAACGCCGTCTGACCATGTCCGATCCTCGGGTCGCCCAACCCTATGTCAGTCGCAGTTATTTGGCACCCGAGCGGAATGCAGGCGATCAAAAACAGGCGGCGGCGCTGACCATTCTGGCCGAGGTGCTGGGCGGGTCTGGCACGACGTCGGTGCTGACCCGTGCCTTGTCTTTTGATACCAATACCGCCGTTTATGCCAGTGCGTCCTATGATGGCACGACAGTTGATCCTGACACGTTCAATCTGGTCGTCGTCCCTGCCGCGGGTGTCAGTTTGCAGCAGGCCGAAGATGCGATGGATGCGGTGCTGGCCAAGTTTTTGGCGCAGGGCGTTGATGCGGCAGATTTGGAACGGATCAAAACCCAAGTGCGCGCAGGGCAGATTTATAAACAAGACGATGCGGGCGATGTGGCACAAGAATATGGCGCGGCGCTGGCCGTGGGTCTAACTGTTCAAGATGTGCAAGACTGGCCCGATGTGTTGCAATCCGTGACAGCTGCAGATGTTTTGCAGGCCGCAAAATCCGTCTTAAATCGCAATAGTGCCGTCACAGGCTGGCTAAAGGTGGGTGAATGATGCTGCGATTGTCCTTACTTTTGTTGGCCCTTGCCACGCCTGTTTTCGCCGAAGTGCCGATCCAACAGGTGACCTCGCCGCAGGGACTTAGGGCTTGGCTGGTGGAAGATCACGGTATCCCCTTTACCGCGGTGCAAATCCGATTTGCGGGGGGCACATCGCTGGACGCCCCTGGCAAACGTGGCGCGGTGAACCTGATGACCGCCCTGATCGAAGAGGGCGCGGGTGATCTGGATTCCCAAGGATTCGCCGCTGCGCGGGATGGTTTGGCGGCAAGTTTTCAGTTTTCGTCTAATGCCGATGGCATTTCGGTGTCTGCGCGGTTTTTGACCGAAAATCGCGATCAGGCGGTTGCCCTGTTGACCGATGCGCTGACCAAGCCGCGTTTTGACCAAGACGCAATTGACCGCGTTCGGGGCCAGGTTCTGTCGGGGATAGATTCGGATGCAAAAGACCCCAGCAGTATCGCCGCCCGTCTGGAATCGGCGCGCCAGTTTGGCACTCATCCCTATGGCACGGACGATTCTGGCACGGCAGGTTCGGTCAATGCCTTGTCCCGCGACGATATTTTGGCCGCCCATGCGGGTGCCTTGGCCCGCGACCGCGTGACCATTGCAGCGGCGGGGGATATCACGCCCGACCAGTTGGGCGTGATTTTGGATCAGATTTTGGGGGCCTTGCCGCCAACGGGTGCGCTCCTGCCAACACGCGCGACCTTGACCGAAAAAGGCGGGATGACAGTCTCAGATTTCCCCAGCCCGCAATCGGTGGTTCTTTTCGGTCATGGCGGCATTCGGGTGGATGATCCTGATTTCATGGCCGCCAGTGTCGTGAATGAAATTTTTGGCGGCGATCGTTTCACCGCCCGCCTGATGACCGAGGTGCGCGACAAGCGTGGCCTGACCTATGGGATCGGCACAGGTCTGGCCAGTATGCAATATGGCGAGCTGCTGTCGGGCCAGTTCCAAGCAGCCAATGAAAAAGTGGCCGATGCGATTAAGGTTGTGACGGATGAATGGGCCAAGATCGCGACAGGCGATATCACCCAAGGCGAATTGGACGCGACCAAGACCTATATGATTGGGGCCTATCCGTTGCGGTTTGATGGCAATGGCAAGATTGCCGCGATTTTGGTGGGGATGCAGGTCAATGGGTTTCCGATTGATTACCCGAAAACCCGCAATGACAAGCTGGCTGCAATCACTTTGGACGATGTGAACCGCGTGGCAAAGCGCCTGTTCAAACCCGAAAACTTGCATTTCACCGTGGTGGGTCAGCCAGTGGGTCTAAGGTAACCGAATCTGTGGCCCCCGCAGCCAAGACCTGCTACACTTAGCGGTATGACAGCGCATGACCCCAAGATAGGCGATAATCGCCCCATAATCCGCGCCTTGGATGAGGCGGCGATCAACCGCATTGCGGCGGGTGAGGTGGTGGAACGCCCCGCCTCTGCCGTCAAGGAATTGGTTGAAAATGCGCTGGACGCAGGCGCGCGGCGGATTGCGGTGGATTATGCGGCGGGTGGCAAATTGCTGATCCGCGTCAGCGATGACGGCTGTGGCATGACACCCGATGATCTGCCCCTTGCCGTGGCGCGTCACGCCACGTCGAAAATTGATGGATCGGATTTACTGAACATCCGTTCATTTGGCTTTCGCGGCGAGGCCTTGGCCTCTTTGGGCGCTGTGGGCCGTTTGACCCTGACCAGCCGTGTTGAGGGCCAAGATGGTGCCAGCCTGACAGTTGAGGGGGGGCGTATTGCCGCCCCGCGCCCCGCGTCCGCGCAAAAAGGCACGGTGATTGAACTGCGTGATCTGTTTTATGCCACGCCCGCGCGGTTGAAGTTTCTGCGAACGGACCGCGCCGAGGCGCAGGCGATTGTCGATGTGATCCGCCGTCTCGCGATGGCAGAACCCCATGTCGGGTTCACCCTGACCGAGATGGACGACACCCCGCGCCAGATTTTCCGCGCTGATGCGATGAATGGCGATTTCTTTGACGCCTTGCACGGGCGGTTGACGGGGGTTTTGGGGCGTGAGTTTACCGAAAACGCGCTAAAAATTGATGTGGAACGCGATGGGATGCGGCTGTCGGGCTATGCCGCCCTGCCCACCTATTCACGCGGAACGTCCGTTCAGCAATTCATTTTCGTCAATGGCCGCCCCGTTTTAGACCGCCTGTTGCTGGGCGCTTTGCGGGTCGCCTATTTTGATTTTCTGTCGCGGGACCGGCATCCTGCCGCCGTGTTGAACCTGATCTGCGATCCTGAACGGGTGGATGTGAACGTGCATCCCGCCAAATCCGAGGTGCGGTTTCGCGAACCAGACGCGGCGCGGTCGCTGATCATCACGGGGCTGCGCGGGGCGCTGTCGGGGGCGGGACATCGGGCCAGCACGACTGTGGGGGATGCCACCTTGGCCGCATTTGCGCAACCCCGCGTCTATCAGATGCCCAGTCAGGCCAATCTTTCGCGTGGTTTGGCATGGCAGGCCCCCCAAGGCTTTGCCGAGGCCCCACAGGCACGGCTGGAAACCCCAGATGATACCGATCAAAATCATCCCTTGGGCGCGGCGCGGGCGCAAGTGCATGAGAACTATATCATCGCGCAGACCGCGACGGGGATGGTGATTGTGGATCAGCACGCGGCGCATGAGAGGTTGGTTTATGAGCGTCTGAAACGGCAAATGGCCGAACATGGCATTACCGCGCAGGCGCTGTTGATCCCTGAAATTGTGGATCTTTCCCCCACGGATGCGGCGCGATTGCTGGATGCGGCCCCAGAACTCGCGCGGTTTGGGTTGGTGATTGAACCCTTTGGCGGGTCGGCGATTGCGGTGCGCGAAACCCCCGCCATTTTGGGAACTGTTTCCGCCGCGGCCCTGCTGCGCGATGTTTTGGACGAATTGGCCGATCTGGGGCAGACCCATTCGCTGCAATCCAAGATCGAGGCGATCCTGTCCCGCATGGCGTGCCACGGATCAGTCCGTTCAGGCCGCCAAATGCGTGCGGATGAAATGAACGCCCTGCTGCGCGAGATGGAGGCAACGCCCCATTCTGGCCAATGCAACCATGGCCGCCCGACCTATGTCGAATTGCAACTGCATGATATTGAACGTTTGTTTGGCCGCAGATGATAAATTTATTCGGACAAACCTATGCTTGGAACGCGCCCGAGGTTTTGGTGATCGGGGGGGCATTGCTGGCCCTTTTGGGTCTGCTGATCCTAATCCTGCGGGCGGCGGGGCGGTCGGCGACGATGGCAGCACCCCTTATGCGCGAAATGGGGTGGTTGGGGCAAAGGGTGCAGATGCTGTCGGACGGGCAGGAGCGCTTGGCTGGGGGCTTGCATCATGTGTCGGAAAATCAGGCGCATAGCCAAACCGCCATGCTGCAATTGATGGAAAAACGCCTGTCCGAGGTGCAGCGTTCTATGGGTGAGGCGTTGCAAGGCACATCGCAACGCACCGCGCATTCTTTGGGCGAATTGCAGCAGCGCTTGGCGACCATCGATAAGGCACAGGCCAACATAGAAAAACTGTCAGGCAATGTGCTGAATTTGCAGGATATTTTGGCTAATAAACAGGCGCGCGGGGCGTTTGGCGAAATCCAGCTAAATGACATCGTGCAAAAGGCACTGCCTTCCGACGCCTATACGATGCAGGCCACGCTGTCGAACGGCAAACGCGCCGATTGCTTGATCCATCTGCCCAATCCACCCGGGCCGATTGTGATCGACGCAAAATTCCCGCTTGAGGCATACGAGGCCCTGCGCCGCGCCGACAATCCCCAAGCATTGCAGACCGCGCAGGCGCAACTGCGGGCTGCCGTGCGGGTGCATATCAAAGCGATTGCGGAAAAATATATTGTGGATGGGGAAACGGCGGATGGGGCGCTGATGTTTTTGCCCAGTGAGGCTGTTTATGCGGAATTGCACGCCAATTTTCCCGAAGTGGTGCGCGATGGCTTTGCGGTCAAGGTGTGGATCGTCTCGCCGACGACGTGTATGGCGACACTGAACACCATGCGCGCCGTGCTGAAAGACGCAAGGATGCGCGAACAGGCGGGGGCGATCCGTGCGACCTTGCGGATGTTGCACCGCGATGTTGAATTGGTGGTTGAACGCGTGGAAAAGCTGTCCACCCATTTTAATCAGGCCCGCGCCGATCTAGACGGGATCACCACTGCAGCGGAACGGGCGGGCAAACGGGCGGCGCGGTTGGACAATTTCGATTTTGAGGAATTGGCCCCCGAAACCACCCCTGTCGTGCCCCTGCTGGGCGAGTGATCAGGGCTTTTGCAAACAAACCATGAAAAACCCATCCATCCCGCCCCAATAGTCTGGGCGCAGGCGCAGGCCACCTTGGGCCGTGATCCATGCGGGATCTACGCCCATCGGTGGCAATACACGCAAATCGGGATGGCGGAACAGGGCGGCGGCGAGTTGATCTTCGCCCTCGGCAGGTAACAGCGAACAGGTGCAAAACACCAAATTGCCGCCCGATTTCACCATCCCCAAGGCGCGGTCCAACAGTTGCGATTGCAATGTGACCAGCCCCGCGATTTCTGAACCATCCTTCAGATACGGCAGTTCAGGATGGCGGCGGATCGTGCCTGTGGCCGAACAGGGCGCATCCAGCAGCACCGCATCAAAGGGTGCATCAGGCACATAATGCAGCGCGTCCGTTGTGATCAATTGCGCGTTTAGGCCCGTGCGCGCCAGATTTTCCGCCACCCGCGCCATGCGGGGGCCTGAAATATCCAGCGCGGTGACATCCGCCCCCAATGCCGCAAGCTGCATGGTTTTTCCGCCGGGGGCGGCGCAAATATCCAGCACCCGCTGGCCCGCTGTAACGCGCAACATCGGCACCGCCATGCTGGCCGCCACGTCCTGCACCCACCAATCCCCCGTCGCATAGCCTGCCAACGTCGACAGTTGGCCCCCGTCGACCAGCCGCAAACTGCCATTGGACAGGCGGATGCCTTCGGGAATCAAATCGCCCTTGATCGTTAAATCCACTGGCGGGGTCTGCGCGTGAACAGCCTCGATTGCCGATACAGCATCCCGCCCATAGGCATGGACCAAAGGTTGGCGCAACCAGCGCGGCATCCGCTGGGCGGGATCTGAGAGGGTCACATCCTCGGGCAATCCGCGCAACACGGCGTTCACCATGCCCGACAAATGCTGATTGCGGTTGCCATGCCGTGCCAGATCAACCGCGCCATTGACCACGCCATGCGCGGGGGCGCCCGAAACCCGTTCCCAGACTGCAAGGCGCAAGATATTCATGATATGCAGGGGCGGGGCCTTGCGCAGACGCGGTTCCAACAGTCGTTCAATCGGTTCCAATTGGCGGATCACTTGGACGGCCAAACGTTGGGCGCGGGCGCGGTCGGGGGCGGGCAGGCTGGCCAGAAACTCTGACCCATCCAAAATCTGCGACAGGGGCGTGCCCTGACCCAGAACCTCATCAAGGATCATCACCGCCGCGCTGCGCGCTGATCTGCCTGTTGTCATGCCCGTGTCCTTGCTGATTCCACCGATTGGCCTATATCAGGCATGACCCCGCTGCAAGGAACTGCGATGAACGATGATATTCCCGATCTGCCAGACGCTGCAAAGCGCGCCTTGGCCGAGGCTGAAGCGCGTCGCCAGCACGCAGCGCCATCTTTTCCGCCCGAATTGGGCGGCCGCAAAGGTCCAGAACCGGTGCGCTATGGCGATTGGGAAAAAAAGGGTCTCGCGATCGATTTTTGATCAATCCAGCGTGAAACTTGCCGCCCGCCCCTGACCGCCATCTGCAGTAAACCTGACTTTTGTATCAGAAATTTCAATGGTTTGGCAGTTATAGGAAATCTCCATCCCGCCCCAGTCCATGTTGCGGCAAAACAGATTATCTTGCCAGTTCCAATTGCCTGTCACATCCCAGCCCAAGGCGGTCCCCGTGATCGTGCCGTCAGATTTGACGACAATCGACAGATCGAACAACCCGATATGCAGGCCACGATCTGCAACCTTTGACACAAAATCTGCCGCGGTGGTGATCGGGGTGAACCCTTGGGCCAAGGCGCCTGTGGGTGCTAAACACAAACAGAATAGAAATGATCGCAGCATGATGCCCCAATAAATTGCCCAATGTGACTACGCGGTATGGTTGCGTTTGGATCTTTATAGGCCCAAAACATCCATCATATCATAACGGCCTGGCTTTTTATTTTGCCCCCAAAGTGCCGCTTTGATCGCGCCGCGGGCGAAAATCGCGCGGTCGGTGGCGATGTGGCGCAAAATGATCCGCTCGCCCATGGCGGCAAAGATCACATCATGCTCGCCCACAATGTCGCCGCCGCGGATTGCGGAAAACCCAATGGCCCCCTTTGCGCGCGCACCTGTCATTCCATTGCGACCCGATTCGATATTCTCGCCTATATCAATGCCGCGCCCTGTGGCGGCGGCTTGGCCCAGCATCAATGCCGTGCCTGACGGCGCGTCGACCTTGTGGTGATGGTGGGCCTCGACGATCTCTATATCCCAATCGGAATCCAAGGCGGCTGCGACCTTTTCGGTCAGGCGTGTTAGCAGGTTCACCCCAAGGCTCATATTCCCTGCTTGAATGATAACGGCGTGATGGGCGGCGCGGTTCAGTTTTTCCTGATGTTCGGCCTGTAACCCTGTCGTCCCGATCACATGAACCGCGCGCGCTTGTGCGGCTAGGGCGGCGAACTCCACTGTCGCCTCGGGGGCTGTAAAATCAATCACCGCTTGCGCTTGGGCAAAGGCGGCCAAGGCATCATCCGATACTGTGACGCCCAAATCGGACCCACCCATCGCGGCCCCGATATCGCGACCCAGCCAAGCATGGCCTGTCCGTTCAATCGCACCGACCAGCCGCATTTTGTCGCTTGCCGCAATTTCGCGGATCAGCATTTGACCCATGCGGCCCGATGCACCTGTGATCACAATTCCTGGTTTTGTCATGAAATTCCCCACGGTTTGCTTGCCATTACCCCGAAAACCACATCAGCGAAAGCCTGAGTTGCAGGGCGCGTCTTTTCGGCCTAAAGGGGGGCATGGCAAACAAACGCTCAGTCTCGGCCAAAGGGCCTTCGCAACGGATGTTGCGCGTCGGTGAAATGATTCGCCGCACTTTATCGGATTTGTTGATGCGGGGGGAAATTCACGACCCCGCGCTGAATGCGATGCATATCACCGTGGGTGAGGTGGCGGTGTCGCCCGATCTGCGGGTGGCGACGATCTATGTGATGCCCTTGATGGGCGGCGCGGGTGTTGAAGATGCAATCGCGGCACTTGCCCGCAACAAACATGAATTGCGCAAGCGGGTCGCGGGCGAGATGACGCTGAAATTCGCGCCTGAATTGCGGTTTCGGGCCGATGAAACCTTTGACCGCTTGGATGAGGCGCGGCGATTGTTTTCCGATCCCGTGGTGCAGCGCGATATTGCTGCACCTGACACTCCCCCGACCGAATAACCCATGGCACGGACCAAAAAAGGCCGCGCTGTGTCGGGTTGGGTGGTGGTGGATAAGCCTGCGGGGATCACATCAACCACAGTTGTTAATCGCGTCAAATGGGCGTTTGAGGCGCAAAAGGCGGGTCACGCGGGCACGCTGGACCCTGCCGCCACGGGTGTTTTGGCGATTGCGCTGGGCGAGGCCACGAAAACCGTGCCCTATATTACAGACGCGTTGAAATGCTATCGCTTTATGGTGCGAATTGGCGCGTCCACCACCACGGATGACGCCGAGGGCAGCGTTCTGGAAACCAGTGAGCACCGCCCCAGTGACGTGGACATCATCGCCGCATTGGCGCAGTTTCGCGGCCTAATTTCCCAAGTGCCGCCCCAGTTTTCCGCCGTTAAGGTCGACGGCGAACGCGCCTATGATCTGGCCCGCGAAGGCGAAGTGATGGATTTGGCCGCCCGCGATCTGTGGGTGGACACATTGGATTTTATTTCTCGTCCCGATTCGGATCATGTGGAATTGGAAATGGTTTGCGGTAAGGGCGGCTATGTGCGCTCTGTCGCGCGGGATTTGGGCGTTGCCTTGGGCGGTCGGGCCCATGTGGCGTGGCTGCGGCGCGTCTGGTCTGGGCCGTTTGACGCGGCACAAGGCCTGACGATGGCGCAGATTGACGATCTGGCGCGGACGCCTGAATTGGACGCGCATTTGTTGCCGCTGGAACTGGGTTTGGCCGATCTGCCCCAAGTGATCTGCACGGCCGAGGGGGCAGCGCGGATCAAAAACGGCAATCCTGGCCAAGTGATCGGACACCATGATTTCGGCACCGAGGTTTGGGGCAGCTTTCAGGGAACCCCTGTTGCCGTCGGCCATTATCGCGGCGGCGAATTGCACCCAAGCCGCGTGTTTAATCTGTAAATGGCGATTATCCGCGAACATCAGGATCTGCTGCGCCAAAGCGTGGCGGTATATTCCGATGATATGCTTTACCGCTATACCCTGACGCGGGCTTGGGGGGATGGACCAAAGATCAGCTATGTGATGCTGAACCCGTCGACTGCGACCGAGGTGCAAAATGATCCCACAGTCGAGCGTTGCGAACGTCGTGCGCGCGCTATGGGCTATGGGGCGTTTCGCGTGGTGAATATCTTTGGTTTTCGCGCCACTGACCCGCGCGATATGCGTGCAGCCTTGGATCCAATTGGTCCAGAAAATGATGCCGCGATCCTTGCGGCGGCGCATTGGGCGGATATTGTTCTTTGTGCTTGGGGAACACATGGCGCGCATTTGCGGCGGGGTGCTGTGGTTGCGCAGATGCTGTCAGCCTTTGATCTGTATCATTTGGGGCTAACCCAAGGGGGTGATCCAAAACATCCCCTTTATATCAGCTATGCACAGACGCCTGAACGCTGGTTACGCTAACACGCGCAAACTGACTTGCCCCGCATCCAAGGCTGCACCATTTGTCAAACTGGCGACCAAACTGCCATTTAACATCACCAAGGTCTCACCTGCATCGTTCGATTGAATCGTTACGACGGGGTCTGGGATTTGTTGTGGGTCATATTGAATCACCAATTGATCCTGGGTCGGATCAAAATCGATGATCTGGGCCTTTGCCCCAAAATCCGTCACGGCAAAGGTATCTGCGCCGTCGCCGCCATTGCCCGTATCACCTTGGCCAAGGGTCAATTGATCATTGCCGTCACCGCCATTCAGAAAATCTGTATCAGTATCTTGGGCACCTGCGGACTGGCCCCAGATCGTATCGTCGCCCGCGCCGCCGAACAACTCATCCGCGCCCGCACCACCTGCGATCAGGTCATTGCCCATACCGCCATCGAGGGCATCATTGCCGGTATCGCCTGACAGGGTATCATTTCCTTCACCGCCAAAGATTTGGTCATGGCCCGCCCCGCCCGTGACATCATCATTGCCAGACCCCGCATAGATCATATCATCCTGACCTTCGCCGTTGATGACATCATTTCCCGCAGCGCCGTAAACCGTGTCATTGCCGCCGCCGGCCATCAGAAAATCTTGGCCGTCCCCGCCATCGATCTGATCCTGCCCATCGCCTCCAGCGATTGAATCGTTCCCCGCGCGCCCCGTGAGCACGTTATCCCCCGCACCACCCCAAATCTGATCATTCCCGCCGTTTGATGACAGGATATCACCCGTATCGGTGCCAGTCAGGGTTTGATCAGGTTCAGGCGGGTTAGGATCATCGGTCGAATGTGCCGTGCCATCGCCAAGCGCAAAGTCTGCAGATTTTGCAGATGCGTCATCGGTTTCAGGCGGCGTCGGATCATCGGATTCACTTCCGCTGAGAAAGCTTTCCGCCAAGAATCCCGCAAAAAGGGCCGCAACAAGGCCAAGCACTTCTAACATGAAAACACCCCATTCACCCATCTGCGCCTGTTCCCCAACAGGCTGCAGGCGCCCGCTTTTCAATTTAGAATTGAAAAACGTGCGCGTTGCCAAAGACCATATCACGATCCTGCGATTCGACCTATCCTTGGGGATATAAAACTGCGTCTATGGTTAACTGTTTGTGGGTTCAGAACATTGTTGCGGAAAATGCTTTTCTTTTGCAGCAATCGCGCCTATACGCCCCCATCCCCCTAACACGGGGACAAAGGGCCTTGCTGGACGACATCCCGGCCTGCGCCGTAACCCTGCTGTATAGGAGAACCCGATGTCGATCACTGTCGAAGAAAAAGCCCGCCTGATCAAAGAATATGCGATCAAAGAAAATGACACGGGTTCGCCCGAAGTTCAGGTTGCAATTCTGTCCTCGCGTATTGCCACGTTGACCGAACATTTCAAAGGCCACAAAAAGGATAACCATTCCCGCCGTGGTCTGCTGATGATGGTCGCCCAGCGCCGCAAATTGCTGGATTACACCAAATCCAAGGACGAAGCCCGTTATCAGTCGCTGATTGGCCGTCTGGGCCTGCGCCGCTGATTTCTGCGGAACGTTTTATCGAAAAACGCCCGTGGGAAACCGCGGGCGTTTTTTATTGGGCCAATTTTAGTATGCCAGCGGCATAGGTTCGGGCCTGATCTAGCGACCAGCGTTAGGCGGTGTAATCGCAAATATCAGACAAATCAGCCTATGCGGCAGGAAGTAGGATAAGCTGGCGCTTCACAGGTCAAAGTCTAGAGCCTTCATATACTCTGCCTCTTTCGTGGCAAAGAATTTCTTTGGATCAAAGGGCTGGGCAGGACCACTTGCCAGCCCCTCATCCACCAAGGCCTGTATTTCCCCAATCGCCTGACGCCGATCCTGATCGCGTCTGATCAAATCGCGCATATAGTCGCTGACATTGGCAAACCGACCATCATCCGCTTGGCGTTCGACCCAAGCCTTCATTTGATTGGGAAGAGAGATGTTCATCGTTGCCATATCCTATTTTATACATTTTGGCAAAGATTGTCAATTTCCTCCCCCCTTCCCAAACCCGCCCTTTTCCTGTATGCGCGCGGCATCTGTGATGTGGGGCCTGCCCTCGGCCACATGCAAAGGATAGGGGGCGGCGGCAATGGGGCCGCTATTTTTACGGAGGGTGTGGCAGGGGCCATGCCTCCAGATAGGGAACGATCCATGTTCAATGTTACGAAAAAATCAATTCAGTGGGGCGATGAAACGCTGACACTGGAATCGGGTAAGATTGCCCGTCAGGCCGACGGCACCGTCATCGCCACTTTGGGTGAAACCAGCGTTATGGCCAATGTCACCTATGCCCGTGCGGCAAAACCTGGTCAGGATTTCTTTCCCCTGACTGTGCATTACCAAGAGAAATATTACGCCGCTGGCAAAATTCCGGGCGGCTTTTTCAAACGCGAAGCGCGTCCTTCGGAAAAAGAAACCCTGACCTCGCGCCTTATTGACCGCCCCATTCGCCCGCTGTTCGTCGATGGGTTCAAAAACGAAGTGTTGGTCATGGCGACCGTTTTGTCGCATGATCTGGTCAATGATCCTGATATCGTGGCGATGATCGCAACCTCTGCGGCGCTGACGATTTCGGGCGTGCCCTTTATGGGCCCTATCGGTGCGGCGCGTGTTGGTTTCACCGCTGGCAACTATGTGCTGAACCCATCCATTGATGATATGGATCACCTGCGCTCCAACCCTGATCAACGTCTGGATCTGGTCATTGCAGGCACCAAAGACGCCGTGATGATGGTTGAGTCTGAGGCCTATGAGCTGACCGAAGATGAAATGCTGGGCGCGGTCAAATTTGGTCATGCGGCAATGCAGCCTGTCATTGATCTGATCATTTCTTTTGCCGAAGATTGCGCGAAAGAACCCTTTGATTTTACCCCCCCCGATTACTCGGCGCTGTATTCCCGCGTCAAAGCGGCGGGTGAAAAAGATATGCGCGCGGCCTTTGCCCTGCGCGACAAACAGGAACGCACCAACGCGATCTCGGCGGCTGTTTCGGTAATAAAAGCGGCGCTGTCGGACGAAGACAAAGCCGATATCAATCTGGGATCGGCGATTAAGAAACTGGAATCCTCGATCCTGCGCGGCGACATCATCAACGGTGGCGCACGTATTGACGGGCGTGATAATAAAACGGTCCGCCCCATCGTGTCGGAAACGGGCATTCTGCCCCGCACGCATGGTTCTGCCCTATTCACGCGCGGCGAAACCCAAGGTTTGGTTGTGACCACCCTTGGCACGGGCGAAGATGAGCAGATCATCGACGCGCTGCACGGCAATTCGCGGTCAAACTTCTTGCTGCATTATAACTTCCCACCCTATTCGGTCGGTGAAGTTGGTCGTGTTGGATCCCCGGGTCGTCGTGAAATTGGTCACGGCAAATTGGCTTGGCGTGCTTTGCAGGCCGTTCTGCCTGCGCCCACCGATTTCCCCTATACCATTCGCGTGGTGTCGGAAATTACCGAATCCAACGGCTCGTCTTCGATGGCGTCGGTTTGCGGTGGGTCATTGTCGATGATGGATGCGGGCGTGCCGCTGAAGGCGCCAGTTGCGGGCGTCGCCATGGGTCTGATCTTGGAAGACGATGGCCGCTGGGCCGTTTTGACCGATATCTTGGGTGACGAAGATCACCTTGGCGATATGGATTTCAAGGTTGCAGGCACCGCCGCAGGCATCACCACGATGCAGATGGATATCAAAGTCGCAGGCATCACGCCCGAGATTATGGCCCAAGCCTTGGCGCAGGCCAAAGACGGGCGTTTGCATATCCTTGGTGAGATGAACAAGGCGCTGTCGGCCCCACAAGGCTTCAGCGAATACGCGCCCAAGATTGAAACCCTGCAAATCCCAACCGACAAAATCCGCGAAGTGATCGGGTCGGGCGGCAAAGTGATCCGTGAGATCGTGGAACTGTCGGGCGCAAAGGTCGACATCAACGACGAAGGCATCATCAAAATTGCCTCGAACAACGCAGAGTCGATCAAAAAGGCCTATGACATGATCTGGTCGATCGTGGCAGAACCTGAAATCGGTCAGATTTACACTGGCAAAGTGGTGAAACTGGTGGATTTCGGCGCGTTTGTGAACTTTTTCGGCAAGCGTGACGGTTTGGTCCATGTCAGCCAAATCGCGAACAAACGCCTAAGCCATCCCAATGAGGCCCTGAAAGAAGGCCAAGAAGTTAAGGTCAAATTGTTGGGCTTTGACGATCGTGGCAAGGTGAAATTGGGCATGAAAATGGTCGATCAGGAAACGGGTCTGGAAATCGCCGAAGTCAAAGAAGAGGCTGGCGAATAATTTCCTTTGGCTGGGGGAAAGCCCCCAGCCAAATTCTTTTCCGAACGCGCCGGTTTTCAAAACTGAAATGTTATGCGGTTCCAAAACCAGCCTTGTTGCGTCGAGTGACAACACCTATAGTTTTTCTGTTATATCCCGATGCGTCATTTTATGACGCTAATATTCCTGTAGGTTTACGCAACATATTGTCACACATTTTACCATTTTAATTAACCAGAAAGATTCTGAGTGCCGACGTCTGATATAAATTTTTCATCCGTATGCCGCGCCAATATTTTTGACGTTTGGGGTCAAATACGTGTTTGCGTTGATGCGCTTGGCAAATGGAGTTGTATATTTTGAAATCGGGCATTTTCACCCGTTTTGTGCGTGTAGCCTTTCCAACCCATTATAATGATTGGATCCTGCGCCCTAAACGTTTGCAGTTTACTGGTGCCCAACCAGATACCAAAAAAGTGGCGATTTTCCTGATTTTCTCAACCTGCGGGATACAAGACAGTCATATTCATTCGCTGCACTATATGGTTGAAAACGGATACAGCCCCTTTGTTGTCAGCAATTCGCCCCTTAGCGATATTGATATGGCTAAGCTGAAGCCAATATCTTGGAGAATAATGGTAAGACAAAACTTCGGATACGATTTTGGTGGGTATCGGGATGCCATTCTGGATTTAGCGCCACAATTATATGATAAAAGCAACATAGTCCTGTTCAACGATTCAAATTGGTTCCCGATTCCAGGCAAAATGAATTGGCTGCAGACAGCAGAACAGACTCCTGCAGATTTTGTTGGGGCGACCCTCAGCGGATTTACAGGGAAACTTCGGCTTCATAATTTCGCAAACAACATATGGAACTTTCGCACATCCGCGCGTAATTTTCACTATGGATCGTTTGCTATTATGATAAAAAACAATATTCTTAAAACAAAGGATTTCCAAATTTTCTGGCAGAGGCTGCGCCTATCTCAGGGCAAGGCAAGGACAGTTAAACGCGGGGAAAGAGGCCTGACAAAATGGGCGATTAAGCTGCACCACAGTCATGCAGCAACGTCAGATCACCGCGACTTTGATACATATTTGACCAAATTACCCTTGGCCGAAAGGCGCCATATGTTGAAAAATATTATGGTATCGCAGGACGGAAAGGCCGAATCTTTTCTGCAAGAATTCAACATTCGCGCCGAATGTGATGAAATGGACATGGACCGCGTGGATGCCATAATACGCACGATTGTTGGTCGGCGCGGGTTGGCGGCCACGTTACCCCAAGTGTTGATCCGTGATTTTAACTATGCGTTTTTAAAGAAATATCCTGCCAAAGAAAAATTGTTTTCACGCGACATGATGGCGCATATTGTTCGCGATCTGCCTGAACCGATCAAATCGATAATTCAGAAAGAAGCGGGTTTTCAAAAATAATTCTGTTTATGCGTCGTGCCGACACTGTGCAAGCTGTCGATAATTTCGCAAATCATGTTCCGCGCGGTTTCGCGCGCACAGTTGGTTCGGCTTCGTGTGGATTTTCTGGCCATGGGTGGCGGGGGTATTGGCCGCGCATATCTTTGCGCACATCACTATAGGAACTTGTCCAAAACGCCGGAATGTCGCGGGTGACTTGGATCGGCTTTTGACCTGGCGATAGCAAAGTCACACGCAGGGGCGTGTTTCCAACCATCGGATGACGCGTGACACCGAACATTTCTTGAATGCGCACTTCGAATCCCGGCACATCGCCGTCATAATCAATGGGCACGCGCCGCCCAAGGGGCGTTTCAAAATGCGGCGGCGCGATGCGGTCCAGTTCCGCCGCCTGCGCCCAATCCATCCGTGCGCGCAGGGCCTCGGTCAAATCCAGCGCGCGCAAATCCGCCTCGGTGCGGCATTTGGCAAGAAATGGCAGCAGGGCATCCTCTAACAGCGCCGGATCCGATACATCCATCCCCGCCAGCGCCATGCGTGCCCGAAGACGCCGCGCGGATGGCGTAAATGTCAGACCGATTTGGCGCAATCCCTCTAATGCGGCGCGGCCCATCGCATCCGCAGGGGCGTCAGGCCATGCCCGATCCGCCAGCACCAGCGCGCCATAGCGTTCTTGTTGGCGCGTCAAAACCCGCCCCTCGCGGCGCGACCATTCGCAGACATCGACCCATGCGATCTGATCACTAAAAATCGCCCGCAATTCGGCCTCGGTCAGGGGGGCGGCTTGGCGCACAGTGGCCTCACGCGGATCGCCGTCCAGATCGGTTGCCACGATCAAACGATGGGCGGCCAAAGGCGTGCCTGCCACCATCACCGCGCCCTTGCCCCCCGACAAAATCCAGCGCGGTGCATCCCCCTTGCGACGCAGGCCAATGCGGTCAGGATAGGCAAGAGCCGCCATTTGCCCCAAGGACAGATCTGCATCTTGTGCGGCAGTTTTGGACAGTCGGCGCGCATCCTCGCGGATGCGGTCCACCACAGAACGCGAGACGCGATGGGGATGATCCACTTCAAACCTTTTGGGGTCTTTGATCGCAGACAGTCGCAGCGCGAGATCGGGCGGTGCGCCTCGCAAAGGGTCGCGTTCTGCCAAAAGTGCGGCCAAGGTCGCCGCATTTGGCCCCGCCCTTAGCAACATATGCCCCAAGCGCGGATGCAAGGGCAGGGCCGCCAATGCGCGCCCATGCGATGTGATCCGCCCCGCCTGTAAGGCCCCCAAGGATTGAAGCAATCCCCGCGCCTCGGCCAGCGCGCCTGCATTTGGTGCAGTCAAAAATGGCAATTCATCGCCGCCCCACAGCGCCAGTTCCAGCGCAAGGCTGGTCAGATCCGCCACCTCGATTTCAGCAGGCGGAAAGGGGGTCAGGCCGCCTTCCTCACCACGTGTCCAAGCGCGATAGCAAATCCCTGCCGCCACACGTCCCGCACGGCCTGCGCGTTGCGTCGCCTCGGCCTTTGTCACGCGTTCGGTCACCAACCGCGACATCCCCGATGCTGGATCAAACCGCGCGCGCCGCGCCTGCCCACCATCGACCACAACGCGGATATCAGGAATGGTCAGCGATGTTTCGGCAATGGATGTGGCCAACACGATCTTGCGGGTCGGACTGGGGCCAAGGGCGGCGCGCTGGGCGGCAAAATCCATCGCACCGAACAGCGGGCGGATGTCGAGGCCCCGTCCCGACAGGGCGGAGTCCACCCGCCTGATCTCGCCCTCACCAGGCAGGAACACCAAGATACCGCCTTCGGGGCATTCCTCGAAGGCTTGTAAGATCAGCGACGTCATCATCGCCTCATAGCGTAATGTCGAATCTGGAGTGCGCGTTAGCCAGCGCGTTTCCACCTCAAAGGCCCGACCTGCCGAGGTAATTAGGGGGGCATCCCCCATCAATGCCGCAACAGGGGCCGCGTCCAACGTGGCGGACATGACGATCAAAACCAGATCATCCCGCAGCGCAGCGCGGATTTCCAAACACAGCGCAAGGCCCAGATCGGCATTCAAACTGCGTTCGTGGAATTCATCAAAGATGATCGCCCCCACGCCGCGCAATTCGGGATCGGATTGGATCATGCGCGTCAGGATACCTTCGGTCACCACCTCAATTTGCGTGGCAGGCCCAACCTTGGCCTCGCCCCGAATGCGATAGCCAACGCGTCCGCCGACCTGTTCGTCCAGCGTTTCTGCCATCCGCTCCGCCGCCGCACGCGCCGCCAGTCGGCGCGGTTCCAGCATCAAGATACGGCCTTTGATCAGGCCAGACGCCAATAAATCCAACGGCACGCCTGTTGTCTTGCCCGCCCCAGGCGGCGCCTGCAAAACCGCCATGCCGCGCGATGCCACAGCCGCACGCAGATCGGCATAAATTTCGGTGATGGGCAGGATCACCGCAGCAAATCCAGAACCTCAAGGCTTGCATAGCCGTCAGCGATCACACCCCGACTGCGTTGCAACGATTTGATCCCCGCCACAGTCAACGGACCAATTTTGCCATCCGCTTCCCCAACATACAGCGCGCGGTCGATCAGGCGCTGTTGCAAAAGTTTCCGCTCATCTAGGGTCAGAACCCGCAAATCACGGGGCCAAGGATGCACAATCGGCCCCGCCCCGCGCAAACGATCCGCCAAATGCCCCACCGCAATCACATAAGAATCCGCGCGGTTATAGGTTTCAATGGCCGCAAAATTGTCAAAGATCAGGAACGCAGGCCCCCGCGCGCCCGCAGGCGTGATGATCGCGCCCCAACCCGTATTGGGCAAACCCGGCACCCCCATCGCGGCCCATGCCGCCACGGGTTTTGCCGTGCGATTGCCCGCCAATTCGTAATCAAACTTTTGGGGCAACGTCACCTCAATCCCCCAAGGCGCGCCCTTTTGCCAGCCCGATTTCGCCAAATAGGCGGCGGTTGAGGCCAGCGCATCGGTCGGATCATCATCCCAAATGTTGGCCACCCCATCACCGCCAAAATCCACCGCAAGCGCGCGGTAAGATGTGGGCATAAACTGCGTATGCCCCATCGCCCCCGCCCATGATCCGCGCAGTTGCGGCAGCGTCACCTTACCCTCTTGCAGGGTTTGCAGAATGGCGATCAACTCAGCCTCAAAGAACATCCCCCGCCGCGCCTCATAGGACAGGGTGGCCAGCGCCGAGAGGGTCGAGATATCACCGCGCACGGCGCCATAGGCGCTTTCCAGCCCCCAAATCGCCACAACAATATTGCGGTCGACGCCGTATTTCGCCTCAATTTTATCCAGCAAAGGCGCATAGGTTTTCAACGCCTTTTGTCCCGACACAATACGGTCCGCTGATACGGCCTTGTCCAGATAATCCCAAATCGTTTTGGTGAATTCGTCCTGTTTGCGGTCGCGTTCCACCACATCGGGCAACAGGTCCACCCCCGCCATAGCGCGGTCATAGGTATCTTGGGTGATCCCCGCCGCCAAGGCGCGGGTTTCAAACCCAACTTCCCAGTCTTGAAAACCCTGTTCTGTGACCATCACATCCTGCCCCATCAATGGCGTGGCAAATGCCAATCCAATGGCCAAAATCATCCCGCGCATGATGCCCCCCGTTTGCATCAGTTTACCCCCAAGGGCCGCAGGCGCAAGCGATCAGCGCCGCTTGCGTTCGACTTTGCGGGCCATCTTTTCGGTCTTTACGGCGGTCTTGCCAGGCTTGCGCGGCGCGAATTTACGCCCGCCGCGTTGCAACCCCGTGGGCAATGTTTTGCCATCCAGCATCAACAGATCCAGCATAATGCCGCCAGTGATTGGGCTTGCCTCGGCCAGTCGCACAGTCACGCGTCCGCCCAAGCCCAGCCTCACACCCGTATCCGCGCCGATCAAAACCTGCTGATCCGCGTCGAAATGGAAAAATTCGCGCCCGATCGAACGGATCGGAACCAAACCATCCGCGCCTGTCTCATCCAGTTTCACGAACAACCCAAACCGCTGCACGCCTGCGATCCGCCCCGTAAATTCCGCCCCAATCCGCGTTGATAAAAATGCGGCCAGATAACGATCCGAAGTATCCCTTTCGGCCAACATAGACCGTCGTTCGGTGTCAGAAATCAGCTTGGCCGTTTCATCCAGATTTTCAATATCCCAAGGCGACAGCCCATCATCGCCCCAACCATGCCCAGCAATCAGTGCCCGATGCACGATCAAGTCAGAATAGCGCCGAATGGGCGAGGTGAAATGCGCGTAATTCCGCAGCGCCAGCCCAAAATGCCCAAAATTCCCCGCAGAATAATAGGCTTGGGTCATCGATCGCAGCGTGGTGATATTCATCAACTCGTCAAAATCAGTATCCTTGGCCTGATGCAGCAGTCGGTTCAAATGCGCGGTTTGCAGAACCTGACCCTTGGCCAAAACGAACCCAGACGCCTGCGCCACTTCGCGCAAAGCGTCCAGCTTTTCGGGGCTGGGCTCTTCGTGAACGCGAAACAACAGGGGGCGCTTGCGGGCGATCAACTCTTCGGCAGCACAGACATTGGCCAGAATCATAAATTTTTCGATCAGCTTGTGCGCGTCAAAGCGGTCGCGAAAGGAAACGGATGTCACCTCGCCCTCGTCTGACAGGATGATCTTGCGTTCGGGCAGGTCCAAATCCAGCGGTTGCCGCGCCGCGCGCGCAGTTTTCAGCGGGCCGTAAGCCGCATAAAGCGGTCGCAGAACGCTGTCCAACAGCGCATTGGCCTGATCGTCGCCAGTTCCGTCAATCGCCGCCTGCACTTGTCCGTAATGCAAAGACGCCACCGACCGCATCAGCCCGCGCACAAAGCGATGGCTGGTCTTAGTCCCCTGCGCGTCAATCCGCATCTCGACTGCCAAACAGGCGCGGTCCACCCCCTGATGCAGACTGCACAGATCCCCCGACAGCGCGTCAGGCAACATCGGCACCACGCGGTCGGGGAAATAGCTGGAATTTCCCCGCTTGCGCGCCTCGCGGTCCAACGCCGACCCAGGGCGGACATAATGCGCGACATCGGCAATGGCGACCCACAGGATATGGCCGCCATGACCATCTGGTGCCGCGTAAACCGCATCATCGCGGTCACGGGCATCTATCGGGTCAATCGTGACCAAGGGCATATCACGCAGATCAGTGCGACTGCCCAAGGGGGCGGCAATGGCGCGCTCGGCCTCGGCCAGAACGCCATCTGGGAAATGATCGGGAATGCCGTGTTGGTGTATGGCGATCAAGGACACCGCGCGCGCGGCCGATGGATCGCCCAACCGCGCCGTGATCCGCGCTTGGGGCAGGCCCAGACGGCGGGGGCCCACCTGTTCCGCCTCAACCAATTCACCATCGCGGGCGTCAAAGTTGTTGGCGCGGGCCACGGCCCATTCCTTATCCGCGCCCTTGTCAATCGGGATTATGCGTCCGCCCTCGGCCCCGTCGCGGTAAATCCCCAGCACCTTCATCGTTGTGCCGCCCAAAGTGCGGATCAACCTTGCGCGATAGGCGTGGTCTTGGCCCACAACAGGCTCCACCCGCGCCAAAATCCGCATTCCCCCCGCAAGGGCTGGATCGCCCTGTTGCGGCTGGATTAGGATCAGCGGGCTTGTGTCATCCTCTAACGCGCGGGCAAACAGATCGCCATTGCTGTCAGGCGGCAACACCAGCAACACCGACACAGGCGGCAGCGCCCCCACAGATCGTTTCGGGCGCGGCGCAATGCCGCCCTCTTGTTCCAGCTCAATTAGCATATGTTTCAGATCAATTTTCGCAGCCCCCTTTAACCCAAAGGCCAAGGCGATGTCACGCTTGGTCGATTGGGCGGGGTTGTCGATGATCCATTGGCGGATCTGGTCTTTGGTCGGGATGTTTTTCATCCCTCGCCCCTAGCACGCGAGGCGCGACAACTAAAGCACCATATCGCGGTAAATGGTTTGCACGTGTTGGCACAGCTATCCTTAGGTATTTGGGCCAGTATGAAAGCGCTTTCATACTGATAAAAATACCTCCGCCGGAGGCACCTGAATGCCAAGACCTGCCGCAAAAAAGCGCGACCCAGATCACGCCAAGGTCAGCACCATATCGCGATGTTCAATGCCCGCATCCATATAAAGGGGACCATAGGCGGCGAACCCCATACGGGCATAGAAATCCAACGCATGGGTCTGTGCGCCCAGTTTGACGCGGGTGATCCCGGGCATTTGTTCAAACCGCGCCACGGCGGCGCGGATCAGATCGGCGCCGATGCCCCGCCCACGATGGGATGCAAGAACGCAGACACGGCCGATTTTGCCCGTCCCGCCGTCCACCAACAGCCGTGCTGAGCCGATGGGCGCACCATTATCTGTGGCCAGCAGATGAATGGCGATATCATCCAGATCGTCAATTTCATCGGCTTCGGGGACTGACTGTTCTTCTATAAACACAATGCGGCGCAGGGCGCGGCAGGTGGCGATATCACGGGTTTCCGAAATCATGCGAAATAATCCCGCAGGATGCGGCCATAGATCGCCTTGAGCGCGTGGATTTGCGCCACTTCGACGCGTTCATCCACCTGATGCATGGTTTTGCCCACCAATCCAAACTCTACCACGGGGCAGTGGTCTTTCACAAACCGCGCATCCGACGTGCCGCCCGAGGTGGAAGGTTCCGGCGTCATCCCCGTTTCCGCCTGCACCGCTCGCGCGATGAGCGCCGAGAAATCCCCTAAGGGCGTTACAAAGCTTTCGCCCGAAATGCTGATTCGCAAATCCATCTGAACACCCGTTTTCGTTTGCACGGCACTTGCGTGATCTTGCAGCCATTGGGTGATGGATGCCCCCGAATGCGCATCATTAAACCGAATATTGACCGTGGCTGTGCCGCGCGCGGGGATCACATTATTGGCAGGATTGCCGCAATCAATCGTCGTAATCGCAAGGGTTGAGGCGTCGAAATGTTTGGTGCCTTTATCCAAAGGGTCGCGTTCCAGCCGTGACAGCAATTCCACCAAGGCCGACATCGGGTTTTTGGCGCGATGCGGATAGGCCGAATGGCCTTGGACGCCCAATGCGGTGATAATGGCGGTCATCGATCCGCGCCGCCCGATTTTCATCATCTCGCCCATGATATTAGGGCAGGTGGGCTCCCCTACAAGACAGTGGGTCATGCGTTCGCCTTGGGTTGCCATCCAATCCAACAGGGCCACGGTGCCGTCCGTCGCCTCGCCCTCTTCATCGCCTGTGATTGCCAAAATCACGGCGCCATCGGGCGGGGTATCGCGCACAAAATCTATGGCGGCGGCGGCAAAGGCGGCCACGCCCGATTTCATGTCGGTGGCCCCGCGCCCATACATCCAGCCATCGATCACCACCGCGCCAAACGGGTCTTGGGTCCATGCCTTTATATCTCCCACGGGCACAACATCGGTATGGCCATTAAACCCAAAGGATTTATTAGCCCCCTTAATCCCCCAGCGGGCGTAGAGATTGGCCGTTTTGCCACGATCAACCCGACTGCAGTCAAAACCCGCGTTGGACAAAGCCCGCTCTAGCACTGTCAAAGCGCCGCCTTCGATGGGCGTGACAGAGGGGCAGCGGATCAAGTCCGCCGTCAATTGGACGGGATCAACAGACAGTGGTTTCATCGACACGGGCGGCACCTTTTGCAATCAAACTGCCTCAGCGATACCGATATGCTGGCCAATTCGCAACAGATGCTGCGCGTTTGTCGCAAAGGGCTGAATTCGGCGTGACAAGATCGCGCCTCTGTGCGACGATCCTCATATAAAAGATCCCTAATTGGACAAATATTGGGCCGAGCAGCCCCTGCATTAAATGCGTTTGGTGCGGAATTATACGACAGACATTTATGTGCAAAAACATATGACAGCGCCAGAAATGGCAACGCAATCTTGGGTCGGTCTGTCAGGCAAAGGTCTGATTGCGCCAATGTTGCCACAACATCAAATGCTGCGGCGAGGGCATTTTGTCGCCGAATTTGTGATGCCGAAAGGCAACGGTGAAGTGATCTTGAACCATCAAATTCAAGAAGGTTTACCCCGTAGTTTTGCGATATTTTGTGATGCACAAGCAGGAATTGCCGTGTTGCAGCGCATTGGGGCGCGGGTCACGCGTCATATGTTGCGCGGCCCCTTGCCAAGTTCAGAGGGTCCTGTGCGCCTGACCTATAAATTTGATGTCGATGCGAACACTTGGGCCTTGGACCTTTTGGATTTACAGGGCGGTTGTTTAACGGCAGCAGGTGCATCCCCCTTGGCGATTGACCTTGATGATATTGCGGCAATTTGTTCCCGTGCGGGCCGTCCTGAAAATGTGCTTTGGTTCGGATTTAGCCATGGCGTTGATTTGCCGAAATCGGGTCCGTGGATCAGTCAGCGCACCATGGTTCCGACAAACCGTGGTCTTGTCGCGGCGGGGCATTTGGACCGCGGCGATATCGTGATATCGGTGGATCAGGGCCCGTTGCGATTGCAGGCCGTTCATCGGTTTGAAGTGCCAGCGCGCGGCTCCTTTGCGCCTGTGCTGTTGCGCGCGCCATTTTTCGCGATGGGACAAGATTTGCTGGTCTCGTCCGAGCAGAATTTGCTGATGTCCTGCGGTGAGGTCGAATATTTGTTCGGCACAGAGGCTGTTTTGGTAGCCGCAAGCCAACTTATCGATGGGCGCACGGCCCTTGCGGATGATCGTCGTTCGGTGACATCCGCATTGCGTTTGGACGTGGGAAGGTCTGCCTTGATCGATGTGGGCGGGCTGGTTTTAACCATCGGACAAAACAGCAGCTGCATCCCTGAATACCCCCGCCTGAACAGATTTGAGGTGGCGACGCTGATGGCCATGCTGCGCCGCCAAGTTTCCCGCGTTGCGTGACCGGTGCGAAACTTGACATTCGGTAGATGCGGGCGCATATCCTAGTGAAATAGTCGGAGTAAAGCGATGTTCATCCAAACCGAATCTACGCCAAATCCTGCCACGCTGAAATTTCTGCCCGGCCAATCGGTTCTGGACATGGGAACGGCTGACTTTCCGAATGTCGATTCCGCAGTGAAGTCGCCTTTAGCCAAGCGCATTTTTGCGACGGGGCAGGTGGCTGGCGTGTTTTTGGGTATGGATTTTGTGACCGTCACCAAGGTCGAAGATGCCGATTGGTCCCATATCAAACCCGCAATTTTGGGCGCGATCATGGAACATTATCAATCAGGCGCCTCTGTTATGGAGGGCGACGCGCAGGCGGCCCATGCCACACACACGGGGCCGGATGGCGATATCGTGCGTCAAATCAAGGAATTGCTGGACACCCGCGTGCGCCCTGCTGTGGCCCAAGATGGGGGCGATATCACCTTTCACGGTTTTGACCGTGGCATCGTCTATCTGCATATGAAGGGGGCCTGCGCGGGCTGCCCTTCGTCCACGTTGACGCTGAAAATGGGCATTGAGAATTTGCTGCGGCACTACATTCCCGAAGTGTTAGAAGTGCGCCCCGTGGCGGCCTAATCGCCTTGACGAAGATTATTTTGGCTTTTGACACGTCGGGCCCGCATTGCGCGGTGGCGCTGGTGTGGCCCGAACGGCATCTGGCGCGGTTTGAGCCGATGGCCAAAGGGCAAGCCGAACGTCTGTTGCCGATGATGGAACAGATGATGCTTGAGGCGGGCATAGATTGGCCTGATATCACCCGTATTCATGTCGGCACAGGGCCAGGCAACTTCACGGGTATTCGCATTGCGGTCGCCTTGGCGCGGGGCTTGGCCTTGGGTCTGGGCATCTCTGCGGTGGGCGTGACAGGGTTTCAGGCGCGGGCATTGGGGGTGACGGCGTCAAATTTTTGGGTGACCATCCCCGCCCCCCGCGATCAAATTTATGTGCAGCAATTTGGGCAGGCGGCGTTTACGATCGATCGATCAGACTTTGACAGCGCGGGCGCACCCGTCTTTGATCTGATGGATTTGGCGCCTGATGCGCTGGTTTTGGCAATAGCAGGGGTTGGTGGTGATCGCACGACGCGGCCCGCACCGTTTTATTTGCGCGCCGCGGACGCCCTGCCGTCATCCGACCCACCGCCTGTGATCTTGCCATAATGGTGGACATGACGCCCGAACAGATGGCGGCAATTCATCGCGCCTGTTTTACCACACCGCGCCCATGGTCCGCTTCGGAAATTGCAGGTTTGCTGGACAGCCGGCATTGTTTTGCCTGTTTCGCGGAAAACAGTTTTTTGCTGGGTCGCGCGGTTGCGGGTGAGGCAGAGCTGTTGACG
The DNA here is from genome assembly GCA_040398785.1 of Cypionkella sp. GTDB lineage: Bacteria > Pseudomonadota > Alphaproteobacteria > Rhodobacterales > Rhodobacteraceae > Cypionkella. The sequence goes on along the minus strand of JBBATJ010000007.1, from coordinate 23,035 downwards.
ATTGCCGTATCCCCCGACTCCCAAGGACGCGGGATCGGTGCTGCGCTGATAGATTTGTTCTTGGGTGCCGCCCGACAGGCTCAATGCGAGCAGGCGTTTCTAGAGGTGGCCGCGAACAATCCCGCTGCGATCCATCTTTATTTGAAAAAAGGTTTTACCCAAACGGGCCAACGTCCCGATTATTATCTTTTGCCTGATGGCAACAGGGTTGCGGCGCTGAATTTTACCTGCACGCTTTAGCCAAAACGGCGATTTTTTGATCAATTGGAAAAACCGTGCGGCGGCTTGTAAGATTCCTGTTGACCCCGCCGCAAAGCTGCTGACTAAATCGGGTACGAAATCCGTGGCACCAACCACTGTCGGCGGAACGCAAAATCTTACAACCGGGAGAAAATCATGACCCTGATGAAACACCTTTTGGGCGCAGCGGCATCGCTGGCGCTGATGGCTGGCGTTGCCAGTGCTGAGCCTGCGATCATTTACGATTTGGGCGGTAAATTCGACAAATCCTTTAACGAGGCAGCGTTTAACGGCGCGACCAAATGGGCGACAGAAACGGGCGGCACGTTCAAGGAATTGGAAATGCAAGACGAAGCCCAGCGCGAACAGGCATTGCGTAGCCTTGCCGAAGCAGGCGCGAACCCTGTTGTGATGACGGGCTTTGCCTTTGGTGACGTTTTGGCCAAGGTTGCGCCAGACTTTCCAGACACCAAATTTGCGATTATCGATATGGTTGTGGATCAGCCCAACGTCGCATCGGTGGTCTTTACCGAGGATCAGGGCAGCTATCTGGTTGGCATGATGGCAGGTATGGCGTCGAAAACCAACACCGTTGGTTTCATCGGCGGCATGGATATCCCGCTGATTCGTCGTTTTGGCTGCGGCTATGCCCAAGGCGTTTTGGCGGCCAAGCCTGATGCAAAGGTCGTCTTGAACATGACCGGCACCACCCCTGCCGCATGGAATGACCCTGTCAAGGGCGCAGAACTGGCCAAGGCCCAAAAGGCCCAAGGCGCGGACGTGATCTTTGCCGCGGCTGGCGGCACGGGCGTTGGCGTTTTGCAGGCTGCTGCTGACGAAGGCATCATGTCGATCGGTGTGGACAGCAACCAAAACTATATGCACCCAGGTTCGGTTCTGACCTCGATGATGAAGCGTGTGGACGTCGCCGTCTATAACGCCTTCAAAGAGGGCGACGCACTCAAGGCTGGCCTGACCGTTATGGACCTCAAGGCCGACGGCGTGGGCTATGCGATGGACGAAAACAATGCGTCCTTGGTCACCCCAGAAATGAAAGCGGCTGTCGATGCAGCGGCTGCGAAAATCATTTCGGGCGAGTTGGTGGTGCATGACTATATGTCCGACAACACCTGCCCAGCGGCAACGTTCTAATGCCTGAATTGGCAAATCGGGGGCGGCAGGCAACTGCCGCCCCCAATGCAATCGAATTGATTGGCATCTCCAAGGCCTTTGGGTCGGTGCAGGCCAATAAGGATATCAATATCGCCATCCCACGCGGCACGATCCATGGGATCATCGGCGAAAATGGCGCAGGTAAATCGACACTGATGTCGATCCTGTATGGGTTTTACCGCGCCGACGCGGGACAAATTCTGATCAATGGCACCGCAACAGCCATTCCCGACAGCCAAAGCGCGATTCGCGCGGGAATCGGCATGGTGTTTCAGCATTTCAAACTGGTTCAGAACTTTACCGTTCTGGAAAACGTGATCCTGGGGGCCGAGGATGGGCCGTTTTTGAACACATCCTTGTCCAAGGCGCGGCGGATTTTGGCGGAGCTGTCCAAGGAATACGAATTGGACGTGGACCCCGATGCGTTGATCGAGGATTTATCGGTCGGCCATCAACAGCGGGTCGAGATTTTAAAGGCGCTGTATCGTCAGGCAGATATTCTGATTCTGGATGAACCGACAGGGGTTTTGACCCCTGATGAGGCTGACCACTTGTTCAGGATTCTGCGCGGTCTGCGGGATCAGGGCAAAACTGTGGTCATTATCACCCACAAACTGCGCGAAATTATGGAGACGACGGATAACGTTTCCGTCATGCGGCGCGGCACGATGGTGGGGACGGTCAAGACCGCCGACACGTCGCCCGAAGCTTTGGCCGAATTGATGGTGGGCCGCAAGGTTTTGCTAGAGGTGGAAAAAACCCCCGCGAAATTGGGCGAAATTATTCTTTCGGTGCAGAACCTTAGCGTCAAAGATGATGATGGCGTGATGCGGCTTAAGAACGTCAGCTTTGACATCCGCGCGGGTGAGATTTTGGGGATTGCGGGTGTGGCGGGCAATGGCCAATCCGAACTGCTAGAGGCGCTGGGCGGGATTACATCGGCAATCGGAACGGTTGTTCTGAATGGGAAATCCCTGTCCCTGACAGGTGCCAATGGCCAAGCACGGCGCGCGGCGGGTGTCGCCCATGTGCCCGAAGACCGCCAAGTGCTGGGTCTGATTATGGATTTCATGGCGTGGGAAAATGTGGCGCTGGGCTATCATAACGCGCCAGAATATCAAAAGAACGCCCTGTTGATGGACAATGCGGCGCTGCGCGAGGACACGGCGCGCAAGATGGAAACCTATGACGTGCGGCCCCCAATTCCGACGCTGGCGGCGAAATCCTTTTCGGGCGGCAATCAGCAAAAGATTGTCGTGGCCCGCGAGATGGAGCGTAACCCTGACCTTTTGCTGATCGGTCAACCGACCCGCGGCGTCGATATTGGCGCGATTGAGTTTATTCACAAACAAATCATCGCCCTGCGCGATGCGGGCAAGGCGGTGTTGCTTGTGTCGGTGGAGTTGGACGAGATTATGTCCCTGTCCGACCGCATTATGGTGATGTTTGACGGGCAGATCATGGGAACGCGCGACCCAGACAGCACGAATGAGCGTGACCTTGGCCTGTTAATGGCGGGCATAACAGGTGACAAAATATGAAAAAACTGCCAGTCTGGGCCGATGTCGGCCTTGTTCCCTTGATCAGCCTAACGCTGGCGGCCTTGGTGTCGGCGCTGGTGTTGCTGGCGATTGGTGAAAGCCCGATGCAGGCCCTGACCGTGATGGTCGAGGGGGCGATGGGGTCCAGCTATGCCTGGGGATATACTTTGTATTACGCGACCAGCTTTATCTTTACGGGCCTTGCGGTGATGGTGGCCTTTCATGCGGGGCTGTTCAACATCGGCGGCGAAGGGCAGGCGCAACTGGGCGGGCTTGGCGTGGCCTTGGTGTGTTTGATGATCCCATGGCCGCATTGGACGATTGCCTTGGCGGCGGCGATGGTGGGGGCTGCGGTTTTTGGCGCGGCATGGGCGGCCATTCCCGCCTATCTACAGGCAAAACGCGGCAGTCATATTGTGATCACAACGATCATGTTTAATTATATCGCCGCGGCTTTGCTGATTTATCTGCTGGTCAATGTGCTGCGCCCCGCGGGGCAAATGGACCCCGCCTCGGCCAATTTTCCAGATGCAACGCATCTGCCGCAGTTCCAAGATATGCCGATCCTGCAAGGGTTGTTTCAGCGCATGGGCGCGGATGGTCTGCCGAAACTGAATGCGCAAGGCCTGCCGATTTATCAAAAGGTGCCCGCCAATGTCACCTTTTTCATCGCGCTGATTGCCTGTGGGCTGACATGGGTTTTGCTGTGGCACACGCGGTTGGGTTATGCGATCCGCGCCTTTGGCAAATCGGAAAAGGCGGCGATCTATGCGGGAATATCGCCGTTCAAAATTACCATGATTGCGATGCTGATTTCGGGGGGCCTGTCAGGCCTGATGGCGATTAACAATGTGATGGGGCAGTCGGAACGGCTGCTGCAAAACTCGGCCTCTGGGGCGGGGTTCATTGGGATTGCTGTGGCCCTTATGGGGCGCAATCACCCGATTGGGATTTTGCTGGCGGCGATTCTGTTTGGGTTCTTGTTCCAAGGGGGCGCGGCACTGGGTCTGAACACCCATATCCCGATTGAATTGCGCACTGTGGTGCAGGGCCTTGTGATCTTGTTCACGGGGGCCTTGGATCAGATGGTTCGGATGATTCTGGGCTGGTTTATCCGCCAAAAAGGGGCCGCATAATGGATTTCGCGACATTTCTGCAGGTGTCTGACACCGCCCTGCGTTTTGCGACGCCGTTGTTGTTGGCCTGTTTGGCAGGGCTTTATTCCGAACGGGCGGGAATTTTTGATATCGGCCTCGAGGGTAAGATGCTGATGGCGGCCATGTCTGCGGCGGCGGTGGCGGCGCTGACGGGCAATGTTTGGATTGGCCTGTTGGCGGGGATTGCGGGATCACTTTTGTTCGCGCTGGTGCACGGGTTGGCGTCGATCACTTTTCGCGGCAATCAGTTGATTTCGGGGGTGGCGCTGAACTTTGTGGCCTCTGGTATCACGGTGTTGATTGCCCAAGATCTGTTCGGCCAAGGCGGGCGCACCGCGCCGCTAGAGGGGGCTGCACGGTTTTCCGAAATTGATCTGCCCTTTGCCAATGCAATTTCCCATGTGCCAGTTTTAGGCCCGATCTATGCCGAGGTTTTGTCGGGCCATACGATCCTTGTTTATGTGGCCCTCTTGATGGTGCCCCTGTCGTGGTGGGTTCTGTATCGCACGCGCTTTGGGTTGCGTCTGCGGGCGGTGGGGGAAAACCCCGCGTCTGTTGACACTGCGGGGGTTTCCGTGGTGCGCCTGCGATTTACCGCGATTTTCATCGCGGGCGTTTTGTGCGGTCTGGCGGGGGCCTATATGTCGACCGGTTTGCAAGCAGGCTTTGGCCGCGAGATGACGGCGGGGCGGGGCTATATCGCCCTTGCTGCGCTGATTTTCGCCAAATGGCGGCCTTGGTATTGCCTATGGGCGACGCTGTTGTTCGGGTTTTTGCAGGCGCTGGCGCTGCGACCCGATGTGGTCGAGTCCCTGACCCGCGTCGCAATCCCCGTGCCGTTTTTAGACGCATTGCCCTATATCCTAACTGTCATTGTTCTGGCGGGTTTTGTCGGCAAGGCCATCCCGCCCCGCGCCGGAGGCGAGCCTTATGTCAAAGAACGCTGATCTGATCCGCAAGCGTGCGGGCGCGGAACCGGTGCACCTTGGCCTGATCCTTGGGTCAGGTTTGGGGCATTTGGCGGGGGCGGTGGATGGGGTTTCCATCCCCTATGGCGATTTGGATGGCTTTCCGCATATTGGCGTCTCAGGCCATAATCCAACCCTGGTCATCGGCACCCTAGAGGGCGTGCGCGTTGCGGTTTTTGGCGCGCGCGAGCATTATTATGAAAACGGCAATCCCGCGGCCATGCGCGCTGCACTGGAATTGCTTCGCGAATTGGGTGGGGAAATGTTAATCGCCACCAATGCGGCGGGCAGTTTGCGGCCCGACATTCGGCCCGGCGATTTGATGCTGCTGAATGATCATATCAATTTTTCGGGGCTGAATCCATTGATCGGCGAAAAAACCGATGCGCGGTTCGTTCCGATGACCACAGCGCATGATCCCGCTATGCGCGCCGCTCTGATGAACGCCGCCAAGGCGGTTGGTATTCCCCTGCCCGAAGGCGTCTATGCGTGGTATTCTGGGCCATCGTTTGAAACCCCGGCCGAAATACGCGCCATCAAGATTTTGGGTGGCGATGCAGTGGGTATGTCCACTGTCCCCGAGGTGATCCTTGCACGGTTTTTGGGCCTGCGTGTGGCGGCAATTTCCACGATCACCAACATGGCCGCTGGAATGTCGGATGAGCAGATCAGCCACGAACACACCAAGGCCATGGCCCCGCTTGGCGCCACAAAACTAGAGTCAATTCTGCGACAGTTCTTACGAAGTTTAAACTAACCCTTTCGCGCGTTTGACATCCCAAAGTTTACCCCCCAATGATGGTCAACCATCCTTAATATCGGGCCAAAGCCCATGCAAATCTATCTGCCCATAGCCGAAATTTCGGTCAATGCCTTTCTCCTTTTAGGACTGGGTGGCATGGTCGGCTTTTTGTCGGGAATGTTTGGTGTTGGCGGTGGATTTTTGATCACGCCCCTGTTGCTGTTCGTCGGTGTGCCGCCGGGTGTTGCAGTTGCCACCGGCGCAAACCAGGTGGTGGCCTCGTCCATCTCGGGCGTTCTGGTGCAGATCAAACGCAAAAGCGTTGATTTCAAAATGGGCTTTGTGTTGCTGTTTGGCGGGATGTTTGGATCCTTTGTCGGAGTGCAAGTTTTCGCCTATATGACAAAGCTGGGTCAGATCGATTTGTTCGTCCAACTGTCTTATGTGCTTTTCTTGGGTTTTATCGGCACAGTGATGTTTTTGGAATCGGCGCGCGCGATCTTGCGGGCGCGGCGCACGGGCGTCTCGGCACCGCCACGGCGGGCAAGCGCGCATACTTGGATGCATGGATTGCCGTTCAAGATGAAATTCCGCACCTCTGGCCTGTATTTCTCGGTTTTACCCCCGGCGCTGGTTGGGGCGTTCGTCGGGTTTTTGTCGGCAATTATGGGCGTGGGCGGCGGGTTTATCCTTGTGCCCGCAATGATCTATATTCTGGGAATGCCGACCAAGGTCGTTGTCGGGACATCGTTGTTTCAAATCATTTTTGTGACGGGTTTCACCACGGTGATGCACGCGATCAACAGCCAGACAGTTGATATGATGCTGGCGTTTTTGTTAATTGTGGGCGGTGTCATTGGCGCCCAGTTTGGTGCACAGTTTTCGGCCCGTCTTAAGGCCGAACAATTGCGTATCTTGTTGGCCGTTCTGGTCTTATCGGTCTGTTTCAAAATTGCTTTGGATTTGCTGATCCAACCTGGAGAGCTTTATTCGCTAACGGCTTTGGTGCTGCCATGAGGGGGATTTGCGCCATCTTGATACTTTTGGCCGCGCCCGCAATGGCGACAGAATCCATCGTTACGGGGCTAAGCCAGAACAAAGTGCAGATCACTACGGATTTTGACGGATCCGATATATTGGTTTATGGCGCGGTGAAACGCGATGCCCCCGCCCCCGCAGGTGCAATGGATGTCATCATCACACTAGAGGGGCCGTCATCACCCCTTGTGGTGCGGCGCAAGCAACAGGTGATGGGGATTTGGTTGAATGGTGCTTCGGTGCAAATCGCCAATGCGCCCAGCTTTTATGCGGTGACAGCGACCGGTCCCGTGGATGATATCTTGTCCCAAGCCGACGATTTGCGCTTTGGCATTACGCTTGCGCGGCGGATTAATACCAAGGAGATCAGCATCAACACGATGGACTTTCCAGAATACACCGAAGCGTTGCGCCGTATTCGCGTCAAGGGAAAGCAATATCAAATGGCGACCAGCACCGTGCAATTGGTGGATGACACCTTGTTTCGCACGGATTTTGCCTTGCCCGCCAACGTCACCGAGGGCAATTACAAAGTGCGCCTGTTCATTTTGCGCGCGGGTATGGTCGTCGACAGCCAAGAGCGTTTCATCAATGTGCGCAAAACGGGGCTAGAGCGGGATTTGTATAATCTGGCGCATCAACAGCCGTTGATCTATGGGCTACTGTCGTTGGTTATGGCGGCGGTGGCAGGCTGGGCAGCATCCGAAGGGTTCAGGTTCTTGCGCCGCTAACTGGTTTCTACGCAATGGCGGCGAAATGCGCGTTTCAGCAAATCCAACTCTGCCCGCAAAAGATCAATCTCGGCGCGCAGATCATCGTCCAGGGGGCTGCCTGCGATAATAGCGAAATTGCCCAAAGTTTCTTCGGTATTTTTTTCAATAATCACAAAGGTTTGCACGCCGTCGTTCAACAGGTTTGCAGGGATTGGGACCGTCAATAGAAATTCGCCGATTTGATTGGGCAGGGGGGTGACTGCGACCCCCGCAACCATCTTTTCAAGATGGATAACAATGACTTCGGGCGCGTCCTTTAAGCTGCTGATTACGCCTTCCCAGACGCCGGCGCGTATACGGGTTTTGGTCAGGGTAAATTCGGATATCATCACAGTTCCACCATGATCAAAGTTCTGCACGGGGGCGACGCGTCAGCGTGACATCGCGTAAAATGATCTGATTCATTTCTGGCCCCTCAAATATCAAATCGACCCACAGTTTTTCAACACGTTTTTCGTTTAGTTTGCTATATCCAAGGTCAAACTCCACCATGACCTGTTCCTCGTTCAGCGGCATTTCCCGCACGATTTGTTCGACATTGGGGCCGTGTTTGATGTTCAATCGTGCAAAAATCTCAAGCGGCTTTTCCATTTCCACGATCATCTCGACCCGCATGATATGGCGCTGGCGCAAGTTTGTCGCGGCCTCGGGTGGCAATTCCAGCACCATCGACAGGAACGACCCATCGAACCGAAACACATCCAAACGAAACCCAAAGGGGGCAATATCCGCCTCACGGGTGTTGCGAATTTGGCGGGCTGTCAATTCAGACCGTTTGCAGTCGTGAAAAATCGTCGTCCCTTCGCAAAGCGTGGTGCGGTTTTGGATGGCGGCATAGCCCATGGTGCTGATTGGCCCCAGCCACAGGTCAGGCCGCCATGCCCAATCGGTTCCCGACTGACGCCGAATGATGTTGCCGCCAACCGAAGGCAGGGCAAGGCGGTTCTCTGCCGTATGAATAACCCGATCTAAATGGCGGCGCAAAGACCATGCTTGGTTTAACACACGGCGCAAGGCGGCCAAATTCTTGGTGGACGCAAGCTCTGCCTCGGTGCGCCACCGTTTCACGGCACGACGTTGGTTCAGTGTTTCCAAAAACTTAGTCAGGCGACCCACCATTTAGAATATCCTTGGTATCAAATTCGCAGTTCAATATTGTTCCTATTATGGAGACAATAAAATCCAACACGCTGCAAGAAGATAAAGAAAATCAGGTGAGTGCGCCGTTAAAATATAAATAATTTTCTACAAATTTGACGAATCCATCCAGATTGTCACAGGCCCGTCGTTGTTCAGCGCCACATCCATATCCGCGCCGAAAACGCCGTTGGCAACTGTGATCCCCTGATCCGCGACGCGTTGGGTGAAATAGTCATATAGGCGGCGCCCCTCGTCTGGGGCGGCGGCATAGGAAAACCCAGGGCGGTTGCCGCGCAGATCGGCGGCAAGGGTGAATTGGCTGACGATCAGCGCGGCATTGCCTGCGTCCTTGACCGACAGGTTCATCTTGCCCGCCTCATCCTTGAATATGCGCAGCTTGGCAATTTTTGCAGCCAATTTGTCGGCATCTTGGTCAGTATCGCCCTGCATGGCGCAGATCAGGATCAGCAAGCCCTGATCAATCGCGCCAACCAATGCGCCGTCGACATGGACGCTCGCACGGGAAACGCGTTGCAGAACCGCCCTCATAATTCATTCGACCAAGGGGGATTTGCACCTGCGCGGCTGACAGTCACGGCGGCGGCACGCGCGCCCAGTTCAAGGGCCGTGTCCAATTCGGCGGCCGTCAGGTTGGCCACCCGCGATTTGGTCAGCGCGCCCAATTCGTTTAACGCGGTCAAAACGCCGGCGTTAAACGTATCGCCCGCGCCGACAGTATCCGACACAGTCACCTTTTTCGATGCCACAAATCGCGCATCTGTGTCGGTAAAGGCCCAAGCGCCCTTGGCCCCTTCGGTCACAAAAACCACCTTGGGCCCCATGGCGCGAATGGCCTGTGCCAGTGTCGCCAAATCGCCCGCGCCCGAAAACCAATGTAAATCTTCGTCCGAGAGTTTGACAATGTCAGACCGCGCGATCATCCGTTCAATGCGCGCGCGATAGGCCACCTCTTTGCCCGCGATAAAGCCCAAACGGATATTCGGATCAATCATTATGACCCGCGACGCCGCCTCACGGGTTTGCAAGGCTTCATAGGTGCTTGCGGCAGGGTCATTGACCAGAGAGATGCCACCAAAAAATATGGTCGTGACCGCAGCGGGCATTACGGGAAGATCGGATTGTGCAAGCAACCCCCCCGCCGTGTTTTCATCGTAAAACGCATAGGTCGCCTGACCGCCCACCAATTTGACAAAGGCAACCGTTGTGGGGCGATTGGACCGCGCGCACAGGCTGGTATCCACTTTAGATGCGGTCAAAGTGTCGGTCAAAATCTCGCCCAGCATATCGGTTGAAATGCCCGAGAAAAACGCCGACGGCGCGCCCAAACGGCCCAAGGCAATCGCCGTGTTAAACACCGCCCCCCCCGCATAGGGCGAAAAGGCGGGTTCGCCCAGCGTGGTGACACGCGGCAACATATCAATCAAGGCTTCGCCACAACTCAGAATCATTTTGGTCTCCGTATGCTTTGGGCTGACATAGCCACAATCAAACTGTTAGCGCAAACAGTTGCGGCTCAGCGCATAAAAAACGGCGATAGATTTTGACGAATGCGTTCCAAGGGTGTCACGCCTGATAGGTCGGGAACAAAGGCCTGCCCTGTAATCGCCTCGAACGCCTGAATGTAAACCTTGGCGGTTTTGGCGATCATGTCAGTTGGGATTTCGGGAATGGTATCGTGATAGGGATCACAGCGCGCGACCACCCATGACCTTATGACATCTTTATCAAAACTGGGCGGGCGGTCCCCTGTGTCAAAGGCCGTCTGATAGCCGTCCGCGATCCAATAGCGGCTGGAATCGGGGGTGTGGATTTCATCGGCCAGCAGAATTCGGCCTGTCTCGTCCGTGCCAAATTCATATTTTGTATCCACCAGAATCAACCCACGTTCTGCGGCCATTTTCTGACCACGCGCAAACAGCGCCAGCGCATAGGCGGACACTTCTTCCCACTGCGCCCGTGTCAGCAGACCCTGTTCAATGATCTGATCCGCGGTCAATGGTTCGTCATGGCCGCCGTCGAATGCCTTGGATGTGGGTGTAATGATCGCCCGTGGCAAAACCTGATTGTCGCGCATTCCATCGGGAAGTTCATGTCCATAAATGCGCCGCGCCCCTGACGTGTATTGGGTCAAGATCGATGTGCTTGTCGTGCCCGCCAAATATCCGCGCACCACGATTTCCACGGGCAGAATGGTGACATGACGGCCAATCACCACATTTGGATCGGGGTATGAAAGCACATGATTGGGACAAATATCGCCTGTATGATCAAACCAATAGCGCGCCATTTGCGTCAAAACCTGCCCCTTATAGGGGATGGCGGTCAAGATCCGATCAAAGGCGGAAATGCGGTCGGATGAAATCAGAATCCGCCGCGCGGGGTGTTTATCGGTGGCGGGCAAATCATAGCAATCACGCACCTTGCCGAAATAGGGATTGGGCAATTCATCAATGCGGGCGTGATCCAGCACGCGGGTCAGATCAAGTGTCATAGCAGCCTCCTGACCGCCTGATGCGGCGGGGCAGGGGGTTTGTCAAGAACGGGCCTCGCGGAAGGTGACCAGTCGTTTCGCCTCTTCATCCCATAGATGCAGTTTGACCGATCGCAAGCTTTGCATAATCGTCAAACGTTGCGCTTCGGCCAGATGGGCATGATCGCGCAACACTTCGGGCAGGCGGTAAAAGGGGATGCGCGAATAAAGATGATGCACATGATGAATGCCGATATTGGCGGTCATCCAGCGCAGGGGCTGCGGCAGGACGTAATGCGATGAACCTTCAAGGGCTGCCTCGTGCAACTGCCAGCCTTCGGTTTTGGCCCAATGGGTTTCTTCAAATTGGTGCTGCACATAAAACAACCAGACCCCCACTGTGCCCGCAATCACCGATGTCGGCAGGTAGATCAGCAACAAGGGCATAAATCCGCCCATCCAGATGATCAGCGCCACAATGATTGCAATCACCGCATTGGTCCCCATGGCCGAAATCCAATAGCGCCAGCCTGACAGGCCCATCGGCAGGCGGTTTTGCAAGATGAACAAATAGCTGGGGCCAAGGACAAATAAAACCAAAGGATGCCGATATAGACGATACATAAGGCGCCCAAAACGCCCACGGGCGCGGTATTCGGCCACGGTCAGCGTCATAACATCGCCAATGCCGCGATGATCCAAATTGCCATGATGGGAATGATGTATCGAATGGGTGCGCCGCCAGACATCATAGGGCGTCAGGGTCAATACGCCTAAAACACGCCCCACCCAATCCTGCGCGGTGCGGTTGTTGAAAAATGACGCATGGCCGCAATCATGCTGAATAACAAAAATGCGCACCAAAAACAGCCCGTTTAGCATGGCAATACCCAAAGCCAGCCAATAGCTGATCGACAGCGCCACCCATGCTAAGGTCCACAACAAAACGAATGGCACCAGCGTGACCACGAGTTCCATAACAGAGCGGTGGTTTGACGGGCTGCGATATTTCGCCAATTCCAGCACCCATTCTTGGGCAGAACGGTTGGGGGCAGAACGGTTGGGGGCAGAACGGGTTGGGGCAGAACGGGCAGCGTTGGTTATCTTCTTTGTCATTTTCGCGCCTTTACGATGCGGCTACGCCACATATCTATGCGCGAAAAATGCGCCTTGAAACCATAACGTTGGGTTAAGACCAATCACAAGTTATTGCGCAGAGTTATGGCGATATCTGCGCGGCGATGAAAGCCCTATTCCGCCCGCGCCGATTTGCGTTGTTTTTCTGTCGCGGATTTCAATTGACCACAAGCAGCCATGATATCCTCTCCTCGGGGGGTTCGGATGGGGCTTGCATAGCCTGCATTATAAATAATGTCGGCAAAGGCGTGGATGCGATTTCCGCTAGACCGCTGATACGGCGCGCCGGGCCATTCGTTGAACGGGATCAAATTCACCTTGGCGGGGATACCGCGCAGCAATTCGACCAGACGATACGCGTCCTCTTTCGTATCATTCACCCCTTGCAGCATCACATATTCAAAGGTGATCCGTTCCGAATTCGACAGGCCAGGATAGGCGCGCAGCGTGTCCAGCAATGTCGCGATGTTCCATTTTTTGTTGATAGGCACCAACTGATCGCGCACCTCATCTGTCGTCGCATGAAACGACACAGCCAACAAACAGCCGATTTCTTGCGCCGTGCGGGCGATTTCGGGCACAACGCCGCTGGTTGACAGCGTTATGCGGCGGCGGCCCAAAGCGATACCTTCGCCATCCATCACCACCCGCATTGCATCGCGGACATTATCAAAGTTATACAAAGGCTCGCCCATGCCCATCAGCACAACATTGCTGACCAGACGGTTGCGGTCATTGGTCGCACCTGGGATCGGCCAATCGGACAGGTCATCGCGGGCAAGCATGACTTGGCCGACAATTTCCGCCGCGGTCAGATTTCGCACCAGTTTTTGCGTGCCAGTATGGCAAAATGAACAGGTCAGCGTGCAACCGACCTGCGACGAAATGCACAAGGTGCCGCGATCGGTTTCGGGGATATAAACAACCTCAACCTCGTGGCCGCCATCAATGCGCACCAGATATTTGCGCGTGCCGTCGGTCGAGACCTGTTTGGTGACAACTTCGGGCACATCCAGCACGAAATTTTCCGCCAACAGCGCACGATAATCCTTGGCAAGATTGCTCATGGCGGCAAAATCGCGCACGCCCCAGTGATAGACCCATTGCCACACCTGACCGACACGCATTTTAGCCTGCTTTTCGGGCGTGCCTGCGGAGATCAGCGCATCGCGCATTTGATCGCGGGTCATGCCAACAAGGTTGGGTAAACCCGGCGTTAATTTGCGCGGGATGGTTAGGACATCTTGGGTAATCGGGGCGCTTGTCATAGGGATTCCATAGCGGTTGAAGGCCGTCTTATAGAATAGTCGCGCCTGAAATAAAACAAACGATTGCGGTCAACCACAACGTTTGGCAGCCTCGTCCACGGCGGCAGAAAATCCGCGCAGACTGAAGGTGTCTTCGGTCTGGGTTCCCTTTGCGGAATGGGCGGTTAATTTCGCCTCAGAGCCACCCTTGAGGGCCGCTAAAACCTTGGCGTCATCTTCGGGACTGCCTGGCCATGCCCACTCTCCATCTGTGAACAGATCAAACGATGCGTCGCCAACTTGCATGGTCACAGTCGAGTCGCCCGCAAAAGGATAGCCCCCCGAAAACGATATAACGCCCTTGCCGTTCGCATCATAGGTGACGAACAACAAAATATCGCCGCGTCGCACTGTGGTTGGCTTGCCGTCTTTGGTGTTCACGGTTTCTTTCGGTGCCGAAACTCCCCAGCATTGCTTGGGACTTTCTTCGGTAAACACGCTCCAATCTGTGGTGCTTGGCGTCGTGTTTGTGGATTCTTGTGCCAAAATCGGTGTCGTGATCAGTGTCAAGACCCCTGCGATACGTGCCATCCAGCCTGTCATGTCTTTGCCCTCACTTGTTCGCCCAGCCCGCCGCATTTCTTGCGATTTTCAATGGCGCGGCTTTGTGTCTGTCGATAACATTTGATACGCAGAAACCTGCGGTGGTAAAAGCCCTTGCAACGGGCAACGGGCAGAAAATCGCGCATGGGGGGCGAATATGGCAGTTCCAATGGTTGAATTATGGCGTGGCGGCATTTTGGAAAGCACGCATTTGGGTCATGCCGTTGTCTGTGACGCGGCGGGGCAGGTGGTGCAGGCATGGGGCGATCCGTCGCGCGTGATCTTTCCAAGGTCGTCTTGCAAGATGATCCAAGCCCTGCCGATGTTGGAATCAGGCGCGGCGAATGCGTTAACGGATGCCCACATCGCCCTGTCTTGCGCCAGCCATCAGGGGGCGGCGCTGCACGTGAACATGGCGACGCGGTGGTTGGCCGATTTGGGTCTGGGGGAAGCTGATTTGCGCTGCGGGTCGCATGAACCCTATGATCGCGCCGAGAGGGACCGTCTGATCAAAACCGACACATCCCCCTGTCAGTTTCATAATAATTGTTCAGGAAAGCATTCGGGTTTTTTAACCGCCGTTCAGCATATGCGGGCAGGGCCAGAATATACGGAAATCGACCATCCTTTGCAGCGGGCTATCCGCGCCGCGACCGAAGAGGTGACGGGCGAAGTCAGCATAGGTTACGGCATAGACGGCTGTTCGGCCCCTAATTTTCCCACATCTGTTCAAGGGCTTGCGCGGGCTATGTCACGTTTTGCCAGTGCCAATCCAGACGGCGATTCGCGCGCGCGCGCCATGCACCGCCTGACGCGCAGCATGGCCGCCTATCCCGATCTGGTCGCAGGCGAGGGGCGGGCTTGCACGGAATTGATGCGCGCAATGGGTGGTCGGGTATCTATCAAAACAGGGGCCGAGGCGGTGTTTGTCGCCATTATTCCCGAAAAGAAACTGGGCGTGGCGATCAAGATAGAGGACGGGAATTCCCGCGCATCAGAGGCGGCATTGGTGTCTATTCTAACCCGTTTGGGTGTTTTGGACGGCGCCGATCCTGCCGCACAAAAACGGCTGCCGGCGCCGCAAATCAACTGCAATGGGCGGGTTGTCGGCGAAATGCGATTGTCGTCAAACTTTGCTTGAAATTCAATCGGAACGCGATAATCTGATCCTATGACAGCCTTGATCCCCTTTCCAACACCAGACCCCGAGCAGGTTTATTTTGACCGCAAGGAACTGGGAATGATCTTGCGGCTTTATGGTCAGATGGTCGCGGCCGGTGAATGGCGCGATTATGGCATTTCGGGTCTGCGCGAGGTGGCGGTGTTTTCTGTCTTTCGGCGCACGGCGGAAATTCCGTTATACCGTATCGAAAAACGTCCCAAACTGCGCGCAAAACAGGGAATCTATGCTGTAGTGGGCCAAGACGGACAAATCCTGCGACGTGGCCACGAATTAGACCTTGTGCTGCGGGTGCTGGAACAGAAATTGATCCGCGCAGTGGATTAGACGCTTTGCGCCCCGCCATCTGTGCCAGAGCAAGGGGGCTTTGCGCCCCGCCATCTGTGCCAAAGCAAGGGGGCTTTGCGCCCCGCCATCGTTGCCAAAGCAAGGGGGCTTTGCGCCCCCTTGGACCCCCGCAGGATATTTGGACAACGAGGAAGGCGGGCGCGTCAGACCAATCTACGGCGGTGGGTGACGGGGGTGCCTATGCGGGCGATGCAATCTGTGATGCCCTCATATGCCACGGACATCGTGTGAGCGTTGGCATGGATCAAACGATCTGCGTCGACCGCAATCGCCACGTGACCGCGCCAAAAAATTAGGTCGTTGCGGCACAGATCGCCCGTTATATCCGCCCCTAAATCCTGTTGCAGATCAGAATCGGCGGGGGCGTTGATGTTGCAAGCGCGCAAAGACATCTGCACCAGCCCCGAACAATCCAAGCCTGCGCGAGAGTTGCCGCCCCAAAGATAGGGCGTGCCCAAAAACTGTTCGGCCACCGCTGCGGGATCGGTCAGGAATTGGCCCTTTGGGGTCAGATGCGGCAGGGGGACAAACCCCGATGGCGTTTCAGCAAATCCATCCTTTTGGGCAAGAACGTAGATTTGCGCGCCCATTGGCAAGGCCATGATTTCGCGCGATTGAACACGCGGCTCGGGGTAAAGATGCGTGCCTGTGGCTTTGACCCAATGGGTGGGATCGGGCATATTGCCCAAGGCCGCTGCATCCAGCCAACCGCAATAGCCATCCGCCACCGCAAAACCAAAGGCGTGCCCCTTATCCTGATCGATCACACAAAACGCGGTGCCAAAGGGCAGTTGCCGTTCGCGCGCCCCGTTTGCTGCGCGCAAAAGATCAGCCAATCCAGCCGTCACCCGCATCACCGCGCCATCGGTTTGGGCCAAATCTGTGCGCCCCAAACTGCGGTGGGCAATGCGGTCCGTGGCAGGGTATAACCGACGATCCACCTAAAGGCCCAAGATCGCAGGCAGTGCGAAAAACAACGCTCGCGCCCCTTGGCCCACGCCCCCCTTGGGGCGGGCGGGTTGATCGGTCGGCGAATGGCCATAGATGTCGAAATGCATATAGCGCGGATGATCGGCAAAGCGGCGTAAGAAAAGGGCAGCGGTGATGGACCCCGCAAACCCGTCACTGGGCGCGTTGTCCAAATCGGCAATGGTCAATTCAATCGCCGATTCGTAGGGTGCGTGAAACGGCAGTCGCCAGACGGGATCAAACCCTGCCGCCGCGCCCTGTTCCAAGGCGGCCACCATGCCCGCATCATCACAATAATAAGGCGCAAGGTCTGGCCCCACGGCCACCCGCGCCGATCCGGTCAGCGTGGCCATAGAGATAATCGCATCCGTCGGCGTCTCCAGCGCCAATGTCAGCGCATCGGCCAAAATCAGCCGCCCTTCGGCGTCGGTGTTGTTGACCTCAACGGTCAGACCTTTGCGCGAGGTTAGGATATCCTTGGGGCGCATCGCATTGCCTGAAATGGCGTTTTCCACCGCAGGCACCAGAACGCGCAAACGGATGGGCAGGTTTTGCGACATGATCATATGGGCAAGGCCCAGCACCGTCGCCGCCCCACCCATATCCTTTTTCATCAAAAGCATTCCCGACGCAGGTTTGATATCCAGCCCGCCCGTGTCAAAGCAAACGCCTTTGCCGACCAGGGTCAGATGCGGCCCCTGAGTGCCCCATGACATATCCAGCAGGCGTGGCGCACGCGTGCTGGCGCGGCCCACGGCATGGATCATCGGCAGGTTTTGGGTCAACAAGTCATCGCCACGGATCGCACTGGCCTTGGCCCCGAAACGACGGGCCAGATCGAAAAATGCGGCCTCTAATTCATCTGGTCCCATGTCATTTGACGGGGTGTTGATCAAATCTCGGGTCAAAAATTCAGCCTCAGCCATAACTTGTAAATGGGGCGCATTGGCCTGCAATTGGGGGAATTCTGCCCCATTGGCCCGGTAACGATCAAACCGATAGCTTGCCAAAAGCCATGCCAAAATGGCCTCATCGCGTTCGGCGTCTGATAATCTGCCCTCCAACCGCCACGCGCCTGCGGGCAGGCTGGACAGGGATTTCGCAATGCCAAAGCGTTGGCGTTTACGGGCATATTCGGTGCCCAAGCCCACCACAGCGGCCAAAACACCATGCGCCCCGGGGATCAGGCGCAGATCGCCCAAAGCGGCCTTGAACCCAGCATCCGAAAGAAATGCCGCCGCAGGATTGGCCGCCAAAAATGCGGGCAAATCATCTGGGCGCAGAACGGTGATAGGGCGCGACGGGGCGGCAGGATCGGCAAAAGTGGGGCGCATGGGATATTCCTATTGGCTACTGCCCAACCCTAATCCATCTGGTATGACCCGCAAGCCGTCACGGGCGGGTTTGGTCGTGTTTTTCGCGATCAAAGGTCAAAGTAAGTTCTGCAATCCGCAACAACCGCGCCCAAACGGCGGCAAAGGCGGTGGAATCTTTGCGGTTCAGACAATGCCCCAGATCAACGGCAACCTTTGCCAGGGTTTGCAGCCCCAGATTTTCCGCCATTTGCTGCAATCGTTTCAACCGCCGCAGCAAATCGCCCAATTCATGCGCCTTGATCCGATCCGCCAAGGCAGACATCGCAAAGGCCAATTCCCCCAGCGCGCGGGCAATGACCTGTTCCGCCGACGCGCTGCCCAAACTGCGATAGATCATCGCGATTTGTTCCGAATCCTGATGCGGAAGTTCCAATACCCGCAAGGTCACCACATTCCCCAAAACCATCACATCACCCGAAATTTCTTACCCTTGGCCAATTTGAACCGCTTTGCTGAACAAAAGGTTCGCGCAAGGCATGGAAATCTGCACAATTTTCTGCAATTGCTAACGAATGCCGCCCAACCGATTAAGGACGCCGCGATGAATTACGCACGCTTGCTGCCCGCCTATTTGATCCAACGCTTTCAAGGATGGCGCGCCACGGCCTATAACGACAACAAGGCGTGGTATCGTCGCCTTGCCGAAGGCGGTCAGCATCCCCGTGCCATGGTCATTTCCTGCTGTGACAGTCGCGTGCACGTCACATCCATTTTCGGCGCCGATGAGGGCGAGTTTTTCATTCACCGCAATGTCGCCAATCTGGTCCCGCCCTATAATCCCGACGGCGAATATCACGGCACCTCGGCGGCGGTCGAATATGCGGTGACGGGGCTAAAGGTCGCGCATATCGTGGTTTTGGGCCATTCTAATTGCGGCGGGGTGAAGGGCTGTTATGATATGTGTTCTGGCCATGCCCCTGAATTAGAAGAAAAATCCAGCTTTGTCGGGCGCTGGATGGATATTTTGCGCCCTGGGTTTCAGCGTGTCGCACATCTGCCACAGGGGGCGATTTTGCAGGCGCTGGAAAAGCAGGCTGTGCTGGTCAGTCTTGAAAACCTAATGAGTTTCCCGTTTGTTAAAGAGGCGGTCGAATCGGATCGCATGACCATCCACGGGCTTTGGACCAATACTGGCGAGGGGGAGTTGCACCAATATGACCCCGCAACCGAAAGTTTTGTGACAATCTAGGGGGAGACATGGGCGGATTTCTGGACCTTGCGGCGCAAAACCTGCTGACGCCAATGATTTTGTGCTTTGTTCTGGGGGTTGCAGCGGCGCTGGCGCGATCTGATCTGTCGGTGCCCGAAGCGGCGGCCAAGGCGATGTCTTTGTATCTGCTGTTTTCCATCGGGTTTAAGGGCGGGGTTGCCGTGGCAAAACACGGCTTCAGCAGCGATTTGATTTCAAGCCTTGCGGTTGGCGTGTTCCTATCGTTTTTGCTGCCCTTTATCGCCTATGCGTTGTTGCGCGCCATCACCAAACTGTCGGCCTTGGATGCTGCGGCGGTATCCGCGCATTACGGGTCTATTTCTATTGTGACCTTTGTGACGGCAACTTCGGTGCTGACGGGGCGCGGCATTGACTCTGAGGGCTATATGGTCGCGGTCGCCGCCGCGATGGAGGCCCCTGCCATCGTGTCCGCCCTGTGGCTGGTCGCGCGGTCTGGATCGGGGCCGAGGATGGATGCGAAACTGTGGCATGAGATTTTGCTGAACGGGTCGATCGTCTTGCTGATCGGGTCGTTCGTGATCGGGATCGTTACGGGCGACGGTGGGATGACGCGGATCGACAGCTTTATCGTGGCACCGTTTCAAGGGGTTTTGTGCCTGTTTTTGCTGGATATGGGGTTGGTGGCAGGGCGTGGTTTGCGCGGATCGCGGGGTGCGCTGGGCATTGGCGCGGTGGCCTTTGGGATCATCATGCCGATGGTCGGCGCCGGCTTGGGTTTGATCGCCGCGATGATCTTGGGCCTTAGTCTGGGCGGCACAGTGTTGATGATGACCTTGGCGGCATCGGCCAGTTATATCGCCGTGCCCGCCGCCATGCGCGTGGCCTTGCCCGAGGCGAACCCGTCGATTTATTTGACCCTATCTTTGGGCATCACATTTCCGTTCAATCTGATCTTTGGCATCCCCGCCTATGTTGCGGTTGCCCAAGCTGTGGGAGGCTAAGATGCACGCAGCAAAACGCGTTGAGATTATCATTGAGGCCCCGATGGAGGGTCGTTTGACCGAGGCGTTGATCGGCGCGGGCGTCACAGGATTTACGGTGCTGCCCGTTCTGGGCGGGTCTGGCCGTTCGGGCCAATGGTCGCGCGATGGGCAGGTGGGCCGCAGTGGCATGGTGGCGGTGATTTGCCTGATCCGACCTGATCGGTTGGACGCGATGTTGGATGCGGCATTCGCGGTGGTGGATCGTCATATTGGGGTGGTGTCCGTCACCGACACCCATGTGTTGCGCGCAGAACGATTTTAGGCGATCGGGTTGCGGCATCAAAGTGCCTGCGGCGCAGGTATTTTTATCAGTATGAAAAGCGGGGTGTGAACCGGTTCGGCCAATTTATGCGTGTTGGGTTGCGGGCTTTGCGTCTGTTGGGATAAGGCTGCTGTAACAGGGAGGCACCATGACAGACGAGGTTAGCAAACAAAAGGTTTACACTTTGGTCGTCGAAGTGGGCCGCAAGGCAGATGATGGCCTGCCCGCAAAATCCACGGGGGCGGCGCTGATGTGCTATGCCAGCGGTGTCGATGAGGCCGAAGCGGTGCGCGAAACCGTGGCGATCCTAAAGCAAGCCGACCTTGCCCCTTTGGACGTGCAAGGTTACGGCACGTTGGAAGAACGTCTTGCTGACGGCGACGAGATTGACGACGCAGAGCGCGCGTTGATGCAGCGCGCCTTGGAAGAAAACTCTGTTATCGTCGCGCAAATGACGCCGTTTTTTGATTGAGGGTTCGATGAAACTGCCAAAACCCACGCCGCGCCGCAAATTTCTAGACCCAAACCATCCGATGTTCAAACGCGCTTGGGTGCGGTGGGTCTGTGTGCTAATCCCTATGGCTTGGGCGGTGTTTGAATTTATCTATGGCGCGCCGATCTGGGGCGGTCTGTTTGCGGCACTTGGCGTTTACGCGGGATTCCAATTATTTTTTGCAAAAAATTGATCCGCGCATTTCGCCCGAATCACCGGTAAGGCTGCGATCAGACAATCGACATCCCGTCACCTTTGGGATCAATCCGATCATCGTGGCGCGAAGGGCCTGATGCTCGCCTGATTTCGCATAGCCCAAACGGATCACCTCGACACGTCTGTCGGTATAAAATATCGTATAGGCGCGGCCATCCTGTGTGACGTTGACCCGCTTTGCCCGCATGAATTCGGGGGCAGGTGAGACGCCACAAGCGGCCAGAAACAAGAGGATCAACAAAAAGCGCATGGAA
Organism: Cypionkella sp.; assembly: GCA_040398785.1. GTDB lineage: Bacteria > Pseudomonadota > Alphaproteobacteria > Rhodobacterales > Rhodobacteraceae > Cypionkella. Next base: position 1,473 of record JBBATJ010000007.1, on the reverse strand, counting down.
CACTTTGCGCCGAAGTTGGTTAATAAATCGTAAATACGCCAGCTTAGGACAGATGATGCAGATCACCCAAGAATCCCCCCTAATCGCCGATCTGACGCTGTTGATGACGCGTCATACCGCCGATATGCACGCAGATACGCCACCCGAAAGCATCCATATGATGGACGCAGGGCAACTGGCGATCCCAGAGGTTCAGTTTTTTGTGGGACGTGAAGCAGGTGTTCCCGTGGCGATGGGCGCGTTCAAGCGGATTGACGATCACCATGCCGAGGTCAAATCGATGCACGTCTTGATCGAGGCGCGCGGCCGCGGCCTGTCGCGCCTGATGCTGGATCATCTGATGGCCCACGCCAAGGCGGCGGGCTATTTGCGTCTGTCGCTGGAAACAGGGTCGCAACCGATGTTTTTGCCCGCGGTGCGCCTGTATGAAAAAGCAGGATTTCAGCGATGCGCGCCGTTTGAAGGCTACGGCTTGGACCCCAATTCAATTTACATGACGCGCACCCTTGCGTGACTGCGCGGTTTGGCGCAAAACAATGGTACGGCTCCGTAGCTCAGCTGGATAGAGCAGCCGCCTTCTAAGCGGCTGGTCGGGGGTTCGAGTCCTCCCGGGGTCGCCAAAATTACATGAGCAGAATGGTTGCGCAGCACAAGTTGCCTCTGTATCACCGGTTGAGCGGTTTAAATTAAGGATTTCGACCATGCGCGTGCTTCGTCATCTGATTGCGGCCTTGGGTCTTGTGGCATTGACGGCTTGCCAGACCAATGACCTGAAAGAGCCCGCCGTGCCCTTGGGCGATTTTGCGTTGGGCATCAATGTTGCGGTGGTGGACGGGGTGCAAAAATCCCCAATTTCAAGGGATGCAAAGCCCGCCGAACTAAAAGCGGCGATGGAAAACGCGATTGATGCACGCTTTGGCAGATATAAGGGCAGCCGTTTGTTCAATATCGGGGTGTCCATTGACGGATATGCCTTGTCGCCCCCGGGAATTCCGATCCTGTTTAGCCCGCCTTCGGTTATGATCATCAACGTCAGCATCTTTGACGATGCCAAGGGTCTTAAGCTGAACACAGGCGGCGAGCGGATGAATATCATCGAAAAATCCTCGCCGCAGACATTCATCGGATCGGGTCTGACACAAACCAAACAGCGTCAATTGGAAATCCTGTCGTATAATGCTGCCAAACGGATTGAGGCCTATTTGTTGGATCACCCCGAGTGGATCGGCATGACACCTGAACAGGCCGCGGCGGCCAAGTTACAGTCGCAAGGCACTCCAAAACCCGCAAAGTAACCGCGTCTGGGCCCAGATTTTCTTTGCCTTGATTTTATGCCGTATGCAGGATACATCGCCGCGCGTGAAGCATAGGGCCAAAACAGCATTGGGCTGAATTGGCCCCCGAAATCAAAGGCGTCTATCATGGCAAAGGCAAAGTTTGAACGGAATAAACCGCACGTTAACATCGGCACGA
>JBBATJ010000006.1:194044-256166 GCA_040398785.1 Cypionkella sp. | reverse complement strand
TTATGACCTTTAACAATCTATTTGTGGTGATTGCGTGCATGCTGGCGCTTGCCTTGCTTGTCCTGCCATTTGTGAAGCGGCCAACACCGGGTGTGGACACCAGCAGCGCACATTAGAACCCGGCCCTAGCCAAGTGCCTGCAGCATATCTGCTGTTCAACCGCTTTGATCGCTTGACCAGTTGATTTCAGGCGTCTATCACGCCCGCCTTGCCAACGCCGCACGGCGGAGACAAGAAGAAAAGCGCGGGCGTAGCTCAGTCGGTTAGAGTACCGGCCTGTCACGCCGGGGGTCGCGGGTTCGAGCCCCGTCCACCGCGCCATTTATCAAAAAACCGCCCTTTGGGGCGGTTTTTGTTTTTGGGCTTACTGTCTTGTCAAAGTGTCCGCACAGATGGCCACGCATTTCAAATTTGCCTTCCATACAAACACCAGCAAGCGCCGCGTCCTGCATGGCAGTCTTTTCGTGAAATGGTCATCCATTCATCTAGGTTTTCAAACTGGCCCTCTGACGTGCCGTAAACTTTGGCGTTCGGCGCGTCTGACCCAACCAATCCAGGCTTTTTGCAATCGCTAAGCCTGCAATCATCGGTTTGGCATCTTTCAAACCCACCCGAATTTGCACCGCATTCCCCAGCGCCTTTTGCCGCGGGAATTTGTTGAACGGGCAAATGTCTTACCCCCTCAGGAAAGCCCAGCCTGCACCTGTTCGCCGTTACAATGCCATTCGATACCGCACAACATCGCCCACTGGCGTGATGCTGTCATACAGCGCTCTCGCCCGAACATTCCCAATATCGGTATGCCAATAAAGCCGCGCACAGCCCTTGGCCTGCGCCACCGCTTGCACATCCGCCATCAGCGCCCGCCCAACCCCCAAGCCCCGCGCTTCAGGGTCGACAAACAAATCCTCTAGATAACAATCCTCCCCCATTACCCAAGTTGCGGGATGGGTAAACGCGATGTAAAATCCCAGAATTTCAGGCGCTCGCACCGCGACCCGCCCAAAAATCCCCGCAGTCTCCAGCAACCGCGCCCATGTGCGCGCTGTCACAGCCTCAGGCAAATCCTGACGGTAAAACGTCAAATATCCATCCCACAGCCGCCGCCAGCCCGCATAATCGGCGGCCTCAATATCCCTAATCATCATGTCTTTCATACTGATCCAAATACCTTCGGGAGGGGTTTGGGGAGGGCAGACAGCCCGCCCCGATGGCTGAATTCAAACCAGCTTGGCAAGGATCCGCGCCCAAGACCGAATGCCTTTGTGAAAACTTTCGACATCGTATTTCTCATTCGGCGAATGGATCGCGTCATCGTCTTTGGCAAAGCCGACCAGCATCGCATCCATGCCCAAATAGGTCTTGAAATAGGCGGCAATCGGGATCGATCCGCCACAGCCCACATAGGCGGCAGGCAGGCCCCATTCCTCGGCCAAGGCCGTTCGCGCGACCTCGAACGCGGGGTGGTTTACTTGCATATGGCCTGCCGCAGAGTTGCCGTGGCCGTGGAATGCGACAGAGCAATCGGCAGGCAACTGCGCCTGAACCCAGGCGCGAAACGCCGCGCGTATGGCATCAGGGTCTTGCGTGCCCACAAGCCGAAAGCTGATTTTTGCATGGGCGGCACTGGGCAGAACGGTCTTAAACCCATCCCCCGTATATCCGCCCCAAATGCCGTTCACTTCGGCGGTGGGGCGCGACCAAATCATTTGCAATGGTGTCGCCGTCACTTCGCCCGCAGGCACCGACAGGCCGACATCGCCCAAAAAACCCGCATGATCGAACGCCAGCGCTTGCCATTGGGCGGCGATTTCCTCGGGCAAATCGCCCACTCCGTCGTAAAAATCGGGGATTGTCACACGGCCTTGATCGTCATGTAGCGCCGCCAAAATCCGCGACAAAACGCGGATCGGATTGATCGCAAGCCCGCCATACATTCCCGAGTGCAAATCTTTATTCGGCCCCGTGATGGTGATTTCTTCGCCCAACAATCCCCGCAGCATGGTGACAATTGCGGGGGATTTCGATTGAAACATCCCCGTGTCGCAAATCAGGGCTAGATCCGCGCGCAGCTCATTCGCGTTGTCTTGCAAGAACGGGATCAAACTGGGCGAGCCAGACTCTTCCTCGCCCTCAAGAAAAATCGTAAGACGGCAGGGCAAAGTGCCATGCACCGATTTCCAGGCGCGGCAGGCCTCAAGAAAGGTCATCAACTGCCCCTTGTCGTCCGATGCGCCGCGCCCTCTGATCACGTCGCCAGATGCAGTTTTTTCAATGGCAGGGTCAAAGGGGGCACGCGACCAAAGTGCAATTGGATCGACAGGTTGCACATCGTAATGTCCATAAAACAGCAGGTGCGGCCCCGACGCGCCGCCCTTGGCCACGACCATCGGATGACCTGTGGTCGCACGCAGTTCTGCGTCAAACCCCAAATCGGTCAGGTCTTGGACCAGCCATTGCGCGGCACGTTTGCAATCACGCGCAAAGGCAGGATCGGTTGAAATCGACGGGATCCGCAACAAGTCCAGCAATCTGTCTAAGGCTTTGGGCAAGTTTTCATCGATATCGCGCAAAACGGCAGTTAGGGTCATGTCCATGTCCTATTGGATGGGGCGGATGCAAAATCGGGGCTTTGCCTTGGAAATCGACTGCGATACAAGGCCTTTATAGTGAATCGTTACGGTGGGATCATCCAAAATGCAAGTCAAGCGTCAGGTTCATCAGGGCATCATTTTGGCAACGGCGATCGGCGCGCTGTTCGCGACTGCGACAGCCCAGGTCTCAACAGCCCAAGTCGCGACAGCCGAGGTCGAAAAAGAAACCTCTGTTATCGCAGATTTCACCATCACGTTGTATTTGCATGATTTTCTGACCAAGGATGATCTGACGACATTGCGCCTTGTGGCCAGTGATAAGAACGCCTTGGCTCTCTTCGTGCCAGCAGGTGGTGGGTTTGCCGCCCTTGCCGCATCCCCCGAGGATGGGTTCACCCGCGAGGGTATGCCCGCCACGTCGGCCGTTGCCATCAGCGGTTTGCCCGACGCTGCAACTGCCGCAACCCAAGCGATTGCAGCCTGCCAAGCCGCAAGCAAAGCCAAAGCGGCGTGCGTCATTCTGCTGGAGGTTGCGCCAAAGCAATAGTTTTGGCCATAACCGCGCTGCCTGAAATGGGGGCGCGGCGTCTGTTGGGATGTGTCACATCGAGCGGCACTGTGTGAGGTGGCAAACAAACGCCGACACAAACATCTAAGTCGCTTTTTTCTATACACAATAAGTTAAATGTGCTAGCCTTTTACACAACAATTCGTCCAAAATTCCATCCAAGGAATAGGGCGCGGGACAAAGAATATGATCGGACGCACGGCATGATCGGGAGCAAGCGCCCTGAAACAAAGATCGTCAAGCCACTGGGCTTTGATGATTTTGAAATGCGTTTGGGCGATATGATGCGCGGCGAACGCGCAACGATTGGCAAATCTTTGTTGGATGTAGAACGGGATTTACGAATAAAAGCGCCCTATCTCGCTGCTATCGAAAATTGTGATTTGTCCGCATTCGACGCCCCCAGTTTCATTGCGGGCTATGTGCGTTCTTATGCGCGTTACCTGCGCATGAACCCTGATGAATGCTTTGCAAAATTCTGCGCCGAAACAGGTTTTCACGTCGCACATGGTATGTCGCGCGAGGCATCGACGGCGCCCGTCGCGGCGTTGCGTGCGCGCCAAGATGCTGCATTTGGTGCGCCTGATCCTTTGTTCGGGCGCCGTTTTGCGACCCCTCAAGGCAATCAGTCAAACCTGTTTGAACCGGGTGTGCTGGGCAAATTGGCGGTATTGGTTGGGGTGATTGGATTGATCGGCTATGGCAGTTGGTCGGTGTTGCAGGCGGTGCAGCGCGTTGACTTGGCCCCTGTTGATCAGGCACCCCTTGCCGCGTCGGACGTGGCGGCGCTGAACCCTGTGATCACAGATGCTGCCCCGCCGGTGGTCATAGCGGGGATAGATCCGTCAACCCGCCTGATCCAGCCACAGGCGTTGGAGGTGCCGGTTTTGGTTGCCCGCGATGGGCCAATATCGGCCATTGATCCGCATAAGTCGGGCGTGTCGATGGAAACCGTGGCGTCGATGACGGTGACGCAAGACGCAGTCAAGGTCGTGGCAGACGTGAAACCCGCTGTTGAAATTTTGGCGACCCGTCCATCGTGGGTGCAGATTTCGGCCGCAGACGGCACAGTCTTGTTTGAAAAAATTCTAAATGCCGGCGAACGCTATGCGGTGCCTGCCTTGGAAATCGCGCCGCGTTTGCGGGCTGGGAATTCCAGTGCTGTGTATTTTGTGATGGGGGGCAAAACATATGGTCCAGCCGCCAAAGGGCCTGAGGTTGTCAAGAACATTGACCTGTCTGGCGCTGGTCTGACCGCGGCCTATACTGTGGCTGACGTGGCAGCGGATGGCGATTTGGCGCAGTTCACGGCGCAAAACACCGTTCCGGACGCGATCCCTACAGGGCAATAATCGCGCAAACTGTTGCAGGATCACGCGGCGCAGACTATCTTGCGCGTATCAGCAGCAGGAAATGACATGACCCATAATCCGATCCGTCCTTGGCGCAACATTGAACGCCGCGTCTCGCGCCAAATCCGTGTCGGTAAGGTGTTGGTGGGCGGCGATGCACCGATTTCCGTGCAAACCATGACCAACACGCTGACCACCGATGTGGCTGCAACGATTGAACAAATTCAGCGGTGTGCCGTGGCGGGGGCGGATATCGTGCGGGTGTCTACGCCCGATCAGGACAGCACGCGCGCCCTGCGCGAGATTTGTGCCGAAAGTCCCGTGCCGATCGTTGCCGACATTCATTTCCATTACAAACGCGCGATTGAGGCGGCCGAGGCGGGCGCCGCCTGTCTGCGGATCAATCCGGGCAATATTGGTGATGCAAAACGTGTTGCCGAAGTGGTGCGTGCCGCCAAGGATCACGGCTGTTCGATCCGTATTGGTGTCAATGCGGGCAGTTTGGAAAAGCATTTGCTGGACAAATACGGAGAGCCTTGCCCCGATGCGATGGTGGAATCGGGGATGGATCATATCAAACTGCTGCAAGACAATGATTTTCACGAATATAAAATCTCGGTCAAGGCGTCGGACGTGTTTATGGCCGCCGCAGCCTATCAGCAATTGGCGGGGGTGACGGATGCGCCGATCCATTTGGGCATCACCGAGGCGGGGGGCCTGACGTCGGGCACTGTGAAATCTTCGGTGGGTCTGGGGATGCTGCTTTGGGGCGGGATTGGCGATACGATCCGCGTGTCGCTGTCGGCCGATCCTGTCGAAGAGGTCAAAGTTGGCTTTGAAATCCTGAAATCCCTTGGCCTGCGCCATCGGGGTGTGACGATCATTTCCTGCCCGTCTTGCGCGCGGCAAGGCTTTGACGTGATCAAGACAGTCGCGGCACTTGAGGACCGCTTGGCCCATATCACCACCTCGATGAGCCTGTCGATCATTGGTTGTGTGGTCAATGGCCCGGGTGAGGCGCTGATGACCGATATCGGGTTCACGGGGGGGGGTGCGGGGTCTGGCATGGTCTATCTTGCGGGCAAGCAAAGCCATAAGTTGGACAATGCATCCATGGTAGATCACATTGTTGATCTGGTTGAGAAAAAGGCCAGCGAAATTGCCGCAAATGAAATTGCGGCCGCTGTACCTTCTTAGCTTGTATGCCTTCTTAGCTTGCGCGTTCCGCCGCGACAATTTCTTTCATCTGCTCTAACGGCACATAGCCGCGCAGCAACTGGCCGTTGACCACAAAGGTGGGGGTGCCGTTGATCCCCATTTTCTGCCCAAGATCGGCATTGGCCGCAATCACGGCGTCCACCGATGGGGCATTCATCCGCGCCAAAATATCAGTGGCCTTAAGCCCCAGTTTTTCGGCCAATTCTGTCAAAGTGGTCGCATCAGGTTCGCCGCGCAACGTGATCAGCCCGTCATGCGCCGCCTTATAGGCCGCGGGCCCATGCAGTTGCAAAACTGCGACAGCAAAACGCGTGGAAATCACCGAAGCATCGCCCAAAATAGGATATTCTTTGACAACAAAACGAATATTGCCGTCGGTTTTGATCAGATCTTCAATCTCTGCAAAGGCCTTGCGGCAATAGGCGCAGCGGTAATCAGTGAATTCGACGATTGTGATATCGCCATCGGGATTGCCACCGACATAGGAATTGGGATCGCTGAACAATTCAGTTTTATAGGTGGTCAGCAGGGCCTGATCCTTGGCCGTGTCCGCAGCATCTTTGCGCGATTGCAGTTCTGTCATCGCCTCGACCAAAACTTCGGGATTTTCCAAAAGATAGGCCCGGACTTCGGCGCGAAAGGCATCACGCTCGGATGCGGTCATGTCGGTGGCAAACGCGGTTTGGCCAAGGCCCAGCAGGATCACCCATAAAATAACGCGCATGAAATACCCCATTGTAAACCGCATTTTCGGCATTTAGGCCAAAGCCTGCCCAAAGATCAAGCCGCCGTGATCTGCGTCGCGGTTTCGTGATCTGGATTGCCCCTGCTAAGTTTACATTTGCCACATCAGCAGCGATAATCTGTTTATGAAATCAATTCTTTGTCTTTTGACCACGATTTTTGCGCTGTTGACCGCCCCCTTAGCGGCACAAGAGCTGTCGGGTTTGGCGCGCTTGAATGCGGACAACTCTTTTATTGGGGCTGATGGGGACAATCTGTCGATTGCGCTGTCGCTCAGCCAGCCTGTGCCATGGCGGTTGCGCCTGTTGGACAATCCGCCGCGCTTGATTATGGACTTTCGGGAAGTGGATTGGCAAAATCTTGCAGCGGTGCAAATTGACCCAGACGCAATCTTGGGAATCCGCGCGGGGGTGTTTCGCCCCGCGTGGTCGCGCTTGGTGATCGAATTGAATGGTCCGATGGCCATTGATCGCAGTGAAATGGTCACGCAAAACGCGGCGGCCACCGTGACTGTGACCCTTGCCCCCACAAATGCGGCCGATTTCGCAAAAGCGGCCGCCTTGCCCGAGCCGCCCGAATGGCAATTGCCAAAATCCGTTCCGCTGCCCATCGCCAAAAAAGACGGGGTCGGGCCGCTGATCGTGGTCTTGGATCCAGGGCATGGCGGGTTGGATCCTGGTGCACAACGTGACGGCTATAATGAGGCTGATTTGGTGCTGACTTTTGCGCGTGAATTGAAAGAAACTCTTTTGCGCACGGGTGGCTTTTCCGTGGTTATGACGCGTGAAACCGACGAATTTGTTCCCCTTGAGGCACGCATTTCCATCGCCCGCGCGGCGGGGGCGGATGTCTTTCTGTCCCTGCACGCCGATTCGGTCAGTGAGGGTGAGGCGGTGGGTGCCACCATCTATTCCCTGTCGCAAACGGCCTCTGATCGGGCCAGCCAGACCTTGGCCGAACGCCATGACCGCGATGATTTGTTGGCGGGTGTGGATTTGACCGCCCAAGATGATTTGGTCGCCCAAGTTTTGATGGATATGGCGCGCATTCAAACCACACCGCGCATCGTCAGCCTCAGCAAATCCTTGGCCACAGCCATTGCCGCCGCAGGGATAAAAATGCACCGACATCCAGAACAAGGCGCGGGCTTTTCGGTGTTGAAATCGCCCGATATTCCATCGGTTTTGCTGGAATTGGGGTTTTTGTCGTCGGCCAAGGATTTGTCCAATCTGACCGATCCCGCATGGCGCGCCCAGATGGCGGGCGCTGTGCGCGACGGCCTGACGATTTGGACGGCGCAGGACCGTCTGCGCCGCGTTCAGCCGTTGAACTGATACGGCGCTGCCTTGATCGGGCAAAATCACGCCTTCGTTCCCAATTGGTTAAGGAGTTGTTTTGACCTTTGCCCATCCCCAACCTATAAGGCGCGGGTGCATCGGGGGACGATTCAGTGATCAGGTTTTTCACAGCCATTCTAGGTTCGCTTTTCAGCAACATCACTTTGGCGCTCTTGTTTGGTGCAATGACGGTGGGCGGTGTGTTTTGGGTGTTCTCGGACGGTCTTCCCAGCCCAGACAGCCTTGCGAAATATACTCCCCCCACGATCAGCCGCATTTATTCGGGCGAGGGGCGGATCATCGACGAATTCGCCCAAGAACGCCGTTTGTTTGTGCCCATCGAAGACATCCCTGATGTGGTCAAAAATGCCTTTATCTCGGCAGAGGATAAGCATTTCTATACACACAAAGGCTATGACATCACTGGTATGGCCGCGGCGGCACGCGATGCAATCACCTCACGGGGTGCAAATTTGCGGGGGGCATCCACCATCACGCAACAGGTGATGAAAAACTTTTTGCTGGACGGATCGCGCAGCGTCGAGCGTAAGGTCAAGGAATTGATCCTTGCCTCACGTTTGGAACATACGCTTAGCAAAAATAAGATACTGGAACTCTATTTGAATGAGATTTTTTTGGGTCAAAACTCTTACGGCGTGGCCGCCGCAGCCCAAACCTATTTCAACAAATCCTTGGATCAACTTTCCCCGCACGAGGCGGCAACTTTGGCCTCTATGCCCAAGGCACCCTCCGATTTTCATCCCGTCAACAACCGCGAAAAGCTGCTGGATCGGCGCAATTATGTGCTGAATGAGATGCTGCAAAACGGCTATTTGGATGCGCCCACGGCCAAGGCTGAAATTGCAGCGCCCTTACTGTCTGTGCAAAACGGCGATTATCCCGCCTATCGCCAATCCCTGCCGCCGCGCAATTATTTCACCGATGAAATTCGCCGCCAACTGTCGGGCAGCTTTGGTGAGGCCGAATTTTTTGGCGGTGGTCTGACCATTCGTGCGACGGCTGATCCCGAACTGCAGGCGATTGCGGCCCGTGCCCTGCAACGCGGATTGGAAAAATATGACCGCGCGCAGGGCTTGTGGCGCGGCACCCGCAAAACTTTGCCCAATGACGTCTTGGGCAACGAGGCATCTTGGCGCGCCGCCTTGGCCGAGGTCACGGAACTGCCCCGTGATGTCGAAGGGTGGCACGCCGCCGTTGTGCTGGAACTGACGGACAAAACCGCCCGCCTTGGTATTGAGGACAAGGTTGACCAAGACCCAATCATCCCATCCTCTGACGTGACATGGGCGCGCAAACTGAATGCCGACGGCACCAAGGGCCCCAAGGCCAAAACCCCCGCCGATCTGGTCGCAGTGGGCGATGTCGTCATGGTCAAACAAGTCATGAAAGACGACGGCACATTCGATCACTGGTCTTTGCGTCAGGTGCCCGAAGTCCAAGGCGGCTTTATGGCGATGGACGTCAACACAGGCCGCGTGATGGCGATGCAGGGCGGGTTTTCCTATCAATCCTCGGTGTTCAACCGCGCCACGCAAGCGACCCGTCAGCCTGGTTCTTCGTTCAAACCCTTTGTCTATGCGGCGGCGTTGGATTCGGGCTTTACGCCCGCGACAATTGTGGTCGACGCCCCGATTGAGGTTGAAACCCCGCAAGGCCTGTGGACACCCAAGAATGCGTCGAACAAATACTATGGGCCGACGCCGCTGCGCACGGGGATTGAGCAATCGCGAAACCTGATGACTGTGCGCGTGGCGCAAGAAATCGGCATGGATACTGTGGCACAGTATGCGGAACGCTTTGGTGTTTACAACCCGATGAACCCGTTTTTGGCCAATGCCTTGGGCGCGCAAGAAACCACCTTGTTCAAAATGGTCGCCGCCTATGCGATGTTCGCCAATGGCGGCGAGCGGGTGGAACCCACCTTGGTTGACCGCGTCCAAGACCGCTATGGCCAAACCATCTATCGCCACGACAAGCGCGATTGCGTCGATTGTAATTCGCCCCGTCTGGCCAATGGCGTGGGGCTGACGATCAATTCCAATCGCGAGCGGGTGATGAATGCGATCACTGCCTATGAGCTGACATCGATGATGCAGGGGGTGATCAAGCGCGGCTCTGGAACAGGCGTGCGCCTGCCTGTGCCCGTGGCGGGCAAGACGGGGACTACCAATGACGCCAAGGACGTTTGGTTCATTGGCTACACGTCGAACCTTGTTGCGGGCTGCTATATGGGGTTTGACCAGCCACGCAGCATGGGCGAGGGTGCCTTTGGCGGCACGCTTTGTGTGCCAATTTTTCAAGAATTCATGTCCGAAGCGGTGAAACGCTTTGGAGGCACGGAATTCGCCGTCCCACCAGGCGGCTATTTTCAAAACGTTGACCGCTTTACCGGCGCTATGCTGGGCCCAGAGGCCACCGGGGACAATGTCATCGCCGAATATTTCCGCGAGGGCGAACAAGGTCTGATGGGCCTTGATTATATCGTCGATGGTGGTTTTGGGATGGGTGAAAACCTTCCCCTTTTTGCGGTGGGCGAAACGGATCAAGGCCAAACATCTGATGTTGTCCAAACCTCTGACGGCCAAACCAAAGCCGTCCCGAAAAAGGCCAGCTTCGGCGCGCTGTCTTCGGGTGGGCTTTACTGAACGCGCCGCTTTTTTCTCTTTTTAATAAATATCCTCAAGGGGGGGACCGTTTGCGCCAAAACGGTGCGGGTGTCCCCCAATTCCGTCACTTGCCGCCTGCCACGACCCGCGTTATCACGCCGACAAAATAAAAGGATCTTCCATGCGCGCCGAGACGCAAAATCATATCGATCAAATCGCCAAATCCCTGCGTCTTTTGGGGCAGCGGATGGATTTGCCCACAGCGGCGCACCGTCTGGAGGAATTTAACGCCATGATCGAGGATCCGAACCTGTGGAATGATCCATCTCGCGCCCAAAAGCTGATGCGGGATCGTCAGGGGGTTTTGGATCAACTCTCAACCTATCAGCTTATTGAATCGGGCCTGCGCGACAATGTGGAATTGATTGCGATGGGCGAAGCCGAGGCCGATGGCGACATCGTCGCCGAGGCCGAGACGGCTTTGCGCGACTTGGTCGAACAGGCCGCGGCTAAGGAACTTGAAGCCCTTTTGAACGGCGAGGCGGATGGCAACGATACCTTCCTTGAAATTAATGCAGGCGCAGGCGGCACCGAAAGCTGTGACTGGGCAAGTATTCTGTCGCGGATGTATGTCCGCTGGGCCGAGAAAAAGGGCTATAAGGTCGAAATGCAGTCGGAAACCGCCGGCGACGAGGCGGGAATTCGCAGCGTCGCCTATAAGATTTCGGGCCGCAACGCCTATGGATGGCTGAAATCCGAAAGCGGCGTGCACCGCCTTGTGCGGATCAGCCCCTTTGATAGTGCCGCCCGCCGTCATACCAGCTTTTCATCGGTTTGGGTCTATCCCGTGGTCGATGAAAACATCGAAATTGACATCCCCGACCGCGATATTCGCATTGATACCTATCGCAGTTCGGGCGCGGGTGGGCAGCACGTCAACACCACCGACTCTGCGGTGCGGATCACCCATTTGCCGACCAATATTGTGGTGACCTCCTCGATGAAATCCCAGCATCAGAACCGCGAGATTTGTATGAACGCCCTGCGCTCGCGGTTGTATCAGTTGGAACTGGACAAACGCAACGCGGCGATCAATGCCGCCCATGACGCCAAGGGCGATGCCGGCTGGGGCAACCAAATCCGCAGCTATGTCCTGCAACCTTATCAGATGGTCAAAGACCTGCGCACGGGGCACGAAACATCCGATACATCGGGGGTTTTGGATGGGGATCTGGATAAATTCATGGCCGCCACTTTGGCGATGGACGTCGCAGGAAAATCGCGGGCCGAGGCGAATTTCGACGATTGATCTGCGTGTAACGTGGCGCGCCCCTAATCAGAGCGCGCCATTTGGTTTATTCGTCTTTAGGTGCAGATTTGCGCGGGCTTGGCACTGTTGTGCGCCCCGATGCCAAAGGATCATCTTGGCGTTGCACCGTGCCTTCGAATTGGGCACCCGATTCAATTGCGATGGTCTTGTGGATGATGTCGCCTTCCACCCGTGCGGTCGAGGTCAGGCGCACCTTTAGGCCGCGCACAGTGCCTTGGATACGGCCATTGACGACGATATCATCGGCCACCACTTCGCCACGGATATTTGCGCTTTCGCCCACGGTCAGCAGATGGGCGCGGATATCGCCCTCAACCGTGCCCTCAACTTGGATGTCGCCCGTGGTTTTCAGATTGCCCGTCACCGTCAAATCCGACGACAGGATCGAGGCGGCCACTTTGACCTTGGGGGCCGATGGGGTGAAATCCATGCTGGGCTTGGCCATCATGGGTTCTGGTGCCGATACGGCGTCAGATTCGGGTTTTGCGGGTTCGTTGATGCGGCTTTTAGAAAACATTTTTGGCAGCCTTTATGAAGGTCATAGGGTTTTTCGGGGATCCACTGATGCGGATTTCATAGTGCAAATGGGTGCCGGTAGACCGACCAGAGTTTCCCATATCACCAATACGGTCGCCACGCGACACTTTTTGGCCAACTTTGACGCGGATTTGCGACAAATGGCCATAGCGCGTCTCAAAGCCGTATTTGTGGCGGATCGTCACAAGACGTCCATAACCACTTTCCCAGCCCGCATAGGTGACAACACCATCCGCAGTGGCATAGATCGGCGCGCCGTAAGCCCCCGCCAGATCCTGACCCTCATGGCGGCGCGTGCCGCGGCCAAAGGGGTCTTCACGCGTGCCAAAACCTGACGTATAGCGAAAGCTGGTTTTGACGGGCATGGAAAACGGGGTTTTAAAGGCGACTTGGCGATAAAGGTCGATATCCTTCAGGCCCTTAAGCAACGCATTGGCGCGGGTTTCTTCGGCAAAGGGCGCTTGTCCCTTGGGCGAAAGTTCGATCGGCAACAACGGCCCACCCTGACCATCATACCCAGACCGCGCCTGATCAATCAGTTCATTCGGGTCTAAACCTGCGCTGCGAAACATTTGATCCAAAGGTTCAACCGTGACCTTCAGCGCCTGTTCTAGATGGCTAAAGATCACGTCATTGCGCGCCTCTAGGGCCTTTTTGTCGTCCACAGCCTTGGCAATTTTTGCATCCGACTGGTCCAGCGATTTTTGCATTCCATCCCGCTGGGTCGCTGTTTGCCCCAAGGCAGCGGCAAGATAGGACACCGTTGATTCGGCATCCTTTATGCGCCCCGAATCCGTGCGTCCTGTCGTCTGGGTCATCCCCGCCAGTTCCAGTCGCGCCGCGTCGCGTTCGGCAATGGTGCGGCGCAGGGTGTTTTGGATCACATCAATGCCAGTTTCCAACTCGCGGCGGCGGTCTTCAGATTGCAGCAGGCGCGATTGCATCGTGGCGACTTGTTTTAGGGCGGTGTTAAATCGTTCTTGTGCGCCTGACGCCTCTTGGGCGCGCAAATCGCGATCTTGGGACAACGCATTCAGCCGTTCTTCATATAGGCCTTGTTGCCGCGCAATTTGTTCGCGCGACGTCCCCGCAGAAATCGAATCCATCAATAAAATCGCAGTGGCAAGAATTGTCCAACCCAAGGCCAGCGCACCAAAAACAGCGGCAAACAGTTGCGTGATCGGACGCAGACGGATGAACCGCGTGTCGGTTTGCGACTTAAGAAATAGGCGCTGCTCGGGAAAGTAATGCTCTAGCCAAGCGCTGAATTGGGCGAAAATCCGAGGGGTCACAACCAGCATTTCCTTTGGTAGTTTGAACGGGTGTTAATGCCCGCAGGCCCGTATCGCAACGCAATGCTTGCGCGCAATGCCGCAAACGGCAAGTTCCCGCCGATCGCGCGCAAGCTCTGGACAATTGTCCTAATCTTGAGGTTGATCCGCGCCCATTTTTTCGGCAAGCGGCCAGTAAAAGTCGGGGGGGATTCCCGCCTCGGCGCGTTTTTCTGTGTTGAAAGGCGGCTTCAATGCACCATGAAAATAGCGCCGCACAAGGGTATGAAACACTTCTTTTGGATCATCGCCTTTGCTTCCACACAACCAATTGAACCATTTCGACCCATAGGCGACATGGGCCACTTCTTCGGCATATATGATTTCCAAGGCGGCAAGGGCGGCATCTTCTTGGAATTCTTTGAACAAGGCGATCATTTGCGGGCTGACATCCAGTCCCCGCGCCTCAAGGACCATCGGAACCACAGCCAGACGCGCAAGCAGGTCATGGGCGGTATCTTGGGCCGCACGCCACATTCCGGCATGGGCGGGCATGGCGCCATAATGACTGCCCTTGGCCTGCAATACATCGCAGACCAAGTTGAAATGTTTTGATTCGTCATCCGCCGCTTGCACCCAATCATCGTAAAATCCCATGGGCATTGGCTGATCTACAAAGCGGGCAATGATATCCCAATGCAGATCAACAGCGTTCAATTCGATATGCGCCAAGGAATGCAGCAGGGCAATGCGGCCCGTGGGGGATTTGGGGCGGCGGCGCGGCACATCGCGTGGATCCAGCAATTGGGGTGTGAGGGGCCTCGCGGGTTGATCGGGTGGCTTGGCTTTGCCCAAAGCGAGTGGCGAACCCGCCGCTCGCGCATTGCGCCAAGCCTGTGCATAATGATGCGATAGGGCGGTTTTTTCTCGCCCATCTGCGGTGGTCAAAACTGCCACCGCCATCTCGCTCAGGGTCATCATCCGCGAACTTTTGCCAAAACCTCGGCTGCGTGTCCCTTGACCTTGTCGACTTTCCAAATCTCGGCGATGTGCCCCGCGCCGTCGATCAGAAACGTGCTGCGCAAAACGCCAATCACAGGTTTGCCAAAAAAGATTTTCGGCCCAAACGCGCCCAATTCTTCCATCACTGTTCCAGTATCGGAGGCAAGCGGCAAGGTGATGCCCATTTTTGCGATGAATTTTTCGTGTTTCTTGACGCTGTCTTTGGACAGGCCGATCACAACGCATCCCGCCGCCGCAAAATCGGCGGCAAGGGCGTTAAATTCCATCACTTCATTGGTGCAAGAGGGTGTTCCATCCGCACCATAGGTGAACAAAACCACTTGTTTCGGGCGCAGATCCGACAGGCGAATTTCCGTGCCACCATCGCGCGGCAAAATAAGGTCGGGGGCAGGTTGACCGATGCTAAGGCCATGGGACATGATAGGCGGCTCCTTGCTGATTTTAGATGTCGGCGGCAGTTTTATGGGTTTGCAATTGGGGATCTAGTTGCCTTTAAGCCAAGATAAAGGCAAGTCCTGTGAAATTGCTGTCAGAAAGATGCCCCGAATGTCCGTCACCAGTCCTAAAGCGCGATTTGGTCTGTGGCCAAAGCTTGTTTTGGTTCTTGTGGCAATGGGGATTGGGATGTTGTTCGTTATTTTGCCGAACCACGCGCTGCCCTTGCCGAAATGGGTGGTGGTGCAAATAGAGGATCGGCTGAACCAGACGCTGCAGCGCAACCTGCCCAAATCGACCCTGACATTGGACACCATTACTGTCACCCTAGGGGGCGATTGGGTGCCTGTTCTGGATTTGTCAGGCGTGCAGGTGACGGCACAAGGCGCGTCGATTTTGACCCTGCCCGAAGTGGCGCTGTCGGTTTGGCCACGCCCCTTGTTGCAGGGCAAACTTGCTCCGCGCAGTCTGCGCCTGATTGGGGCAGACCTTAGTGTGACACGCGATCTGGCTGGTAAATTGAATATCGCCTTTGCCAGCACGCCTGATAAAGCCGCCAACCAAGTTTTGGGCCTGCATGATCTGTTTGCGATTTTGGATCAAACCATGGCCAATCCTACGGGGATCACCCGTATTCAGGCCGAGGCATTGTCCCTGCATCTGATTGATCTGCGCACAGGCCAAGAATGGCGTTTGGGTGACGGATATTTGGATATTAAAAATCGTGATCAAACTTTGGCGGCGGAATTGCAATTGTCGTTGCAAGGGAAGGCGTCGCGATTGGGCCGGGTCGTGATGTCGGTGACCATGCCAAAAGACAGCGATCGCGCCCAGGTGACGGCACGGATCGACAATATTGCCGCCGCGGATCTTGCGGCGCAGATTGCGCCTTTGGCTTGGGTTGGGTTGCTGAATGCGCCTTTGTCAGGGCGGATTAGCACCACCTTGACCGCCCAAGGTGTTTCGGATTTGGCGGCAGAACTGTCATTTGGCAAAGGCGTATTACAGCCCGATCCTGCCGCAAATCCCATAGCGTTCGACAAGGCAGCGATGCAGTTGCAATATGACCCAATGAAGGGACGGGTGAATCTAACCCACTTGCAGATTGACAGTGCGGCGTTGCAAATTCAGGCCACAGGGCATGGCGATTTGTTGCGCAAAGATGGCAGTCCTATGACAGGCGTCATCACGGGCGATGTGCCAGATGCCTTTGTTATGCAGTTGCAAATCAGCCCATCGCGGTTCAATCAGCCAAATTTGTTTGCGTCACCTTTGTTGTTTGATGCAGGGGCTTTGGATATGCGCCTGCGGCTAAATCCGTTTTCAATAGAGATCGGACAGCTTGCGCTGACCATGGCCAAGACGCGGATCGTCGCGCATGGCAATGCTTCGGCGGGCGAGCAAGGTTGGATGGCCGCGTTGGATTTGCAAATCGATCAAATTCGTGCCGCGGCGCTGTTGGCCGCTTGGCCGAAAACCCTGATGATCGGCACGCGCGATTGGTTAGAAAAAAACCTGCTTGCGGCGCAGTTTACCGATCTTCGATGTGCCGTGCGCCTTGCCCAAGATGCCCCCGCCGCGATGGAAATGGGATTTTCCTATCATGGCGGGGTGATGCGGGCGATGCGCAGTTTGCCCGCGATCACCGACGGCGCGGGCTATGGCACGATTTCGCAAAATGCCCTGACGGTCGTCTTGGAACAGGGCCGCGTTACCCCCCCCCAAGGCGGGGTGGTGGATATGGCCGGTTCGGTGTTTCGCATTAAGGATTTGCGGCAAATCCCTGGCGAGGCAGAGATCACCTTGCGCACGAAATCACCCTTGTCTGCCACTCTTTCGCTTTTGGATCAAAAACCGTTTTTGTATTTGCAAAAGGCGGGTCGGCCTGTGGATTTTGGCACAGGGCGGGCGGAATTGGTCACGCATTTGGCGATGCGGCTGAAAAAAGTGATCCTGCCCAATGACGTTGCGGTGCAGGTGCGGGGCAATATCGTGGATTTTGCCTCGGACAATTTGGTGCCAAAACGCGTGATATCTGCAAAATCCCTTTCTGTTGCGGTGGACAATCAAGGACTGCAAATCGCGGGGCAGGGGCTGTTGTCTGGGGTCAGCTTTGACGCGATTTATCGGCAGAAATTCGGCCCAAATCTTGGCGCCCAAGTGACGGGCACTGTCGATTTGTCAGACGAAACTTTACGCGCCTTTGGGCTGGCCTTGCCAAAAGGCGCGGTGACGGGTGCGGGGCGGGGCGACGTCGTGATTGATCTAGCGCGGGGGCGGGCCGCCAAATTATCCCTGACCTCAGATTTAAACCGCATTGGATTGTCCATTCCGCAAATCGGTTGGGCAAAACCTGCGGCATCTTTGGGGAAACTGGCGATGACTGCCACATTATCGGTCCCGCCTTTGATCGACAAGATCACCCTACAGGCAGGCGATCTGTCGGTGATTGGCCGCATTCGTTTGCGGCGGCAAGGCGGGTTGGATTTGGCGCAGTTCAGCGATGTCAGTATTGGCAAATGGCTGCAATCCCCGTTGGATATTCAAGGGATACCCGGAAAGCAGGGCGGTATCCGCCTTGGATTGCGGGGGGGGGATGTTGACCTGCGCTATCTGCCGAAATCGCGGGTGGCGGGGGCGGGGGCGGGGGTGCCGCTGTCGGTTGATTTGGCGCGGTTGCGGGTGTCGGACAGCATTTTGTTGACCAATGTCTTGGGTGATTTGCAGATGGATACGACAGTGCGCGGCAACTTTACCGCGCGCGTGAACGGCGATGGCACAAGCCCGCAAATTGAGGGGCAATTGATGCCTGCACAAAATGGTGTCGCGGTGCGGGTGGTGGCACGGGACGCGGGTGCGGTCCTTGCGGCGGCCCAAGTTTATACCTCGGCGCGCGGGGGCGCGATGGATTTGCGCCTGACGCCGCGGGCAACGCAGGGCACCTATGACGGATCGATCGGGATCACCAGTTTGCGGGTGCAAAACGCCTCGGCGCTTGCGGATTTGCTGAATGCGGTGTCGGTCGTCGGTCTGTTGGATCAGCTTTCGGGTGACGGGATTTTGTTCAACAATGTGCGCGGCAGGTTTGTTTTAACGCCGCGGGGGGTTGATCTGCGCGAAGGTGCGGCTACGGGGGGCAGCCTTGGCGTGACGATGCAGGGGGTGTATGACACCGCCTCGCAGGGGTTAAATATGCAAGGCACGATTTCGCCTGTTTATGTGCTAAACGGCATAGGCGAATTGATCGCGAAACGCGGCGAAGGCGTGTTGGGGTTCAATTACACGCTGAAAGGATCGGCCAAATCCCCCGATGTTTCCGTGGACGTCTTGTCGGTGCTTACGCCCGGATTTTTACGCAATCTCTTTCGCAAGCCACCTCCCACCTTAAAATTGGAAAACTAATGCAGCTTTCGGATTTTGATTTCGATTTGCCCGAAGATCGTATTGCCACGCGCCCCGCCTCTCCGCGGTCCTCTGCGCGACTGCTGCTGGCCCAAGGCGATGGGGTAGAGGATCGATTTGTGTTTGATCTGGTTGATATCTTGCAGGCGGGCGATCGGTTGGTTTTGAACAACACCCGCGTGATCCCCGCGCGGTTGTTTGGCACCCGAACGCGCGGTGAGGCCGTCGCAAAGGTCGAGATTACCTTGATGGAGCCTGCCGTGACAGGTTGGCGCGCCTTGGCCAAGCCCCTGCGCAAGGTGAGCTTGGGCGAAGTCATCCACTTTGACGACACATTCTCGGCGAAAATTGTGGGCAAAACCGATACGGATTTGACGCTGGAATTTAACCTTATCGGCGACGATTTTGATGCCGCCTTGGCGCGGGCGGGGCAAATGCCGCTTCCGCCCTATATGGATCGCACGGCAGATGCCCAAGACTTGGTTGATTATCAAACCGTTTTTGCCCGCCATTCGGGGGCCGTGGCCGCCCCCACGGCCAGTTTACATTTCGATCTGGACCTATTGCAACGCCTTGCTGCCAAAGGGGTGCAATTTACCGAAGTGACCTTGCACGTGGGCGCAGGCACATTTTTGCCCGTCAAGGTCGATGACGTGACCACCCATAAAATGCACGCCGAATGGGGCGAGGTGACGGTGCAGGCCTGTGCCGATATCAACGCCACCAAAGCCGCCGGTGGTCGCGTGATCCCCGTCGGCACAACTGCGCTGCGCCTTATCGAGTCTGCCGCGCAAAACGGTGTTCTGCAGCCATGGACAGGCAAAACCGATATTTTCATCTATCCGGGCTTTAAATTTCAAATCACCGACGCGCTGATGACCAATTTTCATCTGCCCAAATCAACGCTGCTGATGCTGGTATCCGCGTTGATGGGCAAGGCACGGATGGACAACATTTATCGTCACGCGTTAGTGCAAAATTACCGGTTCTTTTCCTATGGTGATGCATCGCTTTTGATCCCATAAGGCGGCACAGACGGGTTCCCAAAGGGGTTTTCCAAATGTTAAAAGTTATGACACAATCTTGGCCACTTTTGTTGGGCGTTATGCTTTTGATGGTGGGCAATGGGGTGCAAGGATCGCTGTTGGGCATTCGTGGCGCGTCCGAAGGATTTTCGACGTTCGAGCTGTCGATCGTCATGTCCGCCTATTTCGTGGGGTTTTTGGGCGGCGCACAGGTTGCCCCTGAAATGATCCGTCGTGTCGGCCATGTGCGGGTCTTTTCGGCCATGGGGTCGCTGATTTCCGCCGTGCTGATCCTATATCCGCTGTTGGTCGATTGGACGGCATGGGCGATTATGCGGGCGCTGATCGGGTTTTGCTTTTCGGGGGTCTATATCACCGCCGAAAGTTGGCTGAACAACACCGCGAGCAATGAGACACGCGGTCAGGCCCTGTCGGCCTATATGATCGTGCAAATGCTGGGAATTATCGCCAGCCAAGGCTTGCTTGCTGCGGGCGATCCATCGGGGTTTGCGCTGTTCATCATTCCGTCGATCCTGGTGTCGCTTGCGTTTTTGCCAATTCTTTTGGCGACCGTCCCCGCGCCAACCTTTGATCAAACCAAAGCCATGAGCTTTAAGACCCTGTTTCGCGTCTCGCCCCTTGGCTGTGCGGGAATGCTGCTGACGGGGGGCGTGTTTGCGGCGATGTTCGGGATGGCCTCGGTTTACGGGGCGCTCTCGGGGATGTCGGTTGGGCAAATCGCCGCCTTTGTTGCGATGATGTATGTCGGCGGCCTTGTCTTGCAATATCCCGTGGGCTGGGCATCGGATCGGATGGATCGGCGCGCAATGATTTTGTGGATGTCATTTGCGGGGGCGGGGGTGATGGTGGTGGCGGGTCTTGTGCCCTTGCCGTTCTGGTTGCAACTGGCGGTGGCGGGTCTTTTGGGGGGGATCATCAACCCTTTGTATTCATTGCTGATCGCCCATACAAACGATTACCTTTCCAAAGAGGAAATGCCGGCCGCCTCGGCGGGGTTGATTTTCCTGAACGGGTTTGGGGCAATGTTTGGCCCATTGCTTGCGGGGTGGTTTATGGAACATATTGGTGCCAAGGGATATTTTCTGGTCATTGGTGCGTTTTTTGCGGCCCTTGGCGGATATGCCGCGTGGCGAAAAACCCGACGTTCCGCGCCCGAGCAAGGGGCCTATTCTGGGCTTACCCCCACCGCGTCAGCCGTGATGGTTGAGGCATTGTTGGACAATGATCCGCGCAAATGATCTGATGCGCGAAAGGAGACGTCAAATGTCAGACCCGATCGAAGTGTTGGATTATTGGCTGGGCGCAGTTGGCCCTGCTGGCTGGTATGCGGGCGGCGATGATTTGGACGGCGAAATTGCTGCCCTGTTCACCCCGATCTGGCAGGCGGCCCATGACGGCCATATTGAACATTGGGTGGATGGGGCGGCGGGAACGCTGGCCTATCTGATTGTTTGTGATCAGTTTTCGCGCAATATGCATCGCGGGTCCGCCTTGGCCTTTGCGACAGATGCGCGGGCGCGGGATGCGGCGCGGCGTGCCTTGGATCAGGGCTGGGATATGGATGCGCCCGAACCTGAACGCCAGTTCTTTTATATGCCGTTTGAACATTCCGAAGATTTGACCGATCAGGATATGGCGGTATCTTTGATGGTGGAACGGATGCCTTCGCATCCAGATTTGACCCTGCACGCCCGCGCGCACCGCGAGATGATCGCCCGCTTTGGCCGCTTTCCCTATCGCAATCAGGCGTTGGGACGGATCAGCACTGTCGACGAACAGGCGTTTATCGAAAACGGCGGCTATGGCGCGATCCTGCGCAGTCTTGCACCTGACGCATAGGGCCACGGCCTTGCCAGTCTTGCTGGGCTAAAAGAAATAGTTTAAGGTCAAACTACTTTTCTTGGAGGAAGATATGGCGACGCAAAACTTTGACATCATCGTGATTGGCGCAGGTCCGGGCGGCTATGTTGCCGCCATTCGCGCCGCGCAATTGGGCCAAAAGGTCGCCATCATTGAACGCGAAAATCTGGGCGGCATTTGCCTGAACTGGGGCTGTATCCCGACCAAGGCTATGCTGCGCAGTGCCGAAGTTTTTCACCTGATGCACCGCGCCAAAGAATTCGGTCTGTCGGCAGATGGGATCAATTTTGATCTGAACGCGGTTGTCGCGCGCTCGCGGGGCGTCGCAAAGCAATTGTCGGGCGGCATTGGTCATCTGATGAAAAAGAACAAAATCACAGTATTTATGGGGGATGCGACGCTGCCGAAACTGGGTCATGTGAGCGTGAAAACCGCCACATCGACCGAAGACCTCGCGGCAAAAAACATCATCCTTGCGACAGGTGCGCGGGCACGCGAATTGCCAGGCCTTGAGGCGGATGGTGATCTTGTTTGGACTTATCGCCATGCCCTGCAACCCAAACGAATGCCAAAAAAGCTGTTGGTCATTGGGTCGGGCGCGATTGGCATTGAATTTGCCAGTTTTTTCAACACTTTGGGCGCAGACACAACTGTCGTCGAGGTGATGGACCGCGTTCTACCTGTCGAGGACGCCGAAATCAGCGCCTTTGCGAAAAAGGCATTCTTGAAACAGGGGATGAAGATTTTAGAAAAAACCACGGTCAAGAAACTGGATCGCGGTGCGGGGCAAGTCACTGCATATCTAGAATCGGCCAGTGGCACGGTCACCGACACCTTTGATACTGTGATTTCTGCCGTGGGCATCGTCGGCAATGTCGAAGGTCTGGGGCTTGAGGCGCTGGGCGTCAAAATCGACCGCACCCATGTTGTGACCGACGAATATTGCCGCACGGGCGTTGCGGGTCTGTTTGCCATTGGCGATATTGCGGGCGCGCCGTGGCTTGCGCACAAGGCCAGCCACGAAGGTGTCATGGTCGCGGAATTGATCGCAGGCGGGCATCCGCATCCGATTAAGCCTGGCAGCATTGCAGGCTGCACCTATTGTCATCCCCAAGTGGCATCGGTCGGCATGACCGAGGCCAAGGCGCGCGAGGCGGGGCATGATATCAAAGTTGGTCGTTTCCCCTTTATCGGCAATGGCAAGGCGATTGCCTTGGGCGAGGTTGAGGGTATGATTAAGACGATTTTTGACGCCAAAACAGGGGAGCTGTTGGGCGCGCATATGATTGGGGCCGAGGTGACCGAGCTGATCCAAGGCTATGTCATCGGTCGCACGCTGGAAACCACCGAAGAAGATTTGATGAACACGGTGTTTCCGCATCCGACCCTATCGGAAATGATGCATGAATCCGTGTTGGACGCATATGGGCGGGCCTTGCATATATAGGTTGCTGCATTTCGGTGCCTTCTGCGAAGGTATTTGGATCAGTATGAAGGGGCGGGTTTCGGTTTCTGGTCCTATCGTAGGGGATGCTCTGGACCTAAGGGATTTTCGCGGAGCAAGGAATACTGTCGCAAAATAAGGCGCGAGTTTGCGCCGCATTTCGGAGAGTCGCATCATGGATAACTATACCAACGCCAATGATATCAGCGCCGTCATCGCCGCCGACAAGGCGCATGTTTGGCATCACCTGAGCCAACACAAGGGGTATGAATCCCCCGATATCGATCCGCGCATCATCGTTGAGGGCAAGGGTCTGCGGGTTTGGGATGCACGCGGACGCGAATATATCGACGCCGTGTCTGGTGCCGTCTGGACCGTAAATGTTGGTTATGGGCGCGAAAGCATTGCCAATGCGGTGCGCGATACCCTGTTGAAAATGAACTATTTTGCGGGTGTTGGCGGGTCGATCCCTGGCGCTTTGTTCGCGGAACGTTTGATTTCTAAAATGCCAGGCATGAGCCGTGTGTACTATTCAAACTCGGGGTCCGAGGCGAATGAAAAAGTGTATAAGATGGTGCGCCAGATTTCCCACAAACATCACGGCGGCAAAAAGTGGAAGATTCTGTACCGCGAGCGCGACTATCACGGCACGACGATAGGCACTTTGGCGACCAGCGGTCAGGCAGAGCGCGCGGCACAATACGGACCCTATCCTGATGGGTTCGTCATGGTGCCGCATTGCCTAGAATACCGCAAACAATGGGATGTGGAAAACTATGGCGAGCGTGCGGCCAATGCGATTGAGGAAGTGATCTTGCGCGAAGGCGCCGATACCATTGGCGCACTGGTTCTGGAACCCGTCACCGCAGGCGGCGGCGTGATTGTGCCACCCGCAGGCTATTGGGACCGCGTTCAAGAAATCTGCAAGAAATACAATATCTTGCTGCATATTGACGAAGTGGTTTGTGGTCTGGGTCGCACGGGCACTTGGTTTGGGTATCAGCATTTCGGCATCAAGCCCGACTTTGTCACTATGGCGAAGGGGGTGGCATCAGGCTATGCCGCGATTTCCTGCACCGTGACCACCGAAGAGGTGTTTTCCCTGTTCAAAGACGCAGGGGACACCATGTCCTATTTCCGCGATATCTCGACCTTTGGCGGTTGCACGGCAGGCCCTGCGGCCGCGCTGGAGAATATGCGGATCATCGAAGATGAAGGCCTGTTGCAAAACACGCTGAACATGGGCGCGCGGGTTTTGGACAATCTGAATGCCTTGATGGACAAGCATAAGGTCATCGGCGACGTGCGCGGCAAGGGTCTGTTTTGTGGCGCGGAATTGGTTGCAGATCGGGCCACCAAAGAGCCGATGGATGAGAAAAAGGTGATGGCGGTTGTGGCGGAATGTAACGCCCAAGGCGTGATCATCGGCATGACCAACCGCAGTCTGCCTGGACTGAACAATACCCTGTGCCTATCCCCGGCGTTAATTGCGACTGCCGATGATATCGACGCGATCACGGGCGCGATTGATAAGGCTTTGACCAAGGTGTTCGGCTGACGTCTGTTTGCTGCGCTGTGGGCAGCTAGGTATCTGGGCCAGTATGAAAGACTGAGGTCGGAACTTGTTTGAAATCTGGACTTGACTTGGGGGGGAATTGGCCGCTGAGTAAGTCCAGATTTTTCAACTGATCGGTCCAATGTCCATTCCAGCCGAAGCCTTTGTTTTGCCGCCTGCGGGGCGGGGCACCTTGCAGCAACGCCTGCGGCAATTGGTATCTGAAGGCGTGCTGTCGGGGCGCTTTGGCGCGGGGCAAAAGATGCCGTCGTCGCGGGGATTGGCGGATCATTTGGGAATTTCGCGCATCACGGTGACCTTGGCCTATGCGGAACTGGTCAGTGCGGATTATCTGTCATCGCGCGGTAGGTCGGGTTATTTTGTCAGCGAAACGGCCCCCCGTGCACCAGAGCTGACAGCGCGCGCGCCCCGACATGAGGGGGTAGATTTTGGCGCGATGATCGGGCGGCGCTATTCGATGGCGCCCGTGGTGGATCGACCCAAGGATTGGGAAACCTATCCCTATCCTTTTATTTATGGCCAAGCCGACCCACAGTTGTTTGATCACCAAAACTGGCGGCTTTGTGCGATGCGCGCGCTGGGTCGGCGAGATTTTGGGGCGCTGACATCCGACCTGTATGATGGCGATGATCCTTTGTTGATCGAATATCTGCTGCGGTCCATTTTGCCACGTCGGGGAATTGCGGCGCGTGAAGATGAGGTTTTGCTGACCGCGGGGGCGCAAAATGCGCTGTGGATTACGGCAACGCTTTTGGGCGGGCGGGTTGCGGTGGAAAACCCCTGCTATTCGGGTTTGCGCGGGATTTTGGCAGGGATGGGGGCGGATGTGACATCCGTCGATGTGGACGCAGATGGTTTGCCGCCTGACCGCTTGCCCCATGGGGTGGACGTGGTTTTTACCACCGCCAGTCATCAATGCCCGACCAATGCCACCATGCCGCTGGAACGCCGCCTTGCCCTGCTAGAGGCGGCATCTCGGGATAATTTCGTCATCGTCGAAGATGATTACGAATTTGAGATGTCGTTTCTCAAACCCGTCTCGCCTGCGCTGAAATCCTTGGATACGGATGGGCGGGTGATCTATGCGGGATCGTTTTCGAAGTCGGTGTTTCCGGGGATGCGTCTGGGCTATTTGGTGGGGCCTGCCAGTTTCATCCGCGAGGCGCGGGCCCTACGCTTGATGACATTTCGCCATCCGCCGGGCCATATCCAGCGCACTGTCGCCTATTTTCTGTCCTTGGGTCATTACGACGCCTTAATCAATAAAATGCGCAGCGCATATCGGCGCCGGCGGCTGATTATGGATGAGGCGATCGCGGCGCATGGACTGACGATGGCGGGGCAGGGCGGTTTTGGGGGCAGCAGCGTTTGGATGCGGGCAAACGTGGATACCGATCAATTGGCGCTTGATCTGCGCAAAGAGGGGGTATTGATCGAGGCGGGGCGGGCATTTTTTGCCCCAGATGCGGCGCATCGGCATTTTTACCGCTTGGGCTATTCGTCGATACCGCCCGCCAAAATCCCTGACGGCATTGCCAAAATTGCGGCCATGATAAGGGGGCGCTGATCTGGCCTTATATGGCAAGATACTCTGGCCCTAAGGGGGCGGCGCTGGGGCGACTAGTCTGGACCAAATCTGGTTTGGAGTAGCCCTATGAAGATGACCACCGAAGAAGCCTTTGTCAAAGTGTTGCAAATGCATGGAATTGAACATGCCTTTGGCATCATCGGCTCGGCCTTTATGCCGATTTCCGATTTGTTTCCACGGGCGGGTATCACGTTTTGGGACTGTGCGCACGAAGGGTCGGGCGGGATGATGGCCGACGGCTATACCCGTGCGTCGGGCAAAATGTCGATGATGATTGCGCAAAACGGGCCAGGGATTACCAATTTCGTGACCGCCGTGAAAACCGCCTATTGGAACCATACGCCGTTGTTGTTGGTGACACCGCAGGCCGCGAATAAAACCATTGGCATGGGTGGTTTCCAAGAGGTGGAACAGATGGCCCTGTTTGCCGATATGGTCGCCTATCAAGAAGAGGTGCGCGATCCAAGTCGCGTGGCCGAGGTGCTAAATCGCGTCATCATCAATGCGCGCCGTGCCTCTGCCCCCGCGCAGATCAATATGCCGCGCGATTATTGGACTCAGGTGATTGACATCGATCTGCCAGCGATTGTGGAATTTGAACGGCCATCTGGCGGGGCAGATGCAATTCGCGCCGCGGCAGAGTTGCTGTCGGGCGCGAAATTTCCTGTGATCCTGAACGGGGCGGGCGTGGTTTTGGGGGGGGCTATCCCCGCCAGTATGGCGCTTGCGGAACGTCTAGATGCGCCTGTTTGTGTGGGCTATCAGCACAATGACGCATTCCCGGGCAGTCATCCGCTGTTCGCGGGGCCTTTGGGTTACAACGGAAGTAAGGCCGCGATGGAGTTGATCCAGCAAGCCGATGTTGTTTTGTGTCTGGGGACGCGGTTGAATCCGTTTTCGACCCTGCCCGGATATGGGCTGGATTACTGGCCAAAAACCGCAAAAATCATTCAAGTTGATATCAACCCAGACCGCATTGGCCTGACCAAAAAGGTCACCGTGGGCATTGTGGGGGATGCGAAAAAGGTGGCGCAAGCGATTTTGGCGGGGCTTTCGGCGGGCGCGGGCGATCATGACCGCGCAGCCCGCAAGGGTAAGATTGCACAGACGAAATCGGGTTGGTTGCAAGCGTTGTCGTCGATGGACCATGAGGAAGACGACGAAGGCACCACATGGAACCAGCGCGCGCGCGCTGATAAGCCCGATTGGATGTCCCCCCGTATGGCGTGGCGTGCGATCCAATCGGCCCTGCCCAAAGATGCGATTATCTCATCCGATATTGGCAACAATTGCGCCATCGGGAACGCTTATCCATCGTTTGAACAGGGGCGCAAATATCTGGCCCCCGGTCTGTTTGGCCCTTGCGGTTATGGTCTGCCGGCGGTGGTTGGCGCGAAAATCGGTTGCCCCGATGTGCCTGTCGTCGGCTTTTCGGGCGACGGTGCCTTTGGCATTGCGGTGACGGAACTGACCGCCATTGGACGCGGCGAATGGCCTGCCATCACCCAAGTCGTTTTCCGCAATTACCAATGGGGCGCGGAAAAGCGCAACTCGACCCTGTGGTATGACGATAACTTTGTCGGCACCGAACTGGATACCAATGTGTCTTATGCGGGGATTGCGCGGGCTTGCGGGTTGCAAGGTGTTGTGGCGCGCACGATGGACGAGTTGCGCGATGCCTTGACCCAGGCGATTGCCGATCAAATGGCGGGCAAGACCACCTTGATTGAGGCAATGATCAACCAAGAATTGGGCGATCCCTTCCGCCGTGATGCGATGAAAAAACCTGTGGCTGTGGCGGGGATTTCGGCGGCTGATATGCGGCCTCAGTTGGTATGACCCTACCTTTTGATCTGACGACGGGTGCTGCGGCCTATATGGCCGTGGCGGTTCTGGTTGCGGCCTTTGTGCGCGGTTATTCTGGCTTTGGCTTTTCAGCGATGGTGATTGCAGCTTCGGCGCTTGTCACCAATCCACTGAACACAGTGGCCGTTGTCGTGATCTGCGAGGCGGTCATGTCGGTGCAATCTTGGCGTGGTGCTGGCGGAAATGTCGATTGGCGTCGCGTGGGCTATCTGCTGGCGGGGGCTGTGATCGGTCTGCCGATTGGTCTTTGGGCGATCAACGCGATCCCAGTCGATGCGGCCCGTGCAGTGATTTCGATCTATATTCTGGTGATGTGTCTGGTGCTTCTATCGGGGTGGAGTTTGCGCCGCGAGGTGCATGGTCCCGTTAATTTTGGCGTGGGAATTGTGTCGGGTCTTGCCAATGCGCCTGGCATGGCGGGTCTGCCCGTGGCTGCATTTTTTGCCGCCCAAACCATGCCAGCGGCGGTGTTTCGCGCCACATTGGTCGCCTATTTCCCGATTTTGGACATCATATCGGGGCCTTTGTATTTCTATCATGGCATGGTCAGCATGGACACGCTTTGGGCCAGTCTGATGACCTTGCCGATGGTGTTTTTGGGCAATTGGGCGGGGGGGCGGCATTTTCTGAACACCGATCCGCAGGATTTTCGCAAATTTGCCATCGGTCTTTTGGCGCTGTTGGCCCTTTTGGGGCTGATCAAATCGGTGATCTGAATGCTTGTTCTGAATGCGGGGTCCAGCTCGGTTAAGGTGGCGACGTTTGACGGCAATGACCGCCCCCTGCAATCGGGCGCGGTGACGGAAATCGGGCCGAATGCCCGTCTGCGTCTGGGGGCAGTGGATCGGGTGATGGATTTGCCCGATCATAAATCCGCGATTGCTGCGATTTTGGCGGTGTTGGATCGCCCCGTTTCTGACCTGGGGGCCTGCGCGCACCGCATAGTGCATGGCGGCACGGATTTGCGCGATACCTGTCGTATCACGCCCGACATTTTGGCCAAGATTTCCGACGCCATTCCATTGGCCCCCCTGCACAACCCCGCCAATCTGGCGGGGATCATGGCGGTGCAGGCGCTTGCCCCCGATCTGCCGCAATATGCCTGCTTTGACACGGGCTTTCATGCCACCAATCCCGATCTTGCCACCACCTATGCCCTGCCCTTGGCAGAGCGTGGGCGCGGTCTGCGCCGATACGGTTTTCATGGGATCAGTTACGCCGGCATGGTTGCAAAACTGCAAGAAATAACCGCAGATCGGCCCATAAACAGACTTCTAGGGTTGCATTTGGGCAATGGGGCGTCTTTGTGTGCGATTTTGGACGGATGTTCTGTTGCCAATACGATGGGGTATTCGCCTTTGGATGGTTTGACCATGGGCACAAGGGCGGGCAGTTTGGATCCTGCCGTTGTGTTGGCGCTTGCGCGCCGTCATGGGATTGACGGGGCCGAGGCGATCCTGAATCGTCAATCGGGTTTGCTGGCATTGGGCGGTAGCAACGATATGCGCGCCCTGTTGCAAACCCCAGACGGCAAATTTGCGCGGGATCATTTTGCCTATTGGGCGATCCGTCATGCGGGCAGTATGGTTGCCGCGATGGGCGGCCTTGACGGCGTCGCCTTTACCGGCGGCATAGGCGAGAATGACGCGGAAATGCGCGCGCAGATTATGACGGGTCTTGCTTTTTTGGGATTGGAATTTGACCCCGCCGCCAATGTGCAAAATGCCAGAACCCTAAACACCGCAAAAATCCGCGCCTTTATCATCCCCGCCGAGGAAGAACGCACCATCGCAAAATCCGCCCGAAAACTATTCCAAAATGGCGGTTAAATTGCCGATAATTTGCCGCGTTTAGCCTTGTTTACGGGTGCTTATCCGTTCAAACTGATGCAAAGTAGAATACCGTTCTGGGAGGGATGGATGCAGCCCATACTCGATCTGTCAAAGCCCGTCTCGGATGAAATCCGCAAAACCACCTGCTATATGTGCGCCTGCCGCTGTGGCATCAATGTGCACCTGAAATCGGGCGCGGTCAGCTATATCGAAGGCAATCGCGACCATCCCGTGAACAAAGGTGTCCTCTGCGCCAAGGGGGCGTCAGGGATCATGCAGGTAACTGCCCCCAGCCGTCTGCGCGCACCCCTAAAACGTGTTGGCCCGCGTGGGTCGGGCGCGTTTGAAGAAATCTCTTGGGATGAGGCGTTAGAGCTTGCTGTTTCTTGGCTGAAACCTCTGCGCGAAACTGCCCCAGAAAAGCTGGCCTTCTTTACTGGCCGCGATCAATCGCAAAGCTTTACTGGTTGGTGGGCGCAGGCCTTTGGGACGCCGAACTATGCTGCGCACGGCGGGTTTTGCAGCGTCAATATGGCGGCAGGCGGGATTTACACCATCGGCGGCGCGTTTTGGGAATTTGGCCAACCCGACTGGGCGCGCACCAAATTGTTCATCCTGTTTGGCGTGGCCGAGGATCACGACAGCAACCCGATCAAAATTGGTCTGGGCCAGCTCAAGGAACGTGGCGCAAGGGTGATTGGCGTCAATCCCATTCGCACAGGCTATAATGCCGTGGCCGATGATTGGTATGGCATCACGCCCGGCACGGATGGGCTGTTGATCCTATCCTTGATCCATTGCCTACTGGTCGCGGGTAAGGTGGATTTGGAATATCTTGCGCAATTCACCAACGCGCCCCTTTTGGTCGACGATCAGGGGATGATCGTCAAAAATGCGGAATCCCAACCCTTTGTGATGGATCGCCGCACGGGGGCACCTGCGCCTTGGGACGCGCTGGGGGTGCAGCCTGATCTGGGCGCGACCTATCAGGGGCATCGCACCGTGTTTCAAATCATGGCAGAGCGTTATTTGTCGCCCGACTATGCGCCCGAGGCTGTGGCGGATCGTTGCGGCATTCCCGCGCCCCGAATCCATGCCCTTGCGTCTGAGTTGGCCGATGTAGCGTTCAATCACCCGATTGAGATCGACCAACCTTGGACCGATTTTCGCGGCAATCATCATCCGAAAATGACAGGCCGCCCCGTGTCGTTCCACGCCATGCGCGGCATTTCCGCCCATGCCAACGGCTTTCAAACCGCCCGCGCGCTGCATCTTTTGCAGATCATCCTTGGCACGGTTGAGGTGCCGGGGGGCTATCGCCTAAAACCACCCTATCCCAAGCCGATGGAGGCCCATCCAACCCCGCATTTTGTCGCCAATCCAGGACAGCCGCTGAACGGGCCGCATCTAGGCTATGTGCGTGGGCCTGAGAATTTGGCACTGAAACCTGATGGCAGCCCCGCACGGATTGATAAGGCCTTTACTTGGGAAAATCCGTTTTCCGCGCATGGGTTGATGCATATGCTGATCCCCAATGCCCATGCGGGCGATCCGTATCGCATTGATACGATGTTTCTGTATATGGCCAATATGGCGTGGAATTCGTCGATGAACTCCAGCGCCGTGATGCAAATGCTGACCGATCAAAAAGACGGCGAATATGTGATCCCGCGCATCATTTATTCGGATGCCTATGCGTCGGAAATGGTGGCCTATGCCGATCTGATCCTGCCCGATACCACCTATCTGGAACGGCATGATTGCATCAGCCTGCTGGACCGCCCCATTTCCGAACCCGATGCGGCAGGCGATTCCATCCGCTGGCCTGTGATTGAGCCTGACCGCGATGTGCGCCCGTTTCAATCGGTGCTGCTGGATTTGGGCGCGCGTCTGGGCTTGGCCCCGATGGTCAAATCTGATGGCAGTGCGAAATTCGCCGATTATGCCGACTATATCGCCAACCACATTCGCCGCCCGGGTGTTGGCCCGCTGATAGGCTATCGTGGCGATGGCACGCAGACGGGGCGGGGCGATGCCAACCCTGATCAGATTGCGCGTTATATCGAAAACGGCGGCTTTTTTCAGGCGCATATTCCTGCTGAGGCTGCGTTTTACAAACCTTGGAACGCCGCCTATCAGGAATGGGCGGTGGCGACATCGCTGTTTGAAACCCCGCAACCCTATCTGTTTTCGATCTATTCCGAACCCATGCGCAAATTCCAAGCTGCCGCCGAAGGGATTGGTCCTTATCAGCCGCCAGATCATTTGCGCGCGCAGTTAAAACAGGCGATGGACCCTTTGCCGATATGGTATGAACCTGCCGCACAGGGCGATTATCCCCTGCACGCCCTGACCCAGCGTCCTATGGATATGTATCATTCTTGGGGCAGTCAGAACGCATGGCTGCGCCAGATTAGGGGCAAGAATTTCCTATATGTGCCGACCAAGGTTTGGGAAGAGCACGGGTTTAAGGCGGGCGATTATACGCGCCTGACCTCGCCCAACGGGTCGATCACAGTGCCCGTCGCCCATATGGCGGCGCTGAATGAAAACACCGTTTGGACATGGAATGCGATTGGCAAGCGTAAGGGCGCTTGGGCGTTGGACGCAGGCGCATCCGAGTCGAGCGAAGGGTTTTTGCTGAACCATCTGATCTCGGAACTTTTGCCCAGTGATGACGGCCACAGGCGCAGCAATTCTGATCCCGTCACGGGCCAAGCGGCATGGTTTGATCTGCGGGTTAGGATCGAACGGATCGGCCCGCAACCTCATTCCACCCCGCAATTCCCCGAACTCCACCTGCCCAAAGGACCAAAAAGATGACCATGCTGCCGCAAACGACTGACAGGCAATTGGGTCTGGTGATTGATCTGGATACTTGCGTGGGCTGTCAGGCCTGCGTGACCGCGTGCAAAGGCTGGAATGACCAAAGCCATGGCCTGTCGGACCAAGACCCTTATGGCGCAAATCCTTCGGGGGCCTTCTTGAACCGTGTTCACAGCTTTGCCGTGCAACCCGATGATATGTCTGCGCAAATCGTGAATTTCCCAAGATCTTGTTTGCATTGCGCCGACGCTCCTTGCGTCACCGTCTGCCCCACGGGGGCCAGTTACAAACGCGTTGAGGACGGCATTGTTTTGGTCAATGAAGACGCCTGTATTGGCTGTGGTCTGTGTTCTTGGGCCTGTCCCTATGGGGCGCGGGAAATGGACGCGGCGGCGGGTGTGATGAAAAAATGCACCCTTTGCGTGGACCGTATTTACAACGAATCCTTGCCCGAAGAAGACCGCGAACCTGCCTGTGTGCGCACGTGTCCGACGGGCGCGCGGCATTTTGGGGATTTTGCCGATCCCGAAAGTAATGTCAGCAAATTGTCGGCGGCGCGGGGCGGTTACGCCCTTATGCCTGATCTGGGCACGCGTCCGACCAACCGTTACCTGCCGCCGCGCCCCAAGGATCAACCGCATCAGGCCAGTTTGCTGGCACCTTTGCTGGACATCAAGGCCACGGGTTTTGCAGGCTGGCTGGACCGCATTCTGGGGGCAGGCAAATGAACCCCGCGCCGTCTGTTATTTTGTTTTCTGTCCTGTCTGGCATGGGGTTCGGACTGTTGTCCTATTTGGGCATAGGCCTGATCCACCCCGCAGGTTGGGGCGCGTTTTTTCATTGGGGATTGGGATATGGCCTTGCGGTGATCGGCCTTTTGGCAGCTACCTTTCATTTGGGCAATCCAAAACGCGCATGGCGGGCGTTTAGCCAATGGCGCACATCTTGGCTATCGCGTGAGGCGTGGGGGGCGGTCACTTGCCTGATCCTGTTGGCCCCAATGGCCCTGTCTGACTGGCTTGGCCTTGGCGTGTCGCGCGGGTTTGGTATCATCGGTGCGGCGCTGGCCCTGGTCACTGTGCTGACAACCGCCATGATCTACACGCAAATCCGCGCCGTGCCGCGCTGGCATATGCCGCTGACGCCAGTGATGTTTCTAACGTTTGCGCTGGTCGGCGGCGCGATCTTGGCAGGCCAAATCGATCTGGCGCGTTGGGGCAGCATTGCCCTGACCACGCTGATGATCGCGGTTTGGAAAGTGGGCGATGGCCAATTCGCGCGCGCAGGCCAATCGATGCAAACCGCCACAGGCCTAACAGGGCAAGTTACCGTGTTTGAACGCGGACATACGGCGGGCAATTACCTGTTGCGCGAAATGATCTATGTGGTCGGGCGCAAACACGCCGACCGATTGCGCTGGATCACGTTGATCTTGTTGGGCCTGCCTGTGATTTTCATCACGACAGCGCCCAATATTGTGGGAATGACGCTGGCTGCCACCGCCCATTTGATCGGTGCGCTTGCGGCGCGTTGGCTTTTCTTTGCCGAGGCCGAACATGTTGTCGGCCTCTACTATGGTGCGCGTTAGGGCGGGCAGACGCCATTGACCAAGGGCTTGGTGCAGGCTTTGGGCAACAAGGCAGGGTTTAAGGTCATGTCAGTCGATTGCGATCCCGAGGTGACAGGCGCCGCGACAGCGTTTGCTGCCACAACCTTTTTCGGCGCAGGCGGCGGTAATTTCAACTTAGTGGGATAGCTGCCATCCGCGTTCAAAACCACAACTTTCGCGCCGTCTTTGACCCGCTGATACAGATCGATCACATCTTGGTTGATCATGCGAATACAGCCTGATGAGGCGTTTTTGCCAATTGAAAACCACTCAGGCGTGCCGTGAATGCGATAGCCGTAATCCACGCCATCCGTTGTCAAATACAGCGCCCGCGCGCCCAAGGGATTGTCTGGCCCGCCAGGTTGCCCCTTTTCCCATTTGATCAGTTCAGGTTTGCGGTCGATCATTTCTGGCGGCGGCGTCCATGTTGGCCAATGCTGCCGCGTGGTGATCACTGCCTCACCCGACCATTGGAACCCATCACGCCCGACCGCGATTCCATAGCGCATTGCTGTATTTTTGCCCGTAACCAAATACAGATGCCGCGCCGTAGGGTTGATCACGATCGTGCCGACCCCTTCGTCGGTCGGATAATACACAGCCTGACGCAAAAACGCCTCTGGCACTTTGGCCGTGTCGACCGCAGGCACTGTAAAACTGTCATCCGTGGCCGCAACATAGGCCCCTTGCACCAGTTTCGGCGCAGGGGCTTGCATTAGGCCCGCTTCAATCATCTTGGGATCCGGTGCACAGGCGGCAAGAGCCAATGCTAAGATCAAATAACCCACATTTTTCATCATAAACGCCCAAAATCGGCGGAAAATCGCCCAGAATCATTTCAACTGGTCTAACGAAGGGCCAAAGGATCGTCAAAGCCCCTGTTTCCGATTTGGCGACAATTTTATCGAATGTCGCGCGAACGTGGCAGGCCGTTAGGTGACTTTCGCGCGGGTTTGATACTCGGGGCGGTCCCAAAGGCGGTTTTGCATGATGTCAACGATGATCGTCACTGCGCGGGCCACATCATCCGCGTCAATGAACAATGGCGTAAAGCCGCAGCGGATAATATCAGGGGCGCGAAAATCGCCAATGACGCCGCGTGCGATCATTGCTTGCATGATGGCATAGGCCTGCGGGTGGCGGAAAGAGACCTGGCTGCCACGTTGGTCATGCCTGCGCGGGGTGGCAAGGATCAGATCAGGGCAGGCTGATTCGATCCCAGCGATAAATTGATCCATCAGAGTCAGCGCGGTTTGGCGCAGATCGGCCATATCGACATGGTCCCAAATGTCCAAAGCCGCCTCAAGTGCTGCCAGTTGCAATATCGGCGGGGTGCCGACGCGCATCCGCTCGATCCCTGCGCCTGCCCGATAGTCCAGATCAAAGGCAAAGGGCGCGTCATGGCCCAGCCATCCCGACAGGGCGGGTTTGATCTGACCAACATGGCGGGGGGCCACATAGATAAAGGCTGGGCCACCTGGACCAGAGTTTAGGTATTTATAACTGCATCCCACAGCGAAATCGGCGCGACATTGGGCCAGTTCCACCTGAAATGCCCCTGCGGAATGTGCCAGATCCCAAATCGTCAGCGCGCCCATCTGATGCGCGCGTGCAGTGATTTCGGCCATATTGTGGCGCCGACCTGTGCGATAGTCCACCTCGGTGATCAGGGTGACGGCCACTGTGTCATCAATAGCGTCTAGAACATCTTCGGGGGCCACGGTTTTGACGATATAATCTGGGCCCAAAAGGCGGCACAGGCCTGCGGCCATATAAAGATCGGATGGAAAATTGCCTGTATCGGACAAGACCACGCGGCGGGTGGGGTTCAGATCTAGGGCGGCGGCAAGGGCCTGATAGACTTTGATCGACAAGGTGTCGCCCAGCACGATATGCCCTGCCTCAGCCCCGATCAGTCGCGCGATACGGTCACCGATCTGGGACGGCTGATCCATCCAGCCCGCTTTGTTCCAGCCGCCGATCAGCATCTCGCCCCATTCGTGGGTAACAGTCTGCGCAACCCGTGCTGCTGCGGCGCGCGGCAATGGGCCCAGCGAATTGCCGTCCAGATAGGTCACCCCTTCGGGCAGGTGAAACATCGCTTTGGTGGCGGCAAAGTTGGTCAATTGGGCCTCGACTTGTGGGGATGAAAACTTTGCACATCCTAACGCCCCTTTTGGGGCAGGTCGAGGGCGGCCGCAATTTGGATTGTTATTGGGCTGGTATCTGTCGTAAATTGTCGCTTTACTGCGCTTGAAGCGCGTATTTGGCCGATATGGCGTCAAAACTATCTTGGGAGGCCTTTGGAATCGCGATTTCCAAAGGATAGGTTGTGAAAAAAGGGTGGAGAGAACGTGAAAATAGGCGCTTTATCAGAGATCGTTAAGGGCGAAAACCGCGTGGCGATGACACCAGATTCGGCGGTGCAAATCGCCAAATTGGGACATACCTGTATCATTCAGGCGGGTGCGGGGGCGAAGGCAGGATTTTCCGATGCGGCCTATACCCAGGCGGGCGTCGAGGTTCTAAAAACCGCCAAGGCGGTGATGGCGGCGGCGGATGTCATCGTCAAAGTGCGCGGACCAGAGACTGCCGAGGCGAAGAGTTTGCGCAAAGACCAGACTTTGATTAGCTTTTTCTGGCCGGCGCAGAACCCCGAACTTTTGGAAACCGCCAAGGCGGCGGGGGCCACAGTGGTGGCAATGGATATGGTGCCGCGCATTTCGCGTGCCCAGAAAATGGACGCGCTGTCGTCGATGGCCAATATCGCAGGCTATCGCGCCGTGATAGAGGCAGGCGCGAATTTTGGCCGCTTTTTCACAGGCCAAGTGACGGCAGCGGGCAAGGTGCCGCCTGCCAAGGTGCTGATCGTGGGCGCAGGTGTTGCGGGATTGGCCGCAATTGGCACGGCGACCAGTCTTGGCGCGATTGTCTATGCCTTTGACGTGCGCCCCGAAGTGGCCGAGCAGATCGAATCGATGGGCGCGCAATTTGTCTATCTGGAATTTGATGCATCCGAATTGCCAGATGGTGCGGCAACGGGTGGCTATGCGGCCCCGTCAACCCCCGCCTTCCAAGCCAAACAATTGGCGAAATTCCGCGAATTGGCGCCCGAGATTGATATCGTGATCACCACGGCGCTGATTCCAGGGCGGCCTGCGCCAAAACTGTGGACAGCCGAAATGGTGTCGATGATGAAACCAGGATCGGTGATCGTGGACCTTGCGGCGGAACGTGGCGGCAACTGTGATCTGACGGTGATGGATCAAAAATTCGTCTCGGAAAATGGCGTGACCATTGTGGGTTACACCGATTTTCCGTCGCGCATGGCGGCGCAGTCCAGCACGCTTTATGCCACCAATATTCGCCATATGCTGACCGATTTGACGCCGAAAAAAGATGGCGTGATCGTTCACAACATGGAGGATGACGTGATCCGTGGGGCGACTGTCGCCCATGCGGGCGAGATCACCTATCCGCCACCGCCGCCGAAAATTGCGGCGATTGCAGCGGCAAAGCCCAAGGAAAAGGTCAAGGAATTGACCCCAGCCGAGAAACGCGCGGCTGAGACTGCCGCCTTTGCCGCACAGACGAAATCGCAAGTCACCATGTTGATTGTTGCCGGTGGTTTGTTGGCCCTTGTGGGCGCATTTGCCCCTGCAGAGTTCATGGCACATTTTATCGTCTTTGTGCTGTCATGTTTCATCGGCTTTTCGGTGATCTGGAACGTCGCACATTCCTTGCACACGCCGCTGATGGCCGTCACCAATGCCATTTCGGGCATCGTGATCTTGGGTGCGCTGTTGCAAATCGGGTCGGGCAATTGGCTGGTGGTGGCCCTGTCAGGCGTGGCCGTTTTGATTGCCACAATCAACATCGTTGGTGGGTTTATGGTCACGCGCCGTATGCTTGCCATGTTCCAAAAGTCGTAAGGAGGCCATGATGAGCATTGGTATCGTTGGGGCCGCCTATATCGCGGCTGCCGTGTTGTTTATCCTGTCCTTGGGCGGGTTGTCGGGCCAAGAAAGCGCCAAGCGCGCGGTTTGGTATGGGATTGCGGGCATGGCACTGGCCGTGTTCGCCACAGTCGCCTCGCCCAATGTGGCGAATGTGGGCGTCATTGCGGTGATGATTGTGATCGGCGCGGTGCTGGGCTGGATCGTGGCCGCGCGGGTGCAGATGACAGAAATGCCGCAACTGGTGGCGGCGCTGCATTCCTTTGTCGGTTTGGCCGCCGTTCTGATCGGCTATAACGCCGATTTGGAACTGACGCGGGTTTTGGCGCTGGATCAAGGCGCCAAGGGGCAGTTGATCGGATTTGCTGCGAAACTGGCGGAAAAAGACGCGGTCGAGCAGGTTATTTTGCACGTCGAGGTGTTCCTTGGCGTCTTTATTGGGGCTGTCACCTTTACTGGATCGATCATCGCCTTTGGCAAACTGGCGGGTCGGGTTTCTGGCAATGCCAAGAAACTGCCTGGCGGGCATATGTTGAATGCAGGGGCTGCAATTGCGTCGTTTATCCTGTTGATCCTGTATATGAACGGCGCGGGGATTTGGGCACTGGGCCTGATGACGGTGTTTGCGTTTTTCATCGGCTATCATTTGATTATGGGGATTGGTGGGGCCGATATGCCCGTCGTTGTGTCCATGCTGAACAGCTATTCAGGTTGGGCGGCGGCGGCGATTGGCTTTACGCTGGGCAATGATTTGCTGATCGTCACGGGCGCGCTGGTGGGATCGTCTGGTGCGATTCTGTCCTATATCATGTGCAAGGCGATGAACCGGTCGTTTATCAGCGTGATCTTGGGCGGCTTTGGGGGCACCACGGGCCCCGCGATGGAAATTGTGGGCGAGCAGGTGGCGATTGATACCGAAGGTGTCGCATCCGCGCTGAATGATGCGGATTCGGTGATTATCATCCCAGGTTATGGGATGGCCGTGGCCCAAGCGCAGCAGGCCGTGTCGGAATTGACCCGCAAACTGCGCGCGCGCGGCAAAACCGTCCGCTTTGCGATCCATCCCGTGGCGGGGCGCTTGCCCGGCCATATGAACGTGCTGTTGGCTGAGGCAAAGGTGCCCTATGACATCGTCATGGAAATGGACGAAATCAACGATGATTTCCCATCCACCGATGTTGCGATTGTGATCGGGTCCAATGATATCGTGAACCCCGCCGCGCAAGAGGATCCAAACTCGCCCATCGCGGGGATGCCTGTGCTGGAATGCTGGAAGGCAAAACTGGTCATCGTGTCCAAACGCGGGCAGGGGACGGGCTATTCGGGTATTGAGAACCCCTTGTTCTATAAGGACAATACGCGGATGTTTTACGGCGATGCCAAGAAATCCTTGGACGCGCTCTTGCCGATGATCGACTAAGGCCGTGGGGGCAACCTAACAAGGTTGCCCCCCATCGTTGGAATTTTGCGCTGCAAGAGTGCTGGATAAATTTGCGCATATTTCCGCAAAACAGGGTGGCAGGCCAAAGTGCTGCGACCAAATATAAAGATCATGATTTGGGCCAGCAGCACAAAACAGGCCCAATCCCGCAAACGGCGGCTGGATATGCCGCGATCACCGCGCCGTGGCAAGGAATTGCCGCGGAATTGGTGGTATTGCGCCGACACCCATCACGTTCATCGCGCAAAACACCCTGTTTTACGGTTTTAGCGGCCGCGATGCACTGGCCGTTGTAGCCCATGGTGGTTTTGTCGGCTCTGGCAGCAATGCCGAACAATCGGGGCGTTTTTCGCGGAGTTT
This sequence comes from Cypionkella sp., assembly GCA_040398785.1. Classification (GTDB taxonomy): domain Bacteria; phylum Pseudomonadota; class Alphaproteobacteria; order Rhodobacterales; family Rhodobacteraceae; genus Cypionkella. The sequence continues at coordinate 216,324 of JBBATJ010000006.1, read as the reverse complement.
ATCCCATAAAAAGGGGGGCTCTCTGCCCCCCAAGTCCCATCGGCCCACGCGGCCTGTTTACCAAATCCCCGCTGGGGACGAGCGCAGCGAGGGGGGGGCAAGCCCCCCTTATCAGGACTCGCCACAAAGGTCGGTGGCCAAGCGGGCGCGTTGGGCCGCAAAGCCTGCGTCATGCGACAGCACATGCGCGAGTTTGGCATAGGCGGCTTCGGGGGTCATCGTGCCACCATCCACAACCCCCGCCGCCAGCAGCGGCGCACCCGCCGCATAGGTGCCCAAGGTCACGCCGCCCAAAGGCGATTGGCTGACCGCGATCATCAAGACGTCCTTATCTTGTGCGGCGTTCAGGGCGCGTAAAAGGGCGGGATCATCGGGGATGGTTCCTGCGCCAAACACCCGCAGCACCACGCCGTCGCAAGCGGCGAGCAGGGCGGTTTGTGCCTTAGTCGATTGATTGGGGGCCATTGACAGGATTGCCAGGTCTGGTTTGTGATACGTCGTGCGGATCAACTGAGGTGCCGCAATCAAGGGCGGTTTGGCACTGATCTCGCTGTCAAAGGCATTCAGATCATGGCTGTTGGTCTTGCGCAGCTTGGCCCCATGCATCAATTTGCCGCCAAATTGCACCCAGACCCCCGCAGGGGCCGTCTGCGCCGCTTGGATCGCATCGGCCAGATTGCGGTTTGCATCCGTGCCCTGCGCCCCAAAAGGTAGCATTGCCCCCGTCAACACAACGGGTTTTTGCAACCCTGCAAGGGCAAAGGTCAGGGCGGCGGCAGTAAAGGCCAATGTATCTGTGCCATGGGTGACGACAAATCCGTTATAGGTGTCGTGTCCCGCCTCGATGACGGCCGCGATTCGGTTCCAATCTGAAAAGCTGGCACTGGCGCTGTCGATCAGGGGGGAAAGTGTCAGCACCTCGACCACATGGCCCATCTGCGCCACTTGGGATTCAAGCAAACCCTCTTGCGGCATCAGTCCGGCAGGGCCTGCGACCATCGCAATCGTTCCGCCCGTGTGGATCACCAAAATTGTCATCAACGCCCCCTGTGCTGATGCGCTTTTCTGCCCCTTTTGGATCTATGGCAAGCGGGCTGTTGCAAGAATATCAGTATGCGATAGTGTGCCACTCAGGCGCTGTTTCTTGGCGCTTTTGGGCGCTAGCTTGCCCGAAATAATCGGCAGAATAAACCTGAGGCAACAATGTCCCTTCCCGATCACCCCCTGCGCTATGCTATGGTCAATGAGCTGCACGCGCGGCCGTTTCCCGTCCTGACAACGCCCTGTCAGGTGGTTTATGTCGCGATCAAGGAGCCTGTGCAGGCGCAGTCGCGCGACCGTGATCTGGACCGTGCGCATTTGATCGATCTGTTGGATTTGCATGGCACGAATCATCCCGAACCACGGGCCACGCATTTCGCGGCCCGTTTGGGGCGGACCGATTTGAAATGGGAATCGCATACCGAATTTGTGACCTATTCGGCCTTTACGAATGGGTTGGATGCGCGGCCCTTTGATCCTGCGGGGGCCGCCGTTTTGCCGCCCGATTGGTTGGCCAAGGCGCCAGGGCGCGCAATGGTCGCCGTCATGATCCGTGTCGAGGAATTGCCTGACGATCCCGATCTGATCTTGCCAAAGCTGGATGACTGGTTTGTGCCCGAAAGCTTGGCGGTCGCGCACGTGGTCGACGGGGCGGCTGTGGTGGCAGGGGATTTCAGGATTGATCCTGCGGGGTTCATGCGATTTGCAGTTTTTGTGCGCAAAGACACGGGCGAGCGGCGGATTGGCCGTATCGTGCAGCGCCTGTGCGAAATTGAAACTTACCGCGCGGCGTCGATGTTGGGGCTGCCACGGGCGCGGGATTTGTCGGGGCAGTTGAATGCGTTGGATCCGCGCTTGTCTGCGCTGGTTTCTGGTCTTGATGGGCGGGGCAAATCGGCCGAGGTGGCGCTGCATGAACTTTTATCGATTGCCGCCGAACTGGAAAGCCTTGCGGTTCAGACCAGCTTTCGTTTTGCGGCGACGGCGGCCTATGAGGCGATTGTCACCCAGCGGATTGCCGCGCTGCGCGAGATGCGGTTTCATGGCCGCCAAACCTTTGCCGAATTTATGATGCGCCGCTATGATCCCGCGATGCGCACCGTGCGCGCAACCGAAGTGCGTCTGACAGCCATGGCCGATCGGGCGGCGCGGGCGGCAGAGTTGTTGCGCACAAGGGTCGATGTGGATCGATCTGCGCAAAACCAGCAACTGTTGCAAAGCATGGACACGCGCGCCGATATGGCATTGCGGCTGCAACATACCGTCGAGGGTCTGTCCGTGGTGGCGGTCAGTTATTATGCTTTGGGCCTTGTGGCCTATCTTGTCGCCCCCTTGGCCGAGGAATTGCACTGGCCCAAGGTGTGGTTGATGGCGGTGGCGGTGCCTGTGGTGGTCGCGCTGGTCTGGGGGGGGCTGCGCCGTTTGCGCGCCCATATGCAATGATCACGATGCAAACGCCGCAACGCTTTGGTGGGCCTATTCCTGATGCTTGTGATGTCGTCGTCATTGGCGGCGGCGTGATGGGGGTGTCAACCGCACTGGAACTGGCGACGCGGGGCCTGCGGGTGGTTTTGTGCGAAAAGGGCCGTATCGCGGGCGAGCAGTCATCGCGCAATTGGGGATGGATTCGCCAACAGGGGCGCGATCTGGCCGAATTGCCCGTGATGATGGAAAGCTTGTCCATTTGGAAATCGCACGCCGCGCGGTTTGGGGCGGCTTTGGGATTTGCCCAAGAAGGGGTGATGTATCTTGCGCAGTCCGAGGCCGAGATGACAGGTTTTGCCACTTGGGCAGAGGCCGCGCGGTTGCAGGGGTTACAGACGCATTTGCGATCAAAGGCCGAGGTGTCCGCGCGTCTGGGGGGGCCGTGGATTGGCGCGCTGGAAACGCCGTCAGATGCCCGCGCCGAACCTTGGGTCGCGGTTCCCATGCTGGCGGATTATGCCGCAAGTCTGGGGGTATCCTTGCACGAAAGCTGTGCGGTGCGGCATCTGGATATCGCGGCAGGGCAGATTAAGGGCGTTGTAACCGAACATGGGCCCATTGCCTGCGATCAGGTTGTGGTCGCGGGTGGCGCGTGGTCGTCGCTGTTCCTGCGCGCCCATGGGGTTAACATCCCGCAACTGTCGGTGCTGTCTTCGGTCGCCGCCACAGAAGCCTTACCACCGGTCTATGCGGGCAATGCCGCCGATGATCGCATTGGGTTTCGCCGCCGCATGGATGGCGGCTATTCGCTCGCCCCAGGGTTTTCGCATGATTTCTTTATCGGCCCCGATGCGTTTCGCCATTTCGTCAAATATTGGCCGCAACTGCGCAAAGATCATCGCGGCACATCGTTTCGCCTGCGTGCACCGCGCGGCTTTCCCGATGCATGGGGGACGCCGCGCCGCTGGAAAGGTGTCTCGCCGTTTGAACGAATGCGCATTTTGGACCCTGCGCCCAATATGCGCGCCCTAAATCAGGCCGCCGCCGATTTTGGCGCGGCCTTTCCCCAATTCGGCAAGGTGCGCTTTGCCAAAACTTGGGCGGGCATGATCGATATCATGCCCGATGTGGTTCCCGTCATAGGTCGTGCGCCGATCAATGGTCTGGTGATTGCGACGGGCCTGTCTGGCCACGGCTTTGGCATTGGGCCAGGCTTTGGCCGCGTGGTGGCGGATTTGGTGGCGGGCAACCCCGTCGGCCATGATCTGACCCGCTTTCGTCTGTCGCGCTTTACCGATGGCAGCGTGATTGCGCCTGGACCTTCGCTATAGGGTGAAAGCGCTGCGAAACGCATCCAGCGCCGCCTCGGCCGTGCCAATCGGACGGCCTTCAAAGGTAATCATTCCCTGATAACTCATCTGATCCAAGGCGCGGGCGATATTGGGAAAATTGATCTCGCCCGTGCCGATGTCATGGCGGCCCGGCACATCGGCCACCTGTATCTCGCCAATCCAAGGCAGGGCGCGGCGGCAGGTTTCAATCAGATTTCCCGCGCCGATTTGCACATGATACAGATCCAGATTGATCCGCAGATTGGGATGATCGAGGCCCGCCACCAAATCAAACACCTCTTCAAAACTGGCAAGCGGTGCGCCCGCGTGATCGACCAAAACATTCAGGTTTTCCAGCGCAAAGCTGACCCCTTCAGCCGCGCCCAAATCGCAAAACCGCGCCAAAGTATCGCGCGCCCGCAGGCGCTGAGCATCAGTGATCGTGGGTTTCGGCCCCTCAGGCAAAGCCGCCCCCAGCAGACAATAGCGCGCAACGCCCAGACGCTTGCCCACGGCAATCGTTTCCCGCGCCGAATTCAGCATCATCTCGGGTCGATCATACAGATCGCCCGCAAGAAAGCCGTTCATGATGGTAAATTCGGCCCCCGTGGCCAACAGCGCATCAATATCATGGTCAGGCCAATTCCATAGCCCCACCGCAAAGCCCATCTCGTGCAGACGCGCACAGCGCCACGGCATGGGGCGGGCAGGCCACAACATTTCCGCACAGGCAGCAAGTTGGAATGTCATGTGATTTCCCCTTTTCTGACGCTAGACCGCCCGCATAGGAATCGCAACCTTTACACGGCCCGCCCCTGTGGCTACACCGCACCTTCAAACAGGAGCGCGCCCATGTTTTGCGGCATAGATTTTGGCACATCGAATTCCACAGTGGCCTTGGCCGATGCCACGGGGGCGCGGCTGATTGCACTGGAAGACGACGCGCTGACCCTGCCTTCGGCGGTATTTTGGCCCGATGATCGCGGCCCCTTGCAATTTGGCCGCGCCGCAATGGGCACCTATCTTGAGGGCGAAGAAGGCCGCCTGATGCGCGGGCTGAAATCGACGCTGGGATCGAACCTGATTGACGAGCGAACCCTTCTGGGCGGGCGGATGGTTGGGTTTCGCAGTGTGATCGAAGCCTATTTTGCCCATCTGAAACAGCAGCTGAATGCGGCCTATGGCCCGATGGACGCGGTCGTGCTGGGTCGCCCCGTGCATTTCGTCGATGACGATGCAGACGCCGATCAACGCGCCGAAAACGCCCTTGCCGAGATCGCCCGCAGTCTGGGGTTCAAACATATTGCCTTTCAATACGAACCTATCGCCGCCGCTTTGCATTATGAACAGTCGGTTCAAACTGAGGAAATCGTGATGATCGTCGATATCGGCGGCGGCACCTCGGATTTTTCCATTCTGCGCGTCTCGCCCAAGCGCGCCCGCGCACTGGACCGCACGGGGGATATTTTGGCCACAGGTGGCCTGCGCTTGGGCGGCACGGATTTTGATCGGCTGCTCTCCTTGGCGGATGTCATGCCAACCTTGGGCTACAAGGCCGCAACCAAGGGCGGTTCTGGCACCATGCCCAACCATTACTTTTTGGATTTGGCGACATGGCACAAGATCAACACGCTTTATGTGCCGCGCACTTTGACCGACATCAAAGCGATGCGCCACGAGATTGACCACCCCGAATTGATGGACCGCTTGGCGCGGGTGATTGGGGAAAAATCGGGCCATGCCATCGCGATGCGGGTCGAGTCGGGCAAAATAGCCCTGACCGAGGCCGAGGCGGCACGTATTCAACTCTCGGATCTGACAGGCGGCCCAAACCCAATGGCGCGGCGGGCTCGATTCGATCACGTGTCTGAGACTGCCCTTGGCCGTATCGGTTCTGTGATGATGGACACCCTATCCCGCGCGGGCAATCCGCAAATCGGCACCGTGTTCCTTACAGGCGGCTCTGCGCAAATGCCCAGCCTGCGTGCCATGGTGCGCCAAAACCTGCCCGATGTGACCCTGTCTTCGGGCGATATGCTGGGATCGGTCGGCACGGGCCTTGCGCTTCAGGCGCGCCGCCTGTTCGCCTGACACCTTCCTCGTTGTCCAAATATCCTAGAGAGCGCAAGGGGCAAAGCCCCTTGCACCTAAGTGCCCAATACAAGATGCTGCACATAGGAGAATATCATGCCCATCAAAAACCGCTTTGCCGAAATGCTGCCTGAAATCACCGCTTGGCGGCGCGCGATCCATCAAAACCCCGAGCTTGGCTATGATGTCCATCAAACCGCCGCGACAGTGGCCGATTTGTGCCGCAGTTTTGGATGCGATCAGGTGGTCACAGGGGTGGGTCAAACGGGGGTTGTGGCGGTGATCTATGGGCGCGGCACCTCCGATCACGCCATTGGTCTGCGCGCCGATATGGACGCTTTGCCGATTGATGAAATCACGGGGGCGGAATACGCCTCCAAAATCCCCGGCAAAATGCACGCTTGCGGCCATGATGGCCACACCGCCATGTTGCTGGGCGCGGCAAAATATCTGTGCGAGACGCGCAATTTTTCGGGCCGCGCGGTTATGATCTTTCAACCCGCCGAAGAAGGCGGCGCGGGCGGTCTTGCTATGGTCAAGGATGGCATGATGGACCGCTTTGGCATCACCGAGGTTTACGGGATGCACAATATGCCCGGCATTCCCGCAGGCCAATTTGCCATTCGTCCAGGGCCGATGATGGCGGCGGCGGATTTTTTCACGATCACGCTGACAGGGCGGGGTGGGCACGCGGCCAAACCCCAAGGTTTGATTGATACCGCCCTTGTCAGCGCGCATCTGATCGTGGCGCTGCAATCCATCGTCAGCCGCAACGTCGATCCTTTGGCGGCTTGTGTTGTCTCGATCTGCACCATAAACACCGACAGCCGCGCCGATAATGTCATCCCGCAGACTGTGACATTAGGCGGCACAGTGCGGACCTTGGACGATTCTGTCCGTGATTTTGCCGAGGCCCGCGTGCATGACATTTCCGCAGGCATCGCCGCGACCTTTGGCGCAACGGCGGTTGTCGATTACCATCGCGGCTATCCCGTAACCATCAACGCACCAGACCAGACCGAATATGCAGCAGCGGCCGCCATCACCGTTGCGGGGCAGGTGGATTTGACAGTTGATCCGATGATGGGGGCCGAGGATTTCAGCTATATGCTCAACACCCGCCCAGGAGCCTATATGTTTATCGGCAATGGCGACAGTGCGGGTTTGCACCATCCCGCCTATGATTTTGACGATTCTGTTATTCCTGCGGGCTGTTCGTGGTTCGTGCAGATGATTGAGGAAAGAATGCCCTGATGATTGCCCAAATCCTGATCGCATTGATTGCGATTTTGCATATTTATATCATGATCTTAGAGATGTTTTTGTGGGAATCCCCCCGCGCCCGTGCCGCCTTTGGCACCAGCGCAGAGTTTGCACGGGCCACGCGGGTTTTGGCGGGCAATCAGGGGCTTTATAATGGGTTTTTGGCGGCGGGCCTGATCTGGGCGCTGTTTGGGGGGCCGCAGGTTGCGGTATTTTTCCTCAGCTGCGTTTTGGTGGCAGGGATTTATGGCGGGCTGACAGCCAGTCGGCGGATTTTGCTGATCCAAGCCTTGCCTGCGGTTTTGGGTTTGGCCGCGCAGGCCTTGGTTTAACCTCCATCAACCACCCGTATGGCTCATATGGCGGGGCATCTGGCCGCTTTGGCGGGTGTAATCAAAATCATGACCCTTGGGTTTGCGGGCGATGGCGGCGCGAATCGCGGCCTCCAGCACCGCAGGATCGTCTGATCCACGCAGCACACCGCGCAAATCCGCCTGATCCTCTTGCCCCAAACACATGAACAATTCGCCCAAACAGGTCAGCCGCACGCGGTTACAGCTTTCGCAGAAATTATGCGTCAAGGGCGTGATAAAGCCGATATTTTGTCCCGTTTCCTCAACGCGGACATAGCGCGCAGGCCCGCCGGTTTTCATCGCCAGATCGGTCAGGGTGAACCGCTCTGCCAGCCTCGCGCGCAGATCCGACAGCGCCCAATATTGCCCAAGGCGTTCGATATCCTCGCCCATGGGCATCACTTCGATAAAGGTCAGATCATGGCTTTGCGCCGCGCACCAATCCGTTAGGGTGAACAACTCATTCTCATTAAACCCCTTTAGCGCCACCGCGTTGATTTTCACGGCCAATCCAGCGGCCTTGGCGGCCAAAATGCCATCCAACACTTGGGTCAGCCGCCCCCAGCGGGTGATCTGCGTAAATTTATCTGTGTCCAAAGTGTCCAGGGACACATTGATCCGCCGCACCCCCGCGCGGGCCAAATCTTCTGCATATTTCGCAAGTTGCGACCCATTCGTGGTCAGCGTCAGTTCCCGCAGCGCCCCCGTTTTCAAATGCCGCGACATGGAATCAAAAAACGTCATAATCCCTTTGCGCACAAGGGGTTCGCCCCCCGTAATGCGCAGCTTATCGACGCCAAGGCCGATAAAGGCGCTGCACAGACGATCCAATTCCTCTAGGGTCAAAAGATCCGCCTTGGGCAGAAATGTCATCGCTTCGGACATACAATAGACACAGCGAAAATCGCAGCGGTCGGTGACCGAAACACGCAAATAGCTGATGGCGCGGGCAAAGGGATCAATCAGGTTCATATCGATACCCTAGTCCGCGCGACCACCAGTTGCAATAATCGTTGCGGGCGGATGCGTCTGCGATTAGACTTTGAATTATGAAACATATTGCCACTCTTTTTGCTGTCTTTGCCCTGACGGGATGCGGTCTGATTAAGGCGCGTGTTCCTGACAGTGGGCCGAAATTTGTCATCGCTGCACCTCAGGCCTTTGGTCAAGATGCGATCAGTGTCACAGTGCTGGATCAGGCCACAGTCGATCAAAAAACGGCAGCCGTCCTGCCGACGACGGGCGGGCAATTGCTGGGCATGGTGACAGTAGGTCTGGGCAGCCCAACCGATCCTGGGTTTTGGCTGTCGTCAAATCTGGTGATCTTGCCTGGCACGGGGCGCGTTGTGACTGCGGCAGGGCAAAGCGTGAATGTTGAATTGCGCCCCAGCACCGGCGGGGCGCTGTTGTCCTTCTCGGCTTACCGTGTTTTGGGCCTAACCCTAACCGATCTGCCCGAAGTTCAGGTTTATCAAGACGCGCCAAAGGCCAATTAACCTAAATATTGACCCGCCTCTTTGCGGGCAAATGTTTTCATCCTTGCCCCGTGTTCGTCCAAAAATGCCTGCACGCGGGCAGGGTCGTGTTTGGATAAATCGCGCAGCCACCATGCGACGGCCTTTTGGATGAACCAATCCTTATCGTCGCAATAGGCGGCGGCCCAGCCCAGGACACGCTCGCGGATATCGCGTTCAAAATCCTTGGGGTGGTTTTGTTTGCAAAAGGGCAGGGTGGCGACCAGCGCGGCGCGGCGGGTCCACATATTGGGCGCGGTGGTCCAAGTTTCCACTGTCTCAATCCGCGCAGGGTCGGCAACGATTCGTTTTTGCGCGGCACTACACACATGATCCGCCAGCGCCCAGGCGTCAAACTGCGGCACCCAAGTGCAGATCAAATCCCATGCGGGCTCATCGCCTTCTTTCATCCGTGCTTGGGTCAACAGTTTGGCCGCCGCCACACGGGCCTCGTGGATATTTGTATCCCAAAGATCGCTGGCCAGCCCAACGCGGTCGCCAAAGGACAATTCCGCCCGCCAGGCATCTGTCAATGCCTCGATCTGCGGCACTTTTAGACCCAGATAGCGGCGGTCCACCTTGTGATAGGCCTGCATCTGCGCCGCAGCATCAGCATTTTCCAACGCAAGCAGTTGATCCAATGGTTGCATATTCGGCCCCTTTTGCGTGACCTAAGGGCAAATGCACCGCGCTGCAAGACCTTGCGCCCGACCCCTTGCTTTCAGAGTGACAAAAAGACCTCCGCCAGGGGCACCTGAATGCCGCAAACTAACGTGTGATAACAAATTGCACGCCCGCCACAGGAACCCCCGATTTGGTGACGATGGCATCATTGATCAAACGATCCCCCGCGTCATAGATCACATCGGAAAATCCCAACCTATTGACCCCTGAAGGTGAGGCAAAATCGGCCGTGTAGGTCAGTCGGATTACGCCATCCGCCTCAATCACTTTGGCCAAGCCCACGGTATCTTCACGCTTGCCCGACCAACGCCCCGCGCCTGTCTCGTCAAATACCCATGTCAGGCGGTTTTTATCGCCGTCCTCATACAGGAAATCTTCCACCACAGTCAGACGCCGCGCGCCAATTTTTCCCGTCACATGGCCATTCAAATGCGCGGTAAAGCGCCGCTCATCCCCGGTCAGCCAGACTTTGAAATCGCCCTTACCCGTGGATCTCCCCGCAAAGGCATCCACCAGCGTCAGGGGTTTGACCCCCGTCGGCGCAGACGGCACAGTCGCACATCCCGCCAAGGCCAGTCCAGACAGCAAAAACAAACGTCGATCCATGATGCACCCCTTTTTTACAGTTACGCAGGGGGGCGCGATTGGATCACTCTACCGTCACCGATTTCGCCAGATTGCGCGGCTGGTCGATATCCGTGCCCTTGGCCATCGCCGTATGATAGGCCAGCAGTTGCGCAGGCAGGGCATAGACGATGGGGGCGGCCAGATCGCCTGCGCGGGGCAGGATCAGGGTGCTTGCCGCCCCTTGATCACCCAAAGCGTCCGATATCAGATGCACTTGGCCGTGCCGCGCCAGAACCTCTTGCATATTCGATACCGTCTTTTCAAACAATCGGTCTTGGGGTGCGAATACAACAACGGGCAGGTTTGGATCAATCAGCGCAATCGGCCCATGTTTCAATTCGCCCGAGGCATAGGCCTCGGCATGGATATAAGACAACTCCTTCATCTTTAGCGCGGCCTCCAGCGCGGTCGCATACATCACGCCGCGCCCCAAAAACAAAACGGATGTTGCATGGGCCAGCGCCCCCGCCATTTTCGCGATCTGCCCATCCAGCGCCAGAACCTGCCGCATCAGATCGGGCACGCCCGCCATTTCTGCCATATGGGCACGTAGGGCCGCGTCATCCAGCCGCCCCCTTTGGCGCGCCGCGGACAGCGCCATCAGCGCCAGCACCGTCAATTGGTTGGTATAGGCCTTGGTTGAGGCAACAGACACCTCGATCCCTGCCAAAATCGCCAGCGCCAGATCGGATTCCCGCGCAATGGTCGACGTTCCCACATTGACCAAACTGGCGACCAATTCCGCCTTACCTGTCATGTAACGCAGCGCCGCCAGCGTGTCGGCGGTCTCGCCCGACTGGCTGACAAACAGCGCCAAAGTGCGGGGCGATACGGGGGGGGCGCGGTAGCGAAACTCAGACGCCACATCCACCTCGCAGGGAATGCCCGCGATCTGTTCAAACCAATATTTCGCGGTCAGGCACGAATAAAACCCCGTCCCGCAGGCCACCATCACCACGCGGTCAAAGCGGGAAAAATCCAAGGCCTCGGGGAAAATCGGGGTGCCATTGGGGGCATAACGCGCCAAGGCCTCGGCCATTACCACGGGTTGTTCATGGATTTCTTTGGTCATGAAATGCTTGTGACCTGCCTTGTCGATCACGGTGGCTTGGGTCTCAATGCGGCTTTGCTTGCGATGAACCAAATGCCCTGCAAAGTCATAAATTTCCGCCCCCGCACGGGTGACAAAGGCGATATCGCCCTCTTCTAGATAGGTGATTTGATCGGTCATAGGTGCAAGCGCAATCGCGTCCGATCCCACAAACATTTCGCCCACCCCATGCCCAATCGCCAAAGGACTGCCCTTGCGCGCGGCGATCATCAGATCATCTTCGCCCTTAAACAAAAACAACAGCGCAAAGGCCCCATCCAATTCGGCCACTGTCGCGCGCACTGCGTCACGCGGGGGCAAACCTGCCGCCATGTGATGCGCACAGAGCATCGCCACGGTTTCCGTATCGGTATCGGTATTGGGGGTCAGACCAAATGGCGCAAGTTTTTCACGAAGCGAGCGAAAGTTTTCGATAATCCCGTTATGCACCACCGTGACAGGCCCGCAGGCATGAGGATGCGCGTTGCCCGTGGTCGCAGCACCATGCGTGGCCCAACGGGTATGGCCAATCCCCGCCTTACCCGCAAGCGGTTGATGCACCAGCAAATCCGACAGATTGACCAGCTTGCCCACCGCACGGCGGCGGTCCAGCCGACCGTTTTGCACCGTGGCAATGCCCGCGGAATCGTAGCCGCGATATTCCAGTCGCTTTAGCGATTCCACCAATAAGGGCGCCGATTCATGATTGCCCAAAACCCCAATAATTCCGCACATTTACTGCCCCTTTTTCAGGTTGGCTTTGATTTGTTTTAGTTTTTCAAATAATTTCGGCGCAAGGCCCAGTTTATTCACCTGCCGTGCTCGCCCGACGGCAATCGCCTGATCAGGCACGTCTTCGGTGATCACCGATCCCGACCCCGTCATTGCATCATGGCCCACGCGCACAGGGGCCACGAGCATCGTATCGGACCCGATAAAGGCGCGTTTGCCAATCACCGTGCGATGTTTCATGACGCCATCATAATTGCAGGTCACCGTGCCTGCGCCGATGTTGGTAAACTCGCCCACATCGGCATCGCCCAAATAGGTCAGATGTCCAACTTTGACGCCCTCATCTAGGATCGCATTCTTGATTTCAACAAAATTGCCGATATGCACATCCTCGGCCAATTCCGTGCCCGCGCGCAGACGGGCAAAGGGGCCGACTGTGGCCCCGCGCGAGATATGACAGCCTTCAAGATGGCAAAAGGCGCGCACTTCGGCCCCTGATTCAATGGTCACACGCGGACCAAAGACCACATTCGGGCCGATCATCGCATCACGCCCTATATAGGTGTCCAGCGCGAAAAACACAGTTTCAGGTGCGGTCAAGGTGACGCCGTTTTCCAACATCTCGGCGCGTTTTCCCGCCTGAAACGCGGCTTCGGCGCGGGCCAGTTCGGCGCGGGTGTTGATGCCCATCGTTTCCGTCTCATCACACAGCACCACCCCCGCCGTCAGACCTGCCTGACGCGCCAGCGCAATGATATCGGTCAGATAATATTCCCCCGCCGCATTGTCATTGCCCACGCGCGACACAAGATCGAACAACACAGACGCCTTGGCACAAACCACCCCTGAATTGCACAGATCAATCGCGCGCTCCGCCTCCGAGGCGTCTTTGTATTCCACGATCCGCAGCAGATCCGCGCCGTCGGTGATCAGACGCCCATAGCGTCTTGGGTCCGCCGCATGAAAGCCAAGGATCACAATATCCCATTTGCCCCGCGCCTCTTGCATCGCCGCCAGGGTTTCTGGCGTCACAAAGGGCGTATCGCCATAAAGCACCATCGCATCCCCATCGACGATCAGCGGGGCGGCCTGCGCCACCGCGTGCGCCGTGCCCAGTTGCGGTTCTTGCAGCACAGTTTCTGCCGCCTCATGAAAATCGCGGGCTGACGCCGCAACCATGTCCGCCTCATGCCCCGTCACCACAACCACGCGCGCAGGGTCCAGCGACATTCCCGCCGTCAGCGCATGATGCAAAAGGGGTGCGGCCCCCACATTGTGCAGCACCTTGGGCAGATCGGAATTCATCCGTGATCCCATGCCCGCCGCCAGAATAATCAGGGAAACCGTCATGCCGCCTCTTTCTTTTTGCTCGCTCTCGTTTTACGCGGGAATGGTGCAATCGCAAGGGGCGATGCTTCACGTTAGGTTTCAAAGATGAAAACTGTGGTGTTTGATCTGGATGGAACGCTGGCCGATACGTCGGGCGATTTGCTGGCGGCGGCGAATGCCTGTTTTGCCGATATGGGTCATTCGGATCTGCTGGATATGCGTGATCAACTGACAGCCTTTCACGGGGGCCGCGCTATGTTGCGTCTTGGGTTCTCAAGGATGCAAATGCCTGTGGATGAGGCAGTGATCACCCAGTATTACCCGAAACTGCTGGAATATTATGAGCAGGCGATCGACACCCATACCCGCCTATATCAAGGTGCGGTCAGTGCCGTTGCCCAATTGCGCGCCCGCGGATTTGCCACCGCGATTTGCACCAATAAGCCCGAATATCTGGCCGTTAAATTGATCGCCCGCCTTGGCATCACTGATTTTTTCGACGCGCTGATCGGGGCAGATACCTTGCCCACCCGCAAACCTGACCCCGCGCCCTATCATGCCGCCGTTGCCCGCGCAGGCGGCACGCGCTCGATCATGATCGGCGATACGGAAACGGATCGCCTGACCGCCCGCGCCGCAAATGTACCCTGCATCCTGGTCACCTTTGGCCCCGAAGGCGAGGATATCGCGCGTCTTTCGCCCGAGGCCCTGCTTGACCACTATGACGATCTGCCCCAGCTTGCGGCGCAATTCCTGCCCGACTAACCCCGCCGGTTTCTTCTTTTTACAAATATCCTGCGGGGGAGGCTGCATTTGCCGGCAAATGCGGCTTGGGGGCGCAAAGCCCCCGCTGGACCTCGCCGCCAAACCGCCCTAGATTAAGCCTATGACCCAATCCACCGCACCAATCTCGAAAAATGCGATCACCTTTGTTCTGATCACAGTGATCTTGGACATCATCGGTTTTGGCATCATCATCCCCGTTTTGCCGCAACTGATCGAGTCGATCGGGCATATCAGCTTGGCCGAGGCGGCGGTTATGGCGGGGTGGATGGCCTTTGCCTATGCCGTGGCGCAATTTGGCTGTGGGCCGTTGATGGGCAGTCTGTCGGATCGCTATGGGCGCAGGCCCTTATTGTTGCTGGCGATTGCGGGTCTTGGGGCGGACTATTTGCTGAATGCCATGGCCCCCACGCTGTTTTGGATTTTCGTCGGGCGGATTTTGGCAGGCGTTTGCGGGGCCAGTTGGACAATCGCAAGCGCCTATGTGACCGATGTCGCCCCCGTCGAAGAGCGGGGCAAATATTTCGGCATGATTGGCGCAGCCTTTGGTTTGGGCTTCATCTTGGGGCCAGCGATTGGCGGCATCTTGGGCGAATACGGCCCGCGCGTGCCATTTTATGTTGCGGCAGGCATATCGGGCTTGAACCTGGTTTACGGCTATTTCGTATTGCCCGAATCCCTTGCACCTGAAAATCGTCGTCCCTTTGCGTTGCGCCGCGCCAATCCTTTTGGCGTGTTTCGGGTTTTTGCCACCTATAAGGGGGTTTTGCCCCTTTGTGGTATTTTGTTCATTTTGTTCTTTGCGACCTCGGTCTATCCCGCGATTTGGCCCTATTGGGGCATTGCGAAATTTGGCTGGTCGCCTGCCATGGTGGGCCTTTCGTTGGCGGTGTTTGGCCTGTCGGTGGCCGTGGTTCAAGGCGGGCTTGCCGGCCCATTAGAGCGGCAATTTGGCCCAACGCGCGTGGCGTTGATTGGGTTGATCGTGGGCATTGTGGCGGCTATGGGCTATGGTCTTGTTTCCAGCACATGGGCCGTGTTCGTGTTGGTGTTTCTTCACGCGCCCGAAGGGTTGGTCAATCCCATGCTGACGGCGATTTTATCGAAAAAAGTGCCCGATAATGCCCAAGGCGAATTGCAAGGTGGTCTTGCCGGTATGGCGGCAATTGCGACCTTGGGGGGCACAGTGTTCTTTACCCAAGTGTTCGGTTTTTTCATGGCCGAGGGACGCGCCTTTCAATCCCCCAGCATCAGCTATTATTGCGAGGCGGGGCTGATGGCGCTGGCGCTGGTTCTTTTTATCCGCTTTGTCCCCGATGCATTGCGCGGCAAGGCACTCTCAAAGGGGTCCGTATGACCGAGCGCTTCACAGGCAGTTTCACCCAGCAAGAACCCATTCCCGAAGCAGGGATCGAGGCCGCGATTGCCGTGCTGCGCCATGGGCGTTTGCACCGTTATAACACCGCGCCGAATGAAATTGCCGAAACCGCCCTGCTGGAACAGGAATTTGCCGATTTGATGGGGGCGAAATATTGCCTTGCCGTGGCCTCGGGGGGGTATGCCTTGGGCTGCGCCTTGCGCTCCGTTGGGATGGCGCAGGGTGAGGCGGTTTTGACCAATGCCTTTACCCTTGCCCCCGTGCCAGGGGCCATTGCCGCCGCGGGTGGGCGGCCGATATTTGTTGAGGTGACGGCGGATTTGACGCTGGATTTCCACGATCTGGCCGCCAAGGCCAAATCGTCAGGCGCACGGATTTTGATGCTGTCGCATATGCGCGGCCATATCTGCGATATGGAGTCTTTGGTTGCCCTTTGCTGTGATCTGGGCGTGCTGATCATCGAGGATTGCGCCCATACGATGGGGGCTGCTTGGAATGGTGTGGCGTCGGGGCGGCATGGGTTAATCGGCTGTTATTCGATGCAGACCTATAAGCATATAAATGCGGGCGAGGGTGGATTTTTGATTTCCGATGATCCGCAGGTGATGGCACGGGCGATTTTGCTGTCGGGCAGTTATATGCTGTATGGCCGCCACCGCGCCGCCCCAGATGCGTCGGTGTTTGAGGGGATCAAACTGCAAACGCCCAATGTGTCGGGGCGGATGGACAATCTGCGGGCGGCTATTTTGCGCCCACAACTGGCGCTGCTGCCCGACCGCGTGGCGCGCTGGGCGGCATTATATCAGACACTCGAGGCGGGACTTGCCGCGACACCTGGCCTGCGCCTTGTGACGCGGCCCACGTCGGAACATTACGCCGCCTCCAGCTTTCAGTTCTTGCTGCCCGATTGGTCCCCCGCACGGATCGGCGCGTTTTTGACGCGGTGTTTGGATCGGGGGGTGGAGCTGAAATGGTTCGGCGCTGCAGACCCCGTGGCCTTTACGTCCAGATATCAACATTGGGCCTATACCGAGGCGCAAAGCCTGCCCCAAACCGATGCAATTCTGGCAGGCCTGATCGATATGCGCCTGCCCCTGACCTTTAGCACCGATGACGCCGCCCAAATCGCAAGGATCATCCGCACGGAGGCGCTGGCAGTGGGGCAGGGACCAGAACCAGAGGCGGCGGAGATGCCCGTTATTCAGTAAGGCCCGTTATTCAGTAAGGCCCGTTATTCAGTAAGGAAGGTGCGTGGAAACCACGCACCCAACGTCTCGCCCCAATAATGGTCTTTCCTCGCCAAGCCAACGCAATCCCGACGCTGGGTATAAGTAGGGTGCGTGGTTTCCACGCACCATCCCTCTATTTCTGCCACAGCGGCACAGTTGAAATCGACATTTTCGCCGACCCATCCGTCAGTTCCGTCGCATGGGTCAAATAGACCAGCACTTGGTTTTTCTGATCGAAAATGCGCGTCACCTTTAGGGATTTGAAAATCAACGACCGCCCTTCGGAAAACACCACCTCGCCCGATGGGCCTTTGTCGATATCGCCCACCGTTATCGGCCCCGTTTGACGACAGGCAATCGACGAATTGCTGGGGTCTTCAAAGATATTGCCTTTGCTCAGGCGGTCCCACAAGGATCGATCAAAATAGCTGATGTGACAGGTCACGCCCGCCACCTTGGGATCGGCAATCGCCTCAATCACGATGTCGTTACCGACCCAATCGACGCCGACACGGCCCACCTCTTCGGCCATAGCCGTCCCTGCCAATGCCGCCCCGAAACCCGCCGCCAAAATGAACTGCCGCATGATGATCCCCCGACCCAAACTCTGCATTTTGGCGCGGCCCGCATTGATTGCAAGGGCAAAGACTGCACATATTTTCAACACCGCCGTGCAAGCGGCGGATTTGACGCATATTTGCCCCGTGCCCTTGGTTGACCCCGCGCCGCGCAAAGGGTAGATGAAAGCGCAAAGGGCGCGATATTGCGCGCGCCCCAGAGTGCAGCCATAGGGGGCCCCGCTTGGATCATCTGCTTCGTGAGTATTTGCCGATTTTGGTGTTGTTGGCCGTGGCCTTGGGTCTGGGGTTGGTGTTGATCTTGGCAGCCGCCTTGATCGCCGTGCGCAATCCTGATCCTGAAAAAGTATCCGCTTATGAATGCGGCTTTAACGCCTTTGACGATGCGCGGATGAAGTTTGACGTGCGGTTTTATCTGGTGTCGATCCTGTTTATTATCTTCGATCTAGAAGTGGCTTTCCTCTTCCCTTGGGCGGTCGCCTTTGGGCAGATCAGCATGGCTGGGTTTTGGTCGATGATGGTGTTTTTGGGTGTGCTAACTGTCGGCTTTGCCTATGAATGGAAAAAGGGAGCCTTGGAATGGGCGTGATCGCAGCAACTGGGGCCGGTCCTGACCGTGAGGTCGCAACTCGCGCCTTGAACGCCGAATTGCAAGACAAGGGGTTCTTGCTGACCTCGACCGAGGATATCATCAACTGGGCGCGTAATGGGTCTTTGCATTGGATGACGTTTGGTCTGGCCTGCTGCGCGGTTGAGATGATGCACACGTCTATGCCGCGCTATGATTTGGAGCGGTTCGGCACGGCCCCCCGCGCGTCGCCACGCCAATCCGATTTGATGATCGTCGCAGGCACTTTGACCAACAAAATGGCGCCTGCGTTACGCAAAGTTTACGATCAGATGCCAGAACCGCGCTATGTGATCTCTATGGGGTCTTGTGCGAATGGCGGCGGTTATTACCACTATTCATATTCGGTGGTGCGCGGCTGTGATCGCATTGTGCCGGTCGATATATATGTTCCAGGCTGCCCCCCCACGGCCGAAGCGTTGCTGTATGGCATTTTGCAATTGCAACGCAAAATTCGCCGCACGGGAACGTTGGTTCGCTGATTAAGTTAGGAAAAAAGATGTCTGACGCATTGACCCAATTGGGCGCACATATCGTTGAAAAGCAGGGCGCTGCTGTCTTGGCGACAGATATTGCCTTTGGCGAATTGACTGTGACGATTGATCCCAACGATCTGCACGGGTTCATTTATTTCCTGAAAGACGATCCTGCCTGCAAATTCAACAGCTTGGTTGACATCACCGCCGTGGATTACCCTGATCGTGCGCCGCGCTTCACTTTGGTCTATCATTTTCTTTCAATGTATACTAACCAACGGATTCGGGTGAAAATGGGTGCGCTGGATTTGATGCCATCGATCCACGAAATCCACCCTTCGGCCAATTGGTTTGAACGCGAAGTGTTTGATATGTTTGGTCTGTTGTTCACGGGCCATCCCGATCTGCGCCGCCTTTTGACAGATTACGGCTTTCGCGGTCATCCCCTGCGCAAGGATTTTCCCACCACAGGTTACACCGAAGTCCGCTATGATGAGGCGCAAAAGCGCGTGGTCTATGAGCCCGTCAGTTTGGTGCAAGAATATCGCCAGTTTGATTTCCTAAGTCCTTGGGAATCCGCGCAATATGTCCTGCCTGGCGATGAGAAAAAGGGATAAACGCGTGGCGCCCGTGTTCTTATTTTGTGTCGGTGCGACCAAGGCGGGAACGTCGTGGCTGTATGACCAATTGCGGGCCCATCCGGATTGCGCCTTGCGCACGATCAAGGAATATCATTATTTTTCAACCAAAAACGCGGCCCAATGGTCCAATCGCCAAATAGCCCTTGCCCAAGAGATTGCTGATCTGAGCCAGACGGACAATGTTCCAACGTCTGCCTATTCGGCAGAGCGATTGTCAGATTTGCGGGACTGGTCTTATGTCATCCAGTCTGGCCAAATTGACATAGATCGGTTCCGCAGCTTTGTTTTGGATGGTCTGGCGGGGCGGCGTTTGGTGGGCGATTTCACCCCCGCCTATTCAGTGATGAGCGCCCAAGCGCTTGGGGCCTTGCGCGCCCTGCAGCCTTTGCGCATCGTGTATCTGATCCGTGACCCTTTGGCGCGCCTGTGGAGCCATATTCGCATGAATTGCGATCGGGATACACCCGAAAACTTTGCCCAAGCGTGCGAGACAATGCTGCGCCGCGTCTTGGCAGGGGAACAGAATGGCGGCCTTCAAGGCCTAACGCGGCGGGGGGATTATCGTGCCAACTTGCCAAAACTGCGGCGGATTTTCGGCGCTGATCTTTTGGTGATGTTCACCGAAGAATTGATGACAAAAATTGGGTTTGACCAGCTTTTGACGTTTTTGGGACTGGGCCCAAAGGACGCTGATCTGACCAAAAAGGTTCACGAAGGGCGCGATTTGGCCTTTCCATCTGGCCTGCGCGCCGCCGCTTTGCGGGTTTTGCGTCCGCAATACGACTATATCGCGTCCGAATTTTCCGCTTTGCCAACGGCATGGCGACTTAACATGAATGAGGCTTTGAGATGATGGATGGCAAATTTGACGACACGCTGACGGGCGAACAGCGCATCCGAAATTTCAACCTGAACTTTGGCCCGCAGCATCCTGCGGCGCATGGCGTGTTGCGGCTGGTTCTGGAATTGGACGGCGAGATTGTGGAACGTTGCGATCCCCATATTGGCCTTTTGCATCGTGGCACCGAAAAGCTGATGGAAAGCCGCACCTATCTGCAAAACCTGCCCTATTTCGATCGTCTGGATTATGTGGCACCGATGAACCAAGAACACGCTTGGTGTTTGGCGATTGAACGGCTGACAGGCACGGATGTTCCGCGCCGCGCGTCGTTGATCCGCGTGTTGTTTTGCGAAATTGGCCGCATTTTGAACCATCTTTTGAACTGCACCACGCAGGCGATGGATGTGGGCGCACTGACCCCGCCGCTTTGGGGGTTTGAGGAGCGCGAAAAGCTGATGGTGTTCTATGAACGTGCGTCGGGCGCGCGTCTGCACGCGGCCTATTTTCGGCCCGGCGGCGTGCATCAGGATCTGACCCCAGATTTGCTGGATGATATCGAGTCGTGGTCTTGGTCCTTTCCCAAGGTTTTGGACGATCTGCACACATTGCTGACCGAAAACCGCATTTTCAAACAGCGCAATGTCGATATTGGCGTTGTGACTGAGGCGGATATTCTGGCTTACGGCTTTTCAGGCGTGATGGTGCGCGGGTCGGGCATGGCGTGGGATTTGCGCCGTTCGCAGCCCTATGAATGCTATGATGAGTTTGATTTTCAGGTGCCCATCGGCAAAAATGGCGATTGCTATGACCGCTATTTGTGCCGGATGGAGGAAATGACCCAGTCGATCCACATCATCCGCCAAGCGATTTCGAAACTGCGCGCAGAGCCGGGCGATGTTCTGGCACGCGGCAAAGTCACCCCCCCCTCGCGCCGCGATATGAAAACCTCGATGGAGGCGCTGATCCATCATTTCAAACTGTATACCGAAGGCTTCCACGTTCCCGCGGGCGAAGTTTATGCCAGCGTCGAGGCGCCCAAGGGCGAGTTTGGTGTCTATCTGGTGTCGGATGGGTCGAACAAACCCTACCGCGCCAAAATCCGCGCGCCGGGGTTCCTGCATTTGCAGGCGATGGATTGTATCTGTAAGGGCCATCAACTGGCCGATGTTTCCGCAATTATCGGCACGATGGATATCGTGTTCGGAGAGGTTGACCGCTGATGCTACGCCGCCTTCACAAAGACCAGCCTGCCAGTTTTGCCTTTACCCCTGCCAATCTGGCATGGGCCGAAGGGCAGATTTCCAAATATCCTGCGGGGCGTCAGGCCTCTGCGATTATTCCGCTGCTGTGGCGCGCGCAGGAGCAAGAGGGTTGGCTAAGCCGTCCTGCGATTGAACTTGTCGCCACTATGTTGGGCATGGCCTATATTCGCGCTTTGGAAGTGGCGACATTTTACTTTATGTTCCAATTGCAACCCGTTGGAAAGATTGCCCATATTCAGATTTGCGGCACGACATCTTGCATGATCTGCGGGGCCGAGGAATTGGTGGCGGTTTGCAAGGAATTGATCAACGCCGCCCCCCATGCCCTGTCATCCGATGGCAATTTTTCGTGGGAAGAGGTGGAATGTCTGGGTGCCTGCGCCAACGCGCCGATGGCGCAAATCGGCAAGGATTACTATGAGGATTTGACGGCGGATAAACTGCGCGATCTGATTGCACGCTTTAGCGCGGGACAGGTGCCTGTGCCAGGTCCACAAAATGGCCGCTATGCAGCGGAACCCGCCAGCGGTCTGACAAGCTTGACCGCGCATGAGGTGGGGCGCAAACCCCATAATGCCAGCGTGCAGGCAGCGGTTGATCTGGGCGATACAGTCAAACGGATTGATGGCGCCGAAGTGCCATTAACGACCCCATGGCTGGGCAAAAACACCGCAAAAGCGGGTTAAGGGAATGTGAAACATTGGCCAAAGGCCAAGCATAGGAGTAACTGGAATGAGCAATTTAAGCCCGACAAACCGTTTGATTTTTGCCGCGATTGGTGGCGTTTTGACTTTTGCCCTATTGGCCGTGTTTCATATTCACTTGTTGGCTGCCGTGATTTTTGGGGTGCTGGTGTTCATCGTTTTATGGGCGCTTTTGCCCCATTTCTTTATGAGCCATTCTGCGGTGCCCAGCCTCACAGCGGCAGCGTTAACCCCAACTAAGATGAACGGCACCGGCCCCGTCGCGCCAGTGATGGCCGCC
>JBBATJ010000006.1:0-193944 GCA_040398785.1 Cypionkella sp. | reverse complement strand
ACGGCCGCACCCGCCGCCACGGCCGCACCCGCCGCCACGGCCGCACCCGCCGCCACGGCCGCACCCGCCGCCAAGGCTGCACCCGCCGCCAAGGCCGCACCCGCCGCCAAGGCCGCACCCGCCGCCAAGGCTGCACCGGCCGCCAAGGCTGCACCTGCCGCCAAGGCCGCGCCTGCTGCCAAGGCTGGTGCGAAGGACGATGCGCCAGCGTCTGGTTCCGTGGGGACCGCCCCCGCAACTTTGACCGCGCCACGGGGCGGCAAGGCGGATGATTTGAAAATCATCGAAGGTGTCGGGCCCGCGCTGGAAAAACTGGTGAACTCCTTGGGATTTTACCACTTTGACCAAATCGCCAATTGGACGGATGCGGAAATCGCGTGGGTGGACAGCCAAATGAAAACTTTCCGTGGCCGCATTGTCCGCGACAAATGGCAGGCACAAGCAAAACTGATCCTGTCCGAGGGCGTCGCTGCATTCCTTGAGCGCGCCAAAACCAACAACTACTGAGGTAAACCATGGATCACCACGCCCCAACTGAACCGCTTTTGGCCTCTGGCTGGGCAATAGCCCTGATCGCGGGCGCGATTGCGGCGGGCCTGACCGCCGTCATAGGTGCAAGCCTGCCTGCGGTGGTGGTTCTGGGCGTGGTGGCCTTTGGCGTCTTTGGCGTGTTGCTGGGCAAGGGCGGGGTTGAGCTGACCGACGGCGATCATGTGGACCATTCTGGGGACCATCATTGACGCGGTCGGACGATCAAAAGCGCGCCCAACAGGCAAAGCGCGCCGCTTTGGTCATTGCGGGCACGATGTGTCTGTGGATTTTTCTGCAACTCATCGGCGCACAATATGACTGGCCGCCAAAATACGCGCTGCTGATCGATCTGGCAGCGCTGGCAGGGTTCATCTGGGCCCTTGTCACTACGTTTCAAATCTGGCGGCAAGGCCGCCGCGCATAGGATAGCATCATGCTTCAAGATCAAGACCGCATCTTTACCAATCTTTACGGCATGCATGACCGCAGCCTTGCAGGGGCCAAGGCGCGCGGCCATTGGGATGGCACGGCCGAGATCATTGCGCGCGGTCGGGATAAGCTGATTGATCAAATGAAGGCGTCGGGTCTGCGTGGGCGCGGTGGGGCAGGGTTTCCCACAGGGATGAAATGGTCGTTCATGCCCAAACAGTCTGACGGACGCCCGTCCTATTTGGTCATCAACGCCGACGAGTCGGAACCTGGCACCTGCAAAGACCGCGAGATCATGCGCCATGATCCCCATACCTTGATCGAAGGTGCGCTGATCGCCAGTTTCGCGATGAACGCCAATGCCTGTTACATCTATATTCGCGGCGAATATATCCGCGAGCGTGAGGCGCTGCAGGCCGCGATTGATGAATGCTATGATGCGGGGCTGCTGGGTAAAAACGCGGCCAAGTCGGGATTTGATTTCGATTGCTATCTGCATCACGGCGCGGGGGCCTATATTTGCGGCGAGGAAACCGCGCTGCTGGAAAGCCTTGAGGGTAAAAAGGGCATGCCACGGATGAAGCCTCCGTTTCCTGCGGGGGCGGGCCTGTATGGTTGTCCGACAACTGTGAACAACGTCGAATCGATTGCCGTTGTGCCGACGATTCTGCGCCGTGGTCCGGAATGGTTTGCAGGCTTTGGCCGCCCGAACAATGCGGGCACGAAATTGTTTGGCATTTCGGGCCACGTGAACAATCCTTGTGTTGTCGAAGAGGTGATGTCGATCCCCTTGCGCGAATTGTTAGACCGGCACTGTGGCGGCGTGCGCGGCGGTTGGAAAAATATCAAGGCGGTGATTCCAGGCGGATCGTCCGTGCCAATGCTGAACGCCGCGCAATGTGACGAGGCGATCATGGATTTCGATTGGCTGCGTGAGCAGAAATCGGGTCTGGGCACGGCAGCGGTGATCGTGATGGATCAAAGCACGGATGTGATCAAAGCAATCTGGCGTTTGTCGAAATTCTACAAACACGAATCCTGCGGCCAATGCACGCCCTGCCGCGAAGGCACGGGTTGGATGATGCGCGTCATGGACAGACTGGTGCGGGGTGAGGCCGAGGTTGAGGAAATCGATATGCTGTTGTCGGTCACCAAACAGGTCGAAGGCCATACGATTTGCGCCCTAGGCGATGCGGCGGCATGGCCCATTCAGGGCCTTGTGCGCCATTTCCGCGAGGAAATCGAAGACCGCATAAAGGCCAAGAAAAAGGGCCGCATGGGCGCGATGGCGGCGGAATAATGCAACGGGGCGCGATCATGTCGGTGATCTTGATCAGCGCCTGTTCCGTGCCTGTGGCCGCACCCGTCCCGCAAGGCCCTTTGCGGGTTTCGCCTTATGGCTTTGCTGATGGGCTGACAGCAAAACGCGTGGCAGAGGCAATTTGTGCCAAACAGGGTCGGCGCCTTGATCCGACAGCTTTTGGTCATTTCAGCGCGGGTTCATGGGAATTCGCGGGGGGCTGTCGTGCAAACCAATGACATCGCATATCAACGGGGTTTCATGGCAAGCTTAGGGCAGATATTTCCTAAGGAGCTGATGATGAAATCTTGTGCCGTGGTTCTCTTGCTGGCGGCGGGCCCTGCCTTTGGTGCGGGCTTGGAAAAAGATGCGCATATTACCGAAAAGCTGGTGGCGGCGCAGGTCGGCGATGTCATTCGCACGACCTGCCCCAGCATTTCGGCGCGTATGTTTGTGGTTTTGCGCGAAATGCTATCCTTGCAAAGTTATGCTTTGGGTGCAGGCAATTCCGAATCCGAGATCAAAGCATTTTTGGACAGCCCCACCGAAAAGGCACGTATTAAGGCGCTGGCATTGGACTATCTGACCAAGGCGGGCGCCAAAGAGGGTGACGCGGAATCCTATTGTGCAGTTGGGCGCGCCGAGATCGCTGCAGGCACTGTGGCAGGCGAATTGTTGCGGTCGTCAAAATGAAACCAAAACGCCCCTATTTATCATTCCAATTGAACGGGAAGACCTTGCGCTTTGTCCCGCAAAGCGCGATAGGGACGGGGCGTTTGTTGCACGGAATTGAACCATGGCAGGGGGCGAAACCCTGCGCGCAAGGCAGCGGAGTAAGCTGATGTCGAATCTTAAGAAAATCAGCATTGATGGCATCGAAATCGAAGTCGATGGCGCGATGACGATCATTCAGGCTGCCGAAGTGGCAGGCGTTGCGATCCCGCGCTTTTGTTATCATGAACGTCTGACGATTGCAGGCAATTGCCGTATGTGTCTGGTCGAGGTGCAAGGTGGCCCGCCCAAGCCTGCGGCATCTTGCGCGATGCAGGTCAAGGATCTGCGCCCCGGCCCCAATGGCGAGGCCCCCGTTGTCAAAACCAATTCGCCCATGGTCAAACGCGCCCGCGAAGGGGTTATGGAATTTCTGCTGATCAACCACCCCTTGGATTGCCCGATTTGCGATCAGGGCGGCGAGTGCGATTTGCAAGATCAGGCGATGGCCTTTGGGGTTGATTTCTCGCGCTACCGCGAACCCAAACGCGCGTCGGATGATTTGAACCTTGGGCCATTGGTGGAAACCAAGATGACGCGCTGCATTTCCTGCACGCGCTGTGTGCGGTTCACCTCCGAGGTGGCGGGCATCACCCAGATGGGCCAAACGGGTCGCGGCGAAGACAGTGAAATCACCAGCTATCTGAACGCCACTTTGGACAGCAATTTGCAGGGCAATATCATTGATCTGTGCCCCGTGGGTGCCTTGACCAGCAAACCCTATGCCTTTACCGCCCGCCCGTGGGAGTTGTCAAAAACCGAATCCATCGATGTAATGGACGCGCTGGGGTCGAACATCCGCATTGACACCAAGGGGCGCGAAGTGATGCGCATTTTGCCGCGCAACCATGACGGCGTGAATGAGGAATGGATTTCCGACAAGACGCGCTTTGTTTGGGATGGCCTGCGCCGTCAGCGTTTGGACACCCCGTATATCCGCGAAAAGGGCAAACTGCGCCCCGCGACTTGGCCTCAGGCGCTCGCGGCTGCAGCCGTGGCGATGAAGGGCAAAAAGATTGTGGGTCTGGTTGGCGATTTGGCCTCGGTTGAGGCGGCATATTCCCTGAAAACCCTGATCGAGGGGCAGGGCGGTTCGGTGGATTGTCGCACTGACGGCGCACGTCTGCCTGCCGGCAATCGCGGTGCTTATGTCGGGACCGCGACGATTGCAGATATCGACGCATCGCGGATGATCCTGTTGATCGGCACCAATCCTCGTGTGGAATCCCCTGTGTTGAATGCACGGATCCGCAAGGCGTGGACGCTTGGCGCGAATATTGGGCTGATCGGTGAAGCGGTGGATTTGACCTATGCCTATCACCATATCGGCACGGACCGCGCCGCTTTGGAAAAACTGGCGGGTGAAACCGCGTCGGATGAGACCAAGGCGAAATCGCCGCTGATTATCTTGGGTCAAGGTGCTATCAATGAGGCCGACGGCGAGGCGGTTTTGGCCCATGTGCAAAAATTGGCCGAGGCGACGGGTGCGAAACTGTTGATCCTGCACACCGCCGCGTCGCGTGTAGGGGCGATGGATATTGGGGCCGTAACCAAGGGCGGGATGGAGGCTGCGACGAAAGACGCCGAGGTGATCTTTAATCTAGGTGCCGACGAGGTGGATATCGCTGCGGGTCCGTTTGTGATCTATCAAGGCAGCCACGGGGATCGGGGTGCCAATCGTGCCGATATCATTTTCCCCGCCGCCGCTTATACAGAAGAGAACGCGCTGTTTGTGAACACCGAAGGGCGTCCGCAACTGGCGATGCGCGCAGGGTTCGCGCCGGGTGAGGCCAAGGAAAACTGGGCCATTCTGCGGGCCTTGTCGGCGGAATTGGCGGCGGTCTTGCCTTGGGACAGTCTGGCTGCGCTGCGGTCAAACTTGATTACAGCTTATCCGCATTTGGGACAGATTGACCATGTGGCGGAAAATGCGGTGAAAACATTGCCTGTTAAGGCAATGGGCAAGGCAGATTTCCGCAATATCTTCAAAGGGTTTTATCTGACCAACCCAATTGCACGTGCCAGCACCGTGATGGGCGAGTTGGCGGCGATGGAATCCGCGCGGGCCAATCCGAAAATGGCAGCGGAATGATGCAACACTCTGCGGCACAGATCATGGGACTGGGGGCGATCTGCGCCCTGATCGCCTGTGCGCCGCAGGTG
This sequence comes from Cypionkella sp., assembly GCA_040398785.1. Taxonomy (GTDB): domain Bacteria; phylum Pseudomonadota; class Alphaproteobacteria; order Rhodobacterales; family Rhodobacteraceae; genus Cypionkella. The sequence goes on along the minus strand of JBBATJ010000006.1, from coordinate 188,750 downwards.
CAGACAAGCGCCATCGTTTATCAGGGCATTCAAACCGCATTGTTAGATGGGGATTTGGTGCAATTTAAGGTTGCAATGACGGGCGGGGCTGAAACAGACGTGACGTCCTATGCCGCCTGTGCTGCTGCGCAATATACGCTGATCCGTGGCTTTGGCTTTGCCCGCCAAGTCCGAACCCAAGTCACGATGCAAGGTGGCATATGGCGCGGCGACGCGGTTTACACGATTTCGGCGGCCTTGCCGCGCGGGACAAAGACGATTGATGCCGAGGTGACCGTCCGCGATTGCGGCGCACGCGGCATTCCAACGGTTTAAGGGGACAATCACATGGCCGAATTTTTGCAAACCGGACTGGGGATCGCACTGTTGATCATCGGGCAAAGCCTGTTGATCGTGGCCTTTGTGATGATCAGCCTGTTGTTTTTGGTTTACGGTGATCGCAAAATCTGGGCCGCGGTGCAAATGCGGCGCGGCCCGAACGTGGTGGGGCCGTTTGGTCTGCTGCAATCGGTGGCGGATGCGCTGAAATATGTGGTCAAGGAAATCGTCATTCCTGCGGGCGCGGATCGGCCTGTGTTTTTCCTTGCCCCCATCATTTCGTTTGTTTTGGCGATCTTGGCATGGGCGGTGATCCCGTTTGATCAAGGCTGGGTTCTGGCCGATATCAATGTGGCGATCCTGTTTGTTTTTGCGGCATCATCCCTTGAGGTTTACGGCGTGATCATGGGGGGCTGGGCGTCGAATTCGAAATACCCCTTCCTTGGCAGCTTGCGGTCTGCCGCGCAGATGATTTCCTATGAGGTGTCGTTGGGTCTGATCATCATCGGGATTATCATCTCGACAGGATCGATGAGTTTCAGCGCGATTGTAAACGCGCAAAAGGGCGATTTGGGGATGCTGAATTGGTATTTCATTCCCCATTTCCCGATGGTTTTCCTGTTTTTGATCAGCGCCTTGGCCGAAACCAACCGCCCGCCGTTTGACTTGCCCGAGGCAGAGTCGGAACTGGTGGCAGGCTTCATGGTGGAATATTCGTCCACGCCGTATCTCTTGTTCATGGCGGGGGAATATATCGCGATATTCCTGATGTGCGCGCTGATGTCCCTGCTGTTCTTTGGCGGCTGGCTGTCGCCATTCCCTGGCCTTGCAGATGGTTGGTGGTGGATGGTCGCCAAGATGTGGGTGTTCTTTTTCGTCTTTGCCATGGTCAAGGCCATCGTGCCGCGCTATCGCTATGACCAATTGATGCGGATCGGTTGGAAGGTGTTTTTGCCCCTGTCCTTGGGCTGGGTGGTGATTGTGGCATTTCTTGCAAAATTCGAAGTTTTCGGCGGCTTTTGGGCGCGCTGGATGATTGGGGGCTGATATGGCAAATGCAAAACGGCCTGTCGACTGGGCGCGCGCCACGAAATACTTCCTGCTGTGGGATTTCATCAAAGGCTTCAGCCTCGGGATGCGCTATTTCTTTGCGCCGAAGATGACGCTGAACTATCCGCATGAAAAGGGGCCGCTGAGCCCCCGTTTTCGCGGCGAACACGCGCTGCGCCGTTATCCAAATGGCGAAGAACGCTGTATTGCGTGTAAACTATGTGAGGCCGTCTGCCCCGCCCAAGCGATCACTATCGATGCCGAACCGCGCGATGACGGCTCGCGCCGCACCACGCGCTATGACATAGATATGACCAAATGCATCTATTGCGGTTTCTGCCAAGAGGCCTGTCCCGTGGACGCCATCGTAGAAGGCCCGAATTTCGAATTCGCCACGGAAACCCGCGAAGAATTGTTCTATGACAAGGCAAAACTGTTGTCGAACGGTGCCCGTTGGGAGGCCGAGATTGCCCGCAACCTTGAAATCGACGCGCCCTATCGGTGAGATGATGACACAGATGAACCCAATGCAGATGACGTGGCCAAAAGTTGGCATCATGCATATCTGCGCTTTCGCCCAAGGCCCCGCAAAGGAACCCGCCCATGACGGTCGCTGATATCGCATTCTACGCCTTTTCCAGTGTGACCATCGGATCCGGTCTGCTGCTGACCCTGTCCCGAAACCCTGTGCATTCGGTGCTGTGGCTGATCTTGGCGTTTTTGTCCTCGGCGGGGTTGTTTGTGCTGCTGGGGGCGGAATTCGTCGCCATGCTGCTGATCATCGTTTACGTTGGCGCGGTGGCAGTGCTGTTCTTGTTCGTCGTGATGATGCTGGACATCGATTTTGCCGAACTCAAGGGCGAGATGTCGCGCTATATGCCGCTGGGTCTTTTGATTGGCGTGATTATCATCATGCAATTGGTGCTGGGGATCGGCGCATGGGTGCAGGCGGATGGGGCAATTGGGCTGCGCGCCGCCGTGACGCCCGATTTGACAAAGGTGGAAAATACCCGCGCCTTGGGTCTGTTGATCTATGATCAGTATCTTTTCCTATTCCAATTGTCCGCGCTGGTGCTTTTGGTGGCGATGATCGGGGCAATTGTGCTGACGCTGCGCCACCGCGCGGGGGTCAAACGGCAAAACGTGCTGCACCAAATGTGGCGCGACCCCGCCAAGGCGATGGAATTGACGGATCCGAAATCGGGGCAGGGATTGTGATGCGTGCAAAGCACACATCCTACTTGCAGAAAGTAGGGTGCGTGATTTCACGCACCTTGGTTGGAAAACGGGCGGTTGCAAATCGGGCGCAGTCCCAGAGGATGAAGACATGGTTGGACTAGAACATTATCTGGTGGTCGCGGCGGCGTTGTTCGTCATTGGCATCTTTGGCATTTTTCTGAACCGAAAGAATGTCATCGTCATTTTGATGTCGATTGAACTGATGCTGCTGGCGGTCAATATCAACTTTGTCGCCTTTTCCAGCCAATTGGGCGATTTGGTGGGGCAGGTGTTCACCATGTTCATCCTAACGGTGGCCGCGGCAGAGGCTGCGATTGGTCTGGCCATCCTTGTCGTCTTCTTCCGCAACCGTGGCACCATTGATGTCGAAGACGTCAACGTGATGAAAGGCTAACCCATGGCACAGATTATTCTTTTTGCGCCGCTGATCGGCGCCATTCTGGCGGGGTTCGGCTGGCGGTTGATGGGTGAGCGGGCGGCGCAAATCCTGACCACGGGGCTGGTGTTTTTGGGCGCGATCCTGTCTTGGGTGATTTTCCTGTCCTTTGACGGCGTGACGCAGCATATCACTGTTTTGCGATTCATTGAATCTGGGTCATTGTTCACCGAATGGGGCATTCGTCTGGACCGCATGACGGCGATCATGTTGGTTGTGGTCAATTCCGTGTCCGCACTCGTGCATCTCTATTCCTTTGGCTATATGGCGCATGACGACAATTGGGGACATGACGAATCTTACCGCGCACGGTTTTTCGCCTATCTGTCGTTTTTCACCTTTGCGATGCTGTCGCTGATCACATCCGACAATCTGGTCCAGATGTTCTTTGGCTGGGAGGGGGTGGGCGTTGCATCCTATTTGCTGATCGGGTTTTATTACAAAAAAGACAGCGCCAATGCGGCGAGCATTAAGGCCTTTGTCGTCAACCGAGTTGGCGATTTCGGCTTTGCCTTGGGGATTTTTGGGCTGTTTTACTTGACAGGCAGCATTGGCTTTGACGATGTTTTTGCGGCGGCACCGAAACTGGCTGAAACCAATCTGCATTTTCTATGGACCGACTGGAACGCGGCCAATCTGATTGGGGTTTTGTTGTTCATCGGCGCGATGGGCAAATCGGCGCAGTTGTTTTTGCACACATGGCTTCCGGACGCGATGGAGGGGCCGACGCCTGTATCTGCCCTGATCCATGCCGCAACGATGGTGACGGCGGGGGTGTTTTTGGTCTGCCGTATGTCGCCTTTGTATGAATTCGCGCCGGATGCGAAAAATCTGATTGTTATCATCGGGGCCACAACTGCGTTTTTTGCGGCGACTGTGGGTCTTGTTCAAAACGACATCAAACGTGTCATCGCCTATTCGACCTGCTCGCAACTGGGCTATATGTTCGTCGCTGCAGGCGTTGGGATGTATCCTGTCGCCATGTTCCATTTGTTCACGCACGCGTTTTTCAAGGCAATGTTGTTCCTTGGCGCGGGGTCGGTAATCCATGCGATGCACCACGAACAAGATATGCGCAATTACGGCGGTTTGCGCAAAAAGATCCCCTTTACCTTTTGGATGATGATGATCGGCACCTTTGCAATCACGGGGGTGGGGATTCCGCTGACCCATATCGGGTTTGCTGGGTTTTTGTCCAAGGATGCGGTGATTGAATCGGCCTATGTCGGCTCAAACTATGCGTTTGTCATGCTGGTTTTGGCGGCGTTTATGACCAGTTTCTATTCGTGGCGGCTGATGTTCATGACGTTCTTTGGTGCGCCGCGTGGCGATCATCATACGCATGACCATGCGCATGAGGCGCCACGGGTGATGCTGATCCCCTTGGCGGTTCTGGCGCTGGGGGCGGTTTTTGCAGGGATGATCTGGTATAACAGTTTCTTTGGCGATGAGGCCAAAATGCGCGCATGGTTCGCAATGTCCCCAGCCGTAGAGCACGCTGAGGCGGCCACAGCCGAGACCACAACGACTGAGGCTGCAACAACAGAATCCGCGCCCACAGAACACGCGGCCCCGCAGGGTGCGATCTATCTGGGTGCAGAGAATACCGTGCTGCATCAGGCACATGAGGCCCCCGAATGGGTCAAAGTCTCGCCCTTTATCGCGATGATTTTGGGTCTGGCCTTGGCCTATTTGTTCTATATCCGCAAACCCGAATTGCCTGGCCAATTGGCCAAGCAGCAACGTCCGCTGTATTTGTTCCTGCTGAACAAATGGTATTTCGATGAGATTTACGATGCGGTCTTTGTGCGCTCTGCGCAAGCCGTTGGTCGTTTCCTTTGGGCCAAGGGCGACGGGATGGTGATTGATGGCGCGCTGAATGGGGTTGCCATGGGGATCGTGCCGTTGTTGACGCGTCTCGCGGGGCGCGCGCAGTCGGGCTATGTGTTTACTTATGCTTTTGCCATGGTGCTGGGGATTGCTGCCCTGCTGACATGGATGACGCTGTTCGGGGGGCGTTAATTTATGGATCATATCCTTTCGCTGATCACCTTTACCCCCGCGCTCGCGGCGTTGATTTTGGCGGTGTTTTTGCGCGGCCATGATGCAGCTGCAGCGCGGAATGCGAAAATCGTGGCGTTGGCGGCCAGTTTGATTACCTTTGCCGCCTCAGTTTTGATCCTGATCGGATTTGATCCTGCCAATACGGGGATGCAATTTGTTGAGCAAGCGCCCTGGATCATGGGGCTGAACTATAAGATGGGCGTCGACGGGATTTCGATCCTGTTCGTGCTGTTGACCACGTTCTTGATGCCGATCACCATCCTGTCCTGCTGGAAGGTCGAAACCCGCGTCAAAGATTACATGATCGCGTTCCTTTTGCTGGAAACACTGATGCTGGGCGTGTTTATGGCGTTGGATTTGGTGCTGTTCTATGTGTTCTTTGAGGCGGGTCTGATCCCGATGTTCCTAATCATCGGGATATGGGGCGGGGTGAACCGCATCTATGCGGCGTTCAAGTTTTTCCTTTATACCTTCCTTGGCTCGGTTCTGATGCTGATCGCGATGATTGCGATGTATTTGGCGGCGGGGACGACGGATATTCCCACGCTGATGGCCTTTGATTTCGCGCATGACCCCATTACGATTTTGGGAATTACCCTGACGGGCGGTCTGCAAACCCTGCTGTTTTTGGCGTTTTTCGCCAGTTTTGCGGTGAAAATGCCGATGTGGCCTGTGCATACATGGTTGCCTGACGCGCACGTGCAGGCCCCGACGGCCGGGTCGGTGGTGCTGGCGGCGATTTTGCTAAAAATGGGTGGCTATGGGTTTTTGCGGTTTAGCCTGCCGATGTTTCCTGTCGGTGCGGCTGAGATGTCGACCATTGTGCTGTGGATGTCGGCGATTGCGATTGTGTATACGTCCTTGGTCGCCCTTGTGCAGACCGATATGAAAAAGCTGATCGCCTATTCGTCTGTGGCCCATATGGGCTATGTGACGATGGGGATTTTCGCGGCCAATCAACAGGGCGTGGATGGCGCAATGTTCCAGATGATTTCGCACGGCTTTATCTCGGGCGCGCTGTTTTTATGCGTGGGCGTGATCTATGACCGGATGCACACGCGCGAGATTGACGCCTATGGCGGTTTGGTGAATCGTATGCCCGCCTATGCGCTGGTGTTCATGTTCTTTACCATGGCCAATGTTGGCCTGCCCGGCACTTCGGGGTTTGTCGGCGAATTCCTGACTTTGCTGGGGATTTTCCAAGTGAACACTTGGGTCGCGGTTGTGGCGACATCGGGCGTGATCCTGTCGGCGGCCTATGCGCTGTGGCTGTATCGCCGCGTCACCTTGGGTGCCATGGTCAAAGAGGGTTTGAAAACCATCACCGATATGGACCGCCGCGAGCGGATGATTTTTGCGCCCCTGATAATTATGACGCTGGTTTTGGGCGTCTATCCTGCCGCTGTGACCGATATCATCGGCCCCTCGGTGACCCAATTGGTGGCGGATTTCGCCGCTGCCCAAACTGCTGAATAAAGGACGCCTCCATGACCGCGATTGATCTTGCCACCGTCCTGCCCGAGGTGATCTTGGCCGTCTATGCCATGGCCGCCCTTTTGTTCGGGGTCTATACGTCCAAGGATGGGATGTCCGGTATTCTGACTTGGGCCACGGCAGGGGTGTTTGTGGCGCTGGCGCTGTTTATTGGGCTGGGCATGACGGGGGCGCAGGCGGGATTTGGCGGGCTGGTGGTGGATGACGCCTTTGGCCGATTTGCCAAAGTCGTGATCCTGATCTCATCTGCCGCCGTGCTGATCATGGCCCAAGATTACATGGCCCGAAAAGATTTGGCGCGGTTTGAATATCCGATCCTTGTCACTTTGGCGGTGATTGGCATGATGGTGATGGTCTCGTCGGGCAATCTGATGACGCTGTATATGGGGCTGGAGCTGCAATCTTTGGCGCTTTATGTGGTCACATCGATCCAGCGTGACAGTGTGAAATCGACCGAGGCGGGGCTAAAGTATTTCGTGCTGGGCGCGCTGTCGTCGGGACTTTTGTTGTATGGGGCCTCCTTGGTTTACGGCTTTGCAGGCACGACGGATTTTGCGGGCATTCAATCAACGCTGACCAATGGCGCACCAGTTGGGGTGCTGATCGGCATGGTGTTCGTTCTGGCGGGTCTGGCGTTTAAAATTTCGGCGGCACCGTTTCATATGTGGACCCCCGATGTCTATGAGGGCGCACCCAGCCCCGTGACAGCGTTTTTGGCGACCGCGCCCAAAGTTGCCGCGATGGCGCTGATCGCGCGGATTACCCAAGATGCCTTTGGGGGAATTGTGCATGATTGGTCCCAAGTGCTGGCGGCCCTGTCGGTGATTTCGATGTTTTTGGGCGCGATTGCGGCGATTGGTCAGCGCGATATCAAACGCCTAATGGCCTATTCGTCGATCGCGCATATGGGATTTGCGCTGATGGGTCTGGCGGCAGGCACCGCCTTTGGCGTGCAAGCCATGCTGATCTATATGGCGATTTACGTGACGATGAACATTGGCACCTTTGCCTTTATCATGTCATTGGAACGCGATGGTGTGGCGGTATCCGACATCGACAGCCTGAATATGCTTTCGAAATCGGAACCGCTGAAATCCCTGATCCTGCTGATCTTGATGTTCTCATTGGCGGGCGTGCCGCCGATGCTGGGCTTTTTTGGCAAACTTTATGTGCTGCAAGCGGCCTATGGTGCGGGAATGTCGTGGCTGGCGATTGCGGGCGTGATCGCATCTGTCATTGGCGCGTTCTACTATTTGCGCATTGTGTATTTCTTGTATTTCGGCAAGGACAGCACCCCTGCCATCAGCCGGATGTCGGGTATCCAGTGGGTGATATTTGTTGCCGTGGGTGCAATTGTGATCCTTGGCGTGGTCAATTTGTTTGGCATTGAAGCCCCCGCAAAAGCCGCGGCGGAGGCGTTGCTTGGCTGATCTTGGGCCAGAACTGGGGCCAGAACTGGGGCCAGTGCATATCTTTGACAGCCTACCATCGACAAATGCCTATGCGTTGCAGCGGGTCGATGGCCCTGCTTGGGTCATGGCGCGCACGCAGACCGCGGGGCGGGGCAGGCGGGCGCGGCCATGGGCCAGCCCCGTGGGCAATCTTTATGCCACGCATCTTTTGCACCCTACTGAACCCCCAGCGACCATGGCTCTGCGCAGTTTTGCGGCGGCCCTTGCCCTGCACGCCGCCATTGCGGCCACGACAGGCACGATCGCACAGTTGAAATGGCCCAATGATGTGCTGTTAAACGGGGGGAAGGTGGCGGGGATCTTGCTTGAGGCGACGACGCGCCACGGCAAAGCCTGTCTGGCAATTGGTTTTGGAGTTAATCTTATTTCCGCCCCCGAGGTGTCAGAGGCGGGTGCCACCCCGCCGATATCCCTGTTGGCCGCCACAGGTAAAACCATCACGCCAGACGATTTTCTTACCGCCCTTGCCGCCGCCTATGCCGCGCAAGAACACCAGTTCGTGACCAGCGGTTTTGCCCCCTTGCGCACCGCATGGCTGCATGACGCTGCCCGTATTGGCCAAGGCATCCGCGCCCGCACGGGACAGGCAACCTATGACGGCATATTTGATACCATTGATGAGACAGGTAATCTGATTTTAATCACCGATGCTGGGCGCATTGCGATCCCTGCGGCGGATGTGTTTTTCTAGGGGGCGCGCACGATGCTGTTGGCCATTGATTGCGGCAATACCAATACGGTGTTTTCCATCTGGGATGGGGTGCAGTTTATTTCCACATGGCGCATTGCAACAGATCACAAGCGCACGGCGGATGAATATTTCGTGTGGCTGTCCTCCCTAATGATGTTGACCAAAACCAGCGCCACTGTGACCGAGGCGATCATATCGTCAACCGTGCCCCGTGTGGTGTTCAATCTGCGGGTTTTGTGTGATCGCTATTTCGGGTGCCGCCCCTTGGTGGTTGGCAAATCCGATTGCGCGCTGCCAGTGGCCCCCCGTGTTGATGTGGGCACAACGGTTGGGCCCGATCGATTGGTGAACACTGTAGGCGGGTTTGACCGCCATGGCGGCAATTTGATCGTGGTGGATTTTGGCACAGCGACCACATTTGATGTGGTGGATTTTGATGGGGCCTATGTGGGCGGCGTGATTGCGCCGGGCGTCAATCTGTCCCTAGAGGCCCTGCACAGCGCCGCTGCCGCCCTGCCGCATATCGATGTCGCCAAACCTTTGCGCGCAATTGGCACCAATACGGTTGCGTGTATGCAATCAGGGGTCTATTGGGGCTATATCGGCCTGATCGAAGGCATTGTGCGCGCCGTGCGCCATGAGCGCAGCGCACCTATGAAATGTATTGCAACAGGGGGCCTTGCCTCATTGTTTGCCCAAGGAACCGGAACTTTTGACGCGATCGAAGACGATCTGACCATGCATGGTCTGGTCTTAATCAACCAATATAACAAGGACACAGCATGAGCGGTGAGCGGCTGATTTATTTACCATTAGGCGGGGCCGGCGAGATCGGCATGAACGCCTATGTTTACGGCTATGGCCCCAAGGGCAAGGAACGTCTGATCCTTGTCGATCTGGGCGTGGCCTTTGCCGATATGGACACCTCGCCTGGGGTGGATCTGATTCTGCCCGATATTGCCTGGCTTGAGGCGAATATCTCGCGGCTTGAGGCGATCTTTATCACCCACGCGCACGAAGACCATATCGGTGCCTTGCCGCATCTGTGGTCACGTCTGAAAAAGCCCGTCTATGCCCGCGCCTTTACCGCCACGATTGGCCGGCTGAAATTCGAAGAACACGGCCATCCAAAGGACGCGATTACCACAGTCGCCGCACGTCCCGAAGTGGTCACCGCAGGCCCGTTTCAGGTGCAATTCATTCCCGTCAGCCATTCCATCCCCGAATCCGCCATGCTGATCATTGACACGCCTGCAGGCCGTATCATCCATTCGGGCGACTTTAAGCGCGATATGACACCGATCGTCGGCGAAGGCTGGGATGATAAGTTGATGACCGAAATCGCGGCAGAGCGCCCCGTTAAGGCGCTGATGTGCGATTCGACCAATGTGTTTTCCACCCATGAAGGGCGCAGTGAATCCACCCTGAAAGAACCGATTGCGGAATTGATTAAAACCGCAGGCGGTATGGTTGTGGCCACAACCTTTGCCTCGAACGTGGCGCGTCTAAAAACCCTGGCCGAGGCAGGCCGCGCCGCAGATCGCACCGTGTGCCTTTTGGGGCGTGCGATGAAACGTATGGTATCTGCGGCAGAGGTTTCGGGCGTTTTGCGCGATTTTCCCCGCACCATCACCCCCGAAGAGGCCCTAGAGGTGCCGCGCAAAAACCTGATGCTGATCGTGACAGGATCGCAGGGCGAACGCCGTGCGGCATCTGCGCAACTGGCCCGCGGGAAATACTTGGGGATTGAGATGAAGGCGGGCGATATGTTCTTGTTTTCGTCGAAGACCATTCCGGGCAATGAACGCGGGGTTTTGTCCATCTGGAACCAATTGTCAGAAAAAGGCGTTGATATCGTCGATGACAACAACGGCAAATACCATGTCTCGGGTCACGCCAACCGCCCCGATCTGGAACACGCCCACCGCGTGTTTTTGCCCGATATGCTGATCCCGATGCACGGCGAACACCGACATCTGCGCGAACACGCCCGCATTGCGACCGAGGCGGGGATTGCGGCATTGGTGGCAACCAATGGCATGATGGTTGATCTATCTGGGGACGAACCAAAAGCGGTCGAACATATCGACGCAGGGCGCTCCTATTTGGACGGCAATGTCATCATAGGTGCGATGGACGGCATTGTGCGTGACCGAATTCGGATGGCGATCAATGGTCATGTGATGGTGACTGTGTTGATGGACGAATCCGATGCGCCCTTGGGCGATGCTTGGGTCGAATTGATGGGTCTGCCCCCGAAAAGCGCAAAAGGCCGCGATTTGGCAGAGGTGCTAGAGGGCGAATTGACCGATTTTCTGACCCGTTCGGGAAAAAAGACCCTAACGGATGATGGAAAAATGGAAGAGGCGCTAAAGAAAATCACCCGCCAAGTGGCGATGGAAGAAATCGGTAAAAAGCCCGAAGTCACCGTGGTGATTTCTCGTTTGACGGCCGACTAAGGGGGGGTCTCATCCCCCCTCGCCTCACCCCCTAAGGATATCTCAAAAAAGAAGAAAGGCGCCTCATGATTGGGGCGCCTTTCTTCTATTTCTAAATATCCTTTGGGGGAGCGAAGCGTGGGGGGGAGCCCCCCTTAACTTTCCGAGGGCGCGTCGCTGTGGCTTTCGGCGATGGCGTCTGCCAAGGCCTCAATGCTTGGGGCTTCGTCGCTGTCATCGGTGATCATAGTTTCGATTTTGAAACTGCGCAGGATGAATTCGGGCACGTGATCGCCCATGCCGATCACAGAGGGGCCGCGATCATAATCGCGGTAACGGCGCGGTTCTTCACGGCGGGATTCCTCGCGACGACTGTCGTCGCGGCGCGGTTCTGCACTGCGCGTTTCGGAGCGCCGGTTTTCATCGCGACGGTTTTCATCGCGACGGTTTTCATCGCGACGGTTTTCATCGCGACGGGGGCGCTCAGCCTCTCGCCGCTCTGGGGTCTCGACGATATCATTATTCGTGTCGGTTGCCTCAACCACCTGCATGGCAGCGCTTTCGGTTTTTGCCTCGGGCTTTGGTCCACGATTGCGTGACCTTGCAGGTCGATCTGAACGCTCTGATGTTGGGCGTTCTGCGGGGGCGGCCGTTAAAATACCTTCGGGCAACTCGCCGCGCGGGATGGGTTGTTTCACAAGAGCCTCAATCGCAGTTAGGTATTTTTCATCCGATGATGTCGCTATGGTAAAGGCCTTGCCCGCCCGACCTGCGCGCCCCGTGCGACCGATGCGGTGCACGTAATCTTCGGGGTGGGACGGCACATCAAAGTTGAACACGTGGCTTACGGCGGGAATATCCAGACCCCGCGCCGCCACGTCCGATGCAATCAGCAAATGCACCGATCCATCGCGGAACCCGTCCAGCGTTTTGGTGCGCACCGATTGATCCAGATCGCCATGCAGAGGCGAGGCGTTAAACCCATGTTGTTTCAACGACTTGGCGACCACATCCACATCCATCTTGCGGTTGCAAAAGATGATCGCATTGGTGCAGGCCTCGCCCTCGGCGCGGATCAAGGCGCGCAGCACGGCGCGCTTTTCGGCGAAACTTTGATCGCGCCGCGACGGGGTGAATTGGATCAGCTTTTGTTCAATGGTGGAGGAGGTCGAATTTTGCCGCGCCACTTCGATTTTCACCGCCGACGACAGAAAGGTGTTGGTGATGCGTTCAATTTCAGGGGCCATCGTGGCTGAATAGAAAAACGTCTGACGGGTGAATGGGGTCAGCGAGAAAATCTTTTCGATATCGGGAATGAATCCCATATCCAGCATCCGATCCGCCTCATCTACGACCATGATCTGCACGCCCGTCAACAGCAATTTGCCGCGCGAATGGTGATCCAGCAGACGGCCAGGCGTGGCGATCAGCACATCTACGCCGCGATCAATCAGTTTGTCTTGCTCACCAAAGGCAACGCCGCCAATCAACAGCGCCTTCGTCAGTTTGGTATATTTGGCGTAAACGTCAAAGTTTTCAGCAACTTGCGCGGCAAGTTCGCGGGTGGGGGCCAACACCAAGGAACGCGGCATCCGCGCCTTGGCACGTCCTTGGCCCAGCAAGGTAATCATCGGCAGGGTAAAACTGGCGGTTTTGCCTGTGCCCGTTTGCGCAATCCCCAAAACATCGCGCCCCGCAAGCGCGTGCGGAATGGCCTGTTCTTGGATCGGGGTGGGGGTTTCATAGCCAGCTTCGGCAACGGCTTGAAGAACGCGCGGGTCCAGCGCGAGGTCGGAAAATTTGGTCATATGCGTCCTGAATGCGGGATGGCCCGCAAAATTTAAGGGACGCAGTTCCGGGCGTCCTCGGTCTGGGCGGTTGCCCTGTGCGTCAAATAGCGGATTTGGGGGCAAAGGTCAAGGATAGGGGGTTAAACCATCATTTCCTTGGTCGCGGTCAGTTTCAATTCGGGATGATCCCGTTCAATGCGGTCGATGTCCCATTTCAGGCGGGTCAGGTACACCATATCCCCGTCATTATCGACCGCGATATGGCCTTTATTGACGTTCACGAATTTCTCCACATCTGCCTTGGCCCCCGTCACCCAACGCGCAGAAGTAAACTGACTGGGTTCAAACCGCACGGGCAGGGAATATTCCTGTTCAATGCGCGAGGCCAGCACCTCAAACTGCAAGGGCCCCACGACGCCCACGATGAATCCCGATCCGATCATGGGTTTGAACACTTTGGCGGCACCCTCTTCGGAAAATTGCATCAGGGCCTTTTCCAGATGTTTGGCCTTCATCGGATCGCCCGCGCGCACCACTTGCAACAGTTCTGGCGCGAAACTGGGAATACCCGTAAAGCGCAGCGCCTCGCCTTCGGTCAGCGCATCACCAATCCGCAATTGCCCGTGGTTTGGAATGCCGATGATATCGCCTGCCCAAGCTTCTTCGGTCAATTCGCGGTCGGCGGCCAGAAACATCACAGGGTTGGCGATTGCCATTTGCTTTTTCGACCGCACGTGCAGCATCTTCATGCCGCGCTGAAAATGCCCCGAGGCAAGTCGCACAAAGGCCACGCGGTCGCGGTGTTTGGCGTCCATATTGGCCTGAACTTTGAACACGAACCCCGTCACGGCGGTCTCAGCGGGGGAAATGCCGCGTTCGGTCGCCTTTTGCATTTGCGGCTCTGGCCCATATTCGCCCATGCCGTCCATTAAATCGCGCACGCCGAACGAATTGATCGCCGAACCGAACCAGATCGGCGTCATCGAGCCATTCAGAAACTGTGCGCGGTCAAAGGCGGGCAGAAGTTCGCGCGCCATTTCCAAGTCTTCGCGCAGCTTGGCCAGCAGGTCGGCGGGCACGTGCAGGGCCAAGGCAGGATCATCCAAGCCGCTGATTTTGATCGACTCGGCTACTTTGTTGCGGTCCGCGCGATCCATGATTTCAAGACGATCGTGCAGCAGATCATAGGCCCCGATAAAATCGCGGCCAACGCCGATGGGCCAACTGGCAGGCGTCACATCAATCGCCAGATTTTCCTGAATTTCGTCGATGATCTCGAACACATCACGAGATTCGCGATCCATTTTGTTGCAAAATGTCAGGATCGGCAGATCGCGCAGACGGCAGACTTCGAACAATTTTTGGGTCTGGGATTCCACACCCTTGGCCCCGTCGATGACCATGATCGCCGCGTCCACGGCGGTCAGGGTGCGATAGGTGTCTTCGGAAAAGTCAGAGTGACCGGGCGTATCGACCAGATTGAACCGATATTCGCGAAAATCAAACGACATCGCACTGGCGGATACAGAAATTCCACGATCTGCTTCGATCTTCATGAAATCCGAGCGCGTGCGTCGCGCCTCGCCCTTGGCGCGCACTTGGCCCGCCATCTGAATGGCACCGCCAAACAGCAGGAATTTTTCCGTCAGCGTGGTTTTGCCCGCATCGGGGTGCGAGATGATCGCGAATGTGCGACGGCGGGCGATTTCGGGCGGCAGTGATGTGTTTGTCATGGGGATCGAATAGCGGTAAATCATGGGCTGGTAAAGCAGGGGGACGATATGGATTTGGGAATTCGCGGCAAACGGGCACTCGTTTGTGCGTCAAGTCGCGGCTTGGGGCGCGGTGTGGCCCTTGCCTTGGCCGAGGCGGGGGTGGATTTGACCCTGAACGCGCGGGGGGCCGAGGCGCTGGAGGCGACGGCGGATCAGGCCCGTGCCTTTGGCGTGCAGGTCAAAACCGTGGCCTGCGATATCACAACGGATTTGGGCCGCGCCGCTGTGGCGGGCGAATATGACATTTTGATCACCAATGCGGGCGGCCCCCCTGCGGGGGTCTGGTCCGATTGGGCGCGAGAGGATTTTATCCGCGCGATTGATGCCAATATGCTGACACCCATTGCGCTGATGCAGGCCTGTTTGCCCCATATGATCGCGAACAAATGGGGCAGGGTGGTCAATATCACATCGCAATCCGTTAAAGCCCCGATTGCCAGTTTAGGTCTGTCCAATACCGCCCGCACGGGGCTGACGGGATTTGTTGCGGGCACGTCGCGCGCGGTCGCCCCGCATGGGGTTTGCATCAACAATCTATTGCCCGGCACCCATGATACCGACCGTATCAGCAGCCTAAACGGGGCCGAGGCATTGCTGCGCGGGGTTCCCTTGGCAGAGGTGGCCGTGGAACGAATGGCCGAAATCCCCGCGCGCCGTTACGGCACGGCTGCTGAATTCGGCGCGATGGCGGCATTTTTATGCAGCCAACAGGCGGGCTTTATCGTCGGGCAAAATATTCTGCTGGATGGCGGTGCGACCAATGCGACCATTTAGGTTATCTTGCGGGGCCAGATTGGCCCTGCTAGGAATACCTTTGAAAATTTGTAGGATACGATGCCGAACCTTCCGCGTCTTGAAGTGAAATCCTTGTCCCGCGCCTTTGCGGGCAATACTGTTGCAGCGGTCAACGAGTTGTCTTTGACAGTCGAGGCGGGCAAGGTTACCTGTCTGCTTGGGCCTTCGGGTTGTGGCAAATCGACAACACTGCGGATGATCGCGGGGGTAGAGCGCCCCGATTCTGGGCAAATCCTGATGGATGGGCAAGATGTGACCCCCCTGCCGCCCGAGGCGCGCAGGTCGGGACTGATGTTTCAGGATTTTGCGCTGTTCCCGCATTTGACTGTGGCGCAAAATGTGGGCTTTGGACTGGCGCGCGGATCAGATGGGCGGCGGGTGGCCGACCTGTTGGAACGGGTGGGGCTGACGGGATTTGATGCCAAATATCCGCATATGCTGTCGGGGGGCGAGGCGCAGCGCGTCGCCCTTGCCCGCGCCTTGGCCCCACGTCCGCGCGTGATGCTGATGGACGAGCCTTTTTCGGGTTTGGACAACCGCTTGCGCGACGGCATCCGTGATGCAACTTTGCAGATTTTGAAAGATGAGGGCAGCGCGGTGCTGCTGGTCACGCATGAACCCGATGAGGCGATGCGCATGGGCGATGAAATCGCGCTGATGCGGGCAGGGCGGATCGTGCAACGCGGCAATCCCTATAATGTCTATAACGCCCCTGTGGATCGGGCAGCGGCGGCATTTTTCAGCGATATCAATGTGATCAAGGGTATGTCGCGGGGGGCGCTGACGGATACGCCCTTTGGGGCCTTTTTGACCCCTGGCCATGCCGACGGCACCATGGTTGATATCATCATCCGCCCTCAACATCTGAAAATCGACTTTGACCGCGCTGGTCGTGGGCCCAACCCAACCGCCCAAGACGGCACGGCGGCACGCGGTATTGTGCAGCGCGCACGATTTTTAGGGCGCGAAAGCTTGGTCGAGTTTCGGATGGATTTCGACGGCTCGATGCTGACCGCGGCGGTGCCGGGGGTGTTTTTACCAAAAGAAGAAACTGCACTGTGGTTGATGATCCGCCGTGACCGCTGTCATGTCTTTGCAGCCCTTTAGGGCGCCCCCCTAGCCCCCAAGAATATTTAAGACGAAAAAGCGGTGGTGGTTTGCATTTAAAACGCCCCAAGCCATGCCGATCTGTGATTGTCCTAGGGGCGGGCGGCGCGGAAATCCGCCAATTCGCGGCCTTGCTCTTTGGGGAAAGTTTCCGATGTGGGTTGCACCGAGGTGATGCGATCCAGACGCAACACACGAAACACTTGGGCGGTGTGGCAATAGGCAATCAGCGTCCAAATGGTTGATTTTAGATCCAAAAAAAGCGGCCGCATATCGCTGTGAAATTCCGAGTTCTGGGCGATATGGCTGATTTGCACCACTTGGCGGCCGCGAATGGCGCGGCGCAGCAATGGGATAAAGGCGGGTATGCGCGCAGGTTTCGGCGGGGCCGTTCCAAACAGCGCATCTGCGTCGGGCGGGCGGGGGGTGACGGCAGCAATTTTTCCAGCCAAGGAAATGGCCGCCCGTGTCAGGGTCGCGTCGCCAACCACCAAGCGCAATCCTTGGCGCAATGCCTCAAGCTCTGTGGTGGTGATCATCATCGGCGGCAGGGTCAAGGGCGTGCGCAAGATATAGCCGACGCCCCGCTCGCCCTCAATCGGCAATCCTGATGCCGCCAGTGTCGTCATATCCCGCCATATCGTGCGCGTAGAGACATTCAACGTTTGCCCAAGGTCTGTGGCGCGGTGCAACCTGCCATCGCGCAGGATTTGGATCAGATCATAAAGGCGGTCTGTGCGGCGCATAAGCCCCCCCAAGGCAACTGACATTTATTTGTCAGTAATGCCGCAAAACATCAAACCATACAAGGATTTCCTGCTTGATGGTGCGGCAAAGCACCTTAGGGTGTCGTAACGCTGCATGGTGCGGCATTAGGGGGAATTCATGCATCTATCATTCTGGCATGTCGTGGTTTTGGGTTTGGTGGTTCTGGTCTTGTTCGGTAAGGGCAAAGTCAGCAATCTGATGGGCGAATTTGGTCGTGGCATCACTGCGTTCAAAAAGGGCGTGGCGGATGGAACCGCAGAAATCGAACAAGCCTCGGCTGAAGCTGCAAAAGACGTGACCCCAGAAAGCAAGGACAAGGTTTAATCCTGTCCGCTTGATCTGAAAGGTCAAAAATATGTTTGGGGATATTGGCTGGGCAGAAATGCTGCTGATTGGTGTGGTCGCTTTGGTGGTGATCGGGCCAGAGGATTTGCCGCAAATGTTTCGCCAGATTGGTCGGTTTACCGCCAAGATACGCGCCATGAGCCGCGATTTTTCGCGCGCGATGGAGCAGGCGGCAGCAGAAACTGGTGTGAAAGACATGGCCAAGGACATTAAGGCTGCAACCTCTGTCGGGGGGCTTGGACTGGATAAGGTGAAGGCGGCGGCGGACAAGTTCGAAAAATGGGACCCGATCAAGGGGAATCTGGCAAAACCTGCCGCCAAGCCCTTGGTGCCCGCGCCCATTCCTGAAACGCCCAAGGTTGTTATCCCCGTGGTGACCGCACAGGCGACGCCCGATTTGGCCCCAACACCTGCGCCAAAACGGCGCAAAGCCGTTGTAACAGATCAGGCCACCGATGCGGTCAAAACCGCGCGCGCGCCGCGCAAAAAGAAACCCGAGGCAGACCTAACATGAGTGCAACAGACGACGTTGACGCCAGTGCCGCACCGCTGATCGAGCATCTAAAGGAACTGCGCCGCCGTATCTTAATTTCGGTGACAGTGCTGCTGATTGCCTGTGTTTTGGGCTATTTGGTGTGGAAGCCGATTTTTGATATTCTGTCACAACCCATGTGTCACGCCCTAGAGGCGCGGCACCAGAAATGCGAATTTGTCCTGATCAAGCTGCAAGAGGGATTTTTCGTTGCGATGAAAATCGCTGTTTGGGCGGGATTTGTGATGTCGTTTCCAGTTCTTGCGTTTCAACTGTGGCGTTTTGTGGCGCCGGGGCTGTATCGCAACGAACGTTCGGCCTTTTTGCCCTTTATGTTCGCGTCGCCCCTTATGTTTATCGCAGGGGCGGCCTTTGCCTATTATCTGATCTTGCCTGGCGCGTTTAATTTCTTTCTTAGTTTCCAGTCAAATTTCGGGGGTAATGTCGGAAGTTCGACCAATAATCTGCCCAGCGGCGTCGTCTATCAAGGGTCGGTTGAGGCGTTTTTATCCCTGACCATGACCTTTGTGATGGCCTTTGGCATTTGTTTTCAATTGCCAGTGCTGTTGACCTTGATGGGCAAGGCGGGAATGGTTGGATCCGCGGGCCTGCGCGCGACACGCAAATATGCTGTCGTCGCAATTTTGGCGGTGGCGGCCGTGGTGACACCGCCTGATGTTGCCAGTCAATTGATCATGTTCTTTGCGGTTTATCCTTTGTATGAGCTGTCGATCTTGTTGATTGCCCGTTTTGAACGCCAACGCGAGGCGGAAGAGCGTGCAAATGGCACTTGGGTCGATCCGGATGAAGACTGATCTTACGCGAATTGCCGAGGCGCTGGAGCGTCTGGCCCCAGCGCCCACCCCTGCGCCCGATTTTTCGGGCGCAGCCTTTGTTTGGTCCCCGGATGCGCTGATCCCCGTGGATCGGGTGTCAAGGGTGGATATATCGTTGCTGGTGGGGGTTGGGCGCGCGCGCGATACATTGCTGGAAAACACCCGCCATTTTGCGCGCGGCTTGCCTGCGAACAATGCCCTGTTGTGGGGCGCACGCGGGATGGGGAAATCCAGCTTGGTCAAAGCAGTCCACGCCGCGATTCGTAGCGAGGGGTTTGATCTGAAAATCGTGGAATTGGCGCGTGAAGACCTGCCATCGGTCGGAAGGCTGATGACGCATCTGCGCGCCGCACCCTATCAATTCCTATTGTTTTGCGATGATTTATCGTTTTCGCATGACGATCAGCATTACAAATCCCTAAAGGCCGTGTTGGACGGCGGCATTGCGGGGCGGCCTGACAATGTGCTGCTTTATGCCACTTCAAACCGCAGGCATTTGATGCCGCGCGATATG
Source organism: Cypionkella sp. (assembly GCA_040398785.1). Lineage (GTDB taxonomy): Bacteria > Pseudomonadota > Alphaproteobacteria > Rhodobacterales > Rhodobacteraceae > Cypionkella. The sequence continues at coordinate 169,086 of JBBATJ010000006.1, read as the reverse complement.
ATTGAGAATGAACAACAAGCCGCCATTCACGCCTCTGAGGTGGTTGAGGAAAAGGTTTCCCTGTCTGACCGCTTTGGCCTGTGGCTGGGGTTTTATGCCTGCGATCAAGACGAATACTTGGCTATGATTGCAGGCTATTGCGCGGCTTATGGTGTTGTTGCCGATTGGCGGGCCGAGGCGCTGGAATGGCAAGTCACACGCGGCGCGCGGTCTGGCCGCGTGGCTTGGCAATTCTTTTGCGATTTGGCGGCGCGGCAAGGTGTTAAAATTTGATCATTGCAAATAGGCCATCGGATCGACAGATTCGACGCCTTTGCGCACCTCAAAATGCAGGAATGCTGGATCGCCTGCGCGCACAACGGCGATGGTTTGACCGCGTTTGACCGTATCGCCCTTGGCGACAGTCAACCCGTCCACCCCCGCATAAACTGTCAACAGCCCGCCCTCATGGCGAATCACGATGATCGGCGTGCCTTTGGTGTCTTTGGTGACGGCGGCAACTGTGCCTGCACCCGCCGCCTTGACGGGACTGCCTGCACTTGCCGAAATGTCGATGCCGTCATTCTTGCCCTTGGCATAGGGGCGGATGATTTTGCCCGCAACGGGCATGGCGAATGTCGCGGCAGATGCGGCGGTCACATCTTTTGACAAATCGGGGGCGGTTGCCTTTTGCTCGGCCACGGTGGGGGTTTTCTCGGCGGGCAATGGCTTTTTGGATGATGGCGGCAGGGGCGTTGCCGATCCTGCCCCTGGTTGTGAGGCATCCAAAGGTGGGGCAGCGCCCGGCACGGGGATGATCAGAACCTGACCTTCGCGCACGGCCAAATCTGGCCCCAGCCCGTTCCAATCGGCCAAGGTTTTCGCCGAAACATTGTATTGCCGCGCAATCGCAAAGGCGGTTTCGCCGCGCGCCACCTTATGGGTTGCCCCTTTGGGCGTGGCAATGGGTGCGGCCAAAGGGGTGGGCGCCAGCGGCGTCGTTTGAACGCGGTCTAGCGCGGAACTTGCAATTGTTGTCACATCTAGGCCCGTGGCAGGGGCGACGCCCGACGGCAGAACCAAAACCTCGCCGCCGCGCAACGGATCATTGACGCCGATCGCATTGAACCGCGCCACTTCGTCACCATTCAACCCCAATCGCTGTGCGATACTGCCCACGGTTTCCCCACGCTGTGCCGTCACCGCCTGATAGCCTGAATAGGTGGTCAAGCCGCTGGTGGCGGGAACCACTTCGCGGGTATTAAACCCCGAATTGCCGCGCATATCCCAAGTATTCCCGCCACAAGCAGTCAGCAATAACAGGGCCGCGACACCCAAGGTCGGGCCAAAACGGGTGGGGCGAAAAATGGCAAGGGTCATGCTGTGCCTCTGGGGATATAGATAAGATATAAGCGCAGTTTAATCTGTTCCAAGACCTTCTACCAGTGGCACAAAGCGTACGGGGCGAAGTTCGTCATAGTCATAGCCGCCCGCATGGCGCGTCACTTTGATCAGACTTTGCACCGCGTCAGATTGGCCGACTGGCACGATCATAATGCCGCCAATTTTTAACTGTTGCATCAAGGGGCCAGGGGGGTCTTCGGCGGCGGCGGTGACGATGATGCGGTCAAAGGGCGCATTGTCAGGCAAACCAAAACTGCCATCTGCCGCAACGGCGGTGATGTTAATCAGGCCTTGCGCGTCGAAAATCTCTTGCGCTTCGCGGACAAGGCGGCGGTGGCGGTCTACTGTATAGACCCGCCGCGCCAAATGCGCCAAAATTGCTGCTTGATAGCCGGATCCTGTGCCCACCTCTAGGACGGTATCGCGATCCGTCACCTCGGCGGCTTGGGTCATAAGGCCCACAACCGATGGCTGGCTGATGGTTTGCCCACACGCAATCGGCAAGGGCATATCCTCATAGGCGCGGGCGGTGAACAGACCGCGCACGAATTGGCCGCGGTCCACCTTTTCCATCGCCGCCAAAACGCGGCTGTCATTGACCCCATGCTGGCGCAGGGACAAAAAGAACTGCATCTTTTTCTGCGCCAGATCGTCCGTCATGCCAAAGCTTTTGCCAAATCTGTCAGGCGATCATGCGCCGTCATATCGGCGCAAAGCGGCGTGATCGAAATATAGCCGTCTAAATTGACGGCCACATCGGTTTCAGGCAGCGTCGGCGTTTGCTGACCGCCGCCCTTGATCCACAGAAATTTCCGCCCCGAGGGCGAGATTTGCGCCTGCACGCCAAAGGCCACATCGCGGCGAAATCCCATTGCAGCCACGCGGTGACCCTTAACAGCACTTGCCGCAACAGGGGGAAAATTTACATTGTAAAACAAGCGGTAATCAGCGGTGTCCCAAATGCCCTTGTCCAACAGGCGTTGAATGATGTCCGCGCCATGTGCCCGCGCCGCCTCAAATGGATCAGACAGCCCATCGGTTTTTGGCCCCATATATTGCGACAGTGCAATCGCGGGAATGCCGTGCAGCGCTGCCTCTAGGGCGCCGCCGACTGTGCCAGAATACAGCACATTTTCCCCCGAATTGTTGCCGCGATTGACGCCCGACAGGATCAGATCGGGCTTTTGCCCGCCCATCACCTCATGCACACCCACCAAAACGCAATCGGCGGGGCTGCCCTCAACTGCATAGCGCCCATCGTCCAGCTTGCTGATCATCATCGGATGGGTATAGCTGATGCAATGCCCAACGCCAGATTGCTCAAACGCGGGGGCGACAGTGATCACCTGACCCTTTGGACCTGCGATTTTGGCCGCGATCTGGCCCAAAACTGCAAGTCCCGGCGCCGTGATCCCGTCATCATTGGTGATTAAAATACGCAATCCTCTGCCCCCGGTAAGAAGTTGTCATCTTTCTAGAGTAGCCCACCCGCCACGGCAAGCTTTGCAATGGGCTATTTCACACGAATGTCCTGTGATAGTCTTGCCTGAGAGACAGGAGCGATAATGACGACGCAGATGATCTTGACCCGACGCGACAGTTTGTGGGGCATTGCCCTGTTGCTGGCAGGGTGTGGCGTGCGGATAGACCCGAAATGGCAAAGCGTGTCCAACCCACAATTTGATGCTTGGAAGCGCGGTTTTACCGCGCAGAAACTGCCGGCTGATTTTGTGCAGACAGTTTTGGCGCGGGCCGAATTTATCCCCGAAGTCATCACCAAAGACCGCAATCAGACCGAGGTTCAGCGCAGCCTGCAAGATTATCTTGCCATCGCCGCATCCGAGGAACGCATCCGCATGGGGCGGGCAAAATTCGCCACTTACGCGCCGCAATTGGCGGCCATTGAGGCGCGCTATGGCGTCGAACCCCATGTGGTGGCGGCGATCTGGGGGCTTGAGAGTTTTTACGGAACCCGCATGGGTTCTGTAAACGTGATCTCGGCCCTTGCCACGCTTGCCTATGATGGGCGGCGGGGGGCGTTTTTTGCGGGGCAATTGCGGGCGGCGATGCAGATTTTGGCGGCGGGCGATATTTCGCAATCACAAATGCTGGGGTCTTGGGCGGGGGCGATGGGGCATACGCAGTTTATCCCGACGTCCTATTTGTCTTATGCTGTCGATTTTACGGGCGATGGGCGTCGCGATATTTGGGGTGCGGATCCGACGGATGCGCTGGCGTCGACGGCGTCTTATCTTGCGCGGTCTGGCTGGCAGCGGGGTCAACCTTGGGGGCAAGAGGTGGTTGGCGCTGTTGGGGCAGGGCGGCGGGATGTGTTCGACTGGCGGGCCATGGGTCTGCGCGGTGCGGATGGCGGCGATCTGCGCGGAACAGGTCAGGCGACCTTGGTCACCACGGGCGGGCCTGCGTTTTTATTATACAGCAATTACAACGTGATCTTGCGGTATAACAACGCGCAATCCTATGCGATTGGCGTCGGACATTTGTCCGATCGCTTGCGCGGCGATGGGGCCTTGCGCGCAGATTTCCCCCCCGATGCGGTGGGCATGAAAATAGCTGATCGCGCCGAATTGCAACGCCTGCTGACCATGCGCGGCTATGATGCGGGCACCGCGGATGGGGTGATCGGCGCCAAAACCAATGCCGCCATCGCCGCCTATCAAGGGGCCAACGGCCTGTCAGTCACAGGCCAGCCCAGCCTTGATCTGTTGGCGAAACTGCGCTGATGTTGCCGAATAGGGGCGATTGCCGAATACCTTCGGCAAAGCGATTCCCTATCTGCGATCATGTCGGTCTGGAACCTTAAGACGTCCAACCATATAGGGCACCTTTGCACGATAGGCGTCGAACTGCGCGCCATAGCGCGCGGCAAAGCGGCGTTCCTTGCGGCGCGGCGCAATCACGCAATAGGCGGTCAGGCAGATTGCCAAAAAGAATTGATCGGGTGTCCAGACAGGCACCGTCCACAACGTCAGGGCAAAGGCCAGATAGATCGGCTGACGGATCAGCCGAAACAGGCCTTGGGTTGGCATATCGGGAAACACAGGTCGGATACGTGCCATCAGGGACATCCAGCCCAGCGCACCCGACTGCACCTCGGCACCAGCGTCAAAACTGGCCTTCAAAAGGATCAGCCAACTTGCGCCATTGGCGATCGTCACCCCCCAGAATACCGGCCCCTCGGCCCGCCACCAGACAATTCCCGAAGGGGTCCACAAGGTAAACAGCGCCAAAAGCTGTGCCGACGCGATCAGCGCATAGGTGGTTGTGGTCAGTGTTTGGCTATGGGGACTTGGGATCAGTCCAGCCAACAGCCTCCCGCCGCGCCGCGTCAACAATGCCGAATGTGCCAACGGAAACTGCACGATCAGCGCGGCATTTGCCAGCGCCGCCCAAGGCCATGAAAGGGTGCCAAAACTTTGGCTCATGCCAAAAAACATCGCGACAATCATCGCCAGCACGCCCGCCGCGAACGTGGCATGGCACAAGGCCCCAAATCCCAGCGCAAGGGCAATCCGTCCCGCCCCAGGGGGCGGTTGCAAGGCGGCGCTGACCAAGGTGATCACGCGCGCAAATCGGGGATCTGACAGGGTCATCGGGCCAAGTCCTGCAGGATTTGGGGGATATTCTGTTTGACCTTAAAGAACCCCGCAGTGGCGTGCGGCCAAATGGCGCTGTCCCAGTCGCGCCGCCATTCACACAAGGCGATGCCCTGATTGCCCAGAAACGGCGCGGCGCCGTCCAGCCAGTCGCGCAAGGGGCCGCGCGTGATATAGGGTGTCACAATCTGCGTGGCTCCAACGCTTGCCGCCCATTTAACAAAGCTGCTGGGATCATCTGCGCGCAGGGCTGTCACCGCAAATCCAGATCGCCGCGCAGCATCCGCAAGCGCGCCTGCTTCAAATTGCAAAACCAATTCGGACACCTCAAGTGGCGAGCGCAAGTGCCCTGTCGTCAGCGTGGCGGCCGCGCGAATGTCCAGATCGACCAAGGGAAAATCCTCAACACGGCAATCCTCGTCTGTGATCAGCAGCACCGTCGGGCGGCCGCTTTTGGGGGATGCGAAATCCCGCAGGGGCAAGGCAGAGGGCAGACCCTCTGGCTCTGTCGCCTCTAGGCCATGGCTGACCTCTGCCAGATCAGATCGGCGTGGACAGAACCGCCCAGCGGTAAATGTGGTGATGTTCTGGGCGTCCGCGGGATAGGGCTTGCCGCGCGTGTGCAACCCCGCGACCCAGCGCCAGCCCAGTGTGTTCGACGCGGCATCCCCATCCAGCAAATGTCGATAAAAAAAGTCCGCCCCCAACCGCCAAGGCAGGCCCAGTGTGAAAATCCAAATGGACGCGAACCACATCCGTGCGTGATTGTGCAAATACCCCGTTTCCACCAATTCCAAGGCCCAAGCATCAAAACAGTCCAACCCTGTGTTGCCATTCACCGCGCGGTCGACATCACGGCGCAGACGGCGGTCGCGGTCTAGGGCGGCAAGATCGTCTTGCAACCCCGACCAATAGCTGCCCCAGACTTGGGGGCGGCGTTCCAGCCAACCCTTGAAATAGCCGCGCCAGATCACTTCTTGCACAAATTTCTCTGCGTCTTCGGGTCCGTGCGCACCTATTGCAGCTGCTACGACATCCGCCTCAAGCACCAACCTGCGCCGAATATAGGGCGACAAAACCGACACCGCTTTGTGCGCGCCGGCCCCGTGATCCGTGTTGCGTCCATTTGCATAGCGGCGCCCCGCGCGTGGGGTGAAGGCTTCCAGAATTCTTTCGCCCTCTGCGCGGGTCGGTGTCCAGTCGGTCATGCGGTCCATCCTTGGTTTCAGCGGCATTTAATGCACGCCTTCAGCATTTCAACGCCGCAGTGGGCGTCTTGGAATGACCACGATTTTCCCAACCGTTTTTCTGCTTTCCTAGGCTGGCCAAAACCTGTAAACGAACCAATCTTTGCCGTTTGGGGTCAAATATGGCGCAAAATGCCACCATTTACAAAGTTGAGCTGTCCGTCGCTGATATGGATCGTCATTATTATGAAACCCATAAACTGACTGTGGCCAAACATCCGTCCGAGACAGATGAACGTCTGATGGTGCGGCTGATTGCCTTTGCGCTAAACGCCCATGAGAATCTGGAAATGACCAAGGGAATTTCAACCGATGACGAACCAGATATTTGGCAAAAAAGCCTAAGCGGCGCGCTGGATGTGTGGGTGGCCTTGGGACTTCCCAGTGAAAAAGTGATGCGGCAGTCTTGTAGCAAAGCCGATAAGGTGATTGTCTATCCTTATGGGGGGCGGACCGCCGATATTTGGTGGGATAAAATCAAAGGCAGCACGACCAGATTTCAGAACCTGCAAGTGATTAACTTGTCTGAAAAAGACACCAGCGCACTTGCAAAATTGGCAAGTCGCACGATGCGGCTTCAGATTAATATTCAAGACGGCGATGTAATGGTTAGTGCAGGCGATCACATCGTCAATATTACGCCTCTGATCTGGAAAACAGCAGCGTAGCGCGCGCGACCTTGCAAATGGTTTCGCCCGATGGCCGGTGAACCTAATCTGCCGCGCCTGTATGTCTTGCGCCCAATGTCCCATGTGCGCGCACGGCCAAGCCAAAGCCAGAACAAGGTTTTGATCACAGATTTGCACTGTTGGGCCGGTCTGGCCCGCCAAAAGATGTTGAAAACTGCAATAGGTTTAAGCAGTCTAGGGGCAGGACGCATAGCCAAAACAGGGCCTTCGCGCCTTAATTTAAATTCAACGATCATCATTTCACAATTAAAATATGAATTTGGAGAATGATTATGCAAAAGAATATGATCTTGTTTTTTGTTGCCATGGCCTTTGGCACATCTGCAGTTCAAGCAACCTGTTTGTCGATCGACGACATTTTTTTCGTAAACAACTGTGGCGTAGGGATCGACGCTGCCTTTTACGATCAGGGATATTGCGCCCCAACGCCAACAAAACAATATCCGTGCGCGAGTTATGTCTCAGCTTATTCGCGGCAATCAATTGGCTTTACCGGAACTGTGAATTGGAGCGAGTGCCAGTCTCCGGGCGGGGTTGGTCACGTTGTTGCAATTGAACAAAACCGCCAGATTGTGTGCAAAGGATAAACCAGCCTTTGGATCAACGCCTTGGGGATGAAAATATGCGTTTTTATCTCGCTTGATCTGTCTATGTGGTCTATAGCGCCTTGGTGCCGCGGTGAATGCGCCACAACGCCGCCCCAAGGGCTGCAACATCAAACCAACGCAGTCAGATTTTGCGAAGATCAACGGATGAATGAATCGAAAAATATAAGCGATTTCAGCGCGTCGCGCCTGTCCGTGGCGCCGATGATGGATTGGACAGATCGTCATTGTCGGTATTTTCACCGCCAGATGTCGCGTCGTGCGATGCTCTATACGGAAATGGTCACCTCTGCCGCAATCCTACATGGCCCGAAAGATCGACTTTTGGACCATTCCACCGCTGAACATCCGATTGCGCTGCAACTGGGCGGGTCGGACCCATCTGAATTGGCCAAAGCTGTGCGTTTGGCCGCGCCATATGGCTATGATGAGATTAATTTGAACGTCGGTTGCCCCTCTGATCGGGTGCAATCCGGTTGTTTTGGCGCGGTGCTGATGCTGCGTCCAACTTTGGTGGCAGACTGTGTGGCGGCCATGATGGCGGCCAGTGCAACCCCCGTGACTGTCAAATGCCGCCTTGGTGTCGATGATCAAAAACCGGCTGAAATTCTGCCCGATTTTCTGGAACATATGATCGGCGCAGGCGTGGGCCATGTTATAATTCATGCGCGCAAGGCGTGGCTGTCGGGCCTGTCGCCCAAAGAAAATCGCGAAGTGCCGCCCTTGGATTACGATTTGGTGTTGGCGATGAAATCGGCTTATCCGCGCCTAAAAATATCGATAAATGGCGGGATTACCAACCTTGAACACGCGCAATCTCTGTTGGACCTTGGCCTTGATGGGGTCATGGTGGGGCGCGCCGCCTATCATGATCCCGCCAGTGTTTTGATCGGTGCAGATCGGCTGTGGGGCGATGCAAATGCGCCAGATATCTTGACTGCGATTGAGGCAATGCGCCCTTATATTGCCGCGCATCTTGCGCGTGGCGGTCGCCTGCATCAGATAACGCGCCATATGCTGGGGGCATTTTCAGGGCGTGCAGGTGCGCGCGGATGGCGGCGCATTTTGTCGAACGGCGCAAACCGCCCCGAGGCGGGGTTGGATTTGCTGGATGCCGCACTTAGTCAAATCACAGCGCCGACAGAATAAACGTCACCCCTGCGCAAGCCGCAATCATGCCCGTCATCGGCGCGGGATCGGCGTTCAAAATCGGTCCCGCAAGGGCAACCACGATCCCCCCTGCGATCATCTGAAACGTCCCGCCTAGGCTCGAGGCCAGACCCGCGTGCGCGCCCTGATCCTCTAATGCCATCACCATCGAGGTGGGAATGATCAGTCCCAGCCCTGCATTCCCCAAGGCCAAAAGGCCAATGAACACGGGCAGGCTTGCCATCCCAAACAGCGCCAGTGCGAACAATCCACCCGTTGCCAGCGCGAACAAGGCCGCAGCGCCCCGCATCACCGATACCGCGCCAAACCGCTTGCCCAATGGTCCTGCCGCTTGGCCGACGCCAATAAAAGCCACCGCATTTGCGGCGAAGGCAAGGGAAAATTGCGCAGGCGTCAACCCGAAATACCCTGCATAAACAAAGGGGGCGGCGGCCAGAAATACAAAAAAACTTGTCATCCCCGCCGTGCCCAGCAAGGTCAGACGCACAAAGGCCCTGTCGCGCGCCAAGGCCTTTGTCCCCGCCGCCAGCGCCGCCCAAGAAAATCTTTGCCGATTGCCGACTGCCAAAGTTTCCCCTTGGAAAAAATGCAGCAAAATCAAACACACAAAGGTCGTGGCGCCCAAGGCCCAAAACACCGACCGCCATCCTGCCACAGCCATTAACCCCGACCCAGTCAGCGGCGCAAGCATCGGCGAGACAGAAAACACCAACATCATCAGCGCCATCAACCGCGTCGCCTCATCGCCGCGCGCAATGTCGCGGATAATGGCGCGCGGCACGACCATAACCGACGCCGCCCCCAACCCCTGAATGACGCGTCCCAAAATCAACATCTCAACCGTTTGCGCCATAATCGCAACGACAGTCCCCAACGCAAATACGATCAGCCCCGCATATAATGGTGGCTTGCGCCCCGCCTGATCCGCCCAAGGTCCGTAAACCAGTTGCCCAATCCCAAAGGCCGCCAGATAAAGGGTGATTGTGCCCTGCATCCCTTGCGCGTTTGTGCCCAAATCGGCGGCAATTTCGGGCATGGCGGGCAGATACATATCCATCGCAAAAGGCCCGATGATCGACATCAGCCCCAGAACAATCGCAGGACGCAGCATGGATTTATGGGCCATAATCACTCCTTGGTTGCGCCGCTTGTCGCCCAAACCAATCCCAAACACAACGCCCCCTTTCATACTGACCCAAAAACCTTGGGCTGAGCGGCAGGCAAGGGGCAAAGCCCCTACTTGCCGATCCCAATTCAACGGCCTAGGCTGACGAAAAAATGAGGATCCCCATGCCAGATAGCCAATCTTTGCTGCTTATGTTTGCGCTTTTGGCCGTGATCGGCGCATTTGCTGGGATCATCGCGGGTTTGCTGGGCGTCGGCGGTGGCATCGTTTTGGTGCCGGCGTTCTTTTATGCCTTTGGCCATTTGGGCTATGGCGGGGATCATCTGATGCAAGTTTGCGTGGCGACTTCACTTGCCACCATTGTTTTTACATCAGTTAGGTCCGTGCGGGCCCATGCCAAAAGGGGCGCGGTGGATTGGCAGATGCTGCGGTCTTGGGCCCCGTTTATCGTGGCGGGGGCTGTTATGGGTGTTTTGGTGGCGGCATTTGTCAAGTCATTGGTTTTACAAACTATTTTTGGGATATTGGCAGGATGTGCGGGGGCGTATATGGCCTTTGGGCGCCCCGATTGGCGGCTGGGCAAGCGCGTGCCTGATCAACCCCTACGCGGGGTTTACGGCAGTGTTTTGGGGTTTTTCTCGGCGCTGATGGGGATAGGGGGCGGCACCTTTGGCGTGCCCCTCATGAGCCTTTATGACGTTCCCATCCACCGCGCAGTTGCCACGGCCTCGGGGATTGGAATTCTGATTGCTTTGCCTGCGGTGATTGGGTTTGCTGCAATTCCCGTGACAGACACGCCGCCCTTGACGATCGGCGCTATCAATATTCCTGCCTTTGCCGCGGTCGTGGGCACAACGATGATCACCACACCCCTTGGGGCCAATCTGGCGCATCGCATGAACGCCGCGCCCTTAAAACGCGCCTTTTCGATGTTTTTGTGTTTGGTGGCGCTGAATATGTTGCGCAAGGTGTTCGGATGGTGACGGGGTGGCGCATTGTGACCGATCCGCGCCTTGGCGCGTGGGCCAAGGCAGCCATTGGCCCTGCGGAAATTGCCCTAAGGGATAGACCGCGTCGTGCGGGTGGCACTTGGGCGGTGGGGCTGGATTTGTTGCCCAACGACAGCAGGGGCGCGATTGGTGGGGTGGATTTGCCGCTAGAAATTTTGGATTTGCCACCCATGCCGTTGCATTCGGCGCAACTGTCGGTGATCTATCCTGGTTATCCGCGCCAAGACGACGGCCAAAGTGATGCTGCCTTTCAATTCATGACCAGGCGCGATGGCGCACATTTGGACGGACTTCTGCCCGAAGGCCCCGACAAGAGGCGGTTCTTGCGCGAACCGCACGCCTATATCTTGGGCCTTCCCCTGACCCCAACGGCAAGCGCACCCCTGGTCGTCTGGGAAGGCAGCCATATCATCATGCAAGCTGCACTTGCGCAAGGCGCAAGCGGCGATCTGACCGAGGCCTATCAGGCCGCACGCGCCAAGGTGTTTGATACTTGCAAACGCGTGGAAATTTTCGCCGATGTGGGCGCGGCGGTGATTTTACATCGCGCGCTGATCCATGGCGTCAGCCCGTGGAAAGGCGGCAATACCCCCCGCATCATTGCCTATTTCCGCCCCGTTTTGCCAAATGTTTCGGATTGGTTTCTGCCCTGATATCGGCAGGTTTGGGCCAAGGGGCTTAGGGTGTTTTGCGGCCCAAGCGGCCGCCGCGCCGCTGGGTCAGGGTTTTGGCGCGTTCGGGCAGGTCGGCCATAACGGCGCGCCGCGCCTCGGGTGTTAGGCGCGACCAGATGGCAATCTCATCGCCCGATCGATAGCAGCCGACGCAAATTTTTGCCTCTGGGTGGATCACACAAATCTTGATGCAGGGGCTATCAATTTCGTTACGTTGCCAAATTTCAGTCATTGCTGTTGCCCCAAATATCCCAAGCGGTCCAATGCACCTTGCAAGATATATCCCGCCGCGATGTGATCGACCAGTTCCGCGCGCCGCTTTCGCGATGTATCCGCCTCAAGCAGGGCGCGCGTCGCTGCGACTGTCGACAGGCGTTCATCCCAATAGGTGATCGGCAAATCAGTCAGTTTGGTCAGATTGCGCGCAAAGGCGGTGGTCGATTGCACCCTTGGGCCTGCCGAGCCATCCATATTCAGGGGAAGTCCCAAGATAATGCCCTGCGCACCGCGCGCTGCAAGCAGCGTCAGCAATTGCGCCGCGTCTTCGGTAAATTTTACACGGCGGATGGTTTGCACAGGGGTCGCAACTGATCGGCGCAGATCCGATAGGGCAACCCCAATCGTCTTATCGCCCAAATCCAGCCCCGCAATGGCGCGGTTTGGCGGCAAGGCGGCCAAAAATGCGTTGATATCCTCGCAAATCATGGGGCGGTCAGCGCCTGCAACGCGGCTGTGTCGCCTGCATAGGCCTTTTGCGCGGCGGCTAAGGCTGCGGCTTGGCGGGTGGGGTCTTGCAGCACCCCCAAGGCGTTGATCAGCTTGCGCCATTCCTCGACGCTGCCGCCCGCGCCCATCAAGCGGCTTTCTAGACCCGCCACCATGGTTTTGATCATGTCTTGGCGGTCGGCGTCGCTCATTTGCCCCGCATTGGCGATATCTTGGGCATTCGGCCCTTTTACATCAGGGGCGGCATATTTGATCCCTGCCGCATCGGCCAAATCTTGGATCATGTCACGGATCGGCGCGATATAAAGCGCCGTTTCTGGACCCTCGCGCAGCAAGGGTTCCCAAAGGGCAAAGGCGCGGTCAGGGCGGCCTGTTTGCGCGAACATCAAGCCTGAAAAATAGCGCGCCATGCTGTTTTGTGGATCAATTTGCAGCGTCGATTTCAATTCCGCCTCTGCCTTTGCCGACACCAGCCCCCCTGTGGCTGCAATCATGGTTTGCGCCGCGTTTAGGTGATCTTCGGCGCTGGCCTTATTTCCCTTTGCCGTGATCAATTGTTGATAGGCACGGCTGGCCGCCGCGTAATTGCCCAAAACCGCCTCGTTGCGCGCCAACAAGGTCAGGCCCGCCACATCCGATGGCCGCTTGGCCACAACATCGCGCAACTGGGTGATCAGCGCGGTGAATTGCGGATCAGCCTGCACGGGCGCGCTGGGGGGCGCGGCCTTTTCCATCGCCTCTTGACTGGGGCGTGAACGATAGGCTTCGTCTGCCATGACCAAGCGTTTGTGCAAAGGCAAATCTTCGTAATCAGGCACGCCCAGCACCAGATACAGCCCCAGTGCCGCCACCAAACTGGCAAAAATCGCGATCATCCAAGGACTTGGACTGCGCGCGCTGGTGGCGGCCTTGGGCGCAGATTTGGCCGCGTCCAGCAGGCGGCGCGATACTTCTGTGCGCAGGCGCACGGCTTCGTCAGGGGCAATGACATCGCGGGCCAAATCGCGCTCGACCTCGGCCAATTGATCGCGGTAAACTGACAAATGCGGCTCTGCCTGTTCTGGCGCAGGCAATCGCAGCGCCCGCATAAGAACTGCCCCAACACCAAAGGCCATCGCGCCCGCCACAATCCAAAACCCAAATGCCATCATATCGCCCCCATTTGCCCCTACCTATGCGCAAATCGCGACAACAAAAAGGGGGCAATGATCCGCACGCGACAACGCGACATAATGCGGCAGGGATTTCCGGACGAATGTCGGATTTGTCACAATTCTGCCGCTGGTGTCTTGATAATTTGGGGCAGATCATAGAATAAGCAGGGCAAAATAGGGGGTGTCACATGAAACGCTATTCCGTCTTTGCCATCGCCAAACAAGCTTTCTCTTATCACATGGGCTGGGAACGCGCCTGGACATCGCCCGCGCCGAAACCGCAGTATGACGCCATTATCATCGGCGCAGGCGGACATGGTCTGGCCACGGCCTATTTTCTGGGCAAGAATTTCGGCATCACCAATGTGGCGATTTTGGAAAAGGGCTGGCTTGGCGGCGGCAATACCGGCCGCAATACCACGATCATTCGGTCCAACTATTTGCAAGACAGCTCTGCCGCGATCTACGAAAAGGCGCGCTCGCTTTATGAGACGATGTCCCAAGATCTGAACTATAACGTCATGTTCAGTCCGCGCGGCGTGATGATGCTGGCCCAAACCCACCACGAGGTGCGTGGCTATCTGCGCACCGCCCATGCCAATAAATTACAAGGGGTTGCGACCGAATTCATTTCCCCCCAACGGGTCAAGGAACTGTGCCCGATCCTAAACATCGACGGGCCACGTTATCCCGTTTTGGGCGCCTTGTGGCAGGCACGCGGCGGCACAGCGCGCCATGATGCCGTCGCTTGGGGTTATGCGCGGGCCTGTTCCGATATGGGGATGGACATCATCCAGCAATGCGAAGTGACAGGCGTGCGCAGCGCGGGCGGTCAGGTCACGGGCGTGGACACCACCAAAGGCTTTATCGGCACCAAAAAACTGGGCATTGTCGTGGCGGGCCATTCGGGCCAAGTCGCCGATATGGCAGGGTTCCGCCTGCCTGTCGAGGCGGTGGCATTGCAGGCGCTGGTATCAGAGCCGATTAAACCATGCATGGATGTGGTCGTCATGGCCAATACCGTGCACGGCTATATGTCGCAATCGGACAAAGGCGAGATGGTGATCGGCGGCGGCACGGATGGGTTTAACAATTTTACGCAGCGCGGATCGTTCCACCATATCGAGGAAACCCTGCGCGCCTTGATTGAAACCTTCCCGATGATCTCACGCCTGAAAATGTTGCGCCAATGGGGCGGGATTGTCGATATGACAGGCGACCGCTCGCCCATCATCTCAAAAACGCCGCTGGGTAATTGCTTTATCAATTGCGGCTGGGGCACAGGCGGGTTCAAGGCGATTCCAGGTTCTGGCTGGGTGATGGCCGAACTGATGGCCAAGGGCGAACCTGGGGCGCTTGCCGAGGCCTTCAATATGTGGCGTTTCCGCGAAGGCCAATTTATTGATGAATCCGTCGCGGCAGGGGTGGCGCATTGATGAGCCCCTTTCATACTGACCCAAATACCTCGGGGGGGTCACATTGTCAGAAATGTGATCTTCACGTTTCTGACAATGTGACATGGGGGCAGCGCCCCCAGCCGCGCAACCAAACAGGTGCATCATGCTGACCCTAGACTGTCCCTATTGCGGCATCCGCGCCGAGGAATCCGAACTTTCCCCCGGATATGAGGCGCATTTGAAACGTTTTGGCCCCGGATCATCGGACGCCGATTTTGAATCCTATATGTTTGCGCGCAAAAACCCCAAGGGCGTGCATTTTGAACGCTGGCGCCACACTTATGGCTGCGGCAAATGGTTCTTGGCCGCGCGTTGCACCGCGACACTTGAGGTGTTCGGCACCTATCCTGCGCAATCGTCAGGTCCGCCGCCCGACTTGATCGCCAAAATCAAATCCAAACGCCCCGATTGGACCCTGTCATGAGCACCCGTTTGCAAAAGGGCGGCCGTTTCATCGACCGCAATTCCCCCCAGCGTTTCACCTTTAACGGCCGCAATTTGATTGGGCTTGCGGGGGATAGTTTGGCCTCGGCCCTGTTGGCCAATGACGAAATGCTGATGGGGCGCAGTTTCAAATATCACCGCCCGCGTGGGGTTGTCGGCGCGGGTGTCGAAGAGCCCAACGCATTGATGACTGTGGGGATCGGGGCGAAAATGGAACCCAACCTGCGCGCCACGGTGACCGAATTGTTCGATGGTCTGACCGCGCGCAGTCAAAACCATTTTCCTTCCTTGGATTTTGATATCGGCATTATCAACAATTATGCCGCGCGTTTTCTGCCCGCAGGGTTTTATTACAAAACCTTCATCCACCCCCGCGCCGCCTGGAAACATCTGTTCGAGCCGATCATTCGCCGCGCGGCAGGTCTGGGGGCCGCCCCAACCCTGCCCGACGCGGATCGCTATGAACAGGCCTACGCATTTTGTGATGTGCTGGTGATCGGCGGCGGCATTGCGGGTCTGCAAGCGGCCAAGGTCGCAGCAGATGCGGGGGCCAAGGTGATCTTGATGGAGCAATCCGCCCATTGGGGCGGCCGCGCGCCTGTGGATGGTGATGTGATCGACGGGATGTCGGCAGATGATTGGATCGACAGCGCTGTCACCGATCTGGCCGCGCGCGACAACGTCACGCTGCACCTACGCTGCACGGGCGCGGGGGTTTACGATCACGGCTATGTATTGGCCGAGGAAACCCTGCAATCTGGCCCCAAGGCGCGGCTTTGGCGGATTAGGGCAGGGCGGATCATCACCGCCACGGGATCGATTGAACGGCCCTTGTCCTTTGCGGGCAATGATATTCCGGGCGTGATGCTTGCGGGGGCCTTGCGCGAATTTGTGGTCAATTATGGCGTCTCGGCTGGCGATCGCACGGTGATTGTGACCAACAACGATGATGCTTATCTGACCGCGATTGCGCTGCATCATGCGGGTCTGATTGTGCCTGCGGTTTTGGATGCACGCGCCGAGGTGTCGGGGGATCTGCCCAAACGCGCGCAGGATTTGGGCATTCGAATCCTCGCAGGGCGCGGCATTGCCAAGGTTAAGGGCGGCAAGCGTGTGACAGGCGTGCAAATCTGTCTTGTCGCAGGCGAAGGCGCGGTTTTGGAAGAGATCGCCTGTGACGCTGTGGCCATGTCGGGCGGCTATTCTCCTGTGGTGCATCTTTACAGCCATTGCGGCGGCAAGCTGATCTGGAACGCAGATCAGGCGCATTTCCGCCCCGACCCAACCCGTCCCCCAACGGGTGCGGATGGCGCGGGCATGGTCATCGCGGCAGGGGCCGCCAATGGCGAAATGTCGGCCAATGCAGCGCTTGCAGATGCTGCCAACGCAGGTTTCAAGGCCGCAACCGAGACGGGGTTCAAGGCGAAAAAGCCAAAATCCGCCACCGCCACCACAGGCCAAGAAGGTGCGATGCTGCCCGTCTGGATCATGCCACAGGGTGCCTCGGTGCAAATGAAATCCAAAATGTGGCTGGATTATCAGAACGATGTCAAAGTTGCCGATGTGCAATTGGCCGCCCGCGAAGGTTACGAATCGGTTGAACATACCAAACGTTATACAACCCTTGGCATGGCGACCGATCAGGGAAAACTTAGCAATATCAACGGGTTGGGCGTTTTGGCGGGGGCTTTGCATAAATCGATCCCCGATGTCGGCACGACCACGTTCCGCCCGCCCTATACGCCCGTGACCTTGGGCACGCTGGCAGGCGAAGCGCGGGGCGATATTTTCCAACCTCTGCGCGTCACCGCCATTCATGATCGTCACCTGACCGCTGGGGCCTATATGGAACCCGTCGGCCTGTGGCGCCGCCCCTATTGCTTTCCACGGGCGGGCGAAAACCATGAACAGGCCGTTCACCGCGAGGTGAAAAATACCCGCAGCAATCTTGGGCTGTTGGATGCCTCAACCTTGGGCAAAATCATCGTCAAGGGCCCTGATGCGGGGCGCTTTTTGGATATGCTTTACACAGGCGTGATGTCGTCCTTACCCGTGGGCAAATGCCGCTATGGTCTGATGTGTAACGAGCAAGGGTTTTTATCGGATGACGGCGTTGTTGCACGCCTGTCCGAGGATTCGTTTCTGTGCCATACCACCTCGGGCGGTGCTGACCGCATCCATGCGTGGATGGAGGATTGGCTGCAATGCGAATGGTGGGATTGGCAGGTCTATACGGCCAATGTCACCGAACAATATGCCCAAATCGCCGTCGTTGGCCCGAATGCCCGCAAAGTGCTGGAAAAACTGGGCGGAATGGATGTCAGCGAATCTACTCTGCCCTTTATGACTTGGGCCGACGGGAAAATCGGCGGTTTTGATGTGCGGGCCTATCGGATCAGCTTTTCGGGGGAACTTTCCTATGAAATCGCGGTGCCTGCAGGCCAAGGCGCGGCATTTTGGGACGCGCTGATGGCCGCAGGCGCGGAATTTGGCGTGATGCCTTATGGCACAGAGGCCCTGCATATCATGCGCGCCGAAAAGGGGTTCATCATGATCGGCGATGAAACCGATGGCACGGTGATCCCGCAGGATTTGAACCTGACGTGGGCCATTTCCAAGAAAAAGGCGGATTACCTTGGCAAACGCGGGCAAGAGCGCAGCTATTTGGCCAGCAAGGATCGTTGGAAACTGGCGGGGTTTGAAACCTTGGATGGCAGCGTGATCCCTGACGGGTCCTATATTCTGGCTGATGGTCTGAACGCCAATGGTCAGGGCAATACCCAGGGGCGCGTGACCTCGACCTATTTCAGCCCCACGTTAGGGCGCGGGATTGCGATGGGCCTTATTCTTGGCGGCTTGGATCGTCTGGGCGATGAGGTGGCGTTTAACACCCTGTCGGGCGATCCGATCAAGGCGCGGGTCGTTGACCCTGTGTTTTATGACAAAGAGGGGGCCAAGCCAAATGTCTAACCTAATTTCCCAAAGCGTCCCCTTGGGCATGATCACCCTGCGCGCAAAACCAGATTGCGCGGGTCTGGACGGCGCGATCATGGCCGCCACGGGATGTGCCCGCCCAAATCAGCGTCAGATCAATCAGTCAGGCGGGCAAGCCGCAGGCTGGATGTCGCCTGATGAATATTTGCTGATCGTGACCGATGTTGGCGCGGCATTGGCCGCAATCGATAAGGGTCTGGTGGGTCAGCATTATCTGGCTGTCGATGTCTCTGATGCCCGCGCGGTGTTTGATATCGCGGGCAAGGGTGCGTCAGTGTTGGCAAAACTGTCGCCCATTGATTTCGATCGGCTTGGCCCGCAAGAGCTGCGCCGCACCCGCGCCGCCCAAGTCGCTGTTGCGGTCTGGTCCACAGGTGTTGACAGCTATCGTTTGATCTGTTTCCGATCTGTGGCCGATTATGTTATGGGCCTTTTGCGTCATTCCGCCGCGACGGATTTGGTTTGAATTCCAGCTTGCGCTATCCATCTTTCGCCCCATATTCAAAGGGCGGACTCAACAGGAGAATATATCATGGCCTTCACCCTTGCCGACCTTCCCTATGCCTATGATGCTTTGGCGTCGCTTGGTATGTCGAAAGAGACGTTGGAATATCACCACGACCTGCACCACAAGGCCTATGTCGATAACGGCAATAAGCTGATCGCGGGCACCGAATGGGAAGGTAAATCCGTCGAGGACATCGTGCGCGGCACTTATGTTGCGGGCAATGTGGCACAAAGCGGCATTTTCAACAACGCAAGCCAGCATTGGAACCATGCCCTGTTTTGGGAAATTATGGGCCCAGGTGAGGCCAAGAAAATGCCAGGCGCGTTGGAAACCGCATTGGTTGAGGCCTTTGGGTCTGTCGCTAAGTTCAAAGAGGATTTTTCGGCTGCAGGCGCGGGCCAGTTCGGTTCAGGCTGGGCCTGGCTTGTGCGCGACAAAGATGGCGCGCTTAAGGTCACCAAGACCGAAAACGGCGTCAATCCCCTGTGCTTTGGTCAAACCGCCCTTTTGGGCTGTGATGTGTGGGAACATTCCTATTACATCGACTTCCGCAACAAACGCCCCGCCTATTTGACCAACTTTCTGGACAAATTGGTGAACTGGGACGCCGTCGCGGCCAAGCTGTAACGCATGGTGCGTGGGGACCACGCACCCTACAGAGATGTGAAAGCCCGTCCCAGTTCTGGGCGGGTTTTTTTGGGGTTGGGGTCTAAAAATATCGCATTCAGTTTGGACACAGACTGATTAAGAGGCAAATCCCTGCCCCGCAAACCGCGCGTTACTCCTGCAACAACCCGTCCGAACGGATCATAACCTTTGGCCCAAACGATGTAGGGTGCGTGGTTCCCACGCACCTTACCCCCGCCGCGGGTCACGTCAGGGCAAGCATCATGGACAAATCTTCAACCCGCTCTACAATCGTCACGAAATCCAGGACCGAGGCATCTGCGAACCCCTGCGCCACGATATGTTGCAACAGATCGATCAGCGGTCCCCAATAGCCCTTGATATTCAACAGATAAATCGGCTTTTTGTGCAGACCGATTTGCGCCCATGTCAGCACTTCGAAAAACTCATCCAGACTGCCGGCACCCCCCGGCAGGACCACGATCACATCGGAATTCATGAACATCACCTTTTTGCGTTCATGCATATCTTCGGTGATGATGAATTGGGTCAGGTCGCGCTTGCCCACCTCCATTTTCAGCAAATGCACGGGGATTACCCCCAAGGTCTGCCCCCCCGCCGCTATGGCAGACCGCGCGACCACCCCCATCAGCCCGACATCGCCTGCGCCGTAAACCAAACGCGACCCCGCCAGCGCCTGCCCCAAGTCCTCGGCAGCCTGTGAAAAGGCGGGGTCATGCCCCATTCTTGCGCCACAAAACACACAGACCGACAGTTGCGCCATGGGATATCCTGAAAATCAGTTGCCTTTTTCTGCAATATAGGGATTTTCTAACAATTGTAAGAAAAAGGGGATGGAATATGGCGCAGACTTCGCAATTCGGCACGCCGGCCAAGGTGGCCGTGGGCGCTGTGATCGTGGCGGTGGTCGGACTGGCGGCATATTTCATGCAGCCAACATCAGATGCAGCCGCGCCACCGGTTGTGGCCGAAATGTCTAAGGACGCCCCAAAGGACGCCCCAAAACTGGCACCTTCTGCCGAACCCATTTTGCCCACATTGGACGTGGTGCGCGTCACTCCAGAGGGAGAGGCCACGATTGCAGGCCGGGCGGCGCCCGACGCCAAGGTTTCTTTGCGCGTTGACGGCACCGAAATCGCCAGCGCGCCTGCTGATGGCGCGGGGGCCTATGCAAGTTTGTTCAGTCTGCCCACCTCTGATAAGGTGCGGATCTTGACAGTTGCCGCCACAGGCGCCGATGGGGTTGAAGTGTTGGGCAAGGATCAGGTGGTTCTTGCCCCAACGATTGTGCCACCGCTTGCCACGACAGAACCCACCACGACGTCCACGCCAGAACCCACAACGGCGCCCACGCCAGCGCCGCTGAAAATCACAGAGGCGGGGGTGCAGGTGCTGGAACCTGCCGAACTCGTCGATACAATTGTTATCAATTCGATCACCTATGCTGGGGATTTGGTCAATGTTGGCGGATTGGGGCAGGCAGAGCAGGATGTGCGTCTGTATGTTGACGGGGCTGCGGCTGGGTCCGCGAAAATTGCCGCCAATGGCACATGGTCGGCGACCTTGGATCAGATCGCGCCTGGGGTTTACACCCTGCGGGCTGATCAACTGGGCCCAGATGGTCAGGTGACCTCGCGCTATGAAACACCGTTCAAGCGCGAATCAAGCGAAAGTTTGGCGGCCGCGATACCTGCGCCAAAAACCACCGATGTCGCCCCCACAATCGCGCCTTCAACTGTCACGGTTCAGCCTGGGCTGACCTTGTGGGCGATTGCGCAGGAAAACTTTGGCGCGGGCACGATGTATGTGCAGGTGTTTGAGGCGAACAAGGATCAAATCCGCGATCCCAATTTGATCTATCCCGGCCAAGTGTTCACCATTCCCAAAGCGCAGTGATTGCCCCACTGGCAATTCCAGCCTGACAAGATTAGGTAGGGGCCAGAGGTGCTCCATGCGTAGATCAACTGCTACTTCCGCCGATGTTGCAAAAACCCCCGCCAATGGCTGGGATACAATCCGCCGCGTCGGCCCCTATTTGTGGCCAAAGGGGCAAAATTGGGTAAAATGGCGCGTTGTAGGCGCAATGCTGATGCTGGTTTTGGCCAAATTGGTCACATTTACCACGCCCTATTTGTATAAACTGGCGGTGGACAGTCTGGGCGGCAAAGTGATTGAACCCGCTATGGCATTGGCCCTTGGGGCGATAGGGCTGACGGTGGCCTATGGGGTTGCGCGCCTGAGCGGCGTTTTGTTTGGCGAATTGCGCGATGCAATCTTTGTGCGGGTCGGGCAACGGGCGCTGCGGCAACTGGCGCTGGAAACCTTTACCCATATTCACCGCCTGTCCTTGCGCTATCATATCACGCGCAAAACGGGCGGCCTGTCGCGAATTATTGAACGCGGGGTTAAGGGCGTGGATTTTCTGCTGCGCTTTATGCTGTTTTCCATCGGGCCGTTGATTATTGAACTGACCTTAGTGTCTTTGTTCTTTGCGCTGTATTTTGGGTGGCAATATATGGTTGTCGTGGTCGCGACGATTGCGCTGTATGTGACCTTTACGTTCAAACTGACCGAATGGCGGGTGAAAATTCGCCGTGCGATGAACGATCAAGACTCGGATGCCAATCAAAAGGCGATTGACAGCCTTTTGAATTTTGAAACTGTGAAATATTTCAACGCCGAGGGGCGCGAGGCCGCGCGCTATGACCGCGCGATGGCCGCCTATGAGGGGCTTGCCGTAAAAACGGGCTATTCGCTGTCGGCGTTGAACGCGGGGCAAAGTTTCATCATCACCACGGGTCTGACCGCCGTTATGGTCATGTCCGCAATTGGGGTGCAAAACGGCACGCTGACTGTGGGCGATTTTGTTATGGTCAACGCCTATATGATCCAAATCACCATGCCTTTGGGATTTTTGGGCACGGTTTACCGCGAAATCCGTCAGGCTTTGGTCGATATGGGTGAGATGTTCGGTCTGCTGTCGCAACCGTCCGAGGTGAACGACGCCCCCCACGCATCCGAATTGCGCGTCACGGGCGGCGAGGTGGCGTTTCACGATGTCCATTTCGCCTATGATCCTGCGCGTCAAATCCTAAAGGGCGTGACCTTTACCATCAAACCAGGCCAGCGTGTGGCGGTTGTCGGGCCTTCGGGCGCGGGGAAATCCACCCTCGCGCGGCTGATGTTTCGGTTTTACGATGTGACGGGCGGCAGCATTTCCATCGACGGGCAAGACCTGCGCGATGTCACGCAATCCTCCTTGCATCAGATGATCGGGATCGTGCCGCAAGATACGGTTTTGTTCAACGATACGGTGTTTTACAACATCGCTTACGGCAATCCCGATGCCAGCATTGCGGAAATTGAAGCCGCCGCCAAGGCCGCGAAAATTCATGATTTCATCGTCAGCCTGCCCGATGGATATCAAACCACTGTGGGCGAGCGCGGCTTGAAACTGTCAGGCGGCGAAAAACAGCGCGTGGGCATTGCCCGCACCTTGCTGAAAAATCCCCCCATTCTGGTGCTGGATGAGGCGACCTCGGCGCTGGACACCCAGACCGAGCAAAGCATTCAGGAATCGCTGAATGAAATGGGGCAGGGGCGGTCGGTGATCGTGATTGCGCACCGCTTGTCCACGATTGCGGATGCGGATGTGATCCTTGTGCTGGAAGATGGCCAGATATCAGAACGCGGCACGCATGAGGCATTGTTGGCCAAGGGCGGCAAATACGCGGCAATGTGGGCGCGTCAGATTACAGAAGAGGCGGCCTAACTGGCGACAGCGGTGATGGATGCAAGGGTCAGCGGCACGGTGCCGTTGACCACTTTTGCCACGATCTGACCATCTGCCAGCACATTGGTTTCGCCCGTCACCCCACTGGCGGCCAAACTGATGACGGGGGCGGGGGTGCCGATATCATAGTGAACTTCGATCTTGTCGCCCGCGATAAAATCCTCGACTCTTGGGATCGCATTGGCATCATAGCGGTTTTGGTCCAGCAAAAACACATCATTATCCGCGCCGCCATAGGCGCTGTCGCCCATCCCGACCCAGATATGATCCGCGCCCGCGCCACCATAAATCAAATCAGCCCCTTCGTTGAACCCCGCCGTGTTTGGATTGCTTGCGTCAAAGTTAAAGCCGGATATCGTGTCATTGCCCAGACCGCCAAACAGCGTATCCGCCCCAATGCCGCCCGCGATCAGATCATGGCCATCGCCGCCGTCCAGACCGTCGTTGCCCGCGCCGCCATCAAGTGTGTCATTGCCCAAACCGCCCAGCAAGGTGTCGTTGCCATCATCGCCCGACAGTCGGTCATTGTCTGCGCCGCCATCCAAACTGTCATGGCCTGCGCCCCCCCCCAGATCATCACCGCCCGCGCCGCCAAACAGATGGTCGTCGCCCGCATCCCCCGCCAAACTGTCCGCGCCGTTGCCACCGCGCAAGGCGTCATTGCCATCGCCGCCAATCAGCGTGTCCGCCCCCTCGCCACCCAAGGCCGAATCGTCACCCGCCCCCAGATCCGCGCGGTCATTGCCCAGACCCATATCCGCGTAATCGCGCAGGCCCGACCCTGTGAATTGATCATCGCCACCTTCGGCGAAATGCGCCGTGCTGCCCGTCGCGGTCAGCACCGCGCCCGCGTTGGTGCCAAAGTTTTGCGTGGCATAATTGCTGGGATCATAGGCGCTGTCATTGATCACCGCAGGCACCAATTGCAAATCCGACAGCGCCAGATCCTTGACCCCATTCACCGTGGCAACCGCCGCGCCGTTGATCAAAATCAAACTGGATTCCCCGCCAGCGGCCAAGGCGACGGAAAGATTGGGTGCAATTTCCGCGCCAGTTGCCGGGTCATAGATCGGGGTATAGGTCAGTTCCAGCCGATCAAGGCCGCGCTGAAAATCGTCAATGACGAATTGCCCCGCACCATCCCCCCAGCGCGTGTCCATCTCAAACACATCATTGCCCGCGCCGCCCACGCCAATATCGCCGCGCCCCATTAACAGATGGTCATTGCCTTCGCCGCCGCCCAGAAAATCAATCCCGTCCCCATTGGTCAGGCCGTTGGCGCCGCCTTTGATCTGATCAAACCCAGAGAGCGTGTCATTTCCCGCGCCCCCCAATAGGGTATCCGACCCCGTCCCCCCCCACATCGAATCGTCGCCGTCGCCGCCCGACAGGCTGTCTGCGCCAAGGCCGCCTGCCAAGCTGTCATGACCTGAACCGCCAAACAGGCTGTCGTTGCCCGTCTCGCCATAAATGCGATCAGACCCCGCCCCGCCCAAGGCAATATCATCCCCCGCGCCCATATCTGCCTGATCGTTACCGCTGCCCAGATTTGTATAGTCCTTGCCACTGGATGCGGTCAAATCATCATTGCCGCCGCCCAAAAAGAAGGCCGAATTGTCATGCTGCGCGGTCGTCACATCATCGCCGCCACTGCCATTTTGAACACCTGTGTAATCAGAACTGCTGTAAAGCGGATCTTCATCCGTCGCGGCATTGTCCAAAGCCGTAACTTTTGCGGCGAAACTGCCCAGAAACAGCAAAAAATTTGCAAGAATGGCTAATTCCATAACATACTCGTAAAATTGTTTCGCTTTGTTCGTTACAGGGTCACTGTGGTCAAACTTGGTCGCAAATGCGGCAAAATAGGCCTTGGGTTGTAATGATCGCGACCATTTTGCTAAGATCTGTCAAATCTGCGACGATTGCACCCCCACTGCGGGGCGGGGCTTGGCAAGGGGGCGCATAGGCGTGTAAGAAAGACCTGAATACGGCAAGGGACAGGGCATGAGCAATCCAGACAGCTTTATCGATGAAGTCACCGAAGAGGTGCGCCGCGACCGCTTGTTTGCCTTGATGCGCAAATATGGCTGGATCGGGATCGTTGCGGTGGTTTTGATCGTCGGGGCCGCATCTTGGAACGAATGGCGCAAGGCCGCTCATGATGCCCGCGCCGAAAGCTTTGGCGCAGGCCTGACCGCCGCATTAGATCAAACGGGCGCGGCGCGTGCTGCGGCGGTTGCAGCCCTGCCTGCCTCTGGTGCGCAGTCGGCGATCAAGGATTTGTTCTTGGCAGATGGTCTGGACAAAGCGACATCGCTGGCCGCTTTGGACAATTTGGCAAATGACACGACACAAACGCAGATTTACCGCGATTTGGCCGTGTTGCGCCGCGTGATGCTGGCGGGAACCGATATGCCGATTGCCGACCGCAAAACTGCGCTAGAGGGGATTTCTGGTCGCAGCTTGGGCATTTTGGCCCGCGAACAATTGGCCTATCTTTTGATCGAAGATGGACAAAAGGATGCCGCGATTGCCGCCTTGGTCGCCTTAGTCCAAGAACAGGGCGCGCCGGGCGGGTTGGTCGCGCGGGCACGTCAGGCCATCACCTCTTTGGGCGGTAAACTGCCAGAAACAAACGCGGGTTAAGCAACGATCTTGGCCACAGCAAAGGGCACAGCAATGAAAACGGCAATGACGACACAGGTTTTGGCGGGGTTTGTCGGTCTGGCACTGCTTGCGGGATGTGGTCCAAAGGATGTCAGCCTGCCTGGGCAAAGATTCGACGCCCGCACGCCCTTGGCGCAGATCGAAGGCGATGCAAAGCCGGTGGTTGCGCAAAATCGCAGCGTTGCAATTCGCCTGCCTGCCGCGCAATCCTTGGATTGGGCGCAAACGGGCGGCAATGCCCGCCACGACGCCCCGCATGGGGTGCTGTCGGCGAACCCCAGCCTTGTTTGGTCGGTAAAGATCGGCGCAGGCCAAGGGCGAAAAGACCGTATTTCCGCCAGCCCTGTGGCTTTTGGCGGGACAGTCTTTGCGATGGATCAAGGCAGCCATGTCACCGCCCTGACGGCGGCGACGGGCGCGGTTTTGTGGAACAGCAGCATTCAGCCAGAGTTTGACACATCGACTGTGTCTGGTGGCGGTTTGGCCGTAAGTGCGGGCAAGGTTTTTGTGACCACTGGTTATGGTGAAGTGATTGCGCTGGACCCCAGCACAGGTGCCGTAATCTGGCGGCAACGTTTGTCGGCGGCATTATCAGGTGCGCCAACAGTTGTGGGCGATGCGGTCTATGCGGTGGGGCGCGATGGTTCTGCCGTTGCGCTGAACACGGGCACGGGCCACATTTTGTGGCAAAATGAGGGTGTTGGCAAATCTGCAGGCATGGTCAGCGCGGGAACACCCGCCGCGGATGGAAAACTGATCTATCTGCCCTTCGGCTCTGGCCAACTTGAGGCTGTCAGTCCAACAGGCGACACAGTTTGGCAAGGCGCTGTCGCCGGCCAACGTCTGGGGCGCGCCTATGCGGGCTTTGGCGATGTGACGGGCAATCCTGTCCTGTCGGGCGGTGTGGTTTACGTCGGCTCTAGCGCGGGGCGGATGGTGGCGCTGGATGCGACAACGGGCACGCGGATTTGGTCTGCGCCTGAGGGGGCGATGAATGCGCCTTTGGTTGTGGGCGGTTCGGTCTTTGCGGTCAATGATGCGGCGCGGCTGGTGCGGCTGGATGCGCAAACGGGGGATCTGATCTGGGGGCAACAAATGCCCTATTTCAAGGCAAATAAACCCAAGCGGTATAAATCCATCACCGCGCATTATGGCCCCGTTTTGGGCGGTGGTCATTTGATCGTGGCCTCTGGCGACGGCAGTTTGCGGCTGTTCGATCCTACCTCGGGTGCGATCACCGCGCAGGCGGATATTTCGGGCGGTGCGGCCAGTGCCCCCGTCCTTGCGGGCGGGATGCTGTTTGTCATGGGCGCCAATGGGCAACTTCACGCTTTCCGTTAGCGCCAAGGCAGTGTAAGGGAACAGCTTACTTTGCAGGACCCAACCCATGAGCTTTACCCTTGCGATCATCGGCCGCCCAAATGTCGGCAAATCGACGCTGTTCAACCGCCTTGTCGGGCGCAAATTGGCGCTGGTTGATGACCAACCTGGCGTGACACGCGATCTGCGCGAAGGGGACGCCAAACTGTTCGATCTGCGCTTTACGGTGATTGATACGGCAGGTCTTGAAGAAGTGACCGACGACAGCCTGCAGGGCCGTATGCGCCGCCTGACGGAACGCGCCGTCGATATGGCCGATATTTGCCTGTTTTTGATCGACGGGCGCATCGGCGTGACCACCTCGGATGAAGTGTTCGCCGATATCTTGCGCAAACGCGGCGCGCGGGTGATCGTGGGCGTCAACAAATCCGAAGGCAAGGCAGGCGATACGGGCGCGATTGAGGCCTGGTCGCTGGGTCTGGGCGAGCCGATCCGATTGTCGGCAGAACATGGCGAGGGAATGGACGATCTTTATGACGTCCTGCGCCCACTGGAAGGCGAATATGCCGAACGCGCCATTGAAAATGATCCCTTGATCGAAGTGGATATTTCCGAGGAAGAAGCCGACGAAGAACAGGATATCGAGGCGTTTCGCCCGACGATGTCCAAACCCCTGCAAATCGCCGTCATTGGCCGCCCTAATGCGGGCAAGTCGACGCTGATAAACAAAATTCTGGGCTATGACCGACTGCTGACCGGGCCAGAGGCGGGGATCACCCGCGATGCAATATCTGTGCGCGCCGATTGGATGGGCACGCCGATCAAAATTTTTGATACCGCGGGTATGCGCAAAAAAGCGCGCATCAACGAGAAATTGGAAAAACTGTCGGTGTCTGACGGCATTCGCGCCGTGCGCTTTGCCGAAGTTGTGGTGGTGCTGCTGGACGCCGAAATCCCGTTCGAGGTGCAGGATCTGCGCATTGCCGATTTTGCCGAAACCGAGGGGCGCGCGGTGGTGATTGCCGTCAACAAATGGGATCTTGAGGGCGAAAAACAAGAAAAACTGGCAGAATTAAAGGAAATGTTCGAACGTCTGCTGCCCCAGTTGCGCGGCGCGCCGCTGATCACGGTGTCGGGCAAAACGGGGCGCGGCCTTGACCGATTGCATGACGCGATTATTGCCGCCCATGCCGTTTGGAACAAACGCGTTCAAACCAATAAGCTGAACACTTGGCTGGGGGCCATGGTCGAAAGCCATCCACCACCTGCCCCCCAAGGCCGTCGCATCAAACTGCGCTATATGACGCAGGTCAAACAGCGCCCACCAGGTTTTATCGTGATGTGCAGTCATCCCGATGATATGGCAGACAGCTATCGGCGCTATTTGGTTAATGGTCTGCGGGCGCATTTTGATATGCCAGGCACGCCGATCCGCCTGACGTTTCGATCACAAGCCGATAAGAACCCGTATCGCAATCCAAAATTCCATACCCCAAGCCGTCTGCGCAAACACACCGAAGGCGGTTGGAAAAAGGACTAGTGGTGCGTGGAAACCACGCACCCTACTTTGGGGGAGAGAGTGGTTTACAGCCTCTGCGACGCGGTCTTGTCAGTTTTTCAAACCCGTCGCCTATGCCAGACGTAGGGTGCGTGGTTTCCACGCACCGCACTTTGGCAGATCGATATTCAGATCATCAATCCAGCGTTTGCATCCAACCCGCCGCGCGGAACACTTGCATTGGTGTTGACAATCGATGTGCTGGAACGGATTTATCCCCCAAGGCCACGCGTGCGCCCAGAAATACGGACAAATCCTTGCCCGTGTCTGGGTCGTCGTAATCCTCAATCCGCAATTGATTGACAGAACCGATCAACGTAAAGCGATCATTTAATGCGTATTCACCCGCCAAAGAAACGGCAAAAAATGCGCCCGGTTGGCCGCCGGTATCCACGAAACTATCGTTTGATCGTCCGGTATCAAACCCAATCACGGCCGTCAGCCGATCATTCACGTGCGCGTCAAATCCCAAATGCGCGACATAACCGCGATATGCTTGATCATCATCCGAAACCGCGATGGCATAGCCCAATTGCCCCGTGACCGTCACCGTCTGGGTCAGAGGTCTGACAATTTCCGCCCCAATCACGCCGCCAACTTGTGGGATCTTTGATTCAGAATCACTTGCCGTTGTGCCGTCGTAAATGCCCAGGGCCGCAAAGCCCCCGATATAGTTCTCGCCTCGATCTTGGCCCAAATGCAGGCCAAAAACCCCAGATTGCATCGGACCCGTGTCATGGTTGTCGCCGGGCCGATCGCCGAGGCCTAACTCGACGCGGCCATCGAGCGCAACCTTGAACGATCCCATAGCGCCCGCCATATTGCCCGCCACATAAAGCCCATTATTGGGATTTTTGGCGATACCGTCATCGGTGCTGCTGCGTGTGCTGCTGTAAAGCCCGCTTTCTACGCTTTTGGTCCAAGCATTTGCTGCACCCACAGTTCCGGCGAGTGTCGCCATCGTCAGTAAAATAGTTTTCATTTTAACCCCAAAGCCGTTTCAATACTATTCTATAGTATAATTAAAAACATCCAAACGGGTATATTCTTTTAGGGGTTCATTCTTTGGAAAGATGTATTTTGGTCACAAATGAAGTCGCGCCACTCACGTCTCTGTCAATTCTCCGGACGCGCTGATCCGAGTTTTGCCGCCCAAATAGGGGTGCAAAGCCGCAGGCAAGGTCACTGACCCATCCGCCTGCTGTCCGTTTTCCAACACGGCTATCAATGTGCGCCCCACCGCCAGACCCGACCCGTTCAATGTGGCGACGAATTCTGGTTTTCCCGCCGTTTTCACCCGTGCATTCATCCGCCGTGCTTGGAACGTGCCACAGGTCGACACCGATGAAATCTCACGATACCGCCCCTGGCCTGGCAGCCATGCCTCTAGGTCGTGGGTTTTTTGCGCTCCAAACCCCATATCGCCAGTGCATAGGACAATAGTGCGATACGGGATTTCCAGCGCCTCAAGAACGGCTTCGGCGCAGCGTGTCATGCGGTCGTGTTCTGCACGGGCTTGATCCGCGCTGCAAATCGTCACCATTTCCACTTTTTCAAACTGATGCTGGCGCAGCATTCCCGTCGTGTCGCGCCCTGCAGATCCTGCCTCGGAACGGAAACACTGCGACAGGGCCGTCATGCGCAGGGGCAGGGCCTCTGCGTCCAAAACCTCACCTGCAACAGTATTTGTCAACGTCACCTCGGATGTCGGAATCAGCCACCACCCGTTCGTGGTCTGATAGCTGTCCTCGGCGAATTTCGGCAACTGGTTCGTGCCATACATCGCCTCTTCCTTCACCAGAACGGGGGTCCACATCTCGGTCAACCCATGCGCGCCAGTGTGCAAATCCAACATGAATTGCCCCAAAGCGCGGTGCACCCGCGTCACAGCCCCGCGCAACACCACAAAGCGCGCGCCCGACAATTTCGCCGCCGTGTCAAAATCCATTCCCCATTTCGCAGCGGGAATATCAAAATGTTCGCGCGCCGCAAAATCAAACTTGCGCGGGGTGCCCCATGTGCGCAATTCCACATTCCCCGCCTCATCCGCGCCAAACGGCACCGCATCCAGCGGCAAATTCGGGATACGCATCAGCATATCGCGCAGTTCCGCATCTTTGGCGGCCGCAAGATCATTCATCGCGGCAATTTCCGCCTTTTGCGCGCTTACAAAGGCGCGCAGACGTTCAAACTCGGCCTCATCGCCGCTGCTCTTGGCGACGCCTGCCTGTTTTGACGCCGCATTTTGTGCCGCTGTTGCGGTTTCAGATGCCAGAATCGCCGCCCGCCGTGCGTTGTCCAAGGCCAATATATCCCCCGACGTCGGGTTCAAACCGCGGCGCGCCAAGGCCGCATCGAATGCAGCGGGATTTTCACGAATTTGGCGAATGTCATGCATGGTCAAGCCCCTTTTGCCCCCTTATGGCCGAAATTATCGCCAAGGAAAAGGGTGCCTGACCCGTCAGCGCACCCCATTTGGCGCGGGTTCTGTCAGCTTTGCGACTTTTGGTTGAATTGTCGTGAAACCTGTATAACAACTCTAAAGAATATTTTTATATATTCTTTGGGGGATAAAATGGTTGCTTTGACACTTGCGACAACACAGGTCCGCGACAGCAGTTTTGGGGTCAACGCAGGCGAAATTCAAACAGCGTCAGCCCATACCTATACTATGGCTTTGGAAAGCTATTTTAATGGCAACGGGGCTGGGTTTCTGGCCGCAGGCCCAGCCAAAAGCACCGCCACGTGGACAGTGACTGTCAACGGGTCGATCTGGTCGGCACTTTATGGCGCGGTCTTGGCCAACGGCTATGGGGCGGTATCGCACCGCGTCATCACAGGCACCGAAGGCGCTATTTTTGGCGATCTCACGGGGGTGATGTCGGTAACGCGGGCAACAATCACCAATGCGGGCGTCATCCAAGGTGGGTTAAGCGGGGTGACATTCTCTTCCCTCATTCCCGACGGACTTCAGTCCAATCTGCGCGATATTTCGGCAAACATCACCGTTGGGTCAAATTTAACCTTTGGAATGACTGACACGATCTCGATCTCCAATGCCGCGACGGCGCAGATCTTGGGTGGGGATTTTGGCATCGTCAATTACAGTTTTGCACCGATGATTGTCACCAATGCGGGCGAAATCACGGGAGGTATGTCAGGGTTTTATTCTGATGCGGTCAAGGCAGGGGCGGATTTTCAAACGGCGATTGGCAGCTTTGGACGCTTGACCCTGAACAACCAAGCAACGGGTGTGGTGGATGGCGGCGTTACAATGGGTTGGGTCAACAATACGATCACCAATGCAGGCATCATTTATGGCGCGGTGGATTCGGTTTTGAACGCGAGTGACAATTATCAAAATGGCGTTAGCCATTATGCAAATGGCTTTTTTGACGTCAATAATGATGGCGTTTTTGCCGCCAGCGAGGCGGTTGGCAATCTGACCGGTCTGACGATGATCAACTCGGGCTTTATCTATGGAGAAGATGGTTATTTTGATGGCGCGCCGTCTTTGGCGATTTATGCCAGCGTTGCCAAAGATTCCGTCACAAATACGGGGACCATCTTTGGCTTTGTGGATTTGTCCTTTGGCAATGACACGCTGTCTGGGGCGGGCACCTATTTGGGCTATATTCAGATGGGTTTTGGCAATGATACAGCCACGATTTCGGGCCGCGTTACCGACTTTTTCAGTGCGACGGGGGATGTGGGAAATGGCGGGGGGGCGGATAACGATGTGCTGACCGTGACGGTGAATGGGCGTATCGAACATTATGTCTGGATGGGGGGCGGCAACAACACTGTAACCAATCAGGGCACGATCATCGGCTTTCGTGGATATTATGACGAAACGCAATTTGTCGATTACGCCGATGTTGCCTTTGACTCGGGCAATGATGTGATGACAAACTCTGGCAGGATTGGCGAGTTTGGCAATTACAGCATTCTGCCGCGTGATATTTTCTCAGTCCTGATGTCGCCTGATTTAGATATGAATGATCTGGGTAAGGCGGTTGATATGTGGTCTGGCAATGACAGTTTTGTCAATTCGGGCATTTTGCTGGGCTATGTCGAAATGGGGGCGGGCAATGACACCTTTTCGGGCGGCGCGAATGTCGAATTCTTGATAGAGGGGGACGGCGCGGATATATATCGCCTAGGGGCTGGGAATGATGCCTTCCGCGTCGGCGATTATGACAACGCGGTTGATACGATCCTTGGCGGAGATGGGCGCGATGTCTTGACCTTTATCGGCTATTCGGGGGATGGCGTTTTGGTCGACTTGGCATCGTCCAGACTACAATATTTCGCCGTAAACACCGTTGCGGTCGATACGATCCGCGAGTTTGAACAAGTGATCGGTTCCGATTTTGACGATCAAATTTCAGGCAGTGCGGCCGCCGAAACCGTGGTCGGGGGCTTGGGCAATGATGTGCTGAATGGGCGTGGCGGCAAGGATGTCTTGATTGGCGGGGACGGGGCGGATGAGTTCAAGTTTGACCTTGGCGCCAGCGGCACCACCCGTGCCAGCCGTGATGTCATCATGGATTTTGAACAGGGCGATGATCAAATATGGCTGAATATAGATGCCAATACCGCGATAACAGGCAGTCAAGCCTTTGCTTATGATGGGATTGAATTTGGGGCCTTTGACCGCGTTGCGGGCAGCTTTCAGGCGGGGCAATTGCGATTTGTCACCGAGGGCGGCAACACCATCTTGCGGGGCGATACCAACGGCGATGGGCGGGCCGATTTTTCCATCGAGCTGCGCGGGACCTTTGCCCTGACGGCGGATGATTTCTTGATCTTTTAAACCAAACTGCGGGGGCCTGACGCCCCGGTTAGCCCGCGTGGCGTGGTCGTATTGACGTAACGTCAAGCGCCGAATTGCATAATTATTCTTGCCCGCCCGCCGCCATGGCATGATTATTTCATCAGGGGGTGGCATGGACAGGCAAGATCATTTCATAACCCTGCCCTTGGGGGGGGGGGGGGGGCAATCGAAAGCATAGGTATTTTTATACCTATGTTCATGAAAACTGCACAGTTTTGACCGCCGCCCGTATCAAAATCGGCGCGCGTTTGGTAAAATTGCCATGTTTCACCCAACACTTGCCCCCATTCAACCGCCCCCGTGCAAAAAGCAGCACAAATGCGATAGCCTTCGGGCCATGGTCGTCAAAAATCATATGCAAACGTATAACCACGCTTGTGATTTTCGCCGCATTGTGGAACCTCATTAATATATGGAGATTATTTTTTATATGTCGATACACGTGATTGAATTTAACAATGCCGTTGCGGCTGCGCGCTCTGGACCTGAGATGTTCAAAGTGGTTGAGCAGGCGCTTATTCCCTTTGGTGTTGCGCATTTTTCATATCGCGCGCTGTCGGCCATTGAGGGGCAGGTCACTGTTAAAAAGGTTGACTTATATCATGTCAGCTATCCTGCGGCTGTTCAGCGTGCCGTGGGTGGGTTGAACCGATATTCTGATGATTTAACCACCTTTCGCGCCGATCTGGGATTAGACACCCGTTGGACAAATTACGCCTTGTGG
This sequence comes from Cypionkella sp., assembly GCA_040398785.1. Taxonomy (GTDB): domain Bacteria; phylum Pseudomonadota; class Alphaproteobacteria; order Rhodobacterales; family Rhodobacteraceae; genus Cypionkella. Next base: position 134,735 of record JBBATJ010000006.1, on the reverse strand, counting down.
AAAGATGCGACCGATGTTCAAAAATCACAAAACCACCGCGAGATAGATGCAGGCGTGCGTCTGGGCTATACGCATTTTCTGGGCAGTTTTGGGATGAAAAAGGCGTCGATTGGTCTGGATATGTCGATCCTATCGCGGCGCGATTTTGAAAACCTGTGGCCCAGCCTGTCAACGATTATTCTTTCTATGGCACAAATTATGCACCTTCATTTTACCAAAGATCATATGCCAAAACATTACAGCCTAAGCCCGCGCGAAAAAGATGTGTTGTCTTGGCTGGTGATGGGCCTGCGCCCTGACGAAATCGCAGAAAAATTGTCTGTCGGTTATCGCAGTGTTGATAAATACATCGTCTCTGCCAAGGAAAAGCTGGGCGCAAACAGTCGCGATCATGCTGTGGCGCGGGCAATTACGCTGGGGCTTCTGGATCTTTGATATGGTAACGTTACCTATCCGTGTCTTGTGTTTGTAAATGGTGTGTCATGTTGGATTTTGAGGACGTTTTGGCGGCGATCACGTCGCAGTTTATCGCGGCCCCTGATATTGCGGCCTTAATTCAGGTTTTGGCGGGGTCTTTGGCACCTTATGGCTGTGACCATTTCACCTTTGGCGGCAGCAGCAGCGGCAAATTGGGGCCGCAGTTACAAGATTTAGGGATCACGTTTTTCTATTCGACCCTGCCTGCGGAAATTCTGGCAAAAAATCCCAACCCCCTGATCGGCAGTTTCACCGTGCGCCGCGCGCTAGAGCAGGGCAAAGACAGTCTTTGGACCGATCAAAGCATTTGGCACGATGCAACGCCCGACGAAATCGCCTTGCAAACGCGTTTTATTTCGGTGGGTCTTTGTCGCGGATACACTGGCGTTCTCAGCCGTCAGCCTGGCTATTATACGGGGATCGGCTTGCATATGGATGGGATGTCAGAGGCGGACTTTGCCCGCGATTGGGATGACTTCAGACCAAAGCTGATGGCAATTGCCGCGGTTTTCGATCAGGTTTTTTTGAACAAACATATGACGGCGCATTTCGGTCTGTCGCCGCGCGAACGCGACGTGCTGACACATCTTGCGGCGGGTTTGCGTCCGGATCAAATTGCCGATCGTTTGGGGATTGGGGCGGGCAGCGTCGATAAATATATCGTGAACGCCAAGGACAAGCTGTCTGCGCGCACCCGTGATCATGCCGTGGCGCGGGCCTTAATGTTGGGCCTGATCGCGCCCTGATATGGGGATTTTTCCCCAATTTTCACATCGTCAAATATCAGGTATTTCAGACGAATGTGACCGAATTTGGTTGCCCCGCCCTTGGTCGGGACAAAGATTAGATCCAGCTGGTTTTCATCAACCTTTGATCTAGGATTTTTAATTTATCTGCCCGTCCCGCAAGGGGCGGGCAATTTTCTGCGTGACATCCGTTTACGCTTGGGTCTTTCGCAAAGCGCCGTTCATGCCTATATGCAGGCTTGCTTGCCTATCCACGTGTCACCCTATAGGGTGCGCCAAACGCCAAACATGGCCCCCAACACCCGAGGATTCAGATGTTCATTACCCCTGCTTTTGCCCAAACTGCTGGTGCCGCTGGCGCGGGATCGGCCTTTGCCTCGTTTTTGCCCTTGGTTTTGATCTTTGCGATCATGTATTTTCTGCTGATCCGCCCCCAGCAAAAGAAAATGAAAGATATGAAAATGATGGTCGAGGCGTTGCGCCGTGGCGATCAGGTTTTGACCCAAGGCGGCATTGTCGGCAAAGTGACCAAGGTGAATGATGATGGCATCCTAGAGGTGGAAATTGCCAATGGGGTGACGGTCAAGATCGTCAAACACACCATTGTCCAAGTGATGAACAAAACTGAACCCGCTGCAAAGGCCTAAGGTTACACCATGTTGGAAATGTCGCTGTGGAAAAAGCTGGTCATTGTGGCGATCAGCCTGTGGGGTATTGCGGCCTCGGTGCCGAATTTATTTTATGCGCGTGTCGAGGCACATAATGATGCGGTAACGGCGCAGGCCACCGGTAAGGTGATGGCAAACGCCGACACCGCGCTTGCGGGGTGGCCGTCGTTCTTGCCATCTGCCTTGGTCAATCTGGGCCTCGATTTGCGCGGCGGCGCGCATTTGCTGGCCGAGGTGCAGGTTGCCGATGCCTATGCCCAGCGGATGGACGCCCTGTGGCCAGAGGCACGCGACAAACTGCGCGATTTGCGCGATCAGGTGGGCGGGATCAAACGTGATCCGTCGACGCCTGACGTTTTGCGCATTGCCATTTCCAATCCTGCGGGGATGCAAGCGGCGCTGGACGCTGTCAAATCGCTTGCAACAGGTGTTGTGACCCTGACAGGCGCAGGCCAATCCGATTTGAGCGTCACCGCCGATGGGTCGGTGATTGTGGTGGCGCTGACGGATGCGGAAAAATCCGCGATGGATGCGCGCACCATTCAGCAAAGCCTTGAAATCATTCGCCGCCGCGTCGACGAGGTGGGCACGCGTGAGCCGACCATTCAACGCCAAGGTTCTGACCGCATTTTGATCCAAGTCCCAGGTTTGGGATCGGCGGCAGAGTTGAAGGCGATCATCGGCACGACCGCGAAACTGACGTTTAACGCGGTTGTTGGCCGCACCTCTGATGCGGGGGCCAATGCGGGCCCGCGCAACAAACTGCTGCCATCGCAAGACGAAAATGGCGTGTTCTATATTGTTGAAGAAACCCCCGTTGTTTCAGGCGAAGAGTTGACCGATGCGCAACCCGCCTTTGATCAAAATGGCCGTCCCGCGGTGAATTTCAGCTTTAACCCCTCGGGCGCGCGGGTGTTTGGCGATTATACGGCGGCCAATATCGGCAAGCCCTTTGCGATTGTGTTGGATGACAAAGTGATTTCTGCCCCCACGATCCAGTCGCATATCGCGGGCGGATCGGGGATTATCACGGGCAATTTCACGCTGGAACAATCGACCAATTTGGCGGTGTTGCTGCGGGCAGGGGCCTTGCCTGCCAAGATGAATTTCCTTGAAGAACGCACCATTGGCCCCGAATTAGGTCAAGACAGCGTGGATGCAGGCAAAAACGCCGCTGTGATCGGCATGGTTGCGGTAGGGATTTGGATGATCGCATCTTATGGTATGTTTGGCGTTTATGCGAATGTGGCGCTGATTGTGAATATGGCGCTGATCTTTGGCGTTCTGTCCAGCATTGGCGGCACCTTGACCCTGCCTGGTATCGCGGGGATCGTGTTGACCATCGGTATGGCGGTGGATGCCAATGTGCTGGTGTTTGAACGTATCCGCGAGGAACTGCGTCTGGCGAAATCCCCCGCCCGCGCGATTGAACTGGGATATGAACGCGCCCTGTCGGCCATTGTGGACGCCAACCTGACCACGATGATTACGGCAATTGTGCTGTTTGCGGTGGGCGCAGGCCCCGTGCGCGGCTTTGCCATCACTTTGGGCGTGGGCATTATCACATCTGTGTTTACCGCGATTTATGTAACGCGCCTGATCATCACGATCTGGTATAACTGGCGCAAACCCGCCCATATTCAGGTATAGGAGACGATCATGGCTTGGCGTTTGCGACTTGCACCCGAACACACCAATATCGACTTTTTCCGCGCCCAGTGGATCACCTTTGGCGGGTCTATCGCGCTGATGATCGCGGCCTTTGTGGCTTGGGGTGTGATCGGGCTGAATTACGGCATTGATTTCAAGGGCGGCACCACGATTCGGACCGAATCGACGACACCTGTCGATGTGGGCGCGATGCGTCAGGCGCTTTCGGGCCTTGCGCTTGGTGATGTGGTTATCACCGAAGTGTTTGATGCGTCGTTTCGTGCCGATCAAAAAGTGGCGATGGTGCGGATTTCCGCGCTTGAGGGCACGGAATCTGTGACCCCAGAAATCCTGCAAACCGCCGAGGACGCGCTGGTCGCCGCTGACCCTGCGTTGAAAATTGCCTCGGTGGAATCGGTGGGGCCAAAGGTTTCGGGCGAGTTGGTTTATTCGTCCATTCTGGCCGTGGCTGCGACATCCGTGCTGATTATGCTGTATATCTGGCTGCGGTTTGAATGGCAGTTCGCGCTGGGCGGTGTTTTGGCGCTGCTGCACGATGTTTTCATCACGATCGGAATGTTTGCATTGTTTCAGATCAAATTTGATCTGTCGATCGTGGCGGCACTGTTGACCATTCTGGGTTATTCGATCAACGACACTGTGGTGGTGTTTGACCGATTGCGCGAAAACTTGGTGAAATATAAAACCATGCCGCTGCGCGATGTGATGAACCTGTCGGTCAATGAAACCCTATCGCGCACACTGATGACGTCGGTCACCACCTTGATCGCGCTTGGGTCGCTGTTGATTTTCGGCGGCGATGTGATCCATGGATTTGCACTTGCGATTTTTGTGGGTGTGGTTTTGGGAACATATTCGTCCGTGTATGTGGCAAAAAACATCGTTTTGATGATTGGGCTGGATCGCTCGGACAAGCCGAAAAAAGGTCTGGATCACGAATTCGCCAATGTGGATGCCTAAATGCGCATGACCGAAATAACCTATGGATCAGCCCTTGCGATTGAAGGCTATGGCCCAGGGTTTTTCCGTGTGGGCACGCATATTCTGCGCGGGGCGTCGCTGATTACCCCTTGGGATGCGGGGACATGGGGCGGACTGAACGACACCGAAACGCCCCTGTCTTTGCAAGGAAAAATTGACGTTCTGCTGGTGGGTTTGGGGCGCGAAATATCGCAAATCCCGAAATCCTTTGTGGATGTTATAGAATCTGCGGGCATAGGCGTTGAACTGATGAACACCCCAGCCGCCGCGCGCACCTATAATGTGCTGCTGGGAGAGGGTCGGCGGATTGCGGCCTGCCTTTTGCCCGTTCTATGAGGCTGACAGATGGCAGCCTTTCGCGTGGGGGGCTGCCTGTATTGGCGGGGATAAATTTCACGCTGAATGCGGGAGAGGCCCTGATCCTGCGCGGCCCGAATGGTATTGGAAAAACCACGCTTTTGCGCGCAGTTGCAGGTCTGCAACACTTTGACAGTGGTGAATTGACGGGCGATGACATCGCTTATGCGTCCCATGCGGATGGGGTCAAGGCGATGCTCAGCGTGCGCGAAAATCTAACCTTTTGGGCGAGTTGTTTTGGGCAACATAATGTCGAAGCCGCGATGGATGCCCTGAACCTGACCGATCTGGCGGATCGTTTGGCGGGCAATCTGTCGGCGGGGCAAAAACGCCGTTTGGGTCTTGCGCGGCTGTTGGTGACGGGGCGCAATATCTGGGTTCTGGACGAGCCGACGATTTCCCTTGATGCGGGTTCGGTTACGCTGTTCGCCAATGTCATTCGGGATCATCTGGACAATGGTGGATCGGCGCTGATTGCCACGCATATCGATCTGGGGTTCGCTGCCAACGTTTTGGATTTGACCCCGTTTCGCGCCAAGGCCGCCTTTGATGAGGATTGGCTATGATAGCGCTGTTGATCCGCGATCTGCGACTGGCGCTGCGCACGGGCGGTGGTTTTGGTCTGGGACTTGCGTTTTTTCTGATGGTCGCAGTGATCGTGCCCCTTGGTGTTGGCCCTGCACCCGCCACCTTGGCGCTGATCGCGGCAGGGGTTTTGTGGGTGGGCGCACTTTTGTCCAGCCTGTTATCATTAGACCGCATTTTTGCGCTGGATTTTGAAGATGGCTCTCTGGATTTGCTCGCCACCGCGCCCCTGCCGATGGAGGGGGTCGTGATGATAAAGGCCCTCGCGCATTGGATCACCTCTGGTCTGCCCTTGGTGGCGGTTTCCCCCATTCTTGCGCTTTTGTTGAACCTGAATCCCGCCGCCTATCCTTGGCTGATGTTGTCTTTGGCCATCGGCACACCCGCGCTGTCGATCATCGGGGCGTTTGGGGCCAGCCTGACTGTGGGTGTCAAACGGGGGGGGTTACTTCTTAGCCTGTTGGTGCTGCCGCTTTTTATCCCCACCTTGATTTTCGGGGCCGAAGTGGTCAAACGTGGCGGCGAGGCGGTTCCCCTTGCGGCCCTTGCGGCGATCACGCTTGGGTCTTGGGCGCTGTTGCCATGGGCGGCGGCTGCGGCAATTCGTATCAATTTGCGCTAAGAAATCTGTGCTATCTGGGTCAAAACAGGAGAGTCCATGTCGATCTGGGAATACGCGAACCCCAAACGGTTCATGCAAACATCGGCCGTTATCTTGCCTTGGGTCACCGTTGCCGCCCTTGTGGCATTGGTTGTTGGCCTGACATGGGGGTTCTTTTTCACCCCAAATGCTGATAAATTCGGCTCTACGGTTAAGATCATCTATCTGCACGTGCCCTCTGCGATGATGGCGATATCGGCTTGGATGATGATGCTGGTAGCTTCGCTGATTTGGTTGATCCGCCGTCACCATGTCTCGGCCCTATCGGCCAAGGCGGCGGCCCCCGTGGGTCTGACATTCACCATGATCGGGCTGGTCACGGGTGCGATTTGGGGTGAGCCGATGTGGGGCACATGGTGGGCATGGGATCCGCGCCTGACCTCTTTCCTCATCCTCACCCTGTTCTATTTCGGCTATATCGCCCTGTGGGAGGCGATTGAGGACCGCGACACCGCGGCTGATCTGACCTCAGTTTTGTGCATCGTCGGGTCGGTCTTTGCGTTTTTGTCGCGCTATGCGGTTTTGTTTTGGAACCAAGGCCTGCACCAAGGGTCCAGCCTGTCGGTTGACAAGGCCAATCACGTCTCGGATGTCTATTGGTTCCCTTTGTTGGTCTGCATCACGGGATTTGTGTTGCTGTTTGTCACCCTTGTCTTGCTGCGCACCCGCACCGAGATCAGGATCAGACGCATTGCGGCGCTGATGGCGCGTGAAAGGATGGAATAATGTTGGATTTGGGCAAATATGCCGGGGCTGTCATTGGCTCTTATGCGGCGTCCTTGGCGCTGATTGCGGTTTTGGTGTGCCTGTCGTTGTGGCGCAATGCCCGCACGAAACGCACACTTCAGACCTTGGAGGCACGGGTTAAAAAATGAATCGTTTTCTGATGTTTTTGCCGCCTTTGTTGTTTGTTCTGTTGGGGGTGGTGTTTTATTTCGGGCTGAACCGCGATGATCCCAATGGGATGCCCTCTGCCTTTGTGGGCGCACCTTCCCCCGCTTTGGGGGCGGAACCCTTGGCCAATTTGCCGATCTTTACCGCGCAGGATTTGGCCAGTGGGCAGGTCGTTTTGGTGAATTTCTGGGCGTCTTGGTGCCCGCCCTGCCGCGCAGAAAACCCGACTTTGCTGGATTTGGCCGCCAAGGGCATTAAGATTTACGGCGTCAATATGATGGACAAGCCTGATGACGCGATGGCGTTTTTGGCGGCGGATGGCAATCCATTCACCGCGATGATCGCCGATCCGCGCGGTAAAATGCGGCTGGATTGGGGTGTGACCGCGCCGCCCGAAACCTTTATCATCCGCGCCGATGGGACGGTCGCATACCGCTATATCGGGCCCATGGTGGGGGATGATTTCACCCAGCGATTCTTGCCCGAACTGGAAAAGGCTAAGAATTAGCCTTTACATTTCATTGCCTTGGTCGTCGTCGGCCAAAGCGTGATGGCCGCCCCTGCCTCTGACCGACAGGTCAGGATAGGATAGTTATAGCCATTGTTGTGAAACAGGCAGTCGAACGCGTCGCCGCCTTGGCGGCCCGTCATCAGGTTGACGATTTCAAACGCGGGGCCGAAACTGAGGTCCATCGGCGCGCCAGAACAGGCCGTCACCGTCAGCCCCGCCCCCGCAGGATCGATCTGCACCAAATCATTCAAAATTCCGCCCGCAGCATCGCGGCCAACCCGTTCATAGGTGCCCGCGAAATATTCAGGCCCAGGCGTGCCGGGTTTAGCCCCCGCCACGCCCGCGATCAGGCACAGCCCGATCCCCCCGATAAATTTACCCCTTAAGCAGGCCACCAAGGATATCCATAATTTGACCCGACCCGTGGTTGTTGGCGACTTGGCCGTTTGGCGTCATCTTATCCACCAACATTGGCAAGATTTGCGCCAAAATGCCCGACATATCGCCGCCCGAGACACCCGCCTTGGCGGCCAATCCCGAAATCATATCCCCACCCAAAGCAGCCGTGACATGATCGCCCGTGATTGCGTGGTTTTCGCCCGTGCCGATCCAGCTTTGGACGGCGGCACCATGGCCGTTTTGGGTGAATTTTTCCAAAATCCCCTGCAAACTTCCCTCGCCCGACAGCAAACCTGTCGCCACTTGCATCAATTGCGGATTGCTGCTGACCAAGGACATAATACCACTGGTGCCCCCCAATTGGCCCAATGCCGCGCTTGCCAGACTGTCAAAAAGGCTCATTTTAATCCCCTTGGTTGAATATCACTTCACTATGACGTGAAAGCGTTGCGCAAACAAAGTGAATTCTTTGTGAAAATTCCCCAGAAACGAAAACCCCGCCATTTTGGCGGGGTTTTGGAACAAGGATTGTCAGCGTGCGGCCAGATCGCGCAGCACATAGTGCAGCACGCCGCCGTGTTTGACATAGTCGATCTCAATTTCCGTATCGATTCGGCATTTGATCTGAATGATTTTCACGCTGCCATCCTGATAGGTGATCTGGCAGGGCAGGGTGGACAGGGGTTTCAGATCCCCCGCAAGACCGCTGATCGACACCACCTCATCCCCCGTCAGCGCCAGCGATTTGCGCGTGTCGCCACCCGTGAATTCAAACGGCACAACGCCCATGCCCACCAAATTAGAACGGTGGATGCGTTCAAAGGATTCCGCAATCACCGCCTTAACCCCCAACAGCGCCGTGCCCTTGGCCGCCCAATCACGGCTGGACCCCGCGCCATATTCAATCCCGCCAAAGATCACCAAGGGCGTGCCATTCGCCTGATAGGCCATCGAGGCATCATAGATGCTGGTCTGCGCGCCATCTGGGCCTTTGGTATAGCCCCCCTCTACCCCTGTTCCATCGGGATTGGCAAGCATCTCATTCTTAATGCGGATATTGGCAAAGGTGCCGCGCATCATAACCTCATGGTTGCCACGCCGCGCGCCATAGCTGTTGAATTCAGACACAGCCACGCCATGATCGGTCAGATATTTGCCCGCGGGGGTTGACGCTTTGAACGATCCTGCGGGGCTGATGTGGTCGGTAGTGATCATATCGCCCAACACAGCCAAAACCCGCGCGCCTGTAATGTCTGAAATCACGCCCGCCGTTTTCGACATCCCTTTGAAATAGGGCGGATTTTGGATATAGGTCGACTCTGCGGGCCAATCATAGGTTTCCGAATCCGTGACCTGCACCGCCTGCCATTTCGCATCGCCCTTGAACACATCGGCATATTTTTTCAAAAATGCCGCACGGGTCACAGTGGATTCGACCAGATCAGAGATTTCTTTGTTCGTGGGCCAGACATCTTTTAGATAAACAGGCCCATTTGTGCCTTGGCCCAAGGGTTCGGTCGTCAGATCAACATTCATATCCCCCGCGAGCGCATAGGCAACAACCAGCGGCGGGCTTGCCAGATAGTTCGCCCGCACATCAGGCGAAATACGGCCTTCAAAATTGCGGTTGCCCGACAGAACAGCCGCGGCAACCAAATCCCCCTCGGCAATCGCGGCCGAAATCGCGGGGTCCAAGGGGCCAGAGTTGCCGATACAGGTCGTGCAGCCATAACCCACAAGGTTAAATCCAACCGCATCCAGATCATCCTGCAATCCCGCCGCATTCAGATATTCGGACACCACTTGCGATCCAGGTGCCAAGGATGTTTTCACCCAAGGCTTTGATGTCAAACCCAAAGCCCGCGCTTTGCGCGCAACCAGTCCCGCGCCGATCATCACATAGGGGTTGGATGTGTTGGTGCAAGACGTGATTGACGCAATCACAACCTTACCCGAGGACATGGTATAATCATGGCCCTTGACATCCACAGTCACATCCATCGCGCGTTTGAAACTAGTGTCCATCTCGCGCGCAAAAGACGCCTTGGCATCGGTTAGGGGCAGGAAATCTTGGGGGCGTTTCGGGCCAGAGATCGCAGGCACAATCGTGCCCATGTCCAGCGCCAAGGTGCTGGTATAGATCGGCGCATAATCGTCGCCGCGCCACATTCCATTCGCCTTTGCATAAGCCTCGACCAAGGCAATGCGCGCCTCATCACGGCCCGAATTGCGCAAATAACGAATGGTTTCCCCGTCAATCGGAAAAAATCCACAAGTCGCGCCATATTCAGGTGCCATATTGGCAATCGTGGCGCGGTCGGCCAAGGGCAGATGATCCAAGCCATCGCCATAAAATTCAACGAATTTATTGACCACGCCATGTTTGCGCAGCATTTGAACAACCTTTAGCACCAAATCGGTGGCCGTCGTGCCCTCAACCATCGTGCCGGTCAGTTTGAACCCAACCACTTCGGGGATCAGCATCGACACGGGCTGACCCAGCATTGCGGCCTCGGCCTCAATCCCGCCAACGCCCCAGCCCAAAACGGCCAGACCATTGACCATCGTCGTGTGGCTGTCGGTGCCAACCAAAGTATCAGGATAGGCCACTTGATCGCCGTTTTGATCAGCGTCCATCCAGACAGTTTGCGCCAGATATTCAAGGTTCACCTGATGGCAAATCCCCGTGCCAGGCGGCACCACGCGGAAATTGTTGAACGCATTTTGTCCCCATTTCAGAAAGACATAGCGTTCCATATTGCGTTCATATTCGCGGTCCACATTGGCCTGAAAGGCGCGAGGGGTGCCGAATTCGTCAATCATCACGGAATGGTCAATCACCAAATCCACAGGGGCCAGCGGGTTGATTGCCTGCGCATTGCCACCCAGCCCCTTGATCCCGTCGCGCATCGCGGCCAAATCGACCACCGCCGGCACGCCTGTAAAATCTTGCATCAGCACGCGGGCAGGGCGATACGCAATCTCACGCGGATTTTTGCCCGCCATCTTGCCCCAATCGGAAAAGGCGCGGATATCATCCAGCGTAACGGTTTTCCCATCCTCATAGCGCAGCATATTTTCCAAAACCACTTTCAGCGCCGCGGGCAGTTGGGTAAAGTCGCCCAAACCTGCGGCCTGCGCGGCTGGGATGGAATAATAGCTGACGGTCATACCGCCTGCGGTCAATGTCTGGCGGGTCTTGGCGCTGTCTTGTCCGACGATGACGGTCATGGAATCTCCTTGGGTTTGGATGTGCAGCAGTTTCGGCACGGCAATTTCAAATCATTGTATACAATTGTATGCCGTATATCTAGCGCAAAATTGCAAACATTCTGTGTCAAAACCTATCTTGTCACAAAAAATACAAGCCCGCTCGCAAAACCTTGATTGGCGCGGGCGCGTTTATCTGGTTACAAATACCCATCCCGAAAGGAGGGATGATGAAACCGAACCTGTCCATCGTTTTGGCCGTCAGACTGTTGGCCGGCGGCCTAATTGCGGCCAGCCTAAGTGCGACCGCGTCCACAGCGCAATCCACCCAAGGTGTTTTGGTGGAACTGTTCACATCGCAAGGATGCTCTTCTTGTCCGCCGGCTGATGCATTTTTGGCCGATCTGTCCCAAGATCCCGCCGTCATCCCCTTGGCGCTGCACGTTGATTATTGGGACTATATCGGTTGGAACGATACATTTGCCCAAGATAAATTCACCAAACGCCAGCGTAAATATGCAAAAATGAACGCCGATCGCATGGTTTATACGCCGCAAATGATTGTGGCAGGGCAATTGCGCGTCAAAGGCCATGACAGCGCCGCCGTTATGTCAGGAATTGCTTCTATCAAATCACCGATCACCCTGACGCTGACCCGACAAGGTGATGATGTGGTGATTTCTGCAGCGTCGGACCAACCATTACCGGGCGATATTTTGGTTGATATTGTGCGCTATTATCCCAAAATGACAGTGCAAATCGAACGCGGCGAAAATCGCGGGCAGGCGATTTCCTATCACAATATCGTAACCTCTTGGCAAAATATCGGGGAATGGACGGGCACAGCACCCCTTGCCATGACCACCCGCGCCACAGGCGATGATCCGATTGTCGTGATTTTGCAACAAGAGGGGCCGGGCGCGGTTTTGGCGGCGGCGGTGTTGAAATAACCTACCGCCAGCGGCGATGTATCCAAAACCATTGTTCCAAATGATCGCGCGCCATCGCCTCTAGGCTGTCATTTAGGGCTTGTGACATGGCTTCTGGCGTGGTGTGGGGGATTGGGTTTTCGATGATCAGATCAAAATGAATCCCGTCCGGTCGGCGCAGCCCATAGACCGGGATCAGCAGACAGTCATAGCGGATCGCCAATTCCGCCGCAGACAGGGCCGTTTTGGCCGGATGTCCAAAATAGCGCAGGCTTGCCCCATGCGCCATCGCCTGATCGTGCAACAACCCAACCAAACCACCGCCCCGCAGATGTTTGACCATATCGGCCAAGCCCTTGCGGCCACGTGGAAAAATCGGCGCGCCAATTTCAGTGATCGTCTTGCGGTAATGCACATCAAAGCGGGCATTGGTGAAGGGCTGATACAATGCCCCCACCGCGTGGCCCCGCGCTGACAAAACCGCACGCGGCACATCGTAATTGCCAAAATGCCCCGAGACCAGAATAACCCCTTGCCCCCGAACGCGCGCTTGTAAAATCGCGTCCAGACCCGCACCGATGATCGGGGTGTTGGCGACATGGGCCTTAAACTCAGCGCCCGAATAGACCTCCATCAAGGTGCGGCCCACATTATTGGGTACCGCGCGCATCAAAAGTTTGACCTGTGCCGCGGGCATCTGTGGAAAAATCAGCGCCAAATTGTCACGCACCCGTCGGTCATATTTGCCCAAAGGCCCGATGATCCGCCCGACAACCCAACCCATCATTGGAACACGCAACCGATAGGGCACGCGTTTCAGCCCGCCAATCAACGCGCGCAAGACCAGATTCAGCATAAAATCGGCGATATTTTGGCGGTTCATTGTGGCACTATTCTTTGCGATCTTGAGACCAGACATAAAGCCCTGCCACGATGATCACAAGCGCCCCCAGCATCGTGGCCGCATCAGGAATTTGCCCAAACAGCGCCCAACCCCAAAACGTCGCGAATAAAATTCCTAAATAGCCAAAGGGTGCAATGACCCCAGCCTCGGCCAGCGAAAAGGCGCGAATCGCCGCCCATTGCGCGCCCGTGCCCAAAACGCCCAACAGCAAAAACCGCCCAAAATCCGTGTGGTCGATCGGGGTCCAGACAAAAGGCAAGACAAGGCTGCTGATCAGCCCCCCAAACAATGCGCCGTAAAACAACGATGTCCAAGCCGCTTCATGGATACCGATTTTGCGTGTCATCAGCGCGTTGCCAGCATAGGCCACCGCACAGCCCAAGGGCAACAGCGCCGCAGGCGTGAAAACCCCCATCCCTGGCCGCAAAATAATCAACGCGCCCACAGTTGCCGCGAGAACTGCGATAATTCGCTGTCGCGTCAACCGCTCGCCCAACATCAGCGCCGCCCCCAGCGTGATTAAAACTGGGTTGGTATCCGCCAAAGCCGACGCTTCGGCCAAACCAATATGCACCAAGGATGCGAAAAACAGCGACACTGTCAAAATTTGAAAAATACTGCGCAGGACATGATTTAACGGATATTTGGTTTTCAGATTTGCCACACCGCCGACGCGCTGCACCAAAATCAACACTGCAATGACTTGCAAAACATTGCGCGCCCAGACCACTTGCATAACAGGATAATGCGCGACCAATCCCTTAGCGACGGCGTCCATCGCCGAAAAAAATAGCGCCGCCAGCACCATGTAAAAAATACCGCGTTGGCTGGATGAAAACCGCGCAAACCTGCCCGGGTCAGGATAACTCATGCGGCAACCTTTGGTAAAATGGGCCTTTGGTCAGCAGGGCCACGGTGATTTTGCCGCAACCTAGCCGCCCTGACGGCCCAAGTCCATGCTACTCCTCTTCTTCAACCATCAGGGCCAATTCGCCACCCGCCTCCAGCTCGCGAATGGCGTTCACCACGATGTTCATCGCCTCTTCCGCATCTTTTTCCTTAACGCGTCCGCGCGCGGAAATTTCCTCACGCAGACCTTGCGCCATGCGTTGCGAGATATTGGACAGAAAAAATTCTACCGCTTCTGCTGTCTCGGCCTTGGCCCCCGCGGCGGCCAAGGCGGTGACCAGCACGGGCTGATCGACAAGGCGGATGACCTTTGGAATATCGCGTGCCGCCACACGGCGGGGGATATGCACAAAGGTAAAGATCGCCTTGCGCACCAATTCAGCAAAGCCTTGATCGGTTTCCTCAAGGCCTTTTAGCACGTCTTCTCGCGTCATTGCGGCGGCCACGTTCAAAATCGCCCCAACCCGCTGCACCGGCCCCGTATCAAAGGCGCGTGCGGGTTCCGCGTCCAGTTGCGCAACCAGCGATGCCCCAATCCGACGCACCGTTTCGGGATCAATCCCATTGGTCTGGCTGACCGCATAGGCCGTGCGCCGCGCCCGCGCACCTGGCATTTTTCCCAGCAATTCTGCAGCCTTGGGCACGGGCAGTTTGGACAGCATCACCGCCCCCACCTCGATGCTTTCATTCAAGATGACAGGTAAAAGCTTATCGACCCCCTGCGTGATCAGCCGCTCCCATGGGTCGGCGCGCGACGTTGTGCCCGCCAACCGACGCAACCGTGTCGCTGCCGTGGGGGCGATATGGCCGTCCAGCGCGGAAATAGCCCCCTCAAGTCCCCCAGGAAAGGCCAACCCCACCTGTTCCAATTCGTTCAGAAATTCCTCCACAACCTCTGCCAAAGTGGTGCGATCGATCAACCGCATCTGCGCCATCGCTTGGGTCAAATCGGCCTGCATATTGTCAGAAAGATCCGACAGCGGAATTGACGCCCCTTCGGATATCAAAAACCGCACGATAACAGCGGCCTTTTGCTGCCGCGTCAACTGGCGCGGCGCGGATGCAAACCGTGACAGCGGTTCAATCTGTCCTAAAACCATATCCATCTTTTACCCCTTCTGGCGTGATTCGATCATCGCACACGGGGGTTAAGGACAGATTTAGGCGCCAAAAACGCGTTTGAAAATCAAATCCACGTGCTTGGTATGATAGCCAATATCGAATTTTTCCGCGATCTGTTCGGGGGAAAGCGCCGCCAAAACCTCTGGGTCCGCCAGCAGTTCAGTTTGGAAATCCGCGCCATGTTCCCAGACTTTCATCGCATTGCGCTGCACCAATCTATAGCTGTCCTCGCGCGACACCCCCGCCTGTGTCAGGGCCAACAAAACCCGCTGCGACATGACAAGACCACGGAATTTATTCATATTTTTCAGCATATTGTCAGGATAAATCACCAGCTTTTCGATCAGCCCCGCCAAGCGGTGCAGCGCGAAATCCAAGGTGATCGTCGTATCAGGCCCAATCGCCCGCTCAACGGAAGAATGCGAAATATCGCGTTCATGCCACAGGGTGACATTTTCCAGCGCAGGCATCACGGACATCCGTACTAACCGCGCCAAGCCCGTCAGATTTTCGGACAAAACAGGATTGCGTTTGTGCGGCATGGCCGAACTGCCTTTTTGACCGGGCGAGAAAAATTCCTCTGCTTCCAACACCTCAGTCCTTTGCATATGACGCACTTCGGTGGCGATGTTTTCAATGCTGCTGGCAATCACGGCCAAAGTTGCAAAATACATTGCATGGCGGTCGCGCGGGATGACTTGGGTCGAAATCGGCTCGGGTGTCAGACCCAGTTTCTCGCACACATATTCCTCAACGGATGGGTCAATATTTGCAAATGTCCCCACCGCGCCCGAAATCGCGCCCGTGGCAATTTCCAAACGCGCCGCCACCAAACGCGCCCGCCCGCGTGACAACTCCGCATAAAACCGCGCAAAGGTCAGACCCATCGTGGTGGGTTCCGCGTGAATGCCGTGCGACCGCCCGATCCGCACGGTATCCTTATGCTCGAACGCGCGGGATTTCAGCGCGGCCAAGGCGCGATCCATTGCGACCATCAGCAAATCCGTCGCCCGCACCAATTGCAGATTAAACGTCGTGTCCAAAACATCCGAACTGGTCATGCCCTGATGCACAAACCGCGCCTGATCACTGCCGATATGTTCGGCCAAATGCGTCAAAAACGCGATGACGTCATGTTTGGTGACCGATTCAATCTCATCAATCCGCGCCACATCGAACACAACATCGCGCGCCTTCCAGACGGCGGCGGCATTTTCTGCGGGGATCACCCCGATTGCGGCTTGGGCATCGCAGGCATAGGCCTCAATTTCATACCAAATCTTGAACTTTGTCTCTGGCGACCAGATAGCGACCATATCGGGGCGGGAATAACGTGGGATCATCATGCGACCTTTCTGGGGACGTCTTCCCTTAGCGTGCGGGGCAAAGCGGTGCAAGGCATTGACCTTTCGCCGCGCCCAGATTAACCGACGCCCATGGCACGCGCACCCCTTTTGACTCTTTCGCAAATCTCGCTGACCTTTGGCGGGAATCCCATTTTTGATGGGTTGGATCTGGCTGTTCAGGCAGGGGATCGCATCGCCCTTGTCGGACGTAACGGCACGGGCAAATCGACGCTGATGAAAATCATGGCGGGTTTGACCGAGGCCGACAAAGGCATCCGCGTTGTGCCCGCAGGCGTGACCGTGGGCTATATGGAACAAGACCCGGATCTGACGGGTTTTGAAACCCTTGGGGATTATGCCGCAAGCGGTTTGCCCGATGATGAGCATTACAAGGTGGCAATGGTGGCCGAAGGGTTGAAATTCAATCCCGCGACACCTGTTGCCAGTGCATCGGGGGGCGAGCGTCGCCGTGCGGCCCTTGCCAAACTGATGGCCGAAGAACCCGAATTGATGCTGCTGGACGAGCCGACGAACCATCTGGACATCCAAGCGATTGAATGGCTGGAAGAAGAACTGCGCGCCACCCGCACCGCCTATGTGCTGATCAGCCATGACCGCGCCTTTATGCGCCAATTGACCAAACAAACCCTATGGATTGATCGCGGCCAAGTGCGTCGGCGCGAGTCGGGCTTATACGGGTTTGAAGAATGGCGCGAAACCGTTTGGGCCGAGGAAGACGAAGCGCGCCACAAACTGGACCGCAAAATTAAGGCCGAGGCGAAATGGGCCGTTGAGGGCATTTCAGCGCGCCGCAAACGCAACCAAGGCCGCGTGCGCGCCCTAGCCGATCTGCGCGCCGAACGTTCCGCCCAAATCCGCCGCCAAGGCACCGCCGCGATGGATCTAGAGGTCGGCCAACAATCGGGCAAACGCGTGATCGAGGCCAAGGGCATTGGCAAGGCTTTCGGCGCGAAAACCATTCTGAACAATTTCGATCTGCGCGTGCTGCGCGGGGATCGCGTGGCCTTTGTCGGGCCGAATGGCGTGGGCAAAACCACCCTGCTGAAAATGCTGACGGGCGAGTTGGCCCCCGATACGGGATCTGTGCAGTTGGGCACCAACCTAGAAATCGCCGTTTTCGATCAGGCCCGCGCGCGTCTGGACCCAGAGGCGACGCTGTGGGACAGCCTGACCAATGATCCGTTGATGGCCGTGTCTGGTTCCTCTGATCAGGTCATGGTGCGGGGCAGGCCAAAACACGTTGTGGCATACCTCAAAGATTTTCTGTTCGACGAATCTCAGGCCCGCGCCCCCGTCAAATCCCTGTCAGGCGGCGAAAAGGCGCGGCTTTTGCTGGCGAAACTGATGGCCCTGCCGTCCAACCTGATGATCATGGACGAGCCGACCAATGATCTGGACGTGGAAACGCTGGATTTGCTGCAAGATATCCTTGGCGAATACGACGGCACAGTTCTGCTGGTCAGCCACGACCGCGATTTTATCGACCGCATTGCCACCGCCACTGTCGCCTTGGAAGGGCAGGGCAAGGCCACCGCCTATCCAGGCGGCTGGTCCGATTACGTGCGCCAAAGGGTTCTAACCGATGACAGCGTGACCTTTGACAACGCCAAGGCCAAAACAGCAGAGGCCCCAAAAACCGCCCCCAAGGCAAAATCCAACGCGCTGAGTTTCACCGAGGCCAAACGCCTAGATCAACTGCCCGATCTGATCGCCAAGGCGGAAACAGAACTCGCCAAACTGTCGACCCTGCTGGAAGACCCCGCCTTGTTCACCCGCGACCCCGTGAAATTCGGCAAAACATCCGAAATGGTGGCGAAATTGCAAGCGGCCATGTCGGCACTTGAGGCTGAATGGATGGCCCTCGCCGACCGCGCTTAATCCGACCGCGCCTTATCCTACCAAGTGTAATTTCCCTTGGCGCGGGGCGCGGGCGCTGATATGACGACCCCATGGGACAGATTTGCATCATTTGCTGCACAATTACCTGCTGACTTTGTCACGCGGGCCTCTATCCTTTGGATCGTTGATACCCCGCAAACTTTGGGTGAACGATGAGACTGCACAATTCAAAAACTCGGATGAAACAGGATTTCACACCACTGGACCCGTCCAATGTGCGGATCTATGTCTGCGGCCCAACAGTCTATGACCGCGCCCATTTGGGCAATGCGCGTCCTGTGGTGGTGTTTGATGTGCTGTATCGTTTGCTGCGCCATGTTTACGGGGCGGATCACGTGACCTATGTGCGCAATTTCACCGATGTGGATGACAAAATCAACGCCACAGCGGCGGCAACGGGGCGCAGCATTGGCGAAATTTGCGACGAAACCATCGGCTGGTATCACGACGATATGGACGCGCTGGGGGCCCTGCGCCCGACTGCGGAACCCCGTGCGACGGCCTTTATCCCCCAAATGATCGATATGATTTCGGGGCTGATCGCCTCAGACCACGCCTATGCCATCGACGGCCATGTTCTGTTTCGCGTGCGCTCTTATCGCGACTATGGGGCCCTTTCGGGGCGCAGTATCGACGATATGATCGCGGGTGCCCGCGTCGAAGTGGCGCCTTACAAAGAAGACCCGATGGATTTCGTGCTGTGGAAACCGTCGTCCGCGACGGACCCAGGCTGGGACAGCCCATGGGGGCGCGGCAGACCTGGCTGGCATATCGAATGCTCGGCCATGAGTTATGAACTCTTGGGTGCAAGTTTCGATATCCACGGCGGGGGGCTGGATTTGCAATTCCCCCATCATGAAAATGAAATCGCGCAAAGCTGTTGCGCCCACCCCGATGCGGGATTCGCGTCCATTTGGCTGCACAATGAGATGTTGCAGGTTGAGGGTAAGAAAATGTCCAAATCCTTGGGCAATTTTTTCACTGTGCGCGATTTGTTGGATCAAGGCGTGGCGGGCGAAGTTATTCGCTATGTCTTTTTGACCACCCATTACCGCAAACCGATGGACTGGACAGAAGCCAAGGCGCGTGAGGCCGCGACAGTCTTGCACAATTGGCGCAACGTGATCGGGGACGCAGCCCCCGCAGATCACATCGACCCCGAGGTGATCGCGGCCCTGTCGGATGATCTCAACACATCTGCGGCCATTGCGCGGCTTCATGTTATGGCGAAATCCATTCTCAGCAATCCCGGTCAAGATTTTTCGTACGAAAAATCTTTGTTTGCTGCATCGGCGCAGGTATTGGGCTTGATGCGGCCGCGTGCAGCAAATCTGACCCAAGTGGATTTGGGCAAATGGCAGAAAGAGTTGCAAAAATTGCGCGAAATTGCCCGCACAACCAAAGATTTTGCTGCTGCTGACGCGTTTAAATGGGCGCTTTTGGAGGCTGGGGTTGATGTCCGAATTTCCAAGACGGGAGTGGAATTAAAGATCGGGGTGGAATTTGATCTGGCAAAACTGCCGGCAGTCTAGGGGGGCTCCCCCCCCGCTTTGCTCCCCCCCGCTTTGCTCCCGCCGAGGATATTTAAACAAGAGAAGGCCGTGAATGTTCGAAAATGATAAGAAAACGGCCCTGTTCTGCGGCTGTATAGGTGTGAATGTTGGGTTAGTGCGGGGGGATTTGCGGTGAAAGAGCGGCTTTATCTGTTTGACACCACCTTGCGCGATGGGCAGCAAACCCAAGGTGTGCAGTTTTCCACAGCGGAAAAGCTGCAAATTGCGGCGCTGCTGGATCAATTGGGTGTTGATTACATCGAAGGCGGCTGGCCGGGGGCCAATCCGACCGACTCTGAATTCTTTGCCACACCCCCCAAAACCCGCGCCACGATGACCGCCTTTGGGATGACCAAACGCGCGGGGCGCAGTGCCGAGAATGATGATGTTCTGGCGCTGGTGTTGGATGCGGGCACGCCTGCGGTCTGTCTTGTGGGCAAGTCGCACGAATTTCACGTGACCACTGCGCTTGGGATCACTTTGGAGGAAAACCTAGAGGCAATTCGGGGCAGCTTTGCCCATGTGGTCGCCCGCGGGCGCGAGGCACTGTTTGACGCCGAGCATTTCTTTGACGGCTATCGCGCCAATCCGGCCTATGCTTTGGATTGCCTGAAAGCTGCTTATCAGGCTGGTGCGCGTTGGATCGTGTTATGCGACACCAATGGCGGCACTTTGCCCAGCGAGGTGTCCCGCGTCGTGGCAGAGGTGATTGCCGCGGGCATTCCTGGCGATCATTTGGGCATTCATTGCCATGATGACACGGGAAACGCCGTGGCCAATTCCTTGGCCGCGGTTGAATCGGGGGCGCGCCAGATCCAAGGCACGCTGAATGGTTTGGGCGAGCGGTGTGGTAATGCCAATCTGGTCAGTCTGATCCCAACCCTGTTGCTGAAAGAACCCTTTGCAAGCCGCTTTCAAACGGGGATCAGCGCCGAAGGGATGGCCAGTTTGGTCCGCGTCAGCCGCAATCTTGATGATATCCTAAACCGCGTGCCGTTGCGGTCGGCGCCCTATGTGGGCGCATCGGCCTTTGCCCATAAGGCGGGGCTTCATGCCAGTGCAATTCTAAAAGACCCCAGCACCTATGAGCATATCCCGCCAGAGGTCGTCGGAAATGAGCGGATTATCCCCATGTCCAATCAGGCGGGCCAGTCCAATTTGCGGGCGCGCCTGATCGCGGCGGGGATTGCGGTGGATGCCAAAGACCCCCGCCTTGGCCATATTTTGCAGGTGATCAAAGACCGCGAAGATCAGGGCTATGCCTATGACGGCGCGCAGGCGAGTTTTGAATTGCTGGCGCGGCGCGAATTGGGGATTTTGCCGAATTACTTTGAGGTGAAACGTTATCGCGTGACCGTTGAGCGGCGCAAAAACAAATATAATCAGATGGTCAGCCTGTCCGAGGCCGTGGTTGTTGTCAAAATCGGCGAGGATAAGATGCTGTCTGTGTCGGAAAGCATGGATGAGACGGGCACAGATCGCGGCCCCGTCAACGCACTCGCCAAGGCATTGGCCAAGGATCTTGGCCCCTATCAGGGCATGATCGACGATCTGCGCCTTGTCGATTTCAAGGTGCGCATCACCCAAGGCGGCACGGACGCCGTGACGCGGGTGATTATTGACTCTGAGGACAGCCAGGGTCGGCGTTGGTCCACTGTTGGGGTTTCGGCGAACCTTGTTGACGCAAGTTTTGAGGCGCTTTTGGATGCGATCACGTGGAAATTGGTGCGAGATGTCGCTTGAGGCTTGTGCAGACCTAGTCCAGCGCGGCGATCCTGATCGGTTTGCGGCGCTGATGGCTATGCCGCGCGCGGTGCGGGCGGATTTGTTGCCCCTGTTTGCCCTAAACCTAGAGGTGGCGCGGGCGCCTTGGGCCAGCGTCGAGGCGATGATTTGCGAGATGCGTCTGCAATGGTGGCGCGATGTGATCGCAGAACCGACCCCCCGCGCGCATGAGGTGGCAGCCCCCCTGCATGATCTGATCCAGCGCAAATCCCTGCCGATTGATCTGCTAGACCGCATGATTGCCGCGCGGATTTGGGATATTTATTCAGACCCGTTCGACGATGAGGCGGCCTTTTGGCGGTATTTGGATGACACGTCGGGCGGGCTTTATTGGGCCTGTGCTTTGGTCTTGGGTGGCAAAGATGAGGCAGGTGTTCGCGCCATCGGCATTGCTGCAGGTCTGGCAAATTATCTGCGCGCGGTGCCTGAACTTGAACAGCGCGGCCGCAAGCCCTTGGTCGATGGGCGGCCAGAGGCGGTGCGCGCTTTGGCAAAACGTGCCTTGTCGGGAATCGGTGCTGCCAAAGGCCCTGCCATCTTACCCGCCTATCAGGCGCGGGCCGTGTTGCAACAGGTCGTCGCAAACCCGATGATTGTTGCCAATGGCCAGATGGGCCTGTCCGAATTTGACCGCCGCCGTCGCCTTCTTTGGGCGGCGCTTACAGGGCGGGTTTAGCCAAATCCTTGGGCCGCAGCCACAGCCAAATCAGCACGCCACCTGCCAGCATCAAAAACGGCAGCATCGCGATATTCACCGCCTGCCAGCCCGCATGGACCGATGTGCCAGAGCAATTCATCAACCCGCCCGAAGATAGGCTTGCGAATGTTACGCCACCAAAGACGATCAAATCGTTCAACCCCTGCATCCGCCCGCGCTCGCTGGGTGCCACAGCCCCCGTCAGCATCGTAGTCGCGCCGATGAACCCGAAATTCCACCCCACGCCCAACAGAATAAGCGCGCCGTAAAAGTTCATCAAGTCAAACCCCGCCACGGCCACGGCGGCGGCAGCCGTTAGGATCACCAATCCCAAGGTCATCACGCGTTCGACGCCAAACCGCGTGATCACCGCGCCCGTAAAGAAACTGGGCGCATACATCGCCAGAACATGTGCCGTCACCACATGGCCCGCATCGCCTTTGGTAAACCCACAACCCACCACGGCCAAAGGCGTTGATGTCATCACCAAATTCATCAGCGCATAGGTCACAGTCGCCACAATCACCGCAGTCGCGACGCGGGGGGTTTTCATCAATGCCCACCGACTGCGCGCGGCCACACCATCAAAAGCACCCTTTTGCGGTGTCGGAATATCCAAAAACCAAAACAGCCCCATGCCGCCAAGGTTCAGCACAATAATCGACAAATACACCCCTAGAAAGGGCACCACCATCGCATCGACCGCCGCCGCCCCCAGTTGCGGCCCAATCACCGCCGACATCAGCCCCCCCGCCATAACATAGGAAATCGCCTTGGGGCGAAAGGCGTCACTGGCGCGGTCTGCGGCGGCAAATCGAAAAAAACCCTGCGCAGACATATACATACCCGTAAACAGCGACCCAAAACACAAAAGCGCAAAGTTCGCCTGTAACAACCCATAGGCCGCAATCGCAGCCCCCACGGCGCCCCCCAGCGCCCCCAAGGCAAATCCCGCCCGCCGCCCATATTTTTGCATAAAGGCCGACAAAGGCGTCGCCGTCAGCATTGATCCCAGCACAATCATCGAAATCGGCAGGGTCGCCAAACAGGGATTGCCCGCAAGCGATTTTCCCGCCAGCCCCCCAAAGGTGAAAATCATCGGAATTTGACCGCCCATAATCGCCTGAGCAGCGACAAGAACGGCCACGTTTTTGCGGGCGATTGCATCGGTTTTGTTCATCATGCCATATGGCTAGGACTTTGGCATCATCTCCTCAAGGGAATTCGTATGCGCCTGATCGAAACATCCGCCTGTATAGAGGAAGGGGCCGAATGGCTGGCGGCGCGGGATCCGCGCTTCGCCCATGCGCTGACCTTGACAGGCCCCTTGCCCCTGCGCCGCCAACATGACGGCTTTACGGCGCTGCTGGATGCAATCACGGGGCAGCAAGTCTCGGTCGCCTCTGCCAATGCGATCTGGGCGCGGATGACGGCGGCAGGTCTAACCCATGCCGATGGCATCCTCGCCGCCAGTGATGACGATCTGCGCGCCGTGGGCCTGTCGCGGCAAAAGGCCCGCTATGCCCGTGCCTTGGCAGAGGCGCAGATTGATTATGACGCCCTGCGCACGGCCCCCGACGATCAGGTAATCGCGACCCTGACCGCCGTGTCAGGCATAGGCCTCTGGACGGCCGAGATTTACGCCATGTTCGCCCTTGGGCGCGCCGATGTTCTGGCCGCAGGCGATCTGGCCCTGCAAGAGGGGGCGCGGGTGCTGTTCGATCTGCCCGCCCGCCCGAATGACCGCGCCTTGCGTGCTATGGCCGCCGATTGGCAGCCCTGGCGGGCAGTTGCGGCGCGCCTGTTATGGGCATATTACCATGTGGTAAAATCGCGCGAGGGGATTAGATGACACGCATATTGAAATATGGCCGCAAGGGCGCAGATCATCCCAAACGCATGGTGATATTCCTGCATGGGTATGGCGCGGATGGGGCGGATTTGCTGTCCTTGTCTGATCCACTTGGCCCGCACCTGCCAGACACGGTGTTCTACGCCCCTGACGCGCCCGAAGCTTGCGCCGCATCCGCCTTTGGCCGCCAATGGTTCCCTGTTCCCCGCTTTGATGGATCGACCGCTGCGCAATCCGCCGCAGGTCTGGCCGCCGCCTCTGATGATCTGAACGCCTTTATTGATCAGCGCCTATTGGCTGAAAACCTAACCCCAAAAGATCTGATCATCCTCGGGTTTTCTCAAGGGGCGATGATGGCCCTAAACGTGGCCCCCCGCCGTGATCAGCCCGTGGCAGGTGTGATTTCCATTTCAGGAAGATTGATCAATCCTATGGCCTTAGCAGGCGAAGCTCAGGTAAAACCTGAAGTGTTGTTAATCCATGGCGACCGCGATGATGTGGTGAATTTTGGCGAAATGCATCTGGCGGGTCAGGCAATGCAAGAGGCAGGATTTCAAACCTATGCCCATGTGATGCAAGGCAGCGGTCACGGCATTTCCCCCGATGGCCTACAGGTGGCCCTCGCGTTTATGCGCGATCAGTTCAAGCTGTCCAAATAGGCGGCGCAGCCCGTCAGGGCGGCATAGTCGTCTTCAATGACGCTGATCTGGAAATTCTCCATGAATGGTGCAAAGCGGCCTTTATCAACAAAGGCCGCCTTTAGGCCCATTTCGTCAAAATACGGCATCATCGCGCGCGCGACGCCGCCGATCAGATAGAGGCCCCCAAAGGGCAAATGGATCAGCGCAAGGTTCCCCAACTCGGCCCCCAAAAGGCGCACGTAAATCCGCGCCGTCGCCCGCGCGTCGGCCTCACCCGCCGCCAAAGCTGCCATGATATCCGCCGCAGCACGGTCTTGTCCCGACACAAAGGCATAAAGCCGTTCCAGACCCCGCCCCGCCAAAACATCCTCTACCCCCGCAAACCCATGCGCATGGGGGCCTTTGCTGGCAATAAACTGCGACAAACGAAAATCTTCTTCGGTGCGAATGGGCATATTGATATGCCCACATTCCGACGCCGCCACAATCCGCGCGGCCCCCGTCCCATGCACGGGGGCCGCATTCATCCCCGTGCCCACGCCGACGACCAACATCGCATCCCCCGCACGCACGGGGCCGTCTACGATCACCCGAATATCGGTAATATGGCCCAATGCATGGCCTTGCGCCTGCAAATCATTCAAAATCGCCCAAGCCTGCGCGCCTGTGGCCCCCGTCAGCATCGCCCCATCAATCGTCCAATCTAGGTTGGTCATCACCGCCACGCCGTCGCGCACAGGGCCTGCCGCCGCCACGCAAACACCCTGCACTGATGGGACACCCTGATCCGTCAAATACTGCCGCAAAACCGCGCCCAAATCAGGAAAATCGGCATTCTTATATCGCCCCAAGGTTTGCGCCCGCACGATTTTGCCATCGGCCAAGGCCACCCGTGTGTTCGTGCCACCAATATCCGCAAGCAGGGCAAGCATCTGAAAACTCCTCAAATCACCGCCCCCGTCTTAGACGATATGCCCCCAAACTCAACCCATTTCATACGGGCCCAAATACCTAAATGATCGCCACCCAAGCCCGCGCAAGTTTTAGGCCAATGGCATCCGCCGCAATCCCTTGGGTTTTGGCGCGCTGGGGATGGTCGCGCGCCCAATCTGCATCCATCCCCGCAATCAAATCGGGAAAGGTCGCCGACCAATCCGCCACCACGGCGCGCGATGCCTCAAAATGAAACTGCGTTGCATAGGCGCGCGGCCCAAGGCGAAAGGCTTGGACGGCCGCCTTGTCAGATTCCGCCAAGTGCACGGCCCCCGCAGGCAAGGTGAACGTGTCTGAGTGCCACTGAAAAATCGCAAAATTTTCGGGCAGGGCGGAAAACAAAGGATCATCTTGCGCCGCCGTCGTCAGCCCCACCGCGCACCAGCCAAATTCAGGCGCGGCGCCGATGATATTTTCCGCCCCCGCGCCGCGCGCCATGATCTGACTGCCCAGACAAATCCCCATCACCGCGCCACCCGCCGCAGATTCCTCGGCCATCAGATCGGCCAATCGGGGCAAATAGGGATAAAGATCGTCGTCGCGCGCGTTTTGTTCGCCCCCAAAGACCACCAACGCGTCAAAACTGCCGCGCGCGGGCAAAACACCGTCCAGATAGGGGCGGTATAGATCAATCAGCGCCCCCGCCTCATGCAGGGCCACGCCCATTTGTCCGTGATGGGTAATTTTCGTGTTTTCAACAATCGCAACCCGCATTTCGCCCTCCATTTAGGCACAGACTGCCGCAATCTTCGGTCATTGGCAAATCCCTCTTGCCAATCTGGCGCAATGGTGAAAAGGGAAATTGTCAAACGAACACCCGAAACCCGATGGAGGCTTTCATGGAGATTCGCGAGGCGCTCACCTTTGATGACGTTTTGCTCGTGCCGGCGGCCAGCTCTGTGCTGCCGTCAGATGCTGATACTTCGACATATGTGACAAAATCGGTGCGGATGAATATCCCGCTTTTGTCCTCTGCGATGGATACAGTGACCGAAGGCCGCATGGCGATTGCCATGGCGCAATCAGGCGGCATTGGGGTTATTCACCGCAAT
The DNA here is from genome assembly GCA_040398785.1 of Cypionkella sp. GTDB lineage: Bacteria > Pseudomonadota > Alphaproteobacteria > Rhodobacterales > Rhodobacteraceae > Cypionkella. The sequence goes on along the minus strand of JBBATJ010000006.1, from coordinate 107,872 downwards.
CTGGATCTGGTTGCCCAAGCGCGCGAGGTCAGCCGTGTCAAACGCTTTGAAAGCGGTGTGGTCTATCAGCCGATCACCCTGACCCCCGATCAAACCCTAAAAGATGCCAAGGAATTGATGGAACGCTATCAAATCACGGGCTTTCCCGTGGTTGACGGCGCGGGCCGTGTGGTGGGCATTGTGACCAACCGCGATATGCGCTTTGCAAGCGATGACAAAACCCCCGTGTCAGTGATGATGAGCAGCGATAACTTGGCGATTCTGCGCGAACCCGTGGACCGCGATCAGGCGATTTCCTTGATGAAGGCACGGCGGATTGAAAAATTGCTGGTAACAGACGGTGCGGGCAAACTCACGGGTCTGTTGACGCTGAAAGATACCGAAAAGGCCGTGTTGAACCCTCAAGCCTGCAAGGATGAATTGGGCCGTTTGCGCGTGGCTGCGGCCAGCACAGTTGGGGACGGAGGATTTGAACGCTCGATGGCGCTGATTGATGCAGGCGTGGATATGGTGGTGATTGACACCGCGCATGGCCATTCCGAAGGCGTGGCCATAGCGGTTGAACGGATCAAACGCCATTCGAACACTGTCCAAGTCGTCGCAGGCAATGTCGCTACGGCCGAGGCAACGCGTGCCCTGATCGGCGCAGGGGCCGATGCGGTCAAGGTTGGCATTGGCCCAGGATCAATCTGCACCACCCGCATTGTCGCGGGCGTCGGCGTGCCGCAACTGACCGCGATTATGGATGCAGCGCGGGCGGCGGGGGATATTCCTGTGATCGCAGACGGCGGCATTAAATTTTCTGGCGATTTTGCCAAGGCGATTGCAGCAGGGGCATCTTGTGCGATGGTGGGTTCTGCCATCGCGGGCACGGATGAGGCCCCGGGCGAGATGATCCTGTGGCAGGGGCGGTCGTATAAGGCCTATCGCGGCATGGGCAGTCTGGGCGCTATGGCGCGGGGATCGGCGGATCGTTATTTCCAAAAAGACGCGGCATCCGACAAATTGGTTCCCGAAGGGATTGAGGGGCAGGTGCCCTATAAGGGGTCTGCGGCCACCGTCATTCATCAAATGGTGGGGGGCTTGCGCGCCGCTATGGGTTACACGGGCAACCGAACCATTGCCGAGATGCGGGCAAATTGCACCTTTGTTCGGATCACGGGCGCGGGTTTGAAAGAAAGTCATGTGCATGATGTGCAAATCACCCGCGAAAGCCCGAATTATCGGATTGGCTGATGATTGAACGTTATCAAGATGCTGATTTTACAGTGTTTGCCCTGTCAGACGGGGCTAGCATCTTTGATCGCAAGGTCTTCCCTGATCTGACTGCGGCGCATTGCGATCAGCTTTTGGCCCAAGCAGGCGAGTCGGACATTCGCACTGAATTCAACGCCTATCTGATCGGTTACGGCGATCAGTATGCGCTGGTGGATACGGGTTGCGGCGCGCTGTTTGGACCAAAATGCGGCAAAGTGCCGTCGCTTTTGGCCGAAATCGGCGTGTCGCCCAATGCGATTACGACCCTTTTCATGACCCATCTGCACGGGGATCATTGTGGCGGCGCGCTGGATCAAGGCGGCTTGGTTTATCCCAAGGCGCGGGTTCTTGTTCACGCGGATGAAATCACCTATTGGCAGGGCAAAGACGCGCCTGCAGGTCGTTTCCTGATCGCATATGCCGATCAGATTGACGCCATTTCGGCTGAAACCCCCGTTGCTCAGGGTCTTAGCCCTTGGTTTCTGCCTGGCCATACCCCTGGTCATATGGGCCTGCGGGTGGGGTCGAAACTGGCGCTTGTGGGCGATATTTTCCACTCTGCGCCGCTGCAACTGGCCGATCCCGATATCTGGACCAGTTATGATGTCGATCCCATTCTGGCGCGCAAAAGTCGGAAATCTGCCTTGGCCCAAATTGCTGCCACGGGTCTGATCTTTGCAGGCGGCCATTCGATTGCGCCTGATAAATTTGCTAAGTGGCCAGCTTAACCAAAAATCCCAAAACCCACAGAAATATGTGCCAATACAGCACGATCAGCCCCAAGACAGACAGGGCTGCCACCGCAAATCCCGTGATCACAAACACCCCGTCACGTTGCGCCAATCCCATCGCAATCAGCACAATCGCAAGCGACGGCATGGTGTTTCCCAAGGGGATAGGCAGCATGATGATCAAACTTAGGATCAGCATCAGCCCGCCAATCCCCTGTTTCATCACAGATGTGGTCAAGCCCAAGGCACGGGGCCGCAACAGACGCTCTACTTTGTGAAAATAGGGTGCAGCCCAGGTTAAAACTGCCATCAATCCCGCGCGTGGCACCGCCCGATTGGCAATCACGCGCGGCAACCACAGGCTTTGCCCCAACGTCATTTGCAGCGTTAAGATCACCAAAGGCAGTCCCGTAATCGCCGAAGTGCCGGGCAGCGCAGGCGGAATATTGGGCAGGGCAAACAAAATCAACATGATCGCCAGTGCTTGTGTTTTTATCCCCGACAGCAACTCTGCAATCGACACATAATCACTTTTGCCCGCAGAAACAGTTTCGGCCAGCAGTTTCGACAGGGGGGCGGGATCAATTTCGGACATAACCCTAAATGGGGCATCTGGCCGCCAATTGGTAGGGCCATTGAAGGAAAAATCTGCATGGCCTAAAAGGGGCAAAAGGATATCACATGACCCCTTCTGCCCGCCTTTCTGCCGCGATAACTGTGCTGGATGATATTCTCGCGGGGCGTGCGCCCGAGGTGGCGCTGACCGCTTGGGGCCGTGCAAGCCGTTTTGCGGGGTCAGGTGACCGCAATGCGGTGCGCGATCTGGTGTTCGACGCCTTGCGTTGCAAACGATCCTTTGCGGCGCTGGGGGGGGCGATGACAGGGCGGGGTTTGATCTTGGGCGGGGTGCGCGCCAAGGCCGTTGATGAAGACGCGCTGTTCACAGGTCTGGGCCATGCGCCCGCCATGGTTGGGGATGTCGATCAACGGCGTGCGGCCAGTTATTTTGAGACATTGGATTGCCCCGACTGGTTGGCACCCGCTTTGCAAGACAGTTTGGGCGCCGATTTCGCGCCCATTATGCAGGCCATGCAGGCGCGCGCGCCTATTTACTTGCGTGTCAATAGGTTGCGTGGTGATATTGATTCGGCGCGTAAAGAGTTGGCGCGTGATGGAATCGAAACACAGCTCAACCAAATCGCAAAGAACGCATTGCAAGTCATTGCCGGTGAACGAAAAATTCAAAATTCATCGGCCTATCAGTCAGGTCTGGTAGAATTACAGGATGCGTCATCGCAGGCCGTCGTTGAATTCCTTGATATCAAACAAAATTCCCGAATTTTGGATTATTGTGCGGGGGGCGGTGGCAAAACCCTTGGCTTGGCGTGTTTTGGGGCCGTAGATGCCCATGACGCCGCCCCTGCACGGATGCGCGATCTGCCTGAACGCGCGGCGCGGGCGGGTGCAAATGTGCGGATTATCGATCATCCAGTCGGCCCCTATGATCTGATTTTGGTCGATGCGCCCTGTTCGGGGTCTGGGTCGTGGCGGCGCGATCCTGCGGGTAAATGGGCGCTGACGGCGGCGCGTTTGGCCGATTTGTGCCAAATTCAAGCGCAGATTTTGGACAAAACGGTTGCGCTTTTGGCGCCCGATGGTGTTTTGGCCTATGCCACCTGCTCGCTTTTGGCGGTGGAAAATGAACACCAAATTGCGGATTTTCTGACCCGTCATCCGACATTTCGCGCAACCGAACAGCGCCGCTTTGGTCCGTTGTCGGGTGGGGACGGCTTTTTTCTGGGCGTCTTGACGCAAAATGACGCAACCCCTACTGTTTTATAGGAATTTTTCGGCGTTAGCCATTTGGTAACCAATTTTTATTAACCTGTCATAGAGCGATATTAAATTTAGGGGGTCGGGTGTCGGTTTTGGCGCAAGATGATCGGGTGCAAAACCGAATGATGATGGCTGCGGGGCTGTTGGCCCTGTTGGCGGGGATCGTGCTGCCCAATGTTCAGGGGCAACTGGTCGCCAGTCTGATCGGTGTCGTGCTGATCGCCTTGCCAGTCTACCGCGCGTTCGGGATCAACCACAGACCCAATACGCTATTTGAAAGCGATCCATTGGCGATCGTGATGACCAATGAAGATCGGGTTATTTTTGCCACCAATGCCGCCGCAGACCGCCAATTCAAGGTCGAGGCGGGGCTGCAATTGGAACCTTTGTTGGGTTCAATCACCCCCTCGATTGGGGCAGTTTTGCTGCGGTTGCAGTCGCGGGCACGATTGCACGGCGTTGCCGTGGATCACGTGACCACCCTGCGTGGCCCCTTGCGGGTGTTTGTGCAATGCCTATCGGCGAAATCCTATATGTGGCGCTTTGATATGGCGCAGGATCTGTCAACCTTGGGCGCGGCACAACATATATCTTTGCCGATGTTGGCCGTCGATCCAGGGGGCGCGGTTGTGTTTTCCAACCCGGCCTTGCAGCATCTCTTGGGATTTCGCCCCAAGAATTTGGCCGATGTTTTCCCCAACACCACCTTGAAATCCGCCGAGGAGGTGGATATTCATGGCCCATCAGGCCCGCTGCGCGCCTATCTTGCCCAAATCGAACAGGGAGAGCGTCGCGATATTTATCTTTTGCCACTGCCAGATGCGACGCAAAGCGATCTGAATTTGGTGGCCGACTTTCAGACCATGCCGGTCGCCCTGATGATGTTTGAACCAAACGGCGCGCTGTGTGCGATCAATATGGCCGCCCGAGATGTGATTGGCCCCCAAGTCAACACGTCCGATGTGATGTTTCAAGATCTGTTTGAGGGGTTGGGGCGGCCAGTGTCGGACTGGTTGTCCGATGTCGCCGAGGCACGGATGCCCGCAGGCGCACAAGTGTTGCGGTTGCACCATCGCACGGACGCCTTTGTGCAGGTGTCGTTGCGGCGTATGGTGGAAAATGGCCATGCCCGCGTGATTGCAATCTTGCAAGATGCGACCGCCCTTAAAACCCTAGAGGCGCAATTTGTCCAAAGCCAAAAGATGGAGGCAATCGGACAACTTGCGGGCGGGATTGCACATGACTTTAATAATCTTTTGACAGCGATTTCAGGGCATTGCGATCTGTTGTTAACACGAAATTCGGCCGAGGATTCTAATTATCCCGACCTTATTCAGATCAGCCAAAACGCCAATCGCGCGGCGGGACTGGTGGGGCAGTTGTTGGCGTTTTCGCGCAAGCAAACCTTGCAACCCGAATATCTGGATATCCAAGAGGTGGTGTCAGATATGACCCATCTGATGAACCGATTGGTGGGAGAAAAGGTGCGCCTTTCGCTGTATCACGGGGCGGCGCTGGGAACGATCCGCGCTGATCGGCGGCAATTGGAACAGGTCTTGATGAATCTTGTGGTCAATGCGCGCGATGCCATGGCGATGAAAGGCACAATCCGCATTGAGACAGAGTCTGTGCATTTGGCGGCAGACCTGTTGCGCGACCGCGTGACAGTGCCTTCCGGCGAATATGCCCAAATCCGTGTGATCGACAGCGGTGCAGGCATTGCGCCCGACCGTTTGCAAAAGATATTTGAACCCTTTTACACCACAAAAAAACAGGGCGAGGGAACGGGTTTGGGCCTGTCGACCGCCTATGGCATTGTCAAACAATCGGGCGGCTTTATTTTTGTGGACAGCACTTTGGGGCTGGGCACGGTATTTTCGCTGTATTTCCCGATCCACACCCGCCCCGCCCACGAGGTGGATTTGCGGCCTGTGGTCCCCAAGACCACCCTGTTGCGTCAAGGCGAGGGGGTCGTGTTGCTGGTCGAGGATGAGGCCCCTGTGCGCGCCTTTGCCGCCCGTGCCCTGCGGCTGCGCGGGTATACAGTGCTCGAGGCTGCTTGCGGTGAGGACGCGTTGGACGTGCTGCGCGATCCCGATATTCAAATCGATCTGTTCGTCACTGATGTGATCATGCCGGGTCTGGATGGCCCAACTTGGGTGCGTGAGGCCTTGCAGGTGCGGCCCGACACGCCCGTCATTTTTGTATCGGGCTATGCCGAGGATGTGATGGCCGAACAACAATCGCGCATCCCAAATGCTGCGTTTTTGCCCAAACCCTTTTCCCTGACCGATTTGACCATGGCGGTGCAGAAACATTTACAGGGCTCTGCCCGCTAAGTGTTTTTGCTTTGTTCTTGCAGTAATTCTTTCTTAACCAATCTGTGGAACAGTGATTCTATTGAATTTGATTAAAATGTTCTTGTTTTGATCTATAAAATCAGGCAAAAGACAGAAACAAACAAAGAACATCACCGCAATCGCCGCCCTGTTGCGGCAGGATCAAAAGGGGATCATGATGGCCGAGGCAAATCTTTTGGAATTGAACGGAAAGCAGACCATGGACAAAGCGGGCAGTGAAAAGGCCAAGGCGCTGGAAAGTGCTTTGGCGCAGATTGAGCGGCAGTTCGGCAAAGGCTCGATCATGAAGCTGGGGTCGGAAAATAAGATCATGGATGTCGAGGCGACGTCGACAGGCAGTCTGGGTTTGGACATTGCTTTGGGGATTGGCGGTCTGCCTCAGGGGCGGATTATTGAAATTTACGGGCCTGAATCGTCGGGCAAAACCACGCTGACGCTGCACGTCGCGGCAGAGGCGCAGAAAAAAGGCGGCGTTGTTGCCTTTGTCGATGCGGAACACGCGCTGGACCCGCAATATGCGCGCAAATTGGGCGTCGATCTGGATGAACTTTTGATCTCGCAACCCGATACGGGCGAACAGGCGCTGGAAATTGTCGACACGCTGGTGCGGTCGGGCGCAGTCAGCCTGATCATCGTCGATTCGGTGGCGGCCCTTGTGCCAAAATCAGAAATTGAGGGCGATATGGGCGATATGCAGATGGGCTCTCAGGCGCGTCTGATGTCGCAGGCCATGCGCAAACTGACGGCCTCGATTGGGCGTTCCAACACGATGGTGATTTTCATCAACCAAATTCGGATGAAAATCGGTGTGATGTTCGGCAGCCCAGAAACCACGACGGGTGGCAATGCGCTGAAATTCTATGCGTCGGTGCGTTTGGACATCCGCCGCATTGGTGCGATCAAGGACCGTGATGAGGTTGTGGGCAACTCTACCCGCGTCAAAGTCGTGAAAAACAAAGTGTCACCGCCGTTCAAAGAGGTGGAGTTTGACATCATGTATGGCCAAGGCATTTCCAAAGTCGGCGAATTGGTCGATATCGGTGTCAAGGCGGGGGTCGTGGAAAAATCAGGCTCTTGGTATTCCTATAAGGATGAGCGGATCGGTCAAGGCCGCGAAAATGCCAAGACCTTTTTGAAACAAAATCCCAGCATCGCGCAGGATATTGAAGATAAAATTCGCGGCGCAAATGGTCTGGATTTCACCGCTGTCAGCGATGACCCTGCCGTGATGGACGATTGATCCAAGACGGATCGCACAAAGGGGCTGGAACCGCAGGGTTCCGGCCCTTTTTGCTGTAAAATCACCCGTGGACAGGCGCGGATTGCAGCATTAAACGAAAGAAAAGAAAGGAGTCCCCCCATGGCCTCGTTGAACGATATTCGCGCGACTTATTTGGATTTTTTCGAACGTAATGGACACCGCCGCGTCGACAGCAGCCCCCTTGTGCCGCGCAATGACCCGACCCTGATGTTCGCAAACTCGGGCATGGTGCAGTTCAAGAATTGCTTTACGGGGGTTGAGACCCGTGATTACGTGCGCGCCACGACCGCACAAAAATGCGTCCGTGCTGGCGGCAAGCACAATGATCTGGACAATGTTGGCTATACCGCGCGGCATCACACGTTTTTTGAAATGCTGGGCAATTTCAGCTTTGGCGATTATTTCAAAGAGCAGGCGATCAGTTTTGCATGGGAATTGTTGACCAAGGATTTCGGCCTGCCGCGCGATCGTTTGACTGTCACCGTCTATCACACCGACGACGAGGCGGCCAATTTCTGGAAGAAAATCGCCGGTCTGCCCGAAGACCGCATCATTCGAATCGCGTCGGATGACAATTTTTGGCGCATGGGTCCGACGGGACCATGTGGGCCGTGCACGGAAATTTTCTATGACCACGGCGATAAAATTTGGGGCGGCCCGCCCGGCAGTGCCGATGAAAATGGTGATCGTTTCATTGAAATCTGGAACAATGTGTTCATGCAGAATGAACAATTCGCCGATGGCACCATGCGCCCCCTTGATATGCAATCCATCGATACGGGCATGGGGCTAGAGCGGATCGGCGCGCTGCTGCAAGGCAAGCATGACAATTACGACACGGATCTGATGCGCGCGTTGATTGAGGCCTCTGCCCATGCGACCAGCAATGATCCCGATGGTCCTGGCAAAATTCATCACCGCGTGATTGCCGACCATTTGCGCAGCACGTCGTTTTTGATTGCCGATGGGGTGATGCCCAGCAACGAAGGGCGCGGTTATGTTTTGCGCCGCATCATGCGCCGCGCCATGCGCCATGCGCATATGCTGGGGGCGGCGGATCCTGTGATGCATAAATTGGTGCCCGCACTGGTTGCGCAAATGGGTCTGGCCTATCCTGAACTGACACGCGCGCAATCGATGATCGAAGAAACCCTTTTGCTGGAAGAAACCCGTTTCCGCACCACCTTGGATCGTGGGCTGAAATTGCTGGATGATGAATTGTCCCATCTGCCCGAAGGCGGCGATTTGCCCGGTGCTGCGGCGTTCAAACTGTATGACACCTATGGTTTTCCGTTGGATTTGACCCAAGACGCCCTGCGCGAAAAGGGCCGTGCGGTGGATGTCGCGGGCTTTGACGCGGCCATGGACGAGCAGCGCAAAAAGGCCCGTGCCGCGTGGACGGGGGCGGGTGGGGCCGCAGATGCTGCGATTTGGTTTGAACTGGCGCAAACGCATGGCGCGACGGAATTTCTGGGCTATGATCTGGACTCCGCTGAGGGTCAGGTTCTGGCGCTGATCAAAGATGGCGCTGCGGTGGCGCAGGCAAGCGCGGGGGATGAGGTGGTGATTGTCACCAACCAAACCCCGTTTTACGGCGAATCGGGCGGACAAATTGGCGACACGGGGGGGATTACAACCGCCACGGGTCGCGCCGAAATTACGGATACCCGCAAATCGGCGGGGATATTCATGCATTTTGCCCGTGTGAGCGAAGGCGCGATCAAACCCGCCCAAGGGGCCGGCCTGATCGTCGATCCAACACGGCGCGCCGCCATTCGCGCCAGCCACTCGGCAACGCACTTGTTGCACGAGGCGTTGCGGCGGGCCTTGGGCGATCACGTCGCGCAACGTGGCAGTTTGAACGCCGATGGCCGTTTAAGGTTCGATTTTTCGCATAATGCCGCGATGTCAGATGCCGATCAACGCGGTGTCGAGGCCGAGGTGAACGCCTTTATCCGCCAGAATACGCCTGTGGAAACCCGCCTGATGACGCCCGATGACGCGCGGGCCTTGGGCGCGCAGGCCCTATTTGGCGAAAAATACGGCGATGAGGTGCGGGTTGTATCGATGGGTCGCTTGGATGGGTCTGGCAAAGGCGCGGATAAGGCGACCTATTCGCTGGAACTGTGCGGCGGCACCCATGTGGCGCGCACAGGCGATATTGGGGCGTTTGTTCTGTTGTCGGATTCGGCGTCATCGTCGGGTGTGCGGCGGATTGAGGCACTGACAGGGCAAACCGCCTTGGATCATCTGATCGGCCAAGATCGACGTCTGTCTGATGTGGCGGTATTGCTGAAAACCAGCGCCGCGGATGTTTTGGATCGGGTAAAATCCCTGTCGGATGAACGCCGCGCCTTGGCCAATGAGGTGGCGCAACTGCGTCGTGAATTGGCGATGGGTGGTAAATCCAATGCGGCAGAGATCAAAGAAATCAATGGTATACGTCTGATTATGCAACTGATGCAGGGCGTATCGGGCAAGGATCTGCCCAGCCTGATCGATGAGATGAAGTCGCAAATTGGCTCGGGTGTGGTGGTGTTGATCGCGGATGCGGGGGGCAAACCTGCGATTGCGGCAGGGGTTACCGCCGATCTGACAGCACGCATTTCTGCGGTGACGATGGTTCAGGCGGCGGTCGGCGCGATGGGCGGTAAGGGGGGCGGTGGTCGCCCCGATATGGCCCAAGGGGGCGGCAATGATATGGCCCTCATCGATGCGGCAATTGCGGCGGTCCATGCCGCATTGGGGGCGTGATGCCAACCGCACTTTGGATTGCCCATGTTGAGGTGACGAACCCCGACGCCTACGGCGACTATGCCAAGGGCGCAACTCTGGCCATCGCGGCGCATGGCGGCGTTTTCCTTGCGCGGGGTGGGACATATGTCCAACTTGAGGGGCGCGACCGCCCGCGCAATGTTGTGGCCCGCTTTCCCAGCCTACAGGCGGCGGTGGATTGCTATAACAGCCCCGAATATCAGGCGGCGCTGATGCACGCCAAAGGGGCCAGCACCCGCGATCTGATGGTGGTTGAGGAAATCGACTAGTCTGCCTTGCCCAGGCGTCCGCTGATCACCAGATCCGCCAAAACACGGTTTTCTTGGGTGCAGGGGGCATCAAAGCGTGCGTAATATTCCCAATCTCGGACATTGTTCGATTGGGGCCAAAAGACATCACCCCTTTGCATTTTGCTAGATTGAAAGAAATCGCGGCTTTGGATCGGATAATGGTTCAGATGGAAATTGTGGTTGTCAGAGACAACCTTGCGCGAGTCGGCGCCGCGCACCTTGTGAACACCAATGCTGCGTCTTTTGCGCAGGGCAGAGGTGCGAACAATATATTTTGTAAACCCGTGAATGTTCAGACTTGGATCGCAATGAACCAGCTTTTCGCGGATGCTTTTGGGATGCTCTTGCATTCCGCTGCTGCCGAACATTCGCCAATTGGCATAAATCACATCAATGTCGTCAAAGATTTCAAGTTTTTGCGCCAGACTTGCGCCATCGGGGCAGAACCAAAACTCGTCTAGATCGGCGATAAGCAGCCATTTGCAAGTCTTTATGATGTTAAATCGCCGAACGGCTGCGCTGTAATGCGCAACTTGACGATACGGCTGGGGACGCACAATCAGTTCCAAAAGACCCTTTTCAACCCAAACTTGGGCCTTGGCCACAGTTTGATCCGTGCTGCCATTATCGATGAGATAGATTTTTTCTGCCCCCACCGCCAAATAATGTGACATCCACTCGTCGATATTCATCGACTCGTCTTTCATAATTCCAAGGACGGCAAGCGAATATTTATAGGTGCCATCCCGTTTTTTGGAACGAGTCCTGAGGCGTTTATGGTTCCAAGACCTAAATTTTGCGAAAAAAGACATGATATTTTGTTCAAAGCCGTTAAAAAAAATACCCGCATCTGGGATGCGGGTATTGACGCGTTAATCCTTGCGCGAATTGCGCTTGCGGTCGTTGGGATCCAACCAGCGTTTGCGCATCCGCACCGATTTTGGCGTCACTTCTACCAGTTCGTCATCATCGATATAGGAAATGCACTGTTCCAGCGACAGTTTGACAGGCGTCGTTAACCGCACCGCCTCATCCGTGCCGCTTGCGCGCACGTTTGTCAGCTGTTTGCCCTTGAGCGGGTTCACCTCTAGGTCGTTGTCGCGGTTGTGCTCGCCGATGATCATGCCCGTATAGACGGGTTCTTGCACGCCAATAAAGAAATGGCCGCGATCTTCCAGTTTCCACATTGCATAGGCGACCGAAGTTCCCGTTTCCATCGAAATCAGAACGCCCTGACGGCGGCCTTCAATCGCGCCCTTATGGGGGGCCCAATCGTGGAAGACGCGGTTCAACACGCCCGTGCCGCGCGTATCGGTCATAAACTGACCATGATAGCCGATCAGGCCACGCGACGGGACATAGGCGATGATCCGCGTTTTGCCTGCGCCTGCGGGTTTCATTTCAATCAGATCACCCTTGCGCGGACCTGTCAGCTTTTCAATCACTGCGCCCGTGTATTCGTCATCGACGTCAATCGTGACTTCCTCGATGGGTTCATGGCGCACGCCGTCGATTTCTTGGAACAAAACGCGGGGGCGGGCGATGGACAATTCAAACCCTTCGCGGCGCATATTTTCGATCAAGACGCCCATCTGCAATTCGCCGCGCCCAGCCACGTCAAAGGCATCGCCGCCGGGGGTGTCGGTGACCTTAATCGCCACATTGACTTCGGCTTCGCGCATGAGGCGTTCGCGGATGATACGGCTTTGCACCTTGGTGCCTTCTTTGCCCGCAAGCGGGCTGTCATTGATGCCAAAGGTTACAGAAATTGTTGGCGGATCAATGGGTTGTGCGGGGATCGGAATGTCAATTTCCAACGCGCACAGCGTGTCGGCCACGGTCGCCTTACTCATCCCCGCAAGGGTGACGATATCGCCCGCCTCTGCGGCATCAATCGGGGTTTGCACCAAACCGCGATAGGCCAACACTTTGGTCACGCGGAATTGTTCCAGTTTTTCGCCGTCGCGCGACATCGCCTTTAGGGTTTCGCCTGCGCGCAACGTGCCTGCCTCAACACGGCCGGTCAGAATACGGCCAATGAAGGGATCTGCCGACAGGGTGGTTGCCAGCATCTGAAACGGCTCTGCGCGGCGCGAAACTTGGGCGGGTTGGGGGACGTGCTGGATCACAAGATCAAACAGCGCCTTCAGGCCCGAACGTGGGCCATCCAATTCTGCATCCGCCCAGCCATTACGACCCGACGCGTAAAGGATCGGGAAATCCAATTGCTCATCGGTGGCGCCAAGGTTTGCGAACAGATCGAACACTTCGTTCAGCGCACGGGCAGGTTCTGCGTCGGGCTTGTCTACCTTGTTCAGCACAACAATCGGGCGCAGGCCCAGCGCCAACGCCTTGGCGGTCACGAATTTGGTTTGCGGCATCGGGCCTTCGGCGGCGTCGACCAGCAAAACAACACCGTCGACCATCGACAAAATCCGCTCGACTTCGCCGCCGAAATCGGCGTGGCCCGGCGTGTCGACGATATTGACGCGGTAACCATCCCATTCAAGGCTGGTGCATTTCGCCAAAATCGTAATGCCACGTTCACGTTCGATGTCATTGCTGTCCATCGCGCGTTCAGACACGGCCTGATTTTCGCGGAAACTGCCGGACTGTTTCAGCAGTTCATCGACAAGGGTGGTTTTGCCATGGTCGACGTGCGCGATAATGGCGATGTTGCGAAGCTCCATCGGGGGTCTCTCTCAGATTTCTACGGTTGAGGGTCACGTAACCCATGGCGCGCCGAAAGGCCAGAGGAACCTTTGCAGGTGCAGAAATGAAAGATTTAAGGGTGGAGAGGGAGGCTGGGGGGCCAGCCCCCTTGCCCATTGGGCCTCCCCCCCAAGATATTTGGACAACGATGAAGGGTAAAAAGGGCCCTTAGCTTCTTCGTTGTTCAAATATCCTCGGGGGGAGCGAAGCATGGAGGGGCAAGCCCCCCCCTAGCCGACCAAGGCCTTATTCAGATATTCATCGACCTTTTCCAAATAGCCCATCGTGGTCAACCATTTTTGATCGGGTCCGACCAACAAGGCCAGATCTTTGGTCATCCAGCCGTCTTCGACCGCATCAACCGTGACCTTTTCCAAGGTGGCGGCAAAGCGCATCAGTTGCGCGTTGTCGTCCAGTTTGGCGCGATGTTTCAGACCGCCTGTCCAGGCAAAGATGCTTGCGACCGAGTTGGTCGAGGTTGCCTGACCCTTTTGATGTTGGCGGAAGTGGCGGGTGACAGTGCCATGTGCGGCCTCTGCCTCAACAATTTTGCCATCTGGGGTCATGAGCACGGAGGTCATAAGCCCAAGCGAGCCAAACCCTTGGGCCACGGTATCGGACTGCACATCGCCGTCATAATTCTTGCAGGCCCACACATAGCCGCCCGACCATTTCATCGCCGAGGCGACCATATCGTCAATCAGGCGGTGTTCATAATGGATGCCAGCTTTTTTGAACTGCTCTTCAAACTCTTCGACGTAAACCTTTTGGAAAATATCCTTAAAGCGGCCATCATAGACCTTGAGGATGGTATTTTTGGTCGACAAATACACGGGCCATCCCTTGAGCAAGCCGTAATTCAGGCTGGATCGGGCGAAATCATGGATGCTGTCATCTAGGTTATACATACCCATGTAGACGCCCGCCGAGGGCGCGGAATAGACGTCGCGTTCAATGACGGTGCCGTCATTGCCCACGAATTTCATCGTCAGCTTGCCCGCGCCGGGGAAATGGAAATCGGTGGCGCGATATTGATCGCCAAAGGCATGGCGGCCAATCACAATTGGTTTGGTCCAACCCGGCACCAGACGTGGCACATTTTTGCAAATGATCGGCTCGCGGAAAATCACGCCGCCCAAGATGTTGCGGATCGTGCCATTCGGCGATTTCCACATTTGTTTCAGGTTAAATTCCTGAACGCGTTGCTCGTCTGGGGTGATGGTCGCGCATTTCACGCCCACGCCGTATTTCTTGATCGCCTCGGCCGAATCGATGGTGATCTGGTCATTGGTGCGGTCGCGCTCTTCGATCCCCAGATCGTAATATTTTAGATCGATGTCCAAATAGGGCAGGATCAGCTTTTGCTTGATGAAATCCCAGATGATGCGGGTCATCTCATCGCCGTCAAGTTCGACGACGGGATTGGCGACTTTGATTTTGGTCATGGCTTGCCCTTTTTGATGATCTGGTGGCGTTGTGGCAGCTTTACGTGAAAATGGGATGAAAGAAAAGATGGTATGCTATGGTATACTAAGTGAAATAAGCGGATGTTTTGGCGCGCACCCAATCCCACAGGGCGGGCGCACCGCGCGCGATTTTGACACCCACGCGGGTTTCTAATTGCTGAGATGTCACGTTATATTCGATCCACGTGCCGCCGCCTGATTGCAGGTTTGCCATAACAGGTTGCACGCGGTCCAAGGATTTTGCGAAAATCGCGTCGGGGGTTTCAGCCGCCTCAAATTCATCCCAAAGGGCGCGGAAATTTGTGGCGAGATCGGGGGGCAAAAGGCCAAAGATGCGGTCTGCGGCGCGGGATTCGGCCTGTTGTACGGATGTACTGGAATGCGCCAGCCCATGCGCCGAATGAATCGGCACATCGCCCACATCGATTTCCACCAAATCATGCAAAATCAACATCTTAATAACGCGCGATATATCCACCCCATCCCGCGCTTGATCGGCCAAAACCATCGCATATAGCGTCAAATGCCACGAATGTTCGCCCGAATTTTCCCGCCGCGACCCGTCGCACAGGGTGGTTGCGCGCAGGACCGTTTTCAACCGATCCGCCTCGTTTAAAAAGGCGAATTGTTGATCTAACCGCTGCGCTTGATCGCTCAATGTCCGACATCCATATGCAGATGGGGCGCGGCCTTGCCTTCGCGTTTGGCTTTCAGCGCCGCGTTCAGATAGGCGCGGGCTTTGCGTTCGGCCAGCAGCACACGGATTGAGGTCAGATACACCTCTTGCGTGGTGGGCGACATATCCAACAGCACTTTGGACACTTTTTCATGAAAGCGGTCATCGCCCAATTCATCCATCGCCGCGACCACATCTTGGGCCAATTTGTCGCAAAGATCGTTGATCAGCGCCATCTGCTACCTGCTTTGCTCGCCCAAACGGCGTTTGACATAAGTAGACACAGTTTTGATCATCGGGTCCATATGGGACACTTCGTCTTTGAAAAAGTGATCTGCGCCCTCAACGACATCATGGGTGATGGTGATGCCCTTTTGTTCGTGCAGTTTGTTGACCAAGGACACGGTATCTTTGGGCGGCGCGACCTTGTCGGCGGAACCGTTGATAATCAGACCAGAGGCGGGGCAGGGTGCAAGGAAAGAAAAATCATACAGATTCGCGGGCGGTGACACCGAAATAAACCCTGTGATTTCGGGGCGGCGCATCAGCAGCTGCATCCCGATCCATGCGCCAAAGGAAAACCCCGCAACCCAGCAATGTTTGGCGTTCTGGTTCATGGATTGCAGATAGTCCAAGGCCGAGGCGGCATCCGACAGCTCGCCAATACCTTCGTCATATTCACCCTGAGATCGCCCCACGCCGCGAAAGTTGAACCGCAACACGGTGAAACCCAGATTGTAAAAGGCGTAATGCAGATTATAGGTCACCTTGTTGTTCATCGTCCCGCCATAGGCAGGATGGGGATGCAGGATGATCGCAATCGGGGCATCGCGTTCCTTTTGCGGATGATAGCGCCCCTCAAGGCGGCCCTCTGGGCCAGAAAAGATCACTTCGGGCATTTTTCACCTTTGATATGTGAATTCTTGACGAAATCACTGGGATAACTTAGAGCCGTTCTAACTTTATACGCGGCCTCTGGGTCAGTTAAGCGCGCGCATCCCTTTCGTCAATGAAAACTGTAAAAAGGATCAGGATATGAAGCTGTCAACCAAGGGGCGCTATGCGGTGGTGGCCTTGGCCGATTTGGCATTGGCGGGCAGCGAGGATTTGATGTCGCTCGCGGAAATATCCAAACGACAAGATATTTCGCTGGCGTATTTGGAACAATTGTTCGTCAAACTGCGCCGCGCGGGGTTGGTCGAGGCGGTGCGCGGCCCAGGGGGCGGCTATCGTTTGGCGCGCAGTCCAGATTCTATCCGTATCTCCGAGGTGATGGAGGCGGTTGAGGAAAACGTGGATGCCACCCAATCGGGGGCGGGTGCATCGGGTGGCGTGTCGGGCACGCGGGCGCAAAGCCTCTCAAACAGATTGTGGGAGGGGTTGTCGGCGCAAGTCTATGTATTTCTGCATCAAACGCGGCTGTCGGATGTCATCGGCAATGCCATGACGCCGTGCCCCGCCGTGCCTGCGCTGTTTCGCGTGGTGGATGAATGAGATTATATTTGGATTGGAATGCCACGACCCCGCTGCGCCCCGAGGCGCGGGCCGCGATGATTGCGGCGATGGATATCGTGGGCAATCCCAGTTCTGTCCATCATGAGGGGCGGGCGGCCAAGGCGCTGAAAGAACGTGCGCGCGCGCAGATTGCGGCGGCGCTTGGCGCGGATGAGGTGATCTTTACCTCTGGCGCGACCGAGGCCGCGTCGCTGGCGCTGGCGGGGCGGGGATATGCCTGCGCGGCGGTTGAGCATGAGGCGGTCGCGGCATGGTGTGAAAACACCCTGCCCGTGGATCAGATGGGGCGGGTGACGGTGACGGACCCGTCACGCACGGCCCTGCAATTGGCGAATTCCGAAACGGGGATTATTCAGGATTTGCCACAGGGGTTGGCCGTGTCGGACCTGACCCAAGCCTTTGGCAAAATCCCGATTGCGTTCAATTGGTTGGGCGTCGATATGGGGCTAACTTCGGCGCATAAACTGGGCGGACCCAAGGGGATTGGCGCGCTGATTGCGCGGCAGGGTATGGATGTGGCGGCACAATTGCGCGGCGGCGGTCAGGAAATGGGGCGGCGCGCAGGCACCGAAAATCTGATCGGAATTGCTGGTTTTGCGGCGGCGGCCACGGCGGCGATGCGCGATTTGGCCGATGGGGTCTGGGACCGCGTTGCCGAAATTAGAAATATTCTAGAACAGGCATTGTCTGCCCATGAATTTGAGACTATTTCTGTCGGGAATACAGTCTCGCGCCTGCCCAATACGCTGTGCCTAATCGCACCTTATTGGAAGGGCGAGACACAAGTTATGGCGATGGATCTGGCAGGGTTTGCGGTTTCGGCCGGCTCTGCCTGTTCCAGTGGCAAGTTGCGGGCAAGCCCTGTGCTGCGGGCAATGGGATATGATGGTGACCTTGCGGCGCAAGCCATCAGGATCAGTATCGGTCCCGATGTCAGCCGCACGGATGTGCTGCGGTTTGCCGATGTTTGGGCGAATAACTATCGCAGAATGCGGGCATAGGGGAAGAACATGGATCAAGTCACCGAAATCCGCGACGGCGTTGACCGCGAAACCATTGACACCGTCAATGCTATGTCAGGCAAATATAAATACGGTTGGGAAACCGATATTGAGATGGACTATGCCCCCAAGGGCCTGTCCGAAGATATCGTGCGGCTGATATCGTCCAAGAATAATGAGCCCGAATGGCTGCTCGAATGGCGTTTGACCGCCTATCGGCGCTGGTTGAACATGGTCGAACCCACTTGGGCGATGGTGAACTATCCGACCATTGATTACCAAGATCAGTATTACTATGCCAAACCCAAATCTATGGCCGTCAAACCTAAATCTTTGGACGATGTGGACCCAAAGCTGCTGGCGACCTATGCGAAATTGGGGATTCCGTTAAAGGAACAGGCCTTGCTTGCGGGGGTAGAGGCGCCAGAGGGCGAACGCCGTGTTGCCGTCGATGCGGTGTTTGACTCTGTGTCTTTGGGGACCACGTTCAAGGCGGAACTGGCCAAGGCGGGGGTGATTTTTTGCTCGATTTCCGAGGCGGTGAAAACCCATCCCGAATTGGTGCAAAAATACCTAGGCTCGGTCGTGCCGCAGTCGGATAACTATTTCGCGACGCTGAATTCGGCTGTGTTTTCCGATGGTTCGTTCGTCTATATCCCCAAAGGCACGCGCTGCCCGATGGAGCTGTCGACCTATTTCCGCATCAATGCCGAAAATACGGGCCAGTTTGAACGCACGCTGATTATTGCCGATGAAGGCAGTTATGTCAGCTATCTCGAGGGGTGCACCGCCCCCAAACGCGACACCCATCAATTGCACGCGGCTGTGGTGGAATTGGTGACCTTGGCCGATGCCGAGGTGAAATATTCCACTGTGCAAAACTGGTATCCAGGCGATGAGCAGGGGCGCGGCGGGGTTTATAATTTCGTGACAAAACGCGCCGATTGCCGTGGGGATCGTGCCAAGGTGATGTGGACCCAAGTCGAAACCGGATCGGCCATCACTTGGAAATACCCATCCTGCATCCTGCGCGGACACGAATCCCAAGGCGAGTTTTATTCGATCGCCATCGCCAACAATGCCCAACAGGCCGATACGGGCACCAAGATGATCCATCTGGGTCGCAACACGAAATCGCGTATTGTGTCCAAGGGGATATCGGCGGGGCGGGCGCAGAATACCTATCGCGGGCTTGTTTCCATGCATCCCAAGGCGACGGGGTCGCGCAATTATACCCAATGCGACAGCCTGTTGATCGGCGATCAGTGCGGCGCGCATACTGTGCCCTATATCGAGGTTAAGAATAACAGCAGCCGCGTGGAACATGAGGCGACGACATCCAAGGTGGACGAAGATCAATTGTTCTATTGCCGCGCACGCGGAATGTCCGAAGAAGAGGCCGTCGCCTTGGTCGTCAACGGCTTTTGCAAAGAGGTGCTGCAAGCCCTGCCGATGGAATTCGCGATGGAGGCGCAAAGCCTTGTCGCGATTTCCCTAGAGGGGTCGGTTGGCTGATGTTTATGCCCGAATTGACCATGCCACAGGCAGAGGCCGCGCATCTGCGTGCGGCTTTTGCGCAGGCAAGGGTCATTTTAGAATATGGATCGGGCGGATCGACTGTGATTGCGGCAGAACTGCCTGAAAAGACTGTGTTTTCTGTAGAATCGGATGTTGATTGGCTGGAAAATATGCGCGGATATTTCGCGGCGCAACCGCCAGTGGCGGCCTTGCATCTGCATCACGGCGATATTGGGCCGACGCGTGATTGGGGCCACCCTGCCGATGACACCGAATTTCGCCGCTGGCCCAATTATCCCAATTCCGTGTGGGATCGCGATGATTTTAAAAACCCCGATCTGGTGCTGATCGACGGGCGCTTTCGGGTGGCCTGTTTTCTGACCACGCTTTTTCGCAGCACCGCCCCCGTGACGGTGTTGTTTGACGACTATCTTGACCGCAAATCCTATCATGCGGTTGAGGATTTGGTAAAACCAAGCGCCATGATCGGCCGTATGGCGCAATTTGATTTAATGCCGATGACCATCCCTGCGGATCGCTTGGGTTGGATCATCTCGCGTTTCCACCACGCCCAATGACAAAGGAAGAATAATGCTGGAAATCAACAACCTGCATGTGAAACTGCAAGACGAAGATAAGGTGATCCTGCGCGGGGTGAACCTGAAAATTGGCGCGGGCGAGGTTCATGCAATTATGGGGCCGAACGGGTCGGGCAAATCGACCCTGTCCTATGTTTTGGCGGGGCGTGAGGGCTATGCGGTGACGGAGGGTTCGGCATCCTTGCTGGGCCAGGATCTGCTGGAAATGGAACCCGAATTGCGCGCGGCGGCGGGTCTGTTCTTGGCCTTTCAATATCCTGTCGAAATTCCAGGCGTCGGCAATATGACATTCCTGCGCAGCGCCGTGAACGCGCAACGCAAGACGCGGGGCGAAGATGAATTGTCAGCAGGAGATTTTCTGAAAATCGTGCGGGAACGTGCGAAAACCCTGAAAATTGATGCGGATATGCTGAAACGGCCCGTCAATGTCGGCTTTTCGGGCGGCGAGAAAAAGCGCAATGAGATTTTGCAGATGGCGATGTTAGAACCCAAGATGTGCATCTTGGATGAAACCGACTCTGGTCTTGATGTGGATGCGATGAAACTGGTGTCCGAGGGGGTCAATGCCCTGCGCGGCGCGGGGCGGTCGTTTCTGGTGATCACGCATTATCAACGCCTGCTGGATCATATCAAACCCGATGTCGTCCATATCATGGCGGCGGGTCGGATTATCAAAACAGGCGGGCCAGAGCTGGCGCTGCAAGTTGAAAACAACGGCTATGCCGATCTGTTGGCCGAGGCCTCCGCATGAGCTGGTCTGCCCCTTTGCGCGAATTTGTCCCCCCCAGCAAACGCGATGAATATTGGCGCTATACCGATCCTGTGGGCTTGACGGGTGCTGTTGTGTCGGCCCCTGCGGCGGATGTTGTCGATGGGTTTTCATCGCTGAATCCGATCACGATCACCTTTGTCGATGGGGTGTTTCACGGGATGGACGCGGCCGAGGTTTCGGGGTTGGACATCGCGCGTTTGATCGAAATTTCCGATCATCCCTGGGCCGCACAGATCTATGGCACGCTGGAAGATCGCGGCCAAGCCCCCGTGCGCCGCCCCCTTGCCGCCTTAAATTCGGCGCAGGCGACGGATGGGATTTTGATCCGTGTGATGGGCAAAATCGCGCGACCCGTTTCGATTGTTTATGTTCAAAAATCAAACACTTCGGATGCAAAGCTGCATCATTGCATTAAGATTGAACAGGGCGCGGAACTGACCCTGTTGGAGCAAGGCAGCCTTGCCGCCCGTGGCAATCTGGTCCTTGAAGTGGATATCGCATTGGGCGGCAGCCTCCACCATATCCGCACGCAAAACCATACCGGCGCGGTGGCGGCACATATTTTTGCGCGCCTTGAGGCTGAGGCGCGTTTTAAATCCTTTACCCTGACATCGCAGGGGCAACTGACTCGCAATGAGGCATTCATTGAATTGATCGGCAATGGGGCCAGCGCCCATGTGGCAGGTGCGGCGCTGGGGAATGGCGCGGTGCATCATGATGACACCCTGTTTATAACCCATCAGGGGCGCGCCTGCGAAAGCCGTCAGGTGTTCAAAAAGGTGCTGCGCAACGGCGCGGTTGGCGTGTTTCAGGGCAAAATTCTGGTCAAACAAACCGCACAAAAGACCGATGGTTACCAGATCAGCCAAAGCCTGTTGTTAGACGGGGAAAGCCAGTTTTTGGCCAAGCCCGAATTGGAAATCTATGCCGATGATGTGAAATGCAGCCACGGCTCTACTTCGGGGGCGATTGACGAGACGGCGCTGTTTTACCTGCAATCGCGGGGCGTGCCAAAATCTGTGGCGCAATCGCTGTTGGTTTTGGCCTTTCTGGCCGAAGCAGTGGATGAAATTGCCGATCCAGACATCGCGGATCTGGTGCGCGCGCAACTTGAGGCGGCGCTATGGGTGTGATCACGGATATTTTGGCAGCATGGCGCGCGCCACGCCGCATGATCCGCACGAAATTGGATCAAGGCCTGCGTGAGGACAGCGCACTTGCCCTAATCATGGGGGCGGGGGTTTTGGTGTTTGTGGCGCAGTGGCCTGTTGCGGTGCGGGCGGCGACGTTTGATCCAAAAATCCCGCTTGACGCGCGTCTGGGCGGTGCCTTGTTGGCCTGTGTGTTCTTTTTGCCGCTGATCGCCTATACGATCGCGCTGATCAGTTACGGGCTGTCGCGGTTGTTGGGCGGCCGTGGCACGGGATACGGGGCGCGGCTTGCGCTGTTTTGGGCGTTTTTGGCGATCACGCCTGTGATGCTGATCCAAGGGGTGCTAACGGGGTTTCTGGGCCATGCGGGGGTTGTGACTGCGGTGCAAATCATCGCGGGGGCAGGCTTTTTGTGGATGTGGTTTCAGATGTTGATCGAGGCGGCACAATGAACCCATTACTGACCGCGATGCGGCAAACTTTGGACGATCCGCGCGGGGTTGCGCGCTGGATCATTGCGCAGAAATTTGCGCCATCTGTGGCGGCTATGGCGCTGGGATTGGTTAGTATTTTGACCAGTATTCTGTCGGCTGTGGTGATGCTGATTGCGCCAGATGAGATGTTCAACTTTTCCCCGATGCAACTGGCGTTGGGGCAGGTTGGGGGGCTGTTTGTGGCGGCGGGGCTGATTGTTTGGATTGGGCAGATGTTTGGCGGCAAGGGGCGGTTTTCAGACGCGGTGGCGTTGGTGGCTTGGGCCGAGGCGATTATGTTCGCACTGCAACTGATGCAGTTTATTGCGCTGTTTGTTTTGCCTGCTGCCACTGTCGTTTTGGCGCTGGTGGGCCTTGCGCTGTTGATCTGGCTGATGGTTCAGTTCATTGCCGAATTGCACGGATTTGCCAATTTATGGGCTGTATTTTTTGGCATGATCGGCACGCTTTTGGCCGTTAGTTTTATTTTGGCGGCGGTAATGGCCGCGGTTTTGGGGCCAGCTTATGTTTGATGTGGACAAGCTGCGGTTAGATTTTCCGATCCTGTCGCGTCGGGTGAACGGCAAGCCATTGGTTTATCTGGACAACGGGGCATCGGCGCAAAAACCCCAAGTGGTGATTGACGCGGTAACCCAAGCCTATTCTTACGAATATGCGAATGTTCACAGGGGCTTGCATTACCTTTCTAACCTTGCGACCGAAAAATACGAATCCGTCCGCGCCACGATTGCGCGGTTTTTGAACGCCGGTTCAGCGGAGGAGATTATCTTTACCTCGGGCGCGACAGAAGGGATTAATTTGATCTCCTATGCTTGGGCCAAACCGCGCCTGCAGGCTGGGGATGAGATTATTTTGTCGATCATGGAGCATCACGCCAATATCGTGCCGTGGCATTTTTTGCGCAGTCAGGGCGTGGTCATCAAATGGGTCGATTGCGATATGAACGGCGATTTAGACCCGCAGGCGGTGATTGACGCGATCACGCCGAAAACGCGCCTGATCGGGATTACCCATATGTCCAATGTGCTGGGCACTGTGGTGGATGTGAAAACCATCTGCCATGCGGCCCGCGAACGGGGGGTTGCGGTTCTGGTCGACGGCAGTCAGGCGGCGGTGCATCTGCCTGTGGACGTGCAGGATTTAGGGTGTGATTATTACGCCTTTACGGGGCATAAATTGTATGGGCCTTCGGGGTCGGGCGCGATCTATGTGCGCGCCGCGCGTCAGGCTGAAATGGCCCCCTTTATTGGCGGCGGCGATATGATCCGCGACGTCACGCGCGATACCGTGACTTATAACGATCCGCCCATGAAGTTTGAGGCAGGCACCCCCAGTATCGTCAGTCAAATCGGTCTGGGTGTGGCCCTTAACTATATGATGTCGATTGGGATGGACAAGATCGCCGCGCATGAACGCGATTTGCGCGATTATGCCCAAGCGAAGCTGTCGGGTCTGAACTGGCTGAATATTCAGGGCAATTCGTCGTCCAAGGGGGCGATTTTTTCGATGTCGATGGACGGCGCGGCCCATGCGCATGATATATCGACCATCCTAGACAAACGCGGTGTGGCGGTTCGGGCAGGCGCGCATTGCGCCATGCCGCTGATGGCGCATTTTGGACTGAACGCCACCGCGCGGGCCAGTTTTGCGATGTATAACACCCGCGCCGATGTGGACGCGCTGATTTCGGCCTTGGAACTTTGTCACGATCTGTTGGGATAGGCTTGCGGGACCGCGCTGGGATCAGTATAGAGGCGATATGCACCCGTAGCTCAGCTGGATAGAGCGCTGCCCTCCGAAGGCAGAGGTCAGGGGTTCGAATCCCTTCGGGTGCACCATCATTTTGTGATTATATATATATCAGGTGGTTAGGCTGAACCTTGTGTCGAAAGGCATATCCTGGTGCCCAAAGGCTGGATTTTTTGGCGTCACGTTGGCTCTTTGTGTCCGCGCCAAAATGAACGGCCCGCATCGGACGGATGGCCCGGTCGGATAAGGGCCTGTTTGACCAGATATGTCACAGCTCAAGCGGGTAAGGTCGTCAAATATCTGTTCGAGATTTGGGGATGATGTCATCCGTCAGAACCGTTATTGTTTAAGGCGTATTGGCAATAGCTGTGCATCACCGACCATCAATTCCTGAACTTTGCAGATGAGGTCCAACGTGTTGGCATTGCAGATGGACAATCGACGGCCCCAGCGCAGGGATTGGTCTGATTGATACAGGGTGCGGTCCATGATGCGCACATCTATCGAAAAATCACGCAAAAGCTGTCCGAACAAAATGTCTTGCTGTTGAAGACAGTCCAAAAAGGTCGCGGGTAAAGACTGCAAGGATATATCCAACTCTGCATCCAAAATCTTTTCCCCTGTCGCGGCTTGGTAAATCGTCGACTGGCGCAGAAAGCGGTTTTCGATCTGTTTCCCCTCGGTTTGCCTTGCGGTAAGGGGGCCAAACTGCGCCAAAAGGACTGGGGTCATGAGACCATCATGGTCCAGCAAGCCTTTGCTAAAACCATTCGATGTCAAATCTATCGGCGACACTGATGGGGACATGGTGGGTGACTTTGTTTTGAACGGTTTCATTCTTTTATGTTGCCCAAACTATGAAGACCTTGCAGCTTTATGCAAGATCGGAACCACTGCGGGGCGCGATCTTGGACGGTGTCCAGCGCCGTTTTGGGTTGTTATCACACGATCGATTATCCCGTATTGTGGTTGGCCCCATCGCCTGCGGCCATTTGCAGCACATAGTCGGCACAGGCCTTGCGATCTGGGCTGCCGTCTTGGCTGCGGGGAATACCTGCGACGGGGCGAATTATGCGCGGCACGAGGGCGGCGCCAAAGCGTTCACGAACCGCGTATTTGGCGCTTTCAATCGCTTGGATCCGATTTGCATTCGGGTGAAAAACGACAAAGGCAAACAACTCGTCAATGGCGTCCGCCTTTGGGTTGCGAAACACCACGGCATCGTGAATTCCGGGCGTTGCGCGGAAAATCATATCAATCGCATAGGCGTTCACCTTTTCGCCCCTGATATTGACGATATGATCCATGCGGGTTCGAAACTGTATGCGGCCGTTGGCGGTCTGTCGGGCGATGTCGCCTGGGTAAAACCACCCATCGCGGAACGTATCGTTCGCAGATGCCACGTCCGTCACATAGCCAGACACCATATACGTGTTGCGGATCCGCAGGATACCGAATTCACCCATAGGGCAGGGGATGCCCTTGGAATCCACGATCTCTATGGTGCTATCCCTGCGCTGACCGATCGCAAAGGCAGACCCATCAGGCGCCTTTTGCCACAGGGTTGAATAGCATTTCGACGTTTCGCTGGAACCGAACGTATCGTCAACGCTCTCGAACAGATCAAGAAGATGGATTGCTTCGCTCTCTGGCAAAAGCGCGCCAATCACCTCTGCACGTGCAAGCTTTTGTTTGGGTGGATGATCCAGCATTGCCTGAAATTGCGGACGAGACCCCGAGACAAGGCTGATCCCATGTCTTGCCCAGTCTGTCGTCGGATAACCACAATACAGCGCGCCACCATTCAAAAGCGCCGCAAACACGCGCGCCAGCCAAGGCCGCGATCCAGCAGGATACAAAAGCACGGCTTTGCCATCGGGTGGAAAATCATCCGCAACCGCGACCGAGCGATCAACCACCATTCTTTGACTGAGGGCTAGGAACTTGGGAAGGCCCGTGGTGCCAGAGGTGTGAACATACAGCCACGGGGCATCGGCGCGTGCATTTTGGATGTCCAATTCCATATTTTTTGCGGGTGACCAATCTTGGTTGACAACCACGTCAACGCCGCGGGCCACAGCATTTTCTTCGGCGGCGCGCAGGGTATGTGTGACGACAAGTTTGTCAGGCAATTCTGCGCCTTCGCCAATCTGGATCACCGCTGCACCAATCCGGGCAGCCCCCAGCATGGCGGCAATAATGACCAACACATCGCCAGAGGCAATCCAGATCAGCGATTCTGCGCCAATACCGTTTGCGGCCATGCGCGTTGCAAAAACTGCGCCCAGCCTGCTGATCTGGGCATGGGTGAATGTCCGATCTGGAAAACAAAGCGCAGGGCGGTCTTGGAACGCCTTGGCCGTTTCCGCTTGGGCTTTCGCAACATTTTTAGGGTGTGATGCGATCATGATTACCTTCCTCAAAGCGGTGCAAGTCTTTTGCCAAAACCGCACATTGGCCGCGCAGCGGCACGCCGTCATGGGTCATTGGAATCTTGTCAACGACATAAATCAATGCTGGCGTCACCAAAGGGCCAAGCGTGGCAACACAGCGCTCCATTGCCTGACGCAGGATCCAGTCTGTGTCACATATCGTGTCGATTTCAACACAGGCGAGCAAGCGCAAAGCACCATGTGGGTCGCGAAAACAGGCGGCTTGGCGGATGCCTGCGCCGCGCAAGGCCGTTTCTACCGACAAAGGGTCAATCTTTAGGCCGCCCAAATTGATGATTTCGTCGACGCGACCGACGATCTCTAACGCGCCATCTCGATCCCAGCGCGCAAGGTCACCCGGATGGAACCAGCCGTCGCGAAATGCCATTGCTGTGGCCTCTGGCGCGGCAATATATCCAGACACCGTATAGCTGTTTCGGATGCGCAGTTCACCGATTTCGCCGTGGCAGCAAAGGCTTGCGTCTGCGCGGCGGATCTCAATATTGCTGTCTTGCACGGCTGGCCGCGTCACAATGGCTCCACCCGCAAGGGTCATACAGTTGACAAAGGCTTTGTTCGTCTCACTTGATCCGTAGACATCTTGCACCTGTTCAAACGCACCCAGCAAATCCGTGGCCAGTTTTGGGGCAAACCTTGCGCCGCTGATCTGCAGCACAGGCAGTCGATGGGCCAACCGCTTGCCCGTCAGCCATTGTTCGGCCTGACGGGGCGATCCGCAGACCAACGTGACGCCCTGCGCCTGCATGAAGTCTGCGTCAATCGTGTCGATGATGGTCGAGCCATTGACCAACGCGGCCATGGCCCGCACGAAAAACGGCCTTGTATAGCAGGGAAAAAGCGCACAAAAGCGGGTTTTTGCGCCTTGAAAATCCGCCGTGACGGCCCGTGATCGGTCAATGGCCATGCGCTGGCTGAGGGCCAAGTATTTCGGTCGCCCTGTCGTGCCAGAGGTATGCAGATACCACCAAGGCGCTGTCGGATCGGCCGCCAAACCCAAGAAATAGCGTTCGGGCTGATCGGGTAAGGGTATATTTTTCGGTGACCACCTCTCGTCCATCAGGATCGAGGGGGCGTTTTCGGGGGGCGAAACGTCGGGCGAGCGCAAAACATGGGTTGGTATGACCACATGATCCTCTAACAGGCGGTCTTCCCAGACAACAAAGCCCGCGCCAAGCAATGTTGTCGCAAACATCACCGCAACGGATGCGATCACGTCGGTGCTTTTCAATGCGACAACGGCGTTTTGATCTATTCCAATTGCCTGCATCCGCAGCGCAAAGCTTTGAACGATAAGCCAGAGTTTTCCATAGGTTAAGGTAAGATCCTGCGCGACAATCGCTTGTCTGTCGGGATGGGTCATTGCGGCCGTCGCAAAGGCGGCAGCGAGATTTTCTGTGTGATACTGCGCCATTACGTCAATTCACCATCGGCCTTTGCCTGTGTCAACACCATCGCCTGACAGGCCTTGCGGTCATGTTGGCCGTCAGCCGTCAGGGGGATCTGATCAATCGCACGCAGATTTTTACGGGCAAAAACATGACCCAGTCGTTCGGCGACCTGTTGCATCACCTGTTCGGTGACCGCGAAGCGGTCTATGTGAGGCGCGAAAACCAGAAATGCAATCACGGGATGCCGCGTTGCGGGGATAGGATTTTGAAAGCAGACAGCGTCATTCACCCCGGGAACGGTTTTTGCGATCATTTCCAACAAGGTCGCGTTGATTTTATAGCCGCCAATGTTCAAGGTCGCGTCATCTCGTCCCAGAATAACCAACGCGCCGCGTGGTCCCCAACGCGCGATATCCCCGGGAAAAAACCAACCCTTTGCGAAGGCGCGCGCGGTGGCTTCGGCGTTAGAGACATAGCCACGCGCGATATAGGAATTGCGCACACGCACGATCCCGACCTCGCCGATAGGGCAGAGATTGCCATTCTGATCAACGATCTCGACAACACTGTCGCAGGGCACGCCCGTTCGGATGATCTCGGCGTCTTGGCCAACCGTTAGATCATTCGCAAAGCTTTTGCTGGTCTCGGAGGCGCCATAGACATCGCGGACATTGCGAAAGCTGCGCAGATATTGGCTGGCAGCCGCGTCCGAAAGGGGGGCACCGCTGATTTCCAGCCGATCCATTTTTGGGTGCAGCACCCTGTCACCCAGCGCTTCAGAGACTTGGTTTGGGGAACCGCAGACAAAATTCACCCCAGTGTTATGCCATCGATCAAAATCGATGCCTTCGACGATTGTGCAGGCCTGAAACAATGCGGCCAGTGCACGGGCATAAAAGGGTCGTGACGTCGAGGGAAAGAAACTTGCAAAGGTTGTCTGGCGGAACGGAAAATCGATGGCAGCGGCACAAGAGCGATCCCAAACCATCCTTTGGCTAAGCCCAAGGTATTTTGGGGTGCCCGTTGTGCCCGAAGTGTGCAGATACAGCCATTCTGCGTCGGGGTCCGTCGCCGTGACATTGGTGTCGTCAACCTTGGCTAAATCAAGCCATGCGGCATCGATCACCCTAAAATTGACTCTCGGATTTCCCGCCATATTCGCGGCCCGATAGAAATGAGTGGGCCTAAGCACCTGAGCCTTGGCTAAATTGGGACCAGCAACAACATATCCAGCCCCGATCAGTGCGGTCGCGAGCAACACGCCCAATGACAGTCGCATATCTTGCAGATTTACCGCAACAAGACTGCCGCGCCCCACGCCGTCACCCTGCATCCGCGCCGCAATCCGCCGAACCAACAGCCACAAATCGGCATAGGTGATCACCTCTTCTAGGGCAATGATCGCTGGCAAATCGGCATTTGATTGTGCCAACTCGCCAAAGGCGCGCGCAATGTTATCATAAGGAACCGTCATTTTGCCCTGCGTGATTCATAAAGTTCCCTGCACAAAAATCGCTGCGCCCCGCCGTCGTGCACACGGGGCACGGCGTTGATTTCCACAAAGCGGGCAGGTATCCAATCTGGCGGCAATCGACCCGCCAGATATTCAGACAGCTTGACCGCCGCCTCTGCAAAGGGCGTTCCCGCGGATGGAACGATAAATGCGATCAGTTCAGACGGGCCAAGCGGCACGTGATATTCAAAGCACATCGCGTCGGTGACGCAATCAACGGCCCGTAAGGCATCGTCGATCGCGAGGGCACTCATTTTTATGCCGCCCCTGTTGATGACGTCTCCGCTGCGACCTGCAATAACCAGGGCACCTTCAGGGCTAAAGGCGCCGAAATCTCCTGGATAAAACCAACCTTCCCGAAACGACCGCGCTTCGGCCTCGGGCGCATTTATATAGCCATGCGCCATATAGGGATTTCTAACGCGGATCACACCAATCTCGCCAGATGCGACGGGTCGGTCGTGTTCGTCGACCACCTGCACTTGGCTGTCCAAAGGTGCGCCGCGTGTGTGCAAATTGCCCGCCGCATCCAGATATTTGACGTTCTTAAAGCTGCGATTCGTCTCGCTGGATGCATAAAGGTCAACGACCCGTTCGAAACTGCCCAGCAAATGACGGGCCAGTCCGTCTGGCAGTCTTGATCCAGACACATGGATCATGGGCAGTTTGGGCGAAAACTGCACATCCCCCAGAAACGCCGAAACCTGTGTCACGGATCCATAAAGGTGGTTCATCCCCGTCGCGGCCCAAAGATCGAAATTGCGGCTGTGCAAAATGGTCGCGCCGTTTATCAAGGCTGCCAGCATCCGCGTGATATAGGGGCGGGCCAAAGCCGTAAACAAGGCGCAGAACACCGTTTCCCGCGCGATGAAATCATCCTGTGCCGCAAAGGCGCGCAGGCAAAGAACCCGTTGGCTTAGGGACATCAATTTCGGCGTGCCAGTTGTCCCAGACGTATTGTTGTACAAAAACGGCGCATCATCGTCGCCCCTGTCAAAAGCTTCGGCAAGTTCCGACGTTTGCCAACCTTCGTCTGGTGTCACGCTGGGTGGTTTTGCCAATCCATCTGCCAGCGTTGGGTTTGATCTGATGATCAGATCTGGCGTGACGACAGATGCAAGCATCCCTGCGTTCTTTAACGCAATCCATGACCCTCCCAGCAATGATGTGCCCAGCAAACTGGCGATCACTGTCAGGATATCTTCAGAGTCTACCGCAACAACCCGCCCGGGGCCAATGCCTGCTTTCATCAACTGCGCTGCATAACTGCGGATCATGCGTGCAAGTGTCGCATAGTTCACCACCTCGTGGTCGGTGATGATGGCCAGCAGGTCTGGAACGCGCGCGGCGGTCGCCAAGACAGCGCGGGCCAAATTGGTTTCAGCGGCAGGCCGAAGCATATTGAATACCTTGCCTATTGCGGCGTTGACGTTTCGATCCAAGTGACGTTCTCTTTACATTACCTTTATACAAATGCATATGATATTCCACGCGGCGCGCTGGCTTAGTTTATCAAGTTCTTGCCTAGCAGTGTCGCATCAAGGCTGCGAACTTTGGTTGTGACAGGCTGATAGGCCCACGCGGTCAGGAGTGGGGCAATGAACGAACGTCAAACAGAAGTCGTCATTATTGGCGGCGGGCCGGCAGGCCTGCTTTTGGGCCACGTGCTGCATCAGCATGGAATCGATACGGTTATTCTGGAACGCCGCCCGCGCGCGCACGTGCTGGCGCGGATCCGTGCGGGTGTTCTGGACCCAAGCACAGTCGATTTTCTGCGCCAAGAGGGGCCGCCACTTCGGATCGACACGATGGGTCGCACTCTGGATGCCATTACAATTGCTTGGGAAAAGAGGCCCAGTTTGACGCTTGATATTCGTCAATGGACCGGTCAAAGCATGACATCTTATGGTCAGGCATTTCTGACCGAAGATCTGTTCGCGGCGCGCGATACCTCTGGCGCGCCCCTGATTGATGAGGTCGACGACCTATGTGTTTTCGATGTCGAAAGCAGCGCTCCATATGTGACCTACACACGGGATGGCGTTGCCTATCGCGTAAAATGCCATGCAATTGCAGGCTGCGATGGCGCGCAAGGCATCGCGGCAAGTTTTATCAAAGATGCCAAAAAGTATGAACGGGCCTATCCGTTTGCTTGGGTCGGGATCATGGTCGAGAGGCCGCCGATCAATGAACTGACCTATATTCGACATTCCGAAGGCTTTGCCTTGGCATCCCAGCGCACCGCCAATCTTAGCCGCTATTACGTCCAAGCGCCCACAGCAGATCGTGTCGAGGATTGGCCCGACAGCCGATTTTGGGATGCCTTTGTTCGGCGCGCGCCGCAAGATGTGGTTGACCGACTGCAGATCGGTCCCTCTATCGAAAAGTCTGTCTCGCAACTGCGCAGCCGCGTGATTGAACCCTTGCGGTGCGGGCGGCTTTTCCTTGCGGGGGATGCCGCGCATACGGTGCCACCGACGGGGGCAAAGGGACTGAATCTTGCGATCTCGGATGTCGAATTGTTGTCAAAGGCGCTTATTGCATGGCTCAAGCAAGGCACGACCGCGCTGATCGATACCTATTCTGACGACGCGCTGCGACGGATCTGGGCGGCAGAAAGCGTCTCTTGGCGTCTGACAAAGCTGTTGCATGTCTTCCCCGACGAGGGCGACTTTGAGGCGCGGGTGAACTTGGCAGAGTTCGATTTGCTGCAAACGTCTGAATATGCGCAGGCCGCCTTTGCCCATCAATATGCAGGCTTGGCCTTTCGCCGTGTGATGTTTTGAAGGACCAGTCGATCCACGAGGTCACCGCGCTGTTTTGCGGATTGATCCATTGAAAACCATTGCACAAAAGGGCGTGGACGTCGAAAAGCGTTCTGCCAAGTCGATAGAAGAGGAGCGCGGGATCATGGGTTTGGAAATCATCGGTGCGGGATGGGGCCGCACAGGAACGCATTCCCTAAAAATTGCGCTGGAGCAGCTGGGATTTGGCCCTTGTCATCATATGTATAGGGTGCGCGCCGATCAAAGCCAACTTGCGTTTTGGCAAGCGGCTTTGCAGGGCGCACCGATGGATTGGAATCGGGTCTTTGCTGGCTATCGCTCTCAGGTTGACTGGCCCGGGGCACATTATTGGCGCGATTTGCTGGCGCATTTTCCGACGGCAAAAGTCATTCTGACAGTGCGCGAGCCGCAATCGTGGTTTGAAAGTATGCAACGCACCATCTTTCGCGCGCTAAAAGAGGGCCGCTTGATTGATCCTGATCCCTACAATCGGGCCGTTAGCGAATATGTCCAAGACCTAGTCACTCTTACGACCTTTGCAGACAGGACAGAGGACCGCGATTATATGTTGTCGCGCTATGACGCACATATCAAAAGCGTCCAATCCGCGGTGCCGTCTGATCAATTGCTGACATATGATGTGCGTCAGGGCTGGCAGCCACTTTGTGAATTTCTGGGCGTGCCTTTGCCAGACACGGCATTTCCCGTCACAAATTCCACACAGGAATTTCTGGAACGAAAAAATCTAAGCCGCTAGCTTTGGTTTGCAAGCATCAAAGGTCGGACTGCAGTTTCCGACTGCCCCGACCCAACAGTCGCGCGCGCAAAAAATGCCCGCGATTGCGCATCTGCGCTTCGGGGACAGATAAAGCATCTTTTATCCCAGACTCTAGGTCGTGGACAAAGGTGATTTGGCCATAACAGTCGTGGCGCGAAACAAAGACGTTATTTCGGGCCGTCAAGTTCCAAAAATCCGTCGAGATCGGGTCAAAGTTTTCTATCGAAGGCGGCGGCAAGCCCATGACTTTTGCGATTGTCTCATAGTAATTTCGCGCGCGCACGGGGGCGGGGGCGGTCATATTGATGGCAAGATGCGCGCTTGTGGGATCGCTGCACAATGTCATTATTGCGCTTGCCAAATCCTTAGAATGGATCCACGACAAAAATATGTCGCCAAAATTGACAAGGTTCAGCGGCTGCTGCGCCCTGAGGCGGGCGATAAGATTTTGGTCGCGATTGTGGTTTGGAATGCATCCCAAAATGCTGCCCGCGCCCAAAATGTGTTGGCAGCGAAAAATCCGCCAAGCGACATCAGGACGTGATCGCCAAAACGATTCAATCGACAATTTGTCGCGCAGATAGGCGTGGCTGTCTTGATTGGGTTCAACAAGTCGGCAACTTTCGTCGATGGGTGCCGATCCATCGTGATCATACAGCAAACAAGATGAAATCACGCCAACGGGTGCATTGCGTGCCACAGCAAAATCGGCCAAGGCCGCTGCATTTCGCGCATCAAGCCCTATTATGTCCAAAATCAGCGCAACGGGGCGGTTTTGCACCGCCATTTCCAAGCTGTCTGACAGGGTTTGCGGCGACATCGCCTCAAGATCGACTTGACAGTTTCTGTATAAACCGTCGTTGCAAGCGCGATCCAAAGAAAAGGAAAGGACGTCAAGTCCGCACTTGCGCGCAACATCAGACATTGCCGACCCGATCACGCCCGTGCCGCCGATTAACACGACCACGTGTCGCAGCTTGGGACCCTTAGGCATCATTCAAATGCCCCGCCTACGGATCCGTAGGCGGAGCATTTATCGCAACAAGGATCAGAAATGGAACGAAGCACGAAGCGCAAGCGTGCCGTTGTTTGCACTCTCGGTGTCATAGCCACTCATCACACGACGCGTGTATTCAGCACCGACAGAAAATTTGTCGTTGATCATGTAATCCACGCCAGCACCAAAGTTGCCGCCAAACGCCGTGTAGTTGTTGCCACTCGAAGATCCCGTCACGCTGCCCGTCGAAAGACCCGCGAAACCGTAAACCAAGCTCTTGCCAATAGGCTTGCCGATCGACAACTTTGCGTCAATTATAGAGCTAAAGCCATAATCCTCTGGGTAAGAGCTCTCGCCATTCGCATCGCCGCCGACATGGCCAGAATAGGCGATTTCCGCGCCGACCAAATAGCCACGTGTTTCCATACGTGCGCCAACGAATGCGCCCTTTACTGGACCCTTTTCCAACAGGTAATTGTCGTCAGGATACGACCAAGGCAAAGCACCATTCGCCGTGCCTACGGACACACCGACATAAGGCCCCGTCCAATCTTGCGCCAAGGCGCCGTGGCTCCCCGCGACAAGTGCTGCAGCTGACGCCAAACCGCCGACAACCAATTTTTCTTTACTCATCATTTTCCCCAATGTTATACTAATTATGCAACAGTATAATATTTAAAAATGACAAGCTACAAAAAACTAAAAATTCCCACTTTCTGGCGATGTTTTCTTTCTAAAATCCGATCCTCGCTGATGTTTTGGGCAGATTCATCGTTCCTTTTTCCTATTTTTGGTGCCCCGCTTTTGCGCAACACCTGCCTCGGTCAATTTCACCTGTCTTGACGCAATCTTGACGTGCAACACCCCGGCGGTGCTGGTGTGTTTGGTGTCGAGTCGTAGACTATCTCGATGTCTTTCGTCGACAAGTTTGCGGTTACTTCTTACGGCCCAAAGTCGAAAATGTCCCATCTTGCGGCGTCGCATCTTTGATAGGTTTTCCGTCAGATGCCTTCGCCTACGTGCGAACGATCAAAACGTTCCGCGAAAAGGTCGGGGGCAAATGGCAAATCGATTTGGATCCTTTAGGCAGGTTTTCTGCGCTTGAAACTGTGGATCAACCGCTTGGCGCGGTACAAGATCGAAAACCAAAGCCGCCTGCCAAACCCATTTTGACTGCGCACAAAATGACGCGCCTGCGGAGTCTGGCCGACTTGGGCACAAAGACGCAAGTATTTTTGGCCCAACAGCCGAAATTCTGGAAAACGGGTGGCGATGATCCGCATATCCTCTGCGGTCGGTGCGATGGTGCGGCTTTTGCCAATGGGCGCTTGATCGCGCGGGTTGTTGTGCACATGGATCATAACTCTCATCTCTGCGCTGTACCACGCCCGCGTGCCGTGACGGATCAACCGACAAGAATAATCCGTATCTTCGCCGATGGTAAGATGGGTATCAAAAGGTCCGATATCTGCGGCAATGTCACGCTTTATCCAAACGCCCATGCTGGTGGCGAACCTTTTCTTGGCAAAACGTGCCGTCGTGGGAATTGGCCCCGTCTGAAACAGCGGTCGACCTTTTTTGATGCGGCCCTTTGCGGCAAAGGTCGCGACGGCGCGGCGCAGCAAATTTGAGCGGTCTTTTGTGGGAATTATGATGGTATGCGTGACAATCGCTATGGGTCTAAATCCGTTGGATTAACACAGGATAGATTGCTATTGGGTCGCTTGTTTCATGTCAAGCGTCGCCCAGTTATGGGGATCACCCGATCATTTGAAAAGGCGCGCGCCAGATATGCCAGAGCCACCGCTGAACCTGTACGTTCGTCCAGATTTCCCGCAAAGTCAGATGGCAAAAATTTCGCCGTTCACGTTGCGCTTATCGCGCAAGTCTGCCGTCGATCGCGTCAATCGCCTGTTTCAATTTGCGGGCCAAGGCGGGATTGCGGTTTAAAAAGTCGATGATATGGATCGAGACCAGTGATAGCGTCATCGTTTCCGTCTCGGCCAACAAATCTATGGTCTGGGGTGCGCCCGTCAGCAGAAAACGACTGATAAATAACGCGCCAGAGCCAAAGCGTTGCAGGCTGCGCGCCGACAGATCGCCGCCGTGCAGAACCCGTAATTGACCCGACACAACCAAGAACAGCCGACGACAGATGGTGCCTGCTTGCAAAAGACGCGCGCCTGCATCGAACAGGCCATTGTCGGCTGCAGCCATCAGATCGGCTCAGCCGTCCGCCTTGGGCAGGAACCGCCCGTCGCCCTCAGGATTTGCTGGATTTGCGCTGGGTGTAACCTTGGGGGGCCAGTGTCGCGGTATTTGCGGTTGGCCGCGCCCGCGAATTGCAGATTTTCGCGCCTGCATTTGTAGCAAAGCCGCCGCAAAACTCGGTCATGGCCGCCTCGCCGTCCTCGCGGGTTCGGGTATAGATCGTCACTTTGAATGTGATGCCATCATCCGACAATTTCATCAGGTCGATATCATGCGCAAGATCAGACAGGATCCGATCGACCGAACCGACGGCATATTCAATGGCACGGGCAAGCGGCGTGCCATAGCTGAATTCGACATAGATATTCTGGCCAAAGACGCGCGTCGAGGATGACAAAACCGTAAACCCGCCCTGCACAACCGCCAAAGTCCAAAGCGCGGTCGATTCTGAAAAAAGATCGCCCACGTTTCGCCTTATCTTGATCACGTGCAAGCAGGGCCCCGCCGATTAAAACGCTCATGTGAATTTTGGATTCGTTGGCCGAAAGCGCCAAGCGACGCGCCTCGCAAACGCATTCGACCAAGATTTCGTAAACAAACCGCTTGCGTGCAACGATACCTGCGTCAACCTCGCCATTTGCCAAATCAATGCTGAGGGTCAGATTCAAACCCTTTGCTTCATTAAAGCGGCGCAGGATGCTTTTGCGCGCTGGCGGTGATCCAGACGCGGTGTGGACAGACCACAAGCCGCAAGATAGGCGTCGCCAATTGTTTTTACCTTTTCCACCCCATGCCGTTCGGCGGATTCGTCAAACAGATCAATCAGTTCGTTCAACAGGTGAATGATGTCATTGGCCGAGTGGTCGCGCAAAATTGCATCCAGCCCCACAATCACCGCGTAGATGATGCTGACGTTTTCAAACGTATCGGCCACGATCAATGCGCCACCATTGAATCGGTCGGCCACCGTATCGGGCAAAACATTGCGCAGTAACTTGGCGTATTCTGCGGTTTTCGATTCAATAATGCCGTTGCGCCGCACAATTTCCGACAGCATACCCATAAAGGCGGGCAAAACCGCTTGTCCGCGATCGTCGCGGATCGTGTCGGCCCCTGTCTCGTCGCTCAGCGCGCGCTCAACTGCTTGGGTTGCAAATCGCTGGTTCAAGATCGAATGGCCCGTCTGATCGATCGCGGCGATTTTTGCAGGTTCAACGCCAAGTTTGGCCAGTTGATCCAAATAACCTGCCTTATCTTGGATCAGAAATCGGCTGTCCCAGCGTGAAAAACCGTCCGAGCCCACCAGATAAACCTCGCCCGTGGCGCCCAATCCCTCGTTGTCCCAATCCCCAGAAGAGGTCAATGCCGCGTTCATCTCATCAATCGACACCTGACCAATGATGATGCCGACCCGATTGCCGTTTTCAAAAACGGGTGCCGCCAAAAAGGCAGCAGCCGCGCCAAAGGACGGGCGATAATGATCGAAATCCACAAAGACCATATCGTTTTGATCCGCTGGCGCATCGCGCGGTATGCGGCCGCAAGGCCAGAGTTGCGATAGGGCCCCGTTGTCAGATTGGTGAAAAAATCCATTTCTTTTGCAACAGTCTACAGAACTTCGCCTGTTTGATCGTCGATTAGGAAGATCTCATACAGTTTCAACTGCTGGATTATGTCCAGGAAATGCGCGTGATAGGTTTTGGCAAGCCATCATAGGCATTGGGCGCAGCCTGCGGGGCTTCGAACAATTCGCGACTTCCCTGTGGGTTGGGGGGGGCAAGGATATAGCGTTTTTGCAGGCGCAAACATTGGATGTCCGTCGGCAAAAGACTGTCGGCCGACAAAGGGCGCAGGGCGGCGGGAAGCTGGGGCAAAATTTCGTTTTGGTAATAATCGGTCAGCGCGGCCTGTTCCGCCGCTGCCACGGCGGCACGAAACGCGGGCAGGGTCAATTGCGCTTGTCCTTGGGCGGCCAGCACTTGAAAGGCGCGTTCTTGGGATGCGAGATATCATTCAATATACGCCTTTTTGGTTTCGCGCACCGCCAAAAGCTGATCCCAAACCGCTGTGCTTAGGGCCTGATCGGATCGAATATAGCCAATAGAGATGATCGCCAAAGCGGTCGCCAACCCGCTGACCATCAACAAAAGCAAAAGCTTGCAGCGTATTGAAAGAAGGCAGGCCATATCATCCTCATCCGAATGCTCGCAGGCGAAACTGGATTTGCGGGACGAAAGATGCTGTTAACACTCCAGCGTTTTGGGCCCCGGGTATTAGACGCCCCCTCGACTGTCCGAAAGTACAGAGCGCTTTGACGGATGCGCGTTATTCTTGGACGGGATGCGGTTTCCCCGATGTCCCAAATCCGAGTTGCAAGGTTGCGCGTGATGACCCGCGCCGCATTAAAGGGTGACCCCGCGCGCAGGGCGCCTGCGCAATCTGCGCGGCGCTTTCATCACCTGACTAAGGAAAGTTGGCTGGGGCGCCAGGATTCGAACCTGGGTATGTCGGTACCAAAAACCGATGCCTTACCGCTTGGCGACGCCCCAACTGAGCCCGTTATTAGCGAAGGCCAACTGGCGCTGCAAGGGCTTTTTTGCAGGTTTTTCAACAAAAGGTCGCGGCTTGCCTTGGGACGGCAGAGTTGCGATATGGGCAGAATGGAACAGGTGGATGTTGTCGTTTTAGGGGCGGGGGCGGCGGGGCTGATGGCCGCGATTGAGGCGGCACGCCGTGGCCGTCGGGTATTGGTGATTGACCACGCCAAGGCCGCGGGCGAGAAAATCCGTATCTCGGGCGGGGGGCGGTGCAATTTCACCAATCTGCACATCGCCCCTGATCGGTTCCTCAGCCAAAATCCACGTTTCGCCTTGTCGGCGCTGAAACGGTATACCCAATGGGATTTCATCGCCCGCATGGACCATGCGGGCATTGCATGGCACGAAAAAACCTTGGGCCAGTTATTTTGCGACGGCTCTGCCAAAGAGGTGGTGGCGATGCTGCTGAATGATTTGACCCGCGCGGGGGGGCGATTGTGGTTGGACACAGAAATTCGCGGGGTTGAGGCGGGGTATGTCGTGCAGACCTCACGCGGGGGGGTGCGGGCAGGGTCGGTGATTGTGGCCCTGGGCGGTAAATCCATTCCCAAAATGGGGGCGACTGGGCTGGGATATCAGATTGCTGAACAGTTTGGCCTGCGACTGGTGGAAACGCGCCCCGCCCTGGTGCCGTTAACCTTTGCGGATCAGGAATTGGCCTGGATGGTGCCGTTGGCGGGGGTAGCGCTGCCGGCCACAGTCAGCCATGGGCGCACAGGCTTTGAAGAGGCGGTTTTATTCACCCATCGCGGCCTGTCTGGCCCGGCAATTTTACAAATCTCAAGTTACTGGCGCGAGGGGGATCAGATCAGGCTGGACCTGCTGCCCGAGGCCGAGCCCCTGCTGATTGCCGCGAAAAAATCTATGCCGCGCGCGATGTTGCGCACCGTTTTGGCACAACATCTGCCCGAACGTTTGGCGCGGCATTTCGGCGAGGGGATCACCGCGCCCATGGCCGAGATTGCCACACGCGATCTGCAGGGGCTGGCAGGGCGCTTGCGCGATTGGCCGCTGCGCCCCGTTGGATCCGAAGGCTATCGCACCGCAGAGGTCACCTTGGGCGGGGTTGATACCGATGATCTGGACGGGCGCACGATGGCGGCGCGGGGTGCGACGGGGCTGTATTTCATCGGCGAAGTGGTCGATGTCACAGGCTGGTTGGGTGGGTATAATTTCCAATGGGCGTGGTCATCGGGCTGGGCTGCGGGGCAGGTGGCCTGAGCGCTGCACTGAGATGCCTGCGGCGCAGGTATTTTTGCTAATATGAAAGCCTAAAGGGATTTGGCCAAGCGGTCGAATTGCATCAATGTGTCAACCAGACCGCGCATATCGGCCAAGGCGATCATGCTGGCGGCATCAGATGGCGCGGTATCTGGATCCTCATGCGTTTCAATAAACACGCCTGCAATGCCCAAAGATACCGCGGCCCGCGCCAAAACGGGGGCAAATTCGCGCTGTCCGCCGCTGGATGTTCCATTGCCGCCGGGGGATTGCACCGCGTGGGTGGCATCCATGATCACAGGATAGCCCGTCCGCGCCATGATCGGCAGGCCGCGCATATCTGTGACCAAAGTGTTATAGCCAAAACTGCTGCCGCGTTCGGTCAGCATAATTTTTTCATTGCCCGTTGAGGCGACCTTGGCCGCAACATTTTCCATATCCCAAGGTGCCAAAAACTGGCCCTTTTTGATATTGATCACCGCGCCCGTTTGGCCTGCCGCAATCAGCAAATCGGTTTGGCGACACAAAAACGCGGGAATTTGCAGGATGTCGACCACGCGCGCAGCCTCGGACGCCTGTCCTATGTCATGCACATCGGTTAAAACGGGTATACCCATCGCGCGAATATCGGCCAAAATCTGTAGGCCGCGTTCCATTCCGACGCCGCGCGCGCCTGACAGCGATGTGCGGTTGGCCTTATCGTAACTGGCCTTGAACACATAGGATGCACCCGCCGCCGCGCAGACCTCACGCATATGGCCTGCGATCATTTGTGCATGATCCAAGGATTGCAACTGGCACGGCCCTGCAATGACCAACAAAGGTTGGTCATTGCCAATGATCTGCCCGCCAATTTCAATATGTGTCATCAGGCGGTAATCTGCTCTTTTAGGATGGCTGCTGTCATCGACAACATGAGGTAAAGCCCCGCAAAGATCAAGGCGACCACAAGGGTATTTTCAAAAGCGCGGGGATAGGCGGGTTCGTCTGCCGCAATCGGATTGACGGACATCGATAAATAGCGCGTTTGCCGATTGGCATTGTTGCGTGCCGCCTCTTTGGCCTGCAGGGATTGCGCAAGCAAAAGACGGCGGGTTTCCACATCAGCTTGGGCCACCAAAAGTTCGCTTTGCACACGGGCGATGGATTGGCCGCCACTGCTGTCTTCGGTCAATTTTGCACGCAGAACGGCGATTTGTTCCTCAACTGTGGCGATGCGGCGTTTGAGCGGTTCCATTCGGGACTGGTTGGGTGTCTTGTTGCTTTCCATTTGTGCCAAGGACAGCCTGTCTTGGGTCAATTGCCCGTCCAACTGGCCGATTTGCGACGAAATCAACCCAACCTCTAATTCCGACGACAAAACCTTGTTCTTTTCTTGCAAGGACACAACCTTTTCGTTGGCATCCGCCAGATTTTTTTCCGCATCAAGATAGCTTTGTTGTGCGCCCGCCATCTGATCGGTGCGCACGCGCACGGTCATCTGATCGACCTGTTCTTCGGCATATTTGATCAAGGATTTGGAAATATCGACCGCGACGTTTGGATCGGCTGCGACCACCTCCATTTTGATGATGCCTTCGGTCGGATCAAAGGAAATTTTTACGTTGCGACGATAGGTTTTATAGGCAGAGGTGTTGCTTGCCGTGGGGCTAAGACGTTGCAGCGCATCAATTTTCGGGTCTGAATAATGCGCGCGAAAGCCGTTGTCGGCGTTCAGGCGTTCCATCGCGTCTTGGCTTTGGAGATAGCCCTGAACGGTGATGGAATCGGTGGCATTCGCCAGGGGAGAGCTTTTCATCAGGCTGCTAAGACCGCCGCCGCCACTGGACGGTTCTGCTGTTTGTATGACAAATTCGGTCTTGGTTGAATAAAACGGCGTGGCGATTTGATAAAAATAAATCCCTGCCAAGATCGTCGGCAAGATCACGAAAACGCCCATGCGGCTGAACAAAAGCATGGATTTCTTGCGACGACGGGCAACGATTTCTTGTTGGATACGGCGCACTTCGGCAATATGCGCCTCGGCGACGCGATCATCCACAGAGGGGATTGGCGCGATGGTTTGCGGCAATTGAACGCCTTTTGTTAAGGCGAGTTCGCGCGATTGCGCGGGAACAAGGGCGGTGGATTGCGACGTATTTGACACCAATTCCAAAATGGAATTGGTTTGAAAGGGGTCAATTCCCGCGTGGCGCAACAGGCGCACCGCGTCAAAATCGGACGTTGCGGGCAATTCGTGTTTTTGCGCCAATTTCCGCGCCATGCGCAATTGTCGCCCTGTCAGACCTTCGGATTTTATTGCGGCAATTTCCGCTGCTGGATTTGGGGCTGGATTTTGTGCCGCGCCCCGCGCTGTGGCAAAGCTTTGCCCGCCAAAGCCATCTTCGGGGACGGGAAAAAAGGCGTCATCGGCAATCACCTTGCGCGTTGATTGGGGCGCAGTTTGCGGAAAAGTTTGCGCCATAGTTTGCGCCATCGTTTTCGGGGCAGGCGGCACCTGCGACTGCATCGAGGCCGCCTGCATTTGCGCGGCCTGTTCGCGTGTCACCTGTATCTGCTTGGGCGTGATTTGACCCAAGGTGCCAGATGGGGCAGACGGACGCGTGCGGAACTTATTAACGATGAGCTTCGTAGTCATAAAGCTGCTTTGCCTCTTCCAAAGTGTCAAACATATAAAGTTGGCCGTTTTTTAAAACCGCCGCCGAATTGCAAAACCGTTCCAATGTTTTGGCCTGATGCGACACCACAATGACTGTCGCATTGGCCAAACGCTGGCGCAAAACCTCGCCTGCGCGTTTGTTGAAATTCACATCCGCCGTTGAGGGCATCCCCTCATCTATAAGGTATATGTCAAATTCTAACGCAAGCATAAGAGAAAACGAAAAACGTGACCGCATTCCCGACGAATAGGTGCCGACGGGCATATCGAAATATTCGCCAATATCGGTCAACCAGCGGCAAAAACTTTCGATATAGTCGGGATCCAGCCCATAAAGCCGCGCAATATACCGCGCGTTTTCCGTGGCGGTGTGTTTGCTGATCACGCCGCCCATAAAGCCAAGGGGAAAAGATATCCGCGAGGTGCGGGTGATTTTGCCTTCATCTGGCTTTTCCAAACCTGCCATCATATTGATAATCGTGGTTTTGCCAGTGCCGTTTTTCGCCAAAATGCCCATGGATTTACCAACCTCAACCGTGAAACTGGCGCGGTCCAAGATCACCTTACGAGAGGTGCCTGTCCAAAAGGATTTGCTGACATTTTCAAACGAAATCATAATGCCCCAACGGGCGGCCTTTCAATAGGGCTTGCAGCTCGCAAGTCATTTACGGATCAAACATAGCGTGGGCTTTTGGGCGGATTTATGTCGGCAATTTGGAATGTTTCGCCACAGTTGATAATCTGGGTTAAATCTTTAGCGGCTTGGCCCGCGCGGCAACAATAGGCTGATCAGACCTGCGCCAAGGGTCAGGGCCAGACCCAAACGCGCGGCCTCGGCCACCTCGCCGCCCTGCAGGGCGGTGTCCAGCGCAAGCACTGGAACGGTAAAGCCCAGACCAATCAGCACCGCAATGCGGATCAGGGCAATCGTTCCAATATCGGGCGGCATTTGCCCACCTGCAATGCGACCCGCAATCAGACAGCCCAACAAAAACCCAATCGGTTTTCCCAACCAATAGGTAAACAGCACCAACAGCGTAGGCGGTGCAAAGGCCATCAAATCAAACCCGCCGCGCGTCAGGCCAAAGATGAACAAAATCCCCGTGATCGGATGGATCAGCGCATGGGACAAGCGGTTTAACGGATCATGCAGCAATTCTTCGGCCGCGGCGAACAATCCGAAACTGCGGTCGGCATGGGCAATCGCGGGGATCACGGGCAACAATCCCAACGCCCCCGGCAGTCCCGCCGCCAGAACCCCCAAATAGGACACAAGACCCGCCGCAATATATGGCCAAAGCGCTGCATGACGCCGCTTGACCCGTTCGGCCATATCTTGATGTGCGCGGGCATGAAACCACCACACCGCCAAGCTGGCCAACAGCGGTAAGATCAACCAAGACAGCCGCAGCAACCCGCCGTTAGGATGGGTCAGGCCCAACAAGATCAAGCCCGAGATATCCATCCCAATCACGACAAGCATCAACAGATGCAGCGCCGTTGATCGGCGATCAAAGCCCAGTCTGCCAAACAAATAGACCAACACCACATCGCCGCCCAAAGGCACGGGCCACCCCGTCGATAGGCTGGTCTCATCGCTGGGGTCCATCATCCAGCCCAGCACGCGCCAGACGATCACGGCACCGATCATTGCCCCAACGGCACCTGCCACCGGCAAAATCGCCTGCCGACCGGCCAAGGCGCCGCGTTCAATCACAACGGCCTCCCACAGCTCTTTGCCGATCAAGAACATAAAAAACGGAATCAGCAGTTCGGCAACCAAATTCAGCGGGGTCAGGCTGGGCGGATCAGGCCAAAAGAACCCAAGGATGTTCAAATCCAGAATGCGCCATTCGATCATATCGTAATAGCTGGCAG
This sequence comes from Cypionkella sp., assembly GCA_040398785.1. GTDB lineage: Bacteria > Pseudomonadota > Alphaproteobacteria > Rhodobacterales > Rhodobacteraceae > Cypionkella. Next base: position 63,228 of record JBBATJ010000006.1, on the reverse strand, counting down.
GGTCCATATTTACCCAAACTGCAGCCACCGCGATACCCAGCAGCAAGCTGGTTGCGAAACGCTGCATAAAGGGAGAGACTCGATACATCAAAAACCCGTTTCTATTTTGCCACCAATAGCGGGCGCGGTGCCTGTGCGCAACTGCCGCCTTGAGAGGTGCGCAGCAAGGCGCTAAGGGGGGGTATGAATGACCTTGATCTTGCCTTTGCCGAAATGGCCCTTGGCGCGCAATCGGCGCGGTTTTATCAACTTTTGTCAGAGACCCCGCTGTTTTTGATCCTTGAGCATGAGGCGGTTGGCGAAACAATCACTCCGCGTGTGTTTGATCTGCCAGATGGTGCGATTGTTCTGGCCTTTGATTCTGAGGAACGTTTGGGCGATTGGGCAGATGGGGCGCTGCCCTACGCAATGTTGCCCGGACGGGTGATTGCGCAGCAGTTGGCCCCGCTTGGGATTGGGCTGGGGCTGAACTTTGGCGCGGTATCGCAAACGATTTTGCCGCCTGACGCGATGGTTTGGTTGACCGAAATGCTGGATGTGGCCCCCGAACCGATGGATGCGCGGATCGAAATGGTTTTGCCACTTGGCCCGATGCCGCCTGCGTTGATGGCCGCGTTGGATATGGGGTTTGCGGCGGGGTTGGCACAAAGCGCCTATCTGGCCGCCGTGCGCTATCAGTCAGGCGGGCAGGGGCATATCCTTGGGTTTATTGGCGCCACGGCCGAGGCGGCACTGACCCGCGCTGTCGCAGAACGCCTTGTCTTTTCCAACCTTGAGGCGGGGGCGCTGGATGTGACCTTTGTGCAGGCAGGATCGAAATTGGCCAATATGCTGGCGGCACGCGGGCAGGCCCTGCCCATTCCCGCCCTGATCCTGCCCGAAGCCCCCGTTGATCGCCCATCACCTGGATCAGACCCAGATCGGCCGCCCCTGTTGAAATAATGTGGGGTATTATAGCACCACATATGATAATATGTTGAATTTATTACATTAAATTATCATACACCCCCATTGACCGCGCATCCATCCTGCGCGATAAGCCCCTATCTGTAATGCGAGGGGGAACCCTTGCCCCTAACTTTGGGTATCTGAATGAAAACCTTCTCCGCTACGCCTGCGGATATCGACAAGAAATGGATCCTGATCGACGCCGAAGGCATCGTTCTGGGCCGTCTTGCGACACTCGTGGCCAATATCCTGCGCGGCAAAAATAAGCCGACCTTCACCCCCCATATGGACATGGGTGACAATGTCATCATCATCAACGCCGATAAGGTGCAGATGACCGGCAATAAGCGCAGTGACAAAATCTATTATTGGCACACCGGCCACCCAGGCGGCATCAAACAGCGCACCGCAAAGCAAATTCTTGAAGGCGCACATCCAGAGCGCGTCGTGATCAAAGCCGTTGAGCGTATGATCACCCGCAACCGTCTTGGCCGTGTTCAGATGACCAACCTGCGCGTCTATGCAGGCGGCGAGCATCCCCACGAAGCCCAGCAGCCCACCGTTCTCGATGTTGCATCGTTGAACCCGAAGAACACGCGGAGCGCATAATGTCCGACATCAAATCTCTTGACGATCTGAAATCGGCCGTTGGCGGCGCAAATGCCCCTGCAGCCACCGCGATTGCCCGCGTCGCTGTGCGCGACAAATTGGGCCGCGCCTATGCGACGGGCAAGCGTAAAAACGCGATTGCACGCGTCTGGATCAAACCAGGTTCGGGCAAAGTGGTTGTGAACGGCAAGGAAATGGCGGCCTATTTCGCCCGTCCCGTGCTGCAAATGATCCTGCGCCAGCCCTTTACCATCGCAAATGTCGAAGGCCAGTTCGACGTGATGGCAACGGTCAAAGGCGGCGGCCTGTCGGGCCAAGCGGGCGCTGTGAAACACGGCGTTTCCAAAGCGCTGCAGCTTTATGAACCCGCCCTGCGCGGCGCATTGAAAGCCGCTGGTTTCCTAACCCGCGACAGCCGCGTTGTGGAACGTAAGAAATACGGCAAAGCCAAGGCGCGTAAGAGCTTTCAGTTCTCTAAGCGCTAAAATCCTGTGGATATCTTGGGAAAGGCCCGCGCTTCGCGGGCCTTTTTCGTTTCTGTTAACCAAAATGCAATCTTTGGGCGAATACCTTTGGGTCAGGTTGACCAAGGAGAATGCCATGGGGTGCGAAAACAGTTTTCACGCAAATGCGGGAATGGATTTTCTGGGTCTGCGCAGAACGCGGGCGGGGCGGTTTGAGATTGTCTATGATGATGGCGCGGCGCGGCGGATGGTTTGGCGGGTTGCGGGCAATCCTGCACCTGTGACAGAATCTGCGGTTTCGGATGCGTTGCGCGTCGCGGTGGATGCCCGACATATCCTGCCCAGCCTATATCACGAGCTGAAAAAACGCGCATTAGAGATTGAGCGCGTCTAAAGGTCTTATCCGACCTGACCTCAAGAGAAATCTTTGCCTAATCCCTTGCCCTTTCGAACAAAAACCCGCTATTTTCACGAACGTTATGGGGCGGGGGACATCATGGCAAAATCTGCCCGACTGGGCCAAAGATCCGAAGCCACCAACGGGCTGTTGATGGTCAGCCCAACGGCGATTTATGCGTTGTTACTGCTAGCCGCCCCCCTGAGCCTAATATTTGTCTATTCGTTCATGACCGACGGCTATCTGACGATTGAGCCGATTTTTACCCTGACCAATTACATCGAGGCCTGGAGCAACGATATCTACCGCGTGATCTTGCTGCGCTCGGTCTGGGTGTCGATGGCGGTGACGGCGGCGACGGTGATCTTGGCCTTTCCCTTGGCCTATTACGTCTCCTTCTATGTCCATCCGTCGAAAAAATCGATCTGGCTGTTTCTGATCACAATTCCGTTTTGGACCAGCTACCTGATCCGTGTGTTTTTGTGGAAGGTGATCCTTGGGTTTAACGGCGTCGTCAATTCGGGCCTGATGGATTTGGGGATCATCACCGAACCGCTGACCTTTATCCTGTATAACACCAATGCGATCATCATCACTTTGGCCCATGCCTACGCGCCCTTTGCGATCCTGCCGATTTTCGTGGCCTTGGAAAAGATCGACAGATCTTATCTTGAGGCGGGGCAGGATTTGGGCGAATCTGGGTTTGTAACATTCCTGCGCGTAACGCTGCCCTTGGCGATGCCGGGGGTGATTTCGGCGGTGATGATTGTGTTTATTCCCGTGATTGGCGATTACGTGACGCCCCATCTGGTCGGCGGACCCGAGGGAAAGATGGTCGCCAATTTGGTGCAACTTCAATATGTTAAATTGGACAACTACCCCGTGGGATCGGCCGTGGCGATATCCTCGATGCTGCTGGTCGGCTTGGTTTTGCTGATGGCGGCGGTGCAAATGGCGGTGTTTGGGCGGGTGTTCAAGGGGCTTTTGGGGCGCGTGCCGATGTATATGGTGATCCTTGTCGGATTGGCCGCGGCCCAAGGCTTGCTGCTGCTCGTGGCGATTTCTTGGCTGATCACGGGCAATACGGTGATCACGGCGGTCTTTGCCGCTGTCCTGCATTTGGGAATTTTGTTTGCCATGCGGAGGGCTGCATAATGCGGGGGGGCTGGTTTCGCGTCTACGCCTATGGGTTCTTGCTGTTTCTTTATGCGCCGATCCTGCTGTTGCCGATCTTTGCGTTTAATGACGCCAAGATTATCGCCTTTCCGCTGACGGGATTCACAACCGCTTGGTTCGTGCAATTGTGGGGTGACACGGGCCTGCACATCGCGTTTAAAAATTCGATGTTTATCGCAGTGTCGGCGGCGGTTTTGTCAACCTGTTTGGGCGTTTTTGCAGCGCGCGCCAGCACGCGTTACCGCTTTCCGTTCAAGGGCGGGATCATGGGCATGATCATGTTGCCCTTGGTTTTGCCCGAAATCATCCTGTCGGTGGCAATTTTGGTGGTGTTTTTGGCACTGAAGGTGCCCTTGGGGATTTTTACCGTCATTTTGGGCCATGTTTTGGTCTGCACGCCGTTTTCGGTGGCGATCCTGACGGCGGCGTTTAATTCGCTGGACAAATCTTTGGAGGAAGCCGCATATGATCTGGGCGAAACCCCGATCAGCACGTTTCGTCTGATCATTCTGCCGCTGGTGGCGCCGGGGATCATTTCCAGCTTGCTCATGACCTTCACCATCAGTTTGGACGAATTCATGATGGCGTTTTTCCTTGCGGGCACGGAAACCACCTTGCCGATCTACATCTTTTCGCAATTCCGCTTCCCGAAATCTGTGCCTGTTATCATGGCCTTGGGAACGCTGCTTGTCGTGATGTCGATCCTGCTGCTCAGCATCGCTGAATATTTCCGCAGGCGCGGTATTGCCCGCACGGGCCAAAAGGACACTGGGGGCTTTTTATGACCACGGAAAACATGATCGCGTTTCAGGACGTTCACAAATATTACGGCGATTATCACGCCCTGCGCGGCATCAATGCCACGATCCGCGCGGGTGAGTTTTTCTCATTGCTGGGCCCATCGGGATGCGGCAAAACCACACTTTTGCGCACAATTGCGGGGTTTGAAAGCATCTCGTCAGGCGCGGTGATGATTGGCGGCGAGGATATGGCGGGGGTGCCTGCGAATGAACGCCCGACCAATATGGTGTTTCAATCCTATGCGATTTTTCCGCATTTGACTGTGGCAGAGAACGTGGGCTTTGGTCTGCGCAAAGATCCGCGGTCGCGCGACGAAAAGGCCGCTGCGGTGGATGAGGCCCTTGCCATGGTCAATTTGACAGGGTTTGGCAACCGCGCGGCCCATGCCCTTTCGGGCGGGCAACGCCAGCGCGTCGCCTTGGCCCGTGCACTGATCTTGAAACCCAAGGTGCTGCTGCTGGACGAGCCTCTGTCGGCGCTGGACAAAAAGATGCGCGAACAAATGCAGGTGGAACTGATTAAACTGCAACGTCAGGTGGGCATTACCTTTATTTTGGTGACGCATGACCAAGAAGAAGCGCTGGTGATGTCCGACCGAATCGCCGTGATGTTTGACGGACAAATCGCCCAGCTTGCCGATCCCGAAACCCTGTATCGCCGCCCCGCCACGCGGCAGGTGGCCAATTTCATCGGGGTGATGAACTTTTTGCCCGCAGAAATTCTGTCCGAGACGGGCGATCAGGTGCAGGTTTCCGCCAATGGTTTTGGGCACGTGACGCTGAACCCCGATCAGGTTATGGCAGCAACCGATGAGGGGGCTGTGATCGGCTTTCGCCCCGAAACCTTGACGATCCTGTTTGATGGCCAAACCGCGTCAGACCGCGAAACCGCGGCTATAGTGGAAGAAGTGGTCTATTACGGCGATATGACCTATTACGATGTTAAATTGGACGGCTGCGATCAGACAGTGCGCTTGTCCATGCGCAACGTCTTTGGCCGTCCTGTGCTGGACATTGGCGCAAAAACCCGCGTTGCTTGGTCGGCAGGGGCCTTGGTTTTGTTCCGCTAGCGAGGTCAGGCGCGGATTTTGGGGCCACCCACGATTTTGTCATCAATCTTGCCGATGACATCGGATTCTTTGCCGATATAATCGACCGAGGACAGGATTTTCTGCATCACTGCAATGCGGGTGCGCAGTTTATCGTCGGACAGGATCACAGTCCAAGGCGTTGATTTGAAATGCGATTTATCCAAAGTTTCATCTATCGCTTTGGTATAATCATCCCATTTTGACAGCCCATCCACATCGATCTGCGACAGTTTCCATTGTTTTAACGGATCAGATTCGCGGTCCAAAAACCGTTTCAACTGTTCGGCTTGCCCGACCTCTAGCCAGAATTTGATGACAATGATCCCCTCACCCACCAACATCTTTTCAAATTCGGGCAATTGGCGAAAAAATTTCTCGCGCTGATCAGGTTTGCAAAAGCCAAAGACCTGCTCCACAATGCCACGATTATACCAACTGCGATCAAATAGGGCGATTTCGCCGCGCGCGGGCAGCCAATCGATATAGCGTTGGAAATACCATTGGCCCGCCTCGCGCTCGGTCGGTTTGGACAGGGCCACCACGGCGGTTTGGCGCGGGTTCATATAGGCGCGCACGGTGTCAATCGCGCCACCTTTGCCCGCCGCATCGCGTCCTTCAAAGATCACGACCAGACGTTTGCCACTGGCACGCACATCCGCCTGCAACCGCGCCATCTGGATTTGCAATTCCTCAATCCGCGCGGTGTAATCCTTTTTCTTCATCTGTGAAGGATAGGGATAGCCTTTCCACAGAATTTCGTCGTCTTTGGCCTCGGCCAAGGCGGCGCGGACGGATTTGGGGGCTAAGTCTTTGGCATATTTAGAAATTGCGCCATCAAAGGGTAGGGTCATAATATCTCCTTTTGCAGCAGTCTAGCTAGGGTTGCAAAGCCGTGCAAGGATTGCGATCACAAGGTCCATATGGCTGTGATGGGGCATATGGCCCGCATCAGGAATTAGGGTCAGATTTGCTTGGGGCAAAAGGGCAGCCAAGGGGATGGAATGGATCGCCGCTGGCACGATGGCATCGCGGTCGCCATGGACCAACGCAATGGGCAGTGTCAGATTCGGATAATTTGCCATTTGGCGGTGAATATCCCCCAGCAGCGCATTCACCTGCGCGACATTGGCCCGTATGGATTTGGGCCGCAAAGTTAGTGCCAATCCCATGCGCCGCAGGTAATCTGGCGGCACAGAGGCGGGGGCAAAGACATGGCGCACCGCAATTTCGATATAGTACATCGGTACTGAAACCGCAGCTAGCCGAACCAAGATATTGGAAACAAATGGAATTTCATTCATCCGATACCATGGGTCCAATTTTCCAGGCCAAGGCAGACTGGGGGATGAGATCAGCATCAATCCTCGCGGTGCGGATTGCAACGCCCAAGCCAGTGCGACTGATCCGCCATAACTGTGGCCGAGCAAGATAAAATCTTTGATCCCCAGTGCCTCGGCCGCCGCCCGCAAATGCGCGGCATTCGTCCCCAAATGCGCATTGCCCGAAATCACATCTGAATAACCCTGCCCAGGGCGGTCAAAGGCAGTGACGCGGTAAGACCCCGCAAGCGCAGCACGCAGCCCAAACTCCCATTCCCGCAAATTGCCCGACGCCCCATGCAGCAAGATGAGATCAGGGCCCGTGCCCGTCTGGTGGTAATGCACCCTTGACCCATTGACTGTGATAAACCGCCCCAACGGGGGAAACCTGCGATTGATCCGAAAGGGCGCGCGCCGCCAGATCAGCAGCGCAATGAACCCAAATAGGATCAAACTAAGCGCCAATTTCAGCCAGATCATAGGGGGTGGATTGGTATATCTCGTTGATCCAATTGCCATACAGCAAATGGGCATGGCTGCGCCAACGGTTCAGGGGCGCACGTGTTGGATCATCTTCGGGATAGTAATTCAGCGGCACATTGATCGGCGTGCCACTGGCGATATCGCGGTCATATTCCTGTTTCAACGTATCGGAATCGTATTCAAAATGGTTGAAAATATACAAGGCGCGGTGGCCTGCATCTTCGACCAAACAGGGGCCGACCTGATCGCTGCCGATCAGGGTTGTCAGACCTGCCGCTGCGATCTCATCGCCGCGCATTTCGGTCCAACGGCTCACGGGGATGACAAAATCATCCGAAAATCCCCGCAGATAGGGCGATGTTTGCGCAAGATTGGTATGACGAAAACAGCCAAAGGCCTTGGCGGTCAGGATATGTTTTTGCACGCCATGGAAATGGTTGATCATCGCCATGCCGCCCCAGCAGACGCCCAAGGTGGAATGCACATGGGTCTGTGTCCAATCCATCACTTGGCGCAATTCATCCCAATAGGTGACCTGATCAAAAGGCAGATGTTCAATCGGCGCGCCTGTGATGATCAGCCCGTCAAATTTTTCATCCCGCACGTCCGTAAAGGGGCGATAAAACGCCTCCATATGCGCGGCGGCGGTATTTTTGGTTTGATGTTCCGACATCCGGATCAGTTGAAAATCAATCTGCAAAGGCGTCGCGCCAATCAGGCGCGCAAATTGGGTTTCGGTTTGAATTTTCTTGGGCATTAGGTTCAGCAGCCCAATCCTTAGGGGTCGAATTTCCTGGGATTGGGCGCGTTCGGGCGACATGACGCTGACGCCTTCGCGTTTCAAAACATCATAGGCGGGTAAATTGGCGGGTAGGGTTATGGGCATCTTCTACCTAAATTCTCGCGTCCAAGGCGGTTGCAATCAGCGCGTCAAACTGGGCGGGGGTTTGGGCGGCCTCTACCTCTTTGGCGGTGACGGTGACGCCCCATTTCGCCATCGCATGATACCGTGGCTGGCGGGCATCCAGCAATCGCGCATAACCAAAGCGTAAAAACGCATCTGGGTCGGGATCGGGGGTCAGGGCCAAAAATTCCGCCCAAATTTGGGTCAAAAATTCGGGGCGATAATACATCGGCTTGGGCGCGCGATCAAAACGGCGCGCCAATTCCGCCTTGTGCGCGTCCGACCCTTTGATCCAGACCATCAGCATATTCTGCGACAGGCTTTGCATGACGGGATCGTTGGAATCATCGGGGTTAACCACCTCGCAAATGGAACCCGAAGTATCGCAGACAAAGCTGTCGTAACCGTAAATATCCTCGGCCCGCGCGATAAATCGCGGCGTGTCCAGCAGGGCCGAGATTTCGGCGGCGCGGTGCTGATCTTGGCGGCGCTGATATTCGTTAAATTCCAACGCCCCGCGCCCAGGTTTCCCCAAATAGGTCGACAAAGGGGCCAGATTGTCAAAGGTGATGTTGGAACTGATATAAACCGAATCCGACAGCATCAATTCGCGCAAAAGGGGAACTTTCATCGCCTCACGTTTAAAATTGTCGCTGATATATTCGCCCATATAGCGCGTGCCAATGCGGTAATCGACAGAGTAATGAAACCAATTGGCCTGATTGCGCAACATATTGGAAAGGGTGGTTTTGCCCAATCCCGACATCCCAAACAGCAGCACGCGTTTGGCCTTGGTCGCCAGATATTCGGCACCTGAAGTGTAAATCATCCCACCCTCACACGTTTTTTCGATCATAACGCTGAGAGGGGGGATCGACCAGCCCCTATGCGGGGCTGGTCGCATAGATTAGAACGTATAGGCGATCTTAATCCCAGCCGCAGTTGCGGTGTTGTCGGACCAAACATTGACAGGCAGGCCCGCCGTGGTGGCATCCCCCAGCATGACATAACGCACGCCGCCCGAGATTTTGATATTGTCCATCGTATAGCTGACGCCCAGACCGATGCTGCTGCTGCCATCTGTAGGCGCCAAGGCCGAGGCAATCCCACCATGCGCCGCCTCATAGCCCAAGGTCACCGCTGCCGACCAATTGTCAGTAAACTTGCGGCCTACGCCCAACGAATAGGTCAGACTGTCATTGTCATAGGTCACGATATCGCTGCCGGCCACTGTGATTACAGTGTTTGACCAATCCGCCCAGCGCACTGATCCAAACACCAATGTATTGGCCGCAACCCCCGTTTGGAAATCCAAATTCACCGCTTGGGGCGCGTTGAATGAACTAGCCGACAAAGGATCCACCAGATCGCTGCCCGAGAAATAGGTCAGCGCAACCCGCGCGGCAATTTCAGGCTTTTCCCAAGCCGCGCCCAGCACATAGCCTGTGTCGGTAGAGCGGTTGATTGTGACTGCAAAGCCGAGTGGAGCGCCAGTAGGCGGATTAAAGCTGCCATCAATCGAGGTATAAGACAGACCACCATGCACCGAAAATGCATCATTCAACTTATAGCGCGCCATCGCGGTGATCGCGGATGTGTTTAAAACCGCTGCCACGTCCAAAATTGGATAGGCAACATCCGCGCCATAAGGTTGATCCATGACCAAACCCAGCGACAGTTTGTCATTCACATCCATTTTGAACGCAAGGCTGGTGGATGTATAATCATTGGCGATATCGCCATAGGCATTTGGCGTCGCCTTGACAGTCGGCTTTACCGACCCATAGCTCAGCGCGACATAGCCGCCCTTTTCAAAGATAAAGCCGATATCTTGGCCCGAACGATCCACGCCGCCCGCATGGGCCGCCGTTGCCGTTAGACTGATGGCAAGAGCCAATTTTGAAATATGTGTCATCTTTCCCTCCCAGAGAATGTCGTGGCGAGTTCGTCGCGCATTCTTCCAGATAATTGGATTTCGCCAACGAAGGCTAGACTTTCGCTGCGTCACTTTGGCAAATATATGCTTAAGCGTCCGAAAATCAGCGCTCTTGCCCGTCCAAACGATCCGCGCGACGCAGATCGGGGAACCATTTCGCCCACAGACCCGTCACAACCAATGTGCCAATGCCGCCAAAAATCACCGCGCCAACAGGCCCAATGAACCGCGACACCAGACCCGATTCGAATTCGCCCAATTCATTGCTGCCCGAAATGAACAGACCCGACACCGAACTGACCCGCCCGCGCATATGATCGGGCGTGACAACTTGGACTAAGGTCGTGCGCACATAGACCGAAATCATATCTGCCGCGCCCAAAACTGCCAATGCCGCCACCGACAGATACAGATTGCGCGACAGGCCAAAGACCAGCGTCGCCAGACCAAACACCGCGACCGATAACAGCATTCGCCGCCCCGCGTGACGTGCCAGCGGATAGCGCGCCAGCGCAACCGCCATCAAAACCGCGCCAATCGCCGGACCAGATCGCAACAATCCAAACCCCTGCGGCCCCACGTTCAACACATCCGACGCAAAGGCCGGCAGCAAGGCCGTAGCCCCCCCCAGCAGCACCGCAAACAAATCCAGCGATATCGCGCCAAAGATGATTTTATTGGACCATGTATAGGCCAACCCCTCTTTGATCTGCGCCCAATTGCCGCCAGGTTGTCGCTGCGGCGTGGTGGGCTTGCGCAGTTGACTGATCAACGCAATCCCCCCCCCAAGCAGCGCCGCCGCCACCGCAAAGGCCGCCCCTGATGACGCCAGCGCAATAATTGTGCCGCCGACCCAAGGCCCCAGAACCGTCGCCAATTGCCAAGACAACGATTTCAGCGCAATCGCTTTGTGCATCTGATCGCGCGGGATCAACATCGGCACCATCGCACTGGCCGCAGGGGCCAAAAATGCCCGCGCCGCACCGAAAATCCCCACCATCGCAAAGATATGCGCAAAATTGGGATCATTGGAAAAGGCGATGAATGTCAGACCCAAAATAGACACAAACTGCGCAATCAGGCTGAGAAGCGTCAGCATCTTGCGCGAATGACGATCCGCCAGCGACCCCGCAATCAGCGACAACGCAAACAGCGGCAAGAACTGTGACAATCCCACCAGTCCCATGACAAAGGCGCTTTGCTCAATCGACATGGTTTGCCGCGCAAGGTTATACACTTGCCATCCCACCGCAACGATTTGGATTTGCACCCCGATATTGACCAGAAACGTGCCTGACCAAAAAAACCCAAAATCGCGGTGTTGCAGCACAAAATTGCGGGAACCTGACATGACGCATCCTTTTGCCTCTGTCTAAGCCATGTCCCGCAGGGCCGCAATCGGGGCAAAGCCGTCTTTGACAAACAAAAAGGTCGGCGCATGAATTTCTGCTGTATTCAGGCTGTGAATTTGATAATTTTCAACCTTTATCGCCTGCAGGCGCGGCGCATCTTGCAGGACAAAAATCTGAAAGGCGTGATACCCAGTCAGCAGTTTTGCTATGGCGCGCAAACGGTCATCGTCATAAATTTCAACGGATATAATGTGGGGCGCAAACCGCTTCAGTGCGTCTTGCGCGCCTAACAGCACCTCGACCTCGTGTCCTTCGACATCGATTTTCCAATAATCATACGGCACAGTCAGAATGTCATCCAGCGTGACCATCTGCACTTGGGTGAGGACCATATCCGCGCCAAAAATCGGACGAAAACGATCGACTGTGTCCAGATCGACTGTATGGCCCTGATTATGCGTCTGGCTGACATAGAAATCGACCAGTCCCGCCTTGGCACCCACCGCAAAGGGCAGGGCCGTCACGTGATCCGATGTCATCGCCTGCAACCGCGCAAACAGGTTCGGTTCGGGTTCTAAACATAAAATGCGATCAAACCCCCGCATCAGGGCCGACATTGCCACAAATCCGACATTCGCCCCAAGGTCAAGCATACTGCAACAGTGGCCCGCAATCAGATCCAACAGCAAAACATCCACCTCAATTTGTGCGGCACGGATATTTTGGGTCAAATATGCAGCATAGGCCGCCTCATGGCGGTGCTGCAAATGCAAGCCCGCGATCCAGTCTTGTTGAAAGTTGATCATAAAAACCCAAGGATGAAGAGTTTAACTTGTTTCACCCTAGGGCTGAAAATTGGCTTTGGATAGTCTATTCCAGCTCAATCGTCCCCGGCGGTTTCGATGTTACATCGTAAAACACGCGGTTCACGCCCTGCACTTCGTTGATGATCCGCGTCATCGTCTCGCCCAGAAATTCATGGCTGAAGGGATAGGTATCCGCCGTCATCCCATCGACCGAGGTGACAGCCCGCAAGGCCAGCGCATAGTCATAGGTGCGCCCGTCGCCCATCACGCCCACTGTTTTCATCGGCAGGATCGCCGCAAAGGCCTGCCAGATTTCGTCATAAAGCCCGTGCTTGCGGATTTGATCGATGTAAACCGCATCCGCCGCGCGCAGGATCGCAAGTTTCTCGGTCGTAATCTCACCCGGGCAGCGAATGGCCAGACCCGGGCCTGGAAAGGGGTGGCGGCCAATGAAACTGGCGGGCAGGCCAAGTTCTCGGCCCAATGCGCGCACCTCATCTTTGAACAATTCGCGCAGGGGTTCGACCAGTTTCAGCCCCATCTTTTCAGGCAATCCGCCGACATTATGGTGCGATTTGATCGTGACCGACGGGCCGCCCGAAAAGCTGACCGATTCGATCACATCAGGATAAAGCGTGCCTTGCGCCAGAAATTTCGCGCCCCCCACGGCGGTGGCGTGTTTTTGAAACACATCAATAAACAAACGGCCAATCGTTTTGCGTTTCACTTCGGGGTCCGACACACCCGCCAGCGCGCCTAGGAACAATTCCGATTCCTCGGCATGGATCAGGGGCATTTTGTAATGATCGCGAAACATGGTGACGACCTGTTCGGCCTCGCCTTGGCGCAACAACCCGTGATCGACAAAGACGCAAGTCAGTTGATCGCCAATCGCCTCATGGATCAAAACTGCGGCAACAGAGCTGTCAACGCCCCCCGACAGGCCACAAATCACCTTGGCGTCTCCAACTTGGTCGCGGATTTTGGCAATCGCCTCGGCGCGGTAGGCGCCCATGGTCCAATCGCCCCGAAATCCCGCCAGACGGATGAAATTTTCCAACAGCCGCGCACCTTTGGGCGAGTGATGCACCTCGGGGTGGAATTGCACGGCGTAATAGTGGCGGCTGGTATCTGCCGTAATCGCAAAGGGCGCATTGGGCGAGGTGCCGTAAACTGCAAACCCGGGCGCAATTTGCGACACATGATCGCCATGCGACATCCAGACCTGTTCTGTGCCCTGATCGAACCAGCCGTCCAAGATCGGCAAGGGTTCGGTCGGTGTTACAAAGGCGCGGCCAAATTCGGCCGTGCCATGCCCGCGCTCGACCTTGCCGCCCAAAAGATGCATCATCACTTGTTGACCGTAGCAAATGCCCAAAATCGGCAGATCCAGCGTGAACAAAGACGCAGGCGGCATCGGCGCGCCATCTGCAAAGACGCTGGCAGGTCCGCCCGAAAGGATCACCGCACGCGGCGCAAATTCGGCCAGAAAATCATCGGTCACCTTTTGGAACGGATGGATTTCGCAATAAACATTCAACTCGCGCAGGCGGCGCGCAATCAATTGCGTCACCTGAGAGCCAAAGTCGATGATAAGAAGGCGATCATGTTGTGTCATGCCCGCGCATAGCTTTTTGGGCAGCGGCTTGCAAGGGTTAGGCCGTTCAAAACTGGCCTGGATCAACATGGGCGCCCCAAGATTTTTCGCCGAAAAATCTTCGCCGCTAAGATTTTTCGGCGAAAAATCTTCTCCCACCGATATTTGCGGCAAGACGCGGGCTATGGTCTATGTCGGTTTTTGGCGCGGGTCGTGTCGGTTTTGGCGCGGATGGGGCGGATTTGACGGGGGCACGCGGCCGCTCTTTGGGCATAAGGGCGCAAACCAAAAGGAGATGGCGATGAGTGATGGGGAAAACAGACGGGCACGCGGCGGCGGTGGCGCATCGCGTCGGGCAGAGCGCTCGGCAGTGTCCTTTGAGACGGCGAAATTCATCCAGCGCAACATTCCGAATTTTGAAATCCTAAACGAAGAAGCGTTGCAAATTATTGAGTGGAACGCGGAAACCGTTCTGGAAGAAATCGGCGTCAATTTCGTCGAAAATCCGAATGCTTTGGCGCTGTGGCGGGCGGCAGGTGCCGATGTGCGCGGCGAACGGGTGCATATTCCGCGTGGTCTTGCGCGCAAATTATGTGCCACCGCGCCAAAGTCTTTTACCCAATATGCACGCAATCCGGACCGCAATGTCGACATTGGCGGGCGCAATCTGGTGCTGGCCCCTGTCTATGGCCCGCCCTTTGTCCGCGATGCCGAAGGCGGTCGCCGCTATGCCACGATTGCGGATTTTCAGAAATTCGTGAAATTGGGCTATATGTCGAAATGGCTGCATCATTCGGGCGGCACGGTCTGCGAGCCGACCGATGTGCCTGTCAACAAACGCCATCTAGATATGCTGCACGCGCATATGACCCTGTCGGACAAGCCCTATATGGGGTCTGTGACCGAACCCAGTCGCGCCGCCGATTCGGTGGAAATGTCAAAACTGCTGTTTGGCGCGGATTTTGTCGATCAAAATACGGTGATGACAAGCCTGATCAACATCAACTCTCCGCTGACCTTTGACGGGATCATGATGGGCGCGCTTGAGGTTTACGCAAAGGCCAATCAGGCGGCCATCATCAGCCCCTTTATCGTGGGGGGGGCGATGTCGCCTGTGACTGTGGCGGGCACGCTGACCCAAGTTTTGGCCGAGGTTTTGGCAGGCGTTGCCTATAGCCAAATGATCCGCCCCGGTGCGCCTGTGATTTTCGGCGCCTTTGTGGCCAGTATTGATATGAACTCTGGTGCGCCCACGTTCGGCACGCCAGAGGCGTCGCATATTACCTATGGCGCGGGGCAATTGGCGCGCCGTCTTGGTCTGCCCTATCGGTCGGGGGGCAGTTTTTGTGGCAGCAAACTGCCCGATGCCCAAGCGGCTTATGAGACGGCAAACAGCCTGAATATGGCGCTGCTTTCAGGCGTCAATTTCATGCTGCACGCCTGCGGTTGGCTGGAAGGGGGCCTTGTCAGTTCCTATGAAAAATATGTGATGGACGCGGATCAATTGGGGACATTGCACCATTTGGCCCAAGGGATTCATATGGACACAAACGGCCAAGCGATGGACGCGCTGCGCGAAGTGGGACCAGGCGGGCATTTTCTGGGCTGCGAACACACCCAATCCAATTTCAAATCGGCGTTTTGGCGCAGTGATTTGCTGGATTACAAACCCTTTGAGACATGGTTCGAAGAAGGCGCGCGCGACACCCAAGCGCTTGCCAGCATTCGGGTTGCGAAAATGCTGGGCGATTACCAGCCCCCAGAGCTGGACGCAGGGATCCGCGAAAGTTTGGATGCCTATGTCGCGCGGCGCAAATCTGAAATGCCAGATGCATTTATCTAGGCGGCACGTTTGTCTGATAGAATGGCCCCTTAAGGGGCCATTTCTTTTGGCAGCAAGCGGATTTCGGCCATCAATGCGATCAGCAACTCGATATGATAGCTGATGGAATACCCGACTGTGCCCGCCTTGCGCGCCTCTTCGACGGCGCGTTCTTGGGCCAACAGATGCGGCACCGCGTCACTGGCGCGGGCCGTCAGGCCGCCCAAACGGCGCAAGTCCCGATCCCGACGATAATCTGAAAGGCCCAATCTGGCGGCTTGGATCAACAGGCGGGGGCGGTGCATTTTGGCAAGGTCAGCGCGAAAATCAGTCATGGCAATCTCCTTATTGAGAGATCAGCATAAGCATATGCAACCAAGCGTTGCGTTTTGATTGTTTCCAGCGCGCGCACAATTCCTGCCTCGTTTATCATTTGTAAACAATTATCAGGGAATGCTGTGGCATTAACGATTGGGTAACCATGTCCGCTATGAACGACCCAAAGACAAAGACTGGCAAAACGGGCGCTGATGCGCCCAATATTGCCACTGTGACGGTGCTGCCCGATTGGCTGCCCGACGCTGTCCGATTGTATTTGGATCACACCGAAGACGGCCAATCGCTGCGGGCTTTGGCGCGGCGCGATGGTTTGCACGCCTCGACGGTGTTGCGCCATGTGCGGCGCTGCGAGATGCGGCGTGACGATCCGTTGGTGGATGAGGCCCTGTCTTGCCTGCAGCAGTCCTTGCAACCAGAAAAGGCTGATATGATGCAAATTTCTGAACATCCTGTCCAAATTGCCCCTTCGAAACCACCGCTGCCCAATGATGCGCTGATCGCGGCAGAGGCCGCGCGCGTCCTGCGGCGATTGGCCGAAGCGGGGGCGTTTTTGGCCATAGCGCCCGATATGGATAAGGCGGCGGTGATGCGCGCCTTTCCCGATGGGGGGGTGATGCGCATGGCGGTGATGGACCGCAGCACGGCCCAAGCCTTTGCGCTTAAGGATTGGATTTGCATCAAAAAATCGGGTCGCGTGACCACATATGAAATCACGGCGGCGGGCCGCGCCGAGGTCAAGGCGCGCCTGGGGGATCGCGGCATGGCCGAGGGGCGGGTGCCCTTTGACGATTGGGCCAAGCCTGTGCGCTATAATCTGTCCGAAAGCCCCGTCGCCGTGCTGGGCCGTCGTCGTGACAAAGACGGCAAGACCTATTTGGAACCCGATCTGATCCACGCCGCCGAACGCCTGCGCGAAGATTTTGAGTTGGCGCAGATGGGGGCGACGCTGGATTGGGATCAGATTTTGGCAACAGGGGCTGCGCCTGTGGGGGGCAACATGGCCACGGCGCGGGTTGCCGCGGCCCTGGCCGACCTGGGTCCAGGCTTGGGCGATGTGGCCTTGCGGGTGTGCTGCCATCTTGAAGGCGTCGAGGCGACAGAACAACGCCTAGGCTGGGCGGCACGTTCGGGCAAAGTGGTGTTGCGAATCGCCCTACAGCGCCTGTGGCGGCATTATCAAGAAACCTATGGGCGATCAGGTCCCTTGATCGGCTAGTCTTGTCATTCGCGCCTTGGCGGACTATTTCAGCAATAGCAGGAGAACATCATGCGCGATCTGAAATTGCCCGACCAGCGCCACCCCGAAAAGGCGCATCGCCCCGACAATGCCCAGCCGAAAAAACCCGATTGGATTAGGGTCAAGGCGCCGACATCCGAGGGTTACAAAAAGACCCGCGATATTTTGCGAGACAAAAAACTGGTGACAGTCTGCGAAGAGGCGGGCTGTCCCAATGTCGGCGAATGCTGGTCGCAGGGCCATGCGACCATGATGATTATGGGCGATATCTGCACGCGGGGCTGTTCATTTTGCAACATTGCGACAGGGCGGCCCAATGCGCTGGATACGTTTGAGCCCGGCCGTGTGGCCCATGCCGTATCTGAGCTGGGCCTGAAACACGTGGTTGTCACGTCTGTCGACCGCGACGATCTGGATGATGGGGGGGCGGCGCATTTCGCCCAAACCATCCGCGCCATTCGCCACCGCAGCCCCGATACGACGATTGAGGTTTTGACACCAGATTTTCTAAAATGCACGCCTGACGCCCTAGAGATGGTGGTTGCCGCCAAACCAGATGTCTTTAACCACAATCTGGAAACCGTGCCGGGCCTGTATCCATCGGTGCGCCCAGGCGCGCGGTATTTTCATTCCCTACGCCTGTTGCAGCGGGTCAAGGAACTGGATCCGCTGATTTTTACCAAATCTGGCATCATGGTGGGTCTGGGCGAGGATCGCCAATCGGTGGGCCAAGTCATGGATGATTTGCGCGCCGCGGATGTGGATTTTCTGACAATCGGCCAATATCTGCAGCCCAGCCCAAAACATCACGGCATTGATCGGTTTGTCACGCCTGATGAATTCAAATCCTACGAATCCGCGGCCTATGGTAAGGGATTTTTGATGGTGTCTGCCACGCCGCTCACGCGGTCATCTTATCACGCCGGCGATGATTTCGCCAAAATGCGCGCGGCGCGCGTGGCGAAATTGGGGGGCTAAGGCCAGCGCCTCGCCGCCCCCCCTTAGATCACGCTTCAGGTTGACGATATGCCTTGTGGCAGGCACCACAAGCGCCGCCCAATTGCGCCATCGCCGCGCCAACCGAGGCCGCATCCTTGCCCGCTGCGGTTTTCATCGCATCAGCCGCGTTGTTCAAATCCACAATTTTCGCCAGAAAATCATCCTGCTTCGCCCAGATATCGGCCAAAGCATAGCTTTCAGCGGCTTTACCATTCTCGGACCCAGCAGGGAACTGCGCCATTGACAGGACCGAGGCAATCGCCGCAACATTTGCCGCCGCTTTGCTTGCAATTGCCGCATCATAGGGGGTCGTTCCCTTGGCAATACCGCCCAAAACGCCCAAATCCGACGCCATTTGCATCATCAATCCGTGGCGCGTTTCCACGACATCTTTGAACGGGTCTTCTGCGGTTTGCGCCATTACCGCAAAGGCACCGAATGCCGCGATTGCGGTCATAGCGATCAATTTCATCTTCATGTCAAACTCCGTGGTGGCATCAGCGGCCCCTACGCTTCCCATCTTGGGATGATTTAGCAAAAGCCCCGATCTGATGACAAATCAATAACGGCTGCTTCGAAATGCCTTCACATTGATGTGATCTGCGCTATTTGACCGCAGGCACCAGTGTCAAATAGTCGGCAATCGCTGCACGGTCACTGTCTGGCAATTTCGCCAAGTTTTCCACCACGTGCGCCATATGTCCCCCCGCCGAGTCGTATTCAGGGGTAAAGCCTGTGGTCAAATAGGCCACAACATCCGCGCTGGACCAGGTCAGGGCCGCAGGTGTGATATTCGGCGTCTTGCCCTTACCATCAGGGGTCACAGCGCCCGACAGCCATTTGCTGCGCGTCAGCCCGCCCAATTCATTGCGCGGCGTGTGGCATTCGCCGCAATGGGTCATCGCCTCGGCCAGATAACGGCCCCGCGTCTGTTCGGGCGTCAAGTCGCCCTTGATCACAAATTGATCTGACACAAACAACAGCTTCCAAAAGCCTAATGTGCGGCGAATGTTGAATGGAAAGGCCACATCATGCGGTTTGCTGGCCTGATCGGACGCAGGCAACGTGTCCATATAGGCCTTTAGGTTCGCCACATCTTGGGGGATCATTTTGTTATAGGCGTTATAGGGCAGGGCGGGATACAGATGCTCGCCCTCTTTGCCGACACCCTTTTGGACCGCACGGGCAAATTCGGCCAATGTCCAGCCGCCAATCCCATGCACCGGATCGGGCGAGATATTGGGCGCATAAAATGTGCCGAATTCTGTGGGGAACGCCTGTCCCCCCGCCAAGACCAGCGGGTTCTTTTCGTCCATCGCATGGCAAGACGAACATCCGGTCGCCCAAAACACCTGCTCGCCCGCCTTGGCGTCGCCCGTCAGCCCGTCAAAATCACTGTGATTGATATCCGTCGGTGCAGACAGAACCCAAGCTGCCCCCAGACCCAACACAACAATGGCCGCCGCCCAGACAGATTTTCTCATCACATATCCCATTCACGGTTTGATCGGCGGATTGACCGTCAACCCTTCGGGCCACAGGCCCAAGTATTCAATGCCATAAAGCCCAAGGCAGGCCGCAACAACGCCAAGGACCAGCAGAACACGCGAAAGTGAAGGCGGATTGCGCGCCCACTGCGCCATACGGATCAGCCAATGCAGATTCATTCTGTAAACCTTACCTTGCCGATATAGGGCAGATTGCGATTGCGCTGCGCAAAATCAATGCCATATCCCACGACAAACTCATCGGGGATTTCAAACCCCGTCCAAGTCGCCTTGATCGGCACTTCGCGCCGTGTCGGCTTATCCAGCAGCGCACAAATTTCCAACCGCGCAGGCGCGCGCGACATCAGCAGGTTTTTCACATGGGTCAGGGTGAACCCCGTATCAACGATATCTTCGACGACCAAAACATCGCGCCCTGCTATTTCGCCGCGCAAATCTTTTAGGATACGCACCTCGCGCGAAGAATGCATCGAATCGCCGTAACTCGACGCCTCAAGGAAATCCACCTCGACGGGCAAATCAATTTCGCGCACCAAATCGGCGATAAAGACGAAGGATCCGCGCAAAAGACCAACCACAATCAGCTTATCACAGCCCTTATAATAGGTGGTGATTTCGCGCGCCAAACCTTCGACGCGGGCCGCAATCGCCTTGGCGGAAATCATCTGATCAATCACATAGGGACGTTGCGTCATTGGAACCTCTTGATTTTTCATTCATTGCTAATCACAAGCGGCGCAGAAGTCACGCGATAGGTGCGCCATGCCATCCCATTCCGAAATCAAAACTCTGCCCTATGCGCCAGAGTTGATGTATGATTTGGTCGCAGATGTGGCGAAATATCCGGAATTTCTGCCTTGGACGGCGGCGGCGCGGGTGCGCACCCGCCAACCGATTGCAGGAGGTGAGGTTCTGACGGCGGATTTGGTCATTTCTTTCAAAGTGTTTCGTGAAAAATTCGGGTCTCGCGTCACGCTCTTGCCCGACGAGGGGCGAATTTTGACCGAATATATCGACGGGCCGTTCAAACATTTGAAATCCGTCTGGCAATTTCGCCCTGCGCCTGGCGGTTGCGAGGTGGATTTTTCCGTGGATTTTGAATTCAAAAACCCAATTCTGGCGGGGATTATAGGATTGGTGTTCAACGAGGCGATGCAGCGCGTGGTCCGCGCGTTTGAAACCCGCGCCGCCCGCCTTTATGCGCCTCGCACAGAGGCCCAAATCAGCCCCAAAGCATGATCCCGCGCCGCCAATCGCACCAAATGCCGCCCCCTTGGGCCAAATTCTAACGTTTCCACCCGCACACCCACGCGATCCGCCAGACCAAAGCAGACCCGTCCTTCGGGTTTAAATTCCGATCCGCCCGGCCCTGCAATTCCCGTGATCGACACCGCAATTTGCGCGGCAGACCGCGCCAAGGCGCCCGCCGCCATTTCGCGGGCCACCTGTTCCGACACCGCGCCATAGGCCGCCAAAGTCGCAACGCTGACCCCCAGCATATCGATTTTCGCCGCATTGGAATAGGTCACGAACCCGCGGTCAAACACATCGGATGATCCCGCAACTTCGGTCATCAAGGCCGCCAACATCCCGCCGGTGCAGCTTTCGGCGCAGACAATGCGCAGGGATTTCTGGCGCGCCAAAGACAGCAGATCCAAAATCATAACGCCATGAATCCATGATACAATCCAGCAGCCACAATCGAGGCAAGGGCGGCAAATACCCCCGCCCACAGATCATCAATCATCACGCCCGCCGCATCCCCGCGCCGATCAGCACGCCCGACCCATCCTGGCTTGACGATGTCAAAAAATCGGAAAAACACAAAGGCCGCCAAGGGCGCCGGCCAAGGCATCACCCCCCCATGCACCCAAAACGCCGCCGAAGACGCAAGCAGCGCCACCCACTGCCCCGCGACCTCATCAATCACAAATTCGGACGGATCGTGACCTGTTTTGCCCGACAGTGCCCGCCCAACGGCCCAAAATCCCAATGCCGTCACCGCACAGGTCGCCAAAGCCAGCGCAGGAAACCCCAAGGCCCGATCAATCCCCCAAGCCACCAGCACCGCGACCAAAGATGCCCAAGTGCCTGGGGCAGGGCGCAGATACCCCAACCCGAAAACCGTGCAAATCAATCGGCTCATGGTGCCACCAATGTTGCAGTGGCCAGCGCCGCAATCCCCTCTTCGCGCCCCGTAAACCCCAGCCTTTCGGATGTTGTGGCCTTGACCGACACCCGCGACACATCCACCCCCATAATAGCCGCCAAAGCGGACCGCATGGCGTCGGAATGGGGACCAATCTTTGGGCGCTCGCAAATCAACGTGACATCGCAATGTGTCAATTCAAACCCCATTTTCTGCGCCAATTCAACGGCATGACGCAGAAAAATGTCACTTGCCGCCCCCTTCCATTGGGGATCACTGGGCGGAAAATGCCGTCCGATATCGCCCTGCACCAACGCGCCATAAATCGCGTCGGTCAGCGCGTGCATTCCCACATCCGCATCCGAATGCCCCAGTAACCCGCGCGGATGATCAATTTTCACCCCGCACAGCCACAGATGATCCCCGTCGCAAAAGGCGTGCACGTCAAATCCGTTGCCAACCCGTATGTCCATCATCGCCCCCTTAGGATCATTTCTGCCCGCGCGAAATCGGCGGGATATGTCAGTTTTAGATTGTCGTCAGACCCGTTGGTGATCGCCACTGTCAGACCTGCGGCCCGCGCCACCTCGACATCATCGGCGGCGGGGCCGATACGGGCGCGGTGCGCGGCAAGGATCTTTGCAAAATCAAAGCCTTGGGGTGTTTGGGCGCGAAACAGCCCTTCGCGGTTTTGGGTGCCTGACACCTCGCCGTCAGCGCCGCGCCACAGCGCATCTGTAACGGGCAGGGCGGGGGCTGCCGCCGGATACTGATCCAAGGCCGCCAACACACCATCGATGACGGCGCGACTGACAAGGGGCCGCGCCCCGTCATGGATCAAAACCCGATCAAAGCCGCGAGCCGCCAGTGATTCTAGCCCCGCCAGAACCGAGGCCGCCCGATCCGCCCCGCCGGCCACCAATTCCACATCCAAACCTGCAGCACGCGCAAAATCATCCTTGTGCAAAACCAGCACGATATGAAATCCCAAAAAACCCGCAACTGTATGATGTAAAACGGGTTTTCCGGCCAGCAACTGCCACTGCTTGGGCAAATCGCCCCCCATACGCGTTCCCCGCCCCGCAGCAGGTATGATCACGGCCGTTTTCATCACGCGCTCCTTTTCGTCTTTGTAAAAGATGCAGCGGATTAAAACAATCTGACCAAAGCGCGCGAATATTTGCCTATTTTTTGTGCACTGCATTATTTTCGTGCAATTTTCGCGGGCATTTTCTTGCGCTTAGCCTGATCAGGGCGCAAACACATCGCAACAGAGGATCAGATGCACCCAAAAATCGGCCCCATATCCCTAAATCCACCGGTGATTCTTGCCCCTATGGCCGGAATCACGGATCTGCCGTTTCGCCGTATCGTCGCGCGGTTTGGGGCGGGGTTGGTCGTGTCAGAAATGGTGGCCAGTCAAGAGGTGATGCAGAACCGCCCCAATGCCCGTGCGCGTGCGGAATTGGGGCTGGGGGACGGCACAACGTCGGTGCAATTGGTCGGCCGCGATCCCTATTGGATGGCCGAGGCCGCGCGTTTTGTCGCCGACAACGGCGCGCAAGTGATTGATATCAACATGGGATGCCCCGCCAAACGCGTGACCAGCAGCGGGGGTGAGGGGGCGATGGGGGCTTGCGGGTCGGCCTTGATGCGCGAACCAGATCTGGCGGTGGCCTTGTTGGCGGCGGTGGTGGGGGCGGTGGATGTGCCCGTGACGTTGAAAACCCGTCTGGGCTGGGATGATAACAGCCTAAACGCCCCAGAAATTGCACGCCGCGCCGAATCGGTCGGCATTGCCATGATCACCATCCACGGCCGCACCCGATGTCAGTTTTACAAGGGCCGCGCCAATTGGGCCGCTATTCGCGCGGTGAAAGAGGCGGTTTCGATTCCTGTCATCGCCAATGGCGATATTATTGATCTGACGACAGCGCGGGATGCCCTGCGCCAATCGGGTGCGGATGGGGTGATGATCGGGCGGGGGGCCCAAGGCGCGCCTTGGCGTTTGGCGGAAATTTCGGCGGGCCTTTATGGCCTGCCCGCGCCCAAAATCCCGCATGGGTCGGCATTGTCTGATCTGGTGATCGATCATTACGATCAGATCCTTGGGTTTTATGGCCATGATCTGGGTCTTAGGGTCGCGCGCAAACATTTGGGCTGGTATCTGGACGCTGCAGGCCGCCCGGATGCCCGCGAAGATATCGTCACCTGCACCGATCCCGCGCAGGTGCGCGGCCTGATCGTCGATGCCTTTGCGACGGTGGCCGCATGAAACATCTTTGGTTATCTTTGCCGATGCCCGCCCTTTTGATCAACGCGTCGGGCCGTATTTCAGAGGCCAACCCTGCAGCAGAAAACTTTTTGAACCTGTCGGAACGCAATCTGGTCGGGCAATTGTTGTTGGAACGCCTGTCGATTGATGCTCCGATGGAGGATGCGCTGTCGCGCGTGCGTCAACACCAATCGCCGCTTGTGATTGCACAGGCCGATGTGACCACGGGCGAACGCCCCCCGCAGCAATGCGCCCTGCATTTCGCCCCCCTGCAAGACAGCACCGATATCGTGATCCTGATCGCACCGCGCGACATTGCCGACCGCTTTGGTCGCAATTCGCAGATCACTTCGGCGGCGAAATCCGCGATTGGCATGGCGGAAATGCTGGCACATGAGATTAAAAACCCCCTTGCGGGGATATCAGGGGCCGCACAACTGTTGGCTATGGGTCTTGGCCCCGAGGATCGCGAGCTGACCGATCTGATCGTTGAAGAAACGCGGCGTATCGTCAAACTGCTGGAACAGGTGGAACAATTCGGCAATCTTCGCCCGCCGGCACGTCGCGCTGTTAATTTGCACGACGCCTTGGACCGTGCGCGCCGTTCCGCGCTTGTGGGGTTTGGGGCGAAAATGCGCATTATTGAGGATTACGATCCCTCGCTGCCCAACACATTTGCGGATGCCGATCAACTGATGCAGGTGTTTCTAAATCTGTTAAAGAACGCGTCCGAGGCCGCTGGAATCCAAGGCGGAACCATTCGTTTGCACACCTTTTATGACCATTCCCTGCGGCGGCGCAGCAAAGACGGCACGAACGCCATCCTGCCCTTGCAAATTGAAATCATCGATGATGGTCCCGGCATTCCCCCCGACATTGCCACGGAAATTTTTGAACCCTTTGTGTCAGGGCGTGAAAATGGCACGGGGCTGGGCCTCGCGCTTGTGTCCAAAATTATCACCGACCACGAAGGTTGGATTTCTGTTGACAGTCATCCGGGGCGCACCGCGTTTCGCATCTCCCTTCCGCGCGCCCCCCATAAGGAGTAAACCATGGACGGCACCATCCTTGTTGCAGATGACGACCGCACCATTCGCACCGTTTTGACCCAAGCCCTGACCCGCGCGGGCTGTAAGGTGCACGCCACCTCCAGTTTGATGACGCTGATGCGCTGGGTCGAAGAGGGCAAGGGCGATCTGGTGATTTCCGATGTCATCATGCCCGATGGTAACGGCCTTCAGGCGCTGCCGATGATCGCGAAATTACGCCCTGGCCTGCCTGTGATCGTGATTTCCGCGCAAAACACCATCATGACCGCGATCCAGGCCGCCGAGGCAGAGGCGTTTGATTATCTGCCCAAGCCCTTTGATCTGCCCGATTTGATGAAACGCTCTGCCCGCGCGCTGGAAATGAAACGCTTTGCGCCCAAAGTTGCCCCGATTGCCCGCGAGGAGGGCGACGATCTGCCCTTGGTGGGCCGCACCCCCGCGATGCAGGCGCTGTATCGGCTGGTCGCGCGGGTGATGAATGCGGATTTAACTGTGCTGATCTCGGGCGAATCAGGCACGGGTAAATCCCTGATCGCCAAGGCCATTCACGATTTTTCCGATCGGCGCAGCCAACCTTTTGTGGTTGCCCAATCGGCGGACTTGGCGGGGGTAGAGGGGATTTCCGCCCTGCTGGCCCGCGCCAAGGGCGGCAGTCTGGTTCTGGACGAGGTGGGCGATTTTGACGATGACGCACAGGCGCGGCTTGTCCGTATGTTGGATGTCATGGGCGATCCTGCACCGCGCATCATGTCCACGTCGCAATCCGATTTGCAGGCGCGGATGGAAACGGGTGGCTTTCGCAAAGACCTGTTTTATCGTCTGGGCGGCGTGACCCTGACTGTGCCCCCCCTGCGCGAAAGGGTCGAGGATATTCCCCTATTGTCCGAACATTTTCTGGCACGCGGCGAGAGGGACGGCGGCACGGCGCGGCGTCTGACTGCGGATGCCATGGCCGTTGTGCGCAACCACCCTTGGCCTGGCAATGTGCGGCAACTGGAAAACACCCTGAAACGGTTGCAAGTGACGTCGTCCGAGCCCG
Organism: Cypionkella sp.; assembly: GCA_040398785.1. Taxonomy (GTDB): domain Bacteria; phylum Pseudomonadota; class Alphaproteobacteria; order Rhodobacterales; family Rhodobacteraceae; genus Cypionkella. The sequence continues at coordinate 36,929 of JBBATJ010000006.1, read as the reverse complement.
AGATTTCCAAAGCAGAAATGGATGCAGCCTTGGGCGGGGCGCAAACTGTGGCAAGTCCGCGCTCTGGTGTGATTGAGGGGGAAAAACTGTCGGCCTCTGTCGCGCGACATTTGCGCCGCTATTTCGATCTGCACAACGGTCAATTGCCCCCCGATGGCGTTTACGACCGCATTTTGCGCGAGATTGAAGTGCCTTTGATCGAAATTGCGCTGGATGCAACGGCGGGCAATCAGGCCAAATGTGCCGATCTTTTGGGGATCAACCGCAATACCTTGCGTAAAAAGATCACAGAGTTGGATATCCGCGTGACACGGCGGCGCAAACTGATGTAAAACCGCCACAGGCCGTTGCACAGGGGTGACGGTCTTGGGGGCAAGGTGAACAGCGTTATCAAAAGCGGCACTTGGGATCGGATTTTGCGCCTGCGACGTCAGCGCAAATACCAAACTGTGATGACCTTCGCGCTGGCCTTTATGGGGCCGTTGTTGGCGGTTTTGACCTTTTTATCCCTCGGCCCTTTTGCACTGGGGGCTGATTCCAGCGCGCTGCGGCTGATTTTTCTGGCCGATTTGATCTATGTTTTGGCCATCGCCGCCCTTGTTATGGCGCGTGTGGCGCAAATGATCTCGGCGCGCAGGCGCAAATCGGCGGGGTCCAAACTGCACCTGCGTCTGACGGGGGTTTTTGGCATTGTCGCGCTGATCCCCACGGTTCTGGTCGCCGTTTTCGCGGTGCTGACGGTGAATATCGGCCTAGAGGGGTGGTTTTCCCAGCGCGTGCGCGATGTGGTCGGATCATCGCTGTCGGCGGCGCAAGCCTATGAAAAAGAACAGCATGATGCCTTGGTCCAAGACGGGCAGGGTTTTGCCAAATATCTGGATGATACCCGGCGCAAAACCCCGATGATGCAAGACCAGCAAGCCCGCGATGTGATCAATCAGGTGCAGCCCAATATCCAACGCGGCCTGTCCGAGGTGTATTTGATTGATGGTGTGGGCGCGATCAAAACGCGGGGTCCAAGCAGCTATCTGTTTGATTACGAACAACCTTCTGCCACCGAATTGGCCCGCGCCAAATCGGGCGAGGTGGTTGTAATCCAAGATTGGCCGAACAATGAAATGCGGGCCTTGGTCAATCTGGCCGCCTTTCCCGATCGTTTGTTGTTCATCACCCGAAAGGTCGATGGTCGCATATTGCTATTGTTGGATGAGGCGCAACAAAATGTGGCGCTTTATCAACAGCTTGAATCAGAACGGGGCCGCGTTTTGTTTAACTTTGGCCTGTTGTATTTGGGCTTTGCGCTGATCCTGATTTTGGCCGCTGTCTGGCTGGGGATGTGGTTTGCCGAACGTCTGTCGCGGCCTGTGGGGCGTTTGGCCGCCGCGGCTGAGCGCGTGGGTTTGGGCGATTTGGATGTGCAGGTGATTGAAGAAGAAGGCGACGATGAAATTGCCACTTTTGGCCGTGTTTTCAATCAGATGACGCGACAACTTAAGGCGCAGCTTGTGGCGCTTGAGGGCAGCCATACCATCACGGAAACCCGCCGCCGCCTGTTCGATTCTGTGTTGTCGAATATCACAGCCGGCGTGATTGGTCTGACCCCCGAAGGGCGTATTGAATTTACCAATCCCGCCGCCGTCACGCTGCTGGATATGAACCTGCACAGCGATGGGCATCAATTATCGTTGATCGTCCCCGAATTTGACAGCTTATTCAGCCGTTTGCAGCAAGGCAATGTCACCGCCCTTCAAGAGGAAATTCGCCTGACCCGTAAGGGAAAGCAGGAAAATTTGCTGGTGCGACTTAGCAAAAGACGCGGTGATTCCAATAGTTTAGAAGGCTTTGTTATAGCGTTTGATGATGTCACAGATTTGGTATCGGCGCAGCGCAGTGCGGCTTGGGGCGATGTGGCGCGCCGCATTGCCCATGAGATCAAAAACCCGTTGACGCCTATTCAGTTGTCGGCAGAACGTATCAAACGCAAATTCGCGCCCCAAGTGACCGATCAGGCAGATTTGATCCAACTGACCGAAGTTATTGTGCGTCAAACCAATGACTTACGCCGCATTGTTGATGAATTCTCGCGCTTTGCGCGTATGCCCGAACCTGAATTGCGGCATCAGGATTTGACCGCCCTTTTGCGGGCGGCGGTGATGCTGCAAGAAAACGGCCAGCCCAATGTGACCTTTCACAGTGACTTGCCGCAATCCAATATCACCTTGGAATTTGACGGCACGATGATTGGTCAGGCGTTAACAAACTTGTTAAAGAACGCGGGTGAAGCCATTGAAAGTCATAGGGAAAAACATTCAGATGCACCGCTGGGCGAAATTCGCGTTGCCCTGACCACAACGCCCGACCATGTCCAGATCACCATCTCGGACAATGGGACGGGTCTGCCCGAAGATCGAGCGCGGCTGTTTGAACCCTATGTGACAACTCGTGACAAGGGGACGGGTCTTGGCCTGCCAATTGTGAAAAAAATCATCGAAGAACATGGCGGCAAATTGACCCTGATGGATGCCGCCCCCTTTGCACAGGGCGCGCATATAGGGGCGATGGCGGTGATTTATCTGCCGCGCAGCCCAACCCAAATTGTTTCGGAGGCAATATGAGCATTCTCATTGTAGATGACGAAAAAGACATTCGTGAATTGGTCGGCGATATCCTGAAAGAAGAGGGTTATGCCATTCGCCTTGCTGGAAATTCGGACGATTGCATGGCGCAGATCAATATCGATCCGCCCAGCCTGTTGATCCTTGATATCTGGCTGAAAGACAGCCGCATGGACGGGATTGATATCCTCAAAACTGTCAAACGTGACAATCCCGATATTCCGATTGTGATTATCTCTGGCCATGGCAACATCGAAATTGCGGTGGCGGCGATCAATCAGGGTGCCTATGATTTTATCGAAAAACCCTTTAATATCGATCAGTTAATGGTCGTTGTTGCCCGCGCGATGGAGGCGTCGCGGTTGCGGCGCGAAAACGCGGATCTGCGCAAACGCGATGTCACCAGCGCGGAAATTCTGGGCGCGTCGGTTGCGTTCAAACTGTTGCGCGCGCAGTTGGATAAGGTGACGAAATCCAACAGTCGTGTTTTGCTGACGGGGCCATCGGGCGCGGGTAAGGAAATTGCGGCGCGGTATATTCATGCCAATTCGACCCGCGCGGCCGCGCCGTTTTTGGTGGTGTCTTCTGCGATGGTCGAGCCTGAGCGGATGGAAGAGGTGCTGTTTGGCCGCGAAACGGGCGGGCGTGGCGTGGAAAAGGGCATTTTGGAACAGGCGCATGGCGGGGTTGTATTTTTCAACGAAATTGCCGATATGCCGCTGGCCACGCAGGGAAAAATTCTGCGGGTTCTGACCGATCAACAGTTTTCGCGCGTGGGTGGCAACGACAAAGTGCGGGTAGATTTGCGGGTGATATCGTCCACAACCCGAGATTTGCGGGCGGAAATTGGCGCGGGGCGGTTTCGCCAAGAACTGTATGATCGCCTGAATGTGGTGCCGATAACTGTCCCCAGTCTGGCGGAGCGGCGCGATGATATTCCCGAACTGACCCGCCATTTTATCGCGCTGTTTAACCGCACCCAAGGCTTGCCACTGCGTGACATTTCCCCCGAGGCCGAGGCCATGCTGCAAACCATGGGCTGGCAGGGCAATGTGCGCCAGTTGCGTAATGTGATTGAGCGGGTTTTGATTTTGGGCGAGGGGTCAGGGCCGATTGCAGCCCGTGAATTGCCAGGACAAGAGGCTGCGGCGCAAACGGGCGCGGGGATGATTCTTGGCGGTGAGGTAACAACCCTGCCCCTGCGCGAGGCGCGGGAATTGTTTGAACGCGAATATCTGTTGGCGCAAATCAACCGCTTTGGCGGAAATATCAGCCGCACGGCGGGTTTTGTGGGCATGGAGCGCAGTGCGCTACACCGCAAGTTGAAAAGTTTAGGCGTTGTGTCCACGTCGAAGAACCGCGAGGATGACGATATCGATTCCCAAGATTAGCCGCGCATTGGCACTATTGCCTTCAATTTCCGCAGTTTTTTCGCAGATTTGCGGCGAATGCTGATTTTTTGACTGGAATAATACACTCTCGAGCCGCATATATGTCATAAGACTGTCGAACCAAAAATAATAAATAGGGGCAAACGCCTATGGCCGCTGATAAACAAAATCTGCAAGATGCTTTTCTGAACCATGTCCGCAAGTCGAAACTGCCTGTGACCATATTTTTGATCAACGGCGTGAAACTGCAGGGTGTGATAACGTGGTTTGATAACTTTTGCGTGCTGCTGCGCCGTGATGGGCAATCGCAATTGGTGTATAAACACGCGATATCAACCATTATGCCGGGTGGTCCGGTGAATTTGTATGAGGGGGAAGAGTAATCTCTCCCGCAGATTTACACGACACGGCCGCGGTGTTGACGCGGGCCTATGTGTTGCATCCCGATATAAAAACGGTGCGGTCGCGTCGCCTGCCTGAACATGGGCTGGCCGAGGCGGTGTCATTGGCTGCCGCAATGCCCGGCATTGACCTGATTGGATCCGAAGTCGTGCGCTTGCCCAAGATGCAGCCTGCGACTGTGTTTGGGTCGGGCAAAGTGGCCGCATTAAAAACCCTGTTTGCGGCCGAGGAAATTGATCTGGTGCTGGTTGACGGACCCGTCACACCCGCGCAACAGCGCAATTTGGAACGCGAATGGGGCGTCAAATTGCTGGATCGCACAGGGCTGATTTTGGAAATTTTCGCCGATCGTGCGCGCACGAATGAGGGGGTGTTGCAGGTTGAACTTGCGGCGCTGTCCTATCAGCGCACGCGTCTGGTGCGGGCTTGGACCCATTTGGAACGCCAGCGCGGCGGCTTTGGCTTTGTGGGTGGCCCAGGCGAGACGCAGATCGAATCGGACCGCCGCGCGATTGACGATCAGATGTTGCGGTTGCGCAAACAATTGGACCGCGTGGTGAAAACCCGCGAATTGCACCGCGCGTCGCGGCGAAAGGTGCCGTTTCCACTGGTGGCGATTGTGGGCTATACCAATGCGGGCAAATCGACCTTGTTCAACCGTCTAACGGGGGCAGAGGTGCTGGCCAAGGATATGCTGTTTGCGACATTGGACCCGACCATGCGCGGGATTGTTCTGCCCGATGGGCGTAAGATTATCGCATCCGATACCGTTGGGTTTATATCGGAACTTCCGACGCAATTGGTGGCGGCTTTCCGCGCCACTTTGGAAGAGGTTCTTGAGGCGGATTTGATTTTGCACGTCCGCGACATCAGCCATCCCGAAACCAGCGAACAGGCGGCGGATGTGCAGGATATTTTAACCTCTTTGGGGGTTAGGACATCTGTCCCAATGATTGAGGTTTGGAATAAGCTGGATTTACTGCCCGCCGATCAGGTCGAACGGCTGGGCGCGCGCCAGAATGTAATGCCGATTTCGGCCCTGACAGGGGCGGGCATTGCCGAATTGACAGAGGCGATTTCAGCCGCCTTTGATCAGATTAAAACTGAGGCGGAGATTACATTGGGCTTTGATCAAGGCCGCGCAAGGGCTTGGTTGCACAGTGAAAATCTGATCCTGAGTGAGGATATGACAGATACAGGCTGGCAGATCAAAGTGCTGTGGTCGGCGCGGCAAGAGGCGCGGTTTAAGGCGCTGGTGTAAGAACCGTGCTGCCCAAAGACCCCGCCCGCGCCAAATCCACATCCAAAGACATCGGCAGATATTCACCGCGCCGCCATATCGGGGCGAGGTCATCATAAAACCGCGACAGGGGATGGCCCGACTCGCCCGTCGCAATGATGAACACCGAACTGTCAGGATCAGCGAAATCGTAAACGCCGCGATAGCCGCCTGCATGGACATTCAAATAGGGATTATCGCCCGTGCCACTGGTGCGGCCCCGCATCAGGGTCGTGTCCCCGCCAGAGGTGCTTTGACGGATGTTCACAAAATCCTTTAGGATCGGCACATTGCCCAAAACGGGATGGTCATGCGCGGCCTCATGTGCATCGCCCCAGCGCCAGCTTTCGATATTGGGGCCATATTTGGCCGATAGGTCCAGCAAGGCCTGATCCAGCGCCTGTTTTGCGATCTCGGTGCAGGTTTCAACCGCATTGGATTGAATGACATCGCACCAAATCGACGCCCCAGCCGTATTGCGATACACGCGTTCCAAAAATACGGGGTCGATATGGGTGAATTGATCGGCCATAGGGCCCAGCTCGTCTTGGATCAGACGCTTTTGCAATTCGCGCAGCCAAGCTTCGGCGATCAAAGGCTCGGGCAGATGTTCGGACATCTCGCCGTTCCAATTGGCCAGTAAGGCCAGCGCATCTTGCCGCATCCGATCTGGCGTGCCCGAGGGAGAGGGTTCCCCCGTAAACCACAAATCCGCCCCAATCAGAGGCAACAGCGCGCGGGCCGTGGGCGAAACAGTGTCCAACTGCGCCTCGATGAAACTATCGCGGGTATGAACTTGACGCGCCTGCAACAGACCTGTCGCGCGGGCAATCCGCTGGGTGTCACCCCAATCATAGCTGATATGTTTCGGAAACGGACGATCTATGGTTTTGTTATTGGTATTGACCAACAGGCTGACGTCTGGGCCATAAAAACGCGGATTTTCGTCGTAGGGCAGTGTGCCGATCCAGCGGTTTTTGCCCTCCCATCCCGGGGCGGGCATACGACCTTTGGTGATATGACTGACGTCGCGCAGGGGGGCCGCGCCGATCATTTGCATCGCAACACCTGTCTTATCTGCCAAAGTCAGGTTTTGCGCAGGGGCAATGAACAAACGGCCTGCCTCAATCGCCTGTGGAATGTTTTGCGCCCGCATCAGACGCAGCCCACTGGTCATCGTGGTGTCGCGGTCCGACAGTGCCGTCCATTCCAGCGCCGCCACATGGCCCGCAGGCGTCACCGAAGCCAGATCGTAATGCGACCCTGGCAGGATAGGCCCTGATTCTGACCAGCGCAGGGTCAGGGTCACGGGGGCTGCATCCTTGATCGTCAGGATGGTTTGCGCGGTGCGAAATTTGCGGGGGCCGTCGGGGGTTAGATATTCATCGGGATTTTCGGGGTTAACCCGTTCAATCACCACATCTTGGTCATCCAAATAGGCCGAGGTCAGCCCCCAGCCCAATTGATCCGACCGCCCGACCAGCATCAACGGCATTCCTGGAATCGTCGCCCCAATAATGCCGCCTGTGGGCAGTTCCAGCCGTGCCAGATACCAAATGCTGGGCGCGGTCAGGCCCAAATGCGGATCATTGGCAAGCAAACTGCCCCCCGCGGCCGACCGCGACGGTCCCGCCGCCCAAGCATTCGACGCACCCGCCATATCGGCGGATTTGAACGGCGACAAAGGATCATCCAAATAGCCTGTCTTTTCGGGTGCGGGGGGCGGTGTTGGTGCCTCAATCACGTCTTTATATGGCGGCAGGGCGGCCACGGGCGCACTGGGATCATCGGGCAAGATATCGGCCAATCGTGCAGGTGACAGCAGGGCAGACAATTGCGCGCGATGAATTTCCGTCTCCATCTGGCCCGACAATTGCAGGGCCATCACTTTGATAATCGCAAGGGAATCGGTGGGCGACCATGCGCTGATCTGATTGGAAAATAGGAAAAACTCGGGCGCGCCTCGTCCGCGCGCGCCGATATTGACTTGGGCAATCCAGGCATTCACCCCCGCCGCATAGGCGGTCAACGCCGTCTTGGCCGCATCGTCTTGGACGGCATAAGATGCACTTGCCGCGCCATAAATGTCCAAGCGGCGGATCAATTCGTCTATTTTTGCGGTGCGGGCGCCGAAAATCTCGCTCAGCGTGCCTTGGGCGGTGCGGCGCATCATGGTCATTTGCCAAAGACGATCTTGGGCATGGGCAAAGCCAAGGGCGTAAAACACATCCGCCTCGGTTTTGCCAAAAATATGGGGGATGGCGGCGTTGTTGCGCAGAATTTCCACAGGGGCAGAAATGCCCGCGACAGTGAAATCCTGATCGTAATCCGGCAAGGACCGCGACAGGACGTAATAGATCAGCCCGCCTGCGATAACGCCGAAAACCAACCCCGCGAAAATCAGCCGTATCATCCAGCGAAGTGCGATCCGCATATTGCGTGTCCTTGACGGTTCAGGTTCAAGCTGTTCCTAGTGGGTTTTCACGGGATCGGCAACGGGGATGGACGATGACAAAATTGGCGTTTTTGGGACTGGGCGTTATGGGCGGACCTATGGCGCGGCATTTGGCGGCCAAAGGGCATGATGTCACCGTCTATAACCGAACCAAGTCTAAGGCGCAGGATTGGGTTGCGGCCCATGGCGGCACATGGGCGCCCAGCCCCAGTGCAGCTGCACGCGGGGCGGAATTTGTGCTGGCTTGCGTTGGCAATGACGACGATCTGCGCGCCGTATGTTTGGGCGATGAAGGGGCCTTTAGCGCCATGGGCAAGGGTGCGATTTTCATCGATCATACCACCGTATCGGCGCAGGTGACGCGGGAATTGGCGGGGATTGCGGCGGCAGCGGGGATTGGTTTTGTCGACGCACCCGTATCGGGGGGGCAGGCTGGGGCCGAGAACGGCGTTTTATCCATTATGTGTGGCGGTGATTTGGCACAATATCAGGCCGCCGAACCCATCATGGCCGCCTATGCGCGCATCTGTCGGCGTTTGGGCGACAGTGGCGCGGGGCAATTGGCCAAGATGATGAACCAAATCTGCATCGCGGGCCTGATGCAGGGCCTGTCCGAGGCGCTGGCCTTTGGCGAAAAGGCAGGTCTGGACGGCGCGGCCGTGGTTGAGGTGATCTCGCAAGGTGCGGCGGGGTCGTGGCAGATGGTCAATCGGCACAAAACCATGCTGGAAGACCGTTATGATTTCGGTTTTGCTGTGGATTGGATGCGCAAGGATTTGGGGATTTGTCTGGACACCGCCGATCAAATCGGCGCGCGTCTGCCTGTGACAGCGCTGATCGATCAGTTTTACAAGGATGTGCAACTGATGGGGGGTGGGCGGAACGACACATCATCCCTGATCCGCCGCCTTAGGGGATAATGCGGCTGTATTTCAGCCCAGACAGGGTGGCCCCCACGATCAAACCCTGTTGGCCAAACACAAAGGCCTCGACAGGGGCGGTCAGTTCTGTCGTGTCTTTGCCGATCGTGGCCCCAGAATTGGGCGTCGCATAGCGCAGATCCGCACCCGCCGCCCAGCCTGAACCGCGCCGAAACTCGGCCAAGGCGACATCATTCATAAAATACAAAACATGGGCATATTGTTGTGCGCCGATTTGCAGCCCGAAACTCGCGCGGGTGGCAGCATAGTAATCCACAGTCACGCCCTTAATCCGCAAAGCGCCGCGCCCATACCCGCCACCAATGCCAAACCCCGCCTCGGTCAAAAGGGGCATATACAATACCCCCGCCGCCTGCTGTTCCAGATTGGCGGTGCCAGGGAACTGCCCCTGCAGATAGCTGCGCATCGCATCCACGCGACCATCAATTGCTTGGGAACTTTTAGAGGCAATGCCATTGTTGCCCAAATCAGTGCCACAGGCCGCCAGTGCTGCGCTGCTTAGGATAAATCCACGTCGTGATAGGTTGTTCATCTCTGCTCCCTCAGGCTCTCATGTCCCGTTTTATCAAAGATACAATGCCAAATTCGGTTTGTCACCGATTGGTTTTCGCGCGCGCAATGCTTTGCCGATCAGGCTGGTAACAATCGCGCGACCTCGGGGGCGAAATAGGTGAGGATCCCATCACAACCCGCGCGTTTGAAACACAAAAGGCTTTCCAGCATCGCGCCGTCATGATTGATCCAACCACGTTCCGCCGCCCCCTTGATCATCGCATATTCGCCCGACACCTGATAGGCAAACGTCGGCGCGCCAAAGGCGTCTTTGACCTGACGGCAAATATCCAGATAAGGCATTCCTGGTTTCACCATCACCATATCGGCCCCTTCGCGCAGATCACGTTCGACCAAACGCAAGGCCTCGGCAGAATTGGCGGGGTTCATCTGATAGGTCTTTTTATCGCCCTTGAGCGCCCCCGTGGCCCCCACGGCATCGCGAAATGGCCCATAGAAATAGGACGCGTATTTTGCGGCATAAGACATAATCGCAACGTCTTGAAATCCCGATATTTCCAGCGCAGAACGTATCGCCCCAATCCGCCCATCCATCATATCCGACGGCCCAATAATATCCGCCCCAGATTCGGCCTGCACCAGCGCCATTTTTACCAATGCCTGCACGGTTTCATCGTTCACAATCACGCCATCGCGCACAAACCCGTCATGGCCGTTCGAATTATACGGATCCAGCGCCACATCCGTCATGATAGCAATATCGGGAACAGCCGCCTTAATGGCACGAATGGCGCGGTTGGTCAGATTGTTTGGGTTCCACGCCTCGGCGCAGTCTTCGGTTTTCACGGCGGCGTCGGTATAGGGAAACAAGCAAATCGCGGGAATGCCCAGATCTGCCGCCTCAAGTGCTGCCTCAACAGCGCGGTCAACGGAACGGCGAAAGACGCCTGGCATAGAGGCAATCGGTTCCATCACATCGACCCCATCACGCAAAAAGATCGGCCAGATCAGATCGCCGCGCGTCAGGGTGTTTTCGGCGACCATCGCGCGTAACATTGGGGTGGCGCGCAGACGGCGCAGGCGGGTTGCGGGATAGGGGGCAGAAATGGGGCGCATCTGATGGTCCTTAAAGGGGCTTGCGATCACGGGCCTAGACTGCCATGGACCACGAGAATATTTGCATTGCTGCAACGGCGGGGGCAAGGGTTGAATCTACTTTCATTGATCGCCAGTCAGATCGATACTCGGTCTTTTGCCAGTCTATGGTATTGGATCATGATTGCGCTGATGTGGGCGGGGCTGACGCGGTCTGCTTTGGGCGTGCCGCATGATCTGCTGGCGCGGGCACGGCGTTTTGGCGGGCAGGCGCAACTGGACGTGGAGGCGTTGGCGCGTATCCACGCCGAGCGCTATGTTTACTATTGGTCGCGCGGCAAGTTGTTCCAAGTGGCATTTTTGGCCTTTGTGGTGTCTGGCCTGTGCGTTTTGGCGGGTGGCTTCCATTTTGAATTTGCCCAAGCGGTTTTATTCTTGCTGCTGCCTTTGGCGATGATTGCGGCAAACTCTGTGCGGGGGGCGCAGTTTATTATGGCGGGACATGGCCAAGGCGAAGCCCTGCACAAGTTAATCTTGCGTCATAGGTTGTTCGTGCAAATCATTGGATTCACGTTTATTTTTCTGACTGCTATTTTCGGATTTGTCCACAATCTGACGGCGGGATTTCATGGCTGAGCGGGGCGATAAAATCACCTTTGGCGGCGCGCCAGAGGGGTTCGATGCAAGGCTTCTGTTGGGGGAATTGGCAAAATCTGCCGCGGTGATCCATATTTCTCGCGATGACAAACGGATGGAGGCTATGCGCGCCGCTTTGGCGGTGACGGACCCTGCGGCGGTGGTGTTTGAACTGCCCGCTTGGGATTGCCTGCCCTATGACCGCGTCTCGCCCAATCCTGCGATTCTGTCGCATCGCATGGCGACCTTGGCGGCATTGGCGGGGGGCGTGACGGGGAAGATCATTTTGCTGACGACATTGAACGGCGCAACCCAGCGCCTGCCCAGCCGTGCCACCTTGCAAACTGCATCTTTTGTGGCGGCAGTTGGCGACCGTGTCGATGAGGCGCGTTTGCGCGGATTTTTGGCACGTATGGGGTTTTCGCCCGTGTCCACTGTGGCCGAACCCGGCGATTTTGCCATTCGCGGCGGGATTGTCGATATTTTTCCACCCGGTGATGGCGGTCCCGTGCGGCTTGATTTCTTTGGCGATGTGCTGGACGGGGCGCGGCGGTTTGATCCGACCACCCAGCGCACCACCGAAAAGCTGAAAGCGATTGAATTTTCCCCCATGTCCGAAGTGATCTTGGACGAGGCGGCGATTGCGCGGTTTCGGCAATCGTATCGCGTGGAGTTTGGTGCGGGCGGCAGTGATGACCCCTTGTATGAGGCGGTGTCCGCAGGGCGCAAGCATCAGGGAATGGAACATTGGTTGCCATTTTTTCACGGCGATTTGGAAACGGTGTTTGATTATTTGCCAGATGCCAGCGTGATGCTGGATGATGGGCTGACCCCGCAGCGCCTGTCGCGTTGGGCGGGAATTGCCGATCAATATGACGCCCGCCATGAGGCGATGACCGCCAAAGGGCGGCTGGACAGTGTTTACAAACCCTGCGCGCCAGAGCTGCTGTATTTAGATGACGCGGCATGGGAGGGGGTCTTGGCCCCGCGCCGTGTGATGCAACTGTCGGTTTTGCCGCAATCGCCTGGGCCTGGGATGCTGGATGCAGGCGGGCGGATTGGGCGCAGCTTTGCCCCAGAGCGTCAGCAAGAAAATATAAGTCTTTTCAGTGCATTGAAGGATCATATTCAGAAACTTTCTGAAGATCACGCCGTGGTCATTGCCAGTTGGTCCGAAGGGGCACGGGAACGTTTGCGCGGCTTGTTGACCGATCAGGGTTTGCTGGGGGCGGTCGATATTACCGATCTGCGGGCAGTTGGCCCAAGGGGTCTGTATCTGCTGATTTGGCCCTTAGAGACGGGGTTTACCGCAAAAGGCTTGGCGGTGATTTCTGAACAGGATGTTTTGGGCGATCGGTTGGTCGCCAAGCCACGGCGCAAACGCAAAGCGGATAATTTCCTGCGCGAGGTGGATACTTTGTCCGTCGGCGATTTGGTGGTGCACGTCGAACATGGGGTTGGGCGATACCTTGGGCTGGAAACCATCACCGCCCTTGGCGCGCCCCATGCCTGTGTGATGCTGGAATATGCGGAAAATTCCAAACTGTATCTGCCCGTTGAAAACATTGAACTTTTGTCGCGCTACGGCCATGAAGAGGGTCTTTTGGACCGTTTGGGCGGTGGGGCTTGGCAGGCGAAAAAGGCCAAGCTGAAACAGCGTATCCGCGAGATTGCCGATAAATTGATGCGGATCGCCGCGGAACGGGCGCTGCGTCATGCGCCCATCCTAGAGGCACCGCATTCCCTGTGGGAGGCCTTTGCCGCCCGCTTTCCCTATACGGAAACCGAGGATCAGTTGACCGCGATTGCTGATGTTGTGGCCGATCTGGAAAAGGGCAGCCCGATGGATCGTCTGGTTGTGGGCGATGTGGGGTTTGGTAAAACCGAAGTTGCGATGCGGGCGGCCTTTGTTGCCGCCCTTGCGGGGATGCAGGTTGCGGTGATCTGTCCGACGACTTTGCTGGCGCGGCAACACTATCGCAGTTTCATCGAACGATTCCGCGGTTTTCCGATGAATATCAAACCTTTGTCGCGCTTTGTTAGCACAAAGGATGCAGGTCTTACCCGCGATGGATTGGCCGATGGCACTGTCGATATTGTTGTCGGCACCCATGCGGTTTTGGCAAAGGGGATCCGGTTTAAAAATCTGGGCCTGTTGGTGATCGATGAAGAACAGCATTTCGGCGTGACGCACAAGGAACGTCTGAAAGAGATGCGCAGTGAAATCCACGTGCTGACCCTGACCGCGACACCTATTCCGCGCACCCTGCAACTGTCGCTGACGGGGGTGCGGGATTTGTCGATTATCGCGACGCCGCCTGTGGACCGTTTGGCGATCCGCACCTATATCAGCGAATTTGACACAATCACCCTGCGCGAGGCGTTGCTGCGCGAACGCTATCGCGGCGGGCAATCGTTTTATGTCGTGCCGCGCATTTCCGATCTGCCCTTTGTCGAAGATTTCCTGAAAACTCATGTTCCCGAAGTGTCCTATATCATCGCGCATGGCCAGTTGGCGGCGGGGGATTTGGACGATCGGATGAACCAGTTTTATGACGGCAAATATGATGTTTTGATCGCGACCAGCATTGTGGAATCTGGGTTAGATATTCCGACAGCCAACACGATGATCGTGCACCGCGCGGATATGTTTGGTCTAGGACAGTTGTATCAGATCAGGGGTCGTGTCGGGCGTGCGAAAACGCGGGCCTATTGTTATCTGACCACAAAACCGCGTGCGCCTTTGACACCACAGGCCACAAAACGGCTGCGGCTGATGGGCAGTTTGGATTCCTTGGGGGCGGGGTTCAACCTTGCAAGCCATGATCTGGATCTGCGCGGCGCGGGGAATCTGCTGGGCGAGGAGCAGTCGGGCCATATCAAGGAAGTTGGGTATGAGCTGTATCAATCCATGCTGGAGGATACGATTGCCAAGATAAAATCGGGGGAAATTGGGGGCCTTTCGGCGGTGGATGACCCGTGGTCGCCACAAATCAATCTGGGCGTGCCGGTGATGATCCCCGAAACCTATATTCCTGATCTGGATATCCGATTAGGCCTGTATCGCCGACTGTCCAGTTTGGCGACTAAGGTCGAGCTAGAGGGCTTTGCCGCCGAATTGATCGACCGCTTTGGGCCTGTGCCCAAGGAGGTCAACACGTTGATGCTGATCGTGCGGATCAAATCCATGTGCAAACGGGCAGGGATTTCGCGGATTGATGCGGGGGCCAAGGGGGCGACTGTGCAGTTTCACAATGATAAATTCGCCAATCCTGCGGGGTTGGTCGAATTTCTGCGCGCCCAAGGGCCAGGGGCCAAGGTGAATGGCAATAAGATTGTCTTGATGGGCGAGATGAAATCCGAGTCTGACCGCATTAAGGGCGCGTTCAACATTGCCCGTGATTTGGCAGAAAAGATCGTGCGGGCTAAGTCCTAAGGCCTGTTTCCTCTAACAGGCCCAAACGCTTGGCCTCATAGTAATAGCCCTTGGCATACCACATGACGGCCTTTGCCTCATCCCCGCGGGACACGATCCACGCGCCCTTCAGGTATTTTCCCGCAAATTCCAAATTGGTTTCGGCGTTCAAAAGCCCTTCGGGTTGTCCCTTATATCCCATGGCACCTGCGGTTTTTGGCAGGATTTGCATCAGCCCATAATAGGGGCCGTGTCGGGCGGCGGCGTTGTAATCAGACTCGCGCTGGATGACGCGGTGCAGCAAGGATTCAGGGATGTCGTGGATTTTCGCCCATTTGCGAATCATGGCACGCATTTCGGGTGTCTCGCCCGGGTGAAGGTCTGTGACAGTGTTTGATCTTGGCCGAACACCGCAAGCGGCCAAGGACGCCACCAACATGAAGCCTATGAAATTTCGTCTTTGATACATCTTGCCCCCCAGATTGCGGCCTTCATAGGCGCAAATTTTGGTCAGTGCAAAGGGTGGGCACAATCCTGTTACAAAGATCATGCAGGTTGCATTCAGGCTTGCAGTGCAAAACATGCAAGATATAGTGGTGCCAAGGGGAATTGCCCCCAAGGTTCGGTTGGGAGTTCGCGCTCGATGGACGGTGGTAGAGGATTTGCAGAGTTTCGCACGGGATTCGTGCGTGATCCGGCGGCGTTGAAGCAATTTCCAGCCTTGGTGTTGAATGCCGATTTTCGCCCGCTCAGTTATTATCCTTTGTCTTTATGGCCTTGGCAGGATGCGATCAAGGCGGCGGTGCTGGATAGGGTGCAGATCGTTGCCGAATACGACCATGTCGTGCGCAGCCAGAGGCAAGAGTTTCGGATACCTTCTGTTGTGGTGCTGAAAGATTTCGTAAAACCCCAAAAGCGCGTGGCCTTCACGCGCTTTAATCTTTTTCTAAGGGACACATTTTGCTGTCAGTATTGCGGGTCTAAGGGCGATTTAACCTTTGACCATGTAATTCCGCGCGCCTCGGGTGGGGTGACGTCTTGGGAAAATGTGGTGGCGGCTTGCTCGCCGTGCAATTTGAAAAAAGGGGCGCGCAGTTTGAAAAATTCGGGCCTGAATTTGGCACGGATGCCGCGCCGCCCAAACCCCGAGGAAATGCAGGCCGCAGGGCGGCGCTTTCCGCCAAACCATCTGCACGAAAGTTGGATGGATTTTCTGTATTGGGATGCAGAGCTGGACGCTTAAGCATTTGTTGTGTCAATTCTGTCAGAATGTTCTGGGCGGCGCTAGACTTGGGCGGCGTGGGGGGGTAAAAGCCCCTCGTTAGCGCTAACAGGCAGCGCATATCTCTGAAAGGTTGGCCATGGTTTCGCGCGTCATTCCCGTAGAACCCTTTGATTTGGTTATTTTTGGTGGCACGGGCGATCTGGCCAAGCGCAAGATCCTGCCAGGGCTTTATCGCCGTTTTGTCGCCGGCCAAATGACGCCAGACAGCCGCATCATAGGGGCCGCGCGCGGCGAAATTGACGACCGCAGCTTTCGTGATTTGGTGCGGGCGGCGATTGGTGAGTTTGCGGCGAAATCGCTGCAAGATCCTGCCCAAATTGACGCATTTTTGGCGCGTATTCATTACGTCGCGATTGATGCCACGGGGGAAAACGGCTGGTCGATTTTGCGCGGACTGATGCGGGAAAATGTGGTGCGGGCGTTTTATTTCTCGGTTGCGCCCAGTCTGTTTGGCGATATTGCCGAACGGCTGCACACGCATGGGATTGCCACGCCCGAGTCGCGGATTGTGGTGGAAAAACCCTTTGGCCGTGATTTGACATCGGCAAAGGCACTGAACGCCGTGCTGGCCGCGCATTTCACCGAAGGGCAGATTTACCGCATTGACCATTATTTGGGCAAGGAAACCGTGCAAAACCTGATGGCGGTGCGCTTTGCCAATATCCTGTTCGAGCCGTTGTGGAAATCCGAATACATCGACCATGTGCAGATTACAGTGGGCGAAACTGTTGGTGTTGAGGGGCGGGGGTCTTATTACGACAAATCGGGCGCGATGCGGGATATGGTGCAAAACCATATGATGCAGCTTTTGTGTCTGATCGCGATGGAGCCGCCCTATCACTTTGATCCCGCCGCTGTGCGGGATGAAAAGCTGAAAGTTATTCGCGCCTTACGGCCTGTAAAGCCCGATGAGATTGTGCGTGGGCAGTATATGGACGGCACGGGCGGCTATATTAAACACAGTGAAAATCCCGAAAGCCGCACCGAAAGTTATATCGCCCTTAAGGTGCACGTCGCGAATTGGCGCTGGCAGGGGACGCCGTTTTATCTGCGCACGGGCAAAAAACTGCGCGCAAGGGCGTCGGAAATTGCGATCACCTTTAAACAGCCGCCTCATGCGATTTTTGATGATGTCTCGGGCTGGCACGAAAATGTGCTGGTCATTCGGTTGCAACCCAATGAGGGGATGACCCTGTCGGTGATGATCAAAGAACCGGGGCCTGGCGGGATGCGTCTGATGCAGGTGCCGCTGGATATGTCCTTTGCAGATGCTTTGGGCGATGCGGCCGATGATATTCCAGACGCCTATGAGAGGCTGATTATGGATGTGATCCGCGGCAATCAGACCCTGTTCATGCGCGGCGACGAGGTTGAGGCGGCATGGGCCTGGACCGATCCGATCATCCAAGGCTGGGAGGCGCGGGGCGATCGTCCGCAATCCTATGATGCGGGCAGTTCTGGGCCAGATGATGCGATGATGTTGATGCACCGCGATGGGCGGCGTTGGCGCGAGATTAAGGAATGATCTGGGCGGAATATGCGACCCGTGATGCGCTGATGGCGGGCCTTGCGGCGCGGATGGTGGATGAATTGCGGGCGGCGATTGCCACCAATGGCCGCACAAGCCTGTCGGTTCCGGGGGGCACAACACCTGGCCCCATATTTGATCTTCTCGCGCAAGCGGATTTGGATTGGTCCAAGGTCGCGGTGTTTTTGAACGATGAACGCTGGGTCGACGCGGACAATGCGCGGTCCAACACCGCCCTAATCCGCGCGCGATTATTGACGGGGCGGGCGGGGGCTGCGACCCTGATCCCGCTTTATGCGCCAACGGATCTGCCCGAAGATGCGCTTGCGGATTTGTCGGCGGGGCTGATGCCGCATTTGCCGATCACGGTTTTGCTGCTGGGGATGGGGGCGGATATGCATACGGCGTCTTTGTTCCCTGATGCGGATTTGTTGGAACAGGCTATGGCGGCGGATGCGCCTGTTTTGATGGCGCTGCGGGCGAAAAATGCGGGCGAGGCGCGCATTACGCTGACCGCGCGGTTTTTGGCGCAGGCACAGCATATTCATCTTCTTATCACGGGCGCAGAAAAACGTGCCGCGATTTTGCGGGCTGAAACCTTGCCTGTTTTGCAGGCCCCTGTCGGGGTGGTTTTGCCCCGCGCAACCATCCATTGGGCGGAGTGACCATGCAGCATATTTGGGATAAATTGGCGGCTCATCATATCGATGTAAAATCGCGTAAAATTTTAGCTTTGTTCGAAAATACTGGGCGGGCGGCGCAGTTTTCGGTCTTGGCGGATGAACTATTGTTGGATTATTCCAAGACGAATATCGACGATTCTGCGAAATCCTTTTTGCTGGGTTTGACTGCGGATGTGGCCGCCAAGCGCGATGCGATGTTTTCGGGCGCAAAGATCAATGAAACCGAAGGCCGTGCGGTGCTGCATACGGCTTTGCGTGCTGCCAAAGGAACGCGGGTTGTGGTGGACGGGGCGGACGTGATCGCCCCCATTCACGCGACCTTGGAACGGATGGCGTCATTCGCAGATGACGTGCGGTCAGGGCGTTTTCAGGGGCAGGGCGGGCAGATCACCGATGTGGTCAATATCGGCATTGGGGGATCGGATCTGGGGCCTGTGATGGCGACACTGGCCCTTGCGCCCTATTGCGATGGGCCGCGCCTGCATTATGTGTCCAACATTGACGGCGCGCATATTCATGATGTGCTGCAAGGGCTTAATCCTGCGACGACCCTTGTGATTGTGGCCAGTAAGACCTTTACCACCATTGAAACCCTGACCAATGCCCAAACCGCGAAAACATGGATGGGCCGCGTTGTGGCCAACCCCGCAAGCCAATTCGCCGCGATTTCCACCGCCGCCCAAAAGACCGCGGATTTTGGCATTGATCCTGCCCGCGTCTTTGGGTTCGAAGATTGGGTTGGCGGGCGCTATTCTATGTGGGGGCCGATTGGTCTGGCGATTATGATGGCGATTGGGCCAGATGATTTTGGCCAGTTTTTGGCAGGCGCGCGGGCGATGGATGATCATTTCCGTGCCGCGCCCATGGAACAAAATATGCCCGTCATGCTGGCCTTGGTCGGTATCTGGCACAATCAAATCTGCGGTTATGCCACCCGCGCCGTGCTGCCCTATGATCAGCGCCTGTCGCGCCTGCCTGCCTATTTGCAGCAGTTGGAAATGGAATCTAACGGCAAATCCGTCGCGATGGACGGCAGCGATCTGGCCCGCAATTCTGGCCCCGTGGTTTGGGGCGAACCTGGCACCAATGGGCAACACGCGTTTTACCAATTGATCCATCAGGGCACGCGGGTGATCCCTGCGGAATTTCTGCTGGCCGCACAGGCGCATGAACCCGATTTGCACCATCAGCATATTCTGTTGATGGCGAATTGTTTGGCACAAAGTGAGGCCCTGATGCGGGGCCGGTCGTTGAGTGAGGCCACAGCGATCATGGCGACCAAGGGGCTGACGGGGGCCGAGTTGGACCGCCAAGCGCGCCACCGCGTGTTTTCGGGCAATCGACCCTCGACGACGCTGGTCTATCCTATGCTGACGCCCTTTACTTTGGGTCAAATCATCGCGCTGTATGAACATCGCGTCTTTGTGGAAGGCGTGATTTTGGGGATCAATTCCTATGACCAATGGGGGGTTGAGTTGGGCAAGGAACTGGCACTGGCGCTGCAACCCATCATTCAGGGGGCAGATGCCAGTGCCAAAGACGGATCAACGCAATCCTTGGTCACCTATTTGCGACAGCGCTAAGTGGCGCTTAGATGCCGCTGAGCGGATTTTCATCCCTACACACCATGATGATTGGTCCATCTGGGGTGTCAAAACCGCCCTTCCATTGGCAAGGCTGATAGCAGGGAATATCCATTTTTTCGGGAACAGCCGTCATATACAAAGGCAGATTGGGATCCGTTTCGTCAGTCTCGGGCTCCAGCGTTGGATCGGTATCGGCCACATAGATCAAGTTATCCGCCGTCAGACGTTGATCAAACGATGCATCGTATTTGCAATTTCCGTCAGACGTTGTGACAGGCGCATACATTTTGATCTCGGCCACAGCCACGCCGGTCATCTGCGCCGCCCATGCCATCAGGGCCGCCTGATTGTAAATGATGAATTGGGTAAGACCGTTTTCCCCAATCTTATAGGTGCCTGCACCTGGCCCGTCGGTCACAATGATTGCAGGCACATAGCGCCCGTTCCCAACAAAGACGTTGGTTTGCTCAAGTGTCAGGGCAAATGATGTTTGCGCGGAAAAGACCGCTAGCGCGGCCAAGACAGCGACTGATTTCTTAAGGGACATATCCAAAACCTTTCGAAAAATATATACGAATTGTAAATATTTATACCCAAAAGATTTTTTTCTCCAGTGACTTCTACAAGTGGACACGTTTATTATAGTGAAACGACGGCTCGCATCGGCACAACCCAAGGAGGCAATCGCCTTGGGTTGCCCTTGTTTTTTGGCAATTAAACCAAGGCGGCGGTCACAATCACTTCGACCAGATAATCTGATGTTGCCAGCTTCGCCTCGCCTGTCGCGCGGGCAGGGGTATGACCTGCAGGCACCCATGTATCCCAAACCGCATTCATCTTGGGAAAATCGGCGATATCCGCCAACCAAATTTGAACAGAGAGAATGCGGGTTTTGTCGGTGCCGGCCGCGGCCAGAATGCGGTCTACCTCGTCCAAGCAAGTATGCGTTTGCGCAGTGACATCGTCGCCGGCCTTGCCAACTTGCCCCGCGATCCAAACAATGCCGTTAAAAGAAACCGCCTCGCTCATGCGGGGGCCCGTGCCATAGCGTGTTATTGACATGATCGTCCTTTCTTAAATGATGGTCATGCTTAGACGATAGGCCCCTAAAATGCCAGACATGGTGCGCATTATCACCAAAGCGCGTCTGCTGGGATCCGTCGCAGTCAAGTTTCTGATTGGAGCGGGTGAGGGGAATCGAACCCCCGTATTCAGCTTGGGAAGCTGCTGCTCTGCCATTGAGCTACACCCGCGATATTTGTTGGTTACGCTGAGAGCGGCGCAAGGTCAAGCGCGCAGGCCATCTGCCTGCGCGCTTTTGTCTGTGTTACATCTTTGGCAGCAACACCGTATCGATGACGTGGATGACACCATTTGATTGGGCAACGTCGGCGATGGTGACGGTGGCAATATTGCCCATCTCATCGGTGATCATAACTTTGCCGTCCTGAGTGGTCAGGGTCAATTCGCAACCGCCAACTGTCTTGACTTTATGCGCACCCCCATCGGTCTTGATCATGCTTAAAACATCCGCCGCCATCGCCTTGGCGCCGATCACATGACAGGTCAGGATTTTGACAAGCTGATCTTTGTTCTCTGGCTTGAGCAAGGTTTCGACTGTGCCTGCGGGTAATTTCGCAAAGGCCTCATTTGTCGGCGCAAATACAGTAAATGGGCCCGCACCCGACAATGTTTCTACCAGACCTGCCGCGGTGACTGCCGCAACCAAAGTGGTGTGATCCTTGGAGTTGACGGCGTTTTCGATAATGTTTTTGGTGTCAAACATCGCAGCTCCCCCCACTATAGGATTTTCGGCCAAGGCCATCCCCGTGGTCAAAGCCAAAAGTGCCGTCGCCATACGAATTGCTTTCATGTCTCTATCTCCTGTCAGGCGATGGGCCAGTCCCACCGCATAAATAAGAAACGAAAACCAGACTGTGAAAGTTTCACCGATTAAAAAAATTAGCATAATTTTTTTATTTCGGGGGACGTTGAAAAAATTTTCAAATTTTTTCGAACCGGCCTGCTGCAACAAGGGGGCCTGTTGGTTTGCCATCAGGTGCGCCGCCTGCTGGTTCTTCGGTCACGGCCAAACTATAGCCTGTTTCGGGTTTTGGGGCAGCAAGGATCAATGTATCCGCGATAAGCCCCAAGGATTTTGGATCCTTGCCGTCGAAGATCACCCAAAGTTCATAACTGTGGCCTGCCGCGGCGGGTTTGCCTGCGGTGCGCGTCAGGCTGAGTTGGCCATCTTCTAGATGGGCCGTATAGCGCAGAGAGCTGGTATCTGCCGAAAGGGTGGTGGTCAGGACCTCACCTTGCGAAAAGCTAAGCATCCATGCCAAAAGTGCCACAGACAGGGCCGTCAACACGGCCTGTCCAAAAATATTATCCAGCCAAGACCAATTGCCGAAAATGCGTTGCAAAAAGGGTTTTTTTCCAAACAATCGGTTTTCAATGCGTGGCAAAAGGTTTGGTGCGCGGACGGGCGCATAATCGTCGTTAAGACCGGACAGACGATTTTGCCACGCAATAACTTTTGCCCCAAACACAGGATCGCGTTTTGCGCGTTCTGTCACATCAGCACGAGCCGGGCCGTCCAGCGCACCCAGCACATATTCTGCTGCCAAAAGATCATCGGGGTCAGCGCTCATCCATACAGTCTTTCAACGACAAAAGGCCACGACGCAGCCAGGTCCGCAATGTATTCAACGGCACATTTCCCACAAGGGCAAGTTCCTCATAGGATTTTCCCGATAAATATGCGCCGCGCAGGGCGCTTGCGTGGCTGGGATCAAGGCGATCAATGCAGGCGTTGATCCGCTTGGCCTCGCCCATGGCGATCAGGCGTGTTTCAGCGCGCGGTGTCAAATCAACAATCTTGTCCAGGTCTGCATCATCTTGCGTCACGGGGCGGGCGCGCAGCCGATCTATGGCATGGTTGCGCGCCAAGGTGATCAGCCATGTCATCGCGCGTCCCTTTTGCGCGTCAAACGCTGCTGCACGCAGCCAAACGCGGGTGTATATTTCTTGCATGGCATCCTCGGCCTCGGATCTGTTGGCTAAGATACGCAGGACCACGCCCATAAGTTTCGCCGAACTTGCATGATATAATTTGCGAAAGGCCGCGCGGTCTTGGGCGGCGACTTTGATCAGCAAAGGGGCGAGTGGATCATCCATAATAAAGATATAGCGTGCATCTTACGAAAGTCACCCCTCTCTGCGACGGCGGCGGCTGCCATCTCCGCCCGAGGTGTTGAAACTGACTTGGGGCAAGGTGACGATTTTCGAAAGTTCAGGAAAGGTGTCGACTGCGTTCGGAATCGCCGAAGCGTTTACAAAATGCTCTTGAAAGCGGGGTTCAATCGCGGTTTCGACCTTGTGGATATGGTGAACAGTGGTTTCGATCGTATTGCGCGAGGCCACATTGCACAGGGCGATCCGCGCGCCTGTGCCCGCGGCATTGCCCGCCGATGTCACCTGCGACAAAAGGACGTCGGGGATCATGCCCAGCACCATCGCGTGTTTGGGGCTGATATGTGCGCCAAAGGCCCCAGCGAGTGTCACGCGGTCAACAGTTTGCACGCCCATTTCATCCATCAACAATTTCGCCCCCGCATAAAGCGCGGCCTTGGCCAGTTGAATGGCGCGGATGTCGCCTTGGGTGACAGTGATCAAGGGGCCGCCGATATCGGTGCCGTCATGCAGCACATAGGCATGGGTGCGGCCTTCGGGGATGCAGCGGGCGGTGCCCGTCTGATCGGGTCCGCCGATCAGACCGCCTTGATCGACCAAACCTGCCATGCGCATTTCCGCCACGGCCTCAATAATCCCTGATCCGCAAATGCCCGTAACTTGGGTTTTGGGATCAAATCCTGCTTCATCAGACCAAAAATCGCTGCCGATGACGCGGAAACGCGGTTCTTTGGTGACGGGGTCAATTTCTACGCGTTCAATGGCCCCCGGGGCTGCGCGTTGGCCAGATGATATCTGCGCGCCTTCAAAGGCGGGGCCTGTGGGGGACGAACAGGCCAGCACGCGGGTTTCATTGCCCAAAAGAATTTCCGCATTGGTGCCGACATCGACGATCAAAACCATGTCTTTGGATTTATTGGGTTCCTCGGACAGGGCCACGGCGGCGCAATCGGCCCCCACATGGCCTGCAATGCAGGGCAGAATATAGGTGCGGGCGGATGTATTTACCGCGGGCAGGTCCAATTCGGACGCATTGAGCGACATGGAATTGGAACTGGCCAGCGCAAAGGGCGCTTGGCCGAGTTCTACGGGGTCAATTCCCAACAGCAAATGGTGCATGACGGGGTTGCAGACAAAGACCAATTCATAGATTTGGGTCGGGTTGATGCCCGCCTCTGCGGCGATTTCCGTCGCCAAAGTGTTGATCGATGCCCGCACCGCGCTGGTCATTTCCACATCGCCGCCGCGATTCATCATCACATAGGAAACGCGGCTCATGAGGTCTTCGCCAAAGCGGATTTGGGGGTTCATAACGCCTGATGAGGCCAAAACCGCGCCGTCGGACAGATCGCACAGATGCGCTGCGATGGTGGTTGATCCCAAATCGATGGCAAGGCCGTAAAGTTTGCCCTCGTGGAAATCGGGGAAGATATCCAAAATCTGATGCGCAGAATCGTGGTTGCCTTTGTGCAACACCACTGTGACTTTCCAGCTGCCTTTGCGCAAAACTGGCTGCAGGCGGCGCAGGATGGGCAGGGATGCGGTGACTTCGCCCACGCCCCATTGGGTTTGCAGGGCCGTCACAAGCCGTTCAAAATCACCTGTGGGTTCGTGCATATCGGGTTCGGCCACCTCGACATACAGCGCACGTGTTGCGGGGTCCATCGTGATGTCGCGCACGGCGGCAGATTTGCGGATCACCTGTTTATGCACTTGGGATTCGGGGGGCACATCGACCACAACATCGCCCATCACCTTGGCCTGACAGCCCAAACGGCGGCCATCGATCAGACCGCGAATGGATTTATAGCGTTCTTCGACGGCGTTCCATTCCGACAGCGCATCTGCGGAAACGGTCAGGCCATGTTTGGGAAATTCGCCCACGCCGGGGGTGATTTGGCATTTGGAGCAGATGCCGCGTCCGCCGCAAACCGAATCCAGATCCACACCCAATTGCCGTGCGGCTGTTAGGACAGGTGTCCCAATCGCGAAACGGCCCCGCTTGCCCGAAGGGGTGAAAATTACCAGCGCATCGATGTCTTGGGCGGTCATTCGGTCCTCATAAACGTATAGGCGATGTCGGAAAAGCCGTCGGCGGCAAAGGTATAAAACCAGCGCACGGGTTGATCGGCGCGCAGGACACCATGCACGGCATTGCCGGGGATGAACAGCGCCATCCCCGTGGTCAGGCGGTGGATCACGCCATCCACATGGACATCCACAGCGCCTGAGAGGCCAAAGTAAACCTCGGGCTGGGGATGAGAATGTAGGGCGAATGTGTCACCCGCCTGCATTTCGGCAATGCCACAAATCAGGCTGTCGGTGGGGGTTGTATCGGCGGAAATCAGGGTTTTCCATGCAATTGTGCCGCGCGCGGGATCGGACCAGCGTTCCAAGGGCAAATCAGATTGATTGACGGAATATACCATGCACCTGTTTTAGGCCGAAGTGGTGCTATTGCCAGTGCCGTTCGCGGCATAAGGCGCGTCAAATGCGGCGCGGAACTGTTTGGCGAGTTTCAGACCCTGACCCTGATAGTTGGACGCAATACCTGCGCCATACAGGGTTTCGGGGCGCGCCGCCATTTTCTCATACACCAGACGGCCCACAATTTGACCATGTTCCAAAACAAAGGGCGCCTCGTGGCAGCGCACTTCAAGAACGCCGCGACTGCCTGCGCCGCCTGCGCTTGCATGGCCAAAGCCTGGATCAAAGAACCCCGCATAATGCACACGAAACTCGCCGACCATGGCCAGAAAGGGGGCCATCTCGGCGGCATAATCGGGGGGGATGGTGACAGCCTCGCGGGACACAAGGATATAGAACGCGCCCGGGTCCAGAATGATACGGCCATCATTGCTGTGGATTTCTTCCCAAAAATCGCGGGCAGGGTAGTGGTTGATTTTCGCCAGATCAATGACGCCCGTATGGGGTTTGGCGCGATAGCCGACCAGACCTGTGGACAGATCCACCGAAAAGCCCAAACCTTCGGAAATAACGGCGGGACCGCTGACAAGGGGTTCTGCGGCGTGCAGGGTGGTCAGATCGGCGTCCGTCAAAACCGATTGCCCACGGCGAAAGCGGATTTGGTTCAGGCGTTGGCCTGCACGCACCAAAACGGAAAAACTTTTGGGGCAAACTTCGGCGTAAAGGGGGCCGTGATAGCCGTCGGGGATACGGTCAAACTCGGTCCCAGAATCGGTGATGGTGCGGGTCAGCAGGTCTAGGCGACCTGTTGAACTTTTGGCATTGGCGACGGCGCTGATGCCGTGGGGCAGGGCAAGGGTTTCCATCAGGGGGATGACGTAAACACAGCCCTTTTCCAACACCGCGCCATCGGTCAGATCAATGCGGTGCATCTCGAACTCGGCAATACGGTCAATCGCGCGACGGCCCGCGCCAATCAGAAATGAGGCACGCACGCGGTAGGCCACCGTGCCAAGGCGCAGATCAAGGCTGGCGGGTTGGATTTGATCGGGCAGGATACCGCCTGCAATCACGCCTTGGGCAATCAGATCCCGCAAAGATTGGCTGGGCAAAACACCGATGGTCATCACATAATCCCCAAATGAAAACGCCCGCCGACCACGGGGGTCAGACGGGCGGTATCGGTAATGGTCGGGCCAGGGAGATTCGAACTCCCGACCTTCCGCCCCCCAGACGGACGCGCTAACCAGGCTGCGCTATGGCCCGACACGGCGTCTTCATAGCGGGTTTGCCGCCCGTGGCAAGCACGAAAGCACATCAAGAGGCCAACATACGTTCCAGCAGCGCATTGGCCTGCGCCAAAACAGTTAATGCGGCCTCGCTCTCGGCAAAAATGCCTCGCGGTAGGGATTTTAAGGCCGTGATCGGATTCAGGGGGGGCGGGGCAAAGTCGAACAGCGACGGAGTGTGTTCGGGCATGGGATCAGGTTTCTTGCGCGTCAAAGCAGTTTCCAAAGCAAAGATCGTCGCCGATTCGGCGGGGGCGGTGTTGGGCGCATCAATGTTGAAATTGACGGACAAAGCCTGTTCCAAAGCAAGTTCTGCATCCAAGTCGAAATCCAACAAATCGCCCTCACCGATCAGGCCTGCGACATGGCGCACGCCTTGGTCGCGTAGAACTTTTTGCACACCGCGAATGGTCAGGCCTTCGGCGTGCAGCAGGTATTTGATGCCCGACAACAGGGCAACATCTGCGGGCCGATAATAGCGCCGCCCCCCTGCACGTTTGACAGGTCGAATTTGGGGAAATCGGCTTTCCCAAAATCGTAAGACATGGGCGGGCGTTTCCAGAAGGTCCGCCACTTCGCTGATGGTGCGAAACGCCTCGGGCGATTTGTCCATCAAAGACCGTTACTTTTTCTTACCTGCCGCCACGCGATCTTTCATCAGATGCGAAGGGCGAAAGGTCAGAACGCGGCGGGGGCTGATTGGCACCTCATCGCCCGTTTTGGGATTGCGGCCCACGCGCGCCGATTTTGCCCGCACAGAAAACGTGCCAAAGGACGAAATTTTCACTGTGTCGCCCGCCGCCAACGAATCAGACATATGTTTCAAAACAGCCTCAACAAGATCGGCCGATTCGTTGCGGCTAAGACCCACTTCGCGAAACACCGCTTCGCTGAGGTCCATACGCGTCAAGGTTGTCTCGCTCATTGCATCCCCCCAATTTTGCACGAGTTTGCGCATGGAAGGGCCATGTGTCAACACAGCTGCACCCCAGAAGCCCACGGAATCCTTGAAATATGTCAAATTACCAGCGCAAAACCACTGCGCCCCATGCCAGACCGCCGCCAATCGCCTCGGTCACGATCAAATCGCCCTGTTTGATCTGCCCACGCGCCACACCAACCGACAGGGCAAGGGGAATCGACGCGGCAGAGGTGTTGCCGTGATCTTGCACCGTCACCACGACGCGGTCCATTGGCACCTGCATCCGTTTCGCCGTGCCCTCAATGATGCGGATATTGGCCTGATGCGGCACAATCCAATCGACATCGCCGCCGTCCAAACCAATTTTTTCCAGCGCCGCATGGGCGGTTTCGGCCAGTTTTTCCACAGCGTGGCGAAACACCTCTTTGCCGATCATGCGCAGATGGCCCGTCTGGCCTGTGGACACACCCCCATCAACATAAAGCAGATCTTTGAATTGGCCGTCGGAATGCAGATCGGTGGACAGAATGCCGCGATCGGTGGTGTCGCCAGTTCCCGTTTGCGCCTGCAAAATCAGCGCTCCGGCCCCATCACCAAACAAAACACAGGTGCCGCGATCGGACCAATCCATCAAATGCGAAAAGGTTTCCGCGCCGATCACCATCACGGTTTTCGCCTGACCTGACAGAATCATCCCTTGGGCGGTCGAAAGGGCATAGACAAAGCCAGCACAAACCGCCTGCACATCAAAGGCAAAGCCCTGCGTCATGCCAATTTTCGCCTGAATCATCGACGCCGCAGAGGGAAACGTCAGATCAGCGGTTGAGGTGGCCAGAATGATCGCATCCAGATCATTCGCAGTCATGCCTGCGTGTTGAAGAGCTGCCAGAGCAGCCTTTGCTCCCAGATCAGAGGTTGTCTCACCCTTGGCGGCATAGTGACGCCGTTCAATGCCAGACCGCGATTTGATCCATTCATCCGTAGTATCAACCAGCGTTTCCAGATCAGCATTTTCTACGACGCGTGCAGGCAAATAATGCCCGACGCCTTGGACAACCGCGCGTAATGTCATCAAGATTCCCCCACGGCGGCATCCTGCCCGCCCGCGCCACTGGATGCAACCCGTTCGGCAAGCCGCGCCAGAAATCCTTCGCGGGTCAACTGACAGGCCAAACCAATGGCCGCCGAAACGCCCGTCGCATCCGACGATCCGTGCGATTTGACCACGGTGCCGTTCAAGCCCAAAAACACCCCGCCATTGACGCGGCGCGGATCAATGCGGCGTTGCAAACGCCCCAAGGCGCGCATCGCAAACAGGGCAGAGATTTTCGACAGAAACGTCGCCGAAAAGCTTTGACGCATGATGTCGCCAATCAGCTTTGCCGTGCCTTCGCCTGTTTTCAGCGCGATATTGCCGGTAAAACCATCGGTCACAATCACATCGACGCGGTCGGACGGGATATCGCCGCCTTCGACAAAGCCCACATATTGGAAATTGCCCGCCGCATTTTGAGAAATCTTTTCATGGGCTTCGTGCAGTTCGGCGCGACCCTTGTGTTCTTCGGTGCCGACATTCAGCAAGCCAACGCGGGGCAGGTGCAGTTTCAATTCCACCCGCGCATAGGCAGCACCCATCGTGGCAAATTGTAAAAGATCGGCCGAATCGGCGCGGATATCGGCGCCCACATCCAGCATGATGTTAAACCCTGCAGGATTACGGCTGGGCCACAGACAGGCAATCGCAGGGCGGTTCACCCCCGCCATTTTGCGCAAACGCAGCATAGAAATTGCCATCAACGCACCCGTATTGCCGCAAGACACAACTGCCGCTGCCTCGGCTTCACGCACAGATGTCACGGCACCCCACATCGACGTATCCGATCCCGTGCGCATCACCGCGGATGGTTTGTCCGTCATCGCAACGGCGCGGTCGGCGTGGCGCAGGGTAACGCGGGTTTTTAGGCTGGGATTTTTGGCCAAAAGTGGGGCCAAGATCGCACGATCGCCGTGCAAAATGAAATCGGCATCGGGATGATCGGCGGCAGAAATGACAAGGCCCGCGACAACTGTCGCAGGCCCTTTGTCACCGCCCATAGCGTCTACAGATATCACAAATCGGTCGAAGCCAATCAAATGTGCGGTCTGCGACGTCATAGATTAGGCGCGGCTTACGCCGCGTCCTCGTCCATTTCGACCGCTTTGGTCGCGACGACTTCGCGCGCGTCATAATGACCACACGAAGGGCAAACATGGTGCGGACGCTTTAATTCGCCGCAGTTGGTGCAATCTTGGGGGTTTCCAGCAACAAGTGCATCATGCGCACGACGCATATTCCGCTTAGAGCTGGTGACGCGGTTCTGTGGGACAGCCATTTATTTTGACCTCTGGAGTGTGGGGTCATGCCCCTGATTTTCAACAATTTTTCAGTTTATTTTCAGGCAAAAACTACTGCCAAAAAACCCCCTGAATGAAGCGCGGAACATAGTCTGATTTCTGCCAGACGCAAGCCCTATTTGACACGATCGCCGAAGATGTCAGTTTTCATCGGATTTCGGCGCGTCCATCGCCTGTTTCAGCGCGGCCAAACCCGCAAAGGGGCGCAGATCGGCGTCTTTTAGGGGGGCGACACCGGGGGGGGCAAAAACGGCCACAGATAACTCTGCCCCTTTGGCGCGCGGATACAGCGGCAGGGCAAGGGTCAGCGCCTCAATTGCGATGGCCGCCAAATCAATATCTTCGGGCAGGGGTTCGACATCCTCGGGACCGATTTCCATCTCGTCGGCCTCGGGCTCGATATAGTCGCGGACATAGCGGCGCGCGGCCTGATCTTTGATCCGCGTGTGCACAGGCGCAAGGGTCAGCGCGCAGGGCTGCACCACCAAGGCGGTCAATTGCGCCGACAGTGCGACATCCCCACGGCTTTCGGGGATAAGACTGCCTTTAAAGGTGAACTCTGGCAACTCCAGCAAATTCAAGGCGGCTGCGATTTGGGCGCGGGCGGCACTGTCGGGGGCAAAGTTGAAATGCAGGGGTTTTTTACCGCTGACTTGGCCCATACGTGCCATCAGCTTGGGAAATTCGGCCATATCGGTCATCTAAACCCTTTCCGATCCGCCACGGGCGCGATCATTCTTGAACTTATTCACGTCCTTGTATAAGCCCAAGGCAGGACCTTGGCGATATTCGGTTTGCCCTGTTTGGGCAAGGTGGATTTGGGGGGCGGGTTTTGGGGATGAATATGGCACAGCATAACGCAATCGGACCACGGCTGTTGATGGCGGCGCTGATTGGCCTGCTGTTGGCGTGCACGCCCACGATGACGCGGCATGGGTATGTGCCCGAAACCCAGGATTTAGAACGGATCACAGTTGGCAAAGACACGCGCGATACGGTTGCCGCCCTGATTGGTCGGCCCTCTACGGCGGGTCTGTTGAACGATGTTGGTTGGTTTTATGTGCAAAGCACTTGGCGGCAGCGCGGGGCGGCAGCCCTTAGCGAAGTGGACCGCCAAGTTGTGGCAATCACCTTTGATGACAAGGGTTTTGTGGCAAATGTCGAACGCTTCGGGCTGGAAAAAGGCCAAGTTGTGGCTCTGACGCGGCGGATCACCAAGGATAATGTCGCCAGCGCAGGGTTCCTGCGCCAGCTGTTTGGCAATATCGGCGGTATCAGCACCAATCAGTTGATCCCGAACTAATCGGGCATAAACTTAAGCGCGACCCCATTGATGCAATAGCGCAGACCTGTCGGCGCGGGACCATCTGGAAACACGTGGCCTAAATGCGCGGCACAGGCATTGCAATGCACTTCGGTGCGGCGCGAAAACCAACTGTTGTCTTCTTGCTCGCCAACCATTTCAGGATCATGCGGCGCATAAAAGCTGGGCCAACCTGTGCCTGAATCAAACTTAGTATCGCTGGAAAACAAGGGTGCATCGCAACAAATACAGTGAAATATACCGTCTTGTTTTGGAAAGTTATCATGGGTAAAGGCGCGTTCTGTGCCGTGGTCTCGGGTGACTTTATACGCCAGATCGGACAGGGTGCTGCGCCATTCTGCATCGGTTTTGGTGATTTTGACCAAGATTATATCGCCTTTCTGACTTAGAATAAGTAAGTAGAATAGGGCGAATGTCCGTCATGTCCAATAGATAACAGATCGGATCGAGTGTTGGGGGATAAACTTTGCGTGCGTCTGGCCCGCACATCTCAGGATATGGCGGCGGTGATGGATTTGCGATTTGCGCGGTTTGGCGTGGGCGCAGATCGATTTGACGCAGGCGCGATGTTGGTGATGATTGGGCAGGACGCTGGGCCTATCGCGTGCTGCTTTCGCTTGACGCTGTGCCAATCGGTGACCGCGGTTTTGGACAGCTATTCCGCGCAGTTTTATGATGTGACGCAAGTGGCGCGGATTGCGCCTGTTTCGGTCGAGTTGGGGCGATTTTGTATGATCGAGGGGGCCAGCGCGGATGTATTGCGGTTGGCCTTTGCGGCGATGACGCGGCTGGTGGATCAGCACCGCGCGGGGTTGTTGTTCGGCTGTGCGTCGTTTCATGGCGCACAGATTGCGGCACATCAACCCGCGCTTGGGGTGCTAAAGGATCATATAGCGCCACATCATATCGGGCGTAAATCACCCCATGCGGTCGGCTATGCGGGACAGGCCACGGCGCTGGGTCTGCGCCAAATGCCGCCTTTGTTGCGCAGTTATTTGGCGTTGGGGGGATGGGTCAGCGATCACGCCGTCCAAGATTTCGATCTGGACACGCTGCATCTGTTCACAGGAGTTGAGATTGACAAAATCCCCACCGCGCGCGCGGCGAATCTGCGGGCCTTGGCGGCGGGAATTGAACTTTAGGACATCGGATGATTTTTCAAAACAGCCTGCCGCATATTCCGTGGATGGATCCACGGCTAAACCGACTGCCGGGGATCCTGCCGTTGCAGGCGGGAGATTGGCTGCGGCAAGATGAGGTTTACGCCGATCAGATGGCGCTGCGGGATCAGTTAATTCGCGACGCGGCAGTCTATGCGATCCTGCCCCAAGCAAAGGATGCCGCAAGGGAAGTGCTGGAAATGGGTTTGGCGCGTCTGGGCTATGCGGGGCCTTTGGTGACGCGGCCCGATGGGGTTAAGGTGGCGATTGACTGGGATAATCCACTGGTTACTTTGGGGCGATTGGTTCAGGAAGATATCTGTATCCTTCAAGATGATGGCGCCGAATATTGCCTGACGGGGGCGATTTTGTGCTTTCCTGCCAGTTGGACCCTTGCCCAAAAGATCGGGCGTCCGATGATGGCGATCCATAGGCCTGTCCCCAATTATAGCGATGACATCGGCAAACGAGTGCATCGGATGTTTTCGGGTCTGCGCCCAGAACAGGGGCTTTGGCGGATGAATTATATGACTTATGGCACGGCAGAATTGCACCATCCACGTCTGGAAAATGATCCGCGCCCGCCCAGCGACGCGCGCCCCTATCTGCGGGCAGAGCGGCAATGCCTGATCCGCCTGCCCAAGACCCGTGCGGTGGTATTTTCAATCCACACCTATTTGATGCGAATTGCGGATTTGGACGATTCTGCGCGGGCGGCATTATTTCAATCGACGGAACATTAAGACGGCGGCGTTAAAGGCTATCATAGGAGGCTGATATGCACATTTCACGGCGTGGATTATGGGGTATGGCTGCGGCTATTTTGGGGCTGGGCTATTATGGATGGCAGCGAATGACAAAAGTGACACCAAATTTTGCGGATTTGGCCTATGGCGAAAATGCGCGCAATGTCTTGGATATTTACCTGCCCGAGGGCGCGGGGCCGCATCCTTTTGTGATGGAAATTCATGGCGGTGCGTTCAAGATGGGGGATAAATCCAGCACCCCGTTGCAAAGCGAAGTGCTGGCGGTGGGAATTGCGATTGTCAAAATCAACTACCGCTATTCCAGCACCGATATCTGGCCCGCCCAAGGCCAAGATTGTCTGGCGGCGGTGGCGTTTTTGCGCGCGCACGGCGCGGATTATGGGTTGGACCCTGCGCGTATGGCGCTGTGGGGGCAGTCGGCGGGGGGATTCTTGGCCGTGAGCACCGCGATTTCGCTGAGTGAGGCGGGACAGCCTGTGCTTGGGGCTGTCGATTTCTTTGGGCCGATGGATTTTTCGACGATGGATTCGGATATGGCGGCTTTGGGGATGGTGGCGGCGATGGGCGCCACGAATGATATCGCCAGTCCCGAATCGCAATTGTTGGGGTTTGATGTGACCTTGGACCCTGCCGCCGCGCGGGCGGCGGGGCCTGTGGGGCGGTTGGAAAAATTGCAGATTTCCTTGCCGCCAATTATGATTCGTCATGGGGATAAGGATGATCTGGTGGCACATACACAATCTGAGCGATTGGCAAAGGCTTGGGCGCAAACTGACCCCAAGGCGGCTGTGGATTTTGCGCTGGTGACGGGCGCGGGGCATGGCACGTCAGAGTTCAATGCAGCAGGGGTGGTGGGACCGTTGACCGCGTTTTTGACAAATGTCCTAAAACTGCATCCTTAGGCCCAGATGCGCCACATCAATATCGGCTGACGGCGCATTCGCCTGACCGTTAGAGATGTGGTAATATCCACCCGTCAGGGACAGGGTATCGGTCAGGTTTTGGCCAATCTCAAACCCTGTGCGGAATTGGATGACATCGTTGTTATTGTTGTCAAAATACAAGGCTGGGCCTGTAAAGGGCATGACTTTGATCCCAAAGACATCCAAGCGCCGCCCAAGCCCCGCCGAGATAAAAGCAGTCCCTTGATCCGAAAGGCCAACCGCATAGATCGGATTGAAACGTTTCCAGACCACCTGATCGTTGATTTGGGTAAAGGTGACAAAGTTTTCGTCGCCAAGGGTTGCAGAGGTCGTCACTGTCCCCAAGGACAGGGCGCGACTGGACTGGGGGGCGGTCGAATCGACGGGACCAAAGACCATCGACAGGCCGATTCCCGCGACAAAGGCGGCATAGGTTAATCCGAACGGCATGATGACCCCCAAAGAAAAAGGGCGCCCAGTGAGGCGCCCTTTTGATTACCAGATTAGCAGGAATAATACATCTGATATTCAATGGGGTGTGGCGTATGCTCGTAGGCATAAACCTCTTGCCATTTCAGATCCATATAGGCCTCGAGTTGGCCCTTGGTAAACACGTCACCTGCCAACAAGAAATCCATATCTGCCGACAATGATTCCAATGCTTCGCGCAAGGAACCGCAAACAGTTGGGATTGCTGCCAATTCTTCGGGTGGCAGATCGTACAGGTCTTTGTCCGACGCGGGGCCTGGATCGATCTTGTTCTTGATCCCGTCCAGACCTGCCATCAGCAGGGCGGCAAAGGCCAAATAGGGGTTGGCCGCTGGATCGGGAAAACGTGCCTCGACCCGTTTTGCCTTGGGCGATTCGGTCCACGGAATACGAACGCAGCCAGAGCGGTTGCGCGCGGAATATGCCCGCAGAACGGGGGCCTCGAACCCAGGGATCAGACGCTTATAGCTGTTGGTCGATGGGTTGGTCAGCGCGTTCAGCGCCTTGGCGTGTTTCAGAATGCCGCCGATGAAATACAGCGCCTCTTGGGAAAGATCCGCGTATTTATCGCCTGCAAACAACGGCTTGCCGTCTTTCCAGATCGACATATTGACGTGCATACCGCTGCCGTTGTCGCCCTTCATGGGTTTGGGCATAAAGGTGACGGTCTTGCCATAGGCGTGGGCCACGTTGTGGATCACGTATTTGTATTTCTGGATATTGTCGGCCTGTTCGACCAGACCGCCAAAAATCATCCCCAGTTCGTGTTGGCAGGTCGCAACCTCGTGGTGGTGTTTATCAACTTTGATGCCGATCCGCTTCATCGTCGACAGCATTTCGCCGCGCAGATCTTGGGCCTCATCGACGGGGTTCACGGGGAAATAGCCGCCCTTGTGACCCGCGCGGTGTCCGTAATTGCCGCCTTCGGTGGCGGCATCGGTGTTCCATGCAGCCGCTTCGGCGTCGATTTGATAGGATACCTTTTGCGGCGTAACCGAATAGCGCACGTCGTCAAAGATGAAAAACTCAGCTTCGGGGCCGAAATAGGCGGTGTCGCCGACGCCAGACGATTTCAGATAGGCTTCGGCTTTGGTCGCGATTTGACGCGGGCAACGATCATAGGCCTCATTCGTGTCGGGTTCGACCACGTTGCAATGCACGCACAGGGTCTTTTCCGCATAGAAGGGGTCCATATAGACCGAAGTCGCATCAGGGATCAGTTTCATGTCGGACTGATCGATTGACTTCCAACCTGCGATCGACGAGCCGTCGAACATAAAGCCTTCGGTAAAGAAATCTTCGTCCACAAGGTCAGACACCAGCGTTACGTGCTGAAGTTTGCCTTTTGGATCGGTGAAACGAATGTCGACATATTCGACCTCTTCGTCTTTGATCAGTTTCAGAGCTTTTGCAATCGCGCTCATCATGCTGCCTTTCAGGTAGGGGTTTCGTTAAAAAAGCATTTGCTTTCAGGGTGTTTTGATCGCTTGCGCGATCAATTAGACAGCATCATCACCGGTTTCGCCCGTGCGGATGCGGATGGCTTGTTCGACAGGATAGACGAAAATCTTGCCGTCCCCGATTTTGTCGGTGCGTGCGGCACTGATAATGGCCGCAATGGCGGCGTCAACCATGTCATCGGTCAAAATGACCTCAATCTTTACCTTGGGCAGGAAATCCACGACATATTCAGCCCCGCGATACAGTTCGGTATGGCCTTTTTGGCGGCCAAACCCTTTGACTTCGGTGACCGACAGGCCCTGAATGCCCGCTTCTTGCAGGGCCTCTTTGACTTCATCCAGCTTGAACGGCTTGATGATCGCCTCGATTTTCTTCATGGAACGGCTCCTTGTTTGCCCCTTCTGTTGACCACTTCGCCTAGAAAGTTACAATTCAGCCGCCGCGCGGCGCACAGATATGCCGATCAAATTTGCAGTTAGCGCCTAAAATTAA
Organism: Cypionkella sp.; assembly: GCA_040398785.1. Lineage (GTDB taxonomy): Bacteria > Pseudomonadota > Alphaproteobacteria > Rhodobacterales > Rhodobacteraceae > Cypionkella. Next base: position 262 of record JBBATJ010000006.1, on the reverse strand, counting down.
TGCAATACGCACTATTTTTAGGCGACATGAAAACTTATGCCAGAGTCTTTGCCAGATTCACCCTGTGCCTTTTGGGACCATTCTTGGGGCAATTTCACAAGGTATAAAAAACTGTCACTTTTCCTCTCGCTTCCCTGACAATGCTTTGTTAGAAGGACGCGGAATTCAGGGTGCGCTTTGGCCTTTGCCGAAGCCTGTCTTGATGTGACGCGGGTATGGCGAAATTGGCAGACGCACCAGATTTAGGTTCTGGCGCCGCAAG